>NZ_JABTYH010000090.1 GCF_013314975.1 Pseudarthrobacter oxydans | reverse complement strand
GTCCGAGCGTGCGAGGATCCCTGGCTAAAGAATTTTCGGCACGCAGGCACCGGTGGAGCCTGCGGAACCGGGGCTAGACAGGCTGGAGCGGACGCCTAGAATCCGCAGGACAGCAACCAGAAAACGTCGTAGACAAGACAGGGCCAGGGTGTCCGGAGCTCTGCGACGGCGCACCCTGGACCCAACAGCCGGCCGCGCCAGCGGACGCCCGTTCTTGGGTGAGCTCTGCGAACATTTTCTTCTCCGACCGCCATAACGTACGGGCCGTTCATGGCACCTTGGTTTGCCGCCAGCGGCAGCTGCACCGCGCCTGGTTCTTGCGGATGGCGGTCCGCCGCCGGCGACCACCAGCGCAAGCCGCCCAAGGGCGGCGGACCGCCCGCGGTGACCGGCCCCGAAAGGCCGGCCACCCTTCGGGCCTAGCTGGCGAGCAGCTCGGTCAGTTCGGCCGCGTCAGTCACCAGCGCAGCGGTTCCTTCCTTCAGGAGCCGGTGGCATCCTGCCGAGTTGG
>NZ_JABTYH010000009.1 GCF_013314975.1 Pseudarthrobacter oxydans | reverse complement strand
CGCGCCGGGCTTTGGCCCCGGGTTCGGTCCAGGGTTTGGCCGTGGCCCACGGCGGGCGAGCAGGGGGGATGTCCGGGCAGCTATCCTCTCGCTCCTGGCCGAGGCGCCTTCCAACGGTTACGGATTGATCAAGACGATTGCCGAAAGGACGGAGGGCGCGTGGCGGCCCAGTCCCGGATCCATCTACCCCACGCTGCAGCAACTCGTTGACGAGGACCTGATCTCAGCCCTCAGCGAGGGCCGCGGGACGGAGTTCACGCTCACGGACCAGGGCCGGGCCTATGTGGCCGAGCACGGTGAAGAAATGGACAATGCCTGGAATGCCGGGCCGGACAGCTCCGACCGTGAGTTCCACCAGAGCATCGGCAAACTGATGGGAGCCATCCATCAGTTCCGCAGTGGTGTCAGCGAGGAGCAGCGCGCCGCAGCCATCGAAAAAATGGATGAGACCCGGCGGGCGCTGTACAAAATCCTGGCGGACTGACGCGGCGCTTAGTGCACGACGTTCCGGCCCTTACCGCCGCGCCGGTCAGGCAAAGGAGTCTTCTTTAGTCCGCGTGGCGCTCTTGCTGGGCCGGTCGGCGGCAGCTGCCACCCCCGCCGCGGGGGAGGGGGAGGCGGGATGCAGCGGATTGAAGCCCGCGCCGATTTCCCCGAACGCGTAGGCGCTCTCAGCGTGTTCAGCCAGATCCACGCCAGCGGTTTCCGCCTCAAGGCTGACCCGGAACCCGATGGTCTTGTTGATGGCGCGGCCAATGACAAAGGTTCCTGCGCCGGAGAGCAGCAGGGTGATCACCACAGCCGCCGTCTGGGCAATCAGTTGCTGCGCACCGCCGCCGTAGAAGAGTCCGCCGCCCTGGCCATCCACCGGAAGGGCGATGAAGCCGAGGGCAAGGGTGCCGATGAGTCCGGCGCCAAGGTGCACGCCCACAACGTCCAGCGAGTCGTCCAGGCCGAAGCGGTACTTCAGGTCAACGAAGACGGCGCAGGCGGCTCCGGCCACGAAGCCCAGGCCGATAGCGGCCACCGGGCTGATGTTGGCGCAGGACGGCGTGATGGCCACAAGCCCGGCAACCACACCCGAGGCGGCACCGAGGGACGTCGGATGCCCGTGGCGGATCTTTTCGGTGACCAGCCAGCTCAGCATCGCCGCGGCGGGAGTCACCAGGGTGTTCACCCAGATCAGGCCGGCCTGCTCAGCCGTTGTGGCCGCGCCGCCATTGAAGCCGAACCAGCCGAACCACAGGATCGCGGCACCCAGCATGATGAAGGGGACGTTGTGCGGGCGGTGGTTGGGGTCCTTGGCGAAGCCGTGGCGCTGCCCCACGATCAGGGCCAGGACAAGGGCTGCGGTCCCGGAACTGATCTCCACCACTGCACCGCCGGCGAAGTCGATGACCTGGCCGAATACGGCGGTGACTGCTCCGCCGGCGCTCATCAGCCCGCCGCCCCAGACCATGTAGGCGAGGGGGCAGTAGACCACGGTGATCCAGAGCGGTACGAACAGTGCCCACGCGCCGAACTTTGCGCGGTCAGCGATGGCTCCACTGATCAGCGCCACCGTGATGATCGCAAACGTGGCGCTGTAGCCGGCTTTGATCAGGTCAGGGGAGCCCATCAGGCTCTGCAGGCCGAAATTGGTGAAGGGATTGCCGAAGATGCCCAGCACGCCGTCGCCCGTTGTCATGGAGTAGCCCCACAGGACCCACACCACGCCGACGATCCCGGCGGAGATGAAGCTCATCATGATCATGTTGAGGGCTGCCTTGGCGCGGGTCATGCCGCCGTAGAAGAGGCCCAGCCCGGGCGTCATCAGCAAAACCATCGCGGCTGAAATCATCAGCCAGACATGTTGGGCAGAAATTTCCACCTGCGGGTCCCTTCGCGTTGCGCCAGCGGGGCGCTCTTTGCCGGCCCTCGCACTTCCCCCGGCGTCTATGGTTGTCCTCCGGTGTTTCAGGAAGGGCGCGCAAAAGTTGCGGCTGCGTTACACAATCCGCTCCTACGTGAAGTTCACGCGTCGATCATGTTTCAAGCTTGTTAACCGCCGCCCTCCACGCGGCGGCACCGATACGGCATAGGGCCCCAGGCCAGCGCAACGGCGCGTGACGGACTGGGCGGAAGGTGAGAACCGCCGTCGGACGCGAAGAACGCATAGGTTTCCTGTGCGTAACCGGCGGCTCACCCTCCCGGCGCTGGGTTTCACAGCCTTAAGGACCGACGACGGCGCGCCGCTGGGAAAGTGCGGTGCGCCGTCGTCGTGCGCTGCCAAAGGTGGGAGGCCCAGCAGGATGGCAGCAGCGAAGGTGTCAGAACTGCCGGGCGTTGGCCAGTACGGGAAGTTTGCTGCGAACCTCATCCACCATGGACGGGTCGATATCCACGACGGCGAGTTCCGGCCTTCCGCCCAGCGCCACGACGGCGGAGCCCAGGGGGTCGATCACCGCGCTGTGCCCTATGCCCGTTGGGGCGCTGCCTGCCGGACCTGCGCCGACGGTTTCCGGGTCCCCCTGGCCGCAGGCCACCACGAACGTGGTGCTGTCCAGCGCGCGCGCCCGCACCAGGAGGTCCCACTGTTCAGCCTTGCCCTCGCCCGCTCCCCAGGACGCACACAGGATGTTGACCTGCGCCCCGGCCCGGGCGTTGGCGGTGAAAAGGGCAGGGAAGCGGACGTCGTAGCAGGTGGCGAGGCCGAAGACCGTGCGGTTGAGCTCGAAAGTCACGGGAGTTTCGCCCGCGTCCACAGTCTTCGACTCTGTAAAACCGAAAGCGTCGAAGAGATGGACCTTGTCGTAGGAGGTATCGACGCCGGGGCCAGTGACCAGCAGGGTGTTGCGGACCCGTCCGTCCTTCCCGGGAGTGAACATGCCTGCCACGATCACAATGCCCTGGTCCCTCGCGAT
Source organism: Pseudarthrobacter oxydans (assembly GCF_013314975.1). Classification (GTDB taxonomy): domain Bacteria; phylum Actinomycetota; class Actinomycetes; order Actinomycetales; family Micrococcaceae; genus Arthrobacter; species Arthrobacter oxydans. Next base: position 134,781 of record NZ_JABTYH010000009.1, on the reverse strand, counting down.
GGCCCGGACTTCGCCGGCCCAGGGGCCGTCCAGTGGCTCTGCGACGTCGCGGAGGGAATGGCCGAAGGCCCGCATGGCAGCCTCGGGAAACACCACCAGCTCCGCACCAGCGGCCTTCGCCTGCGCCGCGTAGTCCCGGATCAGTTCCAGGTTTTCTGCGGGGTCTGCACTGCTGATGATCTGGGCTACAGCCAGACGCATGAACGCTCCAATCTGGGGGGCCGCTACTGTTTGTAGCCTTCGACTTCGCTGACGGGCCGGGCTTCGGCATCGTTGGGGTTCTCGCCGGAGTCCGACTTGGCCCGCCGCTGCCGCAGCAGGTCCCAGCACTGGTCCAGGCTTTCCTCCACCTGCTTCAGCCGCGCCTTGTCCGGCACCTGCCCGTCCCCGGGGGCCTCCCGCAGTGAGTGCTCCTCCTCAACGAGGGCCTGGATGCGCGTCAAAATATCCTGATCATTCATGGCTTCCCCTTACTCCCCGGACCGGTCTCCCCAGCGTACGCCTGTACCATCTGAATCATGCCCACTGTGCTTGATATGGCAGGTCCAATCCTGGAAATGCTGACCTGGATGTGCCTGCCCGCCGGGCTCGCGCTGCTCTTCTACATAGGCTTCCTCCGCCGCTTCGTTCATCCGTGGGCTGTGGCTGAAGCGGTGGTGTATTCCGACAGCACGGGCGTGGGCTTCCGCTGGTTCGACCGCAAATACCAGGTGCACCACGCGCCTATGTCACCCCACGACATCAGGGACCTGGCTGTGGGCGACACCCTCCCCATCTACTACCACCCCAAACGCCCCACCCAGTGGCAGACCGCTGCACCGGAAGAGGCAGGCAAAACCGCATCGGTGCTGGGCCGGTGCCTGACGGGCATTGGCGCCGTGGCCTTCCTTGCCGGCTTTATCCTGCCGATGTTCTAGGGCTGCCCTGGACGGCTGCCCTATCCAATAAGCACCACGCCAATGCCGAGGGCGCCCAGGATTACCCCGGCGGAAGCCGTCCAGAGCACGGCGGTGATGTCGGCGTCGTGCCTTTCCTTGCGGATACCGTGCGAGCTCACGCGGTAGCGGCGCCGCTGCGTGAAGTAGATGCCGGCGGCCGTCCCGGCGGACACCGTGAACAGGAGCAGGATCGGAAGGCCGTGCTGCGGCAGCCAGCGCAGGAAGATCGCGCTGACCGTCACCAGGGCCAGCATGGTCCTGCCCCACGCGAGCGTGGTCCGTTCAGGCTGCAGTCCGGGATCCCCATGCAGTGGTGCGGGGCCGCGGGATGGCGCCACGGGTCAGCGCCAGAGAATGAAGATCAGTACGACGGCGGCCGCCAGGGCACCGGCCGCAGCCAGCAGTGGCACGATGAGGGGCACCGGCAGCGGCGCCTTGTTGCGCATGCTGCGTTCCACCCGGAGCCACCGGACAGCGGAGCCTGCGCTCAACAGCATGCCGAGCAGTAGCAGGACCACCGCCAGGCCCTTGCGGACCGGTTCCAGGAAGAGGTCCGAGGTGAAGGCTTCAATGGCGATGCCGCCGGCCAGCAGCGCGAGGGAGGTACGGATCCAGGCCAGGAACGTGCGCTCATTGGCCAGCGTGAACCGCGGGTCCGGTTCCTCCCCGCCAGGCAGCAGGCGTTCGGCGATTCTCCCGCGCGACGGCGGGACGGGGGCGCTGGCGGGCTGCTCGCGGTTGGTCACGGTGCCAGTTTAGCTATGCGGCTGGGCGCATCCTCCGCTGCGCTGTCCTCGCAGCGCTATGCCCCGCTGCGAGGGGCGAACATGATCACTGCCACGCCCAGCAGGCAGATCAGTGAACCAGCGATGTCCCAGCGGTCTGGCCGGAAGCCGTCAAAGATCATTCCCCAGACCAGCGATCCGGCCACAAACACCCCGCCGTAGGCCGCCAGGATCCGGCCGAAGTGGGGGTCAGGCTGGAAGGTGGCTACAAAGCCGTAAGCCCCCAGGGAATGCCGGGGGCCAGGCCGGGGTTGGGCCGTGTATGGAGCGCATCGGATTTCTCTCATTTGGCCATTGGGGTCCCGGGCAGGGCTCCCGCACCAGGACAGCCGGTGATGCCCTCCTCCAGGCCATCGACTTGTCGGTGGCGGCGGAGGAACTCGGGCTGGACGGCGCGTTCTTCCGGGTGCACCACTTCGCCCGGCAGCAGGCCTCGCCATTCCCGCTTCTGTCCGCCATCGCCGCGCGCACCACCAGGATCGAGATCGGCACGGGTGTCATCGACATGCGGTACGAAAACCCGCTCTACATGGCCGAGGAAGCCGCGGCAGCGGACCTGATCAGCGGCGGCCGGCTGCAGCTCGGCATCAGTCGCGGGTCACCCGAGCCGGCCCGCCAGGGAGCGGCAGCCTTCGGGTACGTGCCCGGCCCCGGAGAAACCGACGCGGACATGGCCCGCCGGCACACCGACCTCTTCCGGAAGGCGATCACCGGTGCGGGGGTCGCGGAAGCAGACCCGCGGTACGCAGGCGGAGCCACCGGACTCCTGCCGGTCCAGCCGCAGTCGCCCGGGCTCGCCGAGCGAATCTGGTGGGGAGCCGGGACCCGGAAGACAGCGGTCTGGGCCGCGGAACTCGGCATGAACCTGATGAGCTCCACGCTGCTGACCGAGGATACCGGCGTGCCCTTCCATGAACTCCAGGCCGAGCAGATCCAGTTGTTCCGGGATGCCTGGGCTGCAGCAGGCCACGAGTACACGCCGCGGGTATCGGTAAGCCGCAGTGTCCTTCCCATCGTGGATGAGGAAGACAGCCGCTTCTTTGCCGGTGCCGCCCTTCGGGACGGACGGGACCAGGTGGGCATCATTGACGGGCTCACTGCAAGGTTCGGGAAGAGCTACGCGGGCGCCCCGGACGTGCTGGCGGAACAGCTCGCCGCGGACACCGCCGTCCAGGCCGCCGACACCCTCCTGCTGACCATCCCCAACCAGTTGGGCGTCGACTTCAACGCGAAGCTGCTGGGCACTATCTCCCGGCACATCGCGCCCTCGCTGGGATGGAATCCCGGCTCCTGAACAGCCGCGGCGAAAGAGTGCTGACCTAAAATTTCTCCCCGCCAGCAGCAATACGGCGATATAATAAGTAGGCTTATGGAAGGGTGGGGGAACTTTACGCGTTGCCGAACCGTTACTCTTAGAGTGCGGCTTGGGGGCTTTGCGCCACTTACTACAGCGTGACTGCGGAACGGTCATATGACGGAGAGAGAGAAATATGGCTCGCGCCGCTCTAGGCTTAATAGCATGATCCGGTTACGCCAGCTGGCCCAGGCGGCCACTGTCCTCACCACGCCCTTGTCGCCGGAGGACATCCTCGCGCTGTTCAACCCCGTCTACTCCGCACGGCAGCTCCGTGGTGTCGTCACGCGCGTTGTCCAGGAGACGGCCCAGTCCGCAACGATCTTTTTCCGGCCCGGCCGCGGCTGGCACTCGCACCTGGCGGGCCAGTGGGCGCGCATCGGCGTCGAACTCGACGGCGTCCGCCACTGGCGCTCCTACTCCCTCAGCGCCCCTGCCGGCAAGGACCCCGCCATCACCGTCACGGATGTTGGCGCCGTGTCCGGCACCCTGGTGCGCACCACCAAGCCCGGCGATGTCCTGTTCCTGGCTCCTCCACAGGGCGACTTCGTCCTCCCCGAGCACCCGCGGCCCCTGCTGATGGTAACCGCGGGCAGCGGCATCACTCCCGTCATGTCCATGATCCGTACGCTCGTCCCGCGGCGTCCGGATGCCGACGTCGTGCTTGTTCATTCGGCCCGCACTCCCGGCGACAGCCTCTTCCGCGAGGAACTTGCCGAGTTGGCGGACCAGTTCCCCAACTTCCGCCTGGCCCACTGGTTCACCGGTGAGCAGGGCCGCATGGACCTGACCAACACCTCCCAGCTGGACGAGATCTGCCCTGACTGGAAGGAACGCGCGGCGTATGCCTGCGGTCCGGACAGCTTCCTGGACGACGCCGAGGCGCTGTGGAAGCGCGCGGCGCTCACCACTGCAGCCCCCGGCTCGGACGTGGCGGTGGCCGGCAGTGCCGGCAACCTCATGATCGAGCGCTTCAACACCACCTTTGAAGGCGGTGTGGGGCACGACGGCGGGCTGGTCACCTTCGAAGCCTCGGACAGGGAAGTGGAAGCCGACGGCGACACCCCCATCCTCGACGTCGGCGAAGACGCAGGAGTCCTCATGCCCAGCGGGTGCCGGATGGGCATCTGCCACAGCTGCCTGACCCCACTCCTGTCCGGCCAGGTCCGCGACCTCCGCACCGGCGAAGTCCACGGCGAACCCGGACAATTGATCCAAACGTGTGTCTCGGCAGCCGCCGGACCCGTCAACCTCGAAATCTGAGGAGCACCACGGTATGACTGTAGTAACACCGAGCAAGACCACATCCGCCGAAGGCAAGCCGACCGGAGGGTCAAGGACGCGCCCCGGAAAGCTCGCCGAGTCCGGCAGCCCCACCGTCCGGCCGCCGGCCGCCGCGCACCTGAGCGATGAGCAGGTGGCGGAACTTGGGCGTGAACTGGACGCCATCCGCGACGAGATTCTCGCCAAGCGCGGGGCGGCAGACGCCGCCTACATCCGCCGCGTGATCAAGGTCCAGCGTGGCCTGGAGATCTCCGGGCGTGCCGCGTTGCTGGTCAGCAAGAACAAGGCTGCCTGGGTTACCGGAACCACGCTGCTGAGCCTGGCCAAGATCCTGGAGAACATGGAAATCGGGCACAACGTCCTGCACGGCCAGTGGGACTGGATGCGGGACCCGGACATCCACTCCACCACCTGGGAGTGGGACTTCGTCACGCCCTCACGCTCGTGGCAGCACACCCACAACGACCTCCACCACCGCTGGACCAACGTGGTGGGCAAGGACAACGACGTCGGATACAACCTCCTGCGGATGGACGAACAGCAGCCGTGGAAGCCCATTAACCTGGCCAACCCGCTGTTCAACGCCATCCTGGCGCCCCTCTTCGAGTGGGGTATCGCCATCTACGACCTTGAGCTCACGGAGTTCAAGGAAGGCAAGAAGTCCAAGGAAGCGCTGCTCAAGGACCTCAGGGCCCTCGGCAAGAAGGTTGTCACCCAGTTCACCAAGGACTACGCCGCAACCCCGGCCGTCGCCATGCTGACCGGCTCCGGCAAGCAGGCCCTTTACGGCACCCTGACTGCCAACGCCGTTCGCAACGTGTGGGCCCACGCCGTGATCTTCTGCGGCCACTTCCCCGAAGGCACGGACACCTTCACGGAGGAAATGGCGGAAGGCGAAACCCGCGGTGACTGGTACATCCGCCAGATGATCGGCTCCGCCAACATCTCCGGGTCGAAGTTCATGCACATCATGACCGGCAACCTCTCGCACCAGATCGAGCACCACCTGTTCCCGGACCTGCCGTCCAACCGGTACGCCGAGGTGGCGCCCAAGGTCCGTGAGATCTGCCAGCGCTACGGTTTGAAGTACACCACCGGGCCGCTGCTGAAGCAGGTCGGATCCACCTGGGGCAAGATCTTCAGGCTGGCATTGCCCGGCAAGACGGCAGCCACGGCCTAACCGCCGCACCGCCTGCCCAAAGCACTGAAAGCACCTCCGGCTCCGGGATTATCCCCGGGACCGGAGGTGCTTTTCTGTCCCCACCGACGCTCTCTCACTCCCTGCCCGTTTCCGGCGGACGCTCTCTCACTTAACGCAAGGTTTCCCCGGACGCTCTCTCACTTTCCTTGGAACCCTCTCCCATACCCGCGGCAGGCGCGCATAATTGATCCCACAGCGCGGCGCCCAGTGGAGGAATCATGCGGATTGTCGGAGCACTCATCGTTATCTGGCTCATTGTTGGCGGTGTGGCCGCCTGGCAGCGCGGCTATTTCGGCGCCGCGCCCGGAAACTGCGCGGAGGCCGGAACCATTGCCATCACCATCGTTGCGGGACCGCTGAACTACATGGGAGCGAATCCGCAGATTACCTGCGAGCTTCCGCAACCCTCCCCGTAGCAGGGCGTGCCTGGCAGGAAGCCACGCGCGGGAAGGGCTGGACTGGACGGTGGACCGCCCTAGAGTAGGTACTGCGCGGCCGCGGCACCCTCCCGGCCGCATCGATCCCACAGTCTCGAAAGGACCCGCCGCGATGGCCTTCATTACCGTTGGAACCGAAAACAGCACTGATATCGAGCTTTACTACGAAGACCACGGCTCCGGCCAGCCCGTCGTGCTGATCCACGGGTACCCCCTGGACGGTTCCTCCTGGGAAAAGCAGACAGCGGCCCTCCTTGACGCGGGCTACCGTGTCATAACCTACGACCGCCGCGGTTTCGGCCAATCAAGCAAGACCACCGAGGGCTACGACTACGACACCTTCGCAGCAGACCTCAACACTGTGCTGACAGCCCTGGACCTCAACGATGTTGTACTGGTGGGCTTCTCCATGGGCACCGGCGAGGTGGGCCGTTACCTGGGCACCTACGGCTCCGCCCGGGTGGCGCGGGCAGCCTTCCTCGGCTCCCTGGAACCTTTCCTGCTCAAGACCGATGACAACCCGGACGGCGTCCCGCAGGAGGTTTTCGATGGGCTGAACGAGGCCGTCACTGCGGACCGGTACGCCTTCTTCACCGAGTTCTTCAAGAACTTCTACAACTCGGACACGTTCCTGGGCACGCCCCGACTGAGCCAGGAGGCAGTCAACGCCAGCTGGAACCTGGCCGCGAATGCGGGTGCCACGGCATCAGTGGCAGCCCAGCCAACGTGGCTTACGGATTTCCGGGCCGACATCCCCAAGATCGACGTTCCCGCGCTCATCCTCCACGGCACCGCGGACAATATCCTGCCCATCGACTCCACCGGCCGGCTGTTCGCCAAGGCCTTGCCCACTGCCGACTATGTGGAAATAGAAGGTGCCCCGCACGGCCTGCTGTGGACACACGCCGCCGAAGTCAACGAAGCGCTCCTGCGTTTCCTCGCCAAGTAGCAGCTTCCCTCCCCGCGCATGCAAAACGTCCGACGGCGGCATGACTGCCGCCGTCGGACGTGGGAGAGCGTTTGGGGAAACGTTGCGTTAAGTGGGAGAGCGTTTGGGGAAACGTTGCGTTAGGTGAGAGAGCGTTTGAGGATACGTTGCGTTAGGTGAGCGAGGGTTGGGGGTTTACCAGCGGGGGCCGCCTCCGCCGCCGGGGCCCTGCGCTGCGCTGTATTCCCCGGCCGTGACCGTACCCTGCTCCGAGGCGCCGTCGAGCGACCCTTCACCGATGCCCGCGCTGACCGTTGCCGTTCCGCCGGTGTACACCGTGTATTCCGCGCCGTCGCTGATGGCCGCGGAGGAGAACACCAGCGAGGCTGCGGCCTTGGTGGTGACGAATGCAGCCACCACGGTGCCGGAGGAGTCGGCGATCTGGACTACGGTGCCGGCGGGAATGGACGAATCAAGGGTCACCTGCACGCCGGACTGCGTGGAGGAGGCTCCCGGTGTGACAGCCATGCCCGCGCTGCCCGCGGCGGCCACTGTTCCGCCCGTGACCACCAGTTCACCGTTGACGTCAAGCGCCCCGTTGCCGTCGTTCGTGGGGCCGTTGACCACCACGGTGCCGCCGGAGATGCTGGCGTTGCCGTTGGAGTCCAGGCCGTCGCCCTGTGAGTTGATGGTCAGCAGGCCGCCGCTGATGTCCACGGTGTAGTCGCCCACGGCCATCTCCCCGCGACCCATGCCGCCGCCCATTCCGCCTTCGGCGGTGGTGCTGGAACTTGTGCTGCCGCCTGAGGCGTTCACGCCGTCGTCGTTGGCGGTGACGGTGGCGGTGCCGCCGGTCATGATGATGTGCTGGGCCTCGAGGCCTTCCTCCGACTCCTCCACCGTGGTGGTGCCTGCCGCGATGGTGAGCGTGTTGTAGGCCTTGATGCCGTCGTCGCCGGCGCTGACGTTCAGGGTGCCGCCGTTGACCAGTACCCAGCCGCGCCCCTCGTCCTCCTCGTTGTCGGACTTGAAGCCGTCGTCGCCTGCTGTCACCTGGTAGGCGCCGTCCAGGAGCACCGCGTAGTCCTTGCCGACGATGCCGTCGTCCTCAGCGTCCACCGTCACGGTGCCTCCGGCGAGGTCAAGGCCGTCCTTCGAGGAGATGCCGTCGTTGAAGTTGCCGTCTACGGTGAGGGACCCGGTCCCGGCGATCGTGAGGTCGGCCATGGAGTACAAGGCTGCGTCGGGGGCATCCGTGCCCTGGCCGGCGTAGGTGGCGGCGTCGCTGAGGGAATTGGTGGTTCCGTCCTCGAGGTACACGATCGCCTCGTTCGCGCCCTGCACCACGAACGGGGACCCCGTGGAGCTGGTGATGGCTGCCCCGTCAAGGATGATCCGGACCACGTCTTCCTCACTGGCAGCCACCACCACCTGCCCGTCGGACAGTGAGCCGCTGAGGCGGTAGGTGCCGGCGGCGGTGATGGTGACGGTATCGCCGTCGACCTTGACAGCGGACGACGACGTTCCGGCGGCAGCAGCGCTGGCACCGTCCGCCATGGTCACGGCTACTTCGGAGGCGGCGTCCCAAGTGAGGTCGTCGGCGTCGTAGTGGGTGTCGTCAGCGAGGGCGTCCAACGAGACGGCCCCCGCAGTGCCGGTGGAGGCAGTGGAGGCGGCAGAGCCCGCGCTGGTGGTGGAGGCCTGGCTGCTGACGGCCGAGACCCCGGTGGGAGTCGTGCCGCCCACGGAGCAGCCCGCCAGGCCGAGGGCCAGGGCAAGCGCGGTGACGGACAGATGTGTGCGGAAGCGTTTCATGGTTTTTCCTTCAGGTGAAAGCGTGGGGGAGATGGGGGTCAGGCTACGGGCCGGAGGGAGAGGCTGCGGCGCAGCGTCCGGTTCCAGCGGTTTGCGGGTAGGTCCGGGCACAGGGCGGCCATGCCGGTGGCGAATTTCGAGATCCGGGAGGGGCGGACGCCGTGTGCCCACAAATGCCGGTCCAGCGGCCCGGCCGTGGAGCCCGACTTGGTCTCCAGGATCACCGCATCGTCGAGCACCCAAGCAGCCTGGCCGGGACGCTGCCAGGTCACGTCCGTGTCGATGGTGGCGCGGCTCCCGGACTCCGGCAGGTAGAGCGTGGTCCGGTGGTAGCGGGTTTCGAGGACCGGGTGGAGGCGGCCGGGGGGTATTGAACCCACGGCCGCGGTGAGCGTTTCGCGGACGTACTCCAGGCCTTCGGCCGTGAGCCGGGCGCGGTCCTCGGGCAGGTACGGGATGCGTTCCTTGACCGTCGCTTCCCGGGCGCCTTCGGTTTTCACCTCCAGGAAGCTCACCGCGCTGTCCACATAGGTCCGGGTGCGGATCTTATAACGGCGCCGGCGGCCGCGGGCAGCCAGGAGGTAACTGTCCAGGCCGGCGGTGTCGAAGTAGACGGAGTCGTAGGCGAAGCTGCGGGAGCCGTCCATCTCCAGGACGCGGACGTCGGCGCGGAAAGTGGCGAGGAGCTGGCCTGCAAACCGGGCCGGGACCACGTACTTGCGGTCCACACGGGTCTGCAGTGCGGCCTCGGAGTTGAGCTCCTCCAGCCCAACGGGGCGGAGGGAGCCGAGGTTGCTGACGACGACGGCTGTTGCGGGTGTGCTCATGCGGCACCTGCAGGGGTTGTCAGGCGGGCGGTGGCTGGTTCTCCGGCGGCAGGTTGAAGGGAGGCAGGTTCCATGGGGGCAGGTTCCGCGTGCCGCGGCGCCGGCAGGGCCGAGACAGCTGCGGGGGAGTAGGCGTACCGGACATCCACGATGGTCTTGTCGTTCACCAGGTCCAGTTCCTGGATGGTGGCGGAGTGGACCTTGCCGTGGAGGACCTCCTCCAGCCGGGCGTAGAGTTCGCCGTCCTCGGCAATGGCGCGGTCCAGGATGACGGTCTGGTGGCGGTGGGCCGGCAGGACCCGTGGGTGGTCTCCCACGAACATCACCAGCAGGATCAGTGCCATCAGTGAACCTGTCAGCCAGAGGGGCTCAATCCCCAGGCCGGCGATCAGGCCAAGGGCCAGGGCCGAGAAGTAGTAGGCCACCTCGTGCTGGGCCAGCTCGGTGGAGCGCAGCCGGATGATGGACAGGACCCCGAACAGGCCCAGTCCCAGGCCAAGGCCGGCGGCCGAACCCGAGAGCGCTGTGGCCACGGCCAGGACGCCCACGTTCATGCCCAGGTAGGACACCACCAGGTCGCGGCGGCGGTGGCGGCGGAGGTACAGGACAAAGGTCAGGATGCTGATGGCTGCCAGGTCGGCGAGGGTGAAAATAAGGGGGTTCATGGGATTCTCCGGGATGTTTTTGGTGGGCTGGTATTCACGGTGCCCGCCCAAACTGTGCGGGTGCTGTGACGGAACCTAGCCGGGTATATGAGTGCTGGCTGACGGTTCCCTGGGGCCGGTGCGGGAGGATTTGCTGGCTGCTTTTCCGCGTGCCTGTGCCGTGAAGAGGAAGCGTTGCTGCACCACAAAACTGATCCCCAGCAGGATGGCCTCAGCCAGGATCTTGGCCGGAAGCGCCAGCAGCCCGGCGCCTTCCAGGGCCCAGATGAGGCCGAAGTTGGCAGCAAGCAGCAGGGCGGCGAGGCTGAAGTAGCGGATTCCGGTGGTGCCGGCGGGCTTGTCCCTGCCATGGTCAAAGACGATGCGCCGGTTCACCATGAAGTTCACGGCGGAACTCACCGCCCTGGCCCCCAGCACAGCAAGGAGCAGGGAGTCGGCCAGCAGCGTGAGCAGCACGAACAGCACGGTGTCCACCAGGAACGCAGTGAAGGACGAAGCCAGGAACTTCAGCAGCGGGGCGTAGATCCGCACCGAGTCGGCCAGCGGACGGAAGTGCGAACCGGAATTGTGGTCCAGGTACACCGTGGCGATGTCCACCGAACGGATGGCATAGCCGGCGTTCCGCGCTTCCAGCAGCAGGTTCAGCTCGTATTCGTACCGGTCGCCGCGGACGGACCGGAGCCAGGGGATCATAGCGGCGGGGTAGCCGCGGAGGCCGGTCTGGGTATCGGAAATGCGCTCGCCGGTGGCCAGGGTGAAGAGCATCTTCGTTGCGGTGTTGCCAAACCGGCTGCGCGCCGGGACGTCGCCGGTGAACTTCCGGCTGCCCAGCACCATCGTGGACCAGCCCTGCCCCGCCCGGTCCTCCTCCCGGAGGGAATCGGCCACCCTGAGGATGTCCGCCGTCCGGTGCTGGCCGTCGCTGTCGGCGCACACCACGTCGTGGCCGGGCAGGTTGTCCGCAATGAAGCCCAGCCCGGACTTGAGGGCGAAGCCCTTTCCCCTGTTGCGCCCATAGCTGATCACATGGCACCCAAGGTCCCTGACGGCGTCGAACACATCCCGGTACTCCGGGCCGCTGCCGTCATCCACCACCACGATGGGAAGCCACGGTTCCGCCTGGCGGATGGAGCGGACCAGGGCGGGAAGCTGCAGGTCCGGCTCATAGGCAGGGATCAGGATGATCATGTCCGGGCCCTACCCGCCGATGTAGAGGATGTCGGAGGTGCCGCGTTCTTTGTTGGCGCCCAGCGGGTTGTTCACCAGAGAACCGTTGAAGTACATGGTGGAGGAGCCTCCGCCGTCGATGTTGTACGCCGTGGTGGCACCGAGGCCCTGCATGATGTCCGCCAGGCCGGTCATGGTGACCCCGGCGCTGTAGCCGGGGCTGCGGCCGTCCACCACCACGAACACCAGGTGGTTGTCGTCGATGATGCCGACGGCGGTGCGGGGCTGTTCGCCCTGGATAGAGTGGTTGCCAAAGTTGGTGTCCACTTCCACGTCCTCGATGCCGTCGGCCACTTCGCCGTTGTCCAGCAGGGACGGGCCGAAGGAGAGGGTGTTCCAGACGCCCTCGGCCACCAGCTGCCCGGCCGCGGTGGTGGTTTCGTCGTAGACCTTGACGGTGCCGTCGCGGTAGAACGCCAGGCCCTGCCGCGCCCCCTCGTCGCGGAACACCACGCCGTTGCGGATCACGATGCCGGTGTCCCGGAAGCCGTAATAGTCGCCGTTGATGGCGAACACTGCGTTGTTGGCCTCGGCAATGGCGGACGTGGTTTCGGTGATGTTCTCGCCGAAGCTGTCGTTGGCGAAGGCGGACTGGAGGGTGGTGGCGTCATCGAGCACGACGTCGGCAACGTAGTACGTGACGGTGTCGTCGCCGCTGCCGGTGGTCACCGTGGAGATGCTGATGTTGGACGAGCCGGAGACGTGGGAAGTATCCGTGGTGACGGCGGTGGAGGACGTGGAATCGGTGGCGGTTTCAGCCGTCGTTCCGGTGGAGTTTCCTGCCTGGCTGGCTTCGTAGGCCGAGACGTCGGCGATCTCGACGTGCTGGACCACGAACCGGTCCAGTGCCCAGGCCGTGGCGCCCCCGGCGGAAAGGGTGAGGGCCACGGCCCCGGCGATGATGGCCCGCCGGGCGCGGCCGGGTTTACGTTCTCTGGTCTGTTGCGGAGTCATGCCTCATTTCTAGGGAGGCAAGCTGGCAGGGGGATTTACCGGATATATAAGGGGCCTGTGAAAACTAGCCGTCGTAGTGCGTGCGTGCCGGCCCTTGGCCCAGCGAATTCACCACGGCCGCGGCAACGTCATGAAGCTTCGAGTTGCGGGTGCTGGAGGCCGTTTTCAGGATCTCGAAGGCGTCCTGCTGGCTGCACCGGTTCTGGGCCATGATGATGCCCACGGCCATGTCGATCACCGTCCGGGACTCCAACGTGGCGCGGAGGTTCGCCGCAGTCTCGCTGTAGTGGGCAAAGCGCACCGCCAGGCGCAGGGCCAGGGACGTCTGGCCCACGAAGTCCTCGGCAAATTCAAGGATGCGCGGCTCGAAACGGTGTGGCCGGCGCGAGTACAGCAGCAGGGCAGCCTTCGTCCCGCCCTCCAGCTGGAAGGGCAGCGCGAGGACGGAGCGGATGCCCTGGGCCAGCACGGCCGAGGAGTATTCGGGCCAGCGGCCGTCGTCGCGGGCGTCGGGGACGTGGATGCTTTCCTGGGCGGCAGAGGCCGTCAGGCTCGGCGTCTCGCTGAACTCATACTCAAGGTGCGCAATGGCCTTCGCATCCGGGCTGCTGCTCGCCACGGTCGCGGCCTTGCGCTGCCGCAGGAGGGTGATGGCGCACATGATCTCATCGCCGGGCTCGGAAAGGTTGCGTGCGGATACCTGTGCCAGCTCGTTAAGGAAGTCCTCAACATCAGAGCTGTTGAGGACCAGCTCATGCAGGTGCTCGGTAATGGATGTATCAGTTTTTGCTGTTGACTCGCTGGCCACGGTTTTCTGGTGCCATTCGCTCAGGACAACCCGGTGACTTCCAGCATCCCCCCGGCGGAGCGGGCAGGCTGTGAAGGTCGCTGGATCGAGGAACTTTCCAACGGCCTGCTGCTAAACCGATATCCAGAAGTATATACATCCTCCGGCGGGGGAAATGGTCACCTTGACACATACGGTGCAGGCTCTCTGGCGCCGGCCGGGGAGTTACCGGCAGAATGAAGCAGGCGCCGGTGCTCCCGGCGGCAGACCCCCGGAACCGGCGGCTGGCAGGCCCCGCTGGGGCAGGAAGAGGGACAGGACATGACCAGGCTGCTCATCATCGGTCCGCCGGGCTCCGGCAAGGGAACGCAGGCGGAACACCTGGCCCGGCACTTCGGCGTTCCCACGCTTTCCACCGGAGAAATTTTCCGGACCAACGTCAACGAGGAAACGGAGCTGGGAAACCAGGCTGCCGGCTATCTCGACGACGGCGATTTTGTCCCGGACCACCTCACCAACGCGATGGTCAAGGACCGCCTGCAGGACAGCGACCTGCAGGCGGGCTTCCTGCTGGACGGCTATCCGCGCACGGCTCCGCAGGTGGCGGAGCTGGACAACATGCTCGTGTCCCAGGGGTTTGCGCTGGATGCGGTCATTGAGCTGACCGCCCCCGACTCCGTCCTGGAGCAGCGGATGCTCCGGCGTGCCGCGGAGCAGGGCCGCACGGATGACACGGTGGACGTGTTCCGGCGCCGCCTGGATCTCTACCACCGTGAGACGCATGAAGTAGTCTCGGTCTACGCCGGCCGTGGAATGCTCGTTTCCGTGGACGGCAGCGGAGATCCCGGCGACATCACCAGACAGGCGATCGCCGCCGTCGAAAAGTTCCTGGCTTCCCCGCGCCCCGGCGCCTGAACCGGCGCAAGCCACCAACGTAAAGGACAACCTGATGAGAATTGCGGTCACCGGCGGTAGCGGCAAACTTGGACGGCACGTGGTCCGCAGGCTCACGGAGGACGGCCACCAGGTCCTCAACCTGGACCGCGAAGGCAGCCGCAGTCCCGGCCTGGTCGTGGTGGACCTGCGGAACTACGGCCAGGTCCTGGACGTGCTGCTGGGAGTGGACGACAGGCATGACGGTTTTGACGCCGTGGTGCACCTCGGTGCCATCCCGGCCCCGGGCATCATTCCCGATGCCGCCACCTTCGAAAACAACATGCTGTCCACCTACAACGTGTTCCAGGCGGCGCGCCGCGCGGGCATCAAGAAGGTGGTGTACGCCTCCAGCGAGACGGTGCTGGGACTGCCGTTCGACGTCGACCCGCCCTACATCCCCGTGGACGAGGAGTACCCCGCCCGGCCCGAAAGCACCTACTCCCTGGTGAAGCACCTGGAAGAGCAGATGGCCGCTGAGCTGACGCGCTGGGACCCGGAACTGAGCATCGTCGGGCTGCGGTTCTCCAACGTCATGGACGTGGAGGACTACGAAAAGTTCCCCTCCTTCGACTCCGACGCAACCCTCCGGAAATGGAACCTGTGGGGCTATATCGACGGCCGGGACGGGGCCCAGGCGGTGGTCCGCGCCCTCGACAACGGGAAGCCGGGATTCGAGGCGTTCATCATCGCCAACGCGGATACCGTCATGAGCCGGTCCAGTGCCAGCCTGGCCGCGGAAGTGTTCCCCGGCGTCAAGGTGGTCAAGGAGCTGGGCGAACACGAAACCATGCTGTCCATCGACAAGGCGCGCCGGCTGCTGGGCTTTGAGCCTGAGCACACCTGGCGGGACCACTGGCAGAACCCCGCGGGCGGCCCGCCGCGCTAGGTGCTAGCCGGCGTTGCCGGTTTCGAGCAGGAACTCGGCGCGCCCATGCACCGCACCATTGATCTGCAGCTCCAGGGCGTGCAGGCCAGGGTGGTGCACCCTGGTGGTCATCTGCCTGAAGGCATGGCGTTTGGAGAGCCTCCTGCTCTCACCCGGGGCAAGGGTAAGCGTTGACACCTTGAAAACCTTGGCGGACTGGCTCCCATTGGCCTTGCGGTAGTGGACGAGGTAGTCCACGGCCAGGCGCACGTCGTGCGCGCCGGTGTTGGCTATCTCGAAGGAGAACGTCAGTTCACCGGGCAGGGTCAGGACCTCCCGGTCCAGGTGGGGCCCGGCCACCGCCACCTGCGCCGGCGAAAAACCAAGCAGTTCCAGTGCCTCCGGATGCCCTTTCTTGATGAGCGTGCGGAGCCCGTGCCGGACCACCCACCCCGTGTTGCCGTCAGCTGCGGAGAGCCACTCCCTTGCCGTGGCCACCACGGGGCCGGGTGCGTGCCGGGCAAGGTCATTGAGGTGATTGGCCACGGACCGCCGCACGTACTCCGAGGAGTCCCGATACAGCGCGGCCAGGACGGGAAGGGTGGCTTCGGGCCGCTCCACGAGGCCGGGCACGCGCACCGCCCACGGCAGGTAGGGGCGGGTTCCCTCACTCGCCAGGCGGCGGACATGCTCATCCGGGTGGGACGTCCACTCCAGGGCAGCGTCCAGTGCCCGGTCCAGGTTGTGGCGCAGCAGGCGGCGGACGGCAAACTCGCTGGTGAGCCGGGGCGTCAGTTCCGCCAGCAGGGCCAAGGCGTCGTCAAAGTCCTCCCCGGTGCCGGAATCCACGGCAAGGCTGGCAGCAGCCTCTGACACCGGCCACAGGATCCAGCCCGTGAACTCCGGAAACCGCAGGGCTGCACGGAAGCTGACCGCCGCCGTCGGATATCCGGCACCGGAGGCGCTCAGGACATCCTCCCGCAGCGCCTGCGCCACAAGATCTGTCCGGGCGCGCAGGTTCAGGTCGCCCAGCAGGGAGGCGGCGGCGCGGGTCCGGGCCCACTGCACATCGGGAGCGGCCTCCGTGAGGACCGCCGCGGCAGAATGAACGGCGGCAGCGTCAATCAGTTCATTCATTGCACCCATGGAGTCAGGCTACCGCCAGTGCTGAACGCGATACTCTTCCCCTAGGAAAATCTCAACGGCGCAGGGACGGGCATCACAGTGGGACATCAGGATTCAGCAGGCTCCGCAACTACCAGCCGGAGCCGCGGCAGGTGGCGGGCCTTCCACGACAAGTTCGTGGTGGAGGAGCGCTACATGGACCCCGCCGACCGGCGGGGACTGTACCGGGCGGCCATCATCCTGGTGGTGACGGGGGTTGCGCTGTTCATCGCCACACTGGTCAGCGTGCTGCAGGCCGATGGCCTCTCTGCCGCAGATGTGCCGGTCCGTGACTGGCTCCTGGGGATAAGGTCCGACGCCGGCACGGCCTTCATGATTTTCCTCGCCGTGGTCTTTGGCCCGATCGCCCTGCCCATCATCGTCCTGGTGGTTATTCTGTGGTGGGGCTTCGCCGCGAAACATGCCTGGCGCCCCATCCTGCTGGCGTCGGCGATGGTCACCGGGGTCATCATCTCCCAGATCATCCTGCGGATCGTCCAGCGCTCGCGGCCGCCCGTGGAGCAGATGCTGTTCGGGATCGACCACACGTTTTCGTTCCCGTCGGGGCATGTCCTGGGGGCGTGCGACTTCCTCCTGGTTGGAGCCTTCCTGGTGTTCTCCCGGCACAGCAACACCAAAGCAGCCGTTCTTGGTTTTGTGGGGGCGGGGATTGGCATCGTGCTTGCCGCCGTGAGCAGGTTGTACCTGGGATACCACTGGCTCAGCGACGCCCTCGCGTCGCTGTCCCTCTCCCTGGTCATCCTGGGCGGGGTCATTGCACTGGATACATGGCGCACCGCCCGTGTTCCCGGGGAGCGGATCACCGGTGAGCTGTCCAAGGCGGATTCGCCCCGCGACTGACTGGTCCGGGGGGTGAACTGTTGTCCGGCCCCTCAGCCTGGCGGCCTGGACCTGGCCCGCTTGAGGGCGCGGTGCAGTTTGTTGTTGGCGGCCTCAAGCTCCAGCACCTTGGCCACGCCCGCGAGGTTGAGGCCCTGTTCCAGGAGTTCGCCGATCCGCAGCAGCACGGCGATGTCGTCATCACTGTACTGGCGGGTGCCGCCGGACGTCCGCGACGGCGTCAGCAGGCCCCTGGTCTCGTAGAGCCGGATGTTCTGCTGTCCTGTTCCAGCCAGCTTCGCTGCCACCGAGATGGCGTACAGCGCGCGGCTGCTGCTCGGGCCGGTCTCCCGTCCCGCGTCCTGTTCCGCCATCAGTTCTCCAGTATCCGTCCGGGGTCTTGCTTCAGTTTCCCACGGGTGCTATAAAAAATCTATATCCATCACCATAGATTAACCGGTGGATATGGCCCAGGTGGAACACCTACTGAAGCTGAAGGAGTGGGAAATGATGTTGATGCGCACGGACCCGTTCCGTGAGCTGGACCGGCTCACGCAGCAGGTCTTCGGAACCGCCGCCCGCCCGGCTGCCATGCCCATGGACGCCTGGCAGGAAGACGGCGAGTTTGTAGTGGCCTTCGACCTGCCTGGCGTGAAGATGGATTCCCTGGACCTGAACGTTGAACGCAACGTCCTGACGGTCCGGGCGGAGCGCAAGGACCCCACCCAGCCCAATGTGGAACTGGTGGCCTCCGAACGTCCCCGCGGTGTCTTCAGCCGGCAACTGATCCTCGGTGACACGCTGGATACTGACAACATCAAGGCCAGCTACGACCAGGGCGTCCTGACCCTGCGGATACCGGTGGCTGAAAAGGCAAAGCCTCGCAGGATCGAGATCCATACCCAGCAGAGCGAAAAGCACCAGATCGGAACCTAGCCACAGCCGGCAGGCGCGGGGGACCTCTTCACGGTTGCCCGCGCCTGGCGTTCTTGTCCGCCGGCGTCCGCGCCGCTCGCGGACGCCGGCGGAGCGGAAAAGGGCCACCATGACAACAAGCCCCGACTACTACGACACCCTGCGGGTCCAGCCGCACGCCACGCAACAGGAAATTTCGCGCGCCTACCGGGCCCTGATGCGCAGCCACCATCCGGACGTCGACGGCGGTACCTCCCCGGAAGGTGTGCTTCTGATGATCATGCAGGCCTACAACGTCCTCAGGGATCCTGAGCGGCGCGCCGCATATGACAAGCAGCGGGCCGCCGCTGCCGGACAGTCCGTTCCCGTCCGGAAGGTGCGCAGCCCCGGCCGATCCCAGGACCCCCTCATCAGGGTCACCCCGGTGCGGTGGGAAAGCGGGCCCTGGGCCTGACGATGATCCTGGCAGGGCCCCGGCAACGTACCCGGCGGGGAACGGAACGGGGAACGGAACACAACAACAACACCGCGAGGAGGCGGAGAACCGGATGAGCGACTGGCGCCGATACGATTCACACCTGATTCCGGCATTCCACGAGCGCTTTGAACAGCGCTGGGGAGCCGGAACTGCTCCCTTCCTGGACCCTGAAGCGCATGAGCAGCCGCTGCCCCGTGCGCAATGGATCAACCCTGCCACGGGCGCAGCGCTGGCCGTTGTGCCGGTGTGGACGGCAGACGAGAAGCAGCAGCGGTCCTTTGGCGTGTTCTACCTTCCGCCCGGGGGCGACATCTGGGTCCTGCGGCCCGGCTACACGGGCTACCTCGAACCCGCTGACGGCGAAACAGAGCACCTGGTGACGCTCCGGAACGATGCCTTCCGGAAGGCGGTGGCCCACGCCAAGGAGTTCCTGTTCGGCTCCCAGTAGCCGCAGGGGCGGACCGGCAGCCCACGGGTTACTGCGGCCCGTGGCTGTGGGACGGCAACGTCCCGGCAGCGCTTCCGAGCAGGCTGCGGGTCAGGGTCTCGGCGTCCGCCATGAGCTCGTCCACTGCGGCATTCAGGTGGGCGTCAGCCACAGCCTCACCCGCTGCGGCAGCGGTCAACACCGCGCGTCGGACCAGCTCCCGTGCGAAGGACGCCGTGGTACCCGCGGTCCGTTCCGCGGCAGACTGCAGGGCCTCGGGACTGAAACGAGCATGCCTGCTGTAAAGCCGGAGAAGGCCGGTGCGTTCGGCGAGGGCGGGAAGGGGGATCTCCACGGCCAGGTCCACGCGGCCGGGACGCTGGGCCAGTGCCCGTTCAAGCAGGTCCGGCCGGTTCGTGGTGAGCACAAAGGCGACATCCGCGTCCTCGTCCAGCCCGTCCATGGCATCCAGTACCTCGAACAGCAGCGGCTGGGGGCCGTGGCCGAAGCTGCGGTCCTCCGCAATGAGGTCGCAGTCCTCCAGGACGACCATGGAGGGCTGCAGTGCCCTGGCTATCCGGGCCGCCTCGGAAATTCGGGCGAGTGAACCGCCCGAGAGCAGGATAGCCGTGGTGCCCGCGCCCTGGCCCAGGAGGTAACGGACGGTGTGGGTCTTGCCCGTTCCAGGCGGCCCGTAGAGCAGGACCCCGCGCTTGAGGTGCTGCCCATGTTCCCTGAGTGACTGCCGGTGGCCGGCAATGCCGACCACATGGCCGGCCACCTTCTGCAGCAGCCCGGACGGAAGGACCACCTCCTGTTCCTTGAGCCGGGGCCTGTGGTGGAAGGTCACCCCGCCGCTGCTGGGTCCGTACTCGCCCATGGTCAATGAAATGACCTGGCCCTGGAGGACGCTCTGGCTGTCCATTCGCCGGCGGTACTCCGCCAGGAACGCGGCGCCGGTCTCCGCGGTTCCAGCCACCAGCTCAAGTACCGCGGACTGCCGCCCGGAGCGCGGGTCCGCGGCCCGCTGCAGGACCGCAAGGCTGCCGCCGTCGTACGAAAAAAGCCGCAACCCGAATGCCACGGCCTGGCGCAGCGTGCCAGGGCCCACTGCCATGTTCACGAAGTCCGGCTGGGCGAGCGGAAACTGGGGGAAAAGCTGCGACTGCTGCACCATGTCGCTGAGGGATGCATGGTGGCGCTGGCCTCCGCCGCCGATGCCCACCAGCCTGCCTTGGGGATCCGTGGCGGTGAGTTCAGCCAGGACGATGTCCGCATCCACGAACCGGTGCGGCGGAATCTGTTCTTCCACCACGGCGAGTTTTTCGGCCGGCAGGCCCAGATGCTCCGTCAGCGCGTCAAGCAGTTGCGTACCCGCTGTTGCCTTATGGTTGCCAGCCTGTGCCAGCTGCACAAGTGCAGCGAAATCGTCGATGAACTTCCCCAGTTTTTCATCCATCCACAGACCCTAGCAGGGCCCAACGGGCTGCCCTCCGGCCCGGCGGGCTGCCGGGACACCGGCCGGGAACCGCCGTGCTCGTCAGGCGCCCACAGCTGTGCGATCCTGTTACGTACTTACAAACGCTCCGTTACAAAAGGCCCGCAGATGCACATCACCGCCAAAGAACTCGCTGCCCTTATCCCGTCCGGATTTACGCTCGGCGTGGCCACGGCTGCCTTCCAAATTGAGGGCGCGCTGGATGAGGACGGGCGGGGCCCGGCGGGCTGGGACGTCTTCGCGGCCAAGGACGGAGCCATCGTGGAAAACCACAGCCCCGTCATTGCCACGGACCACTACCACCGCATGCCGCAGGATGTTGCGCTCATGAAGCAACTCGGCGTGGACTCCTACCGTTTCTCCTTCGCGTGGCCGCGCATCCAGCCGACCGGGCGCGGGCCGGCCAACCGCGCCGGCCTGGCCTTCTACGATAGGCTCCTGGACGAGCTGCTGGCCAACGGCATTTCCCCCATGGCCACGATCTACCACTGGGACACCCCGCTGACGCTGGACGAAGCCGGCGGCTGGATGAACCGGGACACCGCCTACCGGCTGGGCGAATACGCTGCCATCCTCGCGGAGGAATTCGGCGACAGGGTGGCGCGCTGGGTGACCATCAACGAACCTGCCACGGTCAGCACCAACGGCTACACGCTCGGCCTGCACTCACCCGGCAAGGAACTGATGCTGGGGGCATTCCCGACGGTGCACCACCAGCTGCTGGGGCACGGCCTCGCCGTCCAGGCCCTGCGCGCCGCCAAGGTGCCGGGGGAGATCGGCATGACCAACGTCTACTCGCCCATGGTGCCCAATTCCATCAACCCGCTGGACAGGATCAGCGCCGGGCTGATGGACCTGGCCCAGAACCGGCTCTATGCGGACCCCGTGCTGACCGGCAAATACCCGGACCTGATCCGGGCGGCCAAGTTCTTCAGCTCCTTCGAGCACCCGGACGAGGATATGGAACTGATCTCCCAGCCGCTGGACTTCTACGGGCTCAACTACTACATGCCCACCAAAGTGGCGGTAGGGCCGGGCGGCGGAGCAGTGCCCGCCAGCATGGCCGAAGCCATGGGCAGCGACCTGAGCGCGGCCGGTAACGGTGGAACACCGTTCCACGTCGAGACCTGGCCCGAGGCGGACATCACCGCCTACGGCTGGCCGGTGAAGCCGGAGTACATGGCCGTGGCCCTGAAGGAGATGGGCGAACGATACCCCAACCTTCCGCCGGTCATACTCACGGAGGGCGGTGCCAGCTTCGAGGACATCATCGTCCGGGACAAGTCCACCAACACCAGGTTCATCCCGGACGAGCGGCGGCTCAAGTACCTCTCGGACCACCTCGAGGCCGCCCTGAAAGCTACCGCCCCGGGCGGGGATGCCGCATCGGTTGACCTTCGGGGCTACTACGTGTGGTCGCTCCTGGACAACTTCGAATGGTCCGCCGGGTACAACCAGCCCTTCGGCCTCCTGCACGTGGACTTCGAAACACTGGAACGGACGCCAAAAGCCTCCTACTTCTGGCTCCAGGAGCTCATCGAGGAGCGTGACCTGGCTGCCGCGGCAGGCACAGCCATCGCAGGCGCCATGGCGGGTGACACCCTGGACGTCGAGGTCATGGGCGCCGGGGCGATGGGCAGTGATGTGCCCGACGACGACGTTCCCGCCCTGGGTGCCAGCGCCTAGAGCAGGTCCAGGGCCGTGAGCTGCTTGGCGATGCCGGCGCCGTCCGGGGAGTAGATCCACGGCACCTGCGACGCGGTATGGTCCCCGTCCTCGGAGTGGCCACCGGCGAACACCGATTCGCTGACGGACAGCTGGCGGATGGCGATCGCGGCTACCTTGTCCGGGTGCTCCTGCGAGAAGCCGGAATAGATGGCTTCGTCATGCTGGCCGTTGTCACCGATGAGGAGCCACTGCATGTCCGGGAATTCCTTGGCGAGCCGCTCCAGGTTCCGGTGTTTGTGGTCCTGGCCGCTGCGGAACCACCGGTCCTGCGTGAGGCCCCAGTCGGTCAGCAGCAGCGCCCCGGACGGATACATGTTGCGGGTCAGGAAGCGTGCCAGCGTGGGCGCGGCGTTCCAGGGTCCCGTGGAAAGGTAGATCACCGGCGCGTCCGGATGCTCCACCGTGAGCCGGTCCAGCAGGACAGCCATGCCGGGTGTTGCCATGCGTGCCCGCTCGCTCAACACGAAGGTGTTCCACAGGGCCAGGAACGGCCGGGGCAGGGCAGTCACCATGACGGTGTCATCGATATCTGACACGATCCCGAACTTCACGTCCGGCGCGATGACCCGGATCCTGGCCTCGACGGGCTCCGTGCCCTCGGCGCGCAGCACCGCGGTATGCCAGCCGGGCTCCAGCTGGACGCTGACTTCCGTATCGATCAGCCCGCCCCTGTCCGCCCGGACATGGGTGACAACATCGCCGATGGTGATCTCGACGTCGGTGAACTGCAAAGGAACGCTGGTGAAGGCCCGCCAGCCGCGCACGTTCTGGTTGCCGTTCTGCGCTGCGTGCTCCGCCTTGCTTCCGGGCATCGGCTTCTGGGTCAGCAGGACCCGTCCCAGGACGCGCACCAGGCTGGTTGATCCGTAGCCCTGGTACGCGATGGTCTGCGGCACGAACTTCCAGCGCTTGGCCAGCTGGATGCGCACACCGTTGACGCCGTCGGAAATCCGGTGGGCAAGCTTGAAAACCGTGTTGCCCGAAAGGCCGGACTTCCTGTCCGGGTCCGGCGGTGTTGCTGCGTTCTGGGGCGGGGTCTGGGGGGCCGTGTCCATGGGACCACTCTGCCACAGGCTGAAGCGCGCCGAGCTACCCTGGTCCTTGCCGTTCCTCCATGACGTCACCCTTCCCCCAGGATCCAGCGCAGGGTCTCGGCGTTGCGCACTGCGTTGCCGCCGCCGTCGTTATTGAAATAGGCGTAGACGTCCAGGCCGCTGCCCGACCACTCGCGGATCCGGTCGGCCCACCAGTGAAGGTCGGCGTCCGAATAGGAGCCTGCGTAGAGGTGCTGGTGGTCGGGGCCGTGCAGCCGCACATACGTGAACGGTGCAGTAGTGCGCAGGATGCAGGGGAGGTTGGCGCCGCTCATGATGCAGTAGGCGGCCTGGTGCCGCTCCAGCAGAGCGTAGACGTCGTCGCAGTCCCAGCTGGGATGCCGGAACTCCACAGCCACCCGGATCCATCCCGGAATCCTGGCCAGGAAGTAGTCCAGCCGGGCGTCGTCGCGTTCCATCCCGGGCGGCAGCTGCACCAGGAGGACTGCCCGCTTATCGCCGAGCTCGTGCCAGCACCGCTGAATCCGTTCCACCCATATCTCCGGCTGGTAAAGCTTCCGGGCGTGGGTCAGTCCGCGGGGAGCCTTGACCGACATGCTGAAGCCCGCAGGCAAACGCCGGTTCCAGCCCGCAAACGTGGTGTCCCGGGGCCACCGGTAGAAGCTGGCATTAAGCTCAACGGTGCTGAACCGGGCAACGTAATGCTTGAGCCGGTCCCTCGCCGGGAGCCCCGGCGGATAGAGGACGTTCTCCCAATGGTCGTAGCTCCAGCCGGAGGTGCCGATGTGGACTGCCATGACTGCAGGCTACATCGAATCGTGCCCATCACCACGGGGCGGACTGTGGCAGTGTAAGCACATGGCGCGCATCGAGGATTATGCAGTTGTTGGCGACCTTCAAACGGGGGCCTTGATCAGCAAGGAAGGCTCCATCGACTGGCTGTGCCTGCCACGGTTCGATTCCCCGGCATGCTTCAATTCCCTGCTGGACAGTCCTGACGCGGGGCGCTGGCTGCTGGCGCCGGAGGGTGGCGGCCCCTGCACCCGCCGGGGTTACCGGGACGGCACCCTGGTGCTGGAGACGGAGTGGGAAACACCTGAAGGAACGGTGCGCGTCATCGACTTCATGCCGCCCCGCGACTCCGTGGCGGACATCGTCCGCATTGTGGTGGGCGTCAGCGGAACCGTGCGGATGCACAGCGAGCTGGTGCTCCGCTTCGACTATGGCCACATCATCCCCTGGGTCCGCAGTGACAACCTGGGCCTGCACGCCATCGCCGGCCCCGACGCCGTCTACCTGGTGACACCGGCACCCCTCCGCGGCGAGAACATGCACACCCTCAGCGACTTCACCGTCAGCGCGGGGGAGCGCGTCCCGTTTGTCCTCACCTGGGCGCCAAGCCACGTGGGCCGGCCGCACAGCGTGGACGCTGAAGAAGTCCTGGGCACCACCTCCGCCTTTTGGCGCGGCTGGGCATCCCAGTGCACCGTCAAGGGGAAGTACCAGGACGCGGTGATGCGGTCCCTGGTGACCCTGAAGGCACTGACCTACGCCCCCACCGGCGGCATCGTGGCAGCCGTGACCACGTCCCTTCCCGAGCAGCTGGGCGGTCCGCGCAACTGGGACTACCGGTACTGCTGGCTGCGGGACGCCACCATGACGCTGCAGGCCCTCATGGCAGCCGGCTACACGGCCGAGGCGGCGGCCTGGCGGGACTGGCTGCTCCGCGCGGTGGCCGGCGACCCCGCCGACCTGCAGATCATGTACGGCATCCACGGCGAGCGCCGCCTGCCGGAGATGGAACTGCCGTGGCTGAAGGGCTACGAGAACTCTTCCCCGGTGCGCATCGGCAACGGAGCAGCCGAGCAGCTGCAGCTCGACGTATGGGGCGAGGTGCTGGACTGCCTCGCCCTGACCCGGAACTCCCTGCTGACGCATCCGGATGAATCATGGGACGTCCAGCTTTCCCTGATGGAGCACCTCGAGAAGATCTGGGACCAGCCGGACAACGGGCTGTGGGAGATGCGCGGGCCCCGCCGCCATTTCACGCACTCGAAGGTGATGGCCTGGGTAGCCGCGGACCGGATGGTCAAAGGCGTGCGCGAGTCCGGGCTGCCGGGACCGGTGGAGCGGTGGGAGCGGCTGCGGGACACCATCCACCGGGACGTTATGGCCAACGGGTTTGACGCCGCCCGCAACACGTTCGTCCAGTCCTACGGCCGGCCGGAGCTCGATGCCAGCCTCCTCCTGATCCCGCGCGTCGGCTTCCTGCCTCCGGACGATCCGCGGGTGATCGGGACCATCGACGCCATCCAGCGCGATCTCACCGAGGACGGGTTCGTCCTCCGCTACCGTCCTGAAGAGAGCGACGACGGCCTGCCGGGGGACGAGGGCGTCTTCCTCGCCTGCTCCTTCTGGCTGGTGGAGGCGCTCCTGGGTGCGGGCCGGCACCAGGAATCACGGGACCTCTTCGAGCGGCTGCTGGAACTGCGGAACGACGTGGGGCTGCTGAGCGAGGAATGGGCGGTGAAGGCCGGCCGGCAGCTGGGCAATACCCCGCAGGCCTTCAGCCACTTCGCGCTTGTGACTAGCGCCCTGGAGCTGCATCAGGATACGGTTCGGCGAAGTGACACCCCCATTCCGCCGGAGACGGCGGGACGTGCTGAGGCGGCGCGGCCAGGGGTGGCTTCTCCTTCGCAGAATAGATAAGTATACTTACTAACACCTCAGTGCTCCTGACAAAGCACAACGCGGTGACTGATGGAGGAGTGATA
The DNA here is from genome assembly GCF_013314975.1 of Pseudarthrobacter oxydans. Lineage (GTDB taxonomy): Bacteria > Actinomycetota > Actinomycetes > Actinomycetales > Micrococcaceae > Arthrobacter > Arthrobacter oxydans. Next base: position 108,899 of record NZ_JABTYH010000009.1, on the reverse strand, counting down.
CGAATGGCCGGGTATTTTGAGCTCGTGGATGCGCCTGACGGCGGCTACAGGGTGCGGATGCTGGATGGAGCCGGGAGCCTCATGGCCATCTCGGTCACCTTCCCCACGAAAAGGGCTGCTGTTGCCGGCGTGGCGATGGCACGGGAAATTGCAGGGACCGGGCTGATCAGGGACAAGAGCCACGACGGCGCAGGCACGGTCCTCCGGGAACGCGTCCGCCCCGTAAGTTCTGCCAAGGAAGACGCGGCCCGCCAGAAGAAGGCGCCGGCTGCAAAGCGGGCAGCGGTCAGCTGATGGCGCCCCAAGGCCCTGTACCCCCTGGCGGACGACGCCGGGGGGTTCTTTTTGACGTTGACGGCACCCTCATCGACTCGTCCTACATCCACACGGTCGCCTGGTGGGGAGCCTTCCGGCAGCAGGGCTACGACATTCCGATGGCCGCCATCCACCATCATGTGGGCATGGGCGGCGACCGCCTGGTGGACAGCCTCCTGCCCGAGGGCCGCGACCGGTCCCTCGATCCGGAGGTCATGGCCAGCCACGGGGCGCTGTACGCCTCCCACTGGCCGTCGCTGCGGGCCTTTGACGGGGCAAGGGACCTGCTGGCCCGGTGCCATGCCGGAGGCCTGGCCGTTGCGCTGGCCTCCTCGGCGCGCAGGAAAGACCTGGACGTGATGAAGTCCATCCTGGACGCCGACGCCTTTATCGACGGCGCCACCAGCGCCAACGACGCAAAGAACAGCAAGCCCGCCCCGGACATCCTCGTGGCCGCACTCGAGGCCATCGGCGTCCAGGCCGCCGACGCCGTCTACATCGGGGACGCCGTGTGGGACATGAAGGCCGCGGCAGCCCTGGGAATCCCGGCGATTGCCGTGACATGCGGGGGAACGGGCGCGGGTGAACTCCGCGAGGCGGGCGCTGTGGAGGTCTACGAAGGGCCGCGGGACCTCCTGCGGAACCTGTCCTCAAGCGTCCTTGGCCGGCTGCTCGCCAGTACGGAAGGGCCGCGCTGAGGCGCGTGGCAGGGTGGCCTGGCTGGGGCGTTTGCCGTTCGGCCGGCCAGCCGGTTCAGACGCTTTGGCCGCCGGTGACGGCATCCTCGTCGCCCGCGTTAGCGGGTTTGTTCCACACCACCGCCACCCTGACTGAACCGTCATCGCTCCGCTCGATGTCCGTGCTCACTTCCGCCATGTTGGCACCCATCTCCATGATCCTGGTGCGGTAGGTGCCCACGAGTTCCTCCAGGCTCTCTTCCGTCCATTCGCCTGGCCGTATGCGGGTGGAGATCTCAACCGGTTCCGGCTGGTAGAGCGTCATGGCGTTCCTCTTTCGCGCGTGTCCTGGGATCTGGCCCTTCCTACGCTAGAAGCCCCGGGGTCCCGCGACAAGACTTTAGTCAGCTTACTTACTTTTTTCTGCCGGAACCGATACCGTCGGTTGATGGGCTCCGCCCGGACTGAAGGCAAAACCTGCGGAAAGGCGAATCGTGAAAGCACTGACCTGGCAAGGAAAACGCTCGGTAAGCGTGGCAGAAGTACCCGACCCCGTCATCCAGGATCCGACGGACGCCATTGTGCGGATCACGTCGACGGCGATCTGCGGCTCGGACCTGCACCTGTACGAGGTGCTCGGCGCGTACATGCACAAGGGCGACGTCATGGGCCATGAGCCGATGGGCATCGTCGAGGAGGTGGGCAGCGCCGTCACCAACCTCCGCAAGGGCGACCGCGTGGTGATACCTTTCAACATCTCCTGCGGCCACTGCTTCATGTGTGCCCAAGGACTGCAGTCGCAGTGTGAAACCACTCAGGTCAGGAGCAAGGGTTCCGGCGCCGCGCTTTTCGGCTTCTCCGAACTTTACGGCTCGGTTCCGGGCGGGCAGGCGGAGTACCTGCGTGTGCCCCACGCGGACTACGGGCCGGTGAAGGTGGGCAGCGAACTTCCGGATGACAGGTACTTGTTCCTTTCCGACATCCTTCCCACCGCCTGGCAGGGCGTCGAATACGCGGACGTCCCGCCCGGAGGTACCCTCGCGGTCTTTGGGCTCGGGCCCGTGGGACAGTTCGCGAGCCGTATCGGCGTGCAGCGCGGGCTTAGGGTCGTCGGCGTGGATCCGGTCCCCGAGCGCCGCGCGATGGCGGAGCGGCACGGCGTGGAAACCCTCGACTACGGCAAGGACGTGGCGGACCAGTTGCGGGAGATGACCGCCGGGCGGGGACCGGACGCGGTCATTGACGCCGTCGGGATGGAAGCCCACGGTTCCCCTGTTGCGGGTTTCGCCCACCAGGCGCTCGCACTGCTGCCCGACAAGCTCGCCCAGAAGGCGATGGAAACTGCCGGCGTGGACCGCCTGGCCGTGCTCCACACCTCGATCGACGCAGTACGGCGCGGCGGCACGCTGTCCCTGAGCGGCGTGTACGGCGGCCAGGCCAGCCCCATGCCCCTGCTGACCATGTTCGACAAGCAGATCCAGGTCCGGATGGGCCAGTGCAACGTCCGGCGCTGGACCGATGACATCCTGCCCCTGGTGGAGGACGACGCCGATCCGCTGGGTGTGATGGACCTGGTCACCCACCGCTCGGGGCTGGAAGGGGCGCCTGCCCTGTACGAAAAGTTCCAGAAGAAAGAGGACGGCTGCATCAAGGTGGTCCTGAACCCGGGGGCCTGACCCCGCACGAAGCTCGACAGGAAGCCCTCAGCACAGGCTGTTGAGGGCTTCCTGTGCCACGTCCTGCATCTCATGGATCAGCGGGTGGGCCTCAAGGGTGGGCGGTGCCGGAGGGTAGGCGAGGGACATTGCCAGCTGGATCCTGCCGTCCTCGCTGGTCATGGCGATCATTCCGTATCCGTCGGTGTCACCGGGCAGGCCGTAGTAGAAGCGGTTGTTGCAGGTGTTGTTCCAGCGCCGCAGGGCAAAGCCGTAGTACTGCGAGTAGCCGCCCTTCATGGCCGTCACGCTGTCCGGGGGCAGCAGCCTGCCCTGCAGCAGCGCGGCGTAGAACGTGTTCACTTCTTCCACAGTTGAGAGGGCCCCGGTGGAGGCCGATTCCGCCTGCCAGGCCGGCATGCTGGCATCCGTGCGCCTGCCCTCCAGGGTGATGTACCCGTGGACCATGCCGGTGGGCGGGGGGCCGCCCATCCGGGTCGCCTCCAGGCGCAGGGGGCGGGCGATGTCCTCAGCCAGGACCTCATCGATACCCCGGCCGCGGAGCCGTTCAACAATGAGGGCAAGCGCCGCGTAGTTCGAACGGGAGTAGTCGAAGATCCGTGCCAGCCGGCCGTCCCACGGCTCGGTGGCCGCCAGGGCCAGCTGCTGTTCGAGGCTGAGCGGCCGGTTCATCGTTTCTGCCCAGCTTCCGGACGCCAGCAGGGGGACGGAAAAATCGGGGATCCCGGATTCGTGGGTCAGGAGCTGCCGCACGCTCACAGGGCCGGGCGGATGGAGGACGCTGCCGAACTCGGGCAGGTAGCGGCTGGCCTGGCTGTCCAGGTCCAGCCTGCCCTCCGCCGCAAGTTTCATCACCGAGACGGCGATCAGGGATTCGGTAATGCCGCCCACACGGACGGTATCGGATACCGTGGCGGGCTCGGCCGAGTCCAGGCTCCGCACTCCGGCGGCGTGGCTCCAGGTGCCGGTTCCGGTCCTGACGGCGATCAGGACGGCGGGGGCGCCCTCCGCAAGCATCCGGGCGCTGAAGGCCTCCAGCAGCGCAAAGGCGGCGGGCGGCTCCGGCTTCGGGGGATCGGGTTCCCGGATGCAGCCGGCAGAGGCTCCCGCCAGCAGGGCCACGCACAGGGCTGCCGCCGTGCGCTTCCACCCGCGGACCCGGATTGTGCCCATGCCACCATTTTTCCCCCAACCAGGCAGCAGCACATGTCCTTTTGGTGGCCCACTACGGCATGTGCTGCTACGTGGCTGGGAAGAGGGTCAGGTGAGGCGGACCTGCCGGTTCATGTCCTTGTAGAGCAGGTAGCGGAACTCGCCCGGCCCGCCGGCATAGCAGGCCTGCGGGCAGAAGGCGCGCAGCCACATGAAGTCGCCTGCCTCCACCTCCACCCAGTCGTTGTTCAGCAGGTACATGGCCTTGCCCTCGAGGACGTAGAGGCCGTGTTCCATGACGTGGGTTTCGGGGAACGGGATGACGCCGCCGGGCTGGAACGTCACGATGTTCACCTGCATGTCGTGGGCGAGGTCGCTGGAATCCGTGAAGCGGGTGGTCTTCCAGGCGCCGTCGGTGTCCGGCATCGCCGTCGGCTCTACGTCCTTTTCGTTGGTGACGAAGGACTTGGCCTCGTAGCCCTCAAGGCGTTCGTAGGCCTTGCGGATCCAGTGGAAGGACACAACGTCGTCGGATACGTTCTCCAGGCCCCACTCCGAACCGGCCGCCAGGTAGGCGTAGCCGCCTTCCTCCAGCTGGTGCAGTTCACCGTCGAGGGTGAGGCTGACCTTGCCGCGGGTCACGAAGATGACGCCTTCCACCCCGGCCTCGAACTCGGCCTTGGGGGCGCCGCCGCCCGGGCCGATCTCCACGATGAGCTGCGAGAACGTGGTGGCGAAGCCGGAGATGGGGCGGGCGATGATCCAGGACCGGGTGTTCGAGAAACCGGGCAGGTTGGACGTGACGATGTCCGTCATGACGCCCTTCGGGATTACCGTGTACGCCTCGGTCACGATGGCGCGCTCGGTGGTCAGGTGGGTCTGCGGCGGCAGTCCGCCGGTGGGGGAATAGTACTTGCCCATGAAAATTGATCCTTACCTAGGAGTTGGACGTGGTGGCGAGCCGCGGGTGCGCCAGCACTGTGAGCTGCGGAATTCCGACGCCGGCCAGCGCCTGGACTTCCTCGGCACCGACGGCGCCGCACTGGACGCCGCGGAGGACGAAGGCGGCCAGGGCGCGGGCCGTGGCGGGTTCATCCATGACGCCGCCTTCGGTCTGTTCCACGTAGTTCCGCAGCCGGGCCGCGGCAGCGGGGAGTCCTTGCCGGTAGAAGGCATAGGTGGCGGCGAACCGGCTGGGCAGCTGGGCCGGGTGCAGGTCCCAGCCCTGGTAGAAGCCGCGTTCCAGCGACCGCCGGACCAGGCGGCCGTGCAGCTGCCAGGCGTTTTCCACGTTGTCGCCCACGGGGATGATGTTGGTGGACCCGTCCGAGAGACGGATGCCGGTGCCGGCCACTGCCAGCTGCATGACTTCCTTGGCGAAGTCCGCCACCGGGTGCTCCATGGACTGGTACTCGGCAGAGATCTGCAGGGAGGCGGAATAGTCGTAGGTTCCGTAGTGCAGGCCGCTGATCCGGCCGGGGACGGCGTGCGGCAACTGCGCCACCGGAGAGGTGCCGTCCGGACCCAGGATGAGCTGCGGGGTTTCCACCTGGACCTCGAAGCGGAGTCGGCCGGCGGGGAGGGAGTGGACCTCTTCCAGCCGGGACACGGCATAGTCCATGGCCTGGACCTGGGCCACGGTGGTGACCTTGGGCAGGGTCAGGACCAGTCCCTCGGGAAGTTCGCCAGCCGCTGCGAGCCCGGAGACAAAGAGGTCCAGCGTCCGGAGCCCGCGGGCCCTCGTGGGCGCCTCGAAGCACTTGAACCGGATGCCGAAGAACGGGGGAGCGGACCCGGCCGCGACGGCGGCGGCCACCGCTGCTGCTGCAGCCACGGCGGCGGCGTCCTCGGCGTCGTCGCCCCTGTCCCCGAACCCGTCCTCGAAATCGAGCCGCAGGTCCTCGACCGGCTCACTGTCCAGCTTCGCTTCCACGCGGGCCGCGACGGCCCCAGCCAGCGCGTCATCCTGGCCCAGCAGCGTGCCCAGGCGTTCCAGCCCGCCGTGGCCGGCCGCCGTCGCCATCGCCTGCGCGCCCCAGTCAGCTGCGAACGACGGCGTAAACCGGTCTGCGGGGACGTACACGGTGTGGACGGGCTGGCGGGAGCCGTCGTCGCCCGGGTAGTTCCGCTCCAGCAGGCGGTCCGTCGCGGCGAGCTGCGCGTCGATGGCCGCCAGGTCGCCCACTGACAAGGACGGTTTGGGTGTTTCCGCCATGCCTCAGCCCACCAGTTCGTAGGCCGGGGTGGTGAGGAAGTCCGTGTAGTCCTCCGAGAGGCAGATGTCGGCGATCAGTTCGCTGGCGGGCTGGTAGTAGCGGCGGAAGGCTTCGTCGCCGAATTCGGTCCGCAGCCGCTCGGTTTCTTCGCCCAGGATCCGTTCCACCAGCTCACGGGTCACGGTGTTGCCCGTGTCCGCCAGGACGGACTTGTTGCGGATCTGCTGCCAGACCTGTGAGCGGGAGATTTCCGCCGTGGCAGCATCCTCCATGAGGTTGTGGATGGCAACCGCGCCGTTTCCGGACAGCCATACCGCGGTGTAGGCCACGGCGACATACAGGTTCAGGCGCAGTCCGGACTCCGTCACCTGGCCCTCGGCGGACGAAACGTCCAGCAGCTGCTCCGCTGTGACGTTGACCTCCGGCCGCTGCTTGTCCAGCTGGTTGGGCCTGCTGCCCAGGACGGAGTCGAAGACCTCGCGGCAGGTGGGCACCAGGTCGGGGTGGGCAACCCAGGAGCCGTCGAAGCCGTCGTTGGCCTCACGCGTCTTGTCCGCGCGGACCTTGGCGAAGGCAGCCTCGGTCACCTCAGGGTGGCGGCGGTTGGGGATGACGGCGGCCATGCCGCCCATCGCGAAGGCCCCGCGCTTGTGGCAGGTCTTGACCAGCAGTTCGGTGTAGGCGCGCATGAACGGTGCCGTCATGGCCACCGAGGCGCGGTCCGGCAGCACAAACTCCTCGCCGGCGTCCCGGAAGTACTTGATGATGCTGAACAGGTAGTCCCAGCGGCCTGCATTCAGGCCGGAAGCGTGGTCCCGCAGTTCGTAGAGGATCTCGTCCATCTCGAACGCGGCCGGGATGGTCTCGATCAGCACGGTGGCGCGGACGGTCCCCTGGCCCAGGCCCAGGTAGTCCTGCGCGAAGACAAAGACGTCATTCCACAGCCGCGCCTCAAGGTGGCTTTCCATCTTGGGCAGGTAGTAGTACGGTCCCTGGCCGTTGAGGACCAGCTGCTTGGCCACGTGGAAGAAGTGCAGGCCAAAGTCCACCAGGGCGCCCACCGTGGGTTCACCGTTGATGAGCAGGTGCTTTTCGGGCATGTGCCAGCCGCGGGGGCGGGCCACCACGACGGCGAGCGGCGCGTCCGTGCGGAGCCTGTACTCTTTGCCCTCGTCCGAGGTGTAGCTCAGGGTGCCCTGGGCGGCGTCGCGGAGGTTGAGGATGGCGTCGATGACGTTGCCCCAGGTGGGGGTGCTGGCATCCTCGAGGTCCGCGAGCCACACCTTGGCGCCGGAGTTCAGGGCATTGATGGCCATCTTCGCCGGGGAGGCGGGCCCGGTCATTTCGACCCGGCGGTCCTGCAGCGGTGCGGGGGCGGGCGCAACTTTCCAGTCGCCGTCGCGCACGTCCTGCGTCTCCGGCAGGAAGTCCAGCTTTCCGGTCTCGGCCACCCGCTGGCGCTTGGCGGCCCTGGCCGCCAGGAGCTCGTTGCGGGTGCCGGCGAAGCGGGAGTGAAGCTCCTCGATGAATGCCAGCGCCTTGGGGGTGAGGATCTCCTCCGCGCGGTCGATCGGCCGGGGATCTGTGACAGTGATGGCCATTTCTGGTCCTTTCCTTGTGGCTTGCAGTCAGGCAGTGAATCAGGCGCTGGCCAGGGCGGCTTCGGGAGCCGGGGCTGCTTCGGCGGGGGCCGCGGTGGCCACGTTCGCTGCGTGGGCGGCCGCGGCAACAGCTGAGGCAACATCGGCGGCAACATGGGGATCGAAGACGCTGGGGATAATGTAGCTGGCATTGAGCTCTTCGTCAGCTACCCGGTTGGCAATGGCGTCCGCGGCGGCCACCAGCATCTCCGGCGTGATGTCCGAGGCTCCGGCGTCCAGCAGCCCCCGGAAGAAGCCGGGGAATGCCAGCACGTTGTTGATCTGGTTGGGGAAGTCGCTGCGTCCTGTGGCCACCACGGCGGCGTGCTTCGCCGCGAGCACCGGATCGATCTCCGGCGTCGGGTTGGCCATGGCAAACACGATCGCGTCGTCCGCCATCGCGGCGACCTGCTCCTCACCGATCACGTGCGGGGCGCTGACGCCGATGAACACGTCCGCACCCACGAGGGCCTCGTGCAGGGTGCCGTCGAAGCCTTCCTGGTTGGTGTTCGCGGCGATCCAGCTGCGGTGCTCGTCCCCATACTCCTGGCCCGAGTGGATGGCACCGGAGCGGCCCGCTGCAATGATGTGCTGCGCGCCCTGGGCCTTGAGGAGCTGGATGATGGCGGAGCCGGCTGCGCCCACGCCGGAGACCACAATGCGGACCTCGGAGAGCTTCTTGCCCACCACGCGGAGTGCATTGACAAGGGCGGCAAGGGTGACGATCGCGGTGCCGTGCTGGTCGTCGTGGAACACCGGGATGTCCAGTTCCTCGCGGAGGCGGTTCTCGATTTCGAAGCAGCGCGGGGCCGCGATGTCCTCGAGGTTCACGCCGCCGTAGACGGGGGCCAGGGCCTTGACGATGCTGATGATTTCCTCGGTGTCCTGGGTGTCCAGGCAGACCGGCCAGGCATCCACGTTGGCGAACTGCTTGAACAGCGCGGCCTTGCCCTCCATGACGGGCAGGGCGGCTGCCGGGCCGATGTTGCCCAGGCCCAGGACGGCCGAGCCGTCCGTGACAACCGCGATGGTGTTGCGCTTGACCGTCAGGTTGCGGGCCGCCGCGGGGTCCTCGGCAATGGCGAGGCAGACGCGGGCGACGCCGGGCGTATAGGCGCGGGAGAGGTCGTCACGGTTGCGCAGGGCCACCTTGGGGACAACTTCGAGCTTGCCGCCCAGGTGCATCAGGAAGGTGCGGTCCGAGACGTGCTGGACCGTGACGCCGTCGAGCGCGTTGAGGGCGTCCTTGACGCGGCCTGCGTGCTCATCGTCGGTGGTGTTGCAGGTGACGTCCACAACCAGGGTCTCGTGGTGGGACTCGCTGACGTCCAGGGCAGTGATGGCAGCGCCGGCTGCACCCACTGCCGCAGCGAGCTCGCTGGTGGCGCTGAAGCTTGACGGCGCTTCCACGCGCAGGGTGATGGAATTTCCGGGGCTCGGGTTCGCCATTGAATGTCCTCCTGTTGGGCCCAGTGGGCTGCTGTTCCATATCCGAATGTTTTCGTATTATGGATATTATTATCTACTTTGTGGAAACACAAGCCCACAGCGCCCTTCATCGCGCCTGCAGGGGTTGTGCTGTATCTTGGGACTTCTAGGGCAATTCTTTTCACGATGCGGATAAGACTTGTCGGAATCCGAGTCCACAGGAGCCTGGCCATGGCTGAAAAAGCCGCAGGAGGCGTGCAGTCCGTTGAACGCGTCTTCGAACTGCTCGAACTGATCACTGATGCCGGCGGCGACGTTACCCTCAGCGAGTTGTCGTCATCCACCGACCTGCCGCTGCCCACCATCCACCGCCTGCTGCGCACCCTGGTATCGCTTGGCTATATCCGCCAGCTGCCCAACCGGCGCTACGCCCTGGGCCCGCGGCTGATCCGGCTGGGCGAAGGAGCCAACAAGCAGCTTGGCGCCGTGGCACGGCCGCAGCTGAAAACCCTGGTGGACCGCCTGGGGGAGACGTCCAACATGGCCGTGCTCGATTCGGACATGGTCATCTACGTTGCCCAGGTTCCCTCGCTCCACGCCATGCGCATGTTCACCGAGGTGGGCCGGCGCGCCCATACCCATGCCACCGGCGTCGGCAAGGCCATCCTGGCCCAGCTGGACGACGACGTGGTCCGCGGCATCGTCACCCGTGCCGGTATGCCCACCCCCACGCCCAAGAGCATCGGGGACATTGACGACCTCCTGGCCGACCTCAAGCTCATCCGGGAACGCGGCTACTCCATCGACGAGGAGGAGCAGGAACTGGGCGTCCGCTGCTTCGCGATGGCTGTGCCCAACGCCCCCACCCCCACCGCCATTTCGGTGTCCGGCCCCGTGTCCCGCGTGGACGAGCACTTCGCCGACAAGGCGGTGCCCGTCCTCCGCGAGGCTGCGGAAGCCATCTCCCTGGAGATGAACCGCACCTGATCCGCCCCCGCGCCGACGCCGGCGGCGGCCTGCCCTTTCCGGGACGGGCCGCCGCCGCTTTTTTATGCCGTGTTCCTGGTGCGCAGGCGTTCCTGTGCTCAGGCGTTCCTAGTGGTCCGATGCCTTTTCGGAGGACTGGACCGGAACTTCCTTGCCGTCGCAGTCGATGAGCTTGCCGCCTTCGAAGCGGTCGCCGTCGGCCAGGCACTTGAGGTCTTCCTCCCGGACCACCCGTCCGGTGCCGGCCACGAAGACAGACTGGTTTTCGGAGTTGCCTGCCTGAAGGTGGTTGAACAACAGGTTCAGCAGGATGGCCATGACGGCGGCCGAGCTGATGCCGGAATGGAAGATGGTGCTGAACCAGGACGGAAACTGGTCATAGAAGGTGGGCGCGGCGATGGGGATCATGCCAAAGCCGATGGACGCCGCCACGATGATGAGGTTCATGTTGTTCTTGTACTCCACCTTGGCGAGCGTCCGGATGCCGCTGGCGGCCACCGTGCCGAACAGGACAATTCCTGCCCCGCCGAGAACCGCGGTGGGGACTGCTGCGACAACGCGGCCCATGACGGGCAGCAGGCCGAGAATCACCAGAATGACGCCGCCTGCGGCCACAACGTAGCGGCTCTTGATTTTGGTGACAGCCACCAGGCCGACGTTTTGTGCGAACGCGCTCTGGGTGAACGAGCCGAAGATCGGGGCGATCAGGCTGGATCCCATATCTGCACGGAGTCCTGCGGCGATCCGCTTGGAATCGACTTTGGTCCCGACGATTTCACCGACTGCCAGGATGTCTGCCATCGTCTCCGTGAGGATGACCAGCACCACGATCACCATGGAGATGATGGCGGCGATTTCGAAGGTGGGGGCGCCGAGATGGAACGGGGTGGGGAAGGCCGCGATGGGTCCCTGGCCCACCTTGGAGAAGTCCGCCATGCCGGTCACGACGGCGATGACGGTGCCGCCCACCATGGCGAGGAGGATGGACAGGCGGGAAATGGTGGCGCTGCCGACCTTGCTCAGGAGCAGGACGAGGGCCAGTGTTACGCCGGCGAGGCCGATGTTGGCCATACTGCCGTAATTCTCTGCGGTCCGGTTGCCGCCCATGGCCCAGTTGGCGGCGACGGGCATCAGCGTAAGGCCGATGGTGGTGATGACGGTCCCGGTTACTACCGGCGGGAAGAACCGCACGATTTTGGAAAAGACCGGGGCGATCAGCAGGCCGATGGCCGCGGATACGATCACCGCGCCGAAGACGGCCGGCAATCCGCCTCCGCCGCTGACGATGGCCACCATGGTGGCGACACTGGCGAAGGACACACCCTGCACCAGGGGAAGCTGGGAGCCAAAGAACGGAACGCCGATGGTCTGCAGCAGGGTGGCCAGGCCGCCCATGAAGAGCGCCGCGGCAATGAGGATGCCGATGTCGGCAGGGGAGAGGCCCGCGGCCTGGCCCACAATCAGGGGGACGGCGATGATGCCGCCGTACATGGTGAGGACGTGCTGGAACCCGTAGGCAAAGCTGCTCCCGACGGACAACCGTTCGTCCTCCGGCCGGTGGGAGGCGGGGCGCTTGCCGTGCTTCTTGGCGTCGGCTTTGAGGGTGTTCTTGATGTTCATGGCAGACTTTCTGGTTCATGGCAGACGTCATCGTCTGGCTAACGTTGTCTGGCTAACAGGGTTCTAAAGGCGAGGGGTGCGGGTCCGGAGTTTTTGTCCACCTATGCGGACTTCAGAGGCTCAGAAGCCGTCTTGTCTGGAACAAAAACTCCGGACCGGATGGTGTTAGTGGGGCTGCGTGCCTAGCAGAAGCCGGCGATGCCGGACCAGGCGATGGCCGCCGGGGCGGCGTCCTCGCGCTGGACGGTGGCCTCGATCAGGCCGTAGGGCCGGTCCGCCGCGTAGAAGACCTCGTTGGGGTTGTCGAGGCCGAACGGGGAGAGGTCCACGAGGAAGTGGTGCTTGTTGGGCATCGAGAACTTGATCTCGTCGATCTCGCTGTGGGCTTCAAGCACCTTGGTTCCCATATCGAAGAGGGTCTGCTGGAGGGCGTGGGAGTACTTCTCCGTGAAGCCCTCGAGCAGGAGCCCCTTGACGTCGTCGTAGTTCTTGTTGAAGTCCAAGGCGCTGAAGTCCGTTCCGGTCTTGAAGCGCCAGCGGGCCGAGACGTCGGTGGCCAGGATGCGGTCGGTGGTTTCCTGGAGGGTTGTGTACCTGTCCTTCGGGTAGCCCACGAAGCCGGACTGGGTGGACTTCAGCACGGTGAGGTCCTTGAGTCCGGAAATGAGGTGCGTGGTGGCGCCGTCACGGACCAGGACCGCGGTGCGGACCTCCTGGCCGTTGCGCACGAAGGAGTGGTCGTGCTCAGCGCCGTGGGCCTGGATGCGGTTCCAGCTGTAGGACTCGGCTTCCCAGCGGCCGCCGGTCACCCAGTCGAAGCTGGAGGTGAAGTGCTCGCCGAGGCGCAGCAGGAAGGCTTCGGGGGACCCCACGCCGTCGCGGGCAAAGGCGTAGATGGTGTTTTTCTGGGTATCCGTGGCCACCACGTGGGCGTTGTCGCCCTCAAGGTGGGCCGCGGCGAAATCCCCCCGCAGCTGCGAGGTGACGTTGAGGTCTTCGATCTCGTGGCGGTCGCTGTCGCGGGTGATCTTGACGACCCGGACCTCGGCCTTTCCGTACTGGTTCTCGCCGAGGATGATGTTGCTGCTCATGGTCTGTTCCCAACTTCCGGTAAGTGGAACCTAGGTTCCATCACTGAAATTAAGCGCGCATTTCAAGCGCGTTTCCGGTGGAGCCGACCCAACAAAAAAGAGCCGGCATCCATTGATGCCAGCTCATTACGACCCTGCCTGCTGCTCCCAGGTTACGTGACATGCGCCACGAATTGACAACCAGCGTACCCCCGCCAGGCCGGTGGTGTACATCACAAGTTGAAAATTCGTTTTGTGACCGCCGGGGCCGCGGCCTCTTGACCTCCCCGAAGCCCGACCCTAGAGTATTCCGTATAGCAAAACTTTATTTCCGCTAAGCGGAATCAGAGTACTAGCGAACTACCTCGGAGGAGGATCAGATGTACCAGCAGGACACAACGCCGGTTGCACCGGCACAGGCGGCGGCGCCGGCAGTTCCGGAGTTCTACCTTCCCCTCGGGGGCGGCACGGATCCCGATTTCAACCTTCCGGCCGACCGGGAACACGTTCCCGGCAGGATTTCCCGCTGGATCCACGCCCTGCCGGGCTTCGGCGGCCGGCGGTCCTAGCCCCCCGCCAGCCGGCGGGCTGCCGCTGAGTGTTCGGCGATAAGGCCGGCGACGTCGAGTCCCGGAATCGTGCCGTCCACCACGCGCCACCGGCCGCCGACCATCACGCGGTCCGCCCGGTCCGCGGCGCACAGCAGCAGCGCGGCAACGGGATCGTGGCTGCCGGAAAAGCGCAGGCCGTCCAGCCGGAACAAGGCCAGGTCCGCCTGCATTCCTGGCGCCAGCTGGCCCAGTCCGGGGCGGCCCAGCACGGCAGCCGATCCCCGGGTGGCCCAGCCCAGCGCCCGCTCCACCGGAACGTCCGCCCCATACCGAAGCCGCTGGAGATACAGCGCCTGCCGCGCCTCCAGGATCATGTTCGAGGCATCGTTCGACGCCGATCCGTCCACTCCCAGCCCCACCGGCACTCCCGCGTCCTCCAGTTCCAGCACTCGGGCGGTCCCCGAGGCCAGGCGCATGTTCGACGTGGGGCAGTGGGCGACGGCGATGCCCGCTGCTCCCAGCCGGATGATCTCGGCGTCGCTGAAGTGGATGCCGTGGCCCAGCCAGGTGCGGTCGGTCAGCCAGCCCACGCTGTCCAGATAGTCCACGGTGCGCAGCCCGAACATCTCCCGGCAGAAGTCCTCCTCATCCAGGGTTTCCGCCAGGTGGGTGTGGAGGCGCACGTCCAGGCGCTCCGCAAGGGCTGCGCTCCCGGCCATGATCTCCTTGGTCACCGAAAAGGGCGAGCATGGGGCGAGTGCTATCTGGATCACGGCGTCGTCGCCGCGCTCGTGGTACTGCTGCACCAGCCGCTCGCTGTCCGCCAGGACCACCTCCGGCGCCTGCACCGTTGACTGGGGCGGCAGGCCGCCGTCGTCCGCTCCCAGGGTCATGGACCCGCGGGTGAGGGTGGCCCGCATTCCCAGCCGCCGGACGGTTTCCACCTGGATGTCGATGGCGTCCTCCAGCCCGGCCGGAAAGAGGTAGTGGTGGTCGGCCGCCGTGGTGCACCCCGAGAGCAGGAGCTCGGCCAGTGCCACGGTCGACGCCAGCTCGAGGTCCCGCGGCGTCAGCCGGGCCCACACCGGATACAGGTTCTGCAGCCAGGGAAACAGCGGAACGTTCGCTGCGGGACCCCATGCCCGGGTGAGGGTCTGGTAGAAGTGGTGGTGCGTGTTGATGAGGCCAGGCAGCAGCACGTGGCTGCCGGCGTCGAAGGTTTCCTGGCAGGGTTCGGAGGGGCTTTGCCCGGCAGCCAGTACTTCCGCGATGAGCCCGGCACTGACCACCAGGCCGCCGGAGGCATCCAGGCCGTTGGCGGTGAAGGCGGCCTGCGGGTTCCTGATCCACAGCCGGGGAGCGGGGGCGGGGGAAGGGTTCATGGGTTGTCCTTGCCTGAGCGCAGTTGGAATTAATCCAGCTCAGTGAACCCCTGTCTGCTGATCCAGGGCCCGCCGTCCGGGGGAGTGCGGGTGGGATCAGAGTAGGGTGCTGCCCGGGACGCGTCAACGCCGGCGGATTGTGACTACGCGCCGGCCGGGCGGCTGTGAACTGCAGGAAACATGGATTTCACATTGCGGAATAAAGTTTTCAGAAAACTATGGCGCGGACCACAATCCGGTGCTAACCTCGATCTTGCCAAAGGCGGGCACCCGGTTCCCGGGAAGCTATCTACCAGGCGCAACTTAACCTTCACAGCACATGCTGAAGCCTGGTAACCGTCGCACCTGGTTCTACTGGTCCTGCAAGCGGCATCAGGCTTCCCGGCAAAAGGAAGTCGCATCATGAGTACCACCGTCACGGCCGAACAGTTTCTGGCCAGATCCATCAGGTTGGCCACGGCCAACGTCCTCAACAGCGGCGGACCCTTCGGGGCGATGATCGTCACGGCCGACGGCCAAACGTTCGACGGCGTCAACCGCGTCACCGCGGACAACGATCCCACCGCCCACGCCGAGGTCACCGCCATCCGCACGGCCTGCCGCGAACTCGGCACCTTCGACCTCACCGGCGCCACCCTCTACACCAGCTGCGAGCCGTGCCCCATGTGCCTGGCCTCCGCGCTCTGGGCCCGGGTGGAGCGGGTCGTGTTCGCCGCAGACCGGCACGACGCCGCCTCCGTGGGTTTTGACGACGCCGTCTTCTATGAATACTTCGAGAACCAGGACAGGAACTCCCTGATGCCGGTCTCGAAGCTGGAGCTGGACGATCCGCAGGCACCCGCCCCGCTGGAGCCGTTCACCACCTGGAACACGCTCGAGTCCAGGATCGACTACTAGGCCCGGCGGCTCACCATGACCATCCTGGACAATTCCCACGAGGAGCATTCGGCTCCAAGCCCCCGCACCCCAAAGCCCGCAACGCGCGGCCCCAGGCCGCCGGCACCGGACTCTTTCCTGGACCGGTTCTTCCAGATCACCCAGCGCGGCTCCACGCTTGCGCGGGAGTTCCGCGGAGGCCTGGTCACCTTCTTCACCATGGCGTACATCGTCATCCTCAACCCCCTGATCCTGGGCGGCTTCAGCGCGGACAACGCGCCCACCGACGTCGCCGGCGGCTGGCTCTCCGCCGCGCAGGTGGGCGCCGTCACCGGACTGACAGCCGGCGTCATGACCATCCTCTTCGGACTCGTCGCCAACCTGCCGTTCGGACTCGCAGCCGGGCTCGGCATCAACTCCTTCCTGGCCGTCTCGGTGATCCAGGAGGTCACCTGGGCAGAAGCCATGGGGCTGGTGGTGATCAACGGCTTCCTGATCGTCCTGTTCGGCATCACCGGCGCCCGGACCGCCATCTTCCGGGCCGTCCCCCGGGAACTGAAGGCCGCCATCACCGTGGGCATCGGCCTGTTCATTGCCTTCATCGGCTTCGTGGACTCCGGCTTCGTCAAGGCGACGACGGGCGGCCCGCCCGTCCAGCTGGGCACCGGCGGCTCCATCACCTCCGTCCCCACCCTGGTGTTCGTGGTCGGCCTGCTGGCCATGGGCATCCTGGTGGCCCGCAAGGTCCAGGGCGGCCTGCTGATCGGCATCGTGGCCACCACCGTCCTCGCGGCCATTGTGGAGGCTGTCCTGAAGATCGGCCCGGCCAGCGCCGCCAACCCCGGCGGCTGGCACCTGAACACCCCCGTGCTCTCCGGCCAGCTGGTGTCCGCCCCGGACCTGGGCCTGGTGGGCCAGTTCGACCTGTTCGGCGCCTTCGGCCGGATCGGCGCGCTTGCCGCCACCATGCTGGTGTTCACCCTGGTGTTCACCAACTTCTTCGACGCCATGGGCACCATGACCGGCCTCGCCAAAAGCGCCGGCGTCGCCCACAAGGACGGCACGTTCCCGCGGCTGAAGTCCGCCTTCATCGTGGAAGGCTTCGGCGCCGTGGCCGGCGGGGCAACATCGGGCTCCTCCAACACGGTATATATCGACTCCGCCGCCGGCATCGGCGAAGGCGCCCGCACGGGCCTGGCCTCCGTGGTCACGGGCGTGCTGTTCCTCGGCTCGATGTTCCTCACCCCGCTGACCAGCGTGGTTCCGCTGGAGGTCGCCGCTGCCGCCCTGGTGGTGGTTGGCGCCATGATGATGGCGCAGATCCGCGAGATCAAATTCAGCAAGTTCTCCGTGGCCCTGCCCGCCTTCCTCACCATCGTGACCATGCCGCTGAGCTATTCGATTGCCAACGGCATCGGCGTGGGCTTCATCAGCTGGGCCATCATCGGCGCGGCGTCCGGGAAAGCCAAGAAAGTCCATCCGCTGATGTGGGTGGTCAGCGCCGGATTCCTGGTGTACTTCGCCCGCGGACCCATCAACCTGCTGCTCGGCGCCTGAGCGCACCGGTTCCGGGCATCCGCCCCCGCGACCCGGGAGCGGATGTCCGGAACTGCAGCGCATTTTCCGACCCACACGCTTCCAGGACCACATGCTTTCCGAACCAGCCCGCAGCAACGACAATATGGACACCACCGCAGCGCGGAAGAAGGAGTGCAGCCATGCTTGACTTGATCCCGTCACTGGGAACCTGGGCGCCGGCCCTGGCCGGACAGCCCTTCGCAGTGGCCACCATCGTGCGCGCCAGCGGTTCCGTCCCCCGGCCCGTGGGCACCTCCATGCTGGTGTCCGCGGACGGTGCAATCCTGGGCAGCCTCTCCGGAGGCTGCGTCGAAGGCGCCGTCGTGGCGGCAGCGCTGGAAGCAATGGACGACGGCGCCACGCGCCTTGAGGCGTTCGGCTTCAGCTCCGACGACGCCTTCGCAGCCGGGCTCACCTGCGGCGGAGAACTGGAGGTCCATATCGAGCCTGCCAACAGGAACCGCGGGTGCGCGCTGGGAGAAGCCGTCCGGCAGCTGGCGGGGTACGGGCCGGATGAACCCGTGGCGCTTGTCCGCAGGCTGGACGTCCGCCCTGATGCCGGCGGCAGCGGCGCCGTCGTTCTTCCGGACCCCGGCGCCATCAAGGCAGCCGGACACCGCGGACTGGCCACGCTGCTTGAAAGCAGCGACGGTACCGGCGGCAGCGAACCAACCTGGCGGGCCAGCGCCGCGCAGCTCGAGTCCATGCTCCGTGCCGGCACCACCGGTGTCCTGGACCTGGGCGGAGCAGGGCTGTGCACCAGTGACGCCGCCGTCCTGGTGGAAGCCAGGCTCGCACCGCCGCGCCTGCTCGTCTTCGGTGCCAATGACTTCAGCGCAGCGCTGCTGCCGGCCGCCAAACCGCTCGGCTACCTGGTCACCCTGTTGGATGCCCGCCCGGCTTTTGCCTCCCAGGCACGGTTCAGTGCGGCGGACGAGGTGGTCACCGCGTGGCCGCACCAGTACCTCGCAGCAGAGGCCGCCGCGGGCCGCGTGGATTCCCGGACCGTGATCTGCGTCCTCACCCACGACCCCAAGTTCGACATTCCGCTGCTGGAAGCCGCGCTGACACTGGATGTCGCGTTCATCGGAGCACTCGGCTCACGGCGCAGCCACGCCCAGCGGGTGGGCGCCCTCCTGGACCGGGGGATACTCCCCGGCCGGATCGCCCAGCTCCACTCACCGCTGGGCCTGGACCTCGGCGCGGCAACCCCGGCGGAAGTGGCGGTGTCCGTCCTCGCAGAAGTCATCGCCGCCAGGAACCCGGCGGCCTCCCACCAGCCGTTGAGGGAAACCTCCGGCCCCATCCACCAGCCGGCCGCGCCACCGGCCACCGCGCCGGCACCCACCAACGTTTTGCAGCAGGAGATCGCATGGACATGAACACCATCGAGGCGGTAGTCCCCACCACCGACCCCGCACAATGGCGTGACGGCGACGCATGGCTGGCCGGGGGCACCGTGCTGTTTTCCTACGGCAGCCTTGCGTTCGGGCCGCAGCCGTTGAAGCGGCTGCTCGACCTCGGCAGCGCAGGCTGGACCCCGGTGGCCATGAGTGACGCAGGAATCGAACTCGCCGCCACCTGCACCGTCGCCGAGCTGTATGGACTCCCCGGTTCAGCGGAGGCAGCAGGCCGTGCCTGGCCGGCCCTGGACCTGGTCCGGCCCTGCTGCGACTCCTTCGTGGCATCCTTCAAGGTCTGGAACATGTCCACCGTGGGCGGCAACCTGTGCACGTCCCTGCCCGCCGGTCCGGTCATTTCGCTCTGCGCCGGTTTGGACGGAACAGCCACAGTCCTCGCGCCCGGCGGGACCAGCCGCAGCGTGCCGGTGGCGGACTTCGTCACCGGCGACGCCCGGAACTGCCTGGCACCCGGCGAGCTTCTCCGCAGCGTCTTCCTCCCGGCGTCGGCCCTTGAATCCAGGGTGGCATTCCGCCGCCTGTCCCTCAGCAACCTGGGCAGGTCGGGGGTGCTGCTGGTTGGAAGGCTCGACGGCGGACACCGCCTGGTCCTCACCGTCACCGCCGCCACCAAGCGACCTGTGCAGCTGCGCTTCGACGAGGTCCCGGAGACCGGGGACTTGGCCGCGGCCATCCGGGAGGCCATCCCTGACGACCTCTACCACAACGACATCCACGGCCTGCCGGCCTGGCGCCGGGACATGACCTACCGCCTTGCGGAAGAGATCCGCGCAGAACTCGCTGCACCCGAAGGGGCCCCCGGACTCCGGGCATCGGGCGACTTCTGGCCGCCGAACCACCGCAGGCTTGACGCACAGCAGGAAGGGGCCTGAAACGTGGCCATCGAAATCAACGGAAAACAGGCGGACGCCGCACCCCGTCCGGGGCAGTGCTTGCGCACCTTCCTGCGGGAACAGGGCAACTTCGGCGTGAAGAAGGGCTGCGACGGCGGAGACTGCGGTGCCTGCACGGTGCACGTGGACGGAACCCCGGTCCACAGCTGCATCTACCCAGCGGTCCGCGCGGAGGGCCGTGCCGTCACCACCATCGAAGGGCTGGCCTTAACTGCCGGCGGGGCTGCGGACCTGCATCCGGTGCAGCAGCAGTTCATGGAGCGGCAGGGGTTCCAGTGCGGTTTCTGCACGGCGGGCATGGTGATGACGGCAGCCACCTTCGACGACGCGCAGAAAGAGAACCTGCCCCGGAACCTCAAGGGAAACCTCTGCCGCTGCACCGGCTACCGCGCCATCTCCGACGCCGTCTGCGGCCATGCCGGGCACCCCGACCCCCGGGGCCAGGGTTCCGGAATCGCGGGGGCAGGCCAGCCGGACCCCGAGCCCGGGCGGCTGGGCGACGACGTCCCGGCCCCCGCCAGCCGCGCAGTGGTCACCGGCACCGCCCGCTACACCCTGGACGTGCCGGCCGACGAGCTGCAGGGCCTTCTGCACCTCAAGCTCCTGCGCTCGCCGCACGCCCACGCGCGGGTGCTGTCCATTAACACCGGGGCCGCCCTGGAGGTGCCGGGCGTCGTGGCGGTCTTCACCCACCAGGACGCGCCGGAGCAGCTGTTCTCCACAGCCCAGCATGAACTGTTCACCGATGACCCGGACGATACCCGGGTGCTGGACGACGTGGTCCGGTTCCGGGGCCAGCGCGTGGCCGCGGTGGTGGCTGAGACGGTGGCCGCCGCCGAGGCCGGGGTGCGGGCCCTGGACGTTGAGTACCAGGAACTCCCGGCTGTCTTCTCACCGCAGGAGGCCCTGCAGCCCGGCGCGCCCCTGGTGCACGGGGAGAAGGACGGAACGGTGTCCCGTATCTCGCGGCCCGGGCAGAACGTGGTGGCCGAGCTCCATTCCGAGCTGGGGAGCGTCGCCGAGGGGTTCGCCGCTGCGGACTTCATCCACGAACAGACCTACCAGACCCAGCGCGTGCAGCACGTGGCCCTGGAAACGCATGCGGCCATCGCCTCCGTGGACAGCGAAGGCCGCCTGCAGGTCCGGACCTCCAGCCAGGTTCCCTTCCTGGTCCGGCGGACCCTGTGCCGGGTCTTCGGGCTCCCGGAGGAGCAGGTGCACGTGTTGGCAGGCCGGGTGGGCGGCGGTTTCGGCGGCAAGCAGGAAGTCCTCACCGAGGACATCGTGGCGCTCGCGGCCCTGAAACTGGGGCGCCCCGTCCAGCTGGAACTGACACGCACGGAGCAGTTCACCGCCACCACCACACGGCACCCGTTCACCATCAGGCTCAAGGCCGGCGCCAGCGTGGACGGCAGGCTGACAGCCCTGGAACTTGATGTCCTGACCAACACCGGGGCCTACGGCAACCACGGGCCCGGCGTGATGTTCCACGGCTGCGGCGAGTCCCTGGCGGTTTACAGGTGCGGGAACAAAAAAGTGGACGCCCACGCGATGTACACCAACACCGTCCCGGCCGGCGCGTTCCGGGGCTATGGACTGAGCCAGATGATCTTCGCCATTGAATCCGCCATGGACGAGCTCGCGGCCGGCATCGGCATGGACCCCTTTGAGTTCCGCCGCCGGAACATGGTGCGCGAAGGCGACCAGATGCTGTCCACGCAGCCTGATCCCGAGGAAGACGTCCACTACGGCAGCTACGGCCTGGACCAGTGCCTGGGCCTGGTCCGCGATGCCCTTGCCCGCGGCCGGGAGCGTTACCGCGCCGCCGGCCTGGATGAGCTGGGACCGGAGTGGCTGACCGGCGAGGGAACCGCCCTGTCCATGATCGACACCGTGCCCCCGCGCGGGCACTTTGCCCACTCCCGGCTCCGGCTCCTGCCGGACGGGACGTACCAGGCCGACGTCGGAACCGCAGAGTTCGGCAACGGCACCACCACCGTCCACGCCCAGCTGGCCGCCACCGCCCTGTCCACGGAGGCCGCAAAAGTTGCCGTGCGGCAGTCCGATACGGACCTGGTGGAGCACGATACCGGCGCCTTCGGCTCCGCGGGAACGGTGGTTGCCGGAAAGGCCACGCTTGCGGCAACCGAGGAACTCGCCGTCCGGATCCGCGCCTTCGCCGCCGGCATCCGCCAGACCCAGGCCTCCGCCTGCGTCCTCGCCGGGGACGCCGTGGTGTGCGACGGAACGTCCGTGCCGCTCGCTGAACTGGCGCAGGCGGCTGCGGACGCTGGCGTCGAACTGGCCGCAGAGGGGCGCTGGGGCGGGACGCCGCGGTCCGTTGCCTTCAACGTGCACGGCTTCCGGGTGGCGGTGAACCGCGGCACGGGGGAACTGAAGATCCTGCAGAGCGTGCAGGCGGCGGACGCGGGCGTGGTGGTGAACCCGCGCCAGTGCCGCGGCCAGATCGAAGGAGGCATCGCCCAGGCGATCGGCGCGGCGCTGTATGAGGAGGTGGTGGTGGACGACGCCGGCCGGGTCACCACGGACATCCTTCGGCAGTACCACATCCCCACCTTCGCGGACGTGCCGCGGAGCGAGGTGTACTTCGCGGACACCAACGACAAACTGGGGCCCCTGGGCGCAAAATCCATGAGTGAAAGCCCGTTTAACCCGGTGGCCCCGGCGCTCGCGAACGCCATCCGCAATGCCACCGGAGTGCGGTTCGCCTCGCTGCCCATAGCCCGCGACAAGGTGTACCTGGGACTCAAGGAAGCCGGGCTGGTTCCCAATCTGCAGCGCTCGGCCACCTGAAGATCCGGCGCGGCGCGGCGGGGGCAGCGACCCGTAAAATTCCGGCGTCCCACGGGGCACCCCATATAGTCGAGGGATGGAACAGCGGATTTTAGGCAAGACCGGACGAAATGTCTCCGTCGTGGGGCTCGGCACCTGGCAGCTTGGCGCGGACTGGGGCAACGTTGACCCGGCGCAGGCGCAGGCCATCCTGGCGGCGTCCGCGGAAGCCGGCGTGAACTTCTTCGACACCGCGGACGTCTACGGCGACGGCAAGAGCGAGCAGGCCATCGGGAAGTTCCTCGCGGACAACCCAGGCCTGGACATCACGGTTGCCACCAAGATGGGCCGCCGGATGGACCAGCAGCCGGAGAACTACACCCTGGCCAACTTCCGCCAGTGGGTGGACCGGTCCCGGAAGAACCTGGGCACCGACACCCTGGACCTGGTCCAGCTGCACTGCCCGCCCACCCCGGTGTACAGCAGCGCCGAGGTCTACGACGCTTTGGATACCCTGGTGTCCGAGGGCGCCATCCGCAACTACGGCGTCAGCGTGGAGCGCACGGATGAGGCCCTGGAAGCGATCCGGCACCCTGGCACCGCCTCCGTCCAGATCATCCTGAACGCTTTCCGCCTCAAGCCCCTGGACGAGGTCCTTCCCGCAGCCAAGGCGGCCAACGTGGGCATCATCGCCCGTGTCCCGCTCGCGTCCGGCCTCCTGTCCGGCAAGTACTCGAAGGAAACCACGTTCGCGGAGAACGACCACCGGAACTACAACCGCCAGGGTGACAAGTTCGACGTGGGCGAGACCTTCTCCGGCGTGGACTACGAGCTCGGGCTCAAGGCCGTGGCCGAGTTTGAGCAGCTGGTTCCGTCCGGAGCCACCACCGCCCAGGCGGCCATCGCCTGGATAGCGGCCCAGGATGGTGTCACCACGGTGATCCCCGGCGCGCGCAACGTGGACCAGGCAACGGCCAACGCCGCGGCTGCTGCCGTGCAGGTCAACGAAGAGTTCGAGGCCGGCGTCCGCTGGATCTACGACCACTACTTCCGCGAAGCCATCCACCCGCGCTGGTAGCCGTTCGCTGGGAGCACGCCGGTGACAGACCGTTCCATTGCCTCTTTTGTGGACGGGCTCGCGGCCGTGCCCACGGTGCCGGGCCGCAACAACTTCCTTGACCACAGCCACCCCGGCAATGCTGTGCGCCGGCGCAACCTGGAGCTGTACCTCTCCGAAATGCTGGACCGTTCGCCGAGGGTGCTGCTGCTGGGCGAGGCCCCCGGTTTCAGGGGCATGCGGATCACGGGCGTGCCCTTCACCAACCGCACGATGTTCCAGGGACCGGCCAATATCTTCGGGCTATTCGGGCCGGGCAAAGGCTACGCCCTGCCCGCCGAGGCGGAGGGAGTGGCTGCCGAGCCGACGGCGACGGTGATGTGGGAGGTCCTGGCGGAACTGGACTTCCTGCCTTTGCTGTGGAGTGCCTGCCCCTGGCACACCCATGTCCCGGGAGAACCGCAGTCCAACCGGACGCCGCGGATCACGGAAGCAAAGCTGGGCATGCCCTACTGGCAGTCGCTGGTGGAGCTGTTCAGCATTGAGGCAGTGGTTGCCGTGGGAAACATCGCCCACCGAAGCCTGCAGGCCAGCGGCGTGGATGCGCCCAAGGTCCGGCATCCGGCCCACGGCGGGCGCTCGGGCTTCAAGCGCGGCCTGGAGGAGTTGCTCGCCGGAAGCATCACCACGCAGCCCAACAGGCAGAGCTAGTCCAGGAGGTAGAGCTGCTCCGGCGTGTCAACATCCAGGCCGCTGGAGAGATCACTGCAATCCACCTCGTCCACCAGTTCCGGGTGGCTGCGCAGGAAGGCGCGCGCCCCGGCATCGCCCATCACGGTTGCAGCCACTGACTGGCGCAGGGAAGCATCGATCACCAGGGGGTGGCCGCGGCGGAGCCCGCCGTCCCCACCCTGCGCTGCGGCAGCGCCGTCGTCGTACGCCGCAGCGGTGACCCGGCCCGGACGGTGGGACGAAAGCAGCCGCGCCACCGCCAGGGAGGACAGGCCGGGCTGGTCCACGAGCGCAATCATCACGTGATCCCGGGGATCGGCGGCGGCGTTGCCCAGCAGCAGGGAACTCCCCATCCCTGACTGCCACTCATGGTTCACCACCGTGCGGCAGCCGTCCAGCCTTGCGGCGGCCAGGACGTCCCGGGCGCCTGCGCCGAGCACCACCACAACCTCGCGGCAGCCTCCGTCGAGCAGCGCTTCAGCGACCGCTTCCACCAGGGGCCGGTCACGGTAGGGGAGCAGCGCCTTGGGACCGCGTCCCAATCTGGCGCCGCCGCCGGCCGCGAGCACAACGCCGGTGGTGCCCGCCGCCTCCGTGTTCCGCATAGCCACACCCTAACTCTTGTTGTCTCAGGCGTCGCCGCCGGCCCCTCCTGTGGTTCCGGCGTTCACGTCCAGGAGTTTGTAGCGGTCCAGGGCGTACGACGGCGCCCCCTCCTCGACTTCGCCCCTCGCCGCGAGCATCTGCAAGGCTTTCACCACGATGGAGTGGGTGTCGTTCTTGAAGTAGCGGCGGGCGGCGGCGCGGGTGTCGGAGAAGCCGAAGCCGTCCGCGCCGAGCGAGGCGAACTGGTTCGGGAGGAACTGGCGGATCTGGTCGGGGACGGCCTTCATGTAGTCCGAGACCGCAACGACCGGCCCTTGCGCATCAGCCAATTGCTGGGTGACGAAGGGGACGCGGGCGGGTTCGCCGGGGTTGAGGAAGGCTTCCTCCTCGGCGGCGAGTCCGTCGCGGCGCAGTTCGTTCCAGGAGGTCACGGACCAGACGTCCGCGGAGACTGACCAGTCTTCGGCGAGGATCCGCTGGGCTTCGAGGGCCCAGGGGACGGAGACGCCGGAGGCGAGGATCTGGGTCTTCGGTCCTGCAAGGTCCGACGCCGACACCCGGTAGATGCCTTTCAGCACACCTTCCACATCGAGGTTCTCCGGTTCGGCGGGCTGGGTGATCGGCTCGTTGTAGACGGTCAGGTAGTACATCAGGTTCCGGTCCTGTGAACCTGCCGCGCCGCCGTCGGACTTTTCCCCGTACATGCGTTCGAGGCCGTCGCGGATGATGTGGCCCATTTCGTAGCCGTAGGCGGGGTCGTAGGTGACGACGGCGGGGTTGGTGGAGGCCAGGAGGGGGGAGTGGCCGTCGGCGTGCTGGAGGCCTTCGCCGGTGAGGGTGGTCCGTCCTGCGGTGGCGCCGATGATGAAGCCGCGGGTCATTTGGTCTGCTGCGGCCCAGAAGGCGTCGCCGGTGCGCTGGAAGCCGAACATGGAGTAGAACACGTAGACCGGGACCAGGGGCACGCCGTGGGTGGCGTAGGCGGTGCCGGCGGCGGTGAAGGCTGCCACGGCGCCGGCTTCGTTGATGCCGGGGTGGATCAGCTGGCCCTGGGCGGATTCCTTGTACGCCAGGACCAGGTCGCGGTCCACGGAGAGGTAGTTCTGGCCCGTGGGGTTGTAGATCTTCGCGGTGGGGAAGAAGGCGTCCATGCCGAACGTCCTCGATTCGTCCGGGACGATGGGCACAATCCGGTGCCCGAAGTTCTTGTCCCGGATGAGGTCTTTCAGGAGCCTGACAAAGGCCATGGTGGTGGCGGCCTGCTGTTTTCCCGAGCCGCGTTTGGCAACGTCAAACGTCTTGGGATCCGGCAACGCAACGGCATCATGGGACGACCGGCGTTCAGGAACGGCACCGCCCAGCGCCTTCCGCCGTTCGTGGAGGTAGGCGATCTCCGGTGCATCATGCCCGGGGTGGAAGTACGGCGGGGCATAGGGATCCGCTTCCAGTTGCGCATCGGTAATGGGGATCCGCAGGTAGTCCCGAAACTCCTTGAGGTCCTCGACAGTCAGCTTTTTCATCTGGTGCGTGGCATTCCTGCCTTCAAACCTCGGTCCGAGGCCGTAGCCTTTGACGGTTTTGGCGAGGATGACGGTGGGTTTGCCCTTGAATTCGGTGGCGGCCTTGTATGCGGCGTAGACCTTGCGGTAGTCGTGGCCGCCGCGTTTGAGGTTCCAGATCTGGTCATCGGTGAGGTCCGCGACGAGGTCCTTGGTGGCCGGGTCCTTGCCGAAGAAGTGTTCGCGGACGAACCCGCCGGATTCTGCCTTGTAGGTCTGGTAGTCGCCGTCGGGGGTTTCGTTCATGATCTTCACCAGTGACCCGTCGGTGTCCTTCCGGTCGGCGTCGAAAAGGCTCCAGACCTGACAATGCCGTCAGACTCTTCAGCCCACTCCGCCACAGGCGTCGAAGCTCTTTGTGAATCAGCCAGCGCAGCTTCAGGCCAGGCCATCAGCCCCACCCTTTACAACGTCGATCTCGCCCCCACCAAGCGCGCCGGCCGAAGCTGGTCCGGCTACAGCATCTTCACCCTCTGGGCCAACGATGTCCACAGCCTCGGCAACTACGCCTTCGCCATCGGACTGTTCGCCCTGGGACTGGGCGGCTGGCAGATCCTGCTGGCACTCGGCATCGGAGCTGCCCTGCTCTTCGGCCTCCTGAATCTCTCAGGATTCATGGGCGTCAAAACCGGGGTCCCCTTCCCGGTAATGAGCAGGATCAGCTTCGGCATCCGCGGCGCCCAAATCGCCAGCCTGCTCCGAGGCGCTGTCGCCGTCGCGTGGTTCGGCATCCAGACCTACCTCGCATCCGTCGTCTTCCGCGTGATGCTCGTGGCCATGTTCCCGGGCCTCGGAGCGCTGGACAAGGACTCCATCCTGGGGCTGTCCACCCTGGGATGGATCGCCTTCGTCATCCTCTGGGTTGTCCAACTGGTCATCGTGAGCTTCGGCATGGAGATGATCCGCAAGTATGAGGCCTTCGCAGGACCGATCATCCTGGTCACCATGGCCGCCATCGCCGTCTGGATCTTCATGGAAGCCGGCGGCGCCAT
Organism: Pseudarthrobacter oxydans; assembly: GCF_013314975.1. GTDB lineage: Bacteria > Actinomycetota > Actinomycetes > Actinomycetales > Micrococcaceae > Arthrobacter > Arthrobacter oxydans. Next base: position 81,678 of record NZ_JABTYH010000009.1, on the reverse strand, counting down.
CGCCTGGTCCTCGGACAACGCCCTCGAAGGGCCGCAAATGTGGCTGACAATCTTCGCAGGCGGCGCGCTCTGGGTCTCCATCTACGGCACGTTCGTCCTGAACTTCTGCGACTTCACCCGGTCCGCCGTCTCCAAGAAGGCCGTGGTCAGCGGAAACTTCTGGGGGATTCCCATCAACATGCTCGTCTTCGGCGCCATCGTCGTCGTGATGGCGGGAGGTCAGTTCAAAATCAACGGCACCATCATCGAGAGCCCCTCGGACATCGTCCAGACCATCCCCAACACGCTCTTCCTGGTCCTGGCATGCCTGGCCCTGCTGATCCTGACCATCGCGGTCAACCTCATGGCCAACTTCGTGGCTCCGGTCTACGCCCTTACCAACCTGTTCCCCAAACACCTGGACTTCCGCAAGGCCGCCATCGTCAGCGCCGTCATTGGCCTGGTCATCCTGCCCTGGAACCTCTACAACAACCCGCTGGTCATCGTGTACTTCCTCGGCGGCCTCGGAGCCCTCCTCGGCCCGCTGTTCGGCGTCGTCATGGCTGACTACTGGCTGATCCGCCGCGGCAAGGTCAACGTCCCCGAGCTGTACACAGCCTCGCCGGAGGGCACCTACTACTACAAGAACGGCGTCAACCCCAGGGCCATCATCGCCATGGTGCCGGCCGCCGTCCTTGCTCTCCTCATCGCCTTCGTCCCGGCGCTGGCCGCGGCAGCACCCTTCGCCTGGTTCTTCGCCGCCGGCATCGCAGCCGTTGTGTACTTCTTCATCGCCGACCGCTCACAGCGGCTCGAAGACCGCGACGGCGAGGCCATCGCCGTCGCCAGCAAACACTAAGGATCCCCTGATGCGCATACTCGTTGCGAACGTCAACACCACCCAGTCCATGACGGATTCCATCGCCGCTTCGGCACGCAGCATCGCCGCGCCGGGCACGGAGATCGTGGGAATCACACCCCGGTTCGGGGCCGACTCCTGCGAAGGGAACTTCGAAAGCTACCTGGCCGCCATTGCCGTGATGGACGCCGTCACCTCCTACCCGGAGCCGTTCGACGCCGTTGTGCAGGCCGGCTACGGCGAGCACGGACGGGAAGGGCTGCAGGAGCTCCTGGATGTCCCGGTGGTGGACATCACCGAGGCCGCCGCCAGCACCGCCATGTTCCTGGGGCACAAGTACTCGGTGGTCACCACGCTGGACCGCACCGTTCCGCTCATCGAGGACCGGCTCAAGCTCGCCGGACTCGACGCGCGCTGCGCCTCCGTCCGGGCCAGCGGCATGGCCGTCCTTGAACTTGAGGAGGAACCGGAGCGCGCCGTCGAAGCCATCATCAACCAGGCGATGCTGGCCGTCAGCCAGGACAAGGCCGAGGTGATTGTGCTCGGTTGCGGCGGAATGGCAGGACTGGACGAGCAGATCAGGCTGCGGTCCGGAGTGCCCGTGGTGGACGGCGTGGCCTCCGCCGTGGCCATCGCTGAATCCCTGGTCCGCATGCGACTGTCCACCTCCAAGGTGCGGACCTACGCTGCGCCGCGGCCCAAGACCGTCATAGGCTGGCCGCTGAACAGCACTGGCGTGCCCGCCGCCCTTTAGCAGCAGATCCCGAGGAGAACAGCGTGAACACTACCCCTTCCGCCGCGCGGGTTGCCGTCGTTACCGGAGCAGGTTCCGGCATCGGGCGGGAGGTGGCCCGGCAGATGCTGGCCGCCGGATACCGGGTAGCGCTGGCGGGCCGCCGGGAAGCGCAGTTGAAAGAGACGGCGGACGATCACCCCGAAGCGCTGGTGGTGCCGTGCGACGTCACCCGGCAGGACGACGTCGAGCATCTTTTCGACGCCGTCCGCCGGCGGTGGGGCCGGGTGGACCTGCTGTTCAACAACGCCGGCGTGTTCGGCCCGGCAGCCAGCGTGGATGAGATTTCGCTGGAGGACTGGAACGCCACCCTCGCGGTCAACCTGACGGGTTCCATGCTGTGCGCCGCGGCCGCGGTCCGGGCCATGAAGGCGCAGGACCCGAAGGGCGGGCGGATCATCAACAACGGCTCCATCTCCGCGCACTCGCCCCGGCCCCGGACGGTGGCCTACGCCGTCACCAAGCACGCCATGTCCGGCCTGACCAAAAGCATTGAGCTGGACGGGCGGGGCTATGGGATCACGTGCGGGCAGATCGATATCGGCAATACGGCCACGGACATCATGGACACCATCGGCGTGGGCGCGGGGGCGCTGCAGGCGGACGGCAGCCGCAGGGTGGAGCCGACCTTCCCGGTTGCGGACGCCGCCCGTGCGGTCCTGATGATGGCAGGCATGCCGCCGTCGGCCAGCGTCGGATCTGTGGTCATCACCGCCGCGGGGATGCCGTTCATCGGCCGCGGCTGACCCCCGGGCTGACCCAAAAACTCTGGTACTAGAGGGGGAGCAGCGCGGAGAGGTCCGCGCGGAGGCCGGAGGCGGCCACCTTGTGCGCGGCCACCGCGTCCGCCCAGCCCAACTGGCCGGTCACCATCGCAAGCCAGGTGGCGGCGTCGCACTCAATCACATTGGGAGGCGTGCCGCGCGTGTGCCGCGGGCCTTCCACGCACTGGGTGACGCCGAACGGCGGCACCCGCACCTCCACCGAATTTCCCGGCGCCCGCGCAGTGACTTCCTCGAGCGTATAGCGCACCGCCGTTGCAAGGATGGTCCGCGGGACAGGAACGTCCGACGACGGTCCGGCGGCTTTGCGCCATGCCTCCACCGCTGCGGCGCCTTCCTTCGGGTCGATCCGGCGACGGGCTACAGCCATGTTTCGGGCCCCTTTCGTGGGGATGCAGCGGCAAAGGCAACCAGAGTACCGCGGATGCCTAACAGGGAGGAATCGGGGGAGTACGATCGGTAGCACCCGCCACAGAGGGAAAGGAACGGCCCGTGCAGCTCGGCGCTTTCTCAGTAAGCCTCAACGTCAAGGACATCGCCGCTTCAACGGCTTTCTACGAAAAACTTGGGTTCACGCGTTTTGCCGGTGACATCGGGCAGAACTGGCTGATCCTGAAAAATGGCCAGGCGGTGGTGGGACTTTTCCAGGGGATGTTGGAGAGGAACGCGCTGACCTTCAACCCTGGCTGGGACCAGGACGCCCAGCCGCTGGAGTCCTTTACGGATATCCGTGACCTTCAGCGGGAACTGCGGGGCCAGGGAGTCACTTTCGCCAGCGAAGCGGAGGAAGGAACAGCAGGGCCGGCGAGCTTCATTATTGTTGACCCGGACGGCAACCCGATTATCGTGGACCAGCACGTGTGAGGCGTCCAGCCGTGCCTGCCCTGTCCAAGAGCGCCCAGTCACAAGCACCTAGTCCAGAAGCGCGGAGACCGCCGGGCCGAGCCGGATCTTGCCGACCGGCCTGCCGCCGCCCAGCACCGGATCAACCACTCTTTCCAGGACGCTGGCAACACCGGGGATCTCCACCGCGCCGGCCGCGGCCAGGAGGGTCAGGGCCACCAGCGACGTGGCACGCACGTTCCCGTCCAGGATTTTGACTGCCACCGAGACACCCTGGGCCGTAGCCATGGCCAGGACGCCTTCCGCGCCAATTTTGGCAATAACCCCCAGCTCATCCATGACCAGCGTGTTGGCCTCGCCGATGCCCTGGACGGCCCAGGGGTAGTCCAGCATCGACGTGGCGATGGTGGCGGCGCGGGCGCTAAAGCTCTGGTCGCCCGGTGCTTTTGCCAGCTGCGAGTACCCCCGGGCAAGCCCCTTGAGGGACACCGCTGCCACGGGTGCACCGCAGCCGTCGATGCCCAGGTGGGCAATTTTCTCGCCCGTGTATTCCTCCACCACAGTGCGGACCCGCTGCTGGAGCGGATGGTTGGGCTCCAGGTAGCTGTGCGTGTCCCACCCGTTTTCCGTGCAGGCCCACAGGAACGCGGCGTGCTTGCCGGAGCAGTTGAAGGCCAGGCGCGACTTCCCCTTTTCGGAGCGCACCAGCCAGTTCCGGGCCGTCTCATCCTGCGGCCATGCCTCCGGGCACTGCAGCTGGTCCTCACGGACTCCGGCGGCCTTGAGCATCCCCGCCACCACGTCCATATGGTCCAGGGACCCGGTGTGGCTTCCACAGGCAACAGCCACCTGGGCGCCCCGCAGCGGGACGCCGGACTGCATGGACGCCAAAGCCTGGAACGGCTTGAGCGTGGACCTGGCCAGGATGGGCGTGTTGATGTCGCCCAGCTCAGTGACCACGGATCCGTCCGCTGCCAGGAGGACGGCAGACCCGATGTGCCGGGATTCCACAAAACCGCTGCGTTCGACGACGGCCAGTTCCACGGCGGAGTCCACGGTAAAGGTGGCATGGGGGTTGTGGGGCATGGTGCCAGTCTATGGGTCGCCCCTCCGAATGCCGCGCTATTCCACGGTGACCATCACGGACTGCCACCCGGACGCGCCATCGGGAACAGGGTCGGCGCGCTGGTCTGTCTGCACCTCGCCGGAGCCGTCGGTGGCCCGGACCTTGATGTAGTGCGGCCCGGGAGCGGCGTCCCACTGGTAGGACCATTGCCGCCAGGTGACCAGCGACGCCTCCGTGGAAAGCTCGGCTTCCATCCACTCGCCGTCGTCCACCTGGATTTCCACTTTGCTGATGCCCCGTGTCTGTGCCCAGGCGGTGCCCCCCACGGCAACCTTGCCGGCAGGCACCTTGGCGAAGGACTTGGGAACGTCCACCCGGGCCATGGTCTTGATGGGGCCGCGTTCGGACCAGCCCCGCTCCGTCCAGTACGCCTTGCTGTCGGCGAACCGGGTGACTTCCAGGTCCACCACCCACTTGGTGGCGGAGACAAAACCGTACAGGCCGGGGACCACCATCCGCACCGGGTAGCCGTGCTCCAGCGGGAGCGGCTCGCCGTTCATGCCGATGGCCAGCATTGCGTCCCGGTCGTCCTGCAGCACCTCCAGGGGCGTTGAGGCGCTGAAACCGTCGATGGACGTGGAGAGCACCATGTCTGCTCCATCCTTGGGCCGGGCCCGCTTGAGCACCTCGCGGAGGGGGAACCCCAGCCATTTGGCGTTGCCGGCAAGGTTGCCGCCCACGGGGTTGGACACACAGGTGAGCGTCACATGGGATTCGATCAGGTCGGCGTCGAGCAGGTCCTGGAACGTGAGGTGGATTTCCTCCTCAACCATGCCGTGGACCCGGAGTTCCCAGTCCGCCACGTCAATTTCCGGCACGCTAAGCGCGGTGTCGATGCGGTAGAACTCGCCGTTTGGCGTCACCCAGGGCGCCACCCCGGGCACCGGAGACTGGACGCCGGCGGGAACGGCCGGCGCTGCCTTGGCGGGTGCGGGCAGTTGCAGGGAATCCCGCGCCTGGAGGATGTTGCTGCGGGCGGCGCCCAGCAGCCGGCCTCCTGTTGCGGCCAGGCCGGCAGCGGCAGCGGTGATTCCGGCCGCCGCGAAAAAGCGGCGGCGGCTGGTTGCGGCGCGGGACGCTTGCCCCGGCCCGGCCACCACGTCCGGGAAATCAGCGACGGCGCTGCCGGCCGGCGCTTCCGGCCACGCCTTGGTTGCCGGCAGCTTTTTGACCAGGAACCGCAGCACCAGAAGGCCGGCCAGGGTTCCGGCCACTGACGGCAGCGCTTCAAAGGGCCCGACGCCGGCGCGGGTCACCACGCTGGCCACGATGACGGCACCCATGAACAGGACGCCAACGACGCCCAGCGCCCATCTGCGGTAGGCCACCACGCCCAGCACGCACGCCAGCAGGGTGATGGTGACGCCCATGCCCGCGAAGAGGGCAACCTTGTCATTGGTGCCGAACGTGGCGATGGCGAAGTCCTTCAGCCATGACGGGGTGAAGTCGATGAAAGTTGATCCCAGGGCTATCAGCGGCGTGGCGCGGGCGGTGAAGAATGCCCCGAGCAGTTCGGCCACGGCAAGGACGACGGCGGCCGCCACCACGCCTGCCAGCGCCGCCATTGCAGTGGGTCCCCGGAACCAGTTCTTCAGCTTCTCCATGACGGGTATTCGGAGCGGACAGGGTCCGGGATTGTCGCCCGGACGCCGATGCGGTATTGGCGGTGACACAGCTTAGGAGCACGCAGGGTGCACAAAGTACCCTTGGAGACTGTGAAGGTACTCGTCATTGGCCCCGGAGGCCGCGAACACGCCATTGTCCGCTCCCTGCTCGCCGACCCCAACGTGTCCGAGGTCCATGCAGCACCCGGCAACGCCGGCATCAGCAAGCTGGTCCCCACCCACAAAATCGACGGCAACGATCCCGACGCCGTCGCCGCCCTGGCCACTCGGCTGACGGTGGACCTAGTGGTGGTTGGCCCCGAGGCGCCGCTGGCCGCGGGTGTGTCCGACGCCGTCCGCGAGGCGGGCATCCCCGTGTTCGGACCCAGCAAGGCTGCAGCCCAGCTGGAAGCGTCCAAGGCGTTCGCCAAGGAAATCATGGCGGAAGCGGGAGTGCCCACGGCCATGGCCATGGTGGCCACGAACGCTGGGGAAGCCGAATCGGCCCTGGACACTTTCGGTGCACCCTACGTGGTGAAGGATGACGGCCTCGCCGCAGGCAAGGGCGTGGTGGTCACCAAGGACCGCGGGGAGGCCCTCGCCCACGCGCAGTCCTGTTTCGATGCCGGCGGCTCGGTGGTGATCGAGGAGTTCCTGGATGGTCCCGAGGTTTCGCTGTTCGTCCTGTGCGACGGCCACAACACCGTGGCGCTTTCACCCGCCCAGGACTTCAAGCGGATCTTCGACAACGACGAAGGCCCCAACACCGGCGGCATGGGTGCCTACACTCCGCTCGAGTGGGCACCGGAAGGCCTTGTCCAGGAAGTCATTGAGCGCGTGGCCCAGCCCACCGTCAACGAGATGGCCCGCCGCGGCACCCCGTTCGTCGGCGTGTTGTTCGTGGGGCTGGCCCTCACCTCGCGCGGCACCCGCGTCATCGAGTTCAATGTCCGCTTCGGCGATCCGGAAACACAGGCCGTGCTGGCACGGTTGAAGACCCCGCTCGGTGCCCTGCTGCTGGCAGCCGCCAAGGGCGAACTGGACAAGGCGGAAGAGCTGCGGTGGGCCAAGGAAACTGCCGTCGCCGTCGTCGTCGCGTCCGAAAACTACCCCGACACCCCCCGCACCGGGGACCGCATCCGCGGGCTCAAAAAGGTGGAGGAGCTCGAAGGCGTCCACGTCATCCACGCCGGCACGGCCTTCGACGAGGACGGCAAAGTGGTGTCCGCAGGAGGGCGCGTGCTCGCCGTCGTCGCCCTCGGCAGCGACCTCGTGGACGCGCGGGAAAAAGCGTACGACGGCGTGGAGCTGGTCCAGCTTGAGGGCTCGCAGTTCCGCACCGACATTGGCGGAAAAGCCGCCCGCGGGGAAATAAAGGTCCCCTCCACTGCCAGCGCATCCCTCCACGGGACCAAGACGAAGGCCTGACATGAGCAACGATCCAGCACCCCGCGGTTTCAACACCAAGACCCTGGACCTTCCCGGATGGACGCACGTCTACTCCGGCAAGGTCAGGGACCTCTACGAGCCGGCTGACGAGGCCGTCCTGCAGCGTATGGGCCAGGACTGCGTGCTGGTGGTGGCCAGCGACCGGATCAGCGCCTATGACCACGTCCTGTCCTCCCTGATTCCGGACAAGGGGCGCATCCTTACCCAGCTCAGCCTGTGGTGGTTCGACCAGCTGGACGTGGACCACCACGTCCTGGGCTCCACGGTGGAAGACGGCGTCCCGGCCGAGGTGGAAGGCCGGGCCATGATCTGCAAGAAGCTGGACATGTTCCCGGTGGAGTGCATCGCCCGCGGCTACCTCACAGGCTCCGGCCTGCAGGAATACAAAGCCTCGGGGACTGTGTGCAGCATTCCGCTGCCGGAGGGCCTGGTTGACGGGTCGCGGCTGGACCGTGCCATCTTCACGCCATCGGCCAAAGCCGAGGTGGGCGAGCACGACGAGAACATCACCTACGACGCCGTGGTGGTGATGGTTGGCGACGATATTGCCGGACGCCTCAGCGAGCTGACGCTCAAGATCTACAACACCGCCGAGAAAATCACCCGTGAGCGGGGCATCATCCTGGCCGATACAAAAGTCGAATTTGGCTATGACCCGGTGACGGGGCTCATCACCCTGGGGGATGAGGTGCTGACGCCGGATTCCTCGCGCTTCTGGGATGCCGCCACCTACCAGCCGGGCCAGGCACAGCCGTCCTACGACAAACAGTATGTGCGCGATTGGCTGATGTCTGCCGAATCAGGCTGGGACAGGTCCTCGGATACGCCGCCACCGGCGCTGCCCAACGAGGTTGTTGACCGTACCCGCGGCCGCTACGTCGAGGCCTACGAGAAACTGACGGGGAAAACCTTCGCCTGACGGAGCCCCAGCTGCTCCCGGCGGATGGTGCTTTGCTAGCTGGCTTTGGCAGCGGCCGCGGCGCGCTGCTGGGCCAGTTTTATTTCCAGGACCGCGTCCATCGCCTGCTGGACGCGGTCAGCCGCTCCTGCCGCACTGAAGGCTTTCTGGGCTTCCTCGAGGTGCACCAGGGCTTCCTCGGATTCACCCGCGGCCTTGAGGGACTTGCCCAGCAGCAGCGAGACTTCACCGGCGGTGTGCTTTGCCAGGCTGGCGCGTTCCGCATGGATTTCGCGGAGCTTCTCGACGGCGGCAACGATGTCACCGGTCAGGTACAGCCAGCGGGCGCGGATGAAGGCGACCTCCAGCTGGTCGGACTTGTTGCCACCCACGATGGACAGGGCCAGTTCGGCCCGTTCGATCGATGACAGCGTCTCCGGCTCAACGATCCCGGAGGACAGGCGAACGGCAGCCGAGGCTTTGTTGAACCGGGCCCACAGTTCGATGTCGTTGGCGGGGGAGAGCAGCCGGGCAGCCCGTTCGTGGTGCTTGATGCCCTCCTGGTAGTCGTGCCGCATGAAGGCCACGTTGCCGATCACCCACGCCACTTCGCCGGCGAGCTGGGACATGGAGTGCTCATCCACGTGGTCGATCATCGCCTGGCAGTATTTCCAGGCTTCGTCGAGCCGGCCGCTTTCGGCAAGTGCGCCGATCAGTGCCCGGTGCGCCCCGATGATGAGCGTGGAACCCTTCGGCAGCTGGGAACACAGCCGCACGGCCTCCATGGCGTGGTCCACCGCCGCGCTCAGCTGGCCCTGGCCCTGGGAGATGCCGGCGAGCATCTGGCGGGCCCGTACAGCGAGGCCGGCCGATTCCGTGGCCATGGGGTGCTCCAGCAGGTGCTGCATGATGCGCTGGCATTCCTGCCAGTTGCCCTGCTTGATGAGGCACTCGGCCTGCATGTACGTCATGTTCCACCAGGCGCTCGTGTTCCTGCCTTCGAGGGCTATCTTGGCAGCTGTGGCGGCGTGGCTTGCCGCGAGCTGATAGTCCCTCAGGTCCCACGCCTGCCTTGCGTACAATCCGGCGAGGACGTATTCGGCGTCGCTCACCGAGATGGGCTGGCTCCAGGCTTCCAGCGCCTTGGGTGCCAGTTCCAGCCTGCGTGCAAGTTCCTCGATCACCTCCGCCGTAGGTTCCCTGCGGCCGGTCTCAAGTAGTGAAATATAGCTGGGGGAATACAGGTCCTTTCCCAGTTCCGCCTGTGTCAGCCCCCGTTCGAGACGCTCCGCACGGAGCTTCTCCCCGAATCCGTTGCCCACGGGATTTCCTCCTTTTCCGGACGGTCTTCGTACAAAATGCTTGACAGTCCCTGTGGAAAACATTTTACAATGTATGTCAACAAGGACAGTGCTGGCTTTGTAACGAATCCGACTCGTATTGAGGAACCTATTTATGTTGAAGAAGATCGCAACCGCAGCCGTACTGGCAGGGGCACTTGCTTTTTCTGCTGCGGCTCCAGCTGTCCTGTCTGCCGGTTCCCTCGGGGACTCTGCCGGAACGTCGGTAGCCGTAGGAAACTGGCCGGACCCGATGTCCAAGAAGACCAAGGACAAGAGCACGGATACCTCGTACACCACGTACGTAGGCAACTGGCCCGACCCGATGTAATAGCTTCCTCACACATGGAGGCGAGGATGGCCCCGGAGCGCAAGCTTCGGGGCCATTCCTTTTAAGAAGGAAGAGGGCCTCCGCATGGAGACCCTCTTCCTTTTTGGTCGGGATGACAGGATTTGAACCTGCGACCTCTTCGTCCCGAACGAAGCGCGCTACCAAGCTGCGCTACATCCCGATCCGCTGCAAAAGCAACTTTACAAGGATAGCCGATGCCGGGTCCCGATGCGAAATCAGACCAGCGAATCCTTCCAGGCGCCGTGGAGGTCCGCAAAGCGGCCGCCCCCGCCAATGAGTTCAGCCGGGCTTCCGTCCTCCACGATCCGGCCGTCGTGCACCACCAGCACCCTGTCAGCGGTCTCCACCGTGGACAGGCGGTGGGCGATGATGAGGGCCGTCCTGCGGGCCGCTTCCGTGCCCGCCAGGAGCCGCGCAAGGCCCTGCTGCACCAGCCTCTCGGAGGGGATGTCCAGGGAGGACGTCGCCTCGTCCAGGATCAGTACGGCAGGTCGGGCCAGGAACGCCCGGGCAAAACTGATGAGCTGCCGCTGCCCGGACGAGACACGGCCGCCGCGCTTGTTGACGTCGGTGTCGTAGCCTTCGGGCAGTTCCATGATGAAGTCGTGGGCGCCTACGGCTTTGGCCGCTTCCTCGATCTCCGCCCGGGAAGCCTCCGGGCGGCCCAGGGCGATGTTGTCTGCCACCGAGCCGCTGAACAGGAAGGCCTCCTGGGTGACCATCACGATGTTCCGGCGGAGATCCGTGGTGCCCAGGTTGCGGACGTCGACCCCGTCGAGCGTGAGCGATCCGGCGGAGACGTCGTAGAAGCGTGCTATCAGCTTCGCCAGCGTGGACTTGCCGGCACCCGTCTGGCCCACCAGGGCAACAGTCTGGCCTGCGGGAATGTGCAGGTCCAGGGTGGGAACGATCAGCGGTCCGTCGCCGTAGCGGAACTCCACGCCGTTGAAGTCGATGGATCCTCTGGCCTGCTTCAGGGCGACCGGGTTCTTGGGCGGGCGGACCGTCGGCACCTCCTCCAGGAGCCCCGAGACCTTCTCGAGCGCCGCCTGCGCGCTCTGGAAGGAGTTGTAGAACATGGCCATCTGGTCCACCGGCTGGAAGAACCGCTTGGTGGAAAGGATGAGTGCCAGCAACACCCCGACCTCCAGGTCGCCGCCGAGGACGCGGAAGCCGCCGAAGAGCAGGACCACAGCCACACAGACGTTGCCGATCAGGACCAGCCCCGGCTGGAAGATGCCGTTGAGGTTGATGGAGCGTACGGTGACCCGCCGGTAGTCCTCGGCCAACTGGCCGTACCGGCCGGAGTTTTCCTGCTCCTTGCGGAACGCCTTGACGGCGCGGATGCCGGTCATGGTTTCCACGAAGTGCACAATGAGCCGGGCGGACACCACCCGGGATTCGCGGAAGGCGATCTGGGAGTGCTTCTGGTACCAGCGGGCCAGGAAGAACATGGGCACGCCGGCGGCCAGCACCAGCAGCCCGCTCCGCCAGTCCAGGGCAAACACGGTGATGGCAGTGAAGACCATGAACAGCATGCCTGACGCCAGCGAGCTGACACCGGAGTCCAGGAGTTCGCGAAGGGCTTCCAGGTCCGACGTCTGCCGGGCGATGATCCGTCCGGACGTGTACTTTTCGTGGAACTCGAGGCTCAGCCCCTGGGTCTGGCGGAAGACCCGCAGGCGCAGGTCCAGCAGCATGGCCTGGCTGAGCTTCGCGGTGGACGTGACGTACAAAGCCGTGAGCCCCGCCGTCGCAATGGCGGCAAGGAGGTAGGCGGCGCCGGTGAACACCAGGGGCGCGTTGTCTCCGGCCTGCAGGGCGGGCAGGGCGCGGTCGATGCCAAAGGCGATCAGCGCCGGCCCGGCCACCCTTGCAGCCTGGGAGAGGACCACCATGGCGATGGTCAGCCAGAACCGGAGCCGCACCGGCCGGATCAGTGACCGCAGGAGCGCCAGTGACCGCCGTCGGACGGCCCTGCTGTCATCCTTGCTGAGGTGGGCATTGTCTTCATTGGCAGTGCCGAAGGAGGCGGCGCTCATCGGGTGACCTCCGCTTCCTGGATAACTGCTTCTGCCTTGAGGTCCGAGAGTTCCGAGTCCAGGTCCCGGGGTTCCTGGTCCAGGCTCGCAATGACGTAGCGGTAATGGTCGTTGCCCGCCAGGAGTTCCGTGTGGGTTCCGACGGCGGTGATCCGGCCCTCTTCAAGCAGCGCCACCCGGTCCGCGAGGGCCACGGTGGACGGCCTGTGCGCGACGATCAGGGTGGTGGTGTCCTTCAGGACCGCACGGAGCCGGGTCTCCACCAGTTCCTCCGTATGGACGTCAAGGGCGGAGAGCGGGTCATCCAGCACCAGCACGCGGGGGCGGGCCGCGATGGCACGGGCCAGGGCAATCCGCTGGCGCTGCCCGCCGGACAGGCTCAGGCCTTCCTCGCCGATCAGGGTGTCCAGGCCCTGGGGCAGGGAGTACGCGAAGTGTGCCTGGGCAACATCCAGTGCTTCCTCCAGGACGGCGTCGCTGCGGACCGGGGCGCCGAGCAGCACATTGTCCCGGACGGAGTTGGAGAACAGGGTGGTGTCCTCGAAGGCCACCGCCACGATGCGGCGCAGCTCCTCCACGTCGAAGTCCCGCAGGTCCACGCCGTCGATGCTGATGAATCCGTCGGTGACGTCATACAGCCGGGGCACCAGCTGGATCAGCGCGCTCTTGCCGCTGCCCGTGATTCCCACCAGGGCCATGGTTTCACCGGGCCGGACGTCCAGGCTGACGTTCTTTAGGATGGGTTTGTCCCGGGCATCCTCGTAGGCGAAGGTGGCGTTGTGGAATTCGAGGGCGCCCGCGAGCTGGCGGGGCAGGCGCGGTTCCGGGGGACTGGTGATGGTGTTGGCGGAATCCATGACTTCGTAGTGGCGGTCGACGGCGGTCTTGGCGGTGAGTGCCATGGCCAGCAGCATGCCGGAGAATTCCACGGGTGAGGCAATAACGGCCGCGGTGGCAAAGAAGGCCACCAGCGCGCCGATGCTCAGTTGCCCGCTGGCGCAGAGCATGATGCCCACCACCAGGCCTGCCCCCAGTGCGAGTTCCGGCAAGAGTGTGACCACCATGGTGAACATGGCCTGGTGGCGTGCTTTGTCGATCTCTGTTTGGCGCAGCTCTTCGGCTTGTTCCTCGAAGTTTTCGAGTGCTTCCCGGCTGCGGCCGAAGGCCTTGAGCACACGGATGCCGTGCACCGACTCCTCCACCGTGGTGGCCAGGTCGCCGGCCTGGTCCTGGCTGCGGCGGGCCACCTTGCTGAACCGGGTGCGGAACCGGAAGCTGTAGGCCATGATGGGCACGGCTGCGGCCAGGAAGATCAGGGCGAGCTGCCAGCTCATTGCGAACATCACGGCAATGCCAATGATCACGGTGAGCGTGGTGACCACCAGCATGATGGCGCCAAACGCCATCCAGCGGCGCAGGAAGTTGAGGTCCGTCATGGCCCGGGACAGCAGCTGGCCGGAACCCCAGCGGTCGTGGAAGGAGACCGTGAGCTCCTGCAGGTGGTCATAAAGGGACACCCGCATCCGGGTTTCCACCGTAGTGGCCGGATTGATCACGAACTGGCGGCGGAGTGCCACCAGTCCCGCCTCAGCTATGCCCAGGACCAAAATGATGCCGGCCGAAACCCAGATGGCTTCGCTGGCGCCGCCCGGCTGCAGCGACTCGTTGACCAGCACCCGCAGGACCTGGGGGATCGACAGTGCAACGATGCTGGCCAGCAGCGCGCACACGAGTCCCAGCAGCAGCCGCGGAATGATGGGCCGGACATGGGGGTAGAGACGACTGATTGATCGAAAGAATGAAGATTGCTTGGCCATGCCCGCTTCTCAAGCTCTAAAACGAATGTAGTTTCCCGTAGCAACTACCCTATGCCATGGACGTGAGGCGGTTCACAGGAATTTCGGCGTGATAAAGAGCTTGGCCAGTTATTGCGTTGTGCAATGCAACATGATGCTGCACGCGCAGCGGGATCAGCTGGGTGAGGTCAGGGTCAGCAGGACTGCCTCGGGCTTGCAGGCGATCCTTACCGGAGCGAAGCGGGAGGTGCCGATGCCGCCGGACACGTTGACCGGCGTCGTACGTCCATTGCTCTGCCAGTCGTTGAGCCCCTTTGCCCGCCATGTGGGAAGGTCGCAGTTGGCCACCAGCGCGCCGTAGCCCGGGATGCAGATCTGGCCCCCGTGCGTGTGGCCGGCGAGGAGGAGGTCGGCGCCGTCCTCGGTGAAGTGGTCCAGCACCCGCTGGTAGGGCGCATGGATGACGGCTACTTTGAGGTGGTCGGCGGCGTCCTGGTTCACGGTTCCACGGGGCCAGCCGGCGTATTTTTCGCGCTTCAGGTGGGGATCGTCAACCCCGGAGAAGTCAAAGCGCATGCCGTTCAGCACCAAGGACTGGTGGCGGTTGGTCAGGTCCACCCAGCCGGCCATGCCGAAGCCTGAGCGCAGCCGGGGCCAGTCCAGCATCTTGGGTTTGGGCTTCACCTTGGAGGGCCCCAGCAGGTAGAGGGCAGGATTCTTCGGGCTCGGCGCAAAGTAGTCGTTGGAGCCTGGAACGAATACCCCGGGGAAGTCCATCAGCGGCCGCAGGGCGGCCAGCAGGGGGTCCACGGCTTTGGGATGGCTGAGGTTGTCGCCCGTGTTGGCCACCAGGTCCGGCTTGAGGTCGGCCAGGGACTGGAGCCAGGCCGCCTTCTTCTTCTGTCCGGTAATGAAGTGGATATCGCTCAGGTGGAGAATGCGGAACGGGCCGTGTCCCGGCGGCAGGATGGCCAGGGTTTCCTCGCGGAGGACGAACTGGTCCTTCTCCCACAGGCCATATCCGAAGGCGGCTGCCCCGGCGGCAACGCCGGCCCCTGCAGTGACGGCAAGGCCGCGTCCGATAGTCCGGGCGCGGCCTGCCAGCGTAGTGGTGGACGTCATCGGCGGCTAGCCGTTTCCGTTTCCGTTGCCATTACCGTTGCCGCTGTTGGTCGGCTGCGGAGCAGGCTCGGGGGCGGCAGGTGCTGAAGGCTCAGGGGCGGGCGCCTGGGTGGCCGGAGCCTGGGGTGCCTGGCTTGTGCGCGGCGCCGTGGTGGCGGGTGTGCGTGTGTTGCCGCCGCCGTTGATCATGGAGCTGGGCGGGGCGGGGAACGGCTCGGTGCCGTAGGCGGGCGCGATCCGGGACATGAAGTTCGAGAACATCGGCCCGGCAATCATGTAACCGTCAATGCCCGGGTAGAACTTTCCGTTCACGGTGATGTTCTGGCCGGAACGGTCCTGGGCACCAAGTGCGTCGCCAAACCAGGCGGCCGTGGCAAGGCCGGTGGTGTGGCCGACAACCCAGGTGGAACCGTTGTTGTTCGAGGTTCCGGTCTTGGCGCCGATGGGGAAGCTGGTCCGGGTGGAGATGCGGGGCTGGATCAGGGAGCCGGAGCCGCGGTTCAGGACTTCCTGGAGGGCGTAGTTCACGCCGCGGGCAACCTCGGGCTTGACCGCATCCCGGCAGCTGCTCGACTGGGCCGGCAGGGTGGCCCCGGTCTGGTCCGTAACCGCGGTGATGGCGATGGGCTCGCAGTACTTGCCGTCGTTCGCGAATGTGGCGAAGGCGCTGGCCATGGTCAGCGGCGCCGTCTGGGTGGACCCCAACAGGTTGCCGAGCGTGGACATGTTGATCTTCGGGTTGGGATCGCCGTCAGCCGGGAGCCCGCCATGGAGGCCCGTTGCGTCAACGATTTTCTGGATTCCGCAGAAGTCCAGCTGTGCTGCCGAAGCGAAGGTGACGGTGTTGATGGAGTTGTACAGGCCTTCGAGGACGGACAGCGGCCGGTACCACTGGGGTTCCGCGTTCTGCAGGTCGTCAGCGGCGCCCAGCGACTTTTCCGCAGTGTTGTAGGCACCGGTGACCTGACCGCAGGAGTTGCGCCACTTGAAGTTCAGCGGGTAGCGGCGCTGGGCGGCATTGACCACGGTATTCATGGACTTGCCCTCCTCAAGCCACTGGGCGAACGTGAAAGGCTTCATGGTGGAGCCGGGCTGCGCGCCGCCCAGGCCGTTGAGGTCGTTGCCGTCCTTGTCCAGCTTGTCCACGTTGAAGTTCACCTGCGAGTCGAAGGCACCCTCAGCCGGAAGGAAGGAGGTGTTCTGGGCCATCGAGACGATCTTGCCGGAGTTGGGCTGCACGGACACCATGGCAGCTCCCCACTTGTCCGGGTTGGCGCCGGCCGAGGCATTGACCTGTTCCTGGGCCACAGCCTGGGCGTTCGGGTCCAGCGTGGTGGTGATGGTCAGGCCGCCACCGTAGATGAGGCGAAGGCGTTCCTCGCGGTCCGCACCGTATGCCGGGTTGTTTTCCAGCAGGTGCAGCACGTAGTCGCAGAAGTACGGGGCGGTGGACGCGTAGGCGCAGCTCTGCCGGGCGGGCGTGACATTGGTTTCCACGGGGGTGGCGACGGCGGCGTCATGGTCTGCCTGCGTGATCTTGCCCTGGTTCAGCATCAGGCTCAGCACCAGGTCCCGGCGCTGCTTGGCGTTCTCGGGGTTGGTGATGGGGTCGAATGCGGACGGGCTGTTGACCAGGCCGGCCAGCAGCGCGGCCTGCGGAAGGGTGAGGTCCTTGGCGGTGGTGCTGAAGAAGAACCTGGACGCGGCTTCGATGCCGTAGGCGTCGCGGTTGAAGAACACGATGTTCAGGTAGCCCTCAAGGATCTGCTCCTTGCTGAACTCCTTTTCCAGGGCAATGGCGAGCTTCATCTCGCGGAGCTTGTCGCCCACGCCCTTGTTCACGCCGTTGAGCTTGATGTCCTCGTCCCTGCCCTCGGCGGCGAGGTTGGAGTTGAGGACGTTGTTGACGTACTGCTGGGTGATGGTGGAGGCACCCTGCCTGTTGCCGCGGGCCGTGCTGACCAGTGCACGCAGGATACCGGTGGTGTCCACGCCGCCGTGCTCGTAGAACCGGCTGTCCTCGACGGCGATGACGGCTTCCTTCATGAACGGCGAGATCTGGTCCAGGGCAACCTTGGTGCGGTTCTCCTTGTAGACGCTGGCGATCTCGCTGCCGTCCGCAGCCAAGATCCTGGTGGTCTGGTTGGGCGGATCGACCTTCAGCTCATCGGGGAGGGTGTCGAAGAACTCGATCGAACCGCTGGCTGCGCTGCCTGAAACGGCCGCGGCGGGAACCAGCAGGCCTGCTACCAGGACACCGCAGATCGCACTCACGCCAAGGAAAACGAGGATTTTTCCGAGGGTGGTGGCAGTGTCGAATAATGGGTTCGTACGAGTCGCCATGTTTTCCACTTTACCGGCAAGGACTAGTCTTTCTCTCATGACCAAATGGGAGTACGCCACGATTCCGCTCATTATTCACGCCACAAAGCAGATACTTGACCAGTGGGGAGACGACGGCTGGGAGCTGGTCCAAGTTGTCCCCGGACCTGACGGAAACGGCCTGGTTGCCTACCTCAAGAGGGAGAAGCAGTAGCATGAGCACCTCCGCACAGGCCCAGCCCGGCGCGGCTGACGCCCCGGTTTCGGCTGTTGAAAAGCGGCTCGCGGACCTTGGGCTGACCCTTCCGGAAGTGGCTGCGCCCGTAGCCGCCTACGTTCCGGCAGTGGTTTCCGGCAGCCACGTGTACACGTCCGGCCAGCTGCCTTTTGTCAACGGCAAACTTCCGGCAACAGGCAAGGTATCAGCAGGGACCGAAGGTTACGCCGACGAGCCCACCGTTTCACCCGAGGACGCACAGCGGTTCGCAGCCATTTGCGCCGTCAACGCCCTGGCGGCCGTCAAGAGCGTCATCGGCGATCTTGACCGGATCACCCGCATCGTCAAGGTTGTGGGATTCGTCTCCTCCGATCCTTCCTTCACAGGCCAGCCCGGCGTCATCAACGGAGCCTCGGAGCTGCTGGGACGTGTCCTCGGTGACGCAGGCCAGCACGCACGTTCCGCCGTCGGCGTCTCCGTGCTGCCCCTCGACTCTCCCGTCGAGGTCGAACTGATCGCCGAATTTAGCTAGGACCGGTCGTTTCCCTTGCCTCACCTCGCCCGACGGCTCTTCGCCCTTCCCCAGGACCTTGAAGGGGCGGCCCAGAGCTGGCTCGAACACGGCGAACGGACGCCGCGGGCAGCACGCCTTGCATCCTCGGTGGTGCTGCTGCGGGATTCCCCAACCGGCCTGGAGACCTGGCTGGCCTACCGGCCAGGCTCCTCGCCGCTTGGCGTCCTGGCGTTTCCCGGCGGCTCGCTGGACGCGGCCGACGACGATCCCGTCCCCTGGCTGGGGCCGTCACCACAGCATTGGGCTGAGCAGATGGGCACGGACGACGTCGGGCTGGCGCGCCGCCACCTGCTGGGCGCCATCCGCGAACTCTTCGAGGAAACCGGCCTGCTGCTGGCCGGACCTGACATGGCCGGCACCGTCGAAGCGACGTCAACCCCGGAATGGATGCGCGCCCGCGTTGCCGTTGCCGAGCAGGAAAAGACGTTTCCCGAGATCCTGGCCAAGCGTGGGCTGTCCGTCCGGACGGACCTGCTCAAGTCCCTGGTCAACTGGCGCAGCCCTGATTTCGCCCACCGCCGGTTCGACACCCGCTACTTTGCGGCCACCGTCCCCCTGAACCAGCAGCCCACCCTGCTGGAGGGCAAAGGCGTGTGGGGCCGGTGGGTCAATGCCGCTGATGTCATCGCCGAACGCCACACCACAGCTCTGGGCGACGAAGTGGGCCAGGAGAACACAGTGGGCCGTACCCTGGGGGAACTCCTGGTTCCCGGCTCGGAGATCATGCTTGAAAAGATGGCCGCGGCCAATGGCTGCATCGCCTACCTCAGCTACAAGCGCAAGGCCCATGTGTACCAGCCGGTCCTGGTTGAAGAGGACGGCAAGCTCATGCTTGAGGTAGAGGCCGCCAAGACTACCGCCGACGACCCCCAGCGCGAACGCTAGATCCTCCTGAGCGTTGCGTACGGGCGGCTGGGAAGGGTTCCCGCGGTCCAGTCCTTGGTGGGCGGTTCCAGCGGAACCCGGCCCAGGCCGTCACGGATTACCAGGACCACCGTGCCGGCTGTGGCGGCCAAACCCGCCAGGCCCAGCAGGATCAACAGGACACCCATAGCCACTGACATCGCCATGCACCTCGTGCCTTAATTTTACCGCCGCCCCACCTGTGACGCTCTCTCACTCAACGCAGGTTTTGGCGCGACGCTCTCTCACTTAACACAGCTTTTGGTGTGACGCTCTCTCACTCGGTCTGGCACGGTGAGCGAGGGTTTACAGAAAAGCTGCAGGAGATGAGCGAGGGTTTACGAAAAGGCTGCAGGGAGTGAGAGAGCGTTGGGCCGCGTTAAGGCAGAAAGGCCGCCCCCGTGATCAGTTCACGGGGGCGGCCTTCCTGTTTGGTGGCTAGCGGGAGCGCTGGCGGAGGCGCTGCATGTCCAGGATGACGACGGCGCGGGCTTCCAGCCGCAGCCAGCCGCGCTGGACGAACTCGGCGAGGGCCTTGTTGACGGTTTCGCGGGAGGCGCCAACCAGCTGGGCCAGCTCTTCCTGGGTGAGCTCGTGGGCTACCAGGACGCCGTCCGTTGCAGGGCGGCCGAAGCGGTCCGCGAGGTCCAGGAGTGCCTTGGCTACGCGGCCCGGAACGTCGGAGAAGACGAGGTCGGACAGCGAATCGTTGGTGCGGCGGAGCCGGCGGGCGAGGGCTTGCAGGAGCTGTGCTGAGACCTCGGGGCGGGTGCGGAGCAGCGTGTTGAGGCTTTCGTTCTTGAGGCCCGCCAGCCGGGTTTCCGAGACCGCGGTTGCGGTTGCGGTGCGGGGGCTCGGGTCGAAGAGGGCCATCTCGCCGAAGAGTTCACCCGGGCCCAGGATTGCCAGGAGGGATTCCCGGCCGTCAGGAGACGTCCGGCCGAGCTTCACCTTGCCGGAGACGATGAAGTAGAGCTGGTCACCCTGGTCGCCCTCGCGGAACACCGAAGCGCCGCGGGACAGGTCCACCTCGGTGAGCTCGTCCGTCAGCAGACGGAATGCGTCGTCGTCGAGCGTGGCGAAAAGGGGTGCTCGGCGCAGTACCTCGATGTCCATGAAATCTCCTGAATAAAAGTGTCGGCTGTGGCGCTTGTGCCATTGTTTCAGAATTTTCAAGGTTCTGTGACGAACTTGGCAGGCGAAACGCCCTGATCCGGGGCCGCAGCGCCACCAGCGGAGGTGGCGCGGGACGTCCCGGGGGCGGCTGGGAGGCAGTTGGGGAGGTGCCCCTGGCAGGCCTGCCAGGAGGGGTGGGCTGTCCAGAAAACTGTCAGTGACCACCACTAGAATGGGTGTTCAACTGTTTATAAGGAGCCTTTGTGGTCGGCTTGACTGTCCTGGACCTGATCCTGATCCTGGCGCTGCTGTCCTACCTGGTTTATGGCCTGCGCAACGGTTTCCTGGTGACGGCGGGCGGCATAGCGGGGTTTGCGGCGGGAGCCGTGGCGGCCTTTTTCGCGGTCCCCCTGGTGAGCGGCTTCGTTGAGGACTCCGGATGGAGGCTGACCGCCATCGTGGCGGCCGCCGTCGTGCTGGTGGTCCTGGGGCACGGCCTGGGGACGATGGCCGGCCGGCAAATCCGCGGCGCCGTGCGGATCCGGCCCCTCCGGGCAGTAGACCGCCTGGTGGGCGGAGCCGTGAACGTAGTGGTGTCGGCGCTGGTGATGTCCATGCTGGCCTTCAGCGTCAGCTCCCTGGGTGTGCCGTTCGTATCGCAGCAGCTGGCCGAGTCAAGGGTCATCCGCTTCATCGACGGACTAACGCCCGTCCCCGTCAAAGCCACCATGGCGCAGCTGCGCTCCACCGTGATCGGCAACGGCATCCCCACGCTGCTGGAGGGCCTGGAACAGGGGCCGGCGGTACCGGTGCCGAACGCGAGCACCGACACTCCCTCGCTGAACCGGGCCGCGGAGTCCGTGCTCCGGATCGCCGGGACCGCGTACCAGTGCGGCCAAAACCAGACGGGCACGGGGTTTGTGGTGTCAGAGGACCGGGTGGTCACCAATGCACATGTTGTGGCGGGCGTGTCGCAGCCGGTAGTGGAAATGCCCGACGGCGGAGCGATGCCAGGGCGGGTCGTCTACTTCGACACCAAACACGACCTCGCGGTGCTGGCTGTGGATGGACTGCAGGCAAGCCCGCTGGCGCTGGGCCGGGACCTGCCCGGCGGCAGTCCTGCAGCTTTCGCCGGCTATCCCCACGGCGGCCCCTTCCAGTCCAAGCCCGCCACGGTGCAGGACATCACCACTGTCCTGGTGCCGGACATCTACGGAAACAACGCGTCACCCGAGGAGATCTACCGCCTGGCCGGGGACGTGCAGCCGGGGAATTCGGGAGGGCCGCTGCTGACCATGGACGGCCAGGTGGCAGGAGTGATTTTCGCGAAAGCGACGGCGGATATGGAGATGGGATTCGCCATCACCATGGACGACCTCACTCCGGTGGCATCGCAGGCGGCGTCCCTCTCCGCGCCGGTGTCCTCTGGGCAGTGCATCCAGAAGTAGCGGTTAGAGGACCTCGGCAAGGTAGTCAATGGCCAGCCGGTACCCCGTAACGCCCGCGCCCACAATGACCGCAGAGCAGACGGGGGAGAGGTACGAATGGTGCCGGAATTCTTCGCGCTGGTGCACGTTGGTGATGTGGACCTCGACGGCGGGAAGCTGCACGGCGGCAAGGGCGTCCCGGAGGGCAACCGAGGTGTGGGTGAAGGCGCCCGCATTGATGACGATGCCCGCGGCGTTGTTCCGGGCGGCGTGGATGACATCGAGCAGGACGCCTTCGTGGTTGGACTGGACGCATTCGGCCGTGAAGCCGTGGGCCTCGGCGGCGGCCGCGGCCAGCTGCTCCACGTCGGCCAACGTCGAGGTGCCGTATTTTTCCGGCTCGCGGGTTCCCAACAGGTTCAGGTTTGGCCCGTTGATCACCAGGATGGTGCGGCCGGCGGCGGAGTCTGTGGAGGCGTCAGTCATGGATGACAATCTATCGGCTGGCGCTGGGCGCTGCTCATTCTTACGCCGGCACCCCCCATCGACCGCTCCGTAAATGCCGTTTTGAAGCGTGAAAACGACGTTTACGGAGCAATCTACGGTCACTAGAGGGCAGTGACCTTCAGCAGCAGCGCGTGCTCGGGGTTGAGGTTGGGCATGGGCAGGCCCACCTCGGCGAGGAAGCGTCCGTTGGCCACTGCCCCGTCTGCCAGCCAGGCCGGCGGCTGCACCTGGGTGTAGGTGTGGCCGTAGTCGGCGTCTTCGGGAGTGGGGAAGACCGCCTCCACCCGGTACGTGCGCCCGGCCTCCAGCCCGGGAATGCCGATCCGGCCCGGCTCCTCCGCCGCGGAGGTGCGGGTGCTGACCAGGGCGAACAGGCCCGCCGTCGTGCCAGAAACGGCGGGTGCATCGGTGACGACGCCGTGCAGCAGCAGGGCGTCACCGGCCACGTCCGCGTGGACGCGGCGGCCGCTGTGGAGGAGGCCGCGGTGTTCCTTGAACAGGGCGATGAAGCGCTTGAGCTCCTCCCGGTCCTTGCCCTGGACGCCGCGGATGTCCCACTCCATGCCGAAATGGCCGAACAGCGCGGTGACGGCCCGGAAGGAGAGGTCGTGGGTGCGGGCGGTGGTGTGCGAGGTGGTGGGGCCGATGTGGCTGCCCACCAGCTCCGGCGGGACCACGGCGCCGGTCCAGCGCTGGATGGTCTGGCGCTCCAGCGCATCGTTGCAGTCCGACCCCCAGATCCGGTCCGTGCGTTCCAGGATGCCCAGGTCAACGCGCGCGCCGCCTGAGGAGCAGGATTCAATCTCGACGCCGGGATGGGCCTTGCGGAGCGCGTCGAACAGCCTGTACGCGGCGAGGGTCTGCTCGTGGACGGAGGAGCGTCCGGCGTGGCCGTGCTCCAGCAGGTCCCGGTTCTGGTCCCACTTGAGGTAGCTGATGTTGTTCTCGCTCAGGAGCGCGTCGATGCGGCTGTAGATGTACTTCCACGCCTCGGGGTTGACCAGGTCGATGATGTGCTGGTTCCGCCATTCCAGGGGCAGGCGGCCGCCGTCCTTGTGCTGCACCGCTGACGGGCCAACAATCCAGTCCGGGTGCGCCCTTGCAATATCGGAATCAAGGTTGACCATTTCCGGCTCCACCCAGAGCCCGAACTCCATGCCGCGGGAGGTCACGGCCTCGATCAGCGGTGTCAGCCCCTTCGGCCACAGGGTCTCGTCGACGTACCAGTCGCCGAGGCCGGCGTGGTCGTCCCGGCGGCCGCGGAACCAGCCGTCGTCGAGCACGAAGCGCTCAACGCCAAGGTCGGCAGCGGACTCAGCCAGCTCGATCAGCGTGTCCAGGTTGTGGTCGAAGTACACGGCCTCCCAGGTGTTAAGCACAACGGGGCGCGGTTTTCCGGCGGGCAGGCCGGTGGAGGCGGCCGGGAGGACGTGGTGCGGGCGGGACCGGAACCAGCTGTAGAAGGCCTCGGTGATCCCGTCCAGCCCATGGTCGGAGTAGGCGGCGAACAGTGCCGGGGTGGTGTAGCTGCCGCCGGGTTCGAGGATGACCTCGGCGGGGCCCAGGAGTTCGGAGCCGCCGATCATGGTCCGGCCGTCGCCGATGGTGTCCGCGAACTGTTCGTGGTTGCCGCTCCAGGCCAGGTGGGTGGCCCAGACCTTGCCGTGGCGGTTGCCGAAACCGGTGGTGCCGGCGGCGAACAGAAGGGAGGAGTCGTGTCCGGTGCGCCCGTGCCGGCCGGTCCGGACCCAGGTGCCCTGCTGGATGGCGCGGCGCTGCGGGTGCCGTTCCCGGCACCAGCGGCCGGTGAGGTCAAGGAGTTCGACGGCGTCCGGCGCCACCGGGAGGACGGTCGCCAGTTCGTCGAGCCGGTACGGCGTGGTGCCGTCGTTGGTGACGGTGTGCCGCATCTCCAGCAGCCCGGCGTCGTGAAGGGTGAGGGTTGATTCGACCGTGAGCCCGGCGTCCGGGTCTGACTGGACGATCACTGCCGAGCCGCCGTCGGCACCTGCTGTCACAACGCGGAGGCGGGCCGAGAAATCAAGCCCGGAGACGCCGTCGGCCGTCCGGGAGCCGCGCAGGGCGGCCCGGCCGCGCCAGGAGGACGACGCCTGGGGGAGGAGCGCTGCGGGGACGCGTGCGTCGATGGCGGAGTGCGGGACCGGGGAGGTGAGGATGGCCAGGTCCGGCAGGTCCGCGCCCAGGTCTGCGCCCCAGTGGACCACCTCGGCCTCTCCGCTGTCGAAGCTGATCACCAGGCTGGTCCCGGCGGAACGGAGGTGGAGGGGGTCCATAGGGGAAATCTCTTTCGTCGTTGTGCTGTGCGTCTGGAGGGCTGGAGCGTCGTAGGCGCCTCAAGCCAGGGAGTGGGGAGGGGCTGGATGCCGCCGCCGCGAGGAGGGCACGGCGGCATCCAGCCCAGTGGCTGCGACCACAAACGCAGCCACTGTTTGGGGGCCAGGGCCTACTTGAAGAGGGCGTTGACCTGTTCGTTGGCCTGGGTCAGCGAGCTGGCGGGTGCCTTGCCGGAGACGACGGCGTCCATGGCCGGCTCCATGATGCCCTTGACCTTGGCGGTGTTGTCCGTGATGGGGTACAGGAAGGTGGTCTTGTTCTTGACGTGCTCGGTAAACGCGGTGACGTCAACACCCTTGGCCTGGAAGGCCTCGGCGGCCTTCTCCGAGGACGCCTTGAGGGCGGGGAACACCACGGCCTTGGAGGCTACGACGTCCTGGCAGTCGGCCGAAGCGAGGTATTCAACCCACTTGATGGCCGCGTCCTTCTTTTCGGTTCCGGCCCAAATGGAATCCGCCAGGCCGTTGAACATGGAGGCACGCTCGCCCTCGGGGCCCACCGGTGTGGGGGCGATGCCCACCTCGATGCCCTTGTAGCCGGTGTACTGGCCGATCATCCAGGAGCCGTGGGCGTTGATGGCGGACTTGCCGGCAGCGAAGGTGTCAGCCATGCTCGCGCCAACGGTGGTCTCGAGCTTGGGCATGTAGCCCTTGTCCGCCAGCCCGGCGAACCACTCCATGCTTTCCTGGAACTTGGGATCGTCGTAGTTGTACTTGGTGCCCCACGGGTTCTTGTCCGTGTGGGACCAGCCGGTGGTGTTGGTGAGGTAGCTCCATTCGGTCTGGCCGGAGGAGTCGCCGCCACCGTTCAGGCCCAGGCCGTAGACGTCCACGTTGTTCTTGTCGAAGCCGGGCTCGTCGCCGCGCTTGCCGTTCTTGTCCACGGTCAGGTGGGCGATGACCTTCTCGTAGCTGCCTCCGTCCTCAGGGTTCCAGGTGAGGTCCTTCATCTGGTCCTCCGGGATGCCGGCGCTGCTGAGCATCGCCTTGTTGTAGAACAGGCCGATGGTGTCCCAGTCCTTGGGCAGTCCGTAGCGCTTGCCGTCCTGGCCCACCCACAGGTCCGCGAGGCCCTCGTTGTAGGCGGAGAGATCGATGTTGTCCTTTTCGACGGCCTCGTCGATGGCCAGGAGCTGCTTGTTTTCGGCCAGTTCGCCGTAGCGTCCCAGGTGGTTGGTGAAGACGTCCGGTGCGGTGCCGCCAACAAAACCATTGGTGAGGGTGCTCCAGTAGTCGTCCCAGCCGCGCTGGGTGATCTTGACCGTGATGTCCGGGTTGGCTGCCTGGAAGTCGTCAGCGCACTGCTGGTAGGCGGGCAGCTGGTTGGCGTCCCACAGCCAGTAGCTGATCTCGCCGGTGGCGCTTTCTTCGGAGGAGGAGGAGGATCCGCTGCAGGCAGAGAGCGAGAGTGCCATAGCTGCGGCGACGGCAACGGCGCCGAGGGATTTCTTCATGGTTCTACTTTCCGTTCGGGGTGGAGTTCGCTGGGATGCGATGGGTGGGGTGTGCTTATTTGATGCCGGAGAAGCCAATGGAGTTGACGATCTTCTTGCCGAAGGCGGCGAAGAGGATCAGCACCGGGAGGGCCGAAATGAGGGTTGCGGCCATCAGCCCGGACCAGTCCGGTGCCCCCTGCGGGGACTGGGACTTGAAGACGCCGAGGCCCACCTGCAGGACGCGGACATCGTCTTGCGACGCCACCAGCAGGGGCCAGAAGTACTCGTTCCACTGGCCGATGAAGGTGAGGAGCGCCAGCGTGGCGATGGGGGCTGCGGCGTTGGGGAGCACGATCTGGAAGAAGATCCTCAGGTGCTTGGCGCCGTCGAGCATGGCCGCCTCCTCCACTTCGCGGGACATGTTCAGGAAGAACTGCCGGAGGAAGAAGATGGCGAAGGGGGTCATGAACACGTACGGCAGGACCAGGCCGAGCATGGTGTTGAGCAGGTCCAGGTTCTTGATGAGCAGGAAGTTCGGCAGGGCGGTGAAGATCGGCGGGACCAGCATGGTGCCGAGGAACAGGCTGAAGACGGCGTTGCGGCCCTTCCAGCGCAGCCGGGAGAACGCGTAGGCGGCCATGGCGCTGAAAAAGACGGCGCCGGCGGTGGTGATCGAGGAGAAGATGATCGAGTTGCGCAGGTAGAGCCAGAAGTCGATGGCGGCACCGGATCCGCCTTCGGCGACGGCCTCCGCCGGGGACTGCAGCCCGAAGACCCGTTTGAAGGCGCCCAGGGTGAATTCCGCCGGCAGCAGGCTGGTGGCATTCGAGGCCAGCGCGTTGTTGGTGGACAGTGCCGTGCGCAGGACCCACAGGAAGGGAAGGACGGAGACTGCGATGGCCAGGATGAGGAGTGCCCAGGCGCCGGCGCGACGGGCGTTGAAAGGACGACGGCGGCGGGTTGCGGCCGGCAGCGGTGCGCGGCTTGCGGTGGTGCTCATGCGGAACTCCTTAGTCCAGGTCCGACTCGTTGCCCTTGAGGAACTTCATCTGGATGAAGGCCACCAGGGCGAGGATGAGGAAGAGAATGACGGCGATGGCGGATCCGTAGCCGAAGTCCGACTCGGTGAAGGCCCGCTGGTAGATGTAGTACTGGATGACGCGGGTGGCGTTGACCGGGCCGCCCGCAGTGGTCACGGCCACGGTGTCGAAGACCTGGAACGAGCCGATGACGGTCACCACGAGGACCAGGACAAGGACCGGACGCAGCAGGGGAATGGTGATTGTCCGGAAGGTCTGGAATGCTGACGCGCCGTCCAGTTTGGCCACTTCGTAGACGTGGCTGGGGATGGCCTGGAGTCCGGCGAAGATCAGCAGGGCCGTGTAGCCCATGTGGCGCCAGGTGTTGATCAGCGCCTGGGTGGGAATGGCCCACGCCTCGCTGCCGAAGAAGGCGACGCGGGGCAGCCCGCTCCATTCGATGAACTGGTTCACCACGCCGATCTGGTAGTCCAGCATCCAGAACCACAGCAGTGCGGCGATGACGTTGGACATCAGGTACGGCAGGAGCAGGGTGCCCCGGATGATGGTGGACTTAGCCACGTTGTGCATCAGGAGGGCAAGGCCAAGGGCCAGGGCTGTCTGGAGGAGGATGTTGAGGAACACGTACTGCCCGGTGACGGCCAGCGAGTTCCAGAACAGCGGGTCCGCGGCGATGGCCACGTAGTTGTCCATGCCGACCCATTCCGGGTCGCCGAGGATGTTGTATTCGGTGAAGCTGAGGTAGATGCCCCGGACGGTGGGCAGGACGTAGAAAACAACGAATCCGATCATCGCCGGTGCGATGAACAGCAGGGCGATCTTGAGGTCCCCGAGGCGGCGGTGGCTTCCCTGCGGCTTCGGGGAGGCCGAAGCCGCAGAGGCGGACCTGGAGTGTTTGGCAAGGGTGGTCATCTTCGACCCTTTCCTGACTGTGATGGAGGTAACAACTGCGATGTAATCTACACGAGTAGATTTAGAAGGGCAAGAGGTTACATTCATCCCGTAATCCGGACGGTTTATCCAATCGCTGGCCTGTTGACTCGAGTAGATACGGGTGGAACACTGGAGTTCCTGGAGGACAGCGCTTGCCCGGCGACCCCCAACCAGCCCCCCCACGGAAGGCAAACAATGACGTTTTCACTCGGCGTAGTAGGAGCAGGCCAGTTCGGCAGCCAGTTCGCCCACCTGTTCAATCTCCACCCCGGCGTCAGCGCTGTGTATGTGGCCGACGAGCTTCCGGAACGGGCGGCAGAGGCCGTGGCCCGGTACGGCCTGGCGGGCGTGAAGGACAGCTTCGACGCGCTCCTGGCCTCCGACGTGGACGCCGTGGCCATCTTCACGCAGCGCTGGACGCATGGTCCCCTGGTGGAGCAGGCCCTGCGTGCCGGCAAGCACGTCTACTCGGCCGTCCCCATGGCGGTCTCGGAAGAAGAGATCGCAGCAATCATCCAGGCCGTCCGTGATACCGGACTGGTGTACATGATGGGTGAGACCAGCTACTACAACCCGGCCACGGTTTATGCCCGCAAGCAGCTCGCTGACGGGAAGTTCGGCCGCATCTTCTACGCCGAAGGCGACTACGTCCATGACATGGACCTGGGCTTCTACGAGGCCTACCAGTACAGCGGAGGGGAGCGGTGGAAGGAAACCGCCAGCTACCCGCCCATGCTGTACCCCACCCATGCCGTGGGCGGTGTGCTGGGTGCCGTCCCCGCCCATGCTGTGAGCGTCAGCTGCGTGGGCGTCAGGGATGACCGCAACGACGGCGTCTTTGACAAGGATGTCAGCATGTTCGGGAACGACTTCTCCAACGCCACCGCCCTCTTCGAGCTGAACGACGGCGGCGTGATGCGCACCAACGAGATGCGCCGGGTGGGCTACCCTTCACATATCCGCGAGTCCAGGTTCCGGTTCTTCGGAACGGAGGCCAGCTTTGAACAGCTCGCCAAGGTGTCTGTCTGGCAGGACAAGCAGAACGTCCACGACGTCTCCGAGCAGATGGAAACCCGGCCCAGCATCCCCCTCGACGACCCGTCCCTTGCGAACGTTGCGCCAGAGCTGAGGGACGCCTTTGTCTCCGGCCTGGCTCCGGTCCATGATCCCGGGAGGCTGCCGGAGGAGTTCCTGGGCGCGCCCAACGGGCACGAAGGCAGCCATCATTTCCTGGTGGACGACTTCGTGACGGCGGTCAACAACGGCACCCTGCCTCCGGTGAACGCCTGGCTTGCTGCCCGCTTTACGCTCCCGGGAATCGTGGCACACCAGTCGGCCCTGCAAAACGGGGAGCGGCTTCCCATCCGTGACTTTGGCGATGCACCGGGTACCGGTACATAACATGGACAGCATGACTACTCCGGCAGTGCAGGCTTCGCGGGGCCCGGTGACGCGCAAGGACGTGGCGAGATACGCCGGCGTCAGCACCGCCGTCGTCAGTTACGTTGTCAACGGCGGGCCCAAGAAGGTGGCGCCCGCCACCGAAGCCAAGGTGCAGGATGCCATCCGCGTCCTGGGCTACCGCCCCAATGCTGCGGCGCGGGCACTCAAGCTGGGCTCCAGCGAGACGCTGGGGCTCGTGGTCCCGGATATCTCCAACCCGTTCTTCGCCCTGTTCTCCCACGCCGTTGAGGATGCCGCCGCCGCCCTGGGATACGCGCTGGTGCTGGGCAACTCTGACGGAAACCTTGCCAAGGAACGGCGCAACATCCGCAACCTCGCCGCCAGGCAGGTGGATGGCGTGCTCCTGGCCAGTGTCCTTTTCGAACCCGACCTGGAAGTCCTGGAAACGGCTGAGATCCCCTCGGTCCTGCTCAACCAGGAACGGGACGCCCCCGGTTTCAACAGCATCGGCGTGGACCTCGCGGCCGGAGCCCGGATCGCCGTGGAACACCTGATCGGGCACGGCCACACCAACATCGGCCTCGCCATGGGCACCAACGTCTCCGGCGCCACTGACGGCCGTGAAGTCGGCTGGCGGGAGGCCCTGCAGGAGGCAGGCCTGCCCGAGGGGCCGATCGTGTACAGCGCCTTCACCCGTCCCGGCGGCTACACCGCCGGGCAGCGCCTCCTGGCGTCCGTCAACCGGCCCACGGCCATCTTTGCCACCTCGGACATGCAGGCCATCGGGCTGCTCCGCGCGGTCCATGAAGCCGGGCTGTCCGTCCCCGGCCAGATGGCCGTGGCGTCCTTTGACGGTTCTGCCGAGTCTGAATACTCCTGGCCTCCGCTGACCACGGTGGAGCAGCCCGTGGCCGCGATGGCGGAGGCAGCGGTGGCCGCACTGGTGGGGGCCAGCCGCGGCGAGAAGCCCCGGCACCGGATCTTCCCCACCACCCTGCACGTCCGACAGTCCTGCGGCTGCCCCTAGGAGGGGCTCCTACACGGCCGCGAGCCGCAGCCTGCCCACCTGTTCCTGGAGGACGCGCTGCGCTTCGGCCCCCAGCCCGGAATCGCTGATGACCTCGTCCACCTCGTCCAGCGACGCAATGGAACTGATGCCCAGCAGCCCCCACTTCGTATGGTCGGCGAGGACCACAGTCTTGCGCGCCGCGGCCACAAAGGCCCGGTCCGTTTCCGCTTCGAGCAGGTTGGGAGTGGTGAAGCCGGCGTCGGCATCCATCCCGTGGACGCCCAGGAACAGCATGTCCAGGTGCAGCTGCTTCAGGGCTCCGGTGGCGATGGGGCCCACCAGGGCGTCAGAGGGCGTGCGCTCGCCGCCAATGAGGATCACCGTGGAGGCGTACCGGGCAGAACCGGCCGACGCCGCGTGGTGGAACAGGTCTGCGATGCGGACCGAGTTGGTGACCACCGTGATCTGCGGGCCGTTCACCAGCTCCTTGCCCAGCGCCCAGGTGGTGGTTCCGGCGCTGAGACCCACGGCCATGCCCTCCTGCACCAGCGAGGCCGCCTCCACCGCGATGGCGCGTTTCTCCGCCGTCAGCTGCGTCGACTTGAGGTCGAATCCGGGCTCATGGGTGCTCGTGTCGCCAGGGATTTTCGCGCCGCCGTGGATGCGCTCCAGGCGGCCGCCCTCCTCCAGCACCTCGATGTCACGGCGGACCGTCATCAGGGACACACCCAGCTGCTGGGCCAGGTCGGACACCCGGACAACCCGCTCCCGCTGGAGAGCGTCCAAAATGGCCTGGTGGCGGGCGACGGCGAGCATCAGGGCGATCCTTCAGGGCAGGGGGCGGGTCTGCTCCCAGCATACGACGACGGCGGCGCCCGGCTGTGAGCCAGGCGCCGCCGTCGTAAAGTCCCCTTCCGCCTTATTTCCGGAGGGACGCTGCGATCTGCTGCATGATGGTCGGGTCCGAGAGGGTGGTGGCGTCTCCCGGGTCCCGGCCTTCCGCGACGTCCTTGAGCAGGCGCCGCATGATCTTCCCGGAGCGGGTCTTAGGCAGTTCCGGGACCACCAGGATGGCCTTCGGCTTGGCAATGGGCCCGATCTCCTTGCCCACGTGGTTCCGGAGTTCCTGGACGATGGCGTCCCCGGAATCCACGGCGTCCCCGCGGAGGATGACGAACGCGACGACGGCCTGGCCGGTGGTCTCGTCAGCTGCACCCACGACGGCGGCCTCGGCCACGGCGGGGTGGGACACCAGCGCCGACTCGATTTCGGTGGTGGAGAGCCGGTGCCCGGAGACGTTCATGACGTCATCCACCCGGCCCAGGAGCCAGATGTCCCCGTCCTCGTCCTTCTTGGCGCCGTCCCCGGCGAAATACATGGTCTCGAACCGGGACCAGTAGGTGTCCTTAAAGCGTTCGGGATCGCCCCAGATGCCGCGGAGCATGGCCGGCCATGGCTCCCGGATCACCAGGAAGCCGCCGTGGCCGTTGGGCACGGATTCGCCCATTTCGTCCACCACGTCCACCGCAATGCCGGGCAGCGGGACCTGGGCGGAGCCGGGCTTGGTGGCGGTAACCCCGGGGAGCGGGGCGATCATCTGGGCGCCGGTCTCGGTCTGCCACCAGGTGTCCACGATGGGGGTCTTGTCCCCGCCGATGACCTTCCGGTACCACATCCAGGCCTCTGGGTTGATGGATTCGCCCACCGAGCCAAGGACCCGGAGGGAGGACAGATCGTACTTGTCCGGGATCTCCCTGCCCCACTTCATGAACGTCCGGATCGCGGTGGGGGCGGTGTAGAGGATGGAAACCTTGTACTTCTCGATGATCTCCCACCAGCGGCCCTGGTGCGGGGAGTCCGGGGTGCCCTCGTACATCACCTGGGTGGCGCCGTTGATGAGCGGCGCGTAGGCGACGTAGGAATGGCCGGTGACCCAGCCGACGTCGGCCGTGCACCAGTACACGTCCGTTTCCGGATGCAGGTCGAACACCGCCCTGTGCGTGTAGGCGGTCTGGGTGAGGTACCCGCCGGTGGTGTGCAGGATGCCCTTGGGCTTTCCGGTGGTGCCGGAGGTGTAGAGGATGAACAGCGGGTGCTCGGAATCGTGGCCCACGGCGGTGTGCTCGGTGGATGCCTGCCCGACGGTGTCGTCCCACCAGTGGTCCCGGCCCTCGTGCCAGTCAACGTGCTGGCCGTTGCGCTTAACCACCACGACGTTCTGGACTGTGTGGCCGCTGCCGTCGCCCACGTGGGAGAGTGCGTCGTCCACGGCGGTTTTCAGGGCGCTGGGCTTGCCGCGGCGGTAGGTGCCGTCGGCGGTGACTACGAGCTTGGCCTCGGCGTCATCGATCCTGGACCGCAGGGCTTCGGCGGAGAACCCGCCGAACACCACGGAGTGCACCGCACCGATCCGGGCGCAGGCCAGCAGGGTGATGACGGCCTCGGGGATCATCGGCAGGTAGACGGCCACCCGGTCACCCTTGGCCACGCCGAGGGACTCGAAAGCGTTCGCGGCCTTCTTCACTTCCTCGGTGAGCTGGGCATAGGTGTAGGTGCGGGTGTCCCCGGGCTCGCCCTCGAAGTGGATGGCCACCCGGTCGCCGAGGCCATTCTCCACGTGACGGTCCAACGCGTTGTACGCGGCGTTGACCTCTCCGCCGACGAACCATTTGGCAAAGGGAGGGTTGGACCAGTCAAGCGCCTGGTCAAAGTCCTTGTTCCAGGTCAGCAGCTCACGCGCCTTCTTCGCCCAGAACGCGGGACGGTCTGCATTGGCGTCCTCATACTCCGCGGCGGTGACGACAGCGTCAGCAGCGAACTCGGGGGAGGGCGCAAACCTGCGGGTCTCATGAAGCAGGTTTTCAAAGGCATCGCCCTGCCCGGCTCCCTGGGCTGACCCCGGCTGCCCTGTGCTTGCGGAAGCGTCTACGACGGCGCTTGTAGTGTCCTGGGACATGTGAACCTCATCATTCATCGATCTTTGCTGGGCGGGATGTCCGCCGCCGGCCGGGCTCCGCCGCCTGCACGACGTCGGGCACCGGCTGGTCACGGACATTCCGCAAAGAGCTGTTCCGGAATCAAGACTAATGCTTTGGCTGGCGGCGATGTGTGCGGTGTCACACCGCAGCCCGTGAACGGCATTTATTAAGCGGTGAATGGTTTTCCGGGGCAGCTTCCCGCCACCCCCGCGGTGCGTGGTCAGCTAGTGATCGGCCTGGCCCTTGACTAGGCTGGGATGGAATTGTGACTTCACTGCGGACCGTTCTGGCCAGGCACCACAAGGGCCTGGCCACGAAGGAACCGCCGTCAAGACGGCACGATGTCGGGACCACACAGGTCCCGGTGCCGCCACGCTAAGGAGAGCAGAATGAACCAGCAAAGCTTCGGCCAGAAGACCGGCCCCGAGACGGCAGGGTCCGGCCACGGTGCCGGAACCGCTGAAGGGCCAGGCTCCCAGGCCGCCGCGGGCAAGGCCCCCGCCGCAGGTAAGGCCTCCAACGAGGCAGTGCTGGGTCCTTTCACCATCCGGGACATGACTGTCTTCGGCGGCACGCTGATCCTTTTTGTCGCCTCCCTGCTGCCGATCTTCGGCGCCCGGTACAACCTGTGGAACCTCAACAACCTGTTCTTCCTGGGGCTGGGCATCGTCCTGCCCCTGATCGTCAGCGCGCTCTTTGCGGCCCGCAGGCTGTCCCCGGCCACGAAGATCCGGATCGGCTCCCTGTCCATCGACCAGTTCGCCTCAGTGGTTGCGTCCTTTGCCGTGGCCTTCTTCTTTGTCTCCGTGGCCGGCGCCTACGTACCCAGCCTCCTGGTGGGCCTGATCGGCTCCCTGGTCCTCTTCGCGGCAACAGTGCTGGGCCGTTTCCTGCCGTATCTCTCCAGTGACTTCCAGGACCGGGCCGAAGTGCCCGCCCACGTGGTGGCCCGTGAGGCCGCTGTTCCCACCCGGAAACCCCGCGCCCCCAAGAAGCCGAAGGAAGAAGCCGCCCCGGGGTCGAAAGACTCCAGGCCCGGCTCGAAGATCCTTTCCGGCGGGGGGCTGTTTGGCGGCGCAGGCGCAGGATCCTCGGCGGTGAAGCCCGGATCAGCTGAACAGCCGGCACCAGCGGGGCACCAGGGCCCGGCGGCGCAGCAGGCGTCTCCGCGTCCCGGCGGACAGGCCGCGGCGTCCCACGCCCCTGCCACGGCAGCCGTCCCCACCGCTGCTGCGCCCGTCTCCACCGCTCCCGAGGTATCCGATTGGACTCCCGCCGGCGACCCGGGCCCCGCAACCCAGGCGGCCGACGTCGTACGCCCCTCCTCAACGCCCGCCGCAGAGGAAACCCGGCTGGGGGATGTACCGGCAGCTGCCGGCGCCGGCTCAGCCGCTGCCGCAGAGCATCACGAAGCCTCAGCAAACCACGACGGCGGCACGCACCCGGCCACGCCGTCCGGCCACGGCAGCTCCTCCTCCGCGCAGGGTGCGCGGAGCGGCTGGGAGCCCACGCCTGCCACCGCAGTGCACCAGCAGGTCCGTACCGAGGAGCCGATCGGCGCCACGGTGGACCCCTCCACCCGTCCGGATGAATCGGAAGAACAGCCCATTCACGAGGCATTCTGGTTTGCGGTTGCGCAGCACCGCACCGCCTATGACCCGCGCACGGGCGCTCCGGCGTTCGTTATCGAACCCGGCGGCTGGGTCCTGGCGCTTGAGGACCGCGGCCACGAATTCCTGGTCCAGCACACTGACGGCCGGCTGGGTGTCCTGCGGGACCTCAGCAACATCGAGCGCGGCTGACGTCCATGGGGGAGGGCAGGGCACCCGGGGCCGGCGGAGCCAAGGCATCCGCCGGCCAGGCAGCCGGCATGCCGGTGGTGTCCTCCGAGTCCGTGCTGGCACTGAAAAGGCGGGCACGGCGGATCAACAGGGCGCTGGCGGAGAAATACCCTTACGCCCACGCGGAGCTTGATTTCCGCAACCCGTTCGAACTGCTCGTGGCCACGGTCCTTTCCGCCCAGACCACGGACGTCACGGTCAACCAGGTCACCAGGGTGTTGTTCGACCGCTACCCGGACGCGCGGTCCCTGGCCGAGGCGGATCCCGCGGACCTTGAGGTGATCCTGAAACCCACCGGGTTCTTCCGGGCCAAGTCCAGGAACGTCATTGCCCTGTGCACCCGCCTGGTGGACGACTACAACGGGGTGGTCCCGGGCCGGCTGGAGGACCTGGTCACGCTGCCCGGCGTGGGACGCAAAACGGCCAACGTGGTGCTCGGCAACGGCTTCGGCATTCCCGGCATCTCCGTGGACACCCACTTCGCCCGGCTGGCCAACCGCTTCGGCTGGACGCAGTCTGATGACCCCGTCCGGATCGAGCAGGACGTGGCCGAACTGTTCGACCGCAAGGACTGGACCATGCTGTCCCACCGGGTGATCTTCCACGGGAGGCGGGTGTGCCACGCGCGGAAGCCCGCGTGCGGGGCCTGCCCCGTGGCCACCTGGTGCCCCAGTTTCGGGCTGGGCGAAACAGACCCCGCGAAGGCAGCCAAGCTCCTGAAGTACGAGCTCGCGCCCGGCAGCGAGGCGCTGCTGGATCAGTTGCTGGCCGAGACCCACAGGGCCGCCGAGATCCGGATGGCCTCCCAGCAGAGGACACCGTGAGCGCGCGCGAGGACCTGCTGCAACTGGCACGCCGGGCTGAGTCCGGAGACGCTGCCGCGCCGGATGCCCTCTGGGCGGCCCTGACGGTGGATGCCGAACAGGCCAGGAGGGCGGCGGTGCTGATGCTTTTTGGCGCCCTCGATGACGTTCCGGCTGTCTCGGGCAAGCCTCTGGCACCGGCCGATCTAGACGTCCTCCTGCTGGAGCGCGCCCACACCCTGGGTTCGCACCCGGGGCAGGTGGCGTTCCCGGGCGGCGCCATTGACGCCCGGGAAACGCCGGTTCAGGCAGCTTTGCGCGAGGCCGAAGAGGAAACCGGCCTCGACTCAGGCGGTGTGGAGGTCCTTGGCACCCTGCAGGAGCTGGGGCTCGCCCACAGCAACTTCCTGGTGACGCCGGTGCTGGGCTGGTGGCGCTCCCCGTCACCTGTCCGTGTGGTGGACTACGCCGAATCGGCGCAGGTGTTCCGGGTACCGGTCCGTGACCTGCTGGACCCGGACAACCGCGTGATGGCAACCGTCCACCGTGCCGGGCGCAGCTTCGACAGCCCGGCCTTCACGGTGAACGGTGTGGTGGTGTGGGGTTTTACCGGAATTGTCCTGAACGGGTTGTTTGAACAGCTGGGCTGGGCCGTTCCGTGGGACCGGAGCCGGCTCCACCGGATGGGCGCCTAGCCCTCAGGCCTGCTGCTGGCGGAGATCAACCACAATACCCGTGGCCGCGTTCTCCCGGACCGCATTGACGCCCTCAAGCACTGTGTTGAGGGACTTGAACTTGGGTGAGACGGCAACCGTGTTGCCCTCTGCGTCGGTGAGCCGCAGCCGGTAGGACTCCTCGCCTACTCGATGAATTTCAAACCTGCCCGCCATATGCCGGACCTCCCCTGGAATGCGTCGTTGCATCAGCTTTTGACCGATCTGCCTCAGTCGCCACGTCGACCATAGCCCGCGCCACAAGCCTCTGGCGAGCTACTCCCGGGTAGGTTACTTTGGGGGTCGTGAGCTCCCCGCGGCGCAGGGGCCCGCGGACCTATTTGGCGTTGTCGTAGGAATCAACAACGGCCACACTGACGGGAAACTCCACCGGGATGGGCCCGAACAGCAGTTCCTTGGCAGCGCTGGCCGCCTCTTCAATGGCGGTGATGCAGGCGTCCACCGCGTCCGCCGGCGCATGAACCATCACCTCGTCATGCAGGAAGAAGACGAGTTCGGCGCTGACGTGGCCGTCGGTCCGGAGGGTGCGCAGCCGCCGTCGTAATTCCGCCAGCCAGCACGCCGCCCAGTCCGCAGCCGAACCCTGCACAACAAAATTGCGGGTGAAGCGTCCACGCGAACGGGCGATTGATTCTGCCCGGCGCTGTTCCTCGGCAGAAGCGGACCGCTGGCTCTGGAACCACCGCTCCGACGGCGGCGGGCTGCTCCGTCCCAGTCGGGTGGTAACTGTCCCGCCGGCCTCGCCGGTGCGGGCCGCCTGCTCAACAAAGTCCACTGCCCGGGGAAAAGTTCTTGCGAGCTGCGGCATGAGGCGGCCGGCCTCGCCGGAAGTGGCGCCGTACATGGCCCCCAGTAATGCCATCTTCGCTTTTGCCCGGTCCCCGCCGAATCCTTTGGCGGCGATGCCCGCGTAGAGGTCCTGGTTCCGGGCGGCTTCCGCCATGGAAGGGTCACGGGCGAGGGCCACCAGGACGCGCGGTTCCAGCTGGGAGGCATCCGCGACGATGAGCTTATAGCCCGGATCGGCATGGACTGCGCCGCGGATCTGGCGCGGAATTTGAAGGGCGCCGCCGCCGCGCGACGCCCAGCGGCCGGACACCACGCCACCCACCACGTACTCGGGCCGGAACCGTCCACCGTCCACCCAGGCGTCCAGCCAGGCCCAGCCGTTCGCTGCATGCAGGCGGGAAAGCTGTTTGTAGGCGAGCAACGGCTCGATGGCGGGGTGGGTGGATTCCCTCAGCTCCCACTTCCTGGTGCTTTTCACCTCTATCCCGTTGCGGTGCAGGGCCCGCATGAGGTCCTGCGGGGAGTCGGGATTCAGCGTGGGCGCGTTCAGGAGTCCGCGCAGCTCCTGGTTCAGCGCCTCAAGCCTGGCCGGGCGCTGGCCCAGGGGAGGCCGGGGGCCGAGGTGGTCGGCGAGGATCTGCCCGTGGAGGTCTTCGCGCCAGGGGACGCCGGCGTGCTGCATCTCGGCGGCGATCATGGCCCCTGCGGACTCGGCCGCCAGCAGCAGCTGAAGCCGGTTCCGCCGGTTATCCTCCGGGCTGACCGCGGCCAGCGCCACCTGCTGGGCAGCGTATTCAGCACGAAGCTCTTCAGGGCTGCGGTGCGTTTCCGGCCGGATCCCGGGAGCATCGAACAGGGCGCCCTGGTCTGCCGGGGGAGGCGGCGGCTGCAGCGACCGGGGAGGCTGGAGAGGATCCTCAACCACCATGCGTTCCGTGTTCCTGGCGTAGTCCGTGTGCTCGGTAAAGCGGGAGAACGCCAGGATGTTGCCGCAAAGGCTGAGGTCGTAGCACCGCTCCAGTTCGACGCCGGACGCCAGCAGGGCCGGGTACCAGTCCTGGGTGCGGTGCCAGATCCAGCGGGGCGGCTGCCCGCCTGGCCGGAGACTTTCGAAGTGACGTACGACGGCGGGAAGATCGCCGGTGCTGACCAGCCGGGGTTCGGGCGTGGCGTGCACTGGCTGTCCGGCCTGCGTGAGTTCCTGCAGGGCCGCGCCGTGGGGGTGGGCGGCGAGCAGCAGGTACATGGTCTTATTCTGCCTTGCCTTGCTGGACCTGGTTTTCCACATACGTGGCTGGAGTCCTTACCCGCTGTGGTCCCGGGGCGGAGAGTGGCTGTATGAGCAGGCACCAGCTGATCCCGTCCCGTCCTGATCCCTCGCACCCTGACCCGTCCCACCTTGATCCTTCGCACGCCGGAGCCGCCGGCGGCCCGGAAGGGGCAGGTCCGCCGGGACGCTTACGGCCCCATGTCCTTGGGCCGGCGGGCACTGCGGGAGGCGACGGGGACGCGTGGCTGCCGGCCGGCGGTGAGGACATCCTGCTGGTGACGTCCTCCCCTGTCCTTCGTGCCGAGGTGGAGCGGATCGTGGCCGCTGCCGGGGCGCAGCTGCGCGTTGCCGCCAACCCGGCAGAGGGAGGCCGGCATTGGGACGGGGCGGCAGCCGTGCTGGTGGGAAGCGACATCCGGGAGCTGCCCCCGCGCCGGCGGGCGCCCGCTGTCCTGGTGGGACTTGACGGCGAAGGTGACAGCCTGTGGCATCTTGCGGCTGTCCTCGGTGCAGAACGGGTGGCTGTCCTGCCCGACGCCGCAGCATGGCTCGCCGACCATCTCAGCCGGTCCCGTTCACCCGGGCCAGGCGGGGTGATCCTTGGCGTGACCGGCGGTTGCGGCGGTGCCGGGGCCACCACGGCTGCGATCTGGATCGCCCAGGCGGCGGCCGGACTCGGAGCCCGTGTGCTGCTGGTGGATGGCGATCCCTGGGGCGGCGGGCTGGAACTGGCCCTGGCCGCCGAAGAGAATCCCGGCCTGCGCTGGCCCGACCTTTCCGAGGCCAGGGGCAGCATCGATCCCATCCAGCTTGCGGACTCGCTGCCTGTTGCAGGCGGGTTCTCATTCCTGTCGTGGCCTGCCACCCGGGAGCAGCCGGTACCCGTTGCCGCTGCCGCCACCGCAGGCATCCTTGATGCTGCCCGCCGCGGGTATGAGCTGGTGGTGGTGGACATTGGCCGGGGAGCCGACCCCATCCATACGTTCGCCTGGGACTGCGACCGCATCGCCATGGTGGTCCCGGCGCAGCTGAAGGCTGCTGTGGCGGCCGTGCGGCTGCTCCAGGAGTTTCCGCCGGTTGAGGCTGCCCTCCTGGTCCGTGGCAAGCCCGGCGCAGCGCTGGACGGCCCCCTGATCGCCGAGGCCATCGGACTTCCGGTCCAGGGGCGGGTGCCTGAGCTGCGCGGAGTCGCTGGGGCCATGGAATCGGGCCGCCTCCTTGAGCTGGGCAAGCGGCGGGCGGTCCGGCACTTCGCGGCTTCCGTGCTGGACCTCCTCGGGGACGGGCTGGCCGCCGGAGAACGTGAATGAGGCACCAGGCGGCGGCTGGGGCAACGGACCCTGAGGCAGGTATCCGGCGGCGGGCGCGGATCCTGGACGCGGGCCGGGACAATCCCCGCCAGGACAGTCCCCTCCTGGTCAGTCCCCGCCAGGAGGGCAGGCGCCCGGATGAACCCGGCCCCGGCGAATGGCGCCGGCGTGAACGCCGCACGGGTGAGCGGCAGGCTGTTGACCTGGGACTCCTGGAATCCGTGCGGGATTCCA
This sequence comes from Pseudarthrobacter oxydans, assembly GCF_013314975.1. Lineage (GTDB taxonomy): Bacteria > Actinomycetota > Actinomycetes > Actinomycetales > Micrococcaceae > Arthrobacter > Arthrobacter oxydans. The sequence continues at coordinate 41,492 of NZ_JABTYH010000009.1, read as the reverse complement.
TGATGTCGGACGCGGCAGCCGTTACGCCGTCGCGCGTGGCTGCGGCGGTGCAGGCCACAGGGAAGCTCTTGGGCACTGCGGGTTCGCTCGCCGCCGTGGAGCGCATCAGCGCCGAGCTGAACGGCCTGGGGCCCCTGCAGTCCCTCACCCGGGACCCGGCCGTAACGGACATCTTTGTGAATGCTCCCGGGTCCGTGTGGGTGGACAGGGGCCGCGGCATCGAGCGGGTGCCCGTGGCCTTCGACAACGAGGCCCAGCTCCGGGCGTTGGCCTGCCGGCTCGTGGCGGCAGGCGGCAGGCGGCTTGATGACGGCTCACCCTGCGTGGACGTGCGGCTGGCCGGCGGCTACCGAGTCCATGCCGTGCTGCCGCCCGTCTCAACGGCCGGGACGCTGCTCAGCATCCGGATCCGGCGCGAACGTGTTTTCACGATGGATGAGCTGCGGGACAGCGGCATGTTCAGCTCCGGACTGCAGCACGTCCTGGAACGGGTGGTGGAGCGCAGGCTGAGCTTCCTCATCAGCGGGGCCACCGGGTCCGGCAAGACCACCCTGCTCTCCACGCTGCTCGGCCTGTGCAGTCCGGCAGAACGGTTGGTCCTCATCGAGGATGCCTCGGAACTGAATCCCGTCCATCCGCATGTGGTGTCCCTGGAGTCACGCCACGGAAACCTCGAAGGCGGTGGAGAAGTGGACCTTGGCGATCTCGTCCGGCAGGCGCTCCGCATGCGCCCGGACAGGCTGGTGGTGGGCGAATGCCGCGGAGCGGAAGTCCGGGAGCTTCTCACTGCCATGAACACCGGACACAGCGGCGGGGGCGGGACCATCCATGCGAACACTGCCGCTGCTGTTCCCGCCCGGCTCACTGCGCTCGGTGCGCTCGCCGGAATGAACGCTGACGGCGTGAGGCTCCAGGCAGCGAGCGCGCTGGACGTGGTCATCCACGTGGACAGGACGCGCCGCGGCCGGGCAGTGGCGGGCGTGGGCCTGATCGGGGAAGGCCCCGGCGGGCTCACCGTCCAGCCTGCCCTGGAAACTGTCGAGGGTAGCGTGGCCGCCGGCCCCGCCTGGACGGCGCTGGCGGCACGGTTGGGGCTTGACCCGGGACTGCCCGCATGATGCTCCTTCTTGTCGTTTCCCTGGGACTGGCTGCGGTGCTGTTTGCCAGGCCGCCGCTGGGTGCCCCCGCCAGGTTGCGCCGCACCGGCGTGTCCGGCCCGGCTGTGGGCCGCAAAGCCCCCTCGCGGGGCGGCTTTGCGCGGAAGCTGCGTGGTGCCGGGAGAGGAGCACAGCCAGCGGCGCCCATGACCCTGGTGGTACAGCAACTCGCCGCGCTGCTCAAAGGCGGCCGCACGCCGGCACGGCTCTGGGAGGAGATCTGGGACGTCTACGGTTCGTCCGGCTCCCATGCGTACGGCCTGTCCGCGGGATCCGGTGCCATGCTCGCCGCCGCGCGTGCTGCCGCCGGCCGCGGCCTTCCCGTTTCGGAAGCCATCCGTCGGGCGTCGCCGTCCGCCTTTCCCCGGCGGGACAAAGAGTCCCGCATCTGGTCCGAGCTCGCGGCATGCTTCGACATCGCGGAGGCAAGCGGCTGTCCGCTCGCGGACGTGCTGACCAGGTTCGCCGCGCAGCTTGAAGTGGAGGACGACGCCGACGCGGCCCGCCAGACGGCCCTGGCCGGACCAAAGGCCACCGTCAGCCTCCTTACCTGGCTGCCGCTGATGGGGCTGGGCCTGGGAATGGCCCTGGGCGTGGACCCGCTCGCCATCCTGCTGGGAACACCCTGGGGACTCGCAGCACTTGCAGCCGGAGCCGGCCTGACAGTGGCCGGGCGGTTGTGGTCGGCCAGGCTGGTGGCCGCGGCAGCAGGGGCTGGAGCGCCATGACCCCGCCTTCCGCCGCAGTGCTCGCGATCTTCCTTACCCTCGCCGCGGCGGCAGCCCTGGCCGGCAGCGGGCGGGGCAGGCCCCGCAAGTGGCTGCGCAGTTGGTCCGACGGCTCCACCTGCCGCGGCGCGAAGGCCTCCGCCGGCGACGGAGGGCATCTGTCCGGACCTGCGCCCGAAGGGCTCAGGGACACCGCCATGATGCTCGAACTTGTGGCCGCCATGCTGGACGCCGGGTCGGGCATCGGCCGTTCACTCGAACTGGTGGCAGCCTCGGCTTCTGGCAAGTACAGCGGAGCCCTGCGGCCGGTGGTGGCGGCACTGGCAATCGGGGCCGACTGGGAAACCGCATGGCGCAGCAGCGCGGTCCGGCTCCCCGAGGTCCTGGAACTACGCGACGCCCTGGGGTTCGCTGCCCTGACAGGTGCGCCGTCGTCAGCGATTCTCTACGCGCAGGCGGCACGGCTCCGCCGGGAGAGGTTCCGTGCCGCAGAGAAGCGCGCGGCATCACTGGGAGTGAAGCTGGTGGTTCCGCTGGGCCTTTGCTCCCTTCCGGCCTTTATCTGCCTGGGCGTGGTTCCTGTGCTCCTGGCCCTTGTGCCTTCCGGTTCCTAGGCGCCTGTGTCTTCTCCTCCACAGGCGGGAAACCGTTGGGCTTTTCCACTTACGAACCCCCACGGCTTACCGCTCCACGCCAGGCCCGGAAGAGTCAAGACAGCCGGCAACACCACCGGCCCAAAGGAAGGAAACACCACATGTCCACTCATCACCGCCGCCCTTACACTGGCGGGGCCGCGGCGCCCGCCGCTGCCCGTGCCGCCTCCCGGGAACACCGCGGTACCGGCCACCACGGCCTCCGCGCCGGGGGCAGCAGCCCGCTGACCGCCCACACCGTGGAACTGTATCCGGGTGCAGGCGCGCCGCGGACCATCAAGGGCAAGGTCCGGCTCCTCGGATCAGAGGCAGGGATGGCAACCGCCGAATACGCCATCGCCACCCTTGCCGCCGTGGGCTTTGCCGGGCTCCTTGTCTTCATCCTTCGCAGCGAGGAGGTCCGCGGCTTCCTGCTCACCCTGATCCGCACCGCGCTGGCCTTGCCATGACCGAGGCCCCGGCCGTGCTCCCGGCCGCGGATCCGTTCGGTCCAGGCCAGACCACCGCAGGTAAGTCCGCCGCGGGTCCCTCCACCACGGGTCCGTCCGCCGCCGCACAGTCCGCCACCGGACCTACCGGCGGGCGGGACCGTGCGGCCTGCAGTCCCACCGGAGGTCCCGCGGCCCAGGAGTCGTGCGGCGCGGTGACAGCGGAGTTTGCCGTCACCCTGCCCGCGGTCCTGCTACTGCTGGCCATGCTGCTGGCGGGGGCCTCCGCCGGGGTCACCCAGCTGCGATTGGAGGAGGGAGCGCGTGCCGGCGCCCGCGCACTTGCCCGTGGTGACGATTCCGCCACTGTGGAAAGAATCGTCCGGACCCTGGCCGGCGGGTCGGCGTCCGCGGCGGTATCGGCCGACGGCGAGTGGCTGCATGTCACCGTGACAGACAGGGTGGGTGGACCCCTGGGCGCATCCATCCCGTGGCATCTGACTGCGCGGGCCTCCACCCGGAGCGAGGCGGCGGGATGACCCACGGCAAGGCACCCGGAACGGGCCGCGGGCTCGGGGCGAACATGACCGGGCGTCGTGGTTCAGGCCGGAACGGCCATGCAGACGGCACCAACCGGGAACGCGGTTCGGGGACGGTGCTGGCGGCCGGCCTTGCCCTGGTGGTGATGACGGCCATGGCGCTGATGCTGTTGCTGGCGCAGTCGGCCGTCCTGGCCAGCAGGGCGGCAGCCGCTGCCGACCTTGCTGCACTGGCAGCGGCCGACGCCCTGCGCGGCCTTGCCTCCGGGGAACCGTGCACCGTTGCGGCGGAGGTGGCTGCCCAGCACGGGGCCGCCGTGGTGGGCTGCGCGGAGGGTACTGGCCAGACCGTTGAAGTGAGGACCGAGCTGGTGGAACGGACGGTGTTCGGTTCAGCCCATGGGCGCTCCCGTGCGGGGCCTCCGCCCTAGCCAGTCCAGGTCAGTGCCGGACTTGCAGGCCCGGGGAAGCACCTTCGGTGGCGTCCTTGAGCAGGACGTCGAGGAGGGTGACGGCGGCCCCCTTGTCCAGCGGGTTGTTCTTGTTCCCGCATTTGGGCGACTGGACGCAGGAAGGGCACCCGGAATCACATTCGCAGGCCTTGATGGCGTCACGGGTGGCTGTCAGCCAGACCTTGGCCTTGTCGAAACCGCGTTCGGCAAATCCCGCGCCGCCGGGGTGTCCGTCGTACACAAAGATGGTGGGCACCCCGGTGTCGGCGTGCAGGGCCGTGGACACCCCGCCGATGTCCCACCGGTCGCTGGACGCCACCAGGGGCAGCAGGCCGATCGCAGCATGTTCCGCTGCGTGCAGCGCTCCAGGGAACTGGGCTTCGATAAGGCCTGCCCCGGTGAGGGAGCGATTGTCCACCACGAACCAGACGGCCTTGGTGAAGAGTTCGCGGGCACCCAGTTCCAGCGGCTCCTCCCCAAGGATTTCGTTGGAGATGAGTGCCTTGCGCTGGAAGGAGACAACCTGGGTAGTCACTTTCACGTCGCCGAAATGAACGGAGATGTCACCCCATTCCACCGTCCGCTGGGTCTCCAGCACCTCAATCTGGGTCACGTCCCGGGCTGTGGTGTAGTAATCGGGATTGGCGCGGCGCACCATCACGCAGTGGTCGTCCTCGTTGAGGTCCTCCACCACGTAACTGTCACCCTGGTGGATGTAGACGGCGCCGGTGTGCGCCTGGTAGTGCGTCTGCGGGGAATCCATCGTGCCAAGGAGGGACCCGGTCTCGGCATCCACGATGCTCACCGGCCCGCCGCCGTCGGCCCGCAGGTTCACCATGGCGGCCGCGCTCTGGGAGTGTGTCCAGAACCAGCCCGCGGGCCGCCGCCGGAGGTAGCCCTGCGCCACCAGCCTGTCCAGGAGGGACTCCGCGGTGGCTCCGAACAGACCCAGCTCCGCGGGTCCCAGGGGAAGCTCGGCCGCCGCGGCGCACAGGTGCGGCCCCAGGACGTAGGGGTTGGAGGGATCGAAGACCGTCGCTTCCACTGACACGTCGAAGATCGCCTCGGGATGGTTCACCAGGAAGGTGTCCAGGGGATCGTCGCTGGCCACGAAGGCCGCGATGGCATCCTGGCCCGCCCTTCCGGCCCGTCCGATCTGCTGGAACAGGGAGGCCCGCGTGCCGGGCCATCCTGCGACCAGGACGGCGTCCAGGCCCGAGATATCAATGCCCAGTTCCAGCGCCGAGGTACTCGAAACGCCCAGGAGCTCGCCGGAGCGCAGCGCCCGTTCAACCGCACGGCGTTCTTCGGGCAGGTATCCGGAACGGTAGGCGGCCACCCGCTGCGGCAGGCTGGGATCCACCTCATCCAGGAGGCGTTTGGTGATCGAGGAGATGGTTTCCGCCCCGCGCCGGGACTTGATGAACGCGATGGTGCGGATGCGCGCTGACACCAGGTTCGCCAGCAGGTCGGCAGTTTCCGCCACCGCCGTCCGCCGTTCCCTGGCGCCGTTCTCGCCCCGGACCTCGGTCAGCGCAGGTTCCCAGAAAGCCACGGTGGTGGAACCGTGCGGGGAGCCGTCACGGGACACGGCCTTGACCGGGGCACCAATGAGGCGGGCGAAGGACACGTCAGGCTCTGACGCGGTGGCGGAGGCTGCGATGAACACCGGCCCCGGATGGGCTGCACCTGCACCGTAGTACGCGCAGATCCGGCGCAGCCGGCGCATCAGGTTGGCCACATGGGAGCCGAAAACGCCCCGGTAGCTGTGGGCCTCGTCAATGATCACGTAGCGCAGGCGGCGGAAGAAGCCCGCCCACCAGGCATGGTTGGGAAGGATCCCGAAGTGGAGCATGTCCGGGTTGGCCAGGATGAAGTTGGCGTGGTCCCTGATCCAGCGGCGGGACGCGGGGTCGGTGTCGCCGTCATAGGTTTCCGCCCGCACGGTGGGCAGTTCCAGGGCGCGGATGGCGTTGAGCTGGTCGGCGGCCAGGGCCTTGGTGGGGGAGAGGTACAGGGTGACGGCGCCGTCGTCGTGGATCTTCCCCGGGTCGGCCAGGACGCGGAGCTCGGAGCGGTGGATGGCGTCAAGGGCCGGCAGCTGATACGCCAGCGACTTCCCTGACGCGGTTCCGGTGGCCACCACCACGTGTTCACCGCCGTGGGCTATGCCGGCTGCCTCCACCTGGTGCCGGTAGGGCTCCTGGATGCCCAGCGAACCGTATGCCGCCACCAGGTCGGGGTGCACCCACGCGGGCCACGGCTCATGCTCGGCCTCGCGGGCCGGGATGGTGCGCACATGACGGAGCTGTTCCGGGTCCGGGCCGCGGCCCAGCAAGGGAATCAGGGAGTCATGGGGGTTCACCCCCACATTGTTTCACCCGGCGGGGCCTGGCCGGCCCCGGTTCGCCACGGGGGTAACAGGACGGGTCAGCTCAGGGAAAGGTCGGAACCGTCGTGGGATGCGGAGAGCATCAGCACATGGGAAACCGTGGTCCAGCCGAGGTGGGAATACAGTTTCCGGCCGTCAGCGGAGGCCAGGAGAAGGCCCTCCTGCACGTCGTGCTCGAAGGCCTGGGCGGCCAGGGCCCGCATGATGAAACTGCCCAAGCCACGGCGCTGGAAAGCCGGTTCGGTGATGATCTTGTCGAACACCGCGGTTTCCCCCACCACAAAGACGCGTCCGCTGGCCGCCAGGGTGTCGCCGGAGCGGACCTCTGCGTAGTGCACGCCGTCCTGCTCCCACGTTGAGTGCGTGAGGTCGTCGTCGGGGAGCCAGGGATCCTCTGCGTCCTGGGTTTCCATGTCCACGATCATCATTGCCTGCGAGGCAGAGGTCACGTTCAGGCCGTGCCGTTCCGCCAGGGCGGAGTAACGCGGGATGTCATTGGTGAGGATGGTGAGGACCCTCGCGGGCGCCTCCGCCGTCTTAGCGGCCAGGGCTGCGAATTCATCGTCCGTGGGCTCGGAGGCGAAGAATTCCCAGTCGCCGCTGGTGTCGGCACGGAGCACGGCAGGGAACCGGCCCTCGGTGGATGTCCGGTAACCGCGACAACCGGCCCAGCCGGCCACCCACACCTCAAGAAGGCCAGTGATGTCTTCAACCATGGTTTCCGGACTCATGGCATGAGACTATTCCAGCCCGGTCGCCAGCAACAGGGGGCTGCCAAGAGCTTATGCAATTGTGATGCGGCGAAAGCGCCGTTACGGGCCGGCAGTCGTGGCCGCCGCTCCGGCAGCCACGGTTCCCGCTCCGCCCGTCCCAAGCGTGCCGGTACCCTTAAATACGTGGCTTTAAACCGGATTGTGCTTTTTTACGGCTTTACCCCCCTCCCTGACCCGGAGGCGGTACGGCTCTGGCAGCGTGCGCTCTGCGAGAAGCTCGGACTGACGGGCCGCATCCTGATCTCCAAGGACGGCATCAACGCCACCGTGGGCGGTGAGATCGGCGCCGTGAAGCAGTACGTGAAGACAACGCGCGAGTACCAAGGCTTCAGGGACATCGACGTGAAATGGTCCGACGGCGGTGCGGAGGACTTCCCGCGCCTCAGCGTCAAAGTGCGCGACGAGATTGTCTCCTTCGGCGCCCCCGGCGAGCTGAAGGTCGATGCCCACGGGGTGGTGGGCGGCGGGACCCACCTCAAGCCCGAGGAACTGCACCAGCTCGTTGACGCCAAGAAGCAAAGCGGGGAGGACGTGGTGTTCTTTGACGGGCGGAACGCCTTCGAAGCGCAGATCGGCCGGTTCAAGGACGCAATCGTCCCGGACGTTGCCACCACCCATGACTTCATCCAGGAGCTCGAGTCCGGCAAGTATGACGGGCTCAAGGACAAGCCCGTGGTCACCTACTGCACCGGCGGGATCCGCTGCGAGGTGCTGTCCAGCCTGATGGTGAACCGGGGCTTCAAAGAGGTGTACCAGCTGGACGGCGGCATTGTCCGCTACGGCGAAACCTTCAAGGACCAGGGCCTGTGGGAGGGCTCGCTGTACGTCTTCGACAAACGCATGCACCTTGAGTTCAGCGACGACGCGAAGACCATCGGGCAGTGCGCCCGCTGCGCAGCGCCCACCAGCAAGTTCGAGAACTGCTCCAACCCCAGTTGCCGGACCCTCACCTTGTACTGCGCGGAGTGCGCCTCCAGCCCGGAAACCCTCCGCTGCCCGGAGGGCTGCGCCGCCTGAGCACAGGCAGCCAGGTCAGAGAAGCCGCAGCCGGTAGGCGTAGTTCGCGCCTGTCCTGGCCTCCACCCTGATGGTGAGCGCTGTTTCCGACGAAAGATAGATGACGTTCTCCCTGTTGATCCCGCACCGGAGCCCCAGGTCCACCAGCGTCAGCGATTCGCTGCGGACCGTGAAGGTCACGCGCCGCTGGCTGCGGCACGCCAGGGACAGCACGTAGGTGCCCGTCCCCAGCACCGGAGTGGATTCGGTCCGGACGTTGCCCACGGCCACAAGTCCCGCTCCGGCGGAGGCCACCGGCTGCCCGGGGTCGGGAAGCGTGCGGGCCGCCCATGCGCCGGTTTCCTCCTCGCTGACGGGATCGTTCTGCAGGGGGTCGCGGGTGAACACCGGCCCGGGAAGGCGCGTCGCTTCCGCCTCGACGGGCCCGGGCAGGTTCCGCCCGTCGTCGTACGTATATTCACACCCGCCCAGCATCATCCCGGCGGCCGCCACAGCAATGGCGACGGCGGCGGCCGGCTTCCGCCCTGGCCGCACCCGTGCGTCCCCAGCGGGGGCCGTGGGGGCGGTGGATGGCGCGGAGGCCGTCCGCACACTGGGCATAGTCCGACTGTATGCCCGACGGCGGCGGCGGGCCAGAGCACGGAGGGCGGTTAGTCCGCGGGCGCCAGCCGGTAGGCGTAAATGAGGGGTGCGTCCACGCTGTACGTGCTGATCTCCAGTGTGCCGGCATCCGGCAGGGTGATTTTTGTGGATTCCCGGCTGCCGTTGCAGGCTGCTCCGGCGTCCGCCAGCTTCTTCCCGTCCAGCGATACGGCGAAGAAAGCCTTTCCGCCGCCCTCACACGTGGCGGTGAGGATGTAGCGGCCCGCCGGGACATCAGCGGCTTCCCTGATGATGCGGTCCCGGTTGAGGATTTTGCCGGCGTCCTCAAGGACCGCTCCCGGAACCGGGGGCAGCGCCGTGGCCTGCCACTGCGGGACGTCCGCGTTCTCGATGGAAACAACGGGGGAGCACCCGGCCAGGACAAGGGCCGCCGCACCCGCGGACACGGCGGACCACGGCATCAGGCGGGCACGCCGCGCGGGCCGGAGCCGGGCGCGCGGAAGGACGGAAGAACGCGAAGGCATGCCTCAACGCTACCCGGTGCCGGCCGCCCCGGCCTCCGGTGCCCGCCGGACTAAACTTGGGCAGTGCCTAGATCCCCATACGAGTTCACCGCCGGCAACACCCCGGACGCACCCCGCAGCGACCTCCCGGAGCTGCTCACGGCCCTCGCCGCCGATCTGCGGGGCCTGGACTACACGCCCGACGGCGTCGCCAGGCTCCTGGGCGCCGCCGCTTCCGAGGCCCTGAACCGGGACCAGATCATTCCGGCCCTGCTGGCAGTGGACCGGGCTGTGCGCCAGGACGAAGGGAACGCGGCGCTCGCCGCCGTCGTCCGCCTCTGGCTCCTTGCCGAGCCGCAGGCGAAGGACACGCTCGACGCCGCCCTTCCGGGCATCGGTGCCGACGGGCTCCTCACGCTGGGGCTTGTTGAGCCCGTACCCGGCGCGGGCCTGTTGGCCGCCAAGGCTGATCTGCGGCCGTACGGGTGGTCCGGCACCTCCGGGAACAACACAGACGGCAGCGGGGGTGCGGAGCTTTGGGTGGCGAGCGACCTGGCCGCACACCAGCAGGCGGGGGTGCTGCGGCACGACCACGTGCTCGGCATCGGCCAGGCGTCCACCACCCTGGTGCAGACCACCGTCCGCCGCCATACCGGACGCGCCCTGGACCTCAGCACGGGATGCGGCATCCAGGCCTTCCACCTGCTCCACCACTGCGAGCACGTCACGGCCACGGACATCTCCGAACGGGCACTTGCTTTCACGCGCTTCAACATCCTGCTCAACGCCGCGGCCCTGTCCGTTGACCCGTCCCGGCTGGAGGACAGGGTGAGCCTGCGCCTCGGCTCACTCCTGGACCCCGTGGCAGGCGAGGAATTTGGGCTGGTGGTGTCCAATCCTCCGTTCGTGATCACGCCGCGGAGCGCAGGGGAGGCTGCCGCGGAGCAGTTCACCTACCGCGACGGCGGCCTTCCGGGCGATGCGATTGTTGCCTCGCTGGTTGCTGATCTGCCCGGGATCCTGGCCCCCGGCGGCACCGCGCAGATGCTGGGGAACTGGGAAGTGGCGGCCGGAACCGGGTGGCAGGAGCGCCCGCGGACGTGGGTCCGGCCGGACACGGACGCCTGGTTCATCCAGCGCGAGCAGGTGGGGCCGGAACAGTACGCGGAAACCTGGCTGCAGGACGCCTCCGAGGGCCGGGACCGGCAGCACTACCGGGACGCTTACGCGGCCTACCTGGCGGACTTCGAGTCGAGGAACGTGGAGGGCATCGGCTTCGGCATGGTCTGGCTCCGGCGGCCGCCGGCACCCGGGCAGGGCACCTTCAGCCGGTTCGAGGAAATCACCTACCCCATCGAGCAGCCCATCGGCCCCCACCTGGGCACCGCCGTCGAACGCATCGACTGGCTGGCCGCGCACAGCCTCGAGGAAGCGCACCTGCTGGTGGCCGAGGATGTCACGGAGGAGCGCCACCAGCGCCCGGGAGCGGAGCATCCGGGCGTGATCCTGCTCCGGCAGGGCGCGGGCCTGCGCCGGACAAACCTGCTGAGCACCGAGCTGGCAGGCTTCGTGTCGGCCTGCGACGGCGACCTTTCCGCCGGGCAGATTGCCGGTGCCCTGGAGGCGCTGCTCGGCGGCGGGATGGCAGGCGGGGACGGGTTCGACGCCGGTTCCTTCCGGGGCCGGCTGCTCGCCGATGTGGCCAATCTGGTGCGGGACGGCTTCCTGATCCCTGCCGCCGGATAAGGCGCGGAGCAAGGCGCCGGCGGCGCCCGGCAGAACCCCCTTCTTTTCCACATGGATGCGCACATTTCTGCAAAATATGGTGAACTAGGCCAGTATGGGCGCATCTGCCCGAGCAACCTTTTTCTGTAGGAGCACCGTGCCAAGCAAGGCCAAAACCGGCAAGAAACTCGTGATTGTGGAGTCTCCGGCCAAGAGCAAGACCATCGCCAAGTACCTCGGCGAGGGCTTCATCGTAGAGGCCTCCATTGGTCACATCCGCGACCTGCCGCAGCCATCCGAGCTCCCCGCCGAGCTGAAGAAAACGTCGGTGGGCAAGTTCGCCGTCGACATCGATCACGACTTCAAGCCCTACTACGTGGTGTCCGCGGACAAGAAGAAAAAGGTCACTGAGCTTAAGGCCGCGCTCAAGGACGCCGACGAACTTTATCTCGCAACCGATGGGGACCGCGAGGGCGAAGCCATCGCGTGGCACCTGCTGGAAGTGCTCAAGCCCAAGGTCCCGGTGTACCGGATGACCTTCGGCGAAATCACGAAGGAAGCCATCCAGCGCGCCATGGGCAACCTGCGCGATGTGGACACCGCGCTGGTGGACGCCCAGGAGACCCGCCGCGTCCTGGACCGCCTCTACGGCTACGAAATCTCCCCGGTGCTGTGGCGCAAGGTGGCCCGCGGCCTGTCCGCCGGCCGCGTGCAGTCCGTGGTGACCCGTATGGTGGTGGACCGCGAACGCGAGCGAATGGCCTTCAAAGCCGCCTCCTACTGGGACCTCACGGGCCAGTTCGGCGCCGACGCCGGGTCCTTCAAGGCCAAGCTCGCCGCCGTGGACGGGGCGAAGGTGGCCAGCGGCCGGGACTTCAACGACGACGGCGTCCTGACGTCGAAGAACGTTGCCCACCTGAACGAGGAGCTGGCTGCGTCCCTGGCGGCAGGGCTGCAGGACGCTTCGTTCACCGTCCGGTCCGTCGACACCAAGCCGTACACCCGGCGCCCGGCTGCGCCCTTCACCACCTCTACGCTGCAGCAGGAGGCCGGCCGCAAGCTGCGTTTCTCCTCCAAGAGCACCATGCAGGTGGCCCAGCGGCTGTACGAAAACGGCTACATCACCTATATGCGTACGGACTCCTCCGCGCTGAGCGACGAAGCCCTCACCGCCGCGCGGCGCCAGGCGTCCGAGCTGTACGGCCCGGAGTACATCCCGCAGTCACCGCGCGTGTACACCGGCAAGGCAGCCAACGCGCAGGAAGCGCACGAGGCCATCCGCCCCGCCGGCGACTCGTTCCGCACCCCGGCCCAGGTGGCCAAGCAGCTCTCGGGCGACGAATTCCGCCTGTATGAACTCATCTGGAAGCGCACCGTTGCGTCCCAGATGGCCGATGCCAAGGGCTCGACGGCGACCATCCGGCTGGGTGCCGTCGCTGCGGACGGCCGGGATGCCGAGTTCTCGGCCTCCGGCACCGTGATCACGTTCCCCGGCTTCCTCGCAGCTTACGAGGAAGGCAAGGACGAGACCCGCGGAGACGACGATTCCGACGACGCCCGCCGGCTGCCCAACGTGGCCAAGGGCGATGCCCTCACGGCCTCCGAGATCCTGGCAGTGGGCCACGAAACCTCGCCGCCGCCGCGCTACACCGAAGCGTCACTGACCGCCGAGCTGGAGAAGAGGGGCATCGGCCGCCCGTCCACCTACGCCTCCACCATCTCCACCATCCAGGACCGCGGATACGTCCGGAAACAGGGTTCTGCGCTGGTCCCCAGCTGGATCGCCTTCTCGGTGATCCGCCTGCTGGAGCAGCACTTCAGCGACTACGTTGACTACGAGTTCACCGCGGACATGGAAGGCGACCTGGACAAGATCGCCAACGGCCAGGCCGTGGGCGCCTCCTGGCTCCGCCACTTCTACTTCGGGGAAGACTCGGACCCGGGCCTGCTGAGCATCGTGAACAACCTGGGGGAGATCGACGCCCGCGAAATCAACTCCATCCCCATCACGGATGAGATCACGCTGCGGGTTGGCAAGTTCGGCCCGTACCTGGAGAGCTCGGCCGCCACTGTCGACCCGAAGACCGGGGAGATCGTGGAGTCGCCCCGGGCCAACGTGCCCGAGGACCTGGCTCCGGACGAGCTGACCGCTGCCAAGGCCATTGAGCTGATGGAAACCGCTGCCCCCGAGGAGCGGGTACTGGGCACCGATCCGCACACTGGGCATACGGTGGTTGCCAAGAACGGCCGATACGGCGCCTACGTCACCGAGGTCATCCCGGAGATGACCGAGGAACAGATCGCCGCCCAGCCGGTGGAGTACTACAAGAACGGCAAGCCCAAGCCGCCGAAGAAGCCGGTCAAGGCCAAACCCCGCACCGGCTCGCTGTTCAAGTCCATGACCGTGGAGTCAGTCACCCTTGACGAGGCGCTGCAGCTCATGAGCCTGCCCCGCGCCCTGGGCGAGGACGCCGAAGGCAACCTCATCACGGTGCAGAACGGCCGGTTTGGCCCCTACCTCAAGAAGGGGACCGACTCCCGGTCCATCGGCTCCGAGGAAGAGATCTTCACCATCACCCTGGACCAGGCGCTGGAGATCTACTCCCAGCCGAAGCAGCGTGGCGCCCGGGCCGCCGTCCCGCCGCTGGCGGAGTTCGGCCCCGACCCGGTGTCGGAGAAGAACATCGTGGTGAAGGAGGGCCGCTTCGGCCCCTACATCACCGACGGGATCACCAATATCACCGTTCCTCGGGCAACCTCCCTGGAGGAGCTGACGCGTGAACAGGCCGTGGAACTGCTAGCGGAGAAGCGTGCCAAGGGTCCGGTGAAGCGTACGGCCACCCGCAAGGCCCCGGCCAAGAAGAAGGCCACCGCCAAGAAGTAGCGGTGGTTACGGGGTTTGCATGGGGCACTGGATCGTGATCGGGTAGGGGGATGACTGAACAGCCAGCGCACACGGATCTCCAGCCCCTCAACGACCTCGAGGAAAAGCTCGCGAAGGGCGGGCAGCCTGACGCCAGCCCGGTAGACGTCATCCTGTCCTTCCTGAACAGCGAGGTCTACATCATCAGTTCGGACGGCATCGAGGGCGAGGACTCCCAGGTGGAGCCCCTGGTCCTGGGCAATGCCGACGGCGACCCCGTCCTCGCCGTCTTCTCGCACCCCAGCCGCGTGGACCAGCAGTACCTCGAAGCTGCGCCCAACGTGCTGGGCACCCAGGGTGCGGCCATCATCGCGAACATCGGTGACGAACTGGGAATGGTCATCAACCCGGGCGCAGCCTACGGATTCGAGATCAACCCCGAGGGCGTGGCCAACATCAAGCGCGACTTCAAGCGGGCTGACGAGCAATAATTGCACCATGCGGCTAGGCGTCCTCGATATCGGGTCCAATACTGTCCACCTCCTCCTGGTGGATGCCCACCCCGGTGCGCGGCCGGTGCCCTTCGCCTCGCACAAGCGGCCGCTGTCCCTGGTCCAATACCTGGAACCGGACGGCAGCATCAATGACGCCGGCCAGCACGAGCTCACCGAGTTCGTCCTTGAAGCCTGGGAGTTTGCGGCCAGGCACAAGGCCGAAGACCTCCTGGCCTTCTGTACGTCAGCCATCCGCGAGGCCACCAACGGCCCCGAGGTCCTGGCCCGGGTCAAGCACGAAACCACCGTGACCCTTCAGGAACTCACCGGCAGCGAAGAAGCATCCATGACCTTCTTCGCCGTCAGGCGCTGGCATGGGTGGGGTGCCGGACCCATTCTCAACCTGGACATCGGCGGCGGCTCCTTTGAGATGGCCTTCGGCCAGGATGAGCTTCCGGAAGTGGCCACGTCCGTGCCGCTGGGTGCCAGCCGGCTCACGCGGGACTGGCTGTCCGAAGATCCGCCGTCGGCCAAGAGCGTCAAGGAGTTGCGGCGGTACATCCGCGCCACCCTCAAGCCTGCGGTCCGGGAATTCGACGGGTTGGGCCGGGCCAACGTGGTGGCGGGAACGTCCAAGACCTTCCGCTCCCTGGCACGGATCGCCGGGGCCGCCCCCAGCGCGGCCGGCCCCTACGTCAAGCGCGAGCTGCAGGCTTCGGACCTGGGGGTCTGGGCGCAGCGGATCTCGGCCATGAAGGTCGAGGACCGGCTGCACCTGCCGGGCGTCTCCGAAGCCCGCGCCCACCAGCTGCTGGCCGGAGCGCTTGTGGCGGAGGCCGCACTGGAACTCTTCAAGTTCAAAAAGCTGAGGATCTGCCCCTGGGCCTTGCGCGAGGGCCTCATCCTCCGCCGGCTGGACCAGCTGGTGTTTTCCGGGCCCCTGGAGCTCGCACCCCACCTGGCCCCGCCGCAGACTGTCGAAGCCGCGGTCTAGGAACTCCTTAAAAGGGAAGTACCGGCGTCGGCAACAGGAAAATGGGGGAAAACCTGTTGCCGGACGCCGGTACCCTGGCAGGGATCCCCATCCCTGCCGCATCACTCGCACCCTCAATGAGGTAGTACCCACGTTAGGACTCCAAGTTGTGAGGCACCTGCACCCAACATGTGAGTCACCTGTGAATGGGTTTCGGCGAGTTCCCACCCTTTTCGTGTCCGCCCCGGGTCATGGATTTCTGCGCTTGCCGGGCCGAACTGTAATGATGGAGCCATGAGCAACCGAATCGCATTCCTTGGCTGTGGATCCATGAACGAAGCAATTCTGAGTGGCCTGCTGGAATCCGGAACGGATCCGGCGGACGTCGTCGCAACCGTCCGGAGGGCAGAGCGTGCCGCAGAGCTGGCGGAACGGCACCACGGGGTGACCGCAATCGCCGGGGAAGAGGAGCCGGACAACAACAAGCAGGCAACCAAGGGATCCGGCGTCGTGATCCTGGGCGTCAAGCCTGTTGGCATCACGGAGCTGGCGCGGGAAATCAGCAGCTCGCTCTCGCCCACCACGGTGGTGGTCAGCGTGGCAGCGGCGGTGTCCATTGCCCAGCTTGAGGCGGCCCTGCCCGCAGGGCAGCCGGTGATCCGCTCCATGCCCAATACACCGGCCAAGCTGGGCCGCGGCGTGGTGTCGGTCTCGCCGGGCACCAGCTGCACCCCTGAACAGCTCAAGAGGGTCAAGGATGTCCTGCACGGTGCGGGGACGGTGGTGGAGGTCCCCGAGGAACAGGTGGACGCGCTCTCTGCGATCAGCGGTTCCGGACCGGCGTACGCGTTCTACCTGGCTGAAGCAATGGCCGCAGCGGGCCGGGAGCTTGGCCTGGACCCGGAACTGTCCCTTCTCCTCGCCCGGGAAACGGTGGCCGGAGCCGGCTTTATGCTCGCCGAGCCCGGCGCCGATCCCACCGCGCTGCGCAAGGCCGTGACCAGCCCGAACGGCACCACCGAGAGGGCCATCGCCACGTTCGACGAGCGCGGCCTTCCCGCCATCATTGCCGCCGGTGCCCGCGCCGCCGCGGAGCGCGCAGCCGAGATCACCAGGCAGCTCGGCTGACTCACGTCGGGAACTAGGGCCGGGCTGCGAACCGTTCCAGCAGGTCCACGTGCCCGGACACGATCAGCATGTCCCGGGAGGACACCTTGGTCTCCGGGCGGGCGTAGGTGAAGTCCTCACCCGGTGACTTCACACCAACGATCGTCACGCCGTACTTGGACCTGACCTTGGATTCGTCCAGCGTGAATCCCACCGTTTCGCGCGGGGGGTACATCTTGACGATGGCGAAGTCGTCGTCGAATTCGATGAAGTCCAGCATCCGGCCGGAGACCAGGTGCGCGGCCCGGACGCCGGCGTCGGCCTCCGGATAGATCACATGGTTGGCGCCGATGCGGGTAAGGATTTTGCCGTGGGAGGGCGTAATGGCCTTCACCCAGAGGTGTTCGATGCCCAGGTCCACGAGGTTGACAGTGATCAGCACCGAGGATTCGATGGACGTGCCCACCCCCACGACGGCCGAGCTGAACTCCTGGGCGCCCAGCTGGCGGAGTGCGTCGATGTTGGTGGCGTCAGCCTCCACGACGTGGGTGAGCAGCGGCGCCCATTTCTGGACGAGGGTCCTGTCCCGTTCGATGGCGAGGACCTCGCGGCCCTGCTTGACCAGCTGCTCTGCCGTGGAGGAACCGAACCGTCCCAGCCCGATGACCAGCACGGGGGCGTTGTGGGCGGGGCGACGCGGGGCGTCGGGTGAACTAGCCAATGATGGGCCTCTCTTCGGGATAGTGGTAGAGCTGGCTGCGCTGGCGAAGGGCCAGGGCGGCTGCGAGGGTGACCGTTCCTACGCGCCCGGCGAACATCAGGGCCGTGAGGACGTAAACGCCCGACGGCGGCACTTCAGCGCTGAGGTTGGTGCTGAGGCCGCAGGTGGCGAACGCGGAGATCGTTTCGAACAGCACCCGGTCCAGTGACGCCCCGCTGATATGCAGCAGGAGGAATGCCGAGACGGACACCAGGGTGGCCCCGGCGACGATCACCGAGATGGCCACCCGCATGGTGCCTTGGGGGATGGTCCGGCCGTACACCTTGACGTCGGTGTCGCCGCGGCCTTCGGCCACAATTGCCAGGAACATCACGGCGATGGTGGTGACCTTGATGCCGCCCGCGGTGGACGCAGAACCTCCGCCGGCGAACATCAGCGCATCCGTCAGCAGCATGGTGGTGGATTCCATCTGGTTCTGGTCCACCAGGTTGAAGCCGCCGGACCGCATCATGACGGACGCAAACAGGGCGTGGGTGACCTTGTCCCCGACATCCATGGTTCCGATGGTCCGCAGGTTGTCCCACTCCATCAAGGCCCACAGGACGGTGCCCGCCAGCAGGAGGATGAAGGACACCTGGATGGTGAGTTTGGTGTGCAGGTTCCACTTCTTCCAGTTCAGCCCGTTCTGCTGGAGGACCATCACCACGGGAAAGCCCAGGCTGCCCAGGAAGACGCCGAGCATCAGGGGAACCAGGATCCAGAGGTCTGTCTCGTAGGGCACGATGCCGTCCGAGTGCGGGGTGAAGCCTGCGTTGTTGAAAGAGGAGATGGCGTAGAAAATTCCATGCCAGACGGCCTGCCAGAACGGCTCACCCAGGGTCAGGAACCGGGGGATCAGGGCCAGTGCAAGGATTCCTTCGATCACCACTGACGTGGTGATGACGATCCGCAGCAAGGTGCCCACCTCGCCCAGGCGCCCTGCGTTGTTCATGGACTCGGCGGCAATGATTTTGCCGCGCACTCCCAGTCGCTTGCCAACCATCAGCGCCAGCAGCGAGGCCAGGGTCAGGGTGCCGAGGCCGCCGATGAAGATACCAATCAGGATTACCAGCTGACCGAAGAAGGACCAGTGGACCGCCGTGGACACCACCGTCAGTCCGGTGACGCACACGGCGGAGACTGCGGTGAACATCGCCTGGTGGACCGGGGTGACGGTACCGGTGGCGGAAGAGACGGGAAGGGACAGCAGGAGCGTGAATACAAGGCAGACGGCGGCGAACACCGTGAGGGCAAGACGGGCCGGCGAGGTGTTCGCAATGTCGTCGACGAAGTCCCGCAGCCGCGTAAGGATCCAGAGGCCTTCCCGCTCCTGCCCTGCGGGATGCCAGTTGGCCGGGGTACGGGGCCTCGACTGGCTTTGCGTCATGTGTGGCTTTTCCTCGGTAGAAACTGCTTCCCTCAGTAGTAAACCACTAATGCCTGCGTCATGACTGGGCAGGAGGGGTGCCGCGCTCAGGTAGCCTGTGATTGATGACATACCTGCCGGGCCTCAGCTTGCCCGCGCCCCCAACGGTGGTGGCGTGGAGTTCTGACATGACCGCCTACAATTTCGGCCCGGGCCACCCCATGGCCCCGGAGCGCATGGACCTGACAGCCCGGTTGGCGGGCAGCCTTGGGTTGTTCGACCTGGAGCATGTGGCGGTGGAGGCGCCGGACGTGGCGGACGACGCCGACCTCGAAACCGTGCATTCCGCCGAATTTGTTGCGGCAGTCAAAAAGGTCAGCTCACATCCCGGTCAGACTGACGAGGCCCGCGGCCTGGGCACCGAGGATGACCCCGCTTTTGCCGGGATGCATGAGGCGGCAGCCCGCCTGGCCGGAGCGTCGCTGCTGTCCGCCTCCAGGATCCTGGACGGTTCAGCCCTGCGCGCCATCAATTTCGGTGGCGGCATGCACCACGCCTCCCGCGAGCGGGCCAGCGGGTTCTGCATTTATAACGACGCCGCCCTTGCCGTGCAGAAGCTGCTCGACGGCGGCATCCGCAGGGTGGCGTATATCGACGTCGATGCGCACCACGGGGACGGAACGGAGAGTATCTTCTGGGACGACCCCCGCGTGCTCACGGTTTCGCTGCACGAGAGCGGGCTGACGCTGTTCCCGGGCACAGGGTTTGCGAACGAGATCGGCGGCCCGCAGGCGGAAGGGACAGCCGTGAACGTCGCGCTGCCCTCGGGAACGGGGGACGCCGGCTGGCTGCGCGCCTTCTACGCCGTGGTCCCGCAGTTGGTAGCCGCCTTCCAGCCGGAGGTAATCGTCAGCCAGCACGGCTGCGACTCGCACCGCCTCGACCCCCTGACGCACCTCAACCTCAGCGTTGACGGGCAGAGGGAGGCCGCCTCCGCCGTCGGGAACCTTGCAGCCCGCCACTGCGACAACCGCTGGATCGCCACGGGAGGCGGCGGCTACAACGTCCTCCAGGTGGTCCCGCGGTCCTGGAGCCACCTGATTGCCATCGCGGCCGGCCGGCCCGTGCCGCTGCGCACGCCGGTCCCGCAGGACTGGCGTGATTACGTCCAGGAGAAGTTCGGTTCCTCGGCGCCGGCGCTGATGAGTGACGATGTGGAGCTCTGGTGGCGGTCCTGGGAGGTCGGTTTCGATCCCAACGATGCCGTGGACCGGACTGTCATGGCGACCCGGAAGTCCGTGTTCCCGCTCCACGGACTCGACCCCTGGTTCGACTGACGCGTTGCCTTCAGGTGTTCCGCTTCTCCGTCTGGAACACCACTCCCGCCGCGCCGATGAGCCATCCCAGCAGCGATAACGCGAAGGCCCCGATCAGGTCCGTGGACGCGGTTCCCTTGGCGAGCCAGAGCAGCAGGACGGCCAGGCCCACTGCGAGGTAGACGATGATGGCTGCGATGATCCGCCCCGACAGCCGGGCGGTGACGTCGGACGGGTTGATCGCCGTTGAGCTTCCCGGCGCCCCCGGACCTGGTGGCCGGCGGGTGTCCTGCCCGGACTCCTCACGGCGGACCTCGGCGATGGTGAAACCGAGCGCCGATGCGGTCAGCGAACTCAGCGACGTCGCCAGGACGCCGGCCGCGGTGACCAGGGCTCCATTGAGGGGCGGCGCAACAGTCCGTCCGTCCGGCACCCAGAACCCCACGCGAAGCAGAACTGAGCCCCACACCGCGACGAAGAGGCCCAGGAACACGAACGCGATGATGTTGAACAGTTGCTGGCGGAGGATCTCCATGCCACCCACCCCTCAGGTCACGCCGGCCGCTGCCCGGGAACCCTGGGCAACCCTGGAACCGTTCTAGCACCGCGGGAGAACCGGGGCAATGGCATTCGGGTAAGGGCCGAAATAGTTGATGCCTTTCGGCGTATATGTCGCTAGGGTTGAGGCATGGTGACAGACGACGTATTTGCCGTCATAGCGGAATCGACCCGGCGTGACATTTTGGTTTCCCTCCGCTCCGGGGACAAGGCCGTGGGCGAACTGGTGGAGGAACTGGCTGCGAGCCAGCCCACCATTTCCAAGCACCTCAAAGTCCTTCGCGAAGCCCAGCTGGTGAGCATGCGGGCCCAGGGCCAGAAGCGCTACTACGCACTCAACCGCAAACCTCTGGAGGGCATCGCCACCTGGCTAGAGACCCTCGACGTCGGCGCGGCGGCGCCAGCGGAACCGGCCGGCCGGGCGTCCTCGCACGCCGCCGCTGCCCAAGGCAGCCAGGAACAGGCTTCCCGCACCACCCCCGAGACGGCACCCGCGGACCAGGAATCCGCCACCGCCGGCGCCGTGGCGGCGGAGGCTGTGTCCGCCGGTGTCCTGGCGCGCGACGGCGCCGAGCTTAGTCCCGCCGTCATTATCCCCGGCGGCACCACGGCGCCGCTGAGCGACGATAGCGTGCCCCAGCAGATCGGCAGGACCGTGGGGCGGGCCGCCACCAAGGCCGCCGACCTCCTGGCTAACCTGCCCACCCTGCCGAAGTTCGGCCGCAAGAAGTAGGGCCCTGGCGCCTACTTGTTGAGCAGGCGCACGTGGTCCGGGGTCAGTCCGGAGATGTTGCTGACACCCAGCAGGGCCATGGTGCGGGCCATGTCCTTCTCGAGGATCTGCAGCGTGCGGTCAACGCCCGCCCGGCCGCCGGCCATCAGTCCGTACAGGTAGGCGCGCCCGATCAGCGTGAAGTCTGCGCCCAGGGCCAGGGCGGCCACGATGTCCGCGCCGCTCATGATCCCCGTGTCCAGCATGATTGCGGCATCGCTGTTGTCCGCGGTGAAGGCCTGCTTGACCTCGGGGAGCAGGTGGAACGGGATGGGTGCCCGGTCCAGCTGGCGGCCGCCATGGTTGGAGAGGACCACGCCGTCGGCGCCATGGTCGACGACGCGGCGGGCATCCTCCACGGTCTGGATGCCCTTGACCACGAGCTTGCCCTTCCAGGTTTCGCGCAGCCAGTCCAGGTCCTCGAACGTGAGCGTGGGATCGAACATGGAGTTGATGAGGTCCGCCACGGTTCCGGTGTAGCGGGACAGTGACGCGAAAGTGAGCGGCTCATGCGTGAGGAAGTTGAACCACCAGGCGGGGCGGTAGGAGGCATCGAGGACGGTCTTGACCGTCAGCGCCGGCGGGATGGTCATGCCGTTGCGGACATCGCGGAGGCGGGCGCCGGCCACGGCGGTGTCCACGGTGACCATGAGGGTGTCGTTGCCGGCCTTGGCGGCCCGCTCGATCAGTTCCAGTGAGCGGTCGCGGTCCGTCCAGAGGTACAACTGGAACCAGTTGCGGCCGTTCGGGGCTGCGGCCGCCACATCCTCGATGGACGCGGTGCCCATGGTGGAGAGGGTGTAGGGGATTCCGGCAGCTTCCGCGGCCTGGGAACCGGCGTACTCGCCTTCGGACTGCATCATGCGGGTGAAGCCGGTGGGGGCGATGCCCACGGGCAGCCGGGATGGCTTGCCCAGGATTTCGGTGCTCAGGTCGATTTTGGAGACGTTGCGCAGGATGCCGGGCCGGAACTCGATGTCCAGGAACGCCTCGCGGGCACGGCGGAGGGTGATTTCCCCTTCGGCAGCGCCGTCGGTGTAGTCGAACGGTGCCTGCGGGGTGCGGCGCTTGGCGATGTCGCGGAGATCCCAGATGGTGCTGGCCCGCTTGAGCCGCGCTTCCTTGCTGAACCCGGGCTTCTTGAACTGCATCAGCGGGGCCAAATCCGAGTACTTGGGGATCCGGCGCTTCAGCGCTGCCGGCACCGCTGAAACGGCCGGTGTGGCGGCGGGCCCGGGGGCGGCCGCCGGGATGTCCGTAGCATCCGGGGCGGGGGATGCCTCCGGATTGTTGGGCTGGATGGTGTGGGTCATGGCGTCCTCCGTTGGGCCGGCAGGTCCGCGTCCGGGACCTCCTGTGGTCTAACCACACTGTAGGCCATGTGGTCGGACCACATCAAGTACCATGGCCCTATGCGTACGCACCAGCTTGTTTTGTCTTGGATTGAGGCCGAGCTTTCCGAGGGCCGGCTGGCCGTGGGCGGACGGCTGCCCGCCGAAAGGACCCTCGCCGAACAGCTGAAGGTCTCACGCACGTCCGTGCGCGAAGCCATCCGGATCCTTGAAGCCATGGGCGTGGTCCGGGCCGGGGTGGGGTCGGGCCCGGACGCCGGTACGGTGGTCATCTCGGATCCGACGGCGGCCCTTGGCTCAGCTTTGCGCCTGCACGTGGCCACGCAGCACCTTCCGGTGGCGGACATCGTGGAAACCCGGATGCTCCTTGAGTCCTGGGCGGCGTCCAGGGCAAGCCCGGAGGCCCCGGAGCTGGAGGAGGCCGGCAAACTGCTGGACGAGATGGCCGTTGAGGGGTTGGACGTTGATGAATTCCTGGCGCTGGATGTCCGGTTCCACCTGGCCCTCGCCGATGCCGCGGGAAACGCGGTGGTCAGCGCCATGATGGGCTCGCTGCGCGAATCGATCCAGCGGTACGCCGCGCAGCTGACATCCAGCCTTCCGGACTGGGAGGCAACAGCCACGCGCCTGAAGGCAGAGCACTGCGGGATCCTTGCCGCCATCAGGAACGGCGACGGCGACCGCGCGGCACGGCTGGTGGCAGCCCACATCGAGGGCTACTACCGGGAAGCCGGAATGGGTCGTCCCTAAGGGGTGCTCAGCCGTGGACTGCCGTGCGGGCAGCCTTGGCCGGGCCGGTGCTGGCGCGCACCTCGAGCTTTGGCTGGTAGCGGCTGCCGGGAGCGTCGCTTTCCTCGTTGCGGATGAGGGCCCGCAGCTGGTGCCAGGCCTGCTCGCCCAGTTCGGTAATGGGAACAGCCGCTGTGGTGAGCGTCGGCGTTGTGTACTTTGCGAAGGGAATGTCGTCGAACCCGGTGACGGAGATGTCGCCGGGGACGTCGAGGCCCCGTTCATGCAGCCCGCTCATCAGGCCCATCGCTACCAGGTCGTTGAAGGCAAGGATCCCCGTGGCGCCGCTTTCCAAAACGGCATCCACCGCGCCGTGGCCGGTGTCGAAGTCCGAGCCACCTTCCAGCATGGTGACCTCCACCTGCGGATGGGCCGTCTTGAAGGCCTCCAGGCCCTGGAGCCGGAGGTTGTTGGACGCGCTGCGGGGAGGACCTGCCAGGAAGGCGAGGCGGGTGTGGCCCAGGTCCACCAGGTGTTCGGCGATATCCTGCACGCCCTGGCCGTAGTCCACCACCAGGCTGGGGACGCCTGCAGCGGCCGTGGTGCGGTTGATGAGGACCAGCGGCCGGAGGGACGGCGCAATCTCCTCCAGTTCGGCGTCGCTCATGCGGGGCGCGCAGAGGACCAGTCCGTCGCACCGCCGGCGTGCCTCGCCCGCCAGGATGGTTTCCTCGCTGGAGACCTCAAAGGAATCGGCGATGAGCACGCGGTACCCGTCCTGGGCGGCGGCCCGGCTCAAGCCGCGGAGGATGGCCTGGAAGGTGGGGTTGGCCAGGTCCGGCACCACAATGCCGATGGTGTCTGTCTTGCCGAGGGCCAGGCTTCGGCCCACGGGGTTGGGCTGGTACTTCAGCTCGACCGCCGCCGCCCGGACCCGGGCAGCGATCTCGGGGTCCACCGTGAAGTTGCCGTTCATGACGCGCGAAACCGTCGCGTGGGAGACTCCCGCCTTCACGGCAACGTCTGCGATGCCGATCCTGCCGGATGCCGATTTCCTGACCATGCGTGGCCCCTTCCTTCGCGCCGCGGCCGGCAGGTGGTGGCGCCGTTCCGTTGCAGGGCAGGATCCAAACCGACTGTGTGGCGGCGTACTCGTCAAAGCATGTAGTGAGTGACAGCATATAACGGGATGGGAAAGCGATTTCTCTTCCTTTCCCACTTTTTCCCGCCAATTTTCCCGTTCTTTCCCGGTCCTGGGCGCGGATCGGGCAGAAAACGCTTTCTCCTATGCAGTCCAATGCTTGACGGATGAGCGATCGGATTGATACAACTCATAGGGAAGCCTGAGAAAACGCTTTCTGAGGCAAGGTACAAAGAAGCACCACATCGTCACCGAACAGCGGCCCATCCGGCCGGATTTTGCGTCTTCGAAAGGGACCCCTCATGGTCAACACAGCCGAGTCGACTTCCGCCCCAGAGGCACGGTCCGAACCCGCGGACGGCACCGAAACTGCTGCCGCCGCTGCGCCCGCCCGCCACGGCGGCAAAGCCCGCATTGCCCTGATCGGCACCGGCGGGCGTTCCGAGATGTACATCCGCGCCATTTTCGGCAAGCACGCGGACACCGCCGAGCTGGTGGCTTTCTCCGACGTGAACCCCGGCCGCGTGGAGTTCTACCAGAAGCTCATCCAGGAACTGGGCGCGCCGGGTCCGGTCGCATCGTTCGACCCCGCAGACCTCACCGCCTTCATCCAGGCCAACTCCATCGACCGCGTCGTGGTGACCACCCCTGACTACACCCATGCGGACTACATCGTGGAGGCACTGCGCGCAGGCGCCGACGTCGTCGTCGAAAAGCCCCTCACAATCGACGCCGAAGGCTGCCGCCGCATCACCCAGGCCGTTCACGAGACCGGCCGCAACGTGGTGGTCACCTTCAACTACCGCTACTCGCCGCGTAACAGCGCCCTCAAGGAGATTATCCAGAGCGGCGTGATCGGGAAGGTCACGTCCATCGACTTCAGCTGGGTCCTGGACACCGTCCACGGCGCCGACTACTTCCGCCGCTGGCACCGGGAAAAGAAGAACTCCGGCGGCCTGTTGATCCACAAGGCCTCGCACCACTTCGACCTGGTCAACTGGTGGATCGACGACGTTCCCGAGCGTGTCTTCGCTTCCGGCGGCCTGAAGTTCTACGGCGACAAAAACGCCGCTGAGCGCGGCCTGGGTCCCCGCCCCGAGCGCGGCACGCCCAGTGCCGATGCCCCCGCCGGCGCGGAAAAGGACCCCTTCACCCTTGACCTGCGGGAGGACGAGCGCCTCAAGGCCCTCTTCCTGGACAACGAGCACTACGACGGCTACCGCCGCGACCAGGACGTGTTCACCGGCGGCATCACCATCGAGGACAACCTCGCACTGGTGGTGGAATACCAGGGCGGGCCCCGCCTCAGCTACTCGCTGAACGCCCACAGCCCCTGGGAGGGCTACCGGGTAGCGGTCAATGGCACCGAAGGCCGCGCCGAGCTCGAGGTGGTGGAACGCGCCGCCGTCACCTCCAGCACGGACAAGAAGACCGTCGTGGACCCCAGCGCCACCCCCATCGAAGAGGATGACGCCATCCGCCGCAACGGCGAACGCCTGGTGGTCCAGCGCCACTGGGAAGCCGCCTACGAGGTGCCGATCGTCAACGGCGAAGGCGGCCACGGCGGCGGTGACGAGCTCCTGCTCTCAGACCTCTTCGACGGTCCGGGCGAGGACCCGCTGGGACGCCCCTCCGGATACCTGGACGGGCTGCGCTCCGTCTCCGTCGGCATCGCCGGCAACCGCTCCCTCGAGTCCTCCCTGCCCGTACGCATCGAGGACCTGGACCTCGGCGTCGACCTCCGCCGCGGCAACTGACTCCTGCCCGGGAACCAACCGAAGGAATAACCATGAGCAGGATCTTTGTCACGGGCGGCTCCGGACGCCTGGGCCGCAGTGTTGTGGCGGGGCTCGCCGCAAAGGGCCATCACGTCATCTCGGTGGACCGCGACGCCGTTCCGGCGGACCAGCTGCCCGCCGGCGTCGTGCAGGAAACGGCCGACCTCCTGGCCCCCGGCGAGGCGCTGCGCCTCCTCCGCGAGACCACGCCCGACGCCGTCATCCACCTTGCCGCCATAGCCGTACCGTTCAGCGCGCCCGAGGACGTCATTTTTGCCACGAACACGCGGCTCGCGTTCGCCGTGATCAGCGCGGCCACCGACGTGGGCGTGCAGAAGATTGTTACGGCCAGCAGCCCCACGGTGCTGGGCTACGGTTCGCCGGCGGGCTGGCTGCCGCCGTCGTTCCCGCTGGATGAGCGGACGCCGCCGCGGCCGTGGAACGCCTACGCCCTGTCCAAACTCATTGCCGAGCAGACCGTCCAGACCTTCGCTGCAGCACAGGGCGAGAAAATCCGTTACGCAGCGTTCCGGCCCTGCTACGTGATCTCGCCGGAGGAATGGGAGGGTGCACCGACGCAGCAGGGCCACACCCTTGCTGAGCGGCTGGCCGATCCCGCACTGTCCGCACCCGCGCTTTTCAACTACGTGGATGCCCGGGACGTGGCGGACTTCCTGGACCTGCTGCTGGAAAAGATGCCGTCCATCCCCAACGGGGAAACCTTCTTTGTAGGAGCCGCGGACGCCCTTGCCACAGCACCGCTGGCCGAACTGATGCCGAAATTCCTGCCCGGAAGCGAAGCCCTCAGCGCCGGACTCACTGGTGCCAGCCCGGCCTTCTCCATCGCCAAGGCCCAGGAGCTCCTGGGCTGGCAGCCCACGCGCAGCTGGCGCACCGAACTCAAGCCCCACACCACCCTCAACGACGAGAATTCCGCGCTGGTCAGCGCCGGCAGCGGAGCCAAGGAGAAACCATGAAATTCGACGGCGTACTGTTCTTCCCCGTCACCCCGTTCACGGCCGAAGGCACCGTTGACGTGGAGCTGCTGAAGGAACACATCAGCTCCCGGCTTCCGTTCCGGCCCGGCGGCGTTTTCCCTGCCTGCGGCACCGGCGAATTCCATGCCCTCAGCATTGAGGAGGTCCGCACTGTGGTGGCGGCCGCCGTCGAGGTCGTTGCCGGACAGGTCCCGGTAGTTGCCGGCGCCGGAGGACCGCTGGGCCACGCGATTGCCGCCGCCCGCGCCGCGGAAGAAGCGGGGGCCGACGCCCTCCTGGTGCTCCCGCCGTATTTGGTCACCGGCCCCACCGACGGACTCGTGGCCTACATCGAGGCCGTGGCCAACGCCAGCAGCCTGCCGGTGATTGTCTACCACCGGGGCAACGCAAAGTTCACTGCCGCTTCGATGGCCCGGCTGGCTGCCAATCCCAAGGTCGTCGGCTTCAAGGACGGGCTGGGAGACGTTGGCCTGGCCCAGGAAATTGTCTCCGCGGTGCGTGCCACCGGACGCCAGGACTTCGCCTTCTTCAACGGCCTGCTGACCGCCGAGCTGACCCAGGGCGCCTACCGCGGACTCGGCATACCGTTGTACTCTTCCGCGGCATTCGCCATGGCCCCGGAGATCGCCAAGGCCTACTACGACGCCTACGAAGCCGGCGATGAGGACCGCCGCAACGCCCTGCTGGAAGGCTTCTACGCACCACTGGTACGCCTCCGCGACCAGACGCCCGGTTTCGGTGTTTCGCTGATCAAGGCAGGCCTGCGGCTGGGTGGACTTCCCGTCGGCTCAGTGCGCCCGCCGCTGGTGGATCCCACCGAGGAGCAACTGGTCCAGCTGAAGGCCATCCTCGCCAGGGGCTACGAGCTGGCTGGCCGCTGATGAGCGCCCCCGCGGCTGTTGCCGTTCGCACGGAACCGCGCATCACGGGCCTCACCACCCGGCTCATCACGGTTCCGCTGCGCCGCAGCTGGGGCGTGGAGGCACCTGAAAACCACGTGATCGTCACGGAGATCCATACGGACGACGGCGGCGCGGGGCACGGTTTCTCCTGGACCCCCACCATCGGTCCGCAGGCGGTCAAGGCCCTGCTGGATTATGACATCGCCCCGTTCGTCACCGGGCTGCCCGCCCACCCGGAGACTGTGTGGGATGCCGTGTGGAAGCGGCTGCATGAGGCTGGCGGCGGGGGACTGACCACCATCGCCATGGCCGGCGTGGACCTGGCCCTGTGGGACCTCCAGGCATCGCGGGCCCACACCTCCGTGACCGGACTCCTGGGGCAGCGCCAGGAATCCGCGGAGGTTTACGGCTCCGGGGTGAACCTGCACTACTCGCTCGAAGAACTGGTGGCGCAGACTGAGCGCTGGATTGCCGCCGGGCACCAGGCGGTCAAGATCAAGGTGGGCAAGCCGGACATCCGCGAGGACGCCGAACGGGTCGCAGCGGTTCGATCCGTCCTGGGCCCGGACCGGAAGCTGATGATCGACGCCAACCAGCGCTGGGACCTCCCCACCACCCTCAAAGCCCTGGACGTGCTGGCCGGCTTCGGGCTGGAGTGGCTTGAGGAACCCATCCGGGCTGACGACCTCTGGGCCTACCGCAGGCTCCGGAAGCACTCGCCCGTGCCGATCGCCCTCGGCGAAAACCTGCACACCATCTACCGCTTCCGCGATTTCATAGAGGCGGAAGCAGTGGACATCATCCAGCCGAACATCATCCGGGTGGGCGGCATCACCCCCTTTAGGCGCATCGTTGAAGTTGCCCGGACCAACAGCATCAAGGTCATGCCGCACCTGCTGCCGGAGCTGTCCGGCCAGCTGGCGCTGACGCTTGCGGAGCCCACCCTGGTGGAAGACGTGGAGGAGGCATCCTTTGAGCAGCTGGGGATCCTGGCAGGACCTTCGCCGGTACGGTTCAGGAACAGCCGGGTGACCCTCACCAACCAGCCCGGACTCGGCTTCCGCTTCGCCGACGCGCGCTAGGGCAGGGCCACCCAGACCTGATGACTCCTGACACGATGAATCCAGACCCACAGAACAGGTACCCCAAGTGACAACTGCAACCCTTTCCCTGTCCGAGCTCACGGCTGCCGCCACCCAGGCCGCCAAAATTTCTGCAGCTTCATCGGATGCTGACCGCGCGGCCTGGCTCACGGCCGTGGCGGACGCCCTGGACGCGAACGCCGCCGAACTGGTGGAGATTGCCGATTCCGAGACCAGCCTCGGCGCAGCCCGCCTCACCGGCGAAGTGGCACGGACAACCGGCCAGCTGCGCCTGTTCGCGCGCGTCATCACCGAGGGCTCCTACCTGGAAGCCGTGATCGACCACGCGGACCCCGCCTCCACGCCGCCCAAGCCGGACCTGCGGCGCATCCTGCG
This sequence comes from Pseudarthrobacter oxydans, assembly GCF_013314975.1. Lineage (GTDB taxonomy): Bacteria > Actinomycetota > Actinomycetes > Actinomycetales > Micrococcaceae > Arthrobacter > Arthrobacter oxydans. The sequence continues at coordinate 11,935 of NZ_JABTYH010000009.1, read as the reverse complement.
GCCCATCGGACCGGTTGCGGTCTTCTCCGCCTCCAACTTCCCGTTCGCCTTCTCGGTGGCCGGCGGCGACACTGCCTCGGCCCTGGCCGTGGGCTGCTCCGTGATCGTCAAAGCCCACTCGGGCCACCTCCGCCTTTCTGAGCGGACGGCGGAAATCGTCACCGAAGCACTGCGCGCAGCCGGTGCTCCGGAAGGCCTGTTCGCACTGGTGAGCGGCCGTGAGGTGGGAACCGCGCTGGTCCAGGATCCGGCCATCAAAGCGGTGGGCTTCACCGGCTCCATCCCCGGCGGCCGAGCCCTCTTTGACCTTGCCACGTCCCGTCCGGACCCCATCCCGTTCTACGGCGAGCTGGGCAGCCTGAACCCGGTGGTGGTGACCCAGGCCGCCCTGGCAGAGCGTTCCGGGCAGCTCGCGGAAGGCCTGGCGGGATCCTTCACCCTTGGTGCCGGACAGTTCTGCACCAAGCCCGGGCTCGTCTTTATCCCGTCTGGAACAGACTTTGCCGCAAAAGTGGCGGCGGCCAGCAAGGACAAGCCTGCCCTGGGCATGCTCACCAGCCGGATCGCGGAGGCCTACCCTGACGGCCTGCGCAGCTTCGCGTCCGTGGATGGCGTGGATGTGGTCAGCGGCACCGTGGACCAGGACGCAGTGGCCGACGGCGCCGCACCCGTGGTCTTTTCCACCTCAGCGGCAAAGGTCCTGGAGCGCCCCGGGGAACTGCTGGAGGAGTGCTTCGGTCCCACCACCATGCTGATTGAGTACTCGGGCCAGGAGGAGCTGTCCGCGGTCCTGGCCAAGGTGCCGGGCAGCCTCACCGCCACCGTCCACGCCCAGCCGGGCGAGGACGTGTCCGCTCTCGTGGGCCAGTTGTCCGAGCTGGCCGGCCGCGTCCTCTTCGACGGCTGGCCCACCGGTGTGGCCGTCAACTGGGCCCAGCAGCACGGCGGCCCGTACCCGGCCACCACGTCCCTGTTTACCTCGGTAGGCGCGACGGCGGTCCGCCGCTTCCAGCGTCCTGTTGCCTACCAGGATGCGCCAGAGACGGTCCTGCACCCGGCCCTGCACGAAAGCAACCCCCTGGGCATCCCACGCCGGGTGGACGGGGAACTCCGCCTCCCCTGACACGCTCTCCCACTTGATGTTGCTTTAACCGGAACGCTCTCTCACTTGTGAACGGCTCCCCGGAAGTTGGACTGAGAAATTCAGTTGCGACTTCCGGGGAGCAGTTTTATGCCTGCTATTAGTAGTTCTTTGTCTGAGGTCCAGCGCGAGGCGGCGGTAGCGTGGTTTGGGAAGGGCGTTGGGTAGCGGGCTGCGGCTCGTTTTCTTGAGACGCCTTGGGTGCCGGTCAGGGCACTGAATGGGCGGTGGAGGATTCATGGTCAAGGAGTAGTGGTGAGCAAACCGGCGAAGTCGTACTCGTTTGAGTTCAAGCTGGCGTTAGTGGAACGGTTCCTCGCGGGCGAGACCGGCCCGGCCCTGACTGTGGAGGCCGGTTTGTCATCGCGCCAGGTGCTGCAAAAGTGGGTCCGGGCGTATCGCCGTGACGGTGCGGAGGCATTACGTCCCAAGGCCAAAGGCAGGCCCGCGAAGTCCGCGGCTCCACCTCCACCGGCCGAGTTACCTGAACTGGAACGGTTGCGCCGGGAGAACGAGCGGCTCCGCGCGGAGGTGGCGTACTTGGGAAAACTGCGGGCCTTGAGGGATCAGGGACGACGGTAAAGGTCCAGGCCGTCGTTTCCCTCGCGCCCTAGAATCCCATTAAGCCAGTCCAACTATCGGAGACCAGTTCTTGATGTTGCTTTACCCGAAACGCTCTCCCAGTTGGTGCCGGAAGTACGGCGCCAACTGAGAGAGCGTTTCTGGTTTTGCTGCAGGATCTGAGAGAGCGTCTGGCCTAGAGCTGGAGGGTGGCCGGGCGCTGGAGGCCGTTCACCGTGGTCGAGGGCCAGCGGGGGTCGGCCGTGAGGACCTGCAGGCCGGACCCGGTGAGCTGGACAGTGTCCTCGATCTTGACGCCGGGCCCGGACGGGTTCCAGGTGAAGGCCTGGCCCAGGATCACGGTGTCGGTCGCGGCGTCGGTGACGCGGGGATCACGCCCTGCATAGCCGGCGGGTCCGCCCTGGTGGTGCTGCTCCCACTGGTCTGCGCCGAAGCCGTGACGCGTGTAGGCCGCCTTGATCTCGGTAAAGATCCGGTCCAGCCGGGCGCCCGGGACCGTGGCGTCGAAGATGTCCGCCTCCACTCCTGCGATCCTCGCCTCGGCGTCGCGCTCTTCCGCAGTGCCGGCGTCGAACCTCACCCAGCGGGTGATGTTGGCCACCATGCCGTCCCTGCGTGCGCACACCACCGCCATGGCGCGGCGTCCCAGCGGCGAGTGGGTGGCCAGCGGGTGCCGGAAGCTGCTCCGGCTGCTGCCGTTGCACAGCAGGACCAGCGGCTCCGCGCCCGCGGCCACAATCCGGGCAGCGAGGGCGGAGACCAGCTCGAACTCGGTGGTTTCCGGCCGGGCGGTGGACAGCACGTCCGTCATCAGCGCTGCAACCTCGGCGCTGAGACGGGCGTAGCGTGCGCTTTCGTTGGGGAGCAGCTGCTGGCGGGCCGCGCGGAGTTCGGCGGCGACGTCCGCTTCGGCCACCGGTACGGCGTTCCTTCCAGGGAGGCCGACGGCGGCGGCGGCCTCATGCAGGTTGGCGTGCCAGGGCACGGAGTGCAGGGTGACGCCGGACGGAAGCTCCTCGGCGGCGAGGCGCCCGGCCTCGTTGTTGAACGTGACCAGGTGGTCGCCGCCGCGGTCCACCAGGACAGCTGCGATGGGATCGCCGGCCAGGCTGATGTGCACCCGGCTGCCGTCCAAGTACCACGTCAGGGCGGTGTTGGTGGTCAGCAGCAGTGAATCCTGGCCCTTTGCATCAAGGATGTCCAGCACCCGCTGGCGTTTGATGGCGCGGTCCTCCGGGGAGGCGGGGGCCGCCCTGCCCGAGAGCAAGGAAGCGTCGGCTGTTGTCTGGGTCATGAACGGTTCCCCTGCTGGTTGATGAGAGCTTCGATGTCGGTTGTGCCCAGGATGCCGTCGGCCACAAAAACGGTGATGCTGCGCTGCACCGGAGCGTCAGGTTCGGCGATGACCGGGCTGTTCCAGGCCAGCGACTGGCCCACCCCCGGGTAGCCGTCCACCCGGACGAACCACGGATCGGTGGAACCTCCGGGAGCCACGAACACAAGGGTGGCGCTGGCGCCGTCGAACGTTCCTGCCCAGGCCAGCCACGGCGTTACTGAACCGTGCACTTCTGCTTCCCCGGCACCGGACGGCGTCCACACGGTGGCGTCCGCGCAGGCGGGCAGGCGCCAGAAGAACCCGCCGTAGCCGCCTTCGAAGCGGCCGTTGGAACCGGGGCTGCCCAGGCTGACCGGCCGGTCGCCGGCGGGGGAGAGGGCAAAATCCAGGGTCAGGCACCAGGCGGAGGAGTCGACGCCGGACCACCCCCAGGTGCGGTCCTCGCGAAGGACCGGCGCGCCGTCCGGCCCGTTCCAGCCCAGGGTCTCCCGCAGCCGGCCTGCCGCGCCGCCCGTCCGCGCAGCCGTTTCCTCAGCGTGGGTTTCCGTGGGTGTGATGCTGCCGTGGTCCGGGCGCCAGACGTACTGGCCGGCCTCGCGCGTGAAGGTGCGGCCGCCCCAGAAGTTAATGCCGTCCACATCCTGCAGGGCCACGCCGGCCCCGAGGTGCCACACATGGTCCAGCGGCTGGTGGTCCGTCACCACGGTGCCCGCGAGGGTCCGGACGGGGTGCAGGTAGGGCCGCGGCGAGGACACGGCCCGGATCCGACTGCCGTCCTGGTACTCCGCAACTGCCTTCCCGTCCAGGGTGAGGGTGCGGACCGGCAGCATTTTGCGGGCCCAGGGCATACCGAGTTCCGCGAAGGTGGCCTGGGCTTTGACTGCCCTTGCGATCACGGCCGCGATGTCCTGGACTACCGGATGGGCGTCGTCGCCCTCGCCCTCCCACGCGATGTACCCGGGGTTGATGGGTTGCGGCGCGGGCGCTGTCCGGATGGCTTCCAGCACCGTGGTGAAGGCGCCGGTGTCCGGCAGGGCGCACAGCAGCGGCACCCCGTTGGAGCGGGCCTCCAGAAGGTTCTTCAGCAGGTCGGTCCGGCCGAATGTCTCACGGCGCTCGCCGTCGGGGGTACTGATGACCACCTCGTCCTCGGTGTAGAAGAGCGTGACCTCGCCGCGGGTGCCGTGTACCGTCACGGAGGGCCGCTGCTGTTCCGGCGCGCACAGCGTCAGTCCGCACAGCAGCGTGGAGCCACTGGTGGTGCGGACACGGATGATGGAGGTGTCGTCACTTTCGGTGTCATGGGCCCGGTACAGGTCCGTGTCCACTGATTCGACGTCGGCCATCGTGTGGGCGCCGGCCAGGTGGAGGCCCGTGGCTACCGCATGGGCAAGGGCATTGGTGGCCACGCCGTCCACCACGTCGATGCCGTCCAGGCTGCGCTTTCCGGCCCAGCGTGAGCGTTTGAAGTAGGCCCTGTTCCGTACCCACTGTCCGGTGGCGCTCAGGCCCAGGACATCACCGATGCCGCCGGATTCCACGAGGGCCCGGATAGCCGGAAGCGCGTGCGACCCCAGGCTCTGGAAACCCACCTGGACCAGCCGTCCTGCGGCGTCGGCAGCGGCGAGTACATCCCGGAACTGGCCGAGCGAGGCCACCGGCGGTTTTTCCACGTACACGTCCTTGCCTGCTGCCAGCGCCGCGAGGGCCAGCGGGGCGTGCGTTTGGATGGGTGTGGCGAGGATGACGACGTCGACTTCCGGGTCCGCTGCCAGCAGCTGGGCAAGGTCGCCGAAGACGGCTACGGATTCAGCCAGCCGTCCTGGAGCCGGGGGATTGGGATCCGCGACGGCGACGAGTTCCAGGGTGCCGGCTGCTTCGAGCCTGGCGAGGTTGGCAAGGTGCCGTTCACCGAAGCCGTGCACGCCCACCAGGGCGATGCGCGGGACGGGTGCCGGGACGGCGTTTTCCCCGGAGTGGCGTTCGCGTTCCGCGGTGGCGGATTGATCAATCATCAGGCGGGTCCTTGGTAGCTGAGGGGAAGGGTTTGGGGGTCATGGGCGCAGAGCGAGTTGGACAGGAAACCGAGCGCTTCCTGTTGCATGCTGGCGGTAAATACGTGCCCGCCCGGCCAGAAGCTCCCGGTATAGGTGCCGGGGCTGTGGAGCGACTCCAGCACCCGGTGGGCGTCGCGCATCCCGGCTTCGGGGAAGAGCTGGTCCGCCAGGGCATACTGCACCAGCAGTCTTTCGGACTCCGACCTTGCCGTCAGCTCCGGCCAGTCGCCCAGCTTCCAGAGGCCGGGGGTCTGCAGCAGCCACGAGTGGGCGTCCAGGTAGGAGGGCAGAAGTGACTGGAACGTGGTCATCATGCAGGTCATGACGTAGCTCTTGATGCGGGGACTCAGCGCAGCGAGGGCCAGGGAACGGCCGCCGCCGCCGGAGAACCCGATGCAGCCCAGCCGGTCCTGGTCGACATCCGGCAGCCCCGCGAGGATCTCCAGGGCAGCAAGGTCGTCGTGGGCCACCATGCCTGCCAGGCTGGTGCCCAGCAGGCCGGCGGTCTTGGCCACGGTCTCTTCGTGGAACCCTGCGGCCGCGTTGTACACGTCGGCATCGGAAGGCACGACGCCGTCCTCCCGCCACTGTGCCTGCCTCGCGTCCAGTGCCGAGGCCGTCCGCCAGGGCGGGACGGAAAGGTCGAAGCGGCGGCTGCCCCAGGCGAAGGCGTCGTGGGCGAGGACTGCGAAACCGCTACGTGCCAGGTCCGTGGCAAGGGCGCGGCCGTCGTAGTGGCCGGCCTGGGCGGCCTCCGCCGACGGGTGCTGCTCCGGGAGCTCCACCAGCCGGTCCGCCCCGCCGAATTTGTTGCCCCCATGGCAGTGCAGCGCGAGGACGCCGGGCAGCGGCCCGGAACTGCCGGCCGACCGGATCAGCCAGCCGGTAGTCCTGGGACCGAAGCCCAACTGCCAGCTGAGCTGGGAGGTGGTGACGCCGTCGTGCGTTTCCTCCCAATGAACTGACACGTCAGGCTGGGCTGGAACTTCAGGGACGCCGAGGGCGTCTGCGAGTTCCTGCGCAGCCGGCGTTGCTGCCTGGTGGCGGGGGTAGTGCCGGACGTAGGCAGGCCAGTCCTCGTAGCCGGCGATGGCGCTGGGCCTGACGGGCCCTGTGCTTTCAGTCACTGGCCTGCCTCCTGTTCGGGATGTTGTTGTGATGGCTGGACAGCCGGCGGTCAGCCCAAGTTCGAGTTGACTTCCTGGATGAAGCCCTTGGCCGCATCCCGTGGTGAGATCTTGCCGAACAGGACATCCGTATTGAACCTGTTCAGGACTTCCATGGTGGCCGAGGAACCTGCGGGGAACGGCAGCGGCGGTTCGATGTCCATCTCCGCGATGCGGTCCAGGTACTCCGCTTCCTTCTGCTGGGATTCCTTCAGGAGGGGAGTGATGGCCGCCTTGAGCTCGGTGTTGGCCGGCATGCCCCGGTCACTCTTGATCTTGGTGGCAGCGTCCACGTTGTTCACCAGGTAATTGATGAAGAGGGCGGCTTCCTTGGGGTGCGCGGACTTGGAGGAGATGGCGTACTCCATGGAGGAGCGCAGCCACGCGCCGGGTGTCTTGCTTTCGCCCGGCATCTTCATCATGACCAGCGGTGAGCCGGAGTAGGAGTTCATCTGGTTGCTCCAGGAGATCTTCATGCCCTGCTTGCCCTGGCCCATGAGCGTCATTTCGGGCTGGGCAGAGCCGTCCTCCACGGTCTGTGAGGCGGACGGGGCGCCGCCGGTGTCCATGAGCTTCTTGTTGAGCTCGAACCACTCGGTGGCAGTGTCCTCGCTGATGCCCAGCTTCTTGCCGTCATCGGTGTAGAGCTCCTCGCCGCTCTGGCGTGCCCATACCGCCAGGAAGGAGTCGTTGGACATGGGGGTGGTGCCGAAGGTTCCCGCCCGGGAGTTCTTGGTGATGTCAGCGGCGATCTGCGCGTAATCGTCCCAGGTCCAGGTTTCGTCGTCGGGCAGCTCAACGCCTGCTGCCTCGAAGACCTTGGGGTCGATCACCATGGACATGGAGTTCACGCCTGCGGTGATGGTGTACTGCTTGCCGTCGATCTTGCCCAGGTCCACCGTGCCTTCGGCGAACTTGGAGGTGTCGATCTGGTCTTTGACGTCGTCCAGGTCCAGCAGCACGCCCCGGCTGGCGTATTCGCTGGGGTAGGCGCCGCTCATGGCGAAGACGTCCGGGGTGGTGCCGCCGGCGATCTGGGTGGCCATCTTGTCCCAGTAGGAGCTGAACTCGGTGTTCTCGCCCTGCACCTTGATGGTGGGGTTCGCGGCCTCGAAGTCCTTGATGACCTCCAGGGTGGTCTTGGCACGGGAATCGTTCCCCCACCAGGCGAAACGGATGGTGACGGGATCCTCGACCGTCCCGACTTTCCCGGCCTCTGCGTTGCTGCCGCAACCCGTAAGTACCATGGCGAGGGCAGCTGTTGCGCCTGCAACCCCCATGACTGATTTCCGGAGACGTAACCGCATTGTCCTGCCCCTTAGGTGTTGTGGTTTCATTCGTAGTGACCTGTATAACAGAAAGCGTTTTCTCAAAAACTAACAAAGGGCTATACAGGAGTCAAGAAACCGTTTACTTTGGTACGGAGCCGCTTTTCAATCCGCACCTCCGCGGTGGTGGGAACCGCCGAATCTACGGCGGCCAACCACCGGCCGCGGGAGCGCACCTATCGCCCAGGCGATACCAGGAACGTGGAGGCCACGATGACCAAAGGAGACCACATGGCCGCTAAGCACATACCCAGGGCGCTGCGCCCGGCTGGAATGCCGGCAGCAGCGGGCCTGATGACACGAACGGGACGGCAACAGTGAGCGCCATCAGCGAACTCAGCTCCATCACCCGGCGCAAGGGCAAAGCCACCGCCGCGGAGAAGAAGGCCAACGGCCGGGACAACAAGGCAGCGTATATCTTCCTGCTGCCGTGGCTGGTGGGCCTCGTGGCCATCACCATCGGCCCCATGGTCATGTCCCTGTATCTGTCCTTCACGGACTACAACCTGCTCCAGCCGCCGGAATGGGTCGGACTGGACAACTACACCCGGATGCTCAGTGACGCACGCCTGCATAACTCCCTCGGCGTGACCTTCACCTACGTATTTGTTGGTGTGCCGCTCCAGCTCGCCGTGGCGCTCCTGATCGCCCTGGTCCTGGACAAAGGCCTGCGCGGCCTGCCGTTCTACCGCTCAGTGTTCTATCTGCCGTCCCTCCTGGGCGGTTCGGTGGCAGTCGCTATTCTCTGGAAGCAGATCTTCGGCACCACGGGCCTGGTGAACCAGGTCCTGGCAATGTTCGGCATCCAGGGTCCGGGGTGGATCTCAGACCCCAGCACGGCGCTCGGCTCCATCATCCTGCTCCACGTCTGGACCTTCGGCGCCCCCATGATCATCTTCCTGGCCGGCCTCCGACAGATCCCGCACATGTATTACGAGGCGGCAAGGGTTGACGGCGCCACCACCCTCCAGCAGTTCTGGCGGATCACGCTGCCGATGCTGAGCCCGATCATCTTCTTCAACCTGGTCCTGCAGATCATCGGATCCTTCCAGTCGTTCACCCAGGCGTTCATCGTCTCGGGCGGCAACGGCGGCCCCTCGGACTCCACGATGTTCTTCACGCTGTACCTCTACCAAAAGGGCTTCGGCCAGTTCGACATGGGCTACGCGTCAGCCATGGCGTGGGTCCTGCTGGTGATCATCGGTGTATTCACCGCCATTAACTTCATCGCTTCTAAGTATTGGGTTTTCTATGACGACTAAGCTGGAGACGCTGCCCACCCCGGACAAGAAGTCCGGAGGCGCCGGCAAGCCTACGAACCACCGCAAGCCCCGCGAGTCCCGCGGAACGCTGGCCTTCAGCCGGGCCCAGCGCGGAAAATCCCTGATGAAGCACGGCATCCTGATCCTTGCCGGCGGCCTGATGATCTACCCGCTGCTCTGGATGGTTGTTTCATCGCTACGCCCCAACGAGCTGATCTTCCGCGAACCGGGGCTCTGGCTCAACAGCCTGGAGATGAGCAACTACACCTCCGGCTGGTCTGCCCTGACCCACCCCTTCGGCCACTACATGATCAACTCGGCGATTGTGGTCATCGGCTCCATCCTGGGCAACCTGATCTCATGCTCCATGGCGGCCTACGCCTTCGCCCGGCTGCAGTTCACTGCCAAGAAGCTGCTGTTCGGCATCATGCTGCTCACCATCATGCTGCCGTTCCACGTGGTGATTGTTCCGCAGTACATCCTGTTCTCGCAGATCGGCTGGGTTAACACCTTCTGGCCACTGATCGTGCCGAAGCTGCTGGCCACCGAAGCGTTCTTCGTCTTCCTGATGGTGCAGTTCATCCGCGGCATTCCGCGGGAACTTGATGAGGCTGCGAGGATCGACGGCGCGGGCCACCCTCGCATCTTCCTGCGGGTCATCCTGCCGCTGATGGTGCCGGCCCTGGCCACCACCACCATCTTCACGTTCATCTGGACCTGGAACGACTTCTTCGGCGCCCTGATCTACCTGACGGACCCGGACATGTTCACCGTTCCGGTGGCGCTGAGGGCTTTCGTCGACTCGCAGTCAGCCACGAGCTGGGGATCCCTGTTTGCGATGTCCATCGTCTCGCTCCTGCCGGTCTTCCTGGTGTTCCTCTTCGGCCAGCGCTTCCTCATCAAGGGAATCGCAACCACCGGCATCAAATAGATCCAGCTCCTGGACTCATGCGCTGCCGGCCAGCAGGCCTGCGCACCAACCGAACGGCCCGTCCTTGTGGCGGGCCGTTCGGCTGTCCGGAAGCATGGTGTTGGAAACTGTGCCGCGCCGGAACGTGCCGTCCAGGACCGCGCCGGGCTGTAACGTCTCCCGCAGAAAGTGGACGTCCGGAACTGTTGGCCAAACATCTTGTAATACAAGTCACCTACTTGTACTATTACATCTAGAAAGCGCTTACGCGTTTCATCCCTGTTCCCCAGTGCGTTAGTCCACAGCACCTAGATCAAAGAAGATCGGAGTTACCAGTGCAGCTTTTTTCCCGCCCTGCGTCTGCTGCCCGGCAACCGGCAGAGTCGCGTTCCCCCGGCGCAGCACGCCGCATCCGCAAGACGGGCATCGTCGCGGCGGCTGCCGCCGTCGTTATGGCCCTCAGTGCCTGCGGCGGAGGATCATCCCCACAGAATGCCGATGGACCCGTTGAGCTGCGGTTCTCCTGGTGGGGTGGCGACAAGCGCGCCCAGCTGACCCAGGAAGCCATCAAGCAGTTCGAGGCTGAGAACCCGAACATCAAGATCAAGCCGGAGTTTGGCGACTGGAGCGGCTACTGGGACAAGCTGGCAACCCAGGTTGCCGCCAACGACGCCCCGGACATCATACAGATGGACGAGAAGTACATTACCGAATACTCCAGCCGCGGTGCCCTGCTTGACCTGTCCAAGTACAAGATCGACACCTCCAAGCTTGACGAGGCCGCACTGAACGCGGGCAAGAGCGAGGACGGCCTGACCGGCATCGCGGCCGGCATCAACGCGGCCACTATCCTGGCTAACCCCGCGGTGTTTGAGGCCGCAGGTGTGGCGATGCCGGACGACTCCACGTGGACCTGGGAGGACTTCGAGAAAACCGCCTCCGAAGTGACGGCCAAGTCCCCGAAGGGCACTTATGGTGCCGCCGCGTACGGTACGGACGAGGCATCCCTGGGTGTCTGGCTCCGCCAGAACGGCAAGTCGCTGTACACCTCCGACGGCAAGCTGGGCTTCGAGCCCAGTGACATTTCCGAATGGTGGGCGTTCTTGAAGCAGCTCAGCGAGAACAAGGCAGTTCCCACGGCCTCCGAGGTGGTTGAAGCCGAGGCTGCCCCGCTGGACCAGAGCGGACTCGCCACCGGCAAGAATGCCATGGCTTTCTGGTGGTCCAACCAGGCCCCGGCTTTGGAGAAGGCTTCCGGCAGTGACCTGAAGATCCTGCGGTTCCCCACGAAGACCGGGTCTTCCGCTGATGCAGAGCTTTGGTACAAGGCTTCGCAGTTCTGGTCAGCCTCCTCACGCACCAAGCACCCCGAGGAGACCGCCAAGTTCATCGACTTCCTGGCCAACAACGTCAAGGCCGGCGAGGCCCTCCTTGCAGACCGCGGTGTCTACCCGAACTCAGAGGTCCGTGCAGCCATCGAGTCCAAGCTGACCCCGGCCGATGTCAAGGTGGTCAAATTCATCGATCAGATCAAGGATGAACTCGGCGAGGCACCCGCTCCGCCGCCGAAGGGCGCCGGCGCAATCCAGGAAATCATCAAGCGGTACACCTCCGAGGTTCTCTTCGAACGGCTTTCCACCGATGAAGCAGGCAAGAAGGCCCACGACGAGATGAAGTCGGCAATCAGCAGTTAGTCCTCACACCGCCAACACGGCTCCGGACAGTTTGGATGGAAGCCTCCTCCACTCCCAGCGTCCGACGGCGGGTGGCAGCTCCGTCCCGGCAGGAACCTCGGGTTCCTTCCGGGACGGAGCTGTTTAAGGCTGTGGGTCTAAAGCTGCAGCGTCAGGACTACGGCGGTGCAGCCGGTACGGCCTCGGCCCGCGCTGTACAACCAGGGATCGGTACGGAACAACGCGGCCGAGGACCTGGACACCGTGCTTCTTCGGGCTGGGACACACTGCCCTTTCCCGCATGGTGGATCCGGGGTCGCCGCGGCCCGGGCCAGGCGCGGTCCGCGGAGCCATGTCGCGTGCTGTGCCCGTGGCCGAGGTACTTGCAGTACCGGCTGGTGGGCCCGAAGGGTGCATCCCGGCCACCCCATGGCTCATCGCCGGTGTTCCGGGTGGTGGCGGGGCGGTGGAGTGGTAGGT
>NZ_JABTYH010000089.1 GCF_013314975.1 Pseudarthrobacter oxydans | reverse complement strand
GAACCGGCCAGCGAAGGTAATAGCGAACGCGTTTAGCGCAGGCTTCCACCTCATCACCCAGCGTGCACGGCCACCGCCGGTTGGATCAAGAGATCTGGTGACCAGGTATAGGCATTTCAGGGCAGCGGTCTCGTTCGGAAAGTGCCCGCGGGCCCTCACCGCCCTTCGGTAGCGTGCGTTGATCGACTCGATCGCGTTCGTCGTGCAGATGACCCGTCGGATCTCCACGTCGTACTCCAGGAAGGGCACGAATTCGGCCCAGGAGGATTCCCAGAGCCGTACGATGGCCGGATACCGCTGGCCCCACTCGGCAGTGAATTCGGCGAACCGGTCCTTCGCCGCCTGCTCGGACGGGGCCGTGTAGACCGGCTTGAGCGCCTTGACGATGCCGTCGCGGTGCTGGCGTCCGGCGTAGCGGAAGCTGTTGCGGATCAGGTGCACGATGCACTGCTGCACCACCGTCCGCTCCCACGTGGTCGTGATCGCCTCCGGCAGGCCTTTGAGCCCGTCGCAGACGGCGATCAGCACATCTTCCACGCCCCGGTTCTTCAGCTCCGAGAAGACCTGCAGCCAGAACCGGGCACCCTCGCCACCGTCGCCGGCCCAGATGCCCAGGATCTCCCGCTCCCCATTGGTGGTGACGCCCAT
>NZ_JABTYH010000088.1 GCF_013314975.1 Pseudarthrobacter oxydans | reverse complement strand
GCCGGGTGATCCATTCCAGAGTCCGCAGCGCCTGCTGGGTCGGGGCCGGGATGGAGGACGCTGCCGGGTCCCACGCCTCGAAGGTCTTCCCGGTCGGGAACCCTGCCGCTTTGCGGCGGGAAGCGAGCATGGACCGGGCCCGGCCGGCGGCTTCCTCCGTGAAGAGGGCCTTGATGACCTCAGCCGGTTCCCACCGCTGGGCGCGGGCCGTCGCGATCAGGTCCGGGGCCAGCGCACGGGCGTGGGGCATTTTCAGGGACCGCATCAGGGCTTCCAGGTCCGCCGGCAGCGGCGGAGCCGCGGTATTGGTCGTGGTGACGGGGCTCATCGGGCCTCCTCCGGCGTGGTGTTGGTTGCGGGGTTGCCGATCGCGGCCCACGCCCCTGTTCCTTGCGTGAGGGAGGTGGCTTCGTTGGCGGCGTGGGTGGTAGTGCGGCGGATGTTGGCGTTCAGGATCGAGGCGAGGTCCTGGTGCGCGAACCGGCCATGCAGAGCGGCGTCGCCCAGGGCGCGATCAACCTGATCGGTGCCGGCGATTTTGGCCAGCGTGACGGCTTCTGCCATTTTCACGTTCATCCTTGCGGTCCCGGCCGCGGCGGCCTCGACGAGCCATGTTCGGGCGCCTTCGCCGATGGCCAGGAACGCGGCTTCGTCCGCGCTGCGGGCCCTCACCTCGTAGTCGCCGGGGAGCTTCGCCCGGGTTCCGGGGAAGTGTTCGTCGTTGATGGCGGGGCTGCCGGGT
>NZ_JABTYH010000087.1 GCF_013314975.1 Pseudarthrobacter oxydans | reverse complement strand
AAGGGCAACCTGGAAGTCTGGCTGACAACGAGGAAGACTACTCGGCGCGTCTCTTGCTGCGGCTTGCAACTAGACCAGCTAGAAGGGCACCAATAAGAGAGAGGACTAGGGGCGATTTGGCCCCTTCTATCAAGATGTACACCAGCAGCGGGTAGTGTTCCTCGCCGGCACGGGGTCCTCCTGATGCAAGCGGGGTGGCCCACAAAGCAGCGACAGTCAGAAGTGCAAGAGCGACAAGGCGGGCGGGTGTGCCGTGTACGAGCAGGCGGTATGTGAGGACTGCTGCAAGCCCGACAAGAACGAGACAGAGCCGCCACACGTACGGCAACCAGTCGCCGGGAACTCCAACAGCGCGCCCATCGAGACCCAAGACAGCATGAATCTCGGACAGCTGCAGCTGCATCGTGAGGTAACCCGTCAAGCAGATCACCACCAAGGAACCGACTCCAGCGATTACAACTGAAAGCGCCGAGCTTCGCTTCGAAGTTGAAACCGTACTCCCCGTAGCCGGGCTATCCGTCTTCTCCATTGAAATCCCCCATTTCATTCTTCCTATGACTCTAAACCTCGCGGAAAACTTTTCGGACAGCGGACAGTCTCAAACTGGCTGACAGTCCAAGGCGCTAAGAAGCGACTGAGGCCGTTTCCACCGATAGGAGCCGGGCGTAGTTCAGACACATGCTCAGGCTTTCATTGCCGGGAACACGAGCACCGGACAGAGAAACCGACTCACCCTCGGATACGGACGAGCTGTCAGGAAGGACCAATGACTCACCATCGAACTTCGTACCTTCAGGAAAGACCAACGTGTAATCATCACCGTC
>NZ_JABTYH010000086.1 GCF_013314975.1 Pseudarthrobacter oxydans | reverse complement strand
CGCTGTGCACGCTGCCCGGAACTGCTGCGACGTGCCGGGCGATAGTTTCGGCGTGGTGCGCGGTGTTCAGCGCACCGGAACGCCACCGGGCTTCCACCACACAAGTCACCCCTGCCAGTGCTGCAATAATTCTGTTTCTCTGCAAAAAACGGGCCCTTGAAGGTGCGGTTCCCGGGGGCAGCTCCGAGATGGTCAGGCCGTTAGCGCGGATCGCGGCCGCGAGGTCCGCGTTACCGGACGGGTAGTCCCGGTCAAGGCCTCCGGCCAGCACCGCGATGGTGGCCGGTCCGTCGCCCTGGCTTCCGGCCAGCGCGGCGCGGTGGGCGTGCGCGTCGATGCCGTAGGCAAGCCCGGAGATGACGCAGATTCCTCGCTGCGCCAGCCCGTGGGCGATGTCGCCGGTAACGGCCGCGCCGTAGCTGGTGCTGTCCCGTGAACCGGTCAGCGCCGCGCACCGCGACGGGGCCGGGATCCCTTTCCCGATGTCGCCCCGGTACCAAAGCCCGTAGGGGGCATCGGGCAGGTCGTCCAGACCTGTCGGCCAGTGCTCATCCCCCGGGACCAGAAAACCGCCGCCCAGCCGCTCGATGGCGGCCAAATCAGCCTCCGCCGCGTGGGTGTCGAACTCGCGGGGGTGCGGCGCCCAGCGGCTCAGGCCCTCGGCCAGTTCCTCGGCCGTGACGTCCCAGAACGGGAACACCGGACGGGCTCCAAGGGCCATCCTGTAGGCGGCGTGCGCGCCATGGCAGGCAACAAGGGCGCGGGCTACAAGGTCAGTCGGCGCGAACATCCGGGTCAGCGCGGCGCGTGCAGTGCGGTTTTCGTCAGTCATGGTGG
>NZ_JABTYH010000085.1 GCF_013314975.1 Pseudarthrobacter oxydans | reverse complement strand
GCGGGCGGGTTGGCGATGACGGGGGAGAGTCCGGTGTGGCCTTCGCGGGTTTGGGCGATTTCGCGGATGCGGGTGCGGCAGGCGTACCAGCCGGCGATCATGAGGGCGGAGGCGATGGCGGTGACGAGCATGGTGAGGGGGGAGTCGATGAAGACCATGGTGAGGACGCCGGCGAGGAAGAGCAGGGAGAGGTAGCCGGTGTAGGGGGCGCCGATCATGCGGAAGGAGGGGCGTTCCAGCCAGCCTTTGTCTGCCCAGCGTTTGAGTTGGAGCTGGCACAGGACGATGGTGGCCCAGGTCATGATGATGCCCACGGAGGCGACGTTGAGGACGATTTCGAAGGCCTGGGCGGGGACGAGGTAGTTCAGCGGGACGCCGAGGAGGGAGACTCCGGCGGTGATGGCGATCCCGCCGTAGGGGACGCCGGCTTTGTTCATGCGGGAGGCGAACTTGGGGGCTGAGCCGTTGACGGACATGGAGCGCAGGATCCGGCCGGTGGAGTAGAGCCCGGCGTTGAGGGAGGACAGGGCGGCGGTGAGGACGACGAGGTTCATGATGACGTCCACGCCCTGGATGCCGATGGAGCCGAAGAACGTCACGAAGGGGCTGACGCCTTTTTCGTAGGAGGTGTAGGGCAGCAGCAGGGCCAGGAGGATCACGGAGCCGACGTAGAACACGGCGATGCGGAACACCACGGAGTTGATGGCTTTGGGCATGATCTTTTCCGGGTTCTCGGTTTCGCCCGCGGCGGTGCCGACGAGTTCAATCGAGGCGTAGGCGAACAGGACGCCCTGCATGAGGATGATCATGGGCAGCAGGCCGTTGGGGAAGATCCCGCCGTTGTCTGAGAGCAGGCTCAGGCCGACCTGTTGGCCGTCCACGGGGGTGCCGAAGATGACGAAGTAGGTGCC
>NZ_JABTYH010000084.1 GCF_013314975.1 Pseudarthrobacter oxydans | reverse complement strand
ATGCGCCAGGAAGTCGAGCTGGCCAAGGCCGAGCTGAAGCAGTCGGCCACGAAGGCCGGCAAGGGCTCGGGCATGCTCGCCGGGGCAGGCGTGGCAGGACACTTCGTCCTTCTCTTCCTGTCCCTGGGCCTGATGTTCGCCCTGGGCGCCCTGATGCCGCTGGGCTGGGCCGCCCTGATCGTCGCCGTGGTCTGGGGCATCATCGCCGCGGTCCTGGCCTCGATCGGCCGCAAGGAACTCAAACAGGTCAAAGGCCTGCCCCAGACCGGGGAAACCCTGTCCGAAATACCCCCAACCCTAAAACCAGGTGAGGTAAACCGATGAGCGATAACCCGGACGCAATCCGTTCAGACATAGAAGCCACCCGCGCACGCCTGGGCACCAACGTCGACGCCGTGGCAGACAAAGTCACCCCATCCAACATCGTCCACCGCCAAACCGACAAGCTCAAAGACACTGTCAGCGGGGTCAAGGAGAAAATCATGGGCGCAGCAGACTCAGCCAACACCACCGTCCACAACACCGTCCACACCGGCGCCGGACACACCGGCAACGCACTGCACTCCACCGGGGACACCCTGCACGGAGCCAAGGACACCGCCGCGGCCAAACTCGGCGACGCAGGAACAGCGATCTCCAACGCACCGGACCAGGTCAAAGCCAAAACCCAGGGCAACCCCCTGGCCGCAGGCCTGATCGCCTTCGGCGCCGGCATGCTGATCTCCTCCCTGATCCCGGCCAGCCAAAAAGAACGCGAAGCCGCGGACCAGCTCAAAACCGCCGCCCAGCCCCTGGCCACCCAGGTCACCGACGCCGCCAAAGACATGGTCCAGGACCTCAAGGAACCCGCCCAGGAAGCCATGGAAAACGTCAAGGCCACCGCCACCGACGCCGCCCAAAACGTCAAAGCAGAAGGCCAACACGCCGCCACCGACGTCAAAGACCGCGCCACCGACGCCACCTCAAACGTCAAAAACACCTAA
>NZ_JABTYH010000083.1 GCF_013314975.1 Pseudarthrobacter oxydans | reverse complement strand
CGGAACAACCCAACGCCACCACCAAGCTCCGGCTTGCCGCCGGCGGCCGCCAGCTGCGCACCTGGTTGCTGCGGGATTGGCGGTCCGCCGCCGGCGACCACCACCAAAGCCGGCCACGGACGGCGGACCGCCCGCGGTGACCGGCCCCGAAAGACCGGCCACCCCAGGGGCTAGCTGGCCAGCAGTTCAGTCAGCTCGGCCGCATCTGTGACCAGTGCCGCGCCACCTTCTTTCAGGAGCCGGTGGCATCCTGCGGAGTTGGCGCTGTGGACGCTGCCGGGGACGGCGGCGACGTACCGGGCGATGGTTTCGGCGTGATGCGCCGTGTTCAGTGCGCCTGAGCGCCAGCGGGCTTCGACAACACAGGTCACCCCGGCCAGCGCGGCGATGATGCGGTTCCTCTGCAAAAAGCGGTACCGGGTGGGTGCCGATCCTGGGGGCAGTTCAGACAGGGTCAGGCCGTTGGCGCGGATCGCGGCCGCGAGGTCGGCGTTTCCGGACGGGTAGTCACGGTCCAGTCCCCCGGCCAGGACGGCGATGGTGGCCGGGCCTTCTCCGGTGCTTCCGGCCAGTGCGGCGCGGTGGGCATGGGCGTCGATGCCGTAGGCGAGTCCGGCGATGACGCAGATTCCACGTTGGGCCAGACTGTAGGCCATGTCACCGGTGACGGCCGCGCCGTAGCTCGTGCAGTCGCGTGAGCCTGCCAGTGCCGCGCAGCTGGAGGGGTCGGGGATCCCGTTGGCGATGTTGCCCCGGTACCAGAGTCCCAGGGGTGCGTCCGGGAGGTCGTCCAGGCCGGTGGGCCAGTGCTCATCCCCGGGGATCAGGAAACCACCGCCCAGGCGTTCGATGGTGGCCAGGTCCTTTTCCGGGTCCAGGTCCGGCACGCGGGGTGCCCAGCGCTTCAGCGCGGCCGCCAGCTCCTCGGCCGTCACGTCCGGGAGGGTATGGGCGGGCTGGGCGCCGGTGGCCAGCCGCAGTGCGGCGTACGCGCCGAGCCTGCCCACAAGGGTCCGCCCAACCGTGTCGGTCGGTTCAAACAGGCAGGTCAGGGCTGCGCGTGCAATGCGA
>NZ_JABTYH010000082.1 GCF_013314975.1 Pseudarthrobacter oxydans | reverse complement strand
TGTACTAACCCGGTTGGTTGGTGACACGGCTGGCCGGTGAGGCGCCTTTGAGTGCGGTGTGGGGCCTGCGCTGATTGTAGTACTCGATGAAGTCTGGGTAACAGGCTTGCCGTTCGGCTTCTGAGTTGTAGGCCTTGGCGTAGGCCCATTCCTCTTGGAGGATGCGGTTGAAGCGTTCGACCTTGCCGTTGGTTTGGGGCCGGTAGGGGCGTGTGCGTTTGTGCTTGATGCCGGCCTCGGCCAGGACAGCGGC
Organism: Pseudarthrobacter oxydans; assembly: GCF_013314975.1. Taxonomy (GTDB): domain Bacteria; phylum Actinomycetota; class Actinomycetes; order Actinomycetales; family Micrococcaceae; genus Arthrobacter; species Arthrobacter oxydans. Next base: position 864 of record NZ_JABTYH010000082.1, on the reverse strand, counting down.
GAAGGCGCGGGAGCGGTAGCAGGAGCCGTTATCGGTGAGCACCCGCTGGATTTTGACGCCCCGGGCGGTGAACGCTGTGATGGCGTTGCGCATGAACGCCGAGGCTGTCTCTTTGGTTTCGTCGGGCAGGATCTCGGAGTATACGAATCGGGAATGGTCATCCACTGCGTGATGGAGGAAGGTATAGCCCCGGACCTGGCCGCGGTCCTTGGACCGGCCTTCTGCGAGGTTCCTGGCCCGGGAGTTCGCTTCGCCTTGTACCCGGCCGTGAACGCGGTGTCCGCCGCCGTTGGGTATGCGGCCGAGCTTCTTGATGTCCACGTGGATCATTTCCCCGGGCCAGGCATATTCGTATCGGCGGGCGTGGTCTCGGCCGCGGATCCTGATCCCTGTGGCCGGGTCGGTGAAGCGCAGCGGCGGACACAGGTAGCGGGTCAGGATGCGGTGGACCGTGGAGACATTCAGGTGCAGGTGGTACGCGATCCGGGCCGGACCCCAGCGACGGTTCACGCGCAGTCCCAGCACACGCCGTTCGGTGCGCATCCGGGTCCGGTGCGGGCACGTCAGGGGCCGGCTCCTGCGGTCTTCCAGCGCAGCCTCACCCAACTCCCGATAGCGGCGGGACCAGCGCGCGGCTGTCGGGACGGAAACGTTGAATCTCTCGGCAGCACGGCGCAAAGGCCAGCCATCAACCACGATGCACCGGGCCAGCTGAAGACGCCCCGAATAGGCCAAAAACGCGTTACGGTGGGACACGAGGACCTCCTGGTTTGTGTTCGCTCTCGACAAGCACCACACAACACCCGGAGGTCCTCTTATTGCGTCAAATCAATCCCCGTGTCATCAACCAGCCGGGACAGTACA
>NZ_JABTYH010000081.1 GCF_013314975.1 Pseudarthrobacter oxydans | reverse complement strand
TGTTAGCGGCCATGAAAAACTGCCCATAGGCGGCCACGAAAGTGCCCCCTGACGGCCAGTAAAACTGCCCGATGGTGGCCATGAGATCTGCCCACTTCCTTGCTGAACCGACCGCGCCTTAAGCGGTGGGAGCCTCTCCCTGGGGTTTGATGACGGTGTCTAAGCGCACCAAGCGAACCAGGAAGAGGCCCTGTATGAAGTCTGACGGAGAAATCATGGAAATTCTTGCTGCCTACGATCTGACCGGATCCTTGCGCGCCACCGCGGAGCTCACGGGCTGCTCGCACCACACTGTTGCCAAACACGTGAGCGCCCGGGATGCCGGCAGGCCGATCGGGGAACCGATGGCCCGGGGCCGGGTCACTGACGCTTTCCTGCCCAAGATCGAAGAATGGGTGGAAGCCTCCAAGGGCCGGATTCGTGCCGACAAGGCCCACGAGAAGCTCCTCGCTCTGGGCTATGCGGGTTCGGAGCGCTCCACCCGCCGGGCGATCGCGCAGGTCAAGGCCGCGTGGCGGCTGGGCCATACCCGCGTGCACAGGCCGTGGATCACAGAACCTGGGATGTGGTTGCAGTACGACTTCGGCGACGGGCCCCGGATCGGCGGGGTGAAGACCATCCTGTTCGTGGCGTGGCTGGCGTTCTCACGCTTCCGCATCGTGATCCCGCTCAAGGACAGGACGGCGCCGAGCGTGTTCGCGGCCCTGGACCGGTGCTTCCGGATCCTCGGCGGGGCGCCGACGTATGTCCTGACGGACAACGAGAAGACCGTGACCACCTCCCATGTTGCCGGGGTCCCGGTGCGGAACCAGCAGACCTTGGACTTCGCCCGGCACTACGGGGTGACCGTGCTGACCTGCCAGCCTGCGGACCCGGCCACCAAAGGCGGGGTGGAAGCGTCCGTGAAACTCGCCAAGGCTGACCTCGTGCCCAAAGACACCAACCTCCGCGATGACTACCGCACCTTCGCCGAGCTCGAGGCCGCCTGCACGGCGTTCATGGACGAAGTCAATCACCGTGAGCACCGGACGACGCGGAGGAAACCCGCGGCCATGCTCGCCGAGGAAGCCCCGCGGCTGCACCGGATCCCGGACACCGCCCACACGGTCGCGTTTGGCCTGGCCCGCAGCGTTCCGGAGAACACCCCAATGGTCACCTTCGAAAACGCCCAG
>NZ_JABTYH010000080.1 GCF_013314975.1 Pseudarthrobacter oxydans | reverse complement strand
GTGGCCGGTGGGGGTTTTCAGTTCCACCGTGTGTCGTGGTCCAGGGACCGGTCTGGCTGAGAATCCGGGTGTTTCTTTGGTGTGGTTGCAGGCTTCGCAGAGGCCTTGGCCGTTGGTGCTGGTGGTGGGCCCGTCCTGGTGCCAGGGGATGATGTGGTCGTGGTGGCGGATGGGTGCATCGCAGTAGGGGATGCGGCAGGTGTCGTCGCGGACCTGGAGGAACCGGCGGAGCCCGGGAGGGAAGAGCCGGGCTTTCGAATCCATGGCGAGGAGTTCGCCGGTGCCGGGGGCTGTGAAGACTCGGCGGAGCCAAACATCAGTACCGCTGCCAGCCCTGACGTCCGTCTCCGGAGCACCGGCGCTGTCCGCTGGTCCCGCGCCGGGTCGTTCTTGCTGCCCGAGGATGGTTTGCCGTGCCCAGTGGGCGGGGACGATGCCGTAGCCTGCCAGGCGGGCGGGTTCGCTGTCGGCCTGGAAGAGGGTGCGGTCGGTCATGACGAGCTGGACTTCGATGCTGCTGATCCCGGCCGGGGTGCCAGTGATGCGCTGCACCAGTTCATCGGCCATGGCCGCGCCCCTGGAACGGTCATCACCGTTTGATCGGGCGGTGTCGGCGTGGCGGGTGAGGGCGGCGTACACGGCGACGCCCTGCGCGACCGGGAGCAGGGCGCTCAGGCGGGCCATGGTGTCCGGCGCCGGGCGGAGCGTCACGGTCCGGTCGTTCACCGCCTGATTGGCTCGTCTGGCTACGGAGTGCGGGTCGCGCCGGTACGCGGCGGCCCGGACCGCGGCAAGGATGGCCCGGTCCCCGGCGCCGGCCAGTGAACCTGTACCGGAGAGGGTGCCGGTGTCGGCGGCGAGTTCCTCATCCACCCCGCACCGGTCTTCGGCGGACAGGCATGCTGTTTCCTTCACGATGAGGGTGGCGCGCCATTCGTTCAGCTGCCCGGACTGCAGGGCGGCCAGGGTGTGGGGCATCTCGGTGGTGAGGGCTTTGGCCAGGCCCAGGAGCCGGCCGCCGCGGGCCGGGGACTCCCGGCGTGCCAACGCGACCTGCGCGGCAACACCGGCGCCCTGTTCCTTGGCCGGGACACCGGCCGCGGCCTGCTCCCTCCGCTGGGAGAGATCGAAAGCCACAGCGATCCGGGCCTGTTTCGCAGCCGCCAGCGATTTCAGGTCTTCAAGCTCCCGCACCTGATCAATCATCCCG
>NZ_JABTYH010000008.1 GCF_013314975.1 Pseudarthrobacter oxydans | reverse complement strand
GGAGCTGCAGCAGGTCCCGCGGCGGCATGGGGCTGCCGCCCCGGATCACCACCACCTGCCTGAAGAGGGCTTCCAGCGGCTCGGCAGCGGCACGTTCCAGGGCCGCAGGGCCGCCCAGCACGCCACGGAGGAACCAGCGGGGCCCGTCAACGCCTACGAAACGCGCCACCCGGTACCCCTGGCTGCCGTCAGGCAGCCCGGCCGGGAGTTTCGCCACGAGTTCAGTGCCGAAGCTGCCCTCAATCTCCTCGACCTGGCCGCCCTGCGCCCCGACGGACTGGCCGATCTGCTCACGGATTTCGTCCCACAGGCCTTCGGTCTTGGGTGCGGCGAATGCCTGGAGCTGCAGGCTCGATCCGTTGAGATCCAAGGTAACGGCCACCACGCGCTGGGTGGCTTCCTCAACCTCGAGGCGCAACTGCAGGCCATCGCTGGGGGCGATCAGCAGCGCGCCGAGGTCCACGTAGCCGTCGCGGCTGGTGATTTCCGATTCATCAAGCGGTCCGTTGGCGCGGACACCGGAGCCTGCCGCAGCGTCCTCCCGGGACTCCGCGGTGGTCAGGGAGTCATCCGGTTCGGATGCTTCGTCCTTCTTGGCTTTCCTGCCGAGCCCAAAGACCATGAGGGTGTCTCCTTAGTTGTGAAATGTGCCGGTCCGGCCCTGAGGGGGTCCCGCCGTCGTGCTCTGCCGCCTGCCGGCAAAGGGCCTGCCGGAACGGAAAAATGCTTGCTTCAGGCCCCGGGCCGCTTGAACCCGCCCGTGGACCCGAATCCTCCGGTGCCGCGCACGGATCCGCTCAATTCGTTGACGGGGATGAACTGGGCGTACTCAACACGCTGGATCACCATCTGGGCAATTCTATCGCCGCGGTGCAGCTCAATGGGCTGGGTGGCATCGGTGTTCAGCAGGGTGACTGCTATTTCCCCGCGGTACCCGGCGTCCACAGTTCCCGGGGCGTTGACGATGGTCAGCCCGTGCCTGGTGGCCAGTCCGGAGCGGGGGTGGATAAGGGCCACGAATCCCTCCGGCAGGGCAATCGCCACTCCCGTGGGGACGAGCTTGCGCTCTCCCGGCTGCAGGACAACGTCTTCCCTGGCACGGAGGTCAGCGCCGGCGTCGCCCGGGTGCGCGTAGGACGGCGCCTCCAGGCCCGGGTCCAGCATCTTCAGCTGGACCTGCAGGGTAGGGGCCGAGGCGAGGGGCTCATCCCCGGCAGGCGGGGCCGGGGGAAATGTGTCTACTGCTGCGGATTGATCAGTCACAGTCACTCACTCTAACCCGCGCCCGCGGATGGGACCTAGGCCGCGGGCGGCTGCCCACTGTGGACAACCTGCCGGGCTGGACCTCCCGGCGCGGAACGGCACCGGCCGGGATGAAATAGCCAGGGAAAGGTGGAAAGCTTGGTCCATGCCCGAATCGAGTTCCGCCGCGTCCGTTCCCAGTACTCCCGCCGCAGAGGCTGCCGTGATCTATCGAGAGAAGCTGTGGCCGAACGCATGGATCTGGATCATCGCGGCCGGCGTTTCAGGCGCGGGAATCCTGGTGTTCGCCCCCATCAGCGCGGCCGCCGGGTACACGGCCGCAGTGGTGCTCTTTGCCATCATTGCCGTGCTCCTGGTCCTTTCCACCCCGAGCATCGTGGTGACCCGGAAAACACTGACCGTGGGGCGGGCCACCATTGAGCGCCGCTTTGTGGGCGCCGTCCAGCCGTTCCGGGGCGGGGAAGCGACGGCGGAACGCGGCACCCGGCTGAACGGGCTGGCCTACCTCTGCATCAGGGGCTGGATCGATCCGGTGGTCAAGGTTGAGATCACGGATCCATCCGACCCGACGCCGTACTGGCTGACCTCCACCCGCAGGCCCGATGAGCTGACGGCAGCCCTCTCCAGGCACTAGCCTGCAGGCCCCTATTTGCCCGGATCTCCCGGAAAATCGCGGCGCGCCCTGCCCCTTGAGCCAAAACCCGGCCCCCGGATGGCAAAGTTTCGAGTGATAGCAATGCCAGGGTGGAGGATTTGTATGCAGGATCTACGGCTTGTAGGCGTACACGACGACGGGACTCACCTCCTGTTGAGCGGGGCCGGCGGCGAGATGTTCCAGCTGCCGATCGATGAAGCGCTGAGGACGGCCAGCAGGTCCGCGGTTAAGCCGCGGGTCGAGCGGCCTGCCATTCCCATGTCCCCGCGGGACATCCAGGCCCGGATCAGGGCCGGAGCCACGGCGGCGGATGTTGCCGAGGCTTCCGGGCTGCCGCTGGCCAAGGTTGAACGGTACGAGGGCCCGGTCCTGGCCGAACGGGAGTACGTGGCCCAGCAGGCCCGCAAGGTGGAAGTGGCCGCGCCTTCGCCCGGGCACGACATCTACCGTTCAGCATTCGGTGACAACCCGGCAACGTTGGGCGAGATGGTGGCGCACCGGCTTTCGGCGCACGGCATCGACCCCGCTTCCGTGGAGTGGGATTCATGGCGCCGCCAGGACGGGACCTGGACCGTGTCTGCCACCTTCGAGGCGAAGAACGGCGGCGCACCGGGAATCGGCGAGGAGCCGCCCGCGCTGTGGACCTTCAGCCCGGCCCGGAAGTCCCTGCATAACGCCAACCGCTGGGCCCAGCAGCTCAGTGAGCTGGAGCCCCTGGACGGACCGGTACCGGCCCGGAGGCTGTCCGCCGTCTCCGACCGGCCCTTTGATTTTGAGACCGATGCCGACTCCGCTCCCGGCAACCAGGGCGGCACCGCCGGCCAGGCAGCCGGCAAGGACAAGGAATCCGACGGCCTCCTGGACATGCTGCGCTCGCGCCGGGGCCAGCGGCTTGGCGTGGATGAGGATTCCGACGACGCCCTGGCACTGCTCCTGACCAACGGTGTTCCTGCCGCCCATCCCCGGCCCTCGGAGATCACCCCGGAAACGGAAGAACACGACGCCGGACAGGAACCGGACCGTACCGACGCTCCTGCTGCCCAGGGCGACTCCTTCGTCCGCCGGCGGGATGCCCGGCCGTCCATGCTGTCCCGGCTCAGCCTCCTGCCGCCCCAGCACGACCCCGCCGATGAGAACCTGCGGCTGCACAATGGCGTCAGCACGGACACCCGGGAGATCACCATCGTGGCTTCACCGCAGCGGGCCTCCGGCGATGCGGCAGCGGACGCGGCACAGGGCAACGGGAACGGCACAGCCAGTGGCGCGGGACTGGACGAATTGCTGGGCGGTGCCCCGAAGCGGCATTCGTCCCGGAACGACGACTCCTCCCCCGCCACCGGCCAGCTGCCGGAGGCGGGAACTCCCGAGCGCCAGCCTGCCAGGCCCAAGCGCTCCAGCGTTCCATCCTGGGACGAGATCGTCTTCGGTACCCGCGGGGACTGACGCCCGGGCCGGCCGCCGACTACCGGGCCGGCGCGGCCGGCAATAACGGAAGGACTGTCCCTAGGCGTCCGTACCGGTCCCGCCGGTGCCCCGCCACAGGCACGCATCCACCTCGAACGGCAGCAGCTGGTCCTGCTCGGCCATGAGGTTGGCACCATGTGCCGTGACGCGGCGCATGAAATGGCGGCGGCACAGCGTCTCGTATCCCACCACGGGGATGTGGCCTTCCGCCGTGGCAGCCGGGCCGTCCACGGCCATGTCCACGTCGCCGACAACAACCTGCGCGCCCTCGGTGACCATGACGCCGTCGACCGTGCGTGCGTTGTGCGTTGCCCGGCGGCCGCACCAGCACAGGGCTTCCACCTGCAGGACCTGCACCCGGTCCGCGAGTTCGATCAGCCGCTGGGAGCCTGGGAACAGCCGGGTGCGGAAGTCAGCGGTGATGCCGAAGGCAAAGACGTCCACGTCGATCTCGTCCACGACTTTCGCCAGCTGTTCCACCTGCTCAGGCGTGTAGAACTGGGCTTCATCGCAGATCAGGTAGTCCACGCGCTGGCCCAGGGTGCGCCGCCGCATGACTTCCTCCCAGAAATCCGTTCCGTCCACTACTTCCACGGCGTCGGTTTCCAGTCCAAGCCGGCTGGAGATACGGGACTCGCCGGCGCGGTCGTTGCGGCTGAAGCGGACCCCGCCCCGGCCGCGGACCCGGTGGTTGTGGTCCATCTGCAGCGCGAGCGTGGACTTGCCGCAGTCCATGGTGCCGGAGAAGAAGACGAGCTCAGCCACGGCGGGCGCTCCTGCCGCCGGCCGTGAAATACAGGAGCGGAACCTCCCGCTCGGCCTTGGTCAGCGATCCATGCTGGCCCACGACCTCCATCGCGGCGGGGCGGACACGCCTCGTGTCGTAGAGGGCGAGCTCGTCGCGGGCCGCAATCATCACGTCGCCGATCCTGCCCTCGACGGCGGGCCGGACCGGACCGAAAAGTCCCGCGGCGATGGCGTCTTCCCTGGTGAACGCCCAGATGCGGTTACCGAAGCGGCCGCGCCAGGCGGCGAGGAGCCGCTCCCGCGCACCGTTTTCGGACGCGTCATCCAGGTACAGATGCACCATCCGCGGTTCGCCGGCCGTGTGGCGTACTCCCTCCACCAGCTGCGGATCCGCCGAGAAGTCGAGGCGCTGCTGCTCCGGCACGTCGAGCATGCCGTGGTCCGCCGTCAGCAGGATGCTGGTGCCTGCCGGCAGGGAGGAATTCAGGCGCTTCATCACGGCGTCCAGCTCTTCCAGCTGGTGTTCCCACTCCGGCGACTGGCAGCCGTAGCGGTGCCCGGCCTTATCCAGCTCGTTGACGTAGAAGTACATCAGGCCGGGCCCGGGCGCCGCCAGGGCTTCGGCGGCAGCGGCAGTACGGGCGTGGGATGTGGTGGCGGGCATGAAGTTGCCGCCGCGGAGGGCGGCGCGGGTCATGGGTGAGTCCCCGAACTGGGGAAGGCTGACAGTGGTCACTGCGGCCTGGCCGGCAGCGCGTTCCAGCACTGTGGGGAACGGCTGCCATGCCAGCGGGTCAACCCCGGGGTCCCAGTTGCCAAGAAGGTTGACCACTTTGTCCTGCTCAGGATCCAGCACGTCGTAGCCCACCAGGCCGTGCTGGCCCGGGGGCAGGCCCGTGCCGAAACTGGCCAGCGCGGCGGCCGTGGTGGAAGGGAACGCCGAATCAAGCCACACCGGAACGGCGCCCTGGCCGGCCTGGATCACGGAGCGCAGGAAGGGGGTGTGGGCAGACTTCTGCTTCAGGAGGTTCCGGCCAAGGCCGTCGGCGACGACGACGCACACGCGGGACGCCGCGGGAAGGCCAAGGATGTTGGTGAACCCGTCGAGGCCCAGGCTGGCCGCGGCGCTGGTCAACACGTCCGCCACGGAACGCCGGCCGTAGGCGGGAGCGGACGGCAGGTCCGGCGCTTTGGCCGGACGGACGGCCGGGGCACCGGCCGGAGCAGGAGCGCCGCTGGCGGGGGTTGGCGGGACGCTGCCGGCGGGTGGGACGTTGCTGTTTGTTCGTCGTTCGTCCGGCATCTCAGCGCTGCTGGTGCCCGCGGCTGAGGCGGTTTCCGAACACGCCTGAACGCGGCCGGGCCGGGAGTGACGGGATGTGGGGCGCCGGGGCGGCAGAGCCTGTGTTCACGGCGCGGAGGGCGCGGGCAAAAAGCTTGGCGTCCTGGACGGCCTGTAATCCGTCCGCCTCGGCGCTGATCCGCAGGACGATGTCTTCCTGCGCAATGGTGCCGCTGTACCCGTGGTCAGCCTCGCACTGGGGATCACCGCAGCTGGCGGGGCCCATGTCCAGCCGCTGGCCGCCGGACCAGGCGATGGACAGCGTTACCTCGCGGACCGGGTCTGAAGGCTTGTAGTCCTGCGGCTGGGCGTACATGTAGCTGAGGACCACGGAGCGGATCTGCGCCACGGGCACGGACTCGGTGGAGATCTGTGCCACGATTTGCTCACCCGCCTCATCGAGCTGCTGGTCGTCCACGTGGGTGATCACCAGCATGTCCGCGGTCAGCACCAGCACGGTGATGTGGCGGCGCACCTCGGCACGGTCGAAGTGGGTTTCCAGGTGCACCAGGTGGGCGACGCACTCGCGGCCGTCCAGTGCGTCGTCCACCACGTCAGCCACCAGGCGCGGGTAGAAACCCGCCTTCTGGAGTGCGCCGTCAAGGCTCTGGCCCTGGGCACTGTGGCTGTGTGAGCTGTGGCGGACTGCCTGGTTTTCATTGCCGGGCGTTTCGGGCGCCGACGCGGGAGGCTGTGAGCTCATTCCCCCATTTTCACAGATCGGCCCGCCACATTGCTAACCGCGTCAGCCCAGCATGGCCCGGCGGGCGCTGTCGGTGCGCTGGGCCGCGTTGCCGATCCGGACATCCGCGGCGAGGATCACCGCCCCGGACACGCCGCACAGCACCGGGTTGAATTCCACCAGCGCGATTTCCGGGTGGCTGTCCTTGAGCCAGGCAAGCCTGCCGGCCAGGTCCTCAAGGGCGGCCACGTCCACGGCCGGCAGGCCCTGGTAGCCGAAAAGCTTCCGGGCTGCCCGCGGCCCGCGGATGAAGTCGTGCACGTCTGCGGCGGACAGGGGCGGCACCCGGTGCGCCCAGTCGTCCAGCAGGTTGACGGCGTCTCCGGCCAGGCCGAACGAGATCACCGGGCCCAGGAGCGGGTCCTCAATGGCCCGGAAGGTACAGGCCTGCCCCACCGGCGCCATGCTCTGCACCTCCAGTGCCGGGTCGCCGTAACGGGACAGGGTCCGGCGCATCTGCAGGACGTTCAGGCGCAAGGACTCGGCGTCCTGGATATCAAGGCGGACTCCCCCGAGGTCCAGCCGGTGCCGCAGCGTGGGGTCGGTGGTCTTCAGCGCCACCGGCCACCCCAGCATGTCCGCCGCCTCAACCGCCTGGTCCGGGGTGTCGAAGCCAACCGAAGGCAGCACGGTGATGCCGTAGTGGCCCAGCAGGGAGCGCGTGGCCGCCGGGTCCAGCTGCTTGAGCTGCTCCCCTTTCACGTCGCGGAGGAGGCCCTCCAGCTCGGCCCGTGCGCGCTGCGGATCGCAGCCTTCCGGCTCGACGAAGTGCCCATGGTCGCGCGAGACCCACTCCGAGTACCGCACCACGGCGGCGAGCGCGGCCACCGCAGCCCCCGGGTTGGAGAAGCAGGGGACAGCCTGCTCCGCGGACCCCACCATGCCCTCGACATAGACCGAGGGATCCAGGATCCCCGTGAACGCGGCCACCACGGGTTTTCCCGCCTTCACCGAGCATTCGGCCAGGACCTCGGCAATGCTGTCCACCGTAAGTCCGCGGGCGGGCAGCACGGCGGCGACGGCCCCATGGACGGCATCGGACTCGAGGGCGGCGAGCAGGGACGAACGCAGGGCGGGAAGGGCAACCGACTGGCCGGCGTCGAGGTCCACGCCGGTCACCAGCCGGGCAACGTCGAGCCCATGGGACGACGCGCTGTCCGCCACCACTTTTCCGAGGGCCTGGGAGTTGCTGAAAATGGCCAGCCCCGGCCCGGCAGGCAGGGGCTGGTTGGAGACCACCTGCGCCACGTCCACAAGCTGCTCTATGGTTTCCACCCGGATGACGCCGGACTGGCGGAGCATGGCATCAAGCGCACCTGCGGGTGCCTGCGTGGTGCGCACGGCGTGGCCGGGCGGCAGCCGCAGCCCCATGGCATCGGACTTGGCCACAATGACCGGCTTGATGCGCGCCAGCCTTCGTGCCAGCCGGGAGAACTTGCGCGGGTTGCCGATCGATTCCAGGTACAGGCCCACGGCGGAGGTATCGGCGTCGTCCTCCCAGTACTGCATCATGTCGTTGCCTGACACATCCGCGCGGTTACCGGCGGAGAGGAAGGTGGACAGTCCCAGCCGCCGCCTGCTGGAGGCGGCGTAGAGCGAGACGCCGATGGCCGCTGACTGGGAGAACAGCCCCAGCCCGCCGCGCAGCGGCAGCGTGGGCGCCATCGAGGCATTCAGCGACACGGCCGGATGGGTGTTCACGATCCCCAGGGACGCAGGCCCGATCACCCGCATCCCGTTGGCGCGTGCCTGCCTCACCAGGTCGCGCTGCCTCATGAGGCCGCGTTCGCCGTCGTCCGCGAATCCTGCCGACGCGATCACCAGGCCCTTCACTCCCGCCGCCGCGCAGTCGGCGACGACGGCGGGCACTTCCTCGTAGGGGACGGCAATAACGGCCAGCTGCACAGGTCCAGGAACCTCGGAGAGCTTGCCGAAGGAGATCATGCCGGCCAGTTCCAGGGCCTCGGGATTGATGGCAAACACGGGCCCGGGGAAGCCGCCTTCGATGATGTGCTCCAGCAGCTGGTAGCCCACCGTCCCCCACTTGCGGCTGGCCCCGATGACGGCAATGGACGACGGCGTCAGCAGGTCGCGGACGCTCCTCGCCTCCGCGCGGTGCTCGCGGGATTCCATCACGGCCCGGGATTTTTCGGTGGGGTCGATGTTGAACTCAAGGCTGACGACGCCGTCGTCGAAATGCCGTTTGACGTCATAGCCGGCGTCGGAGAAGACCATCAGCATCTTGCGGTTTTCCGGCAGCACCTCCGCGCTGAAGCGGCGGATCCCGTTCTCGTGGGCGGCGGCGGCGAGGTGTTCGAGCAGGATGGAGCCGATTCCCCTCCCCTGGTGCGAATCGGCGATGTTGAACGCCACTTCGGCTTCGGTGGGGTCGTCCAGCCGGTCGTACCGGCCGATCCCTACGATTTCACCGCCAATGGTGATGACGAACGCCACCCGGTCCCGGTAGTCCACCTCGGTGAACCGCTTGAGCTCCTTGCTCGAAAGCTTGGCCTTGAACGCAAAGAAGCGCATGTAGATTGAATTCTGCGACTGTCCCATGTGGAACTTCTGGACAGCGTCCGCGTCCGAGGGGTGGATGGGGCGCAGATGTGCCGTCCCGCCGTCCCGGAGCACGACATCGGCTTCCCAATGTTCCGGATATTCGCCGTCCACGGGCTGTTCCACCATAGGCTTAGCCTAGCCAAAAACTCCCGCAGCACTGCCGCCTGCGGCCAACAAACCATTGCACCGCTCTGCAGAAGGATCCACCAACCCCATGGCCCGCCGCCAAAGTTCAGCCCCTCCCGAAGACACCACCCCCTACACGGAGAACATCGTGGACATCGATGTCACCTCCGAAATGGAAGGTTCCTTCCTGGAGTACGCGTATTCGGTGATCTACTCCCGGGCGCTTCCGGACGCCCGCGACGGGCTCAAGCCGGTGCAGCGGCGCATCCTGTACATGATGAGCGACATGGGCCTGCGCCCGGACCGCGGCCATGTGAAAAGCGCCCGCGTAGTGGGCGAGGTCATGGGCAAGCTCCACCCGCACGGCGACACCGCCATCTACGACGCCATGGTGCGCATGGCACAGGACTTCTCGCTGCGGCTGCCCCTGATTGACGGGCACGGCAACTTCGGATCGCTCGACGACGGCCCTGCGGCTCCGCGGTACACGGAAGCGCGGCTTGCGGCGGCTGCCCTGACGCTGACCAACCACCTCGACGAAGACGTGGTGGACTTCGTCCCCAACTACGACAACCAGCTGACCCAGCCGGATGTGCTTCCGGCCGCGTTCCCCAACCTGCTGGTCAACGGCGCCACCGGCATCGCCGTGGGCATGGCCACCAACATGGCCCCGCACAACCTGGTGGAAGTCATTTCCGCCGCCCGGCACCTGATTGCCCACCCGGACGCCACACTGGATGACCTCATGCGCTTCGTTCCGGGTCCCGACCTGCCCAGCGGCGGCCGGATCGTGGGGCTGGACGGCATCCGCGACGCCTACGCCACGGGGCGGGGGTCCTTCAAGACGCGGGCCAAGGTGGAGGTGGAACAGCTGTCCGCGCGTCGGACCGGCCTGGTGGTCACCGAACTCCCCTACATGGTGGGCCCGGAAAAGGTCATCGAGAAGATCAAGGACGCCGTCAACGCCAAGAAGCTGACCGGCATCAGCGACATCGTGGACCTGACCGACCGCAAGCACGGACTGCGCCTGGTCATCGAGCTCAAGAACGGCTTCAACCCCAACGCGGTGCTCCAGCAGCTGTACCGCTACTCGCCGATGGAGGACTCCTTCGGCATCAACAACGTCACCCTGGTGGACGGTCAGCCGCAGACCCTGGGCCTGGTGCAGCTGCTGACTGTGTACGTCAACCACCGGATCGACGTGGTCCGCCGCCGGACGGTGTTCCGGCTGGGCAGGAAGAAGGACCGCCTCCACCTGGTGGAGGGCCTCCTCATCGCCATTGTGGACATTGACGAGGTCATCCAGATCATCCGCTCCTCGGACGAGGCAGCCGCCGCCAGGGCTCGCCTGATGTCCATCTATGACCTCACGGAGATCCAGGCGAATTACATCCTGGAGCTCCGGCTGCGCCAGCTGACCAAGTACTCCCGGATCGAGCTGGAGAAGGAGCAGGACGAGCTGCGCCGCGAGATCGCGGAGCTCGAGGCGATCCTGGGCTCCGAGGAGCGGCTCCGGACCCTGGTGTCCGACGAGCTGGGAGAGATTGCCGAGGAGCATGGCACTCCCCGGCGCACCGTCCTCCTCGAATCCGAGGCCGTGGCACCGACCGTGGCCGCCGACCTTGCCCTCGCCGCCGGGAAGAAGGGCAAGGCAGCGCCGCTGGCCCTGGAAATCGCCGACGACCCCTGCTGGGCCATCCTGACCGCCTCCGGACAGGTGGCCCGCACCAGCAACCAGGAACCGCTGGCCGAGGCGGGACCCCGGGCAAAACATGACGTGTTCACGTCCGTGGTCAGGACCTCCGCGCGCGGCGAGATCGCGGCGGTCACCTCCCTGGGGCGGATGCTGCGCCTCCAGGTGATGGACATGCCGGTGCTGCCGCCCATGTCCGGCCTGCCCAACCTCGCCGGCGGGGTTCCGGCCAAGGATTTCCTTACCCTGCTCAAGGGGGAAACCCTGGTGGCGTTCGTGCCGCTGGACGAAGTGCTGGCCATCGGCACTTCCCAGGGCGTGGTGAAGCGGGTGCAGCCGGACTACCCCCTGAACCGGGAAGACTGGGACGTCATTGCCCTCAAGGACAAGGACTTCGTGGTCAATGTGGCGCCGGCGGGAGCCGATGATGCTGAGCTGGTGTTCCTGACCAGCCAGGCCCAGCTGCTGAAGTTTGGAGCCGCGAGCGTGCGCCCCCAGGGGCGGACAGCCGGTGGCATGGCGGGAATCAAGCTGGCGGCCGGTGACCGGGTGCTGTTCTTCGGCGCGGTCCAGCCCGGGGACGAGGCCGCCGTGGTGGTGACCATCGCCGGGACAACGGGCGCCCTACCCGGGACCGCCCCCGGCACGGCCAAGGTCACGGCGTTCTCCGAGTACCCCGTGAAGGGCCGTGCAACAGCCGGCGTGCGGGCACACCGCTTCCTGAAGGGCGAGGACACGCTGCTGCTGGCCTGGGCGGGGCACGGCCCGGCCAAGGCCGCCTCGGCTGCGGGGGTCGCCAGATCGTTGCCGCAGGAGCACGGCCGGCGGGACGGTTCCGGTGTCCCGTTGTCGCAGCCGGTGGACGTGGTGGGTCCCGCCATGGCGTGGCCTGATCCCGGCCAGGCGGCCTGATCCGGCCTAGACTGCATGCATGCCTATCGTTCCTGATGAGAAGGACTGGACCTGGGTCCTGACGCGTCCCTGCCCCGAGTGTTCGTTCGACGCCGCAACGGTAACCCCGTCCACCGTCCCGGGGAGCATCGACAACATGCTGCCCCGCTGGCGGGCCGTCCTGCGCAGGCCGGACGTGGCCGAGCGCCCCAATGGGCACACCTGGTCCGCGCTGGAGTATGCCTGCCACGTCCGGGACGTCTTCAGCCTTTTCGACCAGCGGCTGAACCTCATGCTCGAATCGGATGACGCACGGTTCGAGAACTGGGACCAGGACCAGACGGCTATCGACAAGGACTACGCCAACGCCGATCCGGCAGTGGTCAGCGCAGAGCTGACGGCTGAGGGAAAGCAGGCGGCGGAGTCCTTTGCCAGGGTCCGCGAATCAGAGTGGGGAAGGAAAGGGCTGCGCAGCAATGGCTCGGAGTTCACCGTCCTGACGCTGGCCCAGTACTTCCTGCACGACGTCGTCCACCACCTTCACGACGTGGACGGCTGAGCACCCTCCGCCACCACGGCAAACGCCGGCGCATCATGACGACCTGCACCTCCGAGGTTCCCGGATCCGGCCAGCACCAGCCTCGCATCCCCCGGATGGATATCGGCTGGGTTGTGGGTCACCAGCACCACGGTCCGGTTGCCGAGTCCCGCGCGCAGGTCGGCCAGCATGGCCTCTGCCGATGCAGCATCCAGGTGCGCTGTTGGCTCATCCAGCAGGATCACCTCCGCGCCGGTCATCAGCGTGCGCGCCACGGCCAGGCGCTGGCGCTCTCCCCCGCTCAGGAAAGCCCCGCCCGGACCGATCCTGGTGTCCAGGCCCGCCGGCAGGCGCTCCACCAGGCCCGCCAGGCCCACGGACTCCAGCACCTCCATCAGCCCGCCCTCTCCGGCCGGACCGTTCGCGGGGGGCCTGCCCAGCAGCAGGTTCCCGCGGATGGTCGAGTCGAAGAGGTGGGCTTCCTGCGGACACCAGGCGGCCCGGCCGGTCACCCGGGCTGCCCCGGCTGCTGCGGGGAGGAAGCCGAGCAGGACCGAGAGCAGGGTGGACTTCCCGGAACCGGACGGTCCGGTGACGGCCAGCCACCGGCCGGGCTCCGCAACGGCGTTGATCCCGGAAAACACCGGGGCACCGCCCGGCCACGCCACCGCGAGGTCAACGAGTTCGACGCCGGGAGCACCGTCCTGCCGGGCAGGCACCTTGTGCAGGCCGTCGGCTGGGGTGCCTTCGGGGCCCGAGGTGTCCGCGTCCAGGGCGCCCGAGGCGGACACGCGCTGCATGACTGTCCGTAGCGCGGGGAACTGGCGCACCGCCGTCGTCATGGCCGCGTAGGGCTCCACCAGTGCGAGGAGCATCAGCACGACCACCGCCGCCGTCGCCGGGGCAAGCCGGCCGCCGAGCACGGCGGGAGCGGCCAGCCAGGCAGCTGCGAAGGCAGCCGCGCAGCAGGAGGCGGTGGTGACCGCGTGCCCCAGGCCGTCTGCCCACGCTGACCGCTGGGACGCGCGGGTGGCGCTGCGGTCCTGGGCGCGCAGTCCGGCCAGCACCGGGGCGGCAACGCCGTTGGCATGCAGCTCGGCGCGGGCGTCGAGGGCTGCGGAAATCCGGCGCAGCACCCCGGACCTCAGGACCTGCTCGGCGCTGGCCGATTTCCGGTCGGCCCACAGCGCCACGGCCGGGGCCAGGAGCAGGCTCGCGGCGGCGGCGGCCAGGACGGCCGGGACCGCGTCCGGCACCAGCAGCCAGGCGGTGGCCAGGGCCAGGGCGGAGACAGCGAACGCCGTCACCGGCGGCAGCGCCACCCTCGGCAGGAGGTCGCGGACGGTATCGACGTCGTCAATGACCGTCCCGAGGACGTTGCCGCCCTGCAGCAGCCGGCGGAGGGCGAGGGCCCTGCGGCTCAAGGACTCCCAGAGCCGCCCCCGGAGGCGGGTAAGGGCGGCAAACACGGCGTCGTGGAGCAGGAGCCGCTCGCAGTAGCGCAGCACGGCCCGCCCGATCCCGAAGAACCGCACGCCAACAATGGCCGTCAGCAGGTACAGGATGGGCGGCTGCTCGCTGGCACGGATGATCAGCCAGCCGGACAGGCCGGACAGCGCGACGGCGAAGACGGCCGCCAGGGTGCCCACGACGGCAGCCGCTGCGAACTTGCCGCGGACCGGCGCCAGGAGCGCCGCGAGGAGCCGCGTTGTCTGGCGGGTGCCTGCCGCCCCGCGGGATCGTGCACCGGCACTGGCGTTTGCAGCCGGGGCAGCAGCGGAGGCCGGCCAGTCGTCCGCTGCGACGTCCACGGCACCCCGTGGTTTCGGCCCGGGCTGCTGCAGCGCGGCTTGCCCCGGCGCTGCGGCTGTGGCCGGCTCCCCGGCCCGGAGGGCTGGTTCAGCTGCCCGCCCTGGCTGTGCCTGGACTGGCTCTGCGTACGCACTCACCGGCACCAGGTGGTCAGCGAGGTTGCGGGTGCGCCCGTTGTGCGCCACGAGGATCACGGTGACGCGTCCGCGCAGGCGGCGGATCGCATCTTCCACCACCATGGCCGAGGCGTCGTCCAGGTGCGCGGTGGGTTCATCGAGCAGCAGTACTGTCGCCCCTGCCTCGATCCGGGCCAGCCCCCTGGCGAGTGCCACCCTCCGCAGCTCGCCGGGGCTCAGCTCTGCGGGGTGCTGGTGGGCCAGGTGGCCGGCAGCGGCCCGGGCCAGGCAGGAGCGTGCGGCCGCTTCCACGCCGGCGTGGCCGCGGGAGCCCTCGATTTCACCGGAGAGGTACAGGACCACCTCGTCCAGGACAGTTGCGGCGAGCATGACCGGATGCTGCGGCACCCAGGCCAGCGCGCTGCGGTCGATGCCCTGGAGGGTGCCGGTGACCGTGGTGCCGGCTCCGTCCCCGATGGTTCCCGCCAGCACGCCGAGGACTGTGCTCTTTCCTGCGCCGCTGGCTCCGTCCAGGGCGGTGATCCTGCCTTGCGGCGCGGTGAAGGTGAGCGGGCCGACGGCGGGGCCCGACCTTCCGCTGTAGCGCACGGTCAGGTCCGTGACGGAGATTGGGGCACCGGGCCGTCCCGCCCGGGTTGCCGGGAGCGGCCGGGGTTCGGGGGCCTCCGTGACCGCGGTGGTTTCCGCGAGGGCCACCCGTCCGTCGTCGCTGGCGTGGTGGGCGGTGCCCAGTTCACGCAGCGGGAGATAGCAGTCCGGGGCCAGGATCAGTGCCAGCAGGCCGGCTTCGAGCGGCATGTCCCCGTGCACCAGCCGGACGCCGATGAACACGGCCACCACCGCGACGGAGATGGTGGCGATCAGTTCCAGCGCCAGCGCCGAGAGGAATGCGGTGCGGAGGGTTCCCATGGTGCGGGTGCGGTATTCCTCGGAGATCTCTTCGAGGGCCTTGCGCTGCGCCGTGGCCCGCCCGAGCCCCACCAGGACCGGCAGGCCTTTTGCCAGCTCCAGCATGTGGGCGGACAGCCTGCCGAGGGCCGCCTGCGCTTCGCGGACGTTGTCTTCGGTGTACCGGCCGATGAGCACCATGAACAGCGGCACCAGCGGTACGGTCAGGACAATCACCACCGCGCTGACCCAGTCCGCGAAGAGGATCCGTGCTCCCAGCAGCAGCGGGATCGCCGCGCAGTTCACCAGTGCCGGGAGGAACTGGGTGTAGTAGTTGTCCAGCGCATCCAGTCCACGGGTTGCCAGGACGGCGAGCCCGCCGTCGGCAGGGCCGGTTCCCCGGGCGCCGTTGCGCAGCGCCCGTTCGAGCAGCCCGGCACGCAGCTCCTCCTTGATGCCAAGGGCCGCGCGCCGGGCAGCGACGGCCTGTGCCCAGACGGTCAGTGACCGCAGGACCACGCCCGCCAGTCCCAACACAACCTGGCCTGCCCAGTCCGGGTCCGCCGCCACCAGTCCGGCCAGCACCGAGGCCACGGCCTGGCCCATCAGGACCAGCGACAGGGCCTTCAGGGCTGCCAGCAGTCCGAGCAGGTAGACGGCGGAGCGGGTGGCCGGGCCGGGAGGGAAACTTGGCCGCATGTCAGCCCTTCGTTGTGAAAGCCCTGGCGGCGATGGCCGGCAGGAAGCTGTGGGCCTCCGGGATGTGCGCTGCACTGACCCGGCGGCGGAACACCCAGTAGGTCCAGGCCTGGTAGGCAATGACAAGGGGAAGGCCGAAGGCCGCCACGATGCTCATGAGCCCCAGGGTGTAGTCGGAGGAGGACGCGTTGGAGATGGTGAGGTCATAGGCCTCGTTGAGGGTGGAGGGCAGCACCACCGGGAACACGGCCGCGAAGATCGATGCCGAACCCAGTGCCAGGAAAGCTCCAAGGGCGGAGAAGGCCTTGCCTTCCGCTCCCCGGCGGGCCCACACCCAGGCCGCTGCGGCGGCGGCGACAGCCACCAGGACAAGGGCCCAGGTCCAGGGCTTCCCTTCCAGGAACTGGATGCTCAGTGCCCACCCCGCGATGGGCAGGAGCAGGACGGGCAGCAGGCGCACGAACCATGTCCGTGCCCGGTGCCGCACGTCGCCGTCGGTCTTCAGGGCCAGGAAAGCCAGCGCGTGGATCAGCGAGAAACCCACGACGGCGAGGCCGCCCAGGACGGCGTATCCGCTGAACCAGGCCAGCGGGCCTCCCTCTCGGTCGCCATTGGCGTTCAGCGGCAGGCCGGTGGTGGTGAGTGCCAGCGCGGCACCCACGCCGAAGGCCGCGAAGAAGGATCCCAGCGCGATGGCCCAGTCCCAGCGGGCACGCCACCGGTCCGTGTCCACCTTGCCCCGGTACTCGAACGCCACCGCCCGGAAAATCAGGGCAACGAGCACCACCAGCAGCGGAAGGTAGAGGGCCGAGAACAGGGAGGCGTACCAGAGCGGGAAGGCGGCGAACGTGGCGCCGCCGGCCGTCAGGAGCCATACCTCGTTGCCGTCCCAGACGGGTCCGATGGTGTTGAGCAGGACGCGGCGCTCCGTGTTGTTGCGGGCGAAAAGCTTCATGAGCATCCCGACGCCGAGGTCGAAGCCCTCCAGGAAGAGGTACCCGGTCCACAGCACCGCGATGGCGATGAACCAGACGGTTGGCAGCAGTTCCATGTGTGTATTTCCTCTGCTCTTCGTGCGCGGCTTAGTAGGCGAACGCCAGGACGTCGTCGCCGGGTTTGCCGCCGCCCGGTCCACCGGATCCGGGGGTGGCGTCCTCATTTTCGTCGGCCGGTGCATGGACCAGCTCAGGCATGGCGGACACCACTCCGCCGCGGATATACTTCACCAACAGCTTGACCTCAACCACCAGCAGGACTGCGTAGACCGCCGTCAGGGTGACCAGCGAGGCCAGCAGCTCCCCGGCAGAGACACCGGGTGATACCGCCGCCGCCGTGAACATGAACACCTGGTCGATGCCGCTGGGATCCGGGTTGGGAGCGACGACGAACGGCTGGCGGCCCATCTCGGTGAAGATCCAGCCGGCCGCGTTGGCACCGAAGGGGGCCAGGATGCCGAAGACGGCGAGCCGCATGAGCCAGCGGGATTCGGGGACGGTGCCCTTCCGGGTGATCCACAGCGCCACGAGGGCGGCGAGGGCCGCGAGCCCGCCGAAGCCGATCATCATGCGGAAGCCCCAGTAGGTGACCTCCATGACGGGAAGGTAGTCGATCTCCTGGCCCGCGCGTTCGCCGTAGATGGGATTGTCCGGAAGGTGGGTCCCGTAGGCCTCCTTGTACTGCGGCAGGAGGCTGTTGACGCCCTGGACTTCGGTGGTGAAGTCGCCCTTCGCCAGGTAGGAGAGGATGCCGGGGACCTCAATGAGGGCAACGATGTCGTCGCAGTTCTGCGAACCAAGGTTGCCGATGCTCAGGACGGAGAACCCGGTGCCGTCATGGCAGGCGGCTTCCGCTGCGGCCATCTTCATGGGCTGCTGCTCGAACATCAGCTTGCCCTGGAGATCCCCGGTGAGGGCGGTGCCGGCGAAGGAGATCATGGCCACCACCGCGCCGATCCGCAGGGACCGGAGCCAGACTTTGTGGTCGTCGCGGTCCCGGCCGGGGATGTCCGCCGATTCGCCCGGGATGACTTTGCCGTCGGCGCCGACGGTGTCGACGCCGTCGCGCCGCCTGCGCCAGAGGTGGTACCAGGCGATGCCCAGCAGGAAGCCGCCGGCAACGGCGAGGGCACCGAAGAGGGTGTGCGGTACGGCAACGAGCGCGGTGTTGTTGGTGAAGACGGCCCAGGCG
The DNA here is from genome assembly GCF_013314975.1 of Pseudarthrobacter oxydans. GTDB lineage: Bacteria > Actinomycetota > Actinomycetes > Actinomycetales > Micrococcaceae > Arthrobacter > Arthrobacter oxydans. The sequence goes on along the minus strand of NZ_JABTYH010000008.1, from coordinate 120,640 downwards.
TCGGTCATGACGGGCCGGCCGTCGATCATCTCCACGCCCACGGGATGCTGCATCCAGCTGTTGGCCACGATGATGAAGTACGCGGAGAAAATCGACCCGATCACTGCGATCCAGAGGCACGCCAGGTGGATGCCGGGCTTGAGCTGCTTCCAGCCGAAGATCCACAGTCCCAGGAAGGTGGATTCGACGAAGAACGCCAGCAGCGCTTCCAGGGCCAGGGGCGCGCCGAAGACGTCGCCCACGAACCGGCTGTATTCGCTCCAGGCCATCCCGAACTGGAACTCCTGGACGATGCCGGTGGCCACGCCCATGATGAAGTTAATGAGGAACAGCTTTCCCCAGAACTTGGTCATCCGGAGGTACTCGGGATTGCCTGTGCGGTGCCACGCCGTCTGCATGACTGCGACAACCAGGCCAAGGCCGATGGTCAGCGGAACCATCATGAAGTGGTAAACGGTGGTGATCCCGAATTGCCAGCGTGCGATTTCCAGCGCGTCCATAGCGTCCAAGGCGGTTCCTCGTGTCAGCGAATGCAGATCTTCTACGTTTTGTAGAACTCAACTTCTACCGAGTGTAGAACAACGGCGGCGGCGGTGTAAAAACCAGCTTCCACTGCCCGGGGTCGGCAGGCAAGGGCCACGTCACGCCACGTGTTCTACCCAACGTAGAAAGTCTTGGGAAAACCGGGTAAATTGGAGGTTGTAGTTCAAACACAGCATGCAGCCACTTCCGCCCGGCGGCGGTGGCGCGGGGAAACAAAGGAAAAGTGCAATGGCTAGTCTTGGTGAACTGGAACGGGCAGTGATGGATCTGCTCTGGGCGGGCCAGGAAGCAGCCACAGCCAACACGCTGCGGGACAGGCTCGCGCAGACCTCGGCCGGCCAGGACGGTGCTGCCGGCCACGAGGGCAAGGAGCTCGCCGTGACCACCGTGCTCACCGTACTGTCGCGGCTGGAGAAGAAGGGCCTGGTGGAGCGCGAACGCGGCACCCGTCCGCACCGCTACCAGGCAGTGTCCAGCCGCGAGGACCACACCGCCGAGCTGATGCACGAGGTACTGGGGTCGGCTCCGGACCGCGAAGCAGTGCTGGCCCGTTTTATCGGGTCCGTATCCGAGGGTGAAGCCGAGACTCTGCGCAAACTGCTTGGCCACCTCTAGCGGACCATGTTCTGGGCCTCGTACCTGCTGGCGGTCCTTGCGATAGTCCTGGCGTGGCCGGTGCCTGTCCTCCTCTCACGCGCGCAGTGGCCCGCCCGCTCACCCTTCACCGCCATGATCCTGTGGCAGGCGATAGCGCTGGCCGGCGGGCTGTCCATGATCGGCGCAATGCTCGTGTATGGCCTGGAACCGATCGGGGACAACCTGATCGCAGGCCTGCGGGCGCTGGCCGGCATGGTGCTCTACAACGCCCCCACCACGGCCCTGGGTTTCTGGCATATTTTCGCCCTGTCCGCAGCAGCGCTGCTCACCGCCCACCTGGTGTTCACCCTGCTGCTGACCTACTACAAGATTGAGCGCCAGCGGCGGCGGCACCGCGAACTGCTGTCCCTGCTGGCCTCGCCGTCCGCTGAGGGGACGGGAACCCTGGTCATCAGCCACAACTCCCCCGTGGCTTACTGCCTTCCCGGCGGCGCCCGGTCCGTGACAGTCCTGTCTGACGGCCTCATGGCAGCCCTGGAGCCCGCAGAACTCCGTGCGGTCCTGATCCATGAGAACGCCCACCTCAGCCAGCGCCACCACCTGCTGCTGTGGGCTTTCGCCGCCTGGCGGCAGGCACTGCCCTGGCTGCCAACCACCCGCCTCGCGCAGGAATCGGTGAACTCCCTGATCGAGATGCTGGCCGACGACGTCGCGCTCAAGACCGAAAGCAAGGCCACGCTGATCAAGGCCATCGCCATTGTGGCCAGCGGGTCGGCCGGGAACAGCGGCGGCGCAGACCTCCGCCCGGAGGCCTCAAGCCTTGCCCTCTCCGGCCTGGACGCCGCCGCCGGCACGTCCGGCGCGGACTCCGCCCGGACCACCGCTTCACGGGTCAGCCGGCTGCTCTCGCCCCGGCCGGAGCTGCCGGCGCCCATCCGCAGCTTGGTCGTGGCGGGATCCGTGCTGCTCCTTGCCCTGCCCACCGCCCTGCTCGTGGTGCCCGGCCTGCTGGGCTGAGTCCCGCCGTCGTCCTCCCTTTGCTGCCCCGACGCCTGCGGCACAGGATGCCTGCGGCCTCCGCGGCCTGCCCGCTGCCTTCTGCCGTCAGGCGTCGATGCGTTCCCGGTCCAGGCTGGCGGCGCCGGCGATGATGAAGTCCTTGCGCGGGGACACGTCCGAGCCCATCAGGAGGTCGAAGATCTCCTCTGCCTGCTGCGCGTTTTCGATCCCTACCTTGCGCAGGGTACGGTGCCGCGGGTCCATGGTGGTTTCCGCCAGCTGTTCGGCGTCCATCTCCCCCAGGCCCTTGTACCGCTGGATGGGCTCCTTGTACCGCTTGCCCTCCTTGGCCAGGCGGGCCAGCAGGACGTGGAGTTCGGCCTCGGAGTAGGTGTAGATCATCTCGTTGGCCTTTTGGCCGGCGTTGATGACCTCCACCCGGTGCAGCGGCGGAACCGCCGCGAACACCCGGCCCTCCAGGATCATGGGCCGCATGTAGCGGAAGAAGAGGGTCAGCAGCAGGGTGCGGATGTGCGCGCCGTCCACGTCGGCGTCAGTCATCAGGATGACCTTGCCGTAGCGGGCGGCAGAGAGGTCGAAGCTGCGCCCGGACCCGGCCCCCACCACCTGGATCAGGGCAGCGCACTCGGCATTGGAGAGCATGTCCCCCACCGAGGCCTTCTGGACATTGAGGATCTTGCCGCGGATGGGCAGCAGCGCCTGGAAGTCGGAGGACCTGGCCAGCTTGGCGGTTCCGAGCGCCGAGTCGCCTTCCACAATGAACAGTTCGGAGCGTGCGACGTCGTCCGTGCGGCAGTCGGCCAGCTTGGTGGGCATGGAGGAGGTTTCCAGCGCGTTCTTGCGCCGTTGGGTCTCCTTGTGCACGCGGGCAGAGATGCGGGACTTCATCTCGTTGACGATTTTTTCGAGCAGCAGGGCGGACTGGGCCTTGTCATTGCGGTTCGCGGAGCTGAGCTTGGCGCCGATCTCCCGCTCCACCACCTTGGCAACAATGGCGCGGACGGCTGATGTGCCCAGGATTTCCTTGGTCTGGCCTTCGAACTGCGGCTCCGCCAGCCGCACTGTCAGGACGGCCGTCAGCCCGGCGAAGATGTCGTCCTTTTCGATCTTGTCATTCCCGGCCTTGAGCTTGCGGGCGTTGTTTTCCACGGCTTTGCGGAACGTCTTCACCAGGGCCTGTTCAAACCCGGACTGGTGGGTTCCGCCCTTGGGCGTGGAAATGATGTTCACGAAGCTGCGGACCGTGCTGTCGTAGCCGATCCCCCAGCGCAGGGCGACATCCACTTCACAGTCCCGCTCCACCTCGGCAAGCTGGCTGTGGCCGCGCTCGTCCAGGACGGGAACGGTCTCCTTGAACTTTCCGGAGCCATGCAGCCGCCACACATCGGTGACTGCCGGGTCAGCGGCGAGGAATTCGACGAATTCGGAGATGCCGCCGTCGTGGTGGAACACCTCTTCGTGGACGCCCGCCTCGCCGGGGGTACCCGGAACCCTCCGCTCATCCCGCACGGTCAGCTTGAGGCCCGGGACCAGGAAGGAGGTCTGCCGGGCGCGGGCGGCCAGTTCCTCGTAGGAGAACTTGGCGTCCGGGGTGAAGATCTGCCGGTCGGCCCAGTAGCGGATCCGGGTTCCCGTGACGCCGCGCTTGGCCTTGCCGGCGATGTCCAGGACCGAGTCGTCAACGAACGGGGTGAAGGGCGCGGCGGGGTCCGTCTTGGAGCCGGTGTCCTTGAACCGACCGGGTTCGCCGCGGCGGAACGACATCTTGTAGGTCTTCCCGCCCCGGTCCACTTCGACGTCGAGGCGCGAGGACAGGGCATTGACCACGGACGCACCAACTCCGTGCAGGCCGCCCGAGGCGGTGTAGGAGCCGCCGCCGAACTTGCCGCCGGCGTGCAGTTTGGTGAAGACAACCTCCACGCCCGTCAGGCCGGTCTTGGGTTCCTTGTCGATGGGAATGCCGCGGCCGTCGTCGTGGATCTCCACGGAGTTGTCCGCGTGCAGGATGATTTTGATGTCGTGGCCGAACCCGGCCAGCGCCTCGTCGACGGAATTGTCGATGATTTCCCAGAGGCAGTGCATGAGGCCGCGGGAGTCGGTGGAACCGATGTACATGCCCGGGCGCTTGCGGACGGCCTCCAGGCCTTCCAGTACAGACAGGTGCCGGGCAGTGTAATCAGAACTTGGTGCCACTGGTGATGAGCTCCTTCAGGGACGTAAAACAGCGGGCTGGGATCGCTTCCTCTAGGGTAGTCGGCGCGGCGCCCGCGGTCCGGCTGCCACACCTGGCGGGGGGGTGTGGACCGCGCCACGTCGGTACCCGCGCAGGCTGCTGGGGCGTTCTTGAGCCAACATTGCGGATACGCGCACAGCGAACTTGCCCCATCCTTGCGATGGTTTTGTTACGAATGCTGGTTATATAGACGTACTGATCTACTAAGGAGGCCGACATGACAACAGCAGTGGCAGACCGCACACTCAATGCACTGGACCGGTGCGACCGTTGCGGAGCTCAGGCCTATGTCCGGGTTGTATTGGAGTCCTCCGGCGGTGAGCTGCTCTTCTGTGGCCACCACGCCCGCGCAGTCGAGGCGACTCTGAAACCCTTGAGCTCCGACTGGCACGATGAGACGGGCAAGCTTCATGAGAAGGCAGCCGTAGAAATCGACTAGCTTCCCCAAAGCTGTTGGGACCCCACCGGAAGGTGGGGTCCCAATTCTTTTAAGCCGCGTCCCTCTTTAATCCCCGGCCCGGCGCCATTGGGGGGCACCGTTCCGGCCGGCCAGTCCCAGCCCGCGCGTCCTGCCGGGAACGGCAAAAGCGGCCCGCCCGCTGCCACACCCGCGAGGGCACGGCAGCGGGCGGGCCGCTTTTCCAGCTCATCCTGCTTTTAGTCGAGGTAGTCCCGGAGTACCTGCGACCGCGAGGGGTGGCGGAGCTTGGACATCGTCTTCGATTCGATCTGGCGGATGCGCTCACGCGTCACTCCGTAGACCTTGCCGATTTCGTCTAAAGTCTTCGGCTGTCCGTCGGTCAGGCCGAAGCGCATGGCCACAACCCCGGCTTCGCGCTCGGACAGGGTGTCCAGGACGGAGTGCAGCTGTTCCTGGAGGAGCGTGAAGCTCACGGCGTCCGCGGGAACAACGGCCTCGGAGTCCTCGATCAGGTCACCGAACTCGGAGTCGCCGTCCTCGCCCAGGGGCGTGTGCAGCGAGATGGGCTCACGGCCGTACTTCTGGACTTCCACAACCTTTTCGGGGGTCATGTCGAGTTCAAGCGCGAGCTCTTCGGGCGTAGGTTCGCGGCCGAGGTCCTGGAGCATCTGGCGCTGGACGCGTGCCAGTTTGTTGATGACTTCGACCATGTGGACCGGAATACGGATGGTGCGGGCCTGGTCCGCCATGGCACGGGTGATCGCCTGCCGGATCCACCAGGTGGCGTAGGTGGAGAACTTGAAGCCCTTGGTGTAGTCGAACTTCTCCACCGCACGGATGAGGCCCAGGTTGCCTTCCTGGATCAGGTCCAGGAACAGCATGCCGCGTCCGGTGTAGCGCTTGGCCAGCGAGACCACCAGGCGAAGGTTGGCTTCGAGGAGGTGGTTCTTGGCGCGCTTGCCGTCATGGATGATGAATTCAAGCTCGCGCTTGTACTTCGGATCCATGGAACCGTCGTCCGCGTTGATCTTCTCTTCGGCGAACAGTCCGGCTTCGATCCGGAGGGCAAGGTCCACTTCCTGCTCGGCGTTGAGCAGTGCCACCTTACCGATTTGCTTCAGGTAGTCCTTGACGGGGTCGGCCGTGGCTCCGGCGGACATGACCTGCTGGACAGGCGCGTCGTCGTCGTCAGCGTCCGAGTAGACGAAGCCCTTGCCGGAGCCGGCAACTGCCTTGGCGGGATCGGCCTCGGCGTCCTCCTCGATGACTTCAGGTCCTTCGAGGACGATGTCGTCGAGGTCTTCCTCGACTTCTTCAGCGTCGTCGGTGTCACCGGCAGCGGACTTTGCGGCTGCTGCCTTCGCGCCGGGCTTGGGGCCGCGCTTCTTGGGCTCGGGCTTGCCGTCCGCTGCAGCCGCACCGGCCGACGCCTTGTTGGCTGCCCGCGTAGCTGCACGCTTGGCGTTGGTCGCAGCCTGCTTCTCCTCGGCGGACAGTTCGTCCTGGGCGGCGGGGTCCTTCTTCGTGGAAGACGGGGTCACAGAAAACCTTTCTAGCGGTGGTCTGTGGAATCACCATACGGGCAACACCACTATGACCCTGTCAAGTCCGTGGTGAAAACCAAGCGCCACCACGGCCGGCAGAGTCTGTTAAGACAACTGCCGGAGCCGCTGTTATGTTCCCCGCAGGGTCCACTCGTGTGCGCTCAATACACGGACCCAACCGGGTCTCGGCCTCCATTGTCTCATGTTTTCCCCGAATCGGGCCTCCCCGTCATTCGCCACCGCCGGGTGTCCCCGCCGTCCGGCCCCGTCTGCCGCCGCTCCCCCGGACCCCGGCAGCGGTCACGCCGCGTCCGGGCCGAACTTCTGCCAGGCAGCGTCCTTCCGTGCCGCCCAGCCGCAAAGTGTTCCGCGCCGGACCAGTTCCAGCAGCAGTTCCGCCAAGCGGTACCCGGGTTCCGCGTCAAGGGCCTGCCGGAGATAGGCCGCCGAGTAGGAGCCGCGGCCGCGGCACCAGGCGATCCAGCCCCTTCCCGTGAACGATGCAGCCGCCGCCCGGCCGCCGGCTGCGGCAAGCTGCCCAAAGGCCAGGTCCAGGGCGTTGAGCCGTTCCCAGTCCGGGACGGCCGGGGCCACGCCCATCAGGACGTCCCCGTAGCCCGGGATTCCTGCACCGGGCGGTCCTTCCTTCGGCGGTCCTGTCTCCGCCGCAGCGCCCTGCAGTCCATCCGCGCATGCCCCGGTCCCCGGGAAGGCCTGGGGCGCCACAGGGGCCAGGAGGCATTCATCCCGGAAGAGCCCCAACTGCCCGGCACCGGCCCGGGCAGCTTGTGTACCGGCTGCCGCCATCATCAGGACAGCATCCCGGTACGCGGGGACCAACAGCGAGGCGCGCAGGAATCCGTCGCGATCCGCCTCGGGCAGCCAGGCTTCCTTCAGCGGGCGGTCCAGCAGATCCAGCCAGAGCCTGAGGACCGAGTCGAACTGCTGCCTGCTTGCCCGGCGAAGGTCCAGTTGCGCGGACCACGCGGTTTCAGCTTCCCTGACGGCAGCGAGGTAGAGGCTGGAAACCGGAAGCGCGGGTGCCTGCTCCTCCGGCTGCGGGCCAATGCTGCTTCCGCGGTAGACCATCTCGGTGTTCAAGGTGCTGTCACGGATCTGCTGCACCGGCCGGCCGGGGAGCGGGCAGCACGAAACATCCAGGCACCAGGCCTCGCGCCAGAAATCATCACCGACATACCAGGCTTCCCGGACCGGCATCCCGGCGTCTTCCAGCATGGAGTCCAGGCCGGCCAGCAGACCGTCGTACGGGGACGGCGACGACGCGCTGCCGTTGCTGGTGAAGAAAGCCAGCAAGGTGCCGTCAGCTTCCTTGTCCGCCGCCAGGTAGCGCCGGACGGCCTGCAGGAACTTGGCCGGTGCGGCCAGGACCTCGCGTCCTGGGAGGTCCAGCCGGAGGGTAGCGCCAAGCCTCGTACCCTGCAGGGTCATCGCCACCAGGCTCTGCGCTGGCCAGTATCCGAGCGAGTGCGGGATGAAGCCGAGGATGTCTTCGGGGCTGCGGACTGTCAGGTGGTCTGGAGAAGTCATGGCTCCAGCTTCCGCCCCCCGCCGGCTCCCGATAAGAACGGACAGCGGCTATGTGCGGAAACCGGGCCTGTGGAGGATCAGTGCCAGTGGAGGACCAGCGTCACTCATCGGGGATCGAGGACCCGCGCCGCCGCGCAAGGTTCTCGCGCCGCTGCCGGGCCAGCGCGCTGCGCAGCGGCGGCACCACCACACCCTGGGCGGCCATCTGCCGCCGCACCTTGCGCCGGCACACGAGCATGGCTGCCGCCCCGAACCCCAGCAGCAGGAACTGGACGCTCAGGGCGATCCGGAAAGGGTCCAGGCCGTAGAGGACGCCCTGGGAGAACCCGCTGGCAAACAGGATGTCCAGCACGAGCCCGATCAGGAAGATCGCCACAAGGGCGGCGATGAACCCGCCCACGTTGACGATGCCCGTGGCCGTCCCGATCCGGTGCGCAGGGTTGAAGGTACGGGCAAAGTCGAAGCCGATCATGGACCCCGGACCGCCGACGGCCAGCACCACCACGAGACCGGCCAGCAGCCACAGCGGAGCACGGCCGGGGGTCAGCAGGACGGCGGCCCACGCTGCCGCGGTTGCGCCGGCGATGAGCAGGACCATGGTGGAACGCCGTAACGGGTGGCGGGAGACGAAGCGTCCGATGAAGGGCCCCACCGCCATCGCGGCGGCGACGTAGAGGGCCATCAGGGCCGCCACCGTTCCTGCGTCCAGGCCCTGGCCGGAGAGCAGGAACGGGTAGCCCCAGGTCATGGCGAACACGGTGCCGCTGAACTGAATGGTGAAGTGGCTCCAGAGCCCCAGGCGGGTCCCCGGCTGGCGCCAGGCCCGGGCCAGCGAGGACCCGGTAGCCCGCAGCCCCTGCTGGGCCTGCGGGCGGGCGGTTCCCGGCGGGACGTCCTGCAGCAGCACCAGCGTCAGGACGACGGCGAGGGCTGACATCCCGGCAAGCATGAGGAACGCCGGGGTCCAGCCCGCGAGATGCAGGACGAAGGCGAAGGGGATAACGCTGAACAGCTGGCCGAGCTGGCCGGACATGCCCGTCAGCTGCGTCACCAGTGGAACCCGGGCAGGAGCGAACCAGAGCGGAATCAGCCGGATCACGGAAATGAACGTCATGGCGTCCCCGGCGCCCACCAGGACCCGGCCGGCCACTCCCCCGGGAATGCTGTCTGCAAAGGCGAGCTGGAGCTGGCCCAGCCCCATGAGGACTGCGCCGCCGGCGATCATGGCACGGGAGCCAAACCTGTCCACCAGAAGCCCCACGGGAATCTGGAGCCCCGCGTAGACAAGGAGCTGAAGGACAGTGAAGAAGGAGATCGCTGACGCGCTGGCCTGGAACCTCTCGGTGGCTTCCAGCCCCACCACGCCAAAGGACGTGCGCTGCGCGACGGCCACCAGGTACCCGAATATTCCGATGGTCCAGATAAGCCAGGCGCGGGGTGCAGTCACTCCTTCATTATGCCCGGGCGCCCGCCGGGGCCCTTACTTGCCGGGGTTCTCCCGGGCCAGGTAGGCCTCCACGGCAGCGCCGAGGTCGTCGGCGTTGGGCAGTTCGTCGTTCTCGTCCGCCAGGAGCGACCGGCGGACCGTGCCCTCGGCCTTTTCGTCGTAGCGGGCCTCCAGCCGCGACACCACCTGCTGGACGTCCTCGGAGGCGTCGATCTGTTCCGCGATCTGGCGGCCTACCTCACGGCCTGCTTCCCGGAGCCTGTCCGATGGCAGCATCAGTGATGTGGCGGCACCGAGGTATTCAAGGCCTGCGACGGCGGCGGTGGGGTATTCCGCCTCGGCCAGGTAGTGCGGCACATGGATGACATAGCCGGCAACATTGCGTCCTGCCTCCACGAGGCGGAGTTCCAGGATGTGGCCTACGGCGGCAGGGACCTCCACGGTGGGCTTCCACACCGAGATACCCTCGATCAGGTCAGGACGGTTACCGTGCACCGTCACACCCACCGGCCTGGTGTGGGGAACGGGCATGGGGATGGAGTGGATCCAGGTCACCAGGTTCACATCCAGTGTCTCCACGATGCCCACCACGGCCCGCGCGAACCTCTCCCACTGCAGGTCAGGTTCGAAGCCCGCCAGGAGCAGGAAGGGCTTACCCAGCCCGTCCTTCAGCCGGTACAGGGCCAGCCGGGGTTCCTGGTAATCCTGGAGGTGGTCCTCCACGAACGTCAGGTGCGGCCGGCGCGAGCGGTAGTCAATAAGCTGGTCCGCATCAAAAACCGCCACCGGCTCGGCGTCGAGGGAATCCAGCAGTTCGGCATTGATCTGCTTCACCACGTGGCCTGCGTCGGCAAACCCGGTGAAGCCCATCACCAGGTTCAGCCCGCGGAGTTCAGGGCTGTGGAACAGCTCAATGTTGCTCGCATAGAGCGCATCGGGGTCCAGCAGGGAGCCGGAGATCCGTTCAAGCACGGCATGTTCCTTTCAGGTGCGGGTGGACATTCTTTACAACGCCCGGGGGCAGCGGGGCATTCCGGCGCCGGCTGTGGCGCACCTCTCACGGAATTCACCAGCTCAGACACGGACGGGCTACGATCGGAACTGGCCTGCCAGACGGGCCCGCAGGCACCCGGACTGCGTTCCGAACGGCGGTACCCGGGCAACCATGGCAGAGCGCCGAACATGCACCCCTGCCCGAACATCTTTCGAGAATCGAGGACTGATCCGCGTGGTCAAGAATACTGAAATCAACCTTAGTACCCTCTCGCGGGACCTGAAGAAAAGCCCCAGTGACGCCGTCGTCATAGGTGTGGGGCAGGGTGCGGACGGACCCGTCCTCCTGGACAACCCGCTGACCGCCCGGTCCGCCGAGGCGCTGGCCGATTCCCTGAAGGCCCTCGGCATTACGGGCGCAGCGGACCAGCTGGTGCGCCTGCCGGGCCTTCCCGAGACCGGCGCGGGCGTTTTGGTCCTCGCCGGGGTGGGCAAGGTATCAGCCTCGAAGCCACTGGCAGGGGAAGCCCTGCGGCGGGCAGCAGGCTCCGCCGTCCGCCAGCTCGCCGGCCTGGCCACGGTTGCCCTGGCATTCCCGACGGCGTCCCTCGCCGACGTTGAGGCCGTAGCCGAAGGTGCCGCGCTGGGCGCCTATTCCTTCAGCGAGTTCCGGTCCTCCAAGGACGGCCTGAAGGACCCCGTCCGCAATGCCGTGATCTTCACTGAACTGGCCGGCCAGAAGGAACTGGACGAGGTCCTCAAGCGCGCCACGCTGATCGGCAGGGCGGTCAACGCCACCCGGTCCCTGGTCAACCAGCCGCCCAGCCACCTCTACCCGGAAACCTTCGCCGACGCCGCGAAGGACCTCGCCAAGGGGCTGCCCGTCAAAGTGACCGTCTGGGACGAGAAGCGACTCGAGAAGGAAGGCTTCGGCGGCATCATGGGCGTGGGCAAGGGCTCGGCACGCCAGCCCCGCCTGGTCAAGGTGGAGTACTCCCCTGCGAAGGCAACCTCGAAGATCGCGCTGGTCGGCAAGGGCATCACGTTCGACACCGGCGGCATCTCCATCAAGCCGGCCCTGGGCATGGGCGACATGAAGAGCGACATGGCGGGGGCCGCCGTCGTCCTTAACACTGTCCTGGCCCTCGCGGGACTCGGCCTGCCGGTCAAGGCCACCGCCTGGCTCTGCATCGCCGAGAACATGCCCTCCGGCGCCGCCTCCCGCCCGGCCGACGTCCTCACCATGTTCGGCGGCAAGACCGTTGAGGTCCTGAACACCGACGCCGAGGGGCGGCTGGTCATGGCCGACGGCATCGTGGCCGCGAGCCGCGAATACCCGGACGCCATCATCGACGTTGCCACGCTCACCGGGGCGCAGCTGATCGCCCTGGGCAACCGGACAGCCGGCGTCATGGGATCCGAGAGCGTGACTGGCCCGCTCAAGGCGGCAGCGGACCGGGCCGGTGAACTCGTGTGGCCCATGCCGCTGCCCGAGGAACTGCGGCCCAGCCTGGATTCGCAGGTCGCCGACCTCGCCAACATCGGCGAACGCCACGGCGGCATGATGACCGCCGCCGTTTTCCTCCGCGAGTTCGTGGGTAAGGGCAAGGACGGGGAACAGATCCCCTGGGCCCACATCGACATCGCCGGGCCGTCCTTTAATAACGGGAGCCCGTACGGCTACACGCACAAGCAGGGAACGGGCTGCACCGTCCGGACCCTGGTGGCGTATGTGGAGGACATCCTGGCTGCCGCCTGACCCTTTGGCGGCCTCCGGCGTGCTGTCACGCGGCTTTGCGGGACCGGTGATCCCTGTGCCACAAAGCCGCGTGACACTCGACACAAGCGCTCCACAAACGTGGTGCCAGGGTGGAGCATGGATAAGTGGTTCGCTAAGGTGAACCACGGTAGTCACAAATGCAAGAGAATTGGCCTGCTGGCATAATCACGGCAGTGCAAGTTCCAAGACCAGATGATGCGCAGGATCGCGTCATCGTTCACGCGAGGGAGCGTTTAAGTGGCCGATCAGGCAACTGCGCAAGAATTCGACATCCTGGTACTCGGTGGCGGCAGCGGCGGATACGCCGCCGCGCTCCGGGCAGTACAGCTTGGCCTCACCGTCGGCCTCGTGGAGAAGGCCAAGCTGGGCGGCACCTGCCTCCACAACGGCTGCATCCCCACCAAGGCCCTCCTGCACTCCGCGGAACTGGCCGACCACGCCCGTGACTCCGCCAAGTACGGCGTGAACGTCACCCTTGACAGCATCGACATCAATGCCGTCAACGCGTACAAGGACGGCATCATCGCCGGCAAGTACAAGGGCCTTCAGGGACTCATCAAGTCCAAGGGCATCACCGTCATCGAAGGTGAAGGCAAGCTCCAGGGCACCGACACCGTCGTGGTGAACGGCACCGCGTACAAGGGCAAGAACATCGTCCTGGCCACGGGTTCCTACTCGCGCACCCTGCCCGGCCTGGAGCTCGGCGGCAAGGTCATCACCTCCGACCAGGCCCTGACCATGGACTTCATCCCCAAGAGCGCCATCATCCTGGGCGGCGGCGTCATCGGCGTCGAGTTCGCCTCTGTGTGGAAGTCCTTCGGCGTCGACGTCACCATCGTGGAGGGCCTGCCCTCGCTGGTTCCCAACGAGGACGCCACCATCGTGAAGAACTTCGAGCGCGCCTTCAAGAAGCGCGGCATCAAGTTCTCCACCGGCGTGTTCTTCCAGGGCGTCGAGCAGAACGACGACGGCGTCAAGGTCACCCTGGTGGACGGCAAGACGTTCGAGGCCGACCTGCTGCTGGTTGCCGTGGGCCGCGGCCCCGTCACCGCCAACCTCGGCTACGAGGAAGCGGGCATCACCATTGACCGCGGCTTCGTCATCACCAACGAGCGCCTCCACACGGGCGTCGGCAACATCTACGCGGTGGGCGACATCGTCCCCGGCGTGCAGCTGGCGCACCGCGGCTACCAGCAGGGCATCTTCGTGGCCGAGGAAATCGCCGGCCTGAAGCCTGTGGTGGTCGAGGACATCAACATTCCCAAGGTCACCTACTCCGAGCCGGAGATCGCTACCGTGGGCTACACCGAAAAGGCCGCCAAGGAGAAGTTCGGCGAGGACCAGGTGCAGACCCAGGAATACAACCTCGCAGGCAACGGCAAGAGCTCCATCCTGGGCACCTCCGGCCTGGTCAAGCTGGTCCGGCAGAAGGACGGCCCCGTGGTGGGCGTCCACATGATCGGCGCGCGCATGGGCGAGCAGGTGGGCGAGGCCCAGCTGATCGTGAACTGGGAAGCGTACCCGGAGGATGTGGCCCAGCTGCTCCACGCCCACCCCACCCAGAACGAGTCCCTGGGCGAAGCCCACCTGGCACTCGCCGGCAAGCCGCTTCACGGCTAGTCTCCCCAAAACCCAAGGGCCTGGTGCACCCGGCACGGAATGCCGGGTGCACTAGGCTGGCCAAACGGCAGCAATCATCCGCACTAAAGATCAATAAGGAGAACGGGGACGACATGTCTGAATCCGTTAACTTGCCCGCCCTCGGTGAGAGCGTCACCGAAGGAACCGTCACCCGCTGGCTCAAGCAGGTAGGTGACCGGGTAGAGGTGGACGAGCCGCTGCTCGAAGTCTCCACCGACAAAGTAGACACTGAAATCCCCTCTCCTGTAGCTGGCGTGATTGAGGAAATCCTGGTGGCCGAGGACGAGACCGCCGAGGTCGGCGCTCCCCTGGTCCGCATCGGGGACGGCTCCGGCGGCGGCGCACCCGCCGAAGAGGCTCCCGCCGAGGAGGCCCCTGCTGCCGAGGAAGCGCCGGCTCCCGCCGAAGCGCCCTCCACCGAGGCGCCCGCTCCCGCAGAGGCACCGGCCGCCGGCGGCGAAAGCCACGACGTCACCCTGCCGGCCCTCGGTGAGAGCGTCACGGAAGGTACCGTCACCCGCTGGCTCAAGGCTGTTGGCGACGCCGTGGAGGTGGATGAGCCCCTGCTGGAGGTTTCCACCGACAAGGTGGACACCGAAATTCCCTCCCCCGTGGCCGGCACCCTCCAGGAAATCCGCGTCAACGAGGATGAGACCGCCGAGGTTGGATCCGTCCTTGCCGTCATCGGTTCAGGCGCTGCTGCCGCCCCGGCCGAGGCCCCCTCCACCGAGGCACCAGCCAAGGAAGAGCCCAAGGCCGAAGCACCGAAGGCTGAAGCACCCGCACCGCAGGCCGCTCCGGCCCAGGAAGCACCCAAGCAGGAAGCCCCCAAGGCTGCCCCGGCTCCCCAGGCTGCTGCACCGGCGTCCGAAGAAGCTGCACCGTCAGCAGGCGGATCCGAGTCGGGTTATGTGACTCCCCTGGTCCGGAAGCTCGCCAACCAGCACGGCGTGGACATCACCTCCCTCTCTGGCACCGGCGTCGGCGGCCGCATCCGCAAGCAGGATGTCATCGCCGCAGCCGAGGCAAAGGCAGCTCCCGCGGCCGCGCCCGCAGCTCCGGCAGCGTCCGCCCCGGCAGCCTCCGCATCCGCGGGCCAGGCCGCTTCCTCGCTGCGCGGCACCACCCAGAAGGCCCCGCGCATCCGCCAGGTCATCGCCCGCCGCATGCGCGAGTCCCTTGAGGTCTCCACGCAGCTGACCCAGGTCCACGAAGTGGACATGACCAAGGTCGCCAAGCTCCGTGCCCGCGCCAAGAACTCCTTCCAGGCACAGAACGGCGTCAAGCTGACCTTCCTGCCGTTCATCGCCAAGGCTGTCGCCGAGGCCCTCAAGCAGCACCCCAAGCTGAACGCTGCCTACGACGAGGACAAGCAGGAGATCACCTACCACAACGCCGAGCACCTGGCGATCGCCGTCGATACTGACAAGGGCCTGCTGGTTCCGGTCATCTCCGATGCCGGCAGCCTGAACCTTGCGGGACTGGCGGGCAAGATCGCCGACGTTGCCGGCCGCACCCGCGACGGCAAGATCGGCCCGGACGAGCTGTCCGGCGGCACATTCAGCATCACCAACATCGGTTCGGTCGGGGCCCTGTTCGACACCCCGATCATCAACCAGCCGCAGGTGGGCATCCTCGGCACCGGCGCCATCGTCAAGCGCGCTGTGGTGGTGGCCGATGAGAACGGTGACGATTCGATCGCCATCCGCTCCATGATGTACCTGTCCCTGACGTACGACCACCGCCTGGTGGACGGCGCGGACGCCGGCCGTTTCCTCCAGACCCTGAAGGCACGCCTTGAAGAAGGCGCCTTCGAAGCGGACCTGGGGCTGTAACACCCGGACGCACACGACGGCGGTGCAGGCAACGGCGGGATACCTCCCGGACGGCCTGCACCGCCGTCGTCGTTTAACGCTCAGGCTCCCGCCCGGAAAGTATGCGGACGGGGCACCACGCACCCGAACCGCTACTACGCCCGGTAGAACGAATGGCTACACTGGTCCCATGAACATCGTCTATAACATCGTGGTCTTCCTACATATCGTCGGCGCCGCCATGATCGTCGGCATCTGGATCGGCCAGATGAAGAAGCCCACCGTCCACCCCCGCCAGTTCGACGGCGCCATGCTCCAGCTGCTGACCGGAGTGGCACTGATGGGGCTTATCCCGGCCCTGGACATGGACGCCAACTATTTCAAGCTCGGCATTAAGTTCGCTGTGGCGCTGGCCGTTGGCGTGCTCGCCTTCATCGGCCGCCGCAAGTACAAGAAGGGCGAGGAGATCAGCGCAGGCCTGGCGCACGGCGTAGGCGGACTCGCGCTGCTGAACATCGCCATCGCGACGCTCTGGCAGTAGCAGCCCCGGCCAAAACCACGACGGCGGCGTTCACCTCCCGGGGAGCGCCGCCGTCGTTGTTTCATGCCCCGGTCATAATCCTCTGACAGCGGACAGCCGGTGCATGCCGCGGGTGTTGTCCCTAGGATGGGACACGGCGGGGTCCAGGCAGCGGCCTGCCCCGGTACACATCGACCTGAGGAGTGAACATGGCAGCAACACGTTCGGCAAACGCAGTATGGAACGGCAACCTGACGGAAGGTGCCGGCACCACCAGCCTGGCCACCTCAGGCCTGGGCACGTTCGATGTCACCTGGAAGGCCCGCACCGAAGCGGCCAACGGCAAGACCAGCCCGGAGGAACTCATCGCCGCAGCCCACGCCGCGTGCTTCTCCATGGCCTTCAGCAACGAGCTCGATAAGGCGGGCCACACACCTGAGGAAGTCCGCACCAAGGCAGACGTGACGTTTGTTCCCGGCACGGGAATCACTGGCAGCCACCTCACCATGTCAGCGCGGGTCCCCGGCATTTCCGAGGAGGAGTTCCAGAAGATCGCGGGCGAGGCCAAGGTGGGCTGCCCCGTGTCCGGCGCCCTGGCCAGCATCGACATCACCCTGGATGCGACCCTGGAGTCCTGATCCGGCAAAAGTAAAAAAGCCCTGCCTGGCCATTCCGGCCAGGCAGGGCTTTTTGCTGCGCTGCGGTTCTACTGCCGATGCGGCTTCTGCTGCTGGGGCTACTTCCCCTGGCGGCGTGCCGGCAGCGGGGCGGGACGCAGCCGGCGGTAGCCTTCGCGGGCCGGCGGACGGTCGGTGGGCAGTTCCTGGATCATTTCCTTCAGCGCACCAATGCCGTACTCCAGCTGGGGGTCCCGGCCCGCGGCATAGGCATGGGGCGGGAACGTGACCTCGATGTCCGGGTCCACCCCGTAGTTCTCCACGCTCCAGCCCACACCGCCGCCGAACCAGGTGGCGTACCGCGGCTGCGTCACGCCGGTGCCGTCGGCCAGGGCGAAGCGGTTGTCGATGCCCACCACCCCGCCCCACGTGCGCGTTCCGATGACCGGCCCGATCCCCCTCAGCTTGGACACCTGCGTGATGATGTCCCCGTCCGAGCCGGCAAACTCATCGGCCAGGATGATCACCGGACCGCGCGGCGCATGGTGGGGGTATGTCCGGGGCTTTTCGCCGCGGGGCATGCTCCAGCCCGTGACCTTGCGTCCAATGAGCTCTGCCACCAGCTGCGAGGTGTGCCCGCCGCGGTTGCGCCGCACATCGACGATCAGTCCGTCCAGGGCAGTTTCGGTGTCCAGGTCCCGGTGCAGCTGTGCCCAGCCGTTCGCCATCATGTCCGGGATGTGGAGGTAGCCGAATGTGCCCGCTGACGCTTCACGGACGGTCCGCCGGTTCGAAGCCACCCATTCCTGGTACCGGAGGCGCTCCTCGTCCTTGACGGGCACGACGGCGACGCGGCGCTGGGTGCCCGCTGCGGCTCCGTGCGCAGCACCGTTCAGGAGGGTCAGCTCGACGGCGCGCCCTGCGGCTCCGACAAGCTGCATGGCCGGGGTGACGCTTTCCGAGAGCGGCACGCCGTCGATGGCGAGCAGGATATCCCCCGCCTTGCCGCCGACGCCGGGCCGGGTCAGGGGCGACGTCGCCAGCGGGTCGGAGGACTCGCCGGCAAGGATCCGCGTGATTTCCCAGCCGGCGGACGTGTAGGCCAGGTCGGCGCCCAGCCTGCCCTGGCCGTGGCTGCCGTTCTCCGTGACGAGTGCCGGCCGGACGTAGGCGTGCGAGGTTCCCAGCTCGCCGTGCAGTTCCCAGAGGAGGTCCACCAGGTCATCGTGGGAGCCCAGGCGCTCCACCAGGGGACGGTAGCGCTTGTGGATGGATTCCCAGTCCTGGCCGGCCATGTCCTCGGTCCAGAAGAAGTCGCGCTGCAGCCGCCACGCCTCGTCGAAGGCCTGGCCCCATACGCTGAGCGGTTCCATCATGACCCGGATCCGGCCGAGGTCAACCTTGACCAGCTTCCCGGACTCCTCATCCGCCTTGGCATCTGCGGGCACCACGGTGACCTGCTTGTCCGAGACCAGCACCACCTTGCTGCGGTCCCCTGACAGCCGGTAGCTGTCCAGCGCGTCCACCAGGGTGGCCTGCTTTCGCCGTCCAAGGTCGAACCGGACCAGGCTGGGGCGGGCGTCCTTGTCGTCCTGGCTGGCCTTGCCGTCGCCGGTGACCCCGGCGAGGGCCCAGTCGAGCCACAGCAGGGCCCCCTCAGTTGCCTTCAGTGAGGTGTAGTTCCCCTGCGGCACGGGAACGGTGATGACCCGGTGGGCCAGGCCCTCGGCGTCCACCCGAACGTCCGGTGCTGCCGATTCCCCGTCCGGGCCCTGCCCGTCTCCCCCTGCGGCGGCAGCTTCCCCTGCATCGGAGTCCACCGCGGGACCAAAGGGCGACGGCGTGTCCGCCGCGAGTGCCACAAGGTACGGCTTGATGGGGCTGGGGAAGGAGAGGTCGAAGGAATGTCCGTCGTACACCGGGTCGAAGCTGCGGTTCGACAGGAACGCCAGGAACTTCCCGTCCGGGGTAAAGACCGGGGACTTGTCTCCGAAGCGGCCGTCCGTGACATCCACCGGGACGGATCCCGGCTTTGCCACGCTGGCCATCCGCAGCCGGCTGCGGGAACCGAAGGACGTGACCGGTTCCGACCACACGAGCCACTGCGAGTCCGCCGACCACGAGAGGTCGGCAACCGTGCCCTCGCCAATGCTGGACACCAGCGTCAGTTCACCTGTGCGGGTGTCCGCCACATAAACCTCGCCGAAGGACGTGCCGAGGGCGAGCCGTTGCCCGTCAGGACTGGCTTCCAGGGCGCTGGCACGCGACGGACGGGGAAAGTCGATGCGGGTTGCTGCCGGAAGTGCCTGTGCTTCGGCGGAGGTGCCGGCTTCAGGAGCAACGTCGGCCTGCTCATCAGAGGCGTGGGCCGGCACGGCGTTCCCGGCCAGCGCAGGGTTCCCGGCCAGCGCGGCAGCACCGGCAGCGGGGACCGGCTGCGGCAGGACTACGGCCTCTTCCTTTCCTGCGGCCACCGGCGTGGGAACGTCCGCCGTGCTGCGGGTTGCGGCGCCACCCGGGCCCGCGCTCCCTTCCGTGCCGGCAAGCCCGGCATGCGGCACCGGAGCCGCGATGTCCTTGATGTATAACGCCTCCACGTTGCCGTGGTCTGCGAGGTAGGCGATCCGACCGTCCCCCAGGGGCCGGGGCAGGCGGGCGCGGACACCCGGCGTCGCCTCGATGATGCGGGACGGCCCGTCCTTGTGGCGCAGCCAGTGGATGGTGCCGTGGGCTTCGATTGCACTGGCGGAACCGGTCGTGTCAGGTACTGCCGCACCGAGGTGCCTGGCGGTCTTGAGCAGGGCAGGACGCCTGGACTGCGAGGCGGAGCCAAGGGTGATGTCCAGCCGAACGGCGTCGGAGCCGAGATCGTGCAGTACCCACAGCTCGCCGGCGGATTCGAAAATGACCCGTTTGCCGTCGGTGGCGGCATGCCGGACGTAGAAGTCCTCGTGGTCCGTGTGGCGGCGCAGGTCCTTTCCGCTGGGAAGGACCGAATAGAGGTTGCCGTAGCCCTCGTGGTCCGAAAGGAAGGCGATCCGGCCGTCCACCCACATGGGATCGGCAAGGTTGCCGTCAAGCTCCGGCACCAGGCGTTCAAACTCCCCGTTGCCGTCGGCGTCGATCCACAGCTTCCCCGCGGTGCCGCCGCGGTAGCGTTTCCACCAGGCGGGTTCGCGGGACAGCACGCTGCCCACCACCACGGGCCGCTCGTCGCCCACCTCCGGACCAAAGGCTACGGACTCAACCGGCCCGTACGGGAGTTCCTCGGCCCAGCCGCCCTCCAGCGGGACGCTGTAGGCGTGCGTGTGCCTGCTTTCGGCCTGGCGGAACGCGCTGGTGACCACCACTGAACCGCTGGCAGTGAATCCCTTGACCCGCGTTGTGGTGTGGCCGAAGAAGGTCAGCTGCCTGTACCCGCCGCCGTCGACTTCTGCCGACACCACTTCCGGCGCCGTTCCCTGGACCACCGTCC
This sequence comes from Pseudarthrobacter oxydans, assembly GCF_013314975.1. Lineage (GTDB taxonomy): Bacteria > Actinomycetota > Actinomycetes > Actinomycetales > Micrococcaceae > Arthrobacter > Arthrobacter oxydans. The sequence goes on along the minus strand of NZ_JABTYH010000008.1, from coordinate 100,447 downwards.
ACACCAGCCGCTTCCCGTCGGGGGTGAAGCGGGGGTTGCGGGCGGGCAGTTGGAGGGCCGAGACGCGCCAGGCGCGGCCGCCGCCCAAGGGCGCGATCCACACGTCGTCCTCGGCCACGAAAGTGACCAGATCGCCGTGCAGATGCGGGAAACGGAAGTAGCTGGAAAACGTCATCGTTCGATCATAGTCAACCCTCCTGCGGCCTGTCGGGAGGTGCCGCCGGCGCTGCGGCGTGGTGAGATGGACTATGCGCATCGTCATGGCCGGCGCCTCCGGGCTCCTCGGCACTTCCATGTCAGAAACCTTCACCAAGGCAGGCCACGACGTCGTGTCCCTGGTCAGGGGGGACCCCGCCTCCGCGTCCGAGGTCAGGTGGGATCCCGCGGCCGGTGACCTGGATCCGCAGGCCCTGGCCGGGGCGGATGCCGTGGTTAACCTTTCCGGGGCCGGCATCGGGGACCGGCCCTGGACCCGCAAACGGGTGGAGGAGCTGTTCAGCTCGCGGATTGGATCAACGCGGACCCTCACGCAGGCGATGCGGCACTTGGATTCCCCGCCGGCGGCCTTTATCAGCCAGTCCGGCTCGAACTATTACGGCGACGCCGGCAACACCGTACTCCGTGAGTCCGCACCGCCGGGATCGGGAACCTTGTCGCGGATCTGCGTTGAGTGGGAGGACGCAGCCCGTTCGGCCCCGGACGGGGTGCGGGTGGTGACAACGCGGACAGGCGTTGTCCTCAGCCGGTCAGGCGGGGCGCTGGGCAGGCTGCTGCCCCTGATCCGGCTGGGCCTGGGCGGGCCGCTGGGGAGCGGCCGGCAGTACTGGCCCTGGGTCACCCTGCCGGACGTATCGGCGGCATTCCTCTTTCTGCTCGAGTCACGGGTCAGCGGGCCAGTGAACCTGTGCGCTCCCGAGCAGGCTGACGTGGGCACGCTGGTGGGGGAAATTGCGCGTGCACTGCACCGGCCCGCGGCCCTGCGGGTCCCCGCCCCTGTGCTGCGGCTGCTGATGCGGGATCTGGCGGAGGAACTCCTGCTTTCCAGCCAGCGCATGGAACCGGCGGTGCTCCTCGAGGCCGGTTTCGCGTGGCAGCACCCCACGGTGGCAGAGGCCGCCCAGTGGGTTGCCGGCAAGGACTAGGTGGGGGGTCAGTCCCCTGGAAGGATCTCGCTGATGCGCCACGCGCCGCCCACGGTCACGAGGACCAGTCGGAGCTGGCGGCTGGTGGTGGCCGGGCCCGTCCCGACGACGGAGCCCCCGGCATCCTTCTCCTCATATGCGGAGGAACTGGAGCGCACCCGCACCAGGGCGCGGGCGGCAGTGGCTCCGTCCTCCAGATGCAGCTCGGCAAGGGTGCTGGAAAACCCGGCGAGGACGTGGCCGGAGCTTCGAAGCCGTTCGGCTGTCCGCGCATCGGCGGCAGCTGCCGGGGAGCCTCCCGCGTTCACCTCGTCGAACAGCCCGAGCTCTCCCGTGCTGAAGGCCAGGTCCCGCAGGGCAGCGAGGCCCTGGACAGCCTGGATGGGGTCTGACGCCCGCGCCTGCTGCCTGGCCGCAGCCGCAGGGCCGCCACTGTTGTCGCCCCCGCCGTTTATCCTTGCTCCCTGTTCGCTGCCGCCGATTTCGGTGGGAGCGCCGGAGATGGCCTGGGCTGCTGGGCTGGCAGCAGGTCCAGTTGCTGCACTCTCACTTTCCGCAGTCCCACCCGCGGGAGTGTCGGGCGCCCGTCCGCCGGATTCCTGACCAACACTGGACTCCCGGGCCGTGACGGACTCCGGCGCAGGACCTGGCCTAACTGGCAGTTCTGCGGCCCCTGCAAGCCACCATGCCACGGCCGCCGCCACCACGGCGGCCGCAGGGAGGAAGCCGCGCAGCAGTGGCACGCGCCGCTGCAGGGGTGAGCGGCGCCGTCCCCTGCTGAGGTGGGCTGGGCCAGGATGTGCCACGCCCGCATCTGCCGGGCTGGATCGTACTGGACCTCCACCTGTTGGGCTGGATCGTGCCGTGCCGGTATCTGCTGTGCCAACTTCTGCTGTGCCGACATCTGCCGGGCCAGCTTGGGCGCTGCCAACGTCCGCTCGGCCGGCGTGCTTCCCGCCGGAAGGGCGGCGTTCGTTGACGGGCTGTGGAAACGGCATGCGCGGGCCGGCGAAGGAATGGCCGGACCATCTGGCAGTGGCGATCCACCTTCCTGCGGCCTTGTACTTTTCCGCAGCTGCCCTGGGCCGGGATGGTGCCGGGTTCTGCCGGCGGGTCAACAGCTCCGGAATCACCGTGGGATGGACGGAGGCGGCGAGGTCCAGTGGCCGGGGCGACGCGCTGCGGTAGACGGCGGTAGCCAGCGCCGCCGCGGTGGGCCGGGCACGCCGGTCCTCGTTCAGGCCTGCTTCCAGTGCAGCGGCCAGCTCCCGCGGAACATCCGGAACCAGGAGCGGCAGCGGCGGCCGGCCCGACGTCCTGGGCGGAGCCTGGCCCGTGAGGCAGAACCAGCCCAGCGCCGCCGTCGAATAGACATCCCTTTCGGGCTGCAGGCCACGCACGGCGTCCACCGGTGACGGGTCCACGAAGCCCGGTGTTCCTGACGCTGCTGCATGGCCGGGGTCGCCCAGCATCCGCGCGATGCCGACGTCTGACAGCAAGGGTTTTCCCTGCCCGGTGAACAGGACGTTTCCCGGCGAGACGTCCGCATGGGTGAATCCCTTGCTGTGCAGGTATCCCAGCGCCTGGGCGATGGGTGTCAGCACCGTGACCGTTTCGCCAACGCTCAACTTTCCGCGGCTGGCCATGAGGCCGGCCAGGGACCCGCCCGGCGCATAATCCATCACCAGGGCCGTGCCGCCTTCGGGCTGTCCTGGAAACCGGACGGCATCATGTGCCTTGACCAGGTGCGGGTGGTCCAGGACTGACAGGATGCGGACCTCGCGCCGGACCGCGTCCTCAGTCAGCGGTTCACCACCGGCTGGGCCGGCCGTGCCGGGGTGGAAGCACTTGAGGGCAAAGTCCCGCCCGGTCCGGTTTTCCCTGGCCAGCCAGACCGTCGCGCACCCTCCGCGCCCCAGCATGCGTCCCACGGCGAAGCCGGGCACCCCGGGCGGCACCTCGGGCACCTGCGAAATTTCCATACGACATGTCTAGCCGAATCCTCTTCGCCGTGCAGAAGTTATCCACAGGCTTCACGGCAGCGCCCGGCCACGCTGGAGGCTCCGTGTGACGTCCCTCCGGCAGGTGGGTGAGCTTCAACACTAAACCGGGCACGGGACGCCGCGGGGTCTAAGCTGGATGCCATGACTCTTGAGTTTTCACAGCTGGGTCTTGCTCCCGATTTTGTCGACTACACCCGTGGCTGGCAGATCCAGAGCGAACTCCACGACAAAGTGGTCGCGGGGATGGCCCCCAGCACTGTCCTCCTCCTGGAACACGCTGCGGTCTACACCGCAGGCAAACGGACCGAGGATCATGAACGGCCCTTCGACGGCACTCCGGTGGTCCCCGTGGACCGGGGCGGAAAGCTGACCTGGCACGGGCCCGGCCAGCTGGTGGGATACCCCATCATCAAACTGAAAAACCGGGCAGGCATCCGCGACTATGTGGAACGCCTGGAAGCCGTGATCATCGCGGTGCTGGCCGATTACGGAATCACCGCAGTCCGCATCAAGGGCAGGGCCGGAGTCTGGATCACCGCGGACAGCAAGGGCCCGGACCGGAAGATTGCCGCCATCGGCATTCGGGTGCATGAGGGCGTGACCATGCACGGGTTCGCCATCAACTGCAACAACGACCTCGCCCCCTATTCCCAGATCATCGCCTGCGGCATCACTGACGCCGGCGTGACAACCATCGCCCAGGAAACGGGCCGTGACGTCGCCCCGGCTGACCTCGTGGCCCGCATTACAGAAGAACTGCGCAAGAATGAAGACGCCCTGGTCGCTACCCCCGAAGGAGCACTACTGTGACATTGGCACCTGAAGGCCGGAAGCTTTTGCGCGTTGAACAGCGCAATTCTGCTGTTCCGGTGGAGCGTAAGCCGGAGTGGATCAAGGCGAAGGTCCAGATGGGCCCGGAGTTTGTCCAGCTCAAGAACCTGGTCAAGAAAGAAGGCCTGCACACGGTGTGTGAGGAGGCCGGTTGCCCCAACATTTTCGAGTGCTGGGAGGACAAGGAAGCCACGTTCCTGATCGGCGGGTCCGAGTGCACCCGGCGCTGTGATTTCTGCCAGATCGATACCGGCAAGCCCTCCCCGGTGGACATGTTCGAACCCACCAAGGTGGCCCGGTCCGTGCAGGCGATGCAGCTGCGTTACGCCACCGTCACCGGCGTGGCCCGGGACGACCTCGAAGACGAGGGCGTGTGGCTGTACGCCGAGACGGTCCGGAAGATCCACGAACTGAACCCCGGCACCGGGGTGGAACTGCTGATCCCGGACTTCTCCGGCAAACCCGGGCACATCAAAGCCATCTGCGATTCCAGGCCCGAGGTGTTCGCGCACAACGTCGAGACCGTGCCCCGGATCTTCAAGCGGATCCGGCCCGCGTTCCGGTACGAGCGGTCCCTGGACGTGATCACGCAGGGCCGGAACCTGGGCATGGTCACCAAGTCCAACCTGATCCTGGGCATGGGCGAAACCCGCGAGGAGATCTCCGAGGCCCTGCGGGACCTGCACGAGGCCGGGTGCGACCTGATCACCATCACCCAGTACCTGCGCCCGAGTGAGCGGCACCTGCCGGTGGACCGGTGGGTCAAGCCGCAGGAATTCGTGGACCTCCAGGACGAGGCCACCGAGATCGGGTTCCTCGGCGTGATGTCCGGGCCGCTGGTCCGTTCCTCCTACCGCGCCGGGCGGCTCTGGGCCACCGCGATGCGGAAGAAAGGTTGGGAGATCCCCGCCGAACTCGCCCACATCGAGTCCTCCGGCAGCACCCGCCAGGAAGCCAGCTCACTCATCGCAGCACACCACTGATCTGCAGTTCCCCAAAAAACGCAGCGTCCCCGCAGGGCCGGCACAGGAATAATCCGGTGCCGGCCCTGCGGCTTTGGTCACGTAGAATTAAGGCACTATGGCGAAATCCCCTGATTCCAGCAACTCCACTCCGTCTGGCTCCAGCGCAGTCAAGCGTGGCCTCTTCTCCCGCAAGCCGAAAGAAGCGAAGGCCAAGAAGCCCAGCCGGCTCAAGCAGATCCGCGAAGTCTTCACCATGACCCGCCGTCATGACCCCATGGTCCCGTGGCTGATGCTGCTGGTTTTCCTTGGCGTCGTGGCTGTCAGCTTCCTGGTGGGCTTCTGGCTGGAAAACTGGATCACCGGCCTGATCATCGGCATCCCCCTGGGCCTGCTTGGCGCCACGTTCATCCTGTCCCGCAGGGCAGAACGCGCCGCATTCGCCCAGATCGAGAACCAGCCCGGCGCTTCCGGCGCCGCACTGGGAACGCTCCGCCGCGGCTGGATCACCGAGGAACAGCCTGTTGCCGTCAACCCAAGGACGCAGGACGCCGTCTTCCGCGCCATCGGCCGTCCCGGCGTCGTCCTTGTCAGCGAAGGCCCCACGCACCGGGTAAAGCCTCTGCTGGACGCGGAACGCAAACGGCTTGCGCGCATCCTGCCGAACGTCACCGTCCACGTCATCGAAAGCGGCCGGGGCGAGGGCCAGGTGCCCATCAGCGAGGTGGCCAAGAAGATGGGCAAGCTCAAAAAGGAACTGACCAAGCTTGAGGTGAACGCAGTGTCCAAGCGCATCTCCTCACTGGGCAACCGCCTCCCGATCCCCAAGGGCATCGACCCCTACAAGGCGCGTCCCAACCGCGGACGCTAGTTTTTGAACCTGCCCCGGTTCCGGCTCCGGCCGGCAGCCGGGGCGTTTCTTTGCCGCTTTCACGGCAGGAGAGGACGTTATTGTGACCTTCAAGAAAACAGCGGTGATCCGCGCATTCCGGATCCTGGCCATCGCCGAAGCCTTCAGCTGGGCGGCGCTCCTTATCGGCATGTACTTCAAATGGATTGCCGGCACCACCGAAATTGGCGTCCAGGTTGCCGGACCAATACATGGTGCACTCTTCGTGGGCTACGGCATTGCCGCCCTTGCCCTTTGGAGGCTGCAGCGGTGGCCCTTCGTCGTGGCGCTGTTCGCAGGCATCTCCGCCGTCTTCCCGTTCGCCACGGTCCTGTTCGAGCGCTGGGCGGACAAGCGGAACTACCTGGACGCCGCCCCGGCGACGCCGGACACCACGGCAGTCCGGGAAGCCAGCTCCGTCTAGCGGCGCTTCAGGGGCCGGGAGCCCAACGCTGCAGCCTTCAGCGCCGCACCAGCAGCGTATCCATGGCCTTGTCGTGGAGGCCCCGGTGGTCGGGGTCGAAAATGACCGCGGGGATGACCAGGCAAAGCAGCAGGGACCTCACCAGCGCCGCCAGCGGCCCGGCCGGCCCGCCGCCGGCCTTCACCACGTGGATGCCCATGGCACGGTGTCCGATGCTGTAGCCCAGGGTTCCTATCAGCAGGGTCTGTTCGACGGCGAAGATCGCCAGGGTGGCCCACGGATCTCCTCCGAAAGCGAAGTTGCTGATCAGGAGCGCGACGCCCCAGTCGATCATGATGGCCGCGATCCTGCGGCCCGCCCGCGCAATGGAGCCCGGTCCCGACTCGGGCAGTCCCAGCCGCTCCCCCGGATATTTCGAGATGCCCGATGTATCGGGGCCGGAGAGCCAGGAGCCGATGTCTTTGCGATCTACCACGGTCCAAGCTTAGCGACTTCCCGCCGACCACACTGTGGATGGAGTTAGACCACAGAGTGGACGGAAGATAGCGTTGCCATATCAGGGCACTATGTAACCTGCCCGAAACAATGCGGACACGGACGGGAAATGCCGCGTCCATAGGCTGTTACCAGTTTCAAGCAATCCGCCGGCGGGCAGTACAGGGCAGGTAACACCAGCAGGGTACTTACAGCAGGGAAACTGCGTTTCCCTGCGCTTCGGATTGCGCTGGATCAGCTGGCTTGCCAGCCAGATATTACATATGCGTTAGGAGCATAGATGTTCAAGACTGCGGACGAAGTCCTCAAGTTCATCAAGGACGAAGATATTAAATTCGTCGATATCCGCTTCACCGACCTCCCCGGCGTCCAGCAGCACTTCAACGTGCCGGCCAAGAGCGTTGACGCTGACTTCTTCGTCAACGGCCAGCTCTTCGACGGATCCTCCATCCGCGGCTTCCAGGGCATTGCAGAATCTGACATGCAGCTGATCCCGGACGTCACCACTGCGTTCCTGGACACCTTCCGCATGGAGAAGACGCTGGCGCTGAACTTCTCCATCGTCAACCCGCGTACGGGCGATCCGTACCACCGCGACCCCCGCGGCGTGGCCGAGAAGGCCGAAGCCTACCTGGCCTCCACCGGCATTGCCGATACCGCGTTCTTCGCTCCCGAAGCTGAGTTCTTCGTGTTCGACAACGTGCAGTACCAGTCTTCCCCCCAGGGCAGCTTCTACAAGATCGACTCCGAGGAAGCCCACTGGAACACGGGCCGCGAGGAAGAAGGCGGAAACCTGGGTTACAAGACCCCCGTCAAGGGCGGTTACTTCCCGGTTTCCCCCACCGACAAGCAGGCTGACCTGCGCGACGCCATGTGTGTCGCCCTGGACGAGGCCGGCCTTGAGGTCGAGCGCAGCCACCACGAAGTTGGATCCGCCGGCCAGGCAGAGATCAACTACAAGTTCACCACCCTGACGCACGCTGCCGATGACCTGCAGAAGTTCAAGTACGTCATCAAGAACACCGCAGACGCCTGGGGCAAGTCCGTAACGTTCATGCCCAAGCCGGTCTTTGGCGACAACGGCTCCGGCATGCACTGCCACCAGTCGCTGTGGAACGGCGGCGAGCCGCTGTTCTACGACGAGAAGGGCTACGCCGGCCTGTCCGACACCGCCCGCTGGTACATTGGCGGCCTGCTCAAGCACGCCTCCGCCGTCCTGGCCTTCACCAACCCGACGGTGAACTCCTACCGCCGCCTGGTCAAGGGCTTCGAAGCTCCGGTCAACATGGTTTACTCGCAGGGCAACCGCTCCGCAGGTATCCGCATCCCGATCACGGGCTCCAACCCCAAGGCCAAGCGCATCGAGTTCCGCGCTCCGGACCCCTCCTCCAACCCCTACCTGGCGTTCGCTGCCCAGCTGATGGCCGGCATCGACGGCATCCGCAACCGCATTGAGCCCCCGGCCCCGATCGACAAGGACCTCTACGAGCTCCCCGCCGAAGAGGCCAAGGACATCCCCAAGGCTCCGGGCACCCTCGAGGAAGCACTGGAGGCCTTGCGCGAGGACAACGAGTTCCTGCAGGCCGGTGGCGTGTTCACCCAGGACCTGATCGACACCTGGATTGAGTACAAGTACGAGAACGAGATCCGCCCGCTGTCCCTGCGCCCGAACCCCTACGAGTTCGAGCTCTACTACGGCGTCTAGCATCACCGTCTCCTGAGACACCAAAGGCGGCCACCGGTTCACCGGTGGCCGCCTTTGCGTGTGGCCCGAAGGTGGGAGCCCGGCTCCAGACGTGCTGAGACCGGGAGCCGGACCCCCTGACGAATGCCCCCCGGGACGAAGACCAGTTTCAGCCCTCCCCCCAACAAGGTTGAAGAACACCGCCATTCCACATGATCGGGCAATCGCTTTCTCAGCGCAATGCGGCCCGCCGCCTGTTATGCCATTGTGGTCAAAAACTGCGGAACATGATCCGCTGCGGACCCGCCTGCCCGCCAATGTACTGTCCCCGGTCCACGAACCCGGCGCGGCGGTAGGCGGACAGGCCCGCAGCATTCGCTTCATTGACGGAAAGAACGACGCCGGCCTCCCCCGTTTGGTGCCTGGCGGTGAGTTTTTGGGCGGCGGACACAGCGGCGGCCGCTGCGAGCGGACCGAGCCCCCTGCCCTGTTCGCGCCTGTCGATCAGGAAACCCCTGAGGAGCCACGCAGAGTGGTCGTCCGGCCAGCCTGCCAGGCGCGCCGCCCCGGCCTGCAGGGTCAGGACACCAACGGCCCGGCCTGCGGACTCGATCACATAGGGCCGGCGTGATTCCTCGGCGAGTCCGGCCAGTGCCATGCGGAGCGGATCGCCAACAAACCTGTCCTGCCCCGGCCCCGTTTCGAGTCCGGCAACTGCCTCGAGGTGGATGGCGCGGGCGTCGTCGTCGAGGTCCTGGAGCGAAATCAGCCAGACCCCCGTGCCCATGCTGTTCAGGACTGCGGTCCGGCAGGATCTTCGCCTGAAGGGGAGCCGGCCGGCGGGCCTGCCGGGTCCATCCAGAAAACCTCCCAAAGGTGACCGTCCGGATCCTGGAAGCTGTGGTTGTACATGAAGCCGTAGTCCTGGGCACCCTGGGACGCCGAGCCGCCGTTGGCCAGGGCAGTCTGCACTGCCTGGTCCACGGCCTCCCTGCTGTCCACGGAGTAGGCGATGATTGCCTCCGCTGAACCGCTGGTGCCGGCGACCTCCTTGGTGGTGAAGGTCTTGAAGTACGCCTCCACCAGGAGCATCACGTACGCGTTCTCGTTGACCACCATGCACGTGGCGTTCTCGTCCGTGAAATCAGGGTTGAAGGTGAAGCCCAGGGCCGTGAAGAACCGGACCGAGCGTTGGAGGTCCTGGACGGGCAGGTTGAGGAAGAGTTGGCTTGCCATGCGCTCAACCTAGCACCGGCCCCTGACAGGCGTCAGCCGCTTCCTGCCGCCCCCTGCCGGCTACTGGCCGTAGAAGACCCGCTCGAAGACAGCCCTCGCCCGCCGGCTGACCCGCAGGTAATCCTCCTCCAGCGCCGCTGCCTGTCCCGGTTCGTACCCGCACCAGCGGGCCACAGCTTCCAGGTCCCGCCGGGACGACGGCAGAAGGTCCGACGCCTTGCCGCTCCAGATGACGTTCGCGGACCGGATCCGGCTTGCAAGACGCCAGGCGGCGGCCAGCAGGCCGGCGTCGTCCCGTGCGAGCAGGCCGGACCGGGCGGCAGCATCCAGCGCTTCCAGGGTGGACGTGGTCCGCAGCTCCGGGTGGCTGCCGGCGTGCTGCAGCTGCAGGAGCTGCACAAGCCATTCGACGTCGCTCAGTCCGCCCCGGCCCAGCTTGAGGTGGCGGGCGGGGTCCGCGCCGCGGGGCAGTCGTTCGGACTCCACGCGCGCCTTGATCCGCCTGATTTCCCGCACGTCGGTCTCCGCAACCGATTCCGGGTACCTGATGGGGTCGATGAGTTCCAGGAAGTCCTTGGCCAGGTTGTCATTGCCGGCCATGGGACGGGCCCTGAGCAGTGCCTGCGCCTCCCAGATGAGGGACCAGCGCCGGTAGTATTCGGCAAAGGAGTCGAGGGAACGGACCATGGCACCGTTCTTCCCCTCGGGGCGCAGGTCCGCATCCATCTGGAGCACCCGCTCGGCCATGATGGCCGGCTTCAACGGCTGCGTCAGCAGGGTGGAAACCTTGTTGACGATCCGGGTGGCCTGCTCCTGTGCTTCCTCGGGGCTGAACCCGGGCAGGGCCCTGTGCACGTACATCACATCCGCGTCCGAACCGTAGCCGATCTCGCGGCCGCCCTGGCGTCCCATGGCAACCACCAGCACGGTGGTCTTCAGCGGTCCGTTGGCGGAGACGATGCCCTCCGCCACGCGCAGGGCGCCCAGGACCGCGGCCCTGTCCGTGTCCGCCAGGGCCCTCCCCACCTGGTCCTGGTCCAGCAGGCCGGCCGAATCGGCGATGGCGATCCGAAGGATTTCACGACGCCGGATCAGCCGGATGAGGCGCATGGCGCTTTCCGGATCCGCATGCCGAGACATCTTGGAGGTGATTTCCTGCCACTGGGCATCGAACCCCACAGGTGCCAGGTCCTTGTCCTGGCCCAGCCAGGCCACGGACTCGGGCGAAACCTCCAGCAGATCCGCGATGAGCCGTGAGTTGGACAGCATGTGGCACAGCCGCTCTGCGGCAGCATTGGAGTCCCTGAGCATCCCCAGGTACCAGTGCGTGGTTCCCAGGGCTTCGCTGACGCGCCGGAACGCAAGGAGCCCGGCGTCCGCGTCCACGCCTTCAGCCAGCCAGTCGAGCAGGATCGGCAGCAGCTGCCGCTGGAGGGCTGCGCGCCGGCTGACCCCGGCGGTCAGCGCCTCGATATGGCGCATGGCGCCCTTCGGGTCCCGGTACCCCAGCGCAGCCAGGCGGCCCTCGGCTGCTTCCGGCGTCAGCCTTGCGTCTTCGCTGCTGAGCTTGGCCGCCGTGTTGAGCAGCGGGCGGTAGAAGATGCGCTCGTGCAATTCCCGGACGGAGCGCTTGGTCTTCTGCCAGGTGGACAGCAGGGCGTCCGGATGGGGCCGCTCGTTGGAGAACGGGCCCAGCACGGCTTTTGCCAGCGACCTGAGCGCCGGTTCGGCAACGGGCATCAAGTGCGTCCTGCGCAGCTGGAAGAGCTGGATGCGGTGTTCCAGCAGGCGCAGGTAGCGGTAGGCGTTGTCGAAGGCGGCCGCGTCCGAGCGGCCGATATAGCCCCCCGCGGACAGGGCCGCGATGGCGGAGGTGGTGTCCCGGCGCCGTAATGTTTCGTCTGCCTTGCCGTGGACCAGCTGGAGCAGCTGCACGGTGAATTCGACGTCACGCAGCCCGCCGCGGCCAAGCTTGATCTGCCGCTGCTCCTCCGCAGCCGGAATGTGTTCGGTCACCCGGCGGCGCATGGCCTGCACCGATTCCACGAATCCGTCCCGGCTGGCCGAACTCCAGATCAGCGGCGCCACGGCTTCCTCGTAGCGGCGGCCGAGGTCGGCGTCGCCGGCAATGGTCCGGGCCTTCAGCAGCGCCTGGAACTCCCAGCTTTCAGCCCAGCGGGCATAGTACGTCTGGTGCGAGGCCAGGGTACGGACCAATGGCCCGGACTTTCCTTCCGGCCGGAGGTTCGCGTCCACCTCCCACAGGCCCGGTTCACGGGCAACGGAGGAAATGGCACGGGAAATTCCGCTCGCCAGCGCTGTTCCTATGGTGTTCGCCTTCGCGTCATCGAGGGCGCCGGGGTCCACCACGTAGATGACGTCGACGTCGGAAATGTAGTTCAGTTCGCGGGCGCCGCACTTGCCCATCCCAATCACGGCAAGGCCGACGTCGGCAACGTCCCCGGAGCCGTACTGCTCGACCGCCTCTGCGCGCGAGACGGCAAGCGCGGCTTCGATGGCTGCGCCGGCAAGGTCCGCGAGCTCCGCCCCCACTGACGGGAGGAAGTCCAGGGGATCGGCTGCGCACAGGTCCTTGACGGCCAGGTCCACTACGCCCCTGCGGTACGCCGTGCGAAGCGCCGCATAGGCATCATTCCCGGTGCTTGCTGCCACGGGCCGGACGGCGCGGGGGTCGGCTCCCACAGACTGCAGGAGGACCCCGCGCAGGGCGGCGGGATCGGCCTGCATCGGCTCGGGGCTGGCGCGGACATGGAAGGCCTCCAGGTGTTCCGGATGCCGGATCAGGAACTCCCCCAGGGCTTCGGATGCGCCCAGCACGCGGTACATCGGTTCGCTGGCGTCGGGGTCGGCGGCGGCCAGTTCCCGGAGCGCCGGGTGCTTTTCGATCAGGCGGACCAGGGACTGCAGCGCGGTGTCCGGGCTGGCTGCCAGCTGCAGGCCCGCAAACAGCCTGTCCTGGTCCAGCCCTTCCAGTTCCGGCGCAGCAAGGAACCGCTCCCCCTTCTCGAGGTCGCTGAATCCGGCCGCAATTAGGCGGCGTGCCAGGCTCACGCCGGCAGCCTAGAGGATGCCGAGGTTGCGCTGCAGCTCGTAGGGCGTCACCTGCAGGCGGTAGTCCTGCCACTCGGCACGCTTGTTGCGCAGGAAGTGCTCAAACACCTGCTCTCCCAGGATCTGGGGCATGAGCTCAGAGTCTTCCATGGTCCGGATGGCGTCATGCAGGCTGGCAGGGAGGGGATCGTGTCCCATGGCGCGACGTTCGGCCGAGCTCAGCGACCACACGTCGTCCTCGGCGGCGGCCGGGAGGTCGTAGCCTTCCTCGATGCCTTTCAGGCCGGCCCCGAGCAGGACCGCGTAGGCCAGGTAGGGGTTGGCCGCGGAGTCGATGCCGCGGTACTCGATCCGTGCGGACTGGCCCTTGCCCGGCTTGTACAGCGGAACCCGAACCAGGGCTGAGCGGTTGTTGTGGCCCCAGCTCAGGTAGCTCGGAGCCTCTCCGCCGCCCCAGAGGCGCTTGTAGGAGTTAACGAACTGGTTGGTCACTGCGGTGAATTCGGGCGCGTGCTTGAGGATGCCGGCGATGAACTGGCGGGCGGTCTTTGAGAGCTGGAATTCGGCGCCGGCCTCGTAGAACGCGTTGGTGTCGCCTTCGAACAGCGAGAAGTGCGTGTGCATGCCGGAGCCCGGGTGGGCGGTGAACGGCTTGGGCATGAAGGTGGCATAGGTGCCCTGCTGCAGAGCCACTTCCTTGATGACGGTGCGGAAGGTCATGATGTTGTCCGCGGTCTGCAGGGCGTCCGCGTAGCGCAGGTCGATTTCATTCTGGCCGGGGCCCGCCTCGTGGTGGCTGAATTCCACGGAGATACCCACGGATTCGAGCATGGTGACAGCTGTCCGGCGGAAGTCCTGGGCCACGCCGCCCGGAACATGGTCAAAATAGCCGCCCTCGTCCACGGGCACGGGAGCGCCGTCCGGGCCGGGTTCCTGGGACTTGAGGAGGTAGAACTCGATTTCGGGGTGGGTGTAGCAGGTGAAGCCCATGTCGGCGGCCTTGGCGAGGGTCCGCTTCAGGACGTTGCGGGGATCCGCGGCAGACGGTTCGCCGTCCGGCGTGAGGATATCGCAGAACATGCGCGAGGTCTGTTCCGTCTCCCCGCGCCACGGCAGGATCTGGAAGGTGGAGGGATCGGGCTGGGCCAGCATGTCTGACTCGAATACCCGGGCCAGGCCTTCAATGGCGGAGCCGTCGAAGCCCAGGCCTTCCTCGAACGCACCCTCAACCTCTGCGGGGGCCAGTGCCACGGACTTGAGCGAACCCACGACGTCGGTGAACCACAGGCGCACGAAACGTACGTCGCGCTCTTCGATTGTGCGCAGGACAAACTCTTGCTGGCGGTCCATGATGGCCTCTTCTCCGGTCAACGTCCATGCTCCGGGCCCGCAGTAAAGGGAAGCCGGCAGCAGTTCACCAACACTGTACTAAGCATTCGGCGCCGATGCTGAAGCCTGCGCCGCGCGTAACACAGCGTTAACGCCCCGCCACCGGATTTGAGCCGCGCAACCGGGCTGTGCGCACCGTCGGGACCCGCCGCAGGCCGGCCCCTATGACCCTTATCACCAGGGGAGCCTCCGGTCCGCGGTAGCTAGGACAGCGGCTCCCCCACTACGCTCATGCCATGGCCTCAAGCACCAGCTCCGATTCCAGCATGTCCGCCGACGTCCCCGCCCCCTACGGCACCGGGCCGGGCCAGGCAGCTGCGCCTGCGGCTGCGGCAGAGCCGAAGCCGGCCAAGGTGCGCATCCACCACCTGCAGCAGGCCAAGAGGGACGGTACCAAGTTCGCCATGCTGACTGCCTACGAGCAGTACACGGCTGAAATCTTTGACGCCGCCGGAATCGAGGTTCTCCTGGTCGGCGACTCGGCCTCGAACAACGTGTTCGGCAACGAGACCAGCCTTCCCGTCACGGTGGACGAACTGCTGCCTCTCTGCCGTGCCGTAGCACGCAGCGCCAAGCGCGCTCTCATCGTGGCCGACCTGCCGTTCGGCAGCTATGAGGTGTCCGCGGAACAGGCAGTCGGGGCCGGCGTCAGGTTCCTCAAGGAAGGCCTGGCGCACGCCGTCAAGATCGAGGGCGGCGCCTACTATGCGCCCACGGTGAAGGCCATGGTCCAGGCCGGCATTCCGGTCATGGCACATATCGGTTTCACCCCGCAGAGCGAGCACGCCCTGGGCGGTTACCGCGTGCAGGGCCGCGGCGACGATGCGCAGCGCCTTATCGACGACGCAGTCGCCCTCGCTGAGGCGGGCGCGTTCTGCGTGCTGATGGAGATGGTCCCCGCCGGGACGGCAGCTGCCGTGGACGCGGCTGTTCCCGTCCCCACCGTGGGCATCGGCGCGGGCAAGGAAACAACCGGACAGGTGCTCGTGTGGCAGGACATGGCCGGGCTGCGGGGCGGGCGGATGGCCAAGTTCGTCAAGCAGTACGCAGACCTGCGCAGCACGCTGCTGGACGCTGCCACGCAGTATGGCAATGACGTCAGGTCAGGACAGTTCCCCGGGCCGGAACACTCGTTCTAAAAGGCGCCGACGGAACAGGCGGGCCGGCACCCGGCCGGCCTGCCCGCCCGACGGTCAGTCGTCGTCCTTTTCCCAGGCCTCATTGCGGGCCCGCACCTTTTCCAGCGCGTGTTCGGCTTCCTCCCGCGTTTTGTACGGTCCGATCAGCTGGCTCCAGTCGGACAGCCGGTCCTCTTCGATCTCATGCGTATTGACGTTGTACCAGTACTCAGTCATCGTTGCTCCTCGTTCCGGCGGCGGGAAAGCTGCGGCGTGACCCGCGTAACTTAAATTCTTACGCAGGCCCTGCGCGGCTTCCGGTTGTTAGGCGTTCTGCACTGCCTTATATGATCAATCTATGCCTTCCCTTGCCTCGACTGCACCCATCGGCACCCTCACCCCGGGAACCATAGGTCCGCAGCGTCCCGTCCCGGCGTCCATCCCCCGGCCGGAGTACGTCGGCAGGCCCGCACCGGCGAAATTCACCGGTTCGGAGGTCAAGTCCCCGGAAACAATCGAGAAGATCCGGATCGCGGGGAAGATCGCGGCACAGGCCATCGTGGAGGTGGGCAAGCACATCAAGCCCGGCGTCACCACCGACCAGCTGGACAAAGTGGGACATGAGTTCCTCCTTGACCACCACGCCTACCCGTCCACCCTCGGTTACCGGGGCTTCCCCAAGTCGCTGTGCTCCTCCCTGAACGAGGTCATTTGCCATGGCATCCCGGACAGCACAGTGGTCCGGGACGGGGACATCCTCAACATCGACATCACCGCCTTCATCAACGGAGTCCACGGGGACACCAACTACACCTTCCTGGTGGGCGACGTGGACGAGGAATCCCGGCTGCTGGTGGAACGCACCCGGGAGTCCCTGAACCGGGCCATCAAGGCTGTGGCTCCCGGACGGGAAATCAATGTCATCGGCAGGGCCATCCAGTCCTACGCCAAGCGCTTCGGCTATGGTGTTGTCCGTGATTTCACCGGGCACGGCGTGGGCGAAGCCTTCCATACCGGGCTCATCATTCCGCACTACGACGCTGCACCGGCCTACAACACGGTGATCGAGGCCGGCATGGTCTTCACCATTGAACCGATGCTCACCCTCGGCACCGTGGAATGGGACATGTGGGCCGATGACTGGACCGTTGTCACCAAGGACCGGAAGCGCACTGCCCAGTTCGAGCACACGCTGCTGGTGACGGACTCCGGCGCGGAAATCCTCACGCTGCCCTAGCCCTGCCCCCACCTGGCACCCCTACGACGCACACACCATGGCCCCACCCCTTCCCGGTTTTTGACCGGACATCAATTCCCGGCCGGCCACCGGCCGCCGCAACCCTGACCGCCCCTGCCACGAACGGAAACCCATTGGCCAAGAAGGACGAAAAGTCGCACAAGAACGCCCCGCTGATCGGCATCGACATCGGAGGTACCGGAATCAAGGGCGGCATTGTCGACCTGAAGAAGGGCAAACTGCTGGGGGAACGGTTCCGTGTCCCCACTCCTCAGCCCGCCACGCCTGAATCAGTTGCCGAAGCCGTGGCGCTGGTGGTTGCCGAGCTGTCCGCCCGCCCCGAAGCGCCTGCTGCCGGCTCCCCCGTCGGCGTGACCTTCCCCGGCATCATCCAGCACGGCGTGGTCCACTCCGCGGCCAACGTGGACAAGAGCTGGCTCAACACGGACATCGATGCGCTCCTGACTGCCCGCCTTGGCCGGCCCGTTGAGGTCATCAACGACGCCGACGCCGCGGGCCTGGCCGAGGCGCGCTACGGCGCCGGTGCCGGTGTCAAGGGCACGGTCCTGGTCATCACGCTCGGCACCGGAATCGGCTCGGCCTTCATCTTCGACGGCAAGCTCGTCCCCAATGCTGAACTTGGCCACCTCGAAATCGACGGCCACGACGCCGAGACCAAGGCTTCCGCGGTGGCCCGCGAACGCGACGGCCTGTCCTGGGACGAGTACAGCGTGCTGCTGCAGCGCTACTTTTCCCACGTCGAATTCCTGTTCTCGCCCGAACTGTTTATTGTGGGCGGCGGCATTTCCAAGCGCGCTGACGAGTACCTGCCCAACCTGCGGCTGCGCACGCCGATCGTGCCGGCGGTCCTCCGCAACGAGGCCGGCATCGTGGGCGCCGCGATCGAAATCGCCCTGCAGCACAAGCTCGCCAAGTAGCCGTGGGATCGGTGCCGCCCCGGACCGGGGCGGCACCGGCCAAGGGCGCCAGCCGCAGAATTAGTGCTCTTAGAGAGCTGCTTGCTGCCCACAAGGGATAAACGGGAGTCGCGGGCCCTTTCCTGCCGGCCGCCGGAGTGGCGTCGCCAGGGCAGGCATAAGGGTCGACGGCGGCGCGGGGGTTCCGCTGGAGTGTGGCAGGAGTCCGTCAGCCGGCTCGGTAGTTCCGCCGCAGGCGGCACATTCTCCCGTCGGGCAACATGCCGGGACAGAGTGCCGGTGGCGGCTTCGGCTTCCCCTCCGCTGCCGCCACCGGAGTTTAGAGGGGGCTCTTCTCGGAGCTCTTGGCGCCCTTCGCGGCAACGCCCCGGGCGTCCTGTTCTTCCTGGCGGAGCAGGGCAATGGCAGTCTCGAAATCCTCAAGGGATTCGAAGGCCTGGTAGACGCTCGCGAAGCGGAGGTAGGCAACCTTGTCCAGCTTCTGCAGGGGTCCGAGGATGACCAGGCCCACCTCGTGGGCGTCGATTTCGGCGGCGCCGGAGGAACGGATCTGTTCCTCGACTTCCTGCGCCAGCAGTGCGAGGTCGTCCTCGCTAACGGGACGCCCCTGGCAGGCTTTGCGTACCCCGTTGATCACCTTGCTGCGGCTGAAGGGCTCGCCCACGCCGGAGCGCTTGATCACGGAAAGGCTGGTGGTTTCGACGGTGGTGAACCTGCGTCCGCACTCCGGGCACTGGCGGCGGCGCCGGATGGCTGAGCCGTCATCCGCCATGCGGCTGTCCACCACCCGGGAATCGGGGTTGCGGCAGAACGGACAGTACATTGTGCCTCCCTCTCCCAGGATCTGTGCCGGCGAAAAACTGCAGGCGCAACTGCGCCGTATCCCAGTTTACGTCTCCGCTCCGGCTAATAACAAGCGTGTAAGTACTACATGTTGTGGTTGCCACCACTACATGTCGACATTGCGGGCAGATGTCAGGAGAACCTGGCGGTCACCGCATCCCCGTGCGCGGGAAGGTCCTCGGCTCCGGAAAGGCTGACAATGTGGCCGCTGACTTCCGCCAGCGCGTCACGGGTGTAGTTCACCACCTGGATGGCCCGCAGGAAAGTGGTGACGTTCAGGCCCGACGAGAAGGCAGCCGTTCCGCTGGTGGGCAGGACGTGGTTGGATCCGGCACAGTAGTCCCCCAGGCTGACCGGGCTGTAGTCGCCCACAAAGATGGCACCGGCATTCCGGATCCTGGCGGCGACCCCTGGGGCATCCTGCGTCATGATCTCCAGGTGTTCTGCCGCGTAGGCATCGCACGCCGCAATGCCCTGTTCAAGGTTGTCCACCAGGACCACCCCGGACTGCGGACCGGACAGCGCCTCGCGGACGCGGGCGGAGTGCCTGGTGGCCGCGGCCTGCCGGTCGAGCTCGGCACGGACGGCGGCGGCGAGGTCCCCGGAGTCCGTAATCAGCACGGAGGCTGCCTTGGGATCGTGCTCGGCCTGGCTGATGAGGTCGGCTGCCACCAGGCGCGGCTGGGCCGTGGAGTCTGCGAGGATCGCGATTTCAGTGGTGCCCGCCTCGGAGTCGATCCCCACCACGCCCTTGACCAGACGCTTGGCGGTGGCAACAAAGATGTTGCCCGGTCCGGTCACCACGTCCACCGGTTCCAGGGCCGGGCCCGCCTCGGTTGCCGGGACACCGTAGGCGAACGCGGCGACGGCCTGGGCGCCGCCGATGGCATACACCTCGGTGATGCCCAGCAGCGCGGCAGCGGCAAGGATGGTGGGGTGGGGCAGCCCGCCGAACTCCTTTTGCGGAGGGGACGCCAGGGCGATGGACTGGACTCCCGCGGCCAGGGCCGGGACGACGTTCATGATCACGGAGGAGGGGTAGACGGCGAGGCCGCCCGGGACGTAAAGACCCACCCGCGACACCGGAACCCAGTTCTGTGCCACCACTGCGCCGTCGCCGAGCTGCACCTCGATATTGCGCGGACGCTGGCCGTCAGCGAACCGGCGGGCCCGGCTGATGGACTCCTCAAGCGCGCCGCGGACTGACGGCTCCAGCTCCTCCAGAGCGGACGCCAGGGCCTCCGCGGGAACCAGCGGGTGGTCCTGCGCCACGCCGTCAAAACGCCGGGCGAGTTCACCCAGCGCCGCGAATCCTCCCTGCCGGACAGCCGAAATGATGTCCTGGACCTTCTCCTCGGCGTCGGCCACGGTCTGGCCCTGGGCCCGCGGCACGGCGGCCCGGAGTCCGGCGAGGGTAAGGCTTTGGCCACGCAGGTCAACGGTGCGGAAGTCCACGGCGGTGGCGGCTGGGCTGGCGGAGTTCTCCGAAGAAATGGTCACTGGCCTATTTTACTGGCCCTGCCACTGCGTCCGGCGACTCCCGTGGTCCGCCGCCGGCTTCCGGCTCATGAGATCGAGAAGCTCCAACACGAAAACCGAGACGGCCGTGGCAGCGGGCCACAGGAGCAGCACCGGCCAGGCGCGGAGCGAAAAGGCAATGCTGGCGTTGGCTGAGGCATCAACTGCAGGCGCCCACAGCTGCGCTGCCAGCAGCCCCGTTTGCCACGCCAGGGCTGCACCGCACAGGGCTCCCGCCAGGCCCGCCACCAGGTCCGCCTGCGGATCCGCCCGTTTCCTGTCTGCCAGGACAACGGCCAGGAGGCATCCGGCAAGCACCAGCAGTCCTGCCAGCGTCAGGTCCCGCGGCAGCCAGACATTCGGGTTGGTGCCGCTGCCGAAGGCCGGGTCCCTGGTGACCAGGTTCAGGCCCCCGGGCGCCAGGAGCCACCAAAGGATGCCCAGCGGGACACCTGCCGCAGCCGGGATCACCAGCATCGCCCAGGGCAGCCGCGGGCGTATGCGGCGGATGGCTTTCGTCATGCAACAAACCTTAACAAATGTCCGCGGCGTTCATCGCCGGATCCGGGCCTTTCCGGGAGTTCACTGCCGGGGCGGCAGAGCCATACCCTTGAAGGAAAGCACACGTACCCGCCTTCCAGCCACCAGGAGTTTCCGTGACAACTAATGACGTTCCGTTCGAGCGGACGTTCAGGGAGATGTTCCGGCGCCACGCCGCCGGTGTCGCCATCATCACGGTGAACTACCAGGACCAGCCCTACGGCTTCACCGCCACCTCCGTGGCCTCGTTGTCCGCACAGCCGCCGCGCTTCACGTTCAACATGGCCCGCAGCTCCCGGTCGTGGCCTGCTGTCGCCAACACCGCCTACCTGGGGGTCCACATGCTAGGCCTCGAGAACATGCAGCTGGCCGACCGGTTCGCGGGGGCAGGCAACCGTTTTGAGGGCGACCATTGGGAAACCGGTCCGCACGGGGTGCCCATCCTGAAGGACGTAGCGGGCTGGCTGATCGGCGAAGTGCAGATGCGGCTGTCCTTCGAGAACAACGCCGTGGTGGTGGTCCAGGTGGTGGACGGCCAGGTGGGCGGCGACGGCTCACCGCTGCTGTACCACGGCGGCGCGTACGGCCAGCCCGTCCCGCTGGACTACGAGATCTAGCAGTCCCCCACCACCCGCGGACGACGACGGGACGCGCCTCCCGTCGTCGTCCTTCCCTCGTCGTCCTCTCGTCAGGAGGCCGCTTAGGCGTCCAGGCAGGCAGGGCCGAGCAGCACTTTGAGGTCGCCGAACAGTGACGGGCTGGGGTTCACGCGGAGGTGGACCGGCAGTCCCATGACTTCCGTCCGCGTATCGCCCTGCAGGTGCAGGCGCACCTCGGAGTTGCCGCGGTGCGTGCGGAGGACGTCGCCCAGCTCGGTGACCACAGCCTCGGTGGCTTTGTAGGTGGGCATGGTGATCACCAGCGGCCCGTTGAGCCCCTCGCTGAGGTCCGGAACGGACAGCTCCATGCAGTTCAGGGTGATGGCACCGTCGTCCCGTTTCTGGAGGCGCCCCTTGACCACCACGATCAGGTCCTCCGCGAGGACAGAGGCGATGGGTCCGTAGACCTGGCCGAAGAACATGACTTCCATGGAACCGCCAAGGTCCTCCACTTCGGCCCGGGCGTACGCGTTGCCGCTGGCTTTGGCAATGCGCCGGCTCAGCGAGGTGATCATGCCCGCAATAGTGATGATGGCGCCGTCCTGCGGCCCGTCCTCGCCGAGGACGGAGGTGATGCTCATCTCCGCGTGCTGGCTGAGCAGTCCCTCCAGGCCCTGCAGCGGATGGTCCGAGACGTACAGTCCGAGCATGTCCCGCTCGAAGGAAAGCTTGTCCTTCTTCTCCCACTCCGGCAGGTCGGGGATCTCGATACTCAGGGATGACTCGGATTCGGCTTCGTCGAACCCGGCGAAGAGATCGAACTGTCCGATCGCCTCGTTCCGCTTGAGGGTGATGACGGAGTCGATGGCCTCTTCATGGATCATGGCCAGGGCCCGGCGGTGGTGCCCCAGCGAATCGAAGGCGCCGGACTTGATCAGTGATTCGATGGTCCGCTTGTTGCAGACCACGGCAGGGACCTTCATCAGGTAATCCTTGAAGGACGTATACGCGCCCTCGCTCTCGCGGGCGGCCACCATGGCCTCCACCACGTTCACGCCGACGTTGCGGATGGCGCCCATGCCGAAGCGGATGTCGTTGCCCACGGGGGTGAAGTTCAGTGCGGACTCATTGACGTCCGGCGGCAGCACGGTGATGCCCATGCGGCGGCACTCGTTGAGGTAGATCGCCGACTTGTCCTTGTCATCCCCCACCGACGTCAGCAGCGCGGCCATGTATTCCGGCGCGTAGTGGGCCTTGAGGTACGCGGTCCAGTAGGAGATCACGCCGTACGCGGCGGAGTGTGCCTTGTTGAACGCGTAGTCGGAGAAGGGAAGCAGGATGTCCCACAGGGTCTTGACGGCCTCCATTGAGTAGCCGTTGTCCTGCATGCCCTGGGAGAACCCGGCGAACTGCTTGTCCAGCTCCGATTTCTTTTTCTTGCCCATGGCGCGGCGGAGGATGTCCGCCTGGCCCAGCGAGTAGCCGGCCAGCTTCTGCGCCACCGCCATGACCTGCTCCTGGTAGACGATCAGGCCGTAGGTTCCGCCGAGGATCTCCGCGAGCGGTTCCTTCAGCTCGGGGTGGATCGGGATGACTTCCTGGATCCCGTTCTTGCGGAGCGCGTAGTCCGTGTGCGCGTTGGCGCCCATGGGCCCGGGCCGGTACAGGGCAAGGACGGCGGAAATGTCTTCGAAGTTGTCAGGCTTCATCAGCTTGAGCAGGGACCGCATGGGCCCGCCGTCGAGCTGGAACACGCCCAGGGTGTCGCCGCGGGCCAGGAGCTCGTAGGACGGGGCGTCATCCAGTTCCAGGGACTCGAGGTCCAGGTCGGTGCCGCGGTTCATCTTGATGTTTTCCAGGGCGTCGGAAATGATCGTCAGGTTCCGCAGGCCCAGGAAGTCCATCTTGATCAGCCCCAGGCCCTCGCACGTGGGGTAGTCGAACTGGGTGATGACCTGGCCGTCTTGGATGCGGCGCATGATGGGGATGACGTCGATGATCGGGTCCGAAGACATGATGACGCCGGCGGCGTGGACGCCCCATTGCCGCTTCAGGCCCTCGATGCCCAGGGCCGTCTCGAAGACTTTGGCAGCCTCCGGGTCGGTGCTGATCAGCTGGCGGAAGTCGCCCGCCTCGCCGTAGCGCTTGGCTTCCGGATTCTGGATGTCCGCCAGCGGAATGTCCTTGGCCATCACGGCCGGCGGGAGCGCCTTGGTCAGCTGCTCGCCCATGCTGAACGGGTAGCCCAGCACGCGGGAGGAGTCCTTCAGCGCCTGCTTGGTCTTGATGGTGCCGTACGTGACGATCATGGCCACGCGCTCGTCGCCGTACTTCCGGGTCACGTAATCGATGACCTCGGACCGTCGCCGGTCATCGAAGTCGACGTCGAAGTCGGGCATGGAAACGCGGTCCGGGTTCAGGAACCGCTCGAAAATCAGGCCGTGGCGCAGCGGGTCGAGGTCCGTGATGCGCATGGCGTACGCCACCATGGAGCCGGCGCCGGAGCCACGGCCCGGGCCTACGCGGATGCCGTTGTTCTTGGCCCAGTTGATGAAGTCCGCCACCACCAGGAAGTACCCCGGGAAACCCATCGAGGTGATGACGCCCAGCTCGTAGTCCGCCTGGGCACGGACGTCATCGGGTACACCGCCCGGATAGCGGTAGTCGAGCCCTTTGGCAACCTCTTTCACCAGCCAGGACGTTTCGTCCTCCCCCGGCGGGCAGGGGAACCGCGGCATGTAGTTGGCGCCGGTATTGAAGGAGACCTCGCAGCGCTCGGCGATGAGGAGCGTGTTGTCGCAGGCGTCCGGGTGGTCGCGGAACAGTTCGCGCATTTCCTGCGGGGACTTCAGGTAGTAGCCGCTGCCGGAGAAGGCGAAGCGTGAACCGCCGTTGTCGTAAGTGGGCTCCAGGAGGGTGGACCCGGACTGGATGGCCAGGAGCGCCTCGTGGGCCTTCGCGTCGTGCTCGTGGGTGTAGTGGAGGTCGTTGGTGGCCACGAGGGGAAGGTTCAGGTCCTTCGCGAGCCGCAGCAGGTCGCCGGTGACGCGCCGCTCGATGTCCAGCCCGTGGTCCATGAGTTCGCAGAAGTAGTTCTCGGCCCCGAAGATGTCCCTGAACTCCGCGGCGGCTTCCAGCGCTTCACGGTACTGGCCCAGCCGCAGCCGGGTCTGGATCTCCCCGGAGGGGCAGCCCGTGGTGGCGATCAATCCCTCGGAGTAGGTGTTGAGCAGTTCCCGGTCCAGGCGTGGCCATTTGCCGAACACGGCGTCCAGCGACGCGATGGAGGACGCCCGGAACAGGTTCCGCATGCCCGCATTGTTGTAGCTGAGCAGGGTCATGTGGGTGTAGGAACCGCCGCCGGAGATGTCGTCCTTGCGCTGGTGCTCTTCGCCCCACCGCACGCGGCTCTTGTCGCCGCGGGCCGTTCCCGGAGTCACATAGGCTTCGACGCCGATGATCGGTTTGATCCCCTTGTCGGTGGCCTTCTTCCAGAAGTCGAAGGCACCGAAGAGGTAGCCGTGGTCGGTGGTTGCGAGTGCGGGCATCCCCAGCCGCTCGGTCTCGTCGAACAGCTCACCGAGCCTGGCGGCGCCGTCCAGCATCGAGTACTCGGTGTGGTTGTGGAGATGGACAAACGAGTCATTGCTGGAAGTCACCGCACTATTCTATGCGCCGGACAGGCGGCGAAAGCGCTAGGCCTGCCCGGACCCGAGGACTTCCAGGGCATAGGCCAGGTCCTGCGGGTAGTCGCTGGTGACCCGGACGCGCTCCCCCGTCACCGGGTGGTCGAACCCCAGTTCGCGGGCGTGCAGCCACTGCCGGGTCAGGCCGAGGGTGGCGGCCAGCCGCGGGTCGGCGCCGTACGTGAGATCTCCGGCACAGGGATGCCGGAGCGCGGAAAAGTGGACGCGGATCTGGTGGGTGCGGCCCGTTTCCAGGTGGACTTCCACCAGGCTGGCCTTGCCGAACGCTTCAATCACTTCGTAGTGCGTGACGGACGGGCGTCCGTCCTCGATCACAGCGAAGCGCCAGTCATGCCCAGGATGCCGGCCGATGGGCGCATCGATGGTACCCGCCAGGGGGTCAGGCAAGCCCTGCACCACCGCGTGGTAGACCTTGTCCACCGTCCGCTCCTTAAAGGCCCTCTTCAGGGCCGTGTAGGCACGCTCGGACTTTGCCACCACCATCACGCCGGATGTCCCGACGTCCAGCCGGTGCACGATTCCTGCCCGCTCCGGCGACCCGGAGGTGGAGATGCGGTAGCCGGCCCCTGCGAGCCCTCCCACCACCGTGGGCCCCACCCATCCCGGTGAGGGGTGCGCGGCAACACCGACCGGCTTGTCGACGACGACGAAATCCTCGTCGTCGAGCAGGATCTTCAGGCCTTCCACAACTTCCTCCACGACTTCCAGCGGGTCACGCCGCTCCGGCATGCTGACCTTGAGGACATCGCCCGCCACCAGCTTTGCCGACTTGCCCAGGGGCTTGCCCTTGCTCTCCACATGCCCCTCCGCAAGGAGGGACGCGGCAAGGGACCGCGAGATGCCCAGGAGGGCCGCGAGCCCGGCGTCCGCACGGGTTCCCCCGTATTCGTCGGCAACGATAATCTGTTCAGGCATTGCTTCAGGCATCGCCGGACTTGTCCTTGCGTTCAGGGGTCAGCCTGCTTCCATCGAGGGTAATACCGCGCAGCGTCAGGATGCAGATGATGGCGACGGCGGACACCACCGCTGAGTCCGCGATGTTGAAAATGGCAAAATTGGGGAGCTGGATGAAGTCCACCACATGGCCCATGCCGAAGGACGGTTCGCGGAACAGCCGGTCGGTCAGGTTGCCGAGCGCTCCACCCAGGAGCAGGCCCAGCGCCAGGGACCACCAGACCGAGCCGAGCTTGCGGACCTGGAAGAGAATGGCCACGGACACCGCGGCCATGATGATCGAAAACACCCAGGTGACGTTTTCCCCGATGGAAAAGGCCGCGCCCGAATTTCGGATGAAGTACCAGTGCAGGAGCGGCGGGAACACGGGGATCCGTTCGCCCTCCACCATGCTGGAGGTAACCCAGAGCTTGGTGAGCTGGTCCAGGACGTAGGCAAAGAGGGCGAACCCGGCGAAGACGGAGAGCAGCACGGCCCGGCGCGGGCGCGGTGCGGGTGGGACAGGGCGTGCGGGATCCGCAGCAAGTTCGTCAGTCATGGTGCTTTCATTCGTACAACAGGTGGCAATGCCAAAAGCCGGCGGCCGAGGAATCCTCAGCCACCGGCTTTCAGAATACGTGCTTTGACGGACTAGTTGGCTTCGCTGACTTCCGGCGTAGCCACGGAACCGCGGGCGTCCAGGTCGCGCAGCTGGCCTTCGATGTAGGCCTTCAGGCGCGAACGGTAGTCGCGCTCGAAGCCGCGGAGCTGCTCCACCTTGCGCTCCAGGACCGAACGCTGCTGCTCGAGGGCGCCCAGGATCTTGCGGGACTTCTCCTGTGCATCGTTGACCAGGCTGCTGGCTTCGATCTGCGCCTCGGCGATGATCTTGTCCTTCTGGGCCTGGCCGTCGGCCACGTGGCGGTCGTGCATCTGCTGGGCCATGGCCAGGAGGCCGGCTGCGGACTCGGCGGAAGGCGTGGCGACGGCGGCAGCTGCTGCAGGGGCTGCAGCGGCGGCAGGCTGGACGTCCTTCTTCTTGCTGGCTTCGGCAGCCTTGGCTTCGGCTTCCGCCTTCTCGCGTGCCTCATCCTTGTCGGCCTTGACGGGCGCGGGAACCTTCTCCACAACGGGGGCAGCGGCCGAGCTGGCCGGAACGCTGGAACCGGCTTCGGCGAGCTTCTTGCGAAGTTCGTCGTTCTCCTGGTTCAGGCGGCGGAGTTCAACGACGATCTCGTCCAGGAAGTCATCAACTTCGTCCTGGTCGTACCCTTCGCGGAACTTGGTCGGCTGAAAGCGCTTGTTGACAACGTCTTCTGGCGTCAAAGCCATCTGGTCACCTCACTGGTCTAGTTAGTCAGTAGGCCTTCCGGCCGTCAAAACTACGGTACCTAAATTTGGTCTGGTTACTCTAATTCAACACTGCGGTGTCAAACGTGAGTTTTCTTCGCTTCACAGTAGCTGTTCCCGGACGGGTCCACCCTGTGCTGCTAGGTCTATACGGGGTAAATCAGGCCAGGCCCCTTGTGATTCCCATCGCAATGCTGACGGCGATGAACAGAACCAGGAAGCCCAGGTCCAGGGAGATGCCGCCAAGCCGCAGGGGCGGGATCACCCGGCGCAGTACCTTCAGTGGCGGATCGGTGATGGAGTACACAGCGTGGGCGGCCACCAGGGCGACGCCCCGCGGACGCCATTCCCGGGCGAACATCTGCACCCAGTCAAAGACCAGGCGGATGATCAGGGCAACGAAGAACAGGAGCAGCGCGAGATAGACAAGTCCGAAAGCAATTCCCATGACTTAACTCATATCTCCATGTTCATCTGTGTACCGCGGCTTCCTGCCGATGTGTCCCGTCTATTTCAACACAGATGCCAGACAGGTGTCCCTGCCTGGCATCCGTGTACTGCCCGAGGGTCAGCTTTGGTTGAAGAAGCTGGCCTGCGTTTCGCTGATTTTCTTGTCGTCACCGATGACCTCAACGTACGACGGCGACAGCAGGAAGACCTTGTTGGTCACCCGCTCGATGCTTCCGCGGAGTCCGAAGACCAGGCCGGCGGAGAAGTCCACCAAGCGCTTGGCGTCGGCCTCACCCATGTCCGTGACGTTCATGATCACCGGGATGCCGTCCCGGAAGCTCTCACCGATGAGCTTGGCATCGTTGTAGGAGCGCGGGTGGATGGTGGTGATCTGGCGGAGCCCGCTGGTCTCTTCGCGGCTCGACGCCGCACGCTTGATGGGGGTCACTGGGGCGCGGTATTCCTCTTCGGGGGTGTAGGACGTTTCGCGGCTGACCTCACGGACGGGTGCAGGTGCACGGCGTTCCTCGCGGTCAGCTTCCATAGTTTCGTCCTCATCCTTACGTGTTGTCTGTTGCTCGGACTCGTAATGCTCATCGCCGTCGGCGAGCCCAAGATAGATCATTGTCTTGCGCAGAGCGCCGGCCATGGTCGACTCCTAATCGTGTCCCGTAAGCGGGCCGCCCAATGACTTGACAGCATTGAAGTCCCCCGCCCATCACTTGCAATAGCTCCGACGCTACCCCACGACGGGACGCGATCCGAGAATATCGGAACCGATTCGCAGGTGTGTCGCCCCGAACGCGATGGCTGCCTCAAGGTCCTGGCTCATGCCGGCGGAAATGGCGGCAGCGCCTGGGTGCTGCGCCACGAGCCGCGCTGAGACTCCGGCCAGCTTTTCGAAGGCGGGCTCGGGTGGGGCGCCCAAGGGCGCCACTGCCATCACGCCCGCCAGCCGCAGGCCTTCGGCTTCGGCAATCCTGTCCGCCAGGAGCAACACGTCACCGGGCGCGGCACCTCCCCGGTGCGCACCGGCGTCGGCATGGTCTTCAAGGTTGACCTGGATGAAGCAGTCCAGTGGCGCACGCCCCGCCGCGGCGCGCTCGTTGTGCGCCGCCTTCGCCAGGGCATCCACGAGTTGGGGCCGGTCCACCGAGTGCACGGCGGACGCGTAGCGGACCACCGATTTGGCTTTCTTCGTCTGCAACTGGCCCACGAAGTGCCAGGTCAGCCCGCACTCGGCCAGGATTTCCGCTTTCCCCGCAGCCTCCTGGTCCCTGTTTTCCCCGACGTCGGTCACTCCCAGGGCCGCGAGGCGCCGGATGTCCTCCACCGGATGGAACTTGGTGACCACGATCAGGGTCGGCAGCCTGTCTTCCCTGCCGGCCGCAGCCGCGGCCACGCCGATCCGGCGCCGGACTGCCTCGAGCCGCCCGGCAAGCTCGGCGGTGCGCGGATCGCCTGCGCCTGCACTGCCGTCGTTCAGTGCGGGGTCAGTCATGGCACCAGACAAGGCCGGCGAAACGGCCCGTGCCGGAGTCGCGGCGGTAGGAGTAGAGGGAAGCCGTTTCCAAGGTGCAGGGACCGGCGTATTCAACGCCGACCCCGGCGTTTTCCAGCTGGCTGCGGGCGCCGGCCGGAAGATCCAGCGCCGGGGTTCCCCAGGAGGTGGTGGACCAGGTGGCGGGCACCGCCGCGGCCACCTCGTCCCGCAGCGCAGGCGGCACCTCGTAGCACCTGCCGCAAATGGACGGACCGAGCCAGGCGCGGATGTCCGCCGCGCCGAGCGATCTCATGGTGTCCACGGCGGACGGGATGACCCCGTTGGCCACGCCGGGCCGCCCGGCGTGGACGGCGGCCAGGACGTGGCCGTCAGCGGACGTTCCCGCCAGCAGGAGCGGGATGCAGTCAGCCACCATGACAGCCAGCGGCTGGGAACGCGAAACCATCGCATCTGCTTCCGGCGTCCCGCTGCCCCGGTCCATCACGGCCACCGTGGTGCCGTGCACCTGGTTCATGAACCGCAGGCTGCGGGGTTCGATTCCCGCCGCGGCTTCGAGCTGTTCGCGCCGCCGCTGCACGGCGCCGGCGTCGTCGCCCACGTGCAGGGCGAGATTCCCCGCACCGCTGTCAGTAAAAGCGGCCGAGACCCCGGGAAGGATCTCGGCCCGCCAATGGAACAAGCCGGAGCCTATTTCAGGAAGTCGGGGACATCCAGGTCATCCGAGCGGCTGCCGGTGAGGTCCGGTTCCACGACGGAGGGAAGGTCAACGTCGAAGCCGGAATCGGCCGGGACGGCCGACGGGCGCTGCTGCCCCCAGTTGCTGAGGCCTGCTGCCCCGACACCTGCGTGGACCGGCTGGACGTGCACCTGGTGGTTTCCGGCGGAGGGAGCCTGCGACGGCGCTGGGGCCGCTGCCGGAGCTGCGGGCCGCTGGGGAGCAACCTGGGGCTGCGACTGGTCCATGGACGGCGAGGTGGCCTTGACGTCGTCGAAGCCGGCAGCAATGACCGTTACGCGGGCCTCGTCACCGAGGGCGTCGTCGATCACGGCACCGAAGATGATGTTCGCCTCAGGGTGGGCGACTTCCTGGACCAGGCGCGCGGCTTCATTGATCTCAAAGAGGCCAAGGTCAGAACCGCCCTGGATGGACAGCAGGACGCCATGGGCGCCGTCGATGGACGCTTCCAGCAGCGGCGATGCGATGGCCAGCTCGGCTGCCTTGACGGCGCGGTCTTCACCACGGGCAGAGCCGATGCCCATCAGCGCGGAGCCTGCACCCTGCATGACGGACTTCACATCGGCGAAGTCAAGGTTGATCAGGCCCGGGGTGGTGATGAGGTCCGTGATGCCCTGGACGCCCGAGAGGAGCACCTGGTCTGCTGAGCGGAAGGCGTCCAGGACCGACACGTTGCGGTCGCTGATGGACAGGAGCCGGTCGTTGGGGATGACGATGAGGGTGTCCACCTCGTCCCGGAGGGCGTCGATGCCGGCCTCTGCGGACCCGGCGCGGCGGCGGCCCTCGAACGTGAAGGGACGGGTGACCACGCCGATGGTCAGTGCACCCAGCGAACGGGCAATGCGGGCGACGACGGGAGCGCCGCCGGTGCCGGTGCCACCGCCTTCGCCGGCCGTGACGAAGACCATGTCCGCGCCGCGGAGCACTTCCTCGATCTCGTCGGCGTGGTCCTCGGCGGCCTGCTTGCCCACCTCCGGGTTGGCGCCTGCGCCGAGCCCGCGGGTCAGCTCGCGTCCGACGTCGAGCTTCACGTCCGCGTCGCTCATGAGCAGGGCCTGGGCGTCGGTATTGATGGCGATGAATTCAACACCTCGGAGGCCGACCTCGATCATGCGGTTGACTGCGTTCACGCCACCGCCGCCGATGCCGACGACTTTGATGACGGCCAAGTAATTCTGCGGAGCTGCCACGTTACGTGTCCCTTGTTCGTGTCTTATTGCGAAAACTGATGGAGAGCTTGAAGCCAGTAACCTTAACCTTCGAGTTGAAGGTTATAGTTATGTCAAGTAACTCATGTCTGTGACGGTATTTCCTCTGCTGGCCACATTCAATAACCGGCTCCGCGTGTCGGATTAATACCGGAAATAAACCGTCAGCGCGTCACCGGGTGCCGGGGCACGCTGACGTCGTAAACCTTGACGGGGTTCTTGGGATCGGCGGGAACCTTCAGGAGCGCCGCCAGGACTTTGGCCTTGAGCTCCTTCTCCCCCGCGTTGCCCCAGATGATGGTCTGGCCGTCCACGAGCTTGAGTTCCACCGCGTCCACCGACTGGGCGGAGGCGTTGGAAAGCCTGGCGAGGACGTCGGCGGGCAGGGCGCCCAGGACAGCGGCCGTCGCGCGGAAGAGATCCTGCCCGATGGCTCCCGCACCGCCGTCGATGACGGGCAGGGAGACGGACGCGGGATCGGCGGTGGCCGCCAGCTGGACTCCTTCGACGTCCACGAGCTGGTACTGCTCCCCCTGCTTGACCAGTGCCACCGGCACCCGTTCCCGCACTGCCACGGCCAGCCCTGAGGGCGGCCGGGCTTCCGCGGAGACCGACTTAACCTGGACCAGGGGCTCCAGCAGCCTCGCCACCTCGTCGTCGCTGATTTGCGGCAGCGGTTTTCCCCGCAGGGGCTCAAGCGCGGTTTCCACCTGGGCAGGCGTCAGCAGGCGCGTCCCGGAAACGGAGATGGTGTCAACGGCCAGGACCGGCGAGAAGGTGGCCACCGCCAGGAGGCCGGCCACGAGGGCGATGAGCGTTCCGGCGACAGCAAGGATATTCCGTTTGCGGCGCTTCCCTTTGGGCTCGGGAAAAACCAGCACGTTCCCGGCGGCTGCCGCGGACGGTTCCGCCTTCCGGCCCCTGCCCAGGCCTGGAATGCCGGCCCGTTTCGGTTTTGCCGGATCCGTACCCTTGCCGCCCCCTTCGGGCCCGGGCTCCGGAACGCTCCGGGAGGCCGAGATGACGTCGTCGGCCGCGGGTCCGGCCTTTCCACCGTTGCCGGTATTTCCATCGCTGCCGCCTGCGCCGCCGGAGCGGGCCGGGCGGCCGGTGGAGGTGTACGTGGGGCGGCGGGTGCTAGCCACGCAGGGCCTCGACGATCCGCGGCCCGTACGCCGTGACGTCGCCGGCGCCGGCTGTCAGCACAATGTCCCCGTCCGCGGCAGCGGCCGTCAGTGCGGAGACGGCGTCGCCGGCATTCACAAGGCGTCCCCCGCTGTCCAGGTGGTCGGCAATGAGCTGGCTGGTCACTCCCGGAATGGGATCCTCACGGGCGGGATAGATATCCAGCACCAGGGCGGTGTCGGCGAGGTTGAGCGCCTCGGCGAACTCCTGCGCGAACTCGCGGGTGCGGGAGAACAGGTGGGGCTGGAAGAGGACGTGCACTTTGTGTGCGCCGGCGACCGAACGGGCAGCGGCGAGGGCGGCCCGGACTTCGGTCGGGTGGTGGGCGTAGTCATCGAACACGCGGACTCCGCGGGCCTCGCCTTTGAGCTCGAAGCGCCGGGAGGCGCCGGAGAAGTGCGCCAGGGCGGCTGCGGCCGCTGCGGGGTCGACGCCAAGTTCAAGCGCGACGGCGAACGCGGCCGCGGCGTTCAGTGCGTTGTGCCGTCCGGGCACCTGAAGGGCCAGCGGGAAACGTCCGGAAGCCGTGGAGACCGCGACGTCGCCGGGACCGCCGTCGTGCAGCACGAGGTCCGCCCCCTCGGTGGTTCCGTACAGCACCACGCGCGTGTTGCCCCTGGTCCGTGTTCTTTCAGCGAGGGCCAGCGCGCCGGCGTCGTCCGCGCAGGCAACCAGCACGCCGTCCGCGGGAAGCAGCGCGGTGAACCGGTCAAAGGACTCGTACACAGCCTCGGCCGTGCCGTAGTGGTCCAGGTGGTCCGGTTCAACGTTGGTCACCACGGCGATCCTGGGCCGGTAGTTGAGGAAGGAGCCGTCGGATTCGTCGGCCTCGGCCACGAAGATTCCGGAACTGCCGTGCGCTGCGTTGACGCCGAGCGCGGGAACATTGGCGCCGATGGCGAATGAAGGGTCCAGCCCGGCGCCCTGCAGCAGGACCGTCACCATGGACGTGGTGGTGGACTTACCGTGGGTGCCAGCCACCGTGACCACCGTGTCGCCGCCCATGGTGGCGGCCAGCGCCTCGGACCGGTGCAGCACGGGCAGTCCTGTCTCCCTGGCGGCCACCAGCTCCGGGTTGTCGGTGCGGATGGCGGATCCGGCCACGACTGTCTGGGCATCTCCCAGGTTGGCGGAAACGTATCCCACCGCGATGCGGGCACCCGCGGCGGCGAGGTCGGCCATCACCGGCAGGTCTTTCGCGTCGGAGCCGCTGACCGGAACGCCGCGGGCAACCATGATCCTGGCAACGGCGGACATGCCGACGCCTCCGATTCCCACAAAGTGGACGCGGCCCAGCGACTCGAGGCTGGGAATGGTGGCGTGGTTCATGATGCTGCTGCTTCCAGGATGAGGTCAGCCATGCGCTGATCGGCGTTTCGGATGCCAAGCCGGTAGGAACTGCTGGCCATGGCTGCGAGCCGCGGCTGGTCCGTGATGAGCGGGATCAGTTCCCGGTCCACCCATTCGGGGGTGAAATCGCGGTCATTCACCAGCAGCGCACCGCCCGCGGCCACCAGTCCGGCAGCGTTCAGGGCCTGCTCGCCATTGCCTATGGGCAGCGGCACCAGCACGGCGGGGACGCCGACGGCGGCGACCTCGCAGACGGTGGCCGCCCCGGAGCGGGCCAGGAGCACATCCGCGGCGGCGTAGGCAAGCTCCATACCGTCCACGTACTCCACCTGGCGGTAGTCCTTTGCGGCAAGCGGCCGGCCGTCGCTGTCCATGACAGCCTTGCCGCGTCCGGTGATGTGCAGGGTCTGGATGCCTGCCGCCGACAGCCGTTCAACAGCGGCGGCAATGGTGCGGTTGATGCTCTGGGCGCCGGAGGACCCTCCGGTGACGATCAGCGCAGGCTGGACCGGGTCCAGGCCGAGGGCAGCGCGGGCGGCGGTGCGCGCGGCTGCCCTGTCCAGGCCTGAGATTTCGGTGCGCATGGGCATTCCAACGTGCCGGGCGTGGCGGAGCGGAGTGTTGGCGAACGCCACGGCGACGCGGCGGGTCATCAGGGCTCCCACCCTGTTCGCGAGTCCCGGACGCGCGTTGGCCTCGTGGATCACGATGGGAATCCGGCGTTTGCGCGCGGCAAGGTACATGGGCGTGCAAACATAGCCGCCAACTCCCACCAGGACATCAGCGCCTGCTGTATCCAGGATTGCTCCGGCCTGGCGTACGGCCCCGGCCAGCCTGGCAGGGAGGCGCAGCAGGTCCGCGGAAGGCCGCCGCGGGAACGGCACCCGGTCGATGGTGGCCAGTTCCACCCCTGCGGCGGGAACCAGCCTGGTTTCCATGCCGGACGGCGTGCCGACGGCGAGGATGGCGGCTTCCGGGGAGGCTTCCCGGAGTGCCGCGGCGATGGCGAGCAGCGGGCTGATGTGTCCGGCAGTGCCGCCGCCGGCCAGGACGATGGACGGGGTATTGGTGGTCATGGAGGGCTAGGTACGCTTTCTTGCAGTTTTCTTCCGGTCCGCGTTTTTCCGCGCCGGCTTGGCCTTGAACTTGAGCATCCGTTTGGGCCGGATGGCCGGGGCCATCTGTTCCCTGGCCAGGGAAAGCACAACCCCGATGGCGCAGAGCGACATCAGCAGCGCCGAGCCGCCGTAGGAGATGAAGGGCAGCGGGACGCCGATGACGGGCATCAGGCCGGTCACCACGGACATGTTCACGGTTGCCTGGCCCAGCAGCCACACCATGATGGTGCCGGCGAGGACACGGTGGAACATGTCCTCCTGAGCCACTACCACGCGGTAGATGGCGGCTCCCAGGATGGCGAAGAGGATCAGGACGACGACGGTCCCCACCAGTCCGAGTTCCTCGCCGATGATGGCGAAGATGAAGTCGTTGTGGGCTTCGGGGATCCAGCTGTACTTTTGCCGGCTTTGTCCCAGCCCCACCCCGAACCATCCTCCGGAGGCAAGCCCGTAGAGGCCGTTCGTGGCCTGGTAGTTGGCGTCGATACCGTCGGCACAGGACTGCCCGGTCCACCATGAGGTGATGCGGCACATGCGGTTGGAGCTGGTGACGGCCATGACAGCCGTCCCTGCGGCTGCGGCCAGGCCGGCAATGCCGAAGAGATAGAGAGGCGCCCCGGCGAAGAAGAGTGCGGCAGCCGTGACCATCATGATGATCATGGCGGTTCCGAGGTCGTTTCCCACCAGGACCAGGCCAACGATGATGATGGCCATCGGAACGGCGGGGACCGCGACGTGCTGCCACCGGCTGAGCAGCTTTCCCTTCCGGGCCAGGACGGTGGCCATCCAGAGCGCGAGTGCGAGCTTTGATGCTTCGGACGGCTGGAAGGTGATACCGCCGAGGTCGATCCAGTTCTTGTTGCCGTTGACTTCCGCGCCGACCAGCTGGACGAGTCCAAGGAGGACGACGGCGGCGATGACGGCGGGCCAGGCAAGCCGCTTGAGCCAGACCACGTTGATGCGGGACAGCACGAACATGGTGAAGATGCCGATGGCGGCGAACATGCCCTGTTTCAGCGCATCCCCGTACGGCGACTTGCCGGCGGCGATCGATTCCACGCTCGAGGCGGAGAGGACCATCATGATGCCGATGGCCGTCAGTGCCAGGGTGGAGCCCAGGATGAGGTAGTAGGTGGAGCCGTTCCTGGACGTTCCGGTCCCTTCAAGCGCCGACCAGAACTTCCGGTAGGCGGCGCGCAGCCTGGTGCCGGCGGCGGCAGGTGGCCGGAGCGGTGATGCGGAGGAGCCGGGACGCGGCTTGCCTGCCTGCTTCCGGGCTGGCGGGCGTGTGGGCGTGCTGACCATTGTTACTCCTCGCCGGTCTGGGCCTGCCCTTCCACCAGCTCGCGGACAGCTTCGATGAAAGTGTCACCACGGTGAGCGTAGGAAGAGAACTGATCCATGGAAGCAGCTGCCGGAGCCATCAGCACAGTATCGCCGGATGCGGCCAGCTGGGCTGCTGACGCAACTGCACGGGACATGGCGGTTTTCCCGGCGTCGGGAGAACCGGCCTCAGTGCCGTCTGTTGCAGCAGTCTGCACCTGTTCAGTTTCACCCGGGGCCGTCCCGATCACGGGGACATCGGGCGCGTGTCGCCGGAGGGCGTCGGCCAGTGCGGAGGAATCAGCTCCGATGAGCACCACGGCCTTGAGCCGGGGGGCGTGTTCCCGCACCAGGTCGTCATAGGTCACGCCTTTGGAGAGGCCGCCGGCGATCCAGATGACGTTGCTGAAGGCGGCCAGGGAGGCCGATGCCGCGTGCGGGTTGGTGGCTTTGGAGTCATTAATCCACAGGACGCCGTTGTGGCGTGCCACCGGCTGGATGCGGTGGTCCCCCGGCACGTAGTCCTGGATTCCCTGCCGGACCGCCTTGGGCTCGATGCCGTAGGCGCGCACCAGTCCTGCTGCCGCCAGGGCGTTGGCCACCATGTGCCGCGGCGCCAGTGCACCAAGGTCCGTCATTGAGGCGAGTTCCGCTGCGCTGTCCCGGCGCTCTTCGATGAACGCCCGGTCCACCAGGAGCCCTTCCACAACTCCGAGCATGCTGACGGCAGGGGTGACGGTGGTGAAACCAACGGCGCGGCATCCTTCCACCACGTCGGCGTTTTCCACCATGCGCTCTGTTTCGATCTGCTCCGCGTTGTAGAGGCAGGCCTTCTGGGTGCGTTCGTAGACCTTGGCCTTGTCCGCCAGGTACGAATCGTAGGATCCGTGCCAGTCAACGTGGTCCTCGGCAACGTTCAGGCAGACGCTGGCTACCGGCGAGATCGACTCGGACCAGTGCAGCTGGAAACTCGAAAGCTCCACAGCCAGGACGTCGTATTCCACCGGATCCCGGAGCGCATCCAGGATGGGCGTGCCAACGTTGCCCACGGCAATGGCTTTCAGCCCGCCCGCGCGCAGCATTGATTCGGTGAGCCCTACCGTGGTGGTCTTTCCGTTGGTTCCCGTAATGGCAAGCCAGTCCGCGGTCTTGCGGCCTTCCCGCACGCGCACGCGCCAAGCCAGTTCAACGTCTCCCCATACCGGGATGTGGGCCCGTGCGGCTGCGGCCAGCAGGGCCTGGTCCGGACGCCAGCCAGGGGACGTGACAATCAGCTCCGGCAGCCCGCCGTCGATCCTGGGGATACGGGTGACTGCGTCCTCTCCGAGGAGGACATCCGCAGCGCCAACAATTTTCAGGGTGTCGGCATGGGCTTTCGCCTTGTCGCTGGTGGCGGCATCCACCACCACCACACGGGCGCCGAGTTCAATCAGCGTGTCCGCTGCGGCGAACCCGGAGACCCCAATGCCGGTAACGACCACCCGGAGTCCGGACCAGTCGGAGTCCCAGCTCACGAGGGTTTGGAGGCGTGGGGAAACGGTCACAGCAGCACGACCCATTCAGCGTAGAAGATTCCCAGGCCCACGGCGACGAACAGTCCGCCGAGGATCCAGAACCGGACCACCACGGTCACCTCGGCCCACCCCTGCAGTTCGAAGTGGTGCTGCAAAGGCGCCATTTTGAAAACGCGTTTGCCTCCGGTGGCCTTGAAGTAGCCCACCTGGATGATGACGGACAGCGTGATCAGGACGAACAGCCCGCCGATGATGCCCAGCAGCAGCTCGGTCCTGGACAGGATGGCGAATCCCGCGATGGCGCCGCCGATGGCCAGCGAGCCGGTGTCGCCCATGAAGATCTTGGCCGGCGAGGTGTTCCACCAGAGGAAGCCCACCAGGGCCGCGCTCATGATCGCTGCCAGCAGGGCGAGGTCCAGGGGGTCCCGGACCGAGTAGCAGCCGCTGCCCGCTTCCCGGGGCGAGCCGCAGGCCTGGTTGCTCTGCCAGATGCCCATGAGCGTGTAGGCGCCGAACACCATGACCGAGGCCCCTGCAGCCAGCCCGTCGAGGCCGTCGGTGAGGTTCACGCCGTTGGTTGCAGCGGTAACGATCAGGTTGGACCAGACAACGAAGAGGATCGCCCCCAGCACAGTCCCGCCGAAGGCAAGGTCCAGCCACGGCAGGTCGCGCACCAGGGAAATCTTGGTGGAGGCCGGCGTGAGGCCGTCCTCGTCGGGGAAGTTCAGGGCCAGGACGGCGAAGATGATGCCGACGGCGGCCTGCAGGATCAGCTTGGCCTTGGCGTCGAGCCCCAGGCTGCGCTGCCGCGAAATCTTGATGAAGTCGTCCAGGAAACCCACAAGCCCCATGCCCACCATCAGGAAGAGCAGGATGAGGGCGGACGCGGAGGGGCCCGGGGAGGCCGGGTTCACCATCAGCATGATGAGGTGGGTCAGGCCGTAGCTCAGCAGGACGGCAGCCACCACCACGGTCCCGCCCATGGTGGGCGTTCCGCGTTTGGTGTGGTGGGACGTGGGCCCGTCGTCGCGGATGAACTGCCCGTAGCCCCGGCGCACGAGGAGCCGGATGAAGAGCGGCGTGCCCACCAGCGCGAACAACAGGGCCAGCCCGGCGCCGATCAAAAGTGCAATCACAGCAGAGTGCTCCTTCCATCGGCGGGTTGCGGGGTTTGTCCGGGTAATGCTATCCGATCGCCCAAGTGGCGAAGTCCAACACTGTTGGACGATTTGAAGAGCACCAGGTCGCCGGGTTCGAGTTCGGCGTTGAGCAGTTCGTAGGCTTCCTCGGCGGTCTCGGCGAAGACGCATTCGTCCCCCCAGGAGCCCTCCTGGACTGCGGATACGTAGAGCGCGCGGGCTTCCCTGCCCACCACCACCAGCCGGGAAATATTGAGCCGCACCACCTGGGTGCCCACGGCTGTGTGCTCGCGGATGGAATCCTCGCCGAGCTCCAGCATGGCGCCCAAGACTGCCCAGGTGCGCCTGCCCTGCCCCAGGTCGGCGAGGGTGCGCAGCGCGGCCCGCATGGATTCGGGGTTGGCGTTGTAGGCGTCGTTGATGATGGTCACGCCGTCAGCCCGTTCGGTGCGCTCCATGCGCCACCGGCTGGCAGCCGCCTGGCTGCTGAGGGCCGCGGCAATGTCTGCGCCGGCGATTCCCGCAGCCCGGGCGGCCGCTGCCGCCGCCAGCAGGTTGCCGGTGTGGTGGGCGCCGATCAGCCGGCTTTTGACATGGTGCGGCGTGTCCTCGCCGGGGAGGAGGAGGTCGAATTCCGGGTTGCCGTCAGTGTTGGTGTCAGCATTGAGTGCCTGCACTGCGGCGTCGGTCCGCCCTTCGGCGGAGAATCCGACGACGGACGCTGAGGTGCGTGCGCGCATGGCCGACACCCGGTCGTCGTCGAGGTTGATGACGGCGGTTCCGGAGGCTGCAAGGGCTTCCACCAGTTCGCCCTTGGCCAGGGCGATGTTGTCCACTCCCCCGAATTCACCGGCGTGTGCGGTTCCAACCCCAAGTACCACGCCGATGTCCGGCTTGACCATGTCTGCGAGGTAGCTGATGTGGCCAACGCCTGTGGCGCCCATCTCGATGACCAGGTACCGGGTGTCCGTTCCGGCGGTGAACACCGTGAGGGGCACTCCGATCTCGCCGTTGTAGGAACCCCTCGGCGCCACGGTGTTGCCGTGCAGCGAGAGGATGCCCGCGATCAGGTCCTTGGTGGTGGTCTTCCCAGCCGAGCCGGTGATGCCGATGACCGTCAGTTCCCCGTTTGCCGCAGCCCGTGCGGCGCGGATCCTGCGGACGGCCTCCGCAGCGAGTGCGCCCATGGCGAGCACGGCATCAGGGACAACGATGGAAGGGTAGGCAGCACCGTCGGGGCCGGCTACGGGGCGTTCCACGAGCGCGAGGGTGGCGCCGGCGGCGAAAGCGGCCGCTATGAAGTCGTGGCCGTCAGCGTACTCCCCCGGTTTCGCTACGTAGAGCGACCCGGGTGCGGCCTCGCGGGAATCCGTGACCACCGAAAGAGGCGTGATTCCAGGATCGGCGTCCAGGCGCCCCTTGGTGATATCGGCGATTTCCGCCGCAGTAAATGCAATCATCTCGGTCTAGGACTCTATCCGGTCGTCTTGGAGAACGTTGAATCCCCTGGCTGTCAAGGCGCTGCGCAGCTCCACCCTGTCGTCGAGCGCAAGGTTGACGCCCTTCACTTCCTGCCACACCTCGTGGCCGCGGCCTGCCACCAGGATGGTGTCGTGCGGCCGCGCGAGTTCCACGGCGCGCTGGATGGCCGCGTCGCGGGGGAAGACCTCAAGCACGGTACAGGGCAGCTTTTCCCGCTCCTGGGCCTCCCGTGCCCCTGCAAGGACATCGGCGCGGATGGCGGCCGCGTCCTCGTCGTGGGGGTCGTCGTCGGTGATGATCACGGTATCCGCCAGCCGCGCAGCGATGGCGCCCATGGCCGGCCGTTTGCCCTGGTCACGCTGGCCCGTCGCACCGAACACAACGATCAGGCGGGAGTCCGGTTCCGGTGACCGGACAGCTTCCAGGGCCCGGGCCAGCGCGTCGGTGTTGTGGGCGAAATCCACGACGGCGGCGGGCTGCTCGCAGACCAGCTGCATCCGTCCCGGCACGGCCACCGTAAAGGGGTCGCCTGCGTCGAGTGCAGCCTGCAGCGTTGCGGCGTCCACGCCGCCGGCGAGCACCATCACCACGGCCAGGGCTGCGTTCGCTACGTTGAAGCTGCCGGGAAGACCCGTGTGGACCGCAAGGACGGTGCCGCCGGGCCCGCTGAGCGTGAACTCGGTGCCCAGCCCGCGGGGCACGGTTTCCGTCACGGTCCAGTCCGCGGGGTTCGCCCTTGAGGTGCTGAGGGTGGTGACCGGCACCCCGGCGCTGCCGGCAAGGCGGCGGCCCCATTCGTCGTCGACCGTCACCACGGCCTTCCGCGCACGGGCAGGCGTGAAAAGCTCTGCCTTGGTGGCGAAGTAGTCGTCCATGGTGTGGTGCAGGTCCAGGTGGTCCTGGGTGAGGTTGGTGAAGCCGGCTACGTCGAACAGCACTCCGTCCACCCGCTGGTAGGAGATGGCGTGGGAGGAGACCTCCATGGCGGCGGCGTCGAGTTCTTTTTCACGCATGAGCGCCAGGAGCCCGTGGACCTCCGGGGATTCCGGCGTGGTGAGCAGGCTGGGAATGGGGTCCCCGCCTGCCAGGATCTCTATGGTCCCGATCAGCCCGGTCCTTTTGCCAAGGGAGCGCAGCAGCGAGGTGATGAAATACGTGGTGGTGGTCTTGCCGTTGGTGCCCGTCACACCGAACAACTGCGGGGCAGTGTCCTGTCCGCTGCGGTAGATCATCGCGGACAGCGGGCCCACTACGTTCCGCGGGGCATCAACCACCAGCACAGGTACCGACGTGTCGGAGGACAGGGCCAGGAGGCGCGCACCGGCGTCGTCCGTCAGGACAGCCGCGGCTCCCGCTTCAATGGCCTGGGCGGCGAAGTCTGCGCCGTGCCGGACGGCACCGGGCAGGGCCACGTACAGGTCACCAGGTTCCACTGTGCGGGAGTTCAGGGAGATGCCGGTCACCGCCACATCCGCCGAGGCTCCCGGAATGACGACGCCGACCGCGTCACCAATGCTTTCCAGCCGGACCGCCTCCACAGCCGAGGGGCGGAAGCGTGCCTGGCCGCCCGTTCCGTGCGGGGCAGCTCCCTGGGGAGCCGCTTCCTGCGGGGCTGGGCGTTGACCGGACGCGTTGAACTCTGACAAGGGATCTCCGATGGTGCTAGTGGACCGTGCCCGGCGTGGATCAGCCGGGGCAGCCGGGGGCTGCTGCGGCTGCTGCCGGGGTATTACTTGGCGAACTGGGGCAGCCTGGCCGGTTCACCCGTGGACGGCTGGACGTTGTAGGTCCGCAGTGCCTGGCTCATGACCGACCGGAAGACCGGCCCGTTGGTAATCCCGTAAATGCTGCCCTTGGGCCGCTGGAGTACCACCTCAACAATAAACCGCGGATCATCCATGGGGGCCATGCCCACGATCGAGGCCGTGTAGCCGCAGAAGCCGGACTTGCCGTCGTCGCACGGGGACTCGGACGTGCCGGTTTTTGCCCCCACCCGGTACCCGTCGATGCCTGCGTCCTTGATCTGGCCCTCGGTAACCGCACTCTCCAGGATGTCCTGCACCTGCTGGGCGGTGCTTTCCGACACGATCTGGCGTGGTTCCGCGGGCGCAACCTTTTCCTCGGTACCATCCGCGGCAACATAAGAGTCGATAAGGCGCGGCTGCAGCATCACGCCGTTGTTGGCGATGGACTGGAACGCCCGCACGGTCTGCAGGGTGGACTGGGAGACCCCCTGGCCGAAGAGGACCGTGAATTCCTGCCGGCCGTCCCACTGCTGCCAGGGTGTAAGTATCCCGGACGCCGTGGCAGGCAGGCCAATGTCCGGAGCTTCGCCGATGCCGAACTTCTTCAGCCAGTCGTAGCGCTGTTCCTTGCTCAGCCGCTGCCCGGCCATGACGGTTCCGGTGTTCATCGAGTAGCCCAGGATGCCGGCGAGCGTCCGGTCCTCCGTGCCGTGGGCAAAGGAGTCGCTGAAGGTTTGGCCGTTCACCGTATAGGTCGGGTCCAGGGTGAATTCATCGAGCGGGCCCGCCTTGCCTTCTTCGATCAGCGCGGCCACGGTCATCATCTTCTGCACCGAGCCGGGTTCGTAGGCGGCGGTGACGGAGCGGACACCGCGGTCCTTCGCGGCCACCCTGCCGGGGTCGTTCGGGTCCGGCGCATTGGTGTCCGCCATGGCCACCAGGTCACCGGTCTTGGCATCCATCACAATGATGGAGCCCCACTCGGCATTCAGTTTCTCCGTCTGGCTTTGGATGGCCTGCTGCGCGAAGTACTGAAGGTCCGAGTTGATCGTGAGCTTGACATCCTTGCCGTCCTCCGGCGGAGTCAGTTCATCCACGCCGACGGGGATGCGCAGGCCGTCCGCACCGATCTCGAAGAGCCTCTTGCCGTCAGCACCTTTCAGGAGGCCGTCCTGGGTCTGCTCGATCCCCGCCTGGCCGGTGGTGCCGTCCTGGAGGAAACCAATGATGCCGCCGGCAACGGATCCATTCGGGTAGACACGCTTGCTGACGCCCTCGGTCACAATGCCGGGAATCTGGAGCTGCGAGATGCGGTCCTCAACGTCCGGCTTCACGTCCTTGGCCACAATGTAATAGGGCTGCTGCCCGGTGACTGCCTCGCGGATCGCATCCTTTTCCATGCCGAGGGCAGCCGCAAGTTCCGTCAGCCCCTGCTCCCGGCTGACGTCCACCAGCTTCTCTTTGGCGTCGTCCAGGCGCTTGAATGTCTCCGTTTTGGTATTGACCCGCTGGTCCACCACCACGTTGTAGCGGATCACGCTGTTGGCGAGCACGGTACCCCTGGAGTCCAGGATGCTTCCGCGTTCTGCCGGGAGGACGGTTTGCTTCATCCGGCTGTTCAGCGCGGCCTCGGCCATTCCCCCCACGTCGAGCCCCTGGACCAGGAAGAGTTTGCCGCCCACCACCAGCAGGAGCGTCAGCATGATGCCCAGGCCCAGGCGCAGGCGCTTGGTGGCG
This sequence comes from Pseudarthrobacter oxydans, assembly GCF_013314975.1. Taxonomy (GTDB): domain Bacteria; phylum Actinomycetota; class Actinomycetes; order Actinomycetales; family Micrococcaceae; genus Arthrobacter; species Arthrobacter oxydans. Next base: position 57,046 of record NZ_JABTYH010000008.1, on the reverse strand, counting down.
TTGGGAACCCTGCTGTTGTTTGCCTTGCCGGTCCTCTGCGCCACCGTTAAATCCCTTGCTGTTCGACCCTGCTGCCTGCCAGACCTGCCGTATTACTGTCCGGGCACCTTTTGTTCCGGCGCGGGGACGGATCCCCCGTGGAGTTCAACGGCGGCCGCGGCCGGTGCTGCTGCAGCAGCCGCGGCAGCCGCAGCGGCAGCGGGATCACCGGCTGCCGGGGCCGCAGCACCCGGTGTTGCTGCTCGGGACGCAGCAGCAGCATCCGCTGCTTCAGCTCCCTGGGCTGCGGGAGCAGCCGCTTCTGCCGGCTTGCGGCCTTCCAGCGGTTCCCCCTTGCTTGCCGGCGGCACGACGATCAGCTGCCCGGCAACGGCGGGCGCGGGGATCACCGCCCCTGCAGCACCGCCCTTGACTGCGGGCGTTGCCTTCCCGGTGACTGACAGGGTGGACAGATCGATCTGGCCTTTGACAGTGGAGGCAACCATTCCCAGTTCCGTGGCCTTCGCAGCCAGGTTCTGGGGTGCCTCGAAATTCTGTACCTGCTGGGTGAGGTCCTGGTTCTGCTTGGTCAAGGTACTCTGCTTGGCCCGAAGCTCCACCAGCTGGTATTGGGCGGTGGACACCGAGATGTTCAGCACCAGCACGGCAATCAGTGCCAGGGCAAGCATGGCGAAGCACAGCACCACGAAGGGTGCCCGGCGCTTCCGGGGCACGGTGCGCACCACCGACAGCGGAGTGCGGGCCCTCCGTCCGTCACCGGAAGTGCGGGCGGGAAGATTCCTGCCGGCCGCCGAGCTGCCTGAAACGGCGGGAAAGTTCTTGACGGCAGCGGTGCTCATGCAGCTCTCCTGGCTCTGATTCGTTCCGCCGCGCGCAGTCTTGCAGAGGCAGCACGCGGGTTTTCGGCGATTTCGACGGCGGTGGGCACCTCGGTGCCCTTGGTGAGGGTTTTCAGTTCGGCCTTGTGTTCTTCCAGCTCCACCGGGAATCCGAGCGGAGCCGAGGATTTGGAACGTGCCTGCAGGACGCTCTTGACGATTTTGTCCTCCAGGGAGTGGTAGGACATGACGACAATCCGCCCGCCCATCGCCAGGGAGTCGACCGCAGCAGGAACAGCACGCTCCAGGACGTCGAGTTCTTCGTTGACCTCGATCCGGAGAGCCTGGAACGTCCGCTTGGCAGGGTGGCCGCCGGATTTCGCTGCGGATGCCGGCACCACCGAGCGGATCTGTTCCACAAGTTCTCCGGTTGTTGCGAAGGGCTTGGTGGCCCGCGCTGCAACGATCCTGTTCGCGATTCGGCCCGCGAACTTTTCCTCGCCCCACTTGCGGATGATCCTGACGAGTTCCTCTTCGGAGTAGTTGTTCACAACATCCGCCGCCGTCTGGCCGCGGCTGGTGTCCATCCGCATGTCCAGCGGGGCGTCGAAGGAGTAGGCGAAGCCGCGTTCGCGTTCATCGAGCTGGAGCGAGGAGACGCCGAGGTCCATCAGGATCCCGTGGACCTCGGAAACGCCGAGGTCAGCCAGGACGTCCCGGATCTCGTCATAGACGGCGTGCACCAGGTCCGTGCGTGCGGCGAACGGGGCCAGCCGCTCGCCGGCGAGGGCCAGGGCTTCTTCATCACGGTCGATGCCGATGAGGTGTACGTCGGGAAAACGCTGAAGCATGGCCTCGGAGTGGCCGCCCATGCCCAGGGTCGCGTCAACGGCCACCGGGGTTTCTCCGCGCAGCCTGGCGGCCTCGAATCCAGGTGCCAACAAATTGATGCACCGGTCCCGAAGGACCGGCACATGGCGTTCGGACGTGGGCTTCGGGTGTTCGTTCATGCCTCGTCCTTTCTCGCCGTAGGGTGTTGCCTTTGGTGCTTCTGGGATCAGATCCCCATCCGCGCCTATCTTCCGCCAGCCTGGCTCCGGGGAAGTGAGCCAGGATGGCCAGCCGATGGGCGGCTGGAGATCTCATCCAAGAAACTGCCTGCTGCCCCCGGTCAGAGAATGCCCGGAATGGGGTCATCAGTTTCAGAGAAGGCCGTCTCCTTCTCCGCGAGGTATTCAGTCCAGGCCTGGGCGTCCCAAATCTCGGCGCGGGAACCGGCGCCGATCACGGCAAGCTCCCTGCCGAGGCCTGCGTACTCCCGGAGCGCCGGTGGAATGGTTACGCGCCCCTGCTTGTCAGGTACCTCGTCCGAGGCTCCAGAGAGAAAGACGCGGATGTAGTCCCGCGCCTGTTTCGAGGAGATTGGCGCCTCCCGCATTTGCTCGTGGACCCGCGCAAATTCCTTCTCGCTGAAGACGTAGATGCAACGTTCCTGGCCCCTTGTGAGCACCAGCCCGCTGGCAAGTTCCTCGCGGAACTTGGCGGGGAGGATAATCCGTCCCTTTTCATCCAGACGCGGCGAGTGAGTGCCAAGAAACACTGGCCCACCGCCTGTCCGATGTCAGGAACTGCACATCCCCTATGTTGCAACTACCCTCTTATGCCCTCCACATTACTCCACTTTCCCCCACAGTCAACGCAAACAGGGCTTCCTGGCCTCCACTTTCTGGGAAAAGCAGGCTGAATTGGCGCGGATTTCGCCCCGGTGGCGGAAAGTGGAGGGATATGTGTCACCGGGCGGTTCCCGGCCAGGAAGGAGGGCACGGACAAGGGACCCTATCCAGTGGCCTTCCGGCCGGGTCCGGGCGAAGGAGGAACATATCGGCCACTGCCGGCTTAAACGCCAAGAGACCCGCCCAAAGGCGGGTCTCTTCGCGTTTATCCCCCTAGGGGGAGGGAAGTGGAGTTGCCGTCGCGGGCAGCACCTGGAGGTTTAGGGTTCTCCCCTGCGCCTTTCGTCCCAGCGCTCCTCGAGGCTGCTCATGAAGGAGTTCTTCGGCTTGCCGGGCTTTCGGCCGGCGGCCTTGGATCCCGGCTTCGCTCCCGCACTGCTGCGCATGGTGGCGAAGTAGACGCCGCCGCCCATGACTATGAAGCCCAGTACTCCGACGAAGATATTTTGGAGAGTGACGCCCACGAGCAACAGGAAGACGCCAGCCAAGGCGCAGAGGACGCCAATCACCACATGCCTCGTGGACCATGAACGCCCTGGGTCTGACCCCATGGAATTTGCGAACTTCGGGTCGTCCTCGTGAAGCTGCTTCTCCAGCTGCTCAAGCAGCTTCTGTTCGTGCTCCGACAGCGGCATCACGACCTCCTTTTGTAGGCCAACGTCCGGGCTGATCCCAGCCACTACTTCTGCACCGTTAACGGCTGTTGTGCCTAAGAGGTTCCCGCCCTGCCCACAATGGCAAGAGTCGGTAACCAGGCACGCCGTCGCAGGAGCGGGAGCATGTCCAAGAGGGTCCGGCAGTAAGTCCAGTCACTCAAAAACTATGTACATCTAAGGATAGTTTGTTGAGGGCTGTTCTGAAAGACGGCAATGACTTATCCGGGACCTCCCGGCCGCCGCAACCGGCGTGTTATCCAGGGCCGGCTCCTGGCTCCATCAGGCGGGCCGGAAGGACGGATTTGCTGCCGAACTTGCGCGCCACTTCGTCGAGGACCTGTTCGGCCGCACGCCAGTTCTCGTCCCGACGGTCGATGCTCAGCTGCAGCGAGGTGCGGGCCGCTTCTTCAAGTTGTTCGGCCCTGACGCCCACGAGCCGCACCGTCATGGTCCTGTCCCCCACCGATTCCAGCAGCTGGAGCGCCACGGCATAGATCAGCTGGGCACTGTCCACCGGCGTGTGGACCGTCCGGCTGCGGGTGATGGTGGAGAAATCGGCGAAGCGCAACTTCAGGGCAATGGTCCGGGCCACCATCCCGGAACTCCGCAGGCGTGAGGCCGTCCGGTGGGAGAGCCGCAGGAGTTCACGGTGGAGCAGTGCGTCGTCACCCGTGTCGACGGCAAAGGTCTCTTCCGCACCGATGCTCTTCTCAAGCCGGATTGGAGTCACCGCACGGTGGTCAATGCCCCACGACAGCTGGTGGACATGCTCCCCCGTAGCACCCAGCATCCTCTTGAGGGTGGACACCGGCGTTGCCGCCACGTCCGCAACCGTCCTGATGCCCATCTTTGCCAGGACATCCGCGGTCTTGGCACCCACGCCCCACAGCGCACCAACCGGCAGGCTGTGGAGGTAAGGCACCGTTTCGTCCGGGCCGATCAGGAGCAGTCCGTCCGGCTTGCAGCGGGTTGACGCGATCTTCGCCACGAACTTGGATTCCGCGATCCCTACGGACGCAGTGATGCCCAGTTCCGAAGCTACCCTGCGCCGGATCATTTCCCCGATGCCCCGCGGCGCCCCCAGGCGGCGTATGGCGCCCGTGACGTCGAGGAACGCTTCGTCGACGCTGAGTGGTTCCACGAGTTCGGTGACGGACCCAAAAATGGCCATCAGCTGGGCGGACACCTCGTAGTACAGCTTGTGGCGCGGTTCGATGATGACCGCCTGCGGGCACATCCTGGACGCCACGGCCATCGGCATGGCAGATTTCACGCCGAATGCACGGGCTTCGTAGGAGGCAGAGAGGACCACGGAGCGGTCCGCGGGGAAGCCAACAATGACAGGCCTGCCGCGGAGCTCAGGGCGCGTCCGCAGCTCGACAGAGACGTAGAAGGCATCCATGTCCACGTGCATGATGCACTTGCGCCGCTGTCCCGGAAGCACCGCTCCGGGTGGCTGGTTCATACCTTCGGGCCCCACGGCTGCAATCCTAGCTCTTTTGTACTGACTAAACTGGAGGCTGAATCCGGCATCAACACCAGGAGGAAAGTCCCTGTGACGGTCTTTGGAAACCTCAAGCCAGCGGGCGCTGCAGTCCTAGCTGCCGGCGCAGCCATGGCACTTGCAGCCTGCAGTCCAACCCCGTCAGCAAGCCCGGACCCTTCCGCCTCCGCATCGGCGCCGGCAACTGCCGCCTCCACCGTCACGGCTTCCCCCAGCCCTTCCGCTTCGCCCAATACCTCCGCCACGGTAGGGGCACTGGTGGACGGCTTCCCCCAGCAGCTCCTTCCCCTCATGCCGGGGGCCACAGTGGTATCGAGCAGTTTCGACAAAGCGTCGGCCCCCGCCACTGCCGCCCTGGTGGGCACGGTGGCGGCCCCCACCGCCGCAGTCCTCGATTTCTACGTCAAGGCACTGGAAGGCCAGGGCTTCAAGGCCGTGCCCGGCGAAGCCGTGGGGGCCGTGGCTTCCAGGGACTTTCTCCGGGGGGACAGCGAGACCGTCAATGTCTCGGTCGTTGAAGCAGCCGGAGTTTCCACCTTTACCATCGGCGCCAACGTGCCAGCTGAGTCAGCCAAGTGACGGCGGCCGAGCAGCTCAGGCATGAACAGGCCGACTTCGTGGCGGCGGTGGCCGGCGAACTGACGGGGTTCCTGGCCTCGCGCCAATCAGTCATGTCCGCCATTTCGCCGGACATTGATCCGATCATGGGGTCAATCTCCAACCTTGTCACCGGCGGCAAGCGCCTGCGCGCGCTGATGTGCTACTGGGGCTGGCGGGGTGCCGGTGGAGAACCTGCGGCCCAGCAGGTAGTGACGGCAGGCGCAGCCCTTGAGTTGTTCCAGGCCGCCGCGCTGATCCACGACGACATCATCGACCGGTCTGACACCAGGCGGGGCGGACCGAGTGTCCACCGGCGGTTCAGCGACCTGCACGGCTCACAGGGCTGGGCGCTGGACAGCGAACGCTTCGGCCAGGCAGCTGCCATTCTGGCGGGAGACCTGTGCCTCTCCTTCAGCGAGGAAGCCTTCACGGACATCGGCGAGCGGGCCGCAGCGGGCAGCAGGGCAAGGCTGATCTTCAACCTCATGCGGGCCGAAGTGATGGCGGGCCAGTACCTGGACATCCTGGAAGAGGTTGCCGGGCCCGCCAGGGACCGCGCAGGCGCTGTCTCGCGGGCCCAGTCCATCATCCGCTTCAAGTCCGCCAAGTACTCCACAGAACATCCGCTGGCGCTGGGAGGCGCACTCGCTGGGGCCTCGGATGACCTGCTCCGCGGATACTCGGCGTTTGCGCTGCCCCTGGGGGAAGCGTTCCAGCTCCGGGACGACGTGCTCGGTGTCTTCGGCGATCCGCTGACAACCGGCAAGCCGGCCGGCGACGACCTGCGGGAAGGGAAACGCACTGTGCTGGTCGCCCTGGCCATGGACCAGGCAACGGCTGAAGAGGCGGCCTTCATCGACTCCAGGCTCGGAAGCCCGGACCTCTCGGAGGAAGACGTCGACGAGCTCCGGCGGATTATCGAGGAGTCCGGGGCGCTGGCGGCCACCGAGGTCCTCATCAGTGAATTCGGCGCCGCGGCCTTCGAGGCCCTGGAGGCACTTCCCCTGGTCGAATTGCCCAAGACTGCCCTTCGGCGGCTGGCTGAAGCGACTGTCAGCCGGGCCTCCTAGCGGTCCAGTGCAGGCCAGGCGAAGTGCCGGGCCGGGAACTACCAGGCGAGGGTCTGTGCCCTGCGCCGTATTTCTGTTTTCCGGCCCTCACGAAGAGCGTCGATGGGCCGTCCTCGCAGTGACTCATCCGGGGTAAAGAGCCAGACGATCAGGTCCTCGTCCGAATACCCTGCGTCAGACAGGACAACGATGGTTCCCTTGAGGCTGTCCACCACCTGGCCGTCCTGGATAAACCCTGCAGGCACCGACCTGATTTTCCGCTCACCAACCCGCAGCGCGGCCAGCGCACGTTCATCAAGCAGGCTGTGCACCTTGGTGATGGAAACATCCAATAAACGGGCGACGTCGGGCAGGGGCAACCAGTCGCCCACAAGGTTTTCTACATTACTCACGGATCAAGGTTGCCACGGCGTGCGCCCTGGCGCCTAGTTGATGCACTCCGGGGAACCCATTGACCTGCGGACACTCCCAAAATTCTTCCTTGCAGCTGTTCCCGGAATTCTTGTGCTAATCCCCAATCCGTGAGAGATTCTCATTGACCACATTTGTAACAGTATTAACAGCAGTAACAGTAGTATCGGAATCAGCGGCATCCCCGCCCGCGCCCGCAGTTGAGAAGAGGATTCTTTCCATGACGATGTCCCGCTCGCACAAGCAGCCCCCCAAGCCGAGCCTGCCTATGCTCGCCGCAACGACGGCAGCGCTGCCAGCGGTCGTATTGTCATCCTTGGCGCTGGCCCAGCCAGCAGCTGCAGAGCAGCCGGTCCGGGCCATTCCGGGGACGCTTGCAGCGGCCATGAAAGCCCAGGCCGCGACGGCCACAGCGGCAGTCATCCCCGCGGCGTCGGTGTCGACGGCGATCCCCTCAGCCTTCAGGCCCGCACAGCCGCAGGCCCCGGCGGAGTACACGATTGCCCGCGGCGACACCATCAGCGCCGTAGCAGGCAAATTCGGGCTTAGCACGGCCGAGGTCCTGAAGCTGAACAACCTGCAGGCGAACACGATCATCTACCCCGGGCAGAAGATCAAGCTTTCCGGTTCGGCCGCCGCACCGGCAGCGCCGTCCGCCGCGCCCGCTCCTGCCGCACCTGCCTCCGCCCCCGCGGGCGGAGCCACGTACACGGTGAAACCGGGTGACACGCTGGGTGCCATCGCGGCCCGCCACAACGTGGGCCTGGCGGATGTGTTCTCGTGGAACAACCTCAACATGCGCTCGGTTATCTACCCCGGGCAGAAGATCAAGGTGGGGGCCGGTGACGCGGCTCCCGCGCCCGCCGCGGCTCCTGCCTCAAGCGGGCTGGCCTCAACATCGGCTCCCGCCGCGCCTGCGGCCCCGGCCTCCGGCTCCTACACCGTCAAAGCCGGAGACACGCTCTCCGCGATCGCGTCCCGGCACGGCGTCAAGCTTTCCGAGCTGCTGTCCGCCAACCGCCTGGGCATGACCAGTGTCATTTACCCGGGAAACAAGCTGGCCATCCCCGGCGCCAACGGCCAGACGGCCGCTCCGCAGCCGGCCGCCTCGGTAACGCCTCTGGTCCCAAGCTCATTCCTGGGCTTCAGCTACCCTGCTGCAGTGGTCAGCTCGGCCAACGAGAACAAGGCGTTGCTGAACGCCTCCCCTGTGCCCTCCCGAGCTGAAATGCGGAACATCGTGGCAGATACCGCGCGCAGGTTGGGAGTGGAACCCTCCCTGGCCCTCGCCTTCGCGCACCAGGAATCAGGGTTCGACCAGCGGGCAGTTTCCCCGGCCAACGCCATCGGAACCATGCAGGTCATCCCCACTTCCGGCCAGTGGGCTTCGGATCTGGTGGGACGCAAGCTGAACCTGCTGGACCCTTACGACAATGCCACGGCCGGGGTGGCAATCATCCGCCAGCTCCTGGCCACCAGCAAGGACAGGGACACGGCCATCGCCGGCTACTACCAGGGCCAGTACTCCGTGAGCAAGTACGGCATGTACGACGACACCAAGGCCTATGTGGCGGCCATCAAGGCACACCAGAAAAACTTCGGCTGAGCTGCTGCTGCGGCCCGCACACTGTGGGGCAGTGAATTTTGAACGGGTCCGGACCGGTAAAGGTTCGGGCCCGTTCCGTTGCGGGGATTAGGATCGTAGGGTGCAGGAACACGTGTCAGACCCTCTTGTAGGAACGCTGGTGGACAACCGGTACGCCGTACGGTCCAAGCTCGCGCGCGGCGGCATGTCCACGGTTTACCTTGCCACGGACCAACGGCTGGAACGGGACGTGGCGCTGAAGGTGCTGCACCCCCACCTCTCCTCTGACGACAACTTCCTGGGCCGGCTCGGCCGGGAGGCAAAGGCGGCTGCAAGGTTGTCCCATCCCCACGTGGTGGGGGTCCTCGACCAGGGGAACGACGGCCGCACGGCCTACCTGGTCATGGAATACATCAAAGGCCACACCCTCCGTGACCTGATTAACGAGAAAGGCGCATTGCCGCCCCGCCTGGCACTGGCACTGATCGACCCGGTTGTTGAAGGGCTCGGTGCCGCGCATGCCGCCGGCTTCATCCACCGTGACGTCAAGCCTGAAAACGTGCTGATCTCGGACGACGGACGGATCAAGATCGGGGATTTCGGCCTGGCCCGCGCTGTCACCACCTCTACCAGCACCGGTGCCCTGATCGGCACGGTCGCCTACCTCTCCCCTGAACTTGTCCTGGGCAGGCCGGCTGACGCGCGCAGCGACATCTACTCCCTGGGCATCATGCTGTACGAAATGCTTACCGGACAGCAGCCGTTCGACGGCGAGGTCCCCATCCAGGTGGCTTACCAGCACGTCAACGGGACGGTCGGACCGCCGTCGGCCCTGGTCGCGGGCCTGGCCGCGGAAGTGGATGAACTCGTGCAGTGGTGCACCGCCAACGACCCCGAGAACCGGCCGGTGGACGGGAACGCCCTGCTCCAGGAACTGCGGCACATCCGGACCAACCTCACAGATGCTGAACTGGACCTTCGTCCGCCGGCGGCTGCTGCGGTGGGCACCGTGACCGCGCCCCAGCAGGTTGCCCCGCTGCGGATTCCTTCCCCGCCCGCGGGTCCTCCGCCATCCCGTGAACCTGACAACACCGGGCTCGTCCAGCATCCCACCGAGGTCATCGGCCGCACCAGCAATCCCACAACGGTCATGCCATACGGACAGCCAGCCGGATCCGCCTACCAGCCGACGCCGGGCCAGTCCCGTTCTGCCATGCAGCCTTCAGGTCCGGCACCTGGTGCTGCCAGGCGGACACTGTCACCACCTGACGACGACCAGGAGTGGGCTCCCCCTCCTCCGGTGCTGGGCAAACGTGCCCAGCGCAAAGCGGACAGGGAGGATGAGAAGGCACGGGCCCGTGCCGCAGCCACCCCCGCACGGACCCTTCGGGAAGGGAATCCCCGGCGCCGTGGCGTCCTGTGGGTGATAGTGCTGGTGGTGGCCGCCCTCCTGGCGACAGGCGCGGGCTGGTTTTTCGGTATGGGCCCCGGCGCAGCCGCGTCCATTCCTTCCGTCGCCAACAAGACCGTGGCGCAGGCGCAGCAGCTGCTCAGCGAGGCCGGGTTCCGGTCCACCACCAGGGACGTCTTCGACGACGAGGTGCCGTCCGGCCTGGTGGTGGGCAGCGAGCCGGCCGAGGGCACGGAAATCCGCAAGTTCCAGCCAGTGTCCCTCTTTGTTTCCAAGGGCCCCCAGCTTTTTCCGCTGCCAGTGCTGGCCGGCGGCACCCTGGACGAAGCCAAGAACGGCCTCAATGCGGCCGAGATGGTACTGGGTCCCGTGACGGAGCAGTTCGATGAGCAGGCGCCCGCGGGTACAGTCCTGTCCCAGGACCCCGCTGCGGGTACGGAGGTCCGGCGCGGCACGCCCGTCGGCCTGGTGGTTTCCAAGGGGCCCGAGCCCATCCCGGTGCCGCTGGTGGTGGGCCAGGACGAGGACGATGCCGTTGATGCCATCACGGCAGCCGGACTCCAGGCGGATGTGGCCGGCGAGGAAGTCTTTAGCCGGGATATTCCCAAGGGCGCTGTGGTCAGCCAGGCGCCGGCGGAAGGAACGCTCACCCGCGGCGGCAGCGTAACCCTGACGATCTCCAAGGGACCCCGGATGGTGGAAGTCCCCAGTTACATCGGCAAGCAGGCCAGAGAGGCCGAACAGGCATTGCGCCAGCTCGGCTTCGAGGTGAAAGTGAATAACATCCTCGGCGGTTTCTTCGGAACCGTCAGGGATCAGGATCCGGTGAACAAAGAGGTTCCGGAAGGATCGGTCATCACCCTGACGGTGGTGTAGCCGGACCTGCCGGCCACACCACTGTCAGGTCATGAGTGTGCGGCGCCTAGTGCTTTGCCAGGGCTCCGGCCACCAGGAAGGCCATTTCGAGGGACTGCATGTGGTTCAGGCGCGGGTCGCAGACTGATTCGTAACGGTCCAGGAAGGCGTCCTGGTCCACGGGATCGGCCCCGCCGAGGCACTCTGCGACGTCGTCGCCGGTCATTTCCACGTGCAGGCCGCCGGGGACGGTCCCCAGGGCGTGGTGCACCTCGAAGAAGCCGCGCACTTCGTCAATGACGTCGTCGAAATTGCGGGTCTTGTAGCCGTTGGGGGACGTTACGGTGTTCCCGTGCATGGGGTCGGTGACCCACAGCACCTGCGCGCCTGACGCGGTGACTTTTTCGACGACGGCGGGCAGCTTCTCGCGGATGTTGCCGGCCCCCATGCGGGTGATGAACGTCAGCCGGCCCGGCTCCCGGTCCGGGTCCAGCTTGTCGATCAGGCGAAGGGCGTCGTCGCCGGTGGTGGACGGGCCCAGCTTCACGCCGATGGGGTTCCGCACCCGTGAAAGGAAGTCGACGTGGGCGTGGTCCAGTTCGCGGGTCCGCTCGCCGATCCAGAGGAAGTGGGCAGACGTGTCGTACGGGAACCCGGTACGTGAATCGATCCGGGTCAGGGCCCGCTCGTAGTCCAGCAGCAGTGCTTCGTGGCTGGCAAAGAATTCGACCCGCTTCAGTGCTTCGAAGTCGGCGCCGCAGGAGGCCATGAACTTGATGGCGCGGTCGATGTCGCGGGCCAGGGACTCATAGCGTGCGTGTGCCGGGTTCTCGGTGAAGCCCTTGTTCCACTGGTGCACCGAACGGAGGTCGGCAAAACCGCCCTGCGTGAAGGCGCGGATCAGGTTCAGCGTGGAAGCGGACGTGTGGTAGGCGCGGAGCATCCGGGAAGCGTCGTGGCCCCGGGACTCCGGAGTGAACTCGTAGCCGTTCACGATGTCGCCCCGGTATGCGGGCAGGGTAACGCCGCCGCGGGTTTCGTCATTGGAAGAACGGGGCTTGGCGAACTGACCGGCCATGCGGCCCATTTTGATGACGGGCATGGCGGCACCGTAGGTGAGCACCACGGCCATCTGGAGGATGGTCTTGACCCGGGCGCTGATCTTGTCTGCCGTGGCGGCCTCGAAGGTTTCGGCGCAGTCACCGCCCTGCAGCAGGAAGGCCTTGCCCTGGGCAGCAGCGGCCAGCCGCTCGCGGAGGACATCCACCTCACCCGCAAAAACCAGCGGGGGAAGGACGGAGAGTTCCTTCACCGAGGCGTTGAACACGTCCCTGTCCTGCCAGCTGGGCTGCTGGGAAATGGGAAGGTCCCGCCAGTTATCAAGTTCGGGATAGTCGGCTGCTCCGCTCTGGGCGGTGCTGGACAGCGAAAAGGCGGGTTTTGCAGATAGCTCAGTCACCATCTAAGACTAGCGGTCGCGCAGGTCCCCGGGACACCGCACTGTCACGCTTCGGGCCCGCCGCGTCACAACCCGCTCAGCCCGCGGCAGCACCGCCGTCGTCCGCTGTTCGTGTGTCACCCGAAGAACCGCCGTTGCCGGCACCGGAAGTGGGCTCGCCCGTACTGCCGGATGCAGGTGCGGGCGGTGCCAGGAGTTCGGCTGCGGCCGCCGGTTCGACGGCCTTGCCGGCCAGCCGCAGCTTGACTACGGCGGCGTACTCGTCCACGTATTCCTGCCCGGAGAGACGCATCAGTTCGAACATGATCTGGTCGGTGACTTTACGCTGGATGTCGCGGTCCTCGGCCTGGTCCCGGTAGTGGCTGAAGTCCAGCGGCTCCCCAAAGATCATGCCGATCCTGCGGATGTTCGGCAGCCGCTTTCCAATGGGCTGGACCTTGTCCGTGCCGATCATCGCGACAGGTACCACCGGGACCCCGGCCTGCAGCGCAAGCCTGGCCACGCCAACCTTGCCCCTGTAGAGCCTGGAATCCGGGCTCCGTGTGCCCTCGGGATAGATGCCCAGCAGTCCGCCATGCGTGAGGACCTCCATGCCGGCGGTCAATGAGGCTGCGGAGGCAGCTCCCCCGGACCGGTCCATGGGCAGCTGGTTGGTCAGCCGGAAGAACAGGGCAGTCAGCCTGCCTTTGATTCCGGTGCCGGTGAAGTACTCCGACTTGGCCAGGAAAACCACCGGCCGGCGGACCATCAGCGGCATAAAGATCGAATCGGAGAAGGAGAGGTGGTTGGACGCAATAATCGCCGGGCCTTCAGCCGGAATATTGTCCAGTCCCTTGACCCAGGGGCGGAAAAGGAGCTTCAACACAGGACCAAGGAAGATCCGCTTCATGACCCAATAGAACACGTGAGAAACCTCTCCGGAAGGCGGCCTGCAGGCCCCGCGTCGGGCCTGGCCAGCAGTTCAATGCAACCCTACTCTAGTGAGATTTGTCCGGAACAGTGACACGATGGAGCCATGAGCGAAAGCAGCATCCCGTCCCCTCCTGCCGCTTTCAGCTATCCCGGACACGGGCCCAATGCGCGGATCGGCATCGCCATCTGCCACGGCTTCACGGGAAGCCCCCTCAGTGTCCTGCCGTGGGCCGAGCACCTCGCCTCACAGGGTTACGCCGTCACCGTCCCCCTGTTGCCCGGTCATGGGACTGACTGGCGCCACCTGGCAAGGACGCGGTGGACCGACTGGTACCGCAGCTTCGAGGCCGCCTACCTGGAGCTCGCGCGGAACACAGAAACGTGCTTTGTGGCCGGGCTCTCCATGGGCGGGGCCATTGCGCTGCTGACGGCCTCCCGGCACACCGTTGCCGGGGTGTCCGTGGTCAACCCGGGGCTGAGCTTCTACGACCGGCGGGTCCGGGTGATCGGAGTGCTGAAGTACTTCCAGCGGACAACACTCCCCATAGAGGAGGAACAGGCGACGGCGGCAGTCACCAACGACGGGGACTACTCGCGCACTCCCCTGGCGGCGGTGCACGAGCTGAAGAAGCTCTTTCGTGCCGCGGCCCGCGGCCTGTCAAAGGTCACGGCGCCTGTCCAGGTCTTCAAGTCCCGCACCGATGCCGTGGTACCGCCGACGTCCCTGGCGCTGCTCCGGAAAGGCCTCGGCAGCCGCCTCGCCGAAGTGGTGGATCTCCACAGCAGCGGACATGTGGCTACGCTGGACGTGGACGCACCGGAGATCTTTGCAAAATCCAGTGCTTTCGTCCACGCCCTCGCCCGCCAGAACACCGCATTGGAGACTCCATGACCTCCAGCCTGGACCACAGCCCCTTCAGCAGCGGCTGCACCGGCGGGGGGCCCCGCATCGGCGTGGTCCTCTCCCACGGGTTTACCGGCAGCCCGCACGGGCTGCGTGCCTGGGCCCAGGCACTGGCCGGCGCCGGCTTCGCGGTGCGCATGCCCCTGCTGCCCGGACATGGCACCAGCTGGCAGGAACTCGCCCGCACGCGGTGGCAGCAGTGGCACGGCGCCCTGGACGACGCATACCTGGAGCTGGACGCCAGCTGCGATTACGTCTTTTCAGCAGGATTGAGCATGGGTGGAGCGCTGGCCCTGCGGATCGCTGCCACCCGGCCCGTGGCCGGGGTGGTCCTTGTCAACCCGGGGCTGGTCATTGACGATCCGCGCGCGCCCCTCGCCGGCATCCTGAAGCTGGTCATGAAAAGTACGCCTGCCATCGGGAACGACATCCTTAAAGAAGGCATGGACGAGGGCGCCTATTCGCGGACCCCGGTAGCTGCCGCGCATGAGCTCAACAAGCTGTTCAAGGACACCATCAGGATCCTGCCCAGGGTCACCGCCCCCGTCCGGGTCTACCGGTCCACCATTGACCACGTGGTATCCGACTCCAGCATCCATGCCCTCCGCCGGGGATTGACCCACGCACCCCTGGATCTGGTCCGTCTTGAAAACAGCTACCACGTGGCCACCCTGGACAACGACGCCGACCAGATTTTCCAGGGCTCCGTGGAGTTCATCCGGGCGGTGGTTTCCGGCGTAAATCCGGAACGGCCAACGGCAAGCGCAGCATCGACCCTGGAGGCCACGCCCCATGAACAAGCCTGACCCCGGACCCCAGGACCAGGGAGCGAACCCGGACGACGCCGTCTGGCTGGATCTGGTGGCCCGCCTTGAATCCGGAGCCCCTGATGCAGGCACGGGCGGCATCAGCGGCACGGGAATTTCCGGCGATCCGGCGACGGACGCGGCGCCGCGCCCGGACGCTTCAGCCCAGGGGGGAAGGCCGCCCGTGTTCCGGGATTTTGACCCGCTGGGCCTTGCGGGCGCAGTCCCCGCGGAATTGTCCGCGGCGGAGCGGCAGGCCTCGGCTGAAACGCCGGGCCCCGGCGTCGAGGCAGGCTTCCCTTCCGGCCCCCGCGACTACGACGTGGACCCGGATGACGGTGAATTCGTCCCGGAGGAACCGCCCAGCCTGGCCGGAA
The DNA here is from genome assembly GCF_013314975.1 of Pseudarthrobacter oxydans. Lineage (GTDB taxonomy): Bacteria > Actinomycetota > Actinomycetes > Actinomycetales > Micrococcaceae > Arthrobacter > Arthrobacter oxydans. The sequence continues at coordinate 41,945 of NZ_JABTYH010000008.1, read as the reverse complement.
CAGATCCGCTGACCATGCTTGCGTGGCTCGCCGCCGTGGGCGGGCCGGTGGCCCTCCTGCTGTCCGTGATGTTCTGGCGCTCCGCCCCGCTCCTGGCCATCGTGGCTATTGTGGCTGCATTCGTCCTCGGAACGGTCTACCTGATCATGAAGCTTCCGCAGGAAAAAGACGAGAACGACGACGGCGCACGCGTCTAGCGCGGCCGGCTCCCCCGTGCTGCTCGTTCCCGTGCTCAACACCGGAGAAGTGCACGTTCCGTCAGCGGCGCGCCCGGCTGCTGACGCGGGACAGGTCGGCGGCTCCGATGAGTCCGGCGCTCGGCCCGAGGGCAGCCAGTTGAATGCCGGCGGCCGGCCGGAAACCACGCCCCGTCAGGTTGCGGGCGAAGGCCTTCCGGGCGGGCTCCACCAGCAGGTCGCCTGCTGAGCACAGGCCACCGCCGATGACAAAAAGTCCCGGATCCAGCGCCGCAGCCAGATTGGCCAGCCCCAGCCCGAGCCATTCCCCCACCTCCTCAAGCAGCTCCCGGCACGCGGGGTCACCGGCAAGTGCCAGCTCCGTGACGATCGCGCCCGTGATTGCTTCCGTCCGCCCGCCGACGGCCGCGAGCAGGTCCTGCGCCACCGGAGAGTTTGCCCGCGCCAGGATCCGGGCTTCGCGCCCCAACGCGTTCCCGGACGCATACTGTTCCCAGCAGCCGCGGTTTCCGCATTCACACCGGTGACCGCCCGGCATGATGATCTGGTGGCCGAACTCGCCTGCCACGCCGAACCGCCCGCGCTCCACCCTGCCGTCCATCACCATGGCACCGCCAATACCGGTGCCAAGGGTGATGCAGACCAGCCGGTCTTCCCCCTGCCCCGCCCCAAAGCGCCATTCCGCCCATGCGGCGGCATCGGCGTCGTTGGTCAGGAGCACGGGCCTGCGGAGGAGCTGCTGCAGGTTGGCCCGGAGCGGCTCATTGCGCCAGGCCAGGTGGGGGCTGAAAAGCACCGTGCCGCCGTCGAGGTCCATCCACCCGGCGGCGCCGATGCCCACTGACCAGATCCGGTGCCCCTTGCCCAGTTCCTCGACCAGCTCCACGATGACCTGCTCCACGGCCCGGGGGTCGCTGCCGGGCGTGGCACGGCGCGCTTCGCGGAGGATGCGGCCGTCGGCATCCACGACGCCGGCCGCCACCTTGGTGCCGCCGATGTCGATTCCAATGGCGAGGCCCTTGCGGCCGAGGCGCAAATGCTCACGGAAGCCCCCGCCGTCGTGCCGTGTCCCTGCCCCGCGCGAGGTGGGCCGCGCCCTCCAGGGGGCAGGTCTGCTCAGGGGCCCGGGCTGCTTGCCGGGGGGCGGTGCATACATAGTTCCCCATTCTAGGTGGGCATATTCCACGTCTGTGCGCGGACAGGCGGAGCTGCCGCGGACACGTCCGCCAGGCAGCATTGACGGCAAAGTTACCGGCCAGTAACTTTAGTTACTGCATGGTCCCGCATGGGCGTACTAGTCTTTAGGCATACCCCTGCGCGGGACCTCGGATATCAAAGGAGCTATAGTGCGCGAATTCAGTGTTCCGCCTCTTGTTGTTGTCCCACCGGAGACCAACATCACCGACCTTGTGCTGCGGCAGGCAGCGAAGGCCAGCAACCCGGCACTCTTTTCGCGGCTCGATGCCTCCGGAACCTGGCAGGACATTTCCGCCACCGATTTCCTGGCAGACGTCCGGACGCTTGCCAAAGGACTGATGGCCAGCGGCGTGGGAGCGGGCGACCGCGTGGGCATCATGTCCCGCACCCGCTACGAGTGGTCACTGGTGGACTTTGCCATCTGGTTCGCGGGAGCGGTCTCGGTCCCCATCTACGAAACGTCCTCACCTTCCCAGGTTGCGTGGAACCTCGGTGACTCCGGCGCCGTGGCCGCCTTCGGCGAGGCAGCCCACCATGAGGACATCATCCGCCAGGCCGTGACGGCGGAAGCACTCACTTCGCTCCAGCATGTCTGGCAGCTGGAAGGAAACGGTCTCGATGCCCTCCGCGAAGCCGGCCGCGACGTCAGCGATGACGACCTTGAGGCCCGCCGGAAGACCGCCGGACTGCGCGATACCGCCACCATCATTTACACCTCCGGGACCACAGGCAGGCCCAAAGGCTGCGAACTCACGCATGGCAACTTCGTTGAGCTGTCGGACAACGCGCTGGCCATTATTGGCGAAATCGTCCATGAAAACGCGAAGACCATCATGTTCCTCCCCCTGGCACACGTCTTCGCCCGCTTTATCTCCGTCCTTGCGATGGCTGCCGGCACCACTGTGGCCCATACCCCGGACATCAAGAACCTCCTGGCGGACCTCCAGAGCTACGAACCCACGTTCATCCTCGCGGTGCCGCGCGTTTTCGAGAAGGTCTACAACTCGGCCCTGACCAAGGCGGAGGACGGCGGGAAGGGAGCGATCTTCCACAAGGCGGCCGATACTGCCATCGCGTATTCCAAGGCACGGCAGGACGGCCGCATCGGCCTGGGCCTGAAGCTCCGCCATGCCCTGTTCGACAAGCTCGTCTATGGGAAGCTGCGGGCGGCCATGGGCGGGCACGTTGCCCACGCAGTCTCCGGCGGCGGTCCCCTGGGCGAACGCCTGGGCCACTTCTTCCAGGGCATCGGGCTGCAGGTCCTTGAGGGATACGGCCTGACCGAAACCACCGCCCCCATTTCCGTGAACACACCGTCAAGGATCAAGATCGGCTCCGTCGGGAAGCCCCTGCCCGGGAACTCAGTCAAGATCGCCGAGGACGGCGAGATCCTTGCCAAGGGTGTCTGCGTGATGCGGGGCTACTACCAGCGGCCGGACCTCACCAGCGAGACGTTCGACGACGGCTGGCTGCGCACCGGAGACATCGGCCGCCTGGATGAGGACGGCTTCGTCTGGATCACGGGACGCAAAAAGGAAATCATTGTCACCGCCGGCGGGAAGAACGTCATCCCGGCCCTGCTGGAGGACCAGATCCGGGCTGATGCGCTCGTCTCGCAGGTGCTGGTGGTGGGTGACAACCGGCCGTTCATCGGTGCGCTGGTCACCCTGGACCAGGAAGCCCTCCCCGGCTGGCTGCAGCGCCACAACCTCCCCGCGGACACCTCCCTTGCGGACGCCGCGAACAACCCGGTGGTCAAGGCAGCCGTCCAGGACCTGATCACCGCAGCCAACACCTCCGTCTCTCAGGCCGAAGCGATCAAGTCCTTCCGCATCGTGCCCGCCGACTTCACCGAGGCCTCCGGCCACCTGACCCCTTCCATGAAGGTCAAGCGGGCCCAGGTGATGAAGGACTTCGAAACGGTCATCGAGGAGATGTACGCCGCACCGCGTTCCTAACAGGCGCGAGGCGGTCACCGATCCTCTGCGTGCTATTCCCCGCGCCCCGCAAAGGCCGCTTCGCGGCGAGCAGGGGCGCGGGGCCCCTTTTACGCACGCTGCCGGACCGGAGTCCGCCACAGTGCCCGCTGTCCAGTCGAGCGGTGGCCAGGGCATTAAAGAACTAGAGGGTCCTCCTGGCGGGGGACCCTCTAGTTGCCTTGCTCAGCTGTTTTCTACTGCTCGACCACCAGCAGGAGGTCTCCGCCTTCCACCTGCTCGACGGCGGAGACGGCGAGGCGGGAAACCTTGCCGGCCACCGGCGTCGTGATGGATGCCTCCATCTTCATGGCCTCGATGGTGGCCACCGTGTCGCCTGCCTTGACCTCATCGCCCTGCTTGACTGTCAGGGTGACGGCGCCGGCGAAGGGGGCCGCAACGTGGCCGGGCTGGCCCGGGTCCGCCTTTTCGGCGGCCTTGACGTTGCTGACCACGGACCGGTCCCGCACAACAACCGGCCGGGACTGGCCGTTGAGGGTGCACATGACGGTGCGCATGCCCTTCTCGTCCGGCTCCGACACCGCTTCCAGGGAAGCGATCAGTCGTACGCCCTTCTCCAGCTGGATTTCGTGCTCCGCGCCGCGCTGCAGGCCATAGAGGTAGTCGCGGGTGTCCAGGACGGAGAGGTTGCCGTAGGTCTCCACGCTCTTGAGGTAGTCCTTGGTGGGACCGTCGAAGAGCAGCCGGTTGAGCGTGTGCTGCCGGGTCTTGGAGTCGGATTTCAGGGCCGCGCTGTCCTCGGCGCTGAGTTCCACGTCCCGGACCTTCACGCTGCGGCCCTGCAGGGCCTTGGTGCGGAACGGCTCCGGCCATCCTCCCGGGGGGTCGCCGAGCTCGCCGGACAGGAACCCGATGACCGAATCGGGAATGTCGTAGTTCTGCGGGTTCTCGTTGAAGTCGGCCGGGTCCGCGTTCAGGCCCACCAGGTGAAGGGCAAGGTCACCGACAACCTTCGACGACGGCGTGACCTTGACCAGGCGGCCAAGGATGCGGTCGGCGGCGGTATACATGTCCTCAATGGCTTCGAACCGTTCGCCCAGGCCCAGCGCCATGGCTTGCTGGCGGAGGTTGGACAGCTGGCCACCCGGAATCTCGTGCTGGTAGACGCGGCCGGTGGGGCCCGGCAGTCCGGACTCGAAGGGCGCGTAGACCCGGCGGACTGCTTCCCAGTAGGGCTCGAGGGAGCTCACCGCTGCCAGGCTCAGGCCGGTGTCGCGGGGTGTGTGGGCCAGTGCCGCAACCAGTGCCGAGGCCGACGGCTGGCTGGTGGTTCCGGCCAGCGATGCCGAGGCAACGTCGACGGCGTCCACACCGGCGTCCACGGCAGCCAGGAGGGTGGCCAGCTGGCCGCCCGCGGTGTCGTGGGTGTGCAGGTGGACCGGCAGGTCGAACCGTTCCCGCAGGGCCGCAACGAGCTTCGCGGCAGCGGCGGGCCGGAGCAGGCCTGCCATGTCCTTGATCGCCAGGATGTGGGCTCCGGCGTCCACGATCTTCTGTGCCAGCTCCAGGTAGTAGTCCAGCGTGTAGAGCTTTTCCTCCGGATCCAGCATGTCGGCCGTGTAGCACAGGGCCACTTCGGCCACAGCGGTGCCCGTTGCCCGGACTGCCCGGATGGCAGGAGCCATCTGGCTGACGTCGTTCAGGGCGTCGAAGATCCGGAAGATGTCGATGCCGGTTGCTGCGGCCTCGTTGACGAAGGCCTCGGTGACCTCTTCCGGGTAGGGCGTGTAGCCCACGGTGTTGCGTCCGCGGAGGAGCATCTGCAGGCACACGTTCGGGAGGGCCTGGCGGAGGGCAGCGAGCCGGTCCCAGGGGTCTTCGCCCAGGAACCTGAGGGCCACATCGTAGGTTGCGCCGCCCCAGGCCTCAACGGACAGCAGCTCCGGCAGCAGTGCCGTGACCGCGGGGCCGGCCGCCACCAGGTCGCGGGTGCGCACCCGGGTGGCGAGCAGCGACTGGTGGGCGTCACGGAAGGTGGTGTCCGTGACTGCGACCGGATTCTGTTCGCGCAGGGCCTTGGCAAAACCCTCGGGTCCCAGTTCAAGCAGCTTCTGGCGGGAGCCGGGTGCAGCCTGCTTGTCCTTGACCGACGGCAGCTTGCTGGCCGGGTTGGAGTGGACGGTCAGTTCGCCGTTGGGCTTGTTGACGGTGACTTCGGCCAGCCAGGTGAGGAGCTTGGTGCCGCGGTCGGCGGAGACGCGGGCCTTGAGCAGCTGAGGACGCTCGTCGATGAAGGAGGTAGCGACGTCGCCTGCGATGAAATCGGGGTCGTCAAGTACTGCCTGCAGGAACGAGATGTTCGTCGAGACGCCGCGGATGCGGAACTCCGCCAGCGCACGGCGGGCGCGGGCGACGGCGGACGGGTAGTCCCTGCCCCGGCAGGTCAGCTTCACCAGCATGGAATCGAAGTGCGGGCTGATCTCGGCGCCCGAGTAAACCGTGCCGCCGTCGAGCCGTACTCCGGCGCCGCCGGCGGAGCGGTAACCGGTGATCTTTCCGACGTCGGGACGGAAGCCGTTCGCGGGGTCCTCCGTGGTGATGCGGCTCTGCAGCGCTGCGCCCTTGAGGTGCACCGTCTCCTGCGAGAGGCCCAGGTCAGCCAGCGTCTCGCCGGAAGCGATGCGCATCTGCGCCTGGACCAGGTCGACGTCGGTGACTTCCTCCGTGACCGTGTGCTCCACCTGGATGCGGGGGTTCATTTCGATGAAGACGTGCTGGCCGGCGCGCTCACCGACGGTGTCCACCAGGAACTCCACGGTGCCGGCGTTGACGTAGTTCAGTGCCTTGGCGAACTTGACGGCGTCCCGGTAGAGCGCCTGGCGGATGCCTTCGTCCAGGTTGGGGGCCGGCGCGATTTCGATGACCTTCTGGTGGCGGCGCTGGATGGAGCAGTCGCGTTCGAAGAGGTGCATGACGTTGCCCTCGGCGTCGGCCAGGATCTGCACCTCGATGTGGCGCGGGCGGAGGACAGCCTGCTCCAGGAACATGGTGGGATCGCCGAACGCCGCATCGGCTTCGCGCATTGCTGACTGCAGGGCCTCCGGCAGGGCTTCCCGGGTATCCACCCGGCGCATGCCGCGGCCACCGCCGCCGGCGACGGCCTTGGCGAAGATGGGGAATCCGATGTCGTCGGCGGCCGCAATGAGTTCGTCCAGGTCCTTGGACGGCGCGCTGGACTTCAGGACAGGCACGCCGGCGTCGCGGGCAGCCTTCAGCGCTGCCACCTTGTTGCCTGCCAGTTCCAGGACTTCAGCGGGCGGCCCAACGAACGTGATGCCCGCAGCCTTGGCTGCCCGGGCGAGGTTCGGGTTCTCGGAAAGGAAGCCGTAGCCCGGGTAGATTGCGTCCGCTCCGGATTCCTTGGCTACCCGCACTACTTCGTCAACGTCCAGGTATGCCCGGACGGGGTGGCCCTCTTCGCCAATCAGGTAGGCCTCGTCCGCTTTTTGGCGGTGGATCGAGTTCCTGTCCTCATGGGGGAATACGGCAACGGTCTTGGCGCCCAGCTCGTAGCCGGCGCGGAAGGCCCTGATCGCGATTTCGCCGCGGTTGGCCACCAGAACTTTGGAAAACATACTTCTCCTGCATCATTGCGGGTGGATCGGTGAGTGGTCACAGTGTCTAGGACCTACAAGGACAAACACAAATCTTTGTGGCCACCATCACAGATTTCCCCGTCATGTCCCGAACCCTTTTGCCGCCGCGGGCGGAAACCGCCCCCGCAGCACAGTCGGTGCCATGCCGACGCCCGATAAAGCAGGATTCGCCGACGCATCAACATATGATGAGTAGGGCGGCAGGACCGTCCGGCTTCGGCACTGCCGGAGCAAACATTACCCCCAACACGGCATCCGGCGTTAGGTTTTGGTCTCTCAAGTGCAAGTAGTCAGCATCAGCAGCCTCAAGGGTGGAGTCGGCAAGACTTCCGTCACCACAGGATTGGCGTCCGCGGCGCTGGCCGCAGGCATCAGCACGCTGGTGGTGGACCTTGATCCGCATGCAGATGCCACCACTGCGTTGGGCGTGCAGCCCGGCGACCAGCTGGATATTGGCCGGATGCTTAAAAGCCCCCGCCGCGCCAACCTGGCCGAAAACGTGGTCCGCAGCAGCTGGACGGCGCGGACCCAGGCCAACGGCTCCGGCCCCGCAGTGCTTGACGTGGCCGTCGGATCCGCCTACACGGGCATCTACGACCGTCCGGACCTCCGCCGCCGGGACCTCCGCAGGCTCTCCTCGGTGCTGGCCACCGGCGGCGATTACCAGCTTGTCCTGGTGGACTGTCCGCCGTCGCTCAACGGCCTGACCCGGATGGCGTGGACTGCCAGCGACAAGGTGGCACTGGTAGCCGAGCCCGGCCTGTTCTCGGTGGCGGGGACCGAACGGACCATGCGGGCCATCCAGCTTTTCCGGCAGGAGTTCGCCCCCAATCTCTCTCCCGCAGGCATCGTGGCAAACCGGGTGCGGTCAGGGTCCTCCGAACACACCTACCGGCTCGCGGAAATGGAATCCATGTTCGGCGACCTCCTCCTGAGCCCCCGGATCCCCGAGCAGGCCAACTGGCAGCAGATCCAGGGCGCCGCCCACCCCGTGCACCATTGGCCCGGCGACTCCGCAAAGTCCGCGGCGGCACTCTTCGATGACCTGCTGGCAAACCTGATGGCAGTGGGAAGCGGCCTGCGCAGCCGCGCCCGCTAAGGCAGCGAGCCCCCACACCCGGTTTAGGGATAAGGGGCCGCCCTCCATATGGAGGGCGGCCCCTTATCCGTTGAACATCAGCTGATTTTGCGGGCTGCGCGGCGCTTGCTCAGTTCGTCGTCCGGAAAGGACTGTTCGGCGGCGTGCTCACTGGGAAGTGATGCCAGGCTGCCTTCCACTTCACGCCAGACGCGGCCCACTGCGATTCCGAAGACGCCCTGGCCGCCTTGGACAAGATCGATGACTTCATCGGCGGAGGTGCACTCGTAGACGCTCGCGCCATCGCTCATCAGCGTGATCTGGGCAAGGTCCTCGACACCGCGTTCCCGCAGGTGCTCCACGGCGCTGCGGATCTGCTGCAGGGAAACCCCCGTGTCCAGGAGGCGCTTGACTACTTTGAGGACAAGGATGTCACGGAAGCCGTAGAGGCGCTGGGATCCGGACCCGGCAGCGCCGCGGACCGCAGGCTCCACCAGGCCGGTGCGGGCCCAATAGTCGAGTTGGCGGTAGGTGATGCCGGCAGCCTTGCATGCGGTGGGTCCCCGGTAACCGGCGTCCTCGTCCAGTACGGGAAGGTCCTCGGTGAACAGGAGGCCCTGGGCACCGCTCGCGGGCACAGCAACACCAGCCGTGGGCTGCTTTAGCCCGCCTGCTTCGCCTTTGGGACTCACCTGGATCCTCCTTGTCATGCGCTCCCGGGTAACTACTGCAGCAGCGGTGCATGAAGACCATGCATGTAATTTTCGCGGGCGCACTTTCCAGTGTGACTTGCGAGGCTGCCGTAAGCAATGGGAACTTGATACTTCGACGTTAGGCCCGGCGGCTTGCAAGGTCAAAGACCCTGAGGGGTTTCACGAGGCGTGTCGAAAGATTCATCCTCAACTTTAACCTTAATGTGACCTTAGCCGTCGAAATCCTCGGGTTCAACGTCGTCCAGGAACTCGCGGAACCGGCGCAGTTCGCGCTCTTCGTCAACGGTGGGGCCGGGCTCGGTGTCCTCGCCCTCGTCGTGCTCTGTGATGCGCACGCCGGCCTCATCCATGACGGAATCGGCGCACCAGATCCGGCACTTCGCGCGAAGCGCCACGGCCAGCGCGTCCGAAGCCCGGGAACTCACCGTGGTGCCGTTCTCGAACTGGAGCTGGCCGTAGAAGATGTTGTCCTCCACTGCCACGATGTTGACGCTGACCACCGAGTGCCCCAGCGCTTCCACCACATCCACCAGGAGATCGTGGGTCATGGGACGGGGCGGCACGACGCCCTGCTGGGCCAGGGCGATGGCACTGGCTTCGGGCGTGCCGATCCAGATGGGAACGTGCCGCTCACCGTGCATCTCCCGAAGCAGGACCAGCGGCTGGTTGGAAGGCAGTTCGATGCGAACGCCTACAATCTCGACTTCAATCATCAGATGTCCATGCGTGAGATATGGTCCTGCACCAGAGCCCGGTGCAGGGTGAGGCAGAGATCGCTGATTTCGCGGGCGGCCTCGGCCGCGCGAGCCTGGGATGCAGCGTCCTTGCGGGACGCCAGCGGCGCCACGACGCGTTCCACGAGGCCGAACTCCCGCTCGGCAGCCGCCTGGAAGGGGCGCAGGTGGCGGGGTTCAAGGCCGTGGCTCTCCAGCTGGACACAGGCACGGGCCACCTGGAGTGCGTGCTCGTCGAACTGCCCGTTGGTGTGGCTGATCAGGCCGAAGCTCAGGAGGGACTGCAGCAGCGGCACGCTTGCACCGGACTCAGTGCGGAGCTGTTCCTCGGTGAGCTTGCGCCCCCGGCTCTGCAGTTCCGCCGCCAGCTCGTCGGAGACGACGCGGGGGGAAACAACGACGCCGGGCGGCAGGTTCTCCGGGCGTTCGCCCCTGTCGATGGCGTCAAGGTAGTCCTTGATGACTTTCAGGGGAAGGTACTGGTCCCGCTGCAGGGCCAGCACGAAGCGCAGCCGCTCGACGTCGCCGTCGGAGTACTGCCGGTACCCGGCAGGCGTCCGGCGGGGGTTGATCAGCCCTTTTTCCTCGAGGAACCTGATTTTAGACGCAGTCATGCCGGGAAAGTCCCCGCTGAGCTGTGCGAGGACTTCCCCGATGTTGAGGACCTGGGGTCCCCGGCGTTCCGGTTGTGCCATTGCCACAGGCAGTGGTCCCCGGTTCAGCCGCGGCCTGCAGCGGTGGCAGGGCTCAGGTAGAAGGTGAGGCGGAACTTGCCGATCTGGACTTCGCTGCCGGACTTGAGCTCCACGCTGTCCACGCGGTCGTGGTTGACGTAGGTGCCGTTCAGGCTGTTCTTGTCCACCACTTCAAAGCTGCGTGCCGTGCGGCGGAACTCGACGTGGCGGCGGGAGACGGTGACATCGTCCAGGAAGATATCGGCGTCCGGGTGCCGGCCTGCCGTGGTGACATCGGAGTCGAGGAGGAACCGGGCGCCGGCATTGGGGCCGCTGTGGGCGACCAGCAGAGCCGACCCGGCCGGCAGCGCCTCCACGGAGCTGCGCTCCTCGGACGAGAGCTTGGGTGCGATTGTGGGCTCATCCCTCACCGGGGTGAGATGGATGGAGGTGGTCTCCGACTCCCTGGCCGCACCCGCGCCGTATTCCCCGTCGGCAGGGTTCTGTGTGTGGCCAGCCATGGACTCCTCCTCTTTCCGCTGCGGCCGTCAGGCCTGCAACCAACATATGTCCTCCGGGCCTGCCGCGCAGGTCCGGAACCGGCTGCCGATCCGGCCGCTGACGTGCGAAGACATTCTGGCTTCGCCCCGGGCCGGACCGGAAATTCCGGTTAGCTTTAGCCTACCTGCTGTTCGTACTCCGATGCACTGAGCAATGAGTCGACGGCGTCAGCTTCGGCAAGCTTGATCTCGATCAGCCATCCGTCCCCATAGGGATCGGTGTTGATCAGGGCGGAATCGGTGTCCAGGGACTCGTTCCGGCCCACAACTTCGCCGCTGACGGGGGCGTAGATGTCGCTGACGCTCTTGGTGGACTCCACCTCGCCGACAACTTCGTTTGCCGTAATCTTGGTGCCGACTTCCGGCATCTGGGCGTAGACAACATCCCCGAGTGCGTCCTGGGCAAAGTCGGTGATGCCTACCCGGACCACGCCGTCGGCATTGGGGGCGGTGACCCACTCGTGCTCGGCGGTGTAGGACAGATCTTCGGGAATGTTGCTCATCAGGGGCCTTTCATCGGGTCGAACACCAGAGTCAACGCGGCCCGGGAAACGGGCTGCGTTGAAAGTATAGGCACAACTGCCGGAGCGTTCGCCGGGGTTTCTGACAAGATGGGACGCATGAGCGCATGCATCGTCCGCGGCCACGCCAGGAACGGCGGGTGACGGATGCCTGAGCTCCCCGAGGTTTCCGGCCTGGCAGGCTACCTGGACGACCATCTGCAGGGAACCGTTGTATCCAAGGTGCAGATCGTGTCCTTTGCCGTACTCAAGACAGCCGATCCCCCCTTCACTGCCCTTGAGGGCAGGACTGTCACCGGCGTCCGGCGCTTTGGAAAGTTCATCAGCATTGACACCGGCGGCATTTCCTTTGTCTTCCACCTGGCCAGGGCGGGCTGGGTCCGCTTCACGGACTCCCCCACCGACGCCCAGCTGAAAATGGGCAAGGGGCACATCGCCGCCCGCCTTGCCTTCACCGGCCCCGGGGGGCCGCGCGGCTTCGACCTTACCGAGGCGGGCACCAAGAAGAGCCTGGCGGTTTATGTGGTGAGGGATCCCCAGGAGGTCCCGGGCATCGCCACGCTGGGCCCGGACCCGTTCAGTGAAGCGTTCGACGCCGACATGCTGGCTGGGATCCTTGGCTCCAGCTCCCAGCAGGTCAAGGGGCTCCTGCGAAGCCAGGGTGTGATCGCCGGGATCGGCAACGCCTACAGCGACGAGATCCTGCATGCCGCCCGTATCTCGCCGTTCGCCACGGCCAAATCCTTGGACCGCGCAACAGTCCAGGTGCTGTACGACGCCATCCATGACGTCCTGGGCACTGCACTGGCGGAGGCAAGCGGCAAGCCGCCAAAGGATCTCAAGGACGTGAAACGGAGCCACATGCGCGTCCATGCCAGGACGGGCCAGCCCTGCCCGGTGTGCGGAGACACTGTTCGTGAGGTTTCCTTTGCCGACACCTCGCTGCAGTACTGCCCCACCTGCCAGACGAAGGGCAAGATCCTGGCCGACCGCAGGACGTCGAAGTTCCTGAAGTAGGAAGGCTCACGGTCCCGGCACGGGTTCCGTGCGGAAGGGTCCAAGGACGGTCAAGCAGGTTAAACAGCAGGGGCCGCTTCCGGATTTCTCCGGAAGCGGCCCCTGCTGTTTGTGGTCGGGCTGACAGGATTTGAACCTGCGACCCCTTGACCCCCAGTCAAGTGCGCTACCAAGCTGCGCTACAGCCCGCTGGTTCTGCCGTTCTCCGCTGAGCTTCATCCCTGAATCACTTCGAGGATTTCCACCAGCAGTCCGGCCGAACCACCTAGAAGAGCTTACACGATCCCGGAGGGTGCCAGTGACACTTTCCCGGAATCAGCCCTGTGGTGTGTCGGAGACAACACCGGAATTAACGCTTCTTGCCGCGCTTTTCCCGCACGCGCATGCTGACCTCGATGGGTGTGCCCTCGAAGCCGAACGTTTCCCGCAGCCGGCGGGTGATGAAGCGCCGGTATCCGGGGTCCAGGAAACCGGTGGTGAACAGGACGAACTTCGGCGGGCGGCTGGAGGCCTGGGTGCCGAAGAGGATGCGCGGCTGCTTGCCGCCGCGGACCGGGTGCGGGTGGGCGGCAACAAGCTCGCCCAGGAACGCGTTGAGGCGGCCGGTGGCAATACGCTTGTCCCAGTTCTCCAGGGCCAGGTCCAGGGCAGGAACCAGGCGGTCCTTGTGCCACCCGGTCTTGGCCGAGATGTTCACGCGGGGCGCCCAGTCCACGTGGGCCAGGTCCTGCTCGATTTCACGTTCGAGGTAGCGCCGGCGTTCGTCGTCGAGCAGGTCCCACTTGTTGAAGGCCAGCACCAGGGCGCGGCCCGACTCAATGGCGAGCTGCAGGATCCGCACGTCCTGCTCGCTGAGGACCTCGTCCACGGCAAGGAGCACGACGGCGACCTCCGCCTTTTCGAGCGCGGCCTGCGTGCGGAGGGAAGCGTAGTAGTCCGCGCCCTGCGCCATGTGCTGGCGGCGGCGGATGCCTGCCGTGTCCACGAAGCGCCAGGTCCGGCCACCGAGTTCGATGAACTCGTCCACCGGATCGCGGGTGGTGCCGGCGGTGTTGTCCACCACCACCCGTTCAGTGCCGGCCAGCTTGTTCAGCAGGGAGGACTTGCCCACGTTGGGGCGGCCGATCAAGGCGATGCGGCGGGGTCCGCCGGAGCGTTCCAGGCCCTCGATGGTGGAGAATTCCGGAAGCACATCCATCACGTGGTCAAGCAGGTCGGCCACGCCGCGGCCGTGCAGCGCCGAGACCGGGTAGGGCTCGCCAAAGCCCAGGCCCCACAGGGTGGCGGAGTCCGCCTCCTGGGCAAAGTCGTCAACCTTGTTGGCCACCATGATGACCGGCTTCTTGCTGCGGCGCAGCATCTTCATGACGCCCTCGTCGGTGGCGGTTGCCCCGACGGCGGAGTCCACCACGAAGAGCACTGCGTCCGCGAGCTCAACGGCCATTTCTGCCTGCTCGGCCACGCGGGCATGGATGCCGCGGGCGTCGTGTTCCCAGCCGCCGGTGTCCACCAGGGTGAAGTTGCGCCCGTTCCAGTTGGCGGAATACATGACGCGGTCGCGGGTGACGCCGGGGGTGTCCTCCACCACGGCCTCGCGGCGCCCAAGGATGCGGTTCACCAGCGTGGACTTACCCACGTTGGGCCGGCCGATGATGGCCAGGACGGGATCGAGCTTGACGGGGCCGTCGAAGTCCTCGTCCCCGTATTCGCCGCTGAGCAGTGCGGCATCTTCCTCGTCGAGGTCATAGTCCTCCAGGCCCGCCCGGAGGGACGCGGCGCGAAGCTCTGCCTCGTCGTCGTCAATGGCAGCCAGCCGTTCCGCCACCTGGTCCGTGCCCGTGGGCGTGTATTCGTCTTCGCCGGCGCCGAAGTGGCCGGGAGTTTGAGTCGTATCGCTCATTGCACTGTCCTTAGTGGTCATCTGCCGGCGTCCCGGCTACTGCTGTTAAGTCTTGGCGGGCATCTGCGAAAGGCAGTGGCTGCCCGCTGAGTTGAATGGAGTCCTGGACGTGCCCTGCCAGCGCGGCGCGGATTTCCAGCGCCGCCCTGTCCATTGAAGCACGCCCGCTTTCCCCTGCCCGGCGGGCAAGGGTGAGGGCATATCCGAAGCTGACGTGGAAGCGCCTGCCCGGCCGGGGCACGGAATCGAGGTGCTCCGCACCCGTGCGGGTGCCCAGGATGGCCACGGGGACCACCGGGGCTCCGGAGTTCAGCGCGAGCCAGGCGACGCCGCCGTTGATGTCCGCCGCTGCCCCGCTCCCCCTGGTTCCTTCGGGAAGGATGCCGACGCACCGGCCGGCGTCGAGCACTTCCTTGCACCGCTGCAGCGCGGTCCGGTCGCCGCGCCTGTCCACCGGCAGCTGGCCCGAAGCGGTCAGCACCTGGCCGAGGAAGCCCTTGAACATCTCCTGTTTGACCAGGATGTGCATGGGGCGAGGTGACGCGCCGAACATGACCGGCCCGTCCAGGAAGCTGATGTGGTTGCCCGCGAAGATCACGGGTCCGCCGGTGGGCACATTCTCCCTGCCCTTGACGGTGGTCCGGTACACCACGTGGTCGAGGACCCAGCCCACCGGCCTGCTCCACGCCATGGTCAGTCCGGAGGGAACGCCGGGCCTGCGGTCAGTCACGGTTGAGGACCTTTGTGACGATCACCAGGGCAGCGGCCACCGTCTGGTCGAAGTCGAGGTCCGACGAATCCAGCGTCACGACGCCGGAGGCGGCTTTGGTGAAGTTCACGACGGAGGAGTCCTTGGCATCGCGGTGGGTCACCTGCGCCGCCAGCTGCTCGGCGTTCTGGGTGCCGCCAAGCTGGATTCCACGCCGGCGCAGCCGCGCCTCCTCACTGGCGGTAAGCAGCATCCGCACTTCCGCTCCGGGCGCGACGACGGTGGTGATGTCCCTGCCTTCCACCACCATGCGGCGGTGGTGCTTTTCGATCAGTTCCCGCTGCCGGCGGATAAGCTCAGTCCGGGCCCCCAGGGTGGTGGCCACGGCGCTGACGGCAGAGGAAATGGCAGGCTCGCGGATGGCGTCGGTGACGTCAACACCGTTCACCCGCACGTACTCCTCCAGCGGGCTGGTGCTCAGTTCCAGGACCAGGTCGCGTGCGGCCTGCTCCACTGCTGCGGCGTCGTCGAGGTCGATGCCCTCGTTGACGCAGAACCAGGTGAGGGCCCGGTACATCGCGCCCGTGTCCAGGTACGCAAGCCTGAGCCTGCGGGCCACTTCCTTGCTGACGCTGGATTTGCCGGACCCGGACGGGCCGTCAATGGCCACCACCAGCGGCCGGCCGATGCGCAGCGCAGGCATGGTATCGAGAAGTTCCTGTGTCATTACTGGAGTACCCGCCATCCGCGGTCGTTGAGTGCTTCGATCAGGTGGTCATGCTTGTTCGGCAACACGGAGATTTCCACCATACCTACGTTTTGCCCTGACGAGTGGTCCAGGCGGAGGTCCTCCAGGTTGACGCCGATCTCGCCGATTTCCGTGAGGAGCCGTGCGATCTGCCCGGGTTTGTCGTCTACCAGGACGGTCAGCCAGGAGTACGCCTGCGGCGGCCCCCCATGCTTGCCCGGAATACGTGCCTGGCCGGCGTTGCCTTCACTCATGAGCTGCGCGAGGTCCAGCCGTGCGCCCGGAGCCGTGGGGTCCTCGAGCGTTCCGATCAGGCGGTTCAGGTCATCCCGGACGCCGTAGAGGATTTCCACGACTTTCGCAGCGTTGCCGCCGAGGATCTGGACCCACAAGGACGGGTCGCTGGCCGCTATCCGCGTGACGTCCCGGAGTCCGTTGCCGGCCAGGGACAGGGCATGCAGCGGCGTGCCCTGGAGCCGGCTCGCCAGCAGCGAGGACATGACCTGGGGCAGGTGGGATACCAGGGCAACGGCTTCGTCATGCTCATCCGCCGTGAACTGGGATACAACTGCGCCCAGGTCCGAGGCCAGGGAACGGGCGGCCTGCAGGGCGGCGCCAGAGGTTTCCTCTGAGGGGCACACCACCCACGGCATCGAGGTGAACAGCTCGCCCCGGGCAGCCACGGGGCCTGACTTTTCCCGCCCGGCCATGGGGTGGGTGCCCACGTACCGGGAGAGGTCGACGCCGCGGCGCCGCAGGCTTTCCAGGATGCCCGCCTTGACGCTGGCTATATCCACCACAACTGAGCGGGGAAAATCCGAGAGGGCGTTTTCCACGACGTCGGCCGTAACGTCCGGCGGCGCAGCAACCACCACCAGCTGCGGGACAGCGCTGCCCAGTTCCGGCAGCGGCCGGCCTGCGCCGATGTCCACGGCCACCGCCTGGTTCGTGGGCGAGGGGTCGGACAGGAACACCGGAACGCCCCGTCCGCGCAGGCCCAGGCCAATGCTGGCGCCGAGCAGGCCGGTCCCGAGGACCACCACCGGACCATCCAGGTGCCCGCGGCCCTGGCTGTGGAAGGCGGACATGCCTCAGAGCCCTACGGATGCCAGCAGATGCCCGACTTCCTGCTTGCCGAGGTTGCGGATGCTGCCCTGGCGCTGGTCGCCCAGGCCGATGGGGCCCACCTTGACGCGCACCAGCCGAAGCACCGGGAAGCCGACGGCGTCGAAGAGGCGGCGGACAATACGGTTCTTGCCCGAGTGCAGCACAACTTCGATCAGCACGTGGCCGGGGGTTGAGTCAACCAGCCGGAAGGAGTCGACGGAGGCAAAGCCGTCCTCCAGTTCCACGCCTTCCTTGAGCTGCGCGCCAATACCCTGGGGGAAGGGACCGCGGACCTGTACCAGGTACGTCTTGGGCACTTCGTAGGAAGGGTGCGTCAGGCGGTTGGCCAGCTCGCCGTCGTTCGTCAGCAGGAGCAGCCCCTCGGTGGCGACGTCGAGGCGCCCCACGTGGAAGAGACGTTCGCCGGTGTTCTTGTTGCTCTTGAGGAAATCGCTGATGCAGGGCCGGCCCTCGGGGTCCTCCATGGTGGAGACAACGCCCTTCGGCTTGTTGAAGACCATGTAGACGAGGTTCTCATCCAGCTGGATGCGCAGGCCGTCCACGTGGATGACGGAAGTCTTGGGATCAACCCGGACACCGAGCTCGGTGACGACCTGTCCGTCCACTTCCACCCGGCCCTCGGCAATCATCTCCTCGCAGACGCGGCGCGAGGCGACGCCGGCCGAGGCCATGACCTTCTGCAGGCGCACGCCGTCGGCGTCGTGCAGTTCCGACTGGGGAACGTCGCCGCGCGGGCCCTTCTTCCGTGACGGCCTGCGCACCGGCCCCAGGTTCTGGCCGAAGCGTTCGCTGCCGAACGCACGGGAGGCTGCGGCGCCGGGTGCCCCGGTGCGCGGCTTCGGCTTGAGGGCGCCTGGAGTGCCCGGCGCCTTCTTGGCTCCGGGCTTGCGCGCTGCAGGCTTCCGAGAGGAAGGCCTGGCGGCCTTCGGATCTGCGGCGCCACGGCCCTGCTGGGGGCCGTCCGACGCCAGATCCGGATCGATGAAGCGTTCCTCGCGCGGCTTGGGTGCGCGCTGCGGGCGGTCGCTGCCGAACCCGCCGCCCCGCTTCGGGGCACCGCCGCGGAACGCGCCCGCTGACTTGCCACCCTGGGAGGTGTTGCGCTGGGGATTGTTGCGTCCCGAGCTGTTACGTGGTGAACCCTGGCGTCCCGCCTGTGTCATGACCCGTCCTTCAATTGTTTGGCCGGAAAGGTGTCCAGAGACAACCCTAACCAGCCGTGCAGAAATAATCTGCCCTGATAAATATCCTTGCCCAGGCAGCTCGAAACTGCCTAGATCCCTTCGGCGTCGTAGTACTCCGCTATGCCGTCCAGGCCCGGAAGATGGGGAGACAACTGCGGCAGCTCGGCCACAGAACCGATGCCCATCCGTTCCAGGAAATACGATGTGGTCCGGTACAGCATGGCCCCGGATTCCGGATCCGTTCCCGAATCCTCGATCAACCCGCGCTGGGCGAGTGTCCGCACCACAGAGTCAACATTGACGCCCCGAATTGCGGAAACCCTGGCCCTGGAGACGGGCTGACGGTACGCGATGACCGCGAGCGTTTCCAGGGCTGCCTGGGTAAGCCTGGCTGTCTGGCCTTCCAGCACATACTTGCCCACAATGTCGGCGAAGTCCGTGCGGGAGTAGATCCGCCAGCCACCGGCGATGTTCCGCAATTCAAAACCCCGGGGGCTGGAGCCGAAACCAGCGTGGCTGGCTTGATCCATATCCGGGGCTTTAACAGTATAGCCGCTATACTCGCGCTGCAGTTCAGCCAGCAGCCCGCTCACCTTTTCAACGGTCAGGCCAAGGCCGGCGGCCAGTTCCTCTTCCGTGGCCGGCTGGTCGATGACCATCAGCACAGCCTCAACGGCAGCTTTGGCCCCGCCCGGGAGGTTTTCGAGGTCCTCCTCCCCCGGTTGCGTGGCTTCCGGTGCTTCCCTGGTCACAGCTGCTCCTCGAACTCTTCACTTAGGTTGTCTGCGGACCACTGCCGGCCGCCGGCGGTCCAGTGGACGGCAAGGTCCGCCAGCGGCGACAGCTGGTCGAAGGACACCGCTTTGTCCCGGAACAGCTCCAGCAGCGCCAGGAACCTCGCAACCACCACAAGGGTGGATTCGGCGTCGGCGATCATGGCCCGGAAGGTGAGCGGCGATTCCCGCTGGAGCCGCAGCCCTATGATTTCGGCCTGCTCCTTGACGCTGACGTTGCCGCCGTGGAGATGGGCCAGCCCCACTTCGGTGGGTTTCGGCGCCTTGGGCCGCAGCGCAGTTTCCGCCAGCGCGGCAAACTGTTCCGGGGTGTGCTTCCACACGAGTTCCGGGAGCATCGCCGCGAAATGCTCCTCCAGGGCAACCTGGCGGGGAAAGCGCATGGCTTCCTGGTGCAGTGATTCACCCAGGAGGCCGGCCACATGTTTGAAGGCCTTGTACTGCAGGAGCCGGGCGAAGAGGAGGTCCCTGGCCTCAAGCAGCGCCATGTCCTCGTCGTCTTCCACCTCGCCGGCAGGAAGGAGCCTGGCAGCCTTGATGTCCAGGAGCGTCGCGGCAATCACCAGGAACTCGCTGGCTTCATCCAGTGCCCATTCCCCGCCCAGTTTCTGCAGGTTGCGGATGTACTTGATGAATTCGTCCGTCACCGTGGCGAGGGCCACCTCGGTAATGTCCAGCTGGTGCTTGGCGATCAGTCCCAGCAGGAGGTCGAAGGGACCCGTGAAGTTGGCCAGCCGCACCTCAAAGCCGGGCTTGGATTCGGCCACGTCCTGGCTAGGGTGCGCCGCCGCGCGAAATCAGTTCTTTGGCCAGGCGCCGGTAGGCGTCCGCACCGATGTGGTTGCCGGCGTAGCTGGTGATCGGCTCCGCGGCCACCGTGGCGTCCGCGAACTTGATGGAACGCTTGATGACGGTCTCGAAGACCTTGTCCCCGAAGGCTTCCACCAGCCGGGTGATGACTTCACGGCTGTGGAGGGTCCGGGCGTCATACATTGTGGCGAGCACCCCGTCCACCTGCAGGCGCGGGTTGAGGCGGTCCTGCACCTTGTCGATGGTTTCCACCAGCAGGGCCACCGCACGGAGGGCGAAGAACTCGCAGATCAGCGGGATGATCACGCCGTGCGCCGCGGTGAGGGCGTTGACGGTCAGCAGGCCCAGCGAGGGCTGGCAGTCGATGAGGACGACGTCGTAATCGTCCTCCACCTTCTTCAGGGCCCGGTCCAGGACCTGCTCGCGTGCCACTTCATTGACGAGCTGGACTTCGGCAGCGGAGAGGTCGATGTTGGCCGGCAGCAGGTCGACGTTCTCGACGCCGGTCTGGTGGATGGCGTCACGGATGTTGACCTTGCGGTCCATCAGCACGTTGTAGACCGTAAGGTCCAGTTCGTGGGGGTTCACGCCGAGGCCTGCCGACAGCGCACCCTGGGGATCGAAATCGACCAGGAGTACCCGGCGCCCGTACTCCGCCAGAGCTGCCGCGAGGTTGATGGTGGAGGTGGTCTTGCCGACGCCGCCCTTTTGGTTCACCATGGCGATCACACGCGCCGGACCGTGGGAGGACAGCGGTGCCGGTTCCGGGAACTCCCGGTATGGGCGTCCCGTGGGGCCCATCACCGCGTTGTCCAGGTCAAATTCCGTGCCCTCCAGAGTTGCCGAACCCTGTTCGCTGCTCACGTATCTATCCACACTTTCGATGACGGTGATTTCCTGCCGCTGGGTGCCAGCGCCGTTCCTTCTTCTTCCCAAGGTTACAGCGACCGACACGGTATTCGGCGGAACTTGACTTTCCCCCCATGTTGAGCCTTGACCCTCTAGCTGAGGTCGAAGGTTGGTTCTGACGGGGCACGCAGCAGCCCCCGCGGCCGGGGCTGCGGGGGCTGCTGCGTTGATACTGTATGCGCGTGGCGCGGTGCCTAGACGGCGGCCGGAACGCGGGGCGCGTCGGTTTCCGTGGCTGCCGGTTCGGCGTGGCCGGTGTGGCCGGCGATCATGGTCTGCTCGTCGAAGGGCAGTTCGCCGGAGAGGACGCTGTTGACCTGGCCGCCGTCGATCTCCTTGACCCACGTGCCAATCAGGACGGTGGCTACGGCGTTGCCGGTGAAGTTGGTCAGGGCGCGGGCTTCGGACATGAACCGGTCGATGCCCACGATCATGCCCACGCCGCCCAGGAGCTCAGGCTTGTGTGCCTGCAGGCCTGCAGCCAGTGTGGCGAGGCCGGCGCCGGTGACACCGGCGGCACCCTTGGAGGCGATGATCATGAAGACCAGCAGGGAGATCTGGGCTCCCAGGTCCAGCGGCGTTCCCATGGCGTTGGCTACGAAGAGTGACGCCATGGTCAGGTAGATGGCGGTGCCGTCCAGGTTGAACGAGTAGCCGGTGGGTACCGTGACGCCAACCACAGGCTTGGAGACGCCGAGGTGCTCCATCTTTGCGATCAGGCGGGGCAGGGCAGCTTCGGAAGAGGACGTGGAGAAGATCAGCAGGTATTCACGGCCCAGGTACTTCATGAGCTTGAAGATGTTGACCCCGGACACAACCTTCAGCAGACCGCCCAGGATGATGACGATGAACAGTGCGCAGGTGATGTAAAAGGCGGCCATCAGGGTGAACATGCTGACGATGGCCTGGAAGCCGGTGGCTCCCACGACGGCGGCGATGGCACCGAATGCGCCAACCGGGGCAAGCCACATGATCATGATGAGGATGCGGAACACGACGGCCTGGCCATGGCCGATGGCCTTGAGTACCGGGGCACCCTGCGGGCCCATCTTCTGCAGGGCGAAACCTACGAGGAGTGCGGCGAAGAGCGTCGGAAGGACCGGAATGTCTCCCGGGATGATCCCGAGGAGGAAGGCGACGGTGCTGTCGACTTCGGCCTTCTTGGAGGGATCGTACGGCGCCAGCTTCAGGCCCTCGCCCGGGTGGATCAGGTTGCCAACAACCAGGCCGATGGCGAGCGCGAAGGTGGACATGAGCACGAAGTATCCCAGCGCCAGGCCACCAACCTTGCCCACCGTGGCGGCCTTTGCGATGGAGCCGATACCCAGGACGATGGTGCAGAAGATGATGGGCGCAATCATCATCTTGATCAGCTTGATGAACCCGTCACCCAGCGGCTTCAGGGACTTGCCGACCTCGGGGAACATCAGGCCCACCACGGCACCGAGGATAACGGCGGCGATGACGGCAATGTAGAGGTAATGCGATTTGTCGATGCCCTTGCGCCGCGTCTTCACGGTGTCAAGCGACTCTCCTCGTTGAGAAGCCATGATGTGTCTCCTTATATGGATAATCTGATAGACGCTGCGGCACATTCTCTGGGCTCAACGCGTCCTCCGGTGTGATATCCATCATTGGGCACGCCGTGACCCAGCTCACCGTTGCGTTCATATTGGTCGCGGCGCACATGGTTTCTACGGATGGCGTCCGGAACGGCGCGGGAGGCACACGTGATCCACCCCTGGAGTATCGCCCGCCGGCTCTTCGTGGCGAACCTGCTGATTGTGGTGGTGTTTCTCGCCGTCGTCGGTTCGGCCACCTTTGTTGATGCCCGTGACCGCACCTACGACGAGGCCGGCCAGCGGATGGCGGGGATCGCCGCTGCCATCGCGGCCAGCCCGCTGGTGCTTGAGGCGGCCTCAAGCCCGGACCCGACCACGACGCTGCAGCCCTACGCCAGGGACGTCATGGCAGGGGCCGACGTCGACTTCGTCACCATCATGGCGCCGGACCGCACCCGGTGGACCCATCCGCGGGACGAGGAAATCGGCCGGCCGTATATCGGCTCCATCGACGCTGCACTGCAGGGTGGGCAGCTCACCGAAGTGACGGCGGGGACACTGGGCCCGTCAGTGCGGACCATTGTCCCGGTCAAGGATGAAGCGGGTGAGGTAAAGGCGCTGGTGGCGGTGGGCGTCACGGTCCGCACGGTGGATGTTGCGTTCGCGGGACGCCTGCCCGCCCTGCTGTCGATTGGCCTTGCCCTGCTGGTGGGCGGTTCACTGGCGTCCTGGCTTCTGGGCCGGTACCTTCGCCGGGTGACCCGGGGCTGGGGTCCTGAGCAGCTCTCGCAGCTGTTCGCCTACTACGAATCCGTCCTGCACTCGGTGCGCGAAGGCCTGATCCTGATTGACACGAAGGGCCGGGTGGTGATGTACAACGACCAGGCGGCAGAACTGCTGGGCCTCGAAGGTGCCGGGAGCAAGGACCCCACCAGGCCGCCGTCGCTGGCGGAGCTGCCGCTCGAGGAGGAGCTCCGGGACCTCTTCGAGTCCGGCCGGCCGGCCAATGACGAGATCATCCTTACCGGTTCCCGGGTGCTGGTGGTCAACCAGGGGCCGGCCAGGGCGCCCGATTCCTCGGGAACCCGGGGCAGGACGCCCGTGTACGGTACGGTGGCCACGCTGCGGGACCGTACCGAAATTGAGGCCCTGGGCAACGAACTCGAAACTATGCGGACCCTCTCCGGTGCCCTCCGCGCCCAGACCCATGAACACGCCAACAGGCTCCACACCATGGTCTCGCTCCTGGAGCTGGGCCGGACGCAGGAAGCACTGGACTTCGCCACCCGGGACCTGGAACTCAGCCAGCAGCTGACGGATGACATGGTCAGCTCCGTTGATGAACCTGTCCTGGGTGCGCTGGTGATGGGCAAGGTGGCTGAAGCCCACGAACGCGGGGTCCAGCTCGATGTTGCCACGCTGGGTTCCGGTACGGTGGCGGGAGTGGCTGTGCAGGACCTGGTGACTATCCTGGGAAACCTGCTGGATAACGCCATCGATGCGGCTGCGGACGCTCCCCCGCCCCGGCGGGTGGAGCTGACAGTGGAGTCGGATGAGGAGGGGCTGGACATCGCCGTCCACGATTCCGGCGCCGCCCTGGACGCGCAGGCCGCGGACAGCATCTTCCGCCACGGCTTCAGTACCAAGCCTTCCGGGCCCGGCGGCCGGGGCATCGGGCTGGCCCTGGTCCGGCAGGCAGTGCAGCGGCTGGGCGGTACCCTGACCATTAACGGACGGCGCGGAGCGAAATTCGAGGTATTCCTTCCCGCAGCAGCGTCCCCGCAAAAGGAGCACACACCGTGAGCAACATCCGGGTCCTCGTCGTTGAGGACGAGGCCATCGCGTCGGCGGCGCACGCAGCCTACATCGGGCGGCTGCCGGGTTTTGAGCTGGCCGGAAGCGCGCCGGACGGCCAGTCCGCCCTTCGGCTGCTCGGTGAGCTCTCGGCGGCGGGCAACCCGGTGGAACTCGTCCTCCTGGACATGAACCTGCCGGACCTCCACGGCCTGGATATCGCCAGGCGGATGCGGGCGGCCGGCATCCTCGCGGACATCATCGCCATCACAGCGGTCCGGGAGCTGGCGATCGTGCGGAGCGCCGTGGCCATTGGCGTGGTTCAGTACCTGATCAAGCCGTTTACGTTCGCCACGTTCGCCGACAAGCTGGAAAGCTACCGGCAGTTCCGGCAGCAGCTCGCAGGCCCGAACGCCGGCTCCGGAAAGGCCGGAGCGTCCCAAAGCGAAGTGGACCAGGCCTTCGCAAGCCTGCGGGCGCCGTCGGAACTTCCCCTGCCCAAAGGCCTCTCCGCTTCCACGCTGGGCTCAGTGCAGGAGTTCGTCAGGCAACAGAGCGACGCCGTATCCGCCACGGAAGTCATGGACGCACTCGGCATGTCCCGCGTCACCGCACGCCGTTACCTCGAGTACCTGGCGGACGCCGGCACCGTCTCCAGGACTGCCCGCTACGGAACACCGGGCCGGCCGGAAAACGAGTACCGCTGGAGCGGGCGCTAACCCGGCCGCTGACTCGGGCCACTGGCTCCGTCCGCTGCTAGTCTCCGCTCCCGCCGGGACGGAGGCTCCCGATCAGCTGGTCAATCACCCCGGCGTCTTCGATCGTGGACGGCACCGTGTACTCCTCGCCGTCGGCAATCTGGCGCATCGTCTTGCGGAGGATCTTCCCGGACCGGGTCTTGGGCAGGGCATCAACAACCGTCACGTGCTTGAAGTCCGCAACAGCGCCGATGTCCCGGCGGACCATCGCCACCAGGTCCTTGGCCAGGACGTCCTCGGACACCTCCACCCCGGACTTGAGCACAACGTAGCCGCTGGGGCGCTGGCCCTTCAGCGGATCAGCCAGGCCGATCACCGCGCATTCGGCAACGGCCGGATGCTGTCCGATCACCTGCTCCATGGCGCCGGTGGACAGCCGGTGCCCCGCGACATTGATGATGTCGTCCGTCCGCCCCATCACGAACACGTAGCCGTCCGCGTCCCGGTAGCCGGAATCCCCGGTGGCGTAGAACCCCTCGAAAGCCTGCAGGTAGGAGGAGATGTACCGTTCGTCGTTGCCCCAGAGCGTGGCCAGGGTCCCGGGCGGCAGTGGAAGCCCGAGCACGATGTTGCCTTCCGTGCCGGGTGCCACTTCCACGCCAAGGCCGTCCACGATGTTGAGCCTGAATCCCGGCATAGGGACGCTGGGCGAACCTGCCTTGATGGGCAGTTCTTCCAGGCCGCGGGGATTGGCGCAGATGGCCCAGCCCGTCTCTGTCTGCCACCAGTGGTCCACCACAGGAACGCCAACCGACCGGGAGGCCCAGTGGAAGGTGTCCGTGTCCAGCCGCTCCCCCGCCGTGAAGAGCGTGCGCAGGCTGGACATGTCATAGTCCCGCAGCAGGGCCGCCTCGGGGTCGGCCTTCCGGATGGCCCGCAGCGCCGTGGGGGCGGTGAACAGGACGTTGACTCCGTGCTCCCGGATCACGCGCCAAAACGCCCCGGCATCAGGCGTTCCAACCGGTTTGCCCTCGTAGAGGACCGTGGTGGCACCGGCAAGCAGCGGGCCGTAGACGATGTAGGAGTGCCCTACCACCCAGCCGACATCGGACGCGGTCCACATGACGTCCCCCGGACCGGCGCCGTAGATGTTTTCCATGGTCCAGGTGAGAGCGACGGCGTGGCCCCCGTTGTCCCGCACCACGCCTTTGGGCGTCCCGGTGGTGCCTGAGGTGTAGAGGATGTACAGCGGATCGGTGGCCGCGACGTCCACGGGTGCGGCAGGTTCCGCAGCGGCCATTTCCGAGTCCCAGTCCTGCCAGCCATGGTCCGCCGCTGTGGCTGCGAAGCCCTCCCGGGCCCGGACGATGACGGGGAGGTCCGGCACTCCCGCCAGGTGGAGGGCTTCCTCGACGGCGGGGAGGTATTCAATGCGGCGGGTGGGCTCGATTCCCCCGGAGGCGGTGACCACTACGGCGGGGGCGGCGTCGCGGATGCGCGCCGCGAGTTCTTTCGGGGCAAACCCTCCGAAGACCACTGAGTGGACGGCTCCGAGGCGCGCTGTTGCCAGCATGGCGATGGCTGCCTCGGGAATCATCGGCATGTAGATCACGACGCGGTCCCCCTTGCCCACCCCGCGGCGGCGGAGGGCACCGGCAAAGCGTGCCACCAGCCCGGTGAGTTCCGCATAGCTGAAGCGCCGGCGGGTGCCGAGCATGGCCGAATCGTAGATGAGTGCGTCCTGGTCACCCCGGCCGGCCTCCACGTGGCGGTCCAGGGCGTTGTAGGAGGTGTTGAGGACCCCGTCCGGAAACCAGGTGTAGAGCGGGGCCCGGCTTGCGTCCAGCGCGTGCCGGGGCGGCGCCGACCAGGAAACCTTTGCGGCTGCATTGAGCCAAAACTCCCCGGGATTACCAAGGCTTTCTTCGTACGTTTGCCGATAGCTGCTGGTGACCATGAAAGTGCTTCCCATCCACGACGTTGTGTAGACGCCATGTTAGCCGGGAGCCCGACGGCGAAACAAGGGTTTTTGTATACATGAATGTGGCTATTCCACGTTTTAGCTGCCGTTCATTGGCAAATTGGAGCCCCATGTATACACTGGGAGGAGTCCAAGACCGAAGGAGGCAACGATGCGCGCCAGTGACCGGGCCTACGCCGCCCTCCGCGAAGACATCACCGAGTGGCGCCTCCTGCCGGGCACGGTGCTTGCTGAGGTGGAACAGTCCGAACGGCTTGGTGTCTCGCGCACTCCACTGCGGGAGGCGCTGAGCCGGCTCACCGCCGAAGGGCTGACGACGACGGCCGGCAGCCGCGGCGTCGTCGTCACCGACGTTTCGCTCGATGACATCGACGAACTCTTCGAGCTCCGCGAAACCCTCGAAAGCAAAGCCGCGGCGCTGGCAGCCGAACGCGGTGATCCCGGTGTTTTCCTCCAGCTCCACAAGGAGCTCCTCGAAGCCCCCGCCCTCATTGACGGCAGCGACCCCGGCAGGCATGCCTACTACGATCTGGCCGGACGCCTCGACGCCGCCATCGATGCCGCCGTCTCCAACTCCTACCTGGCGCAGGCCATGCGCGGCCTGCGGGTGCACCTGGTGCGCGTACGCCGCCTGGCAGCCGACGATGCGCAGCGGCTCACGGCCGCAGCAGCAGAGCACGCAGCCATCGCCGAAGCGATCGCCGCCCGCAACCCCCGGCTGGCCGAAGCCGCCACCATCCTCCACCTGCACCGAAGCCTTACGCACGTCAAGAACACGCATACACCCCACCACAAGGAGCACCATGGTTAAGGAACACCACGTCCGGGTTTACAGGAGCGAGGAAAACCTGCCCCGCGAGGAACAGCTCGCCTACAAGATCGCCAAGGTTGCCACCGACCCCGTCGCGGTAACGCCCGAGGTGGCCGACATGGTGGTCAACCGTGTCATCGACAACGCCTCGGTGGCCATCGCCTCCCTGAACCGCGGGCCGATTGTGGCTGCCCGCGCCCAGGCCCTGGCGCACGGCCCCAGCACCGGTGGCCAGGGCGCCAAGGTTTTCGGCATCGGCGAGCGCGTGTCACCGGAATGGGCGGCGTGGGCCAACGGGGTTGCCGTGCGGGAACTGGATTACCACGACACGTTCCTGGCCGCCGACTACTCGCATCCGGGCGACAACATCCCGCCCATCCTTGCCGTTGCCCAGCACACCGGTGCCAGCGGACAGGACCTCATCCGCGGCATCACCACCGGGTACGAAATCCAGGTGAACCTGGTCAAGGCAATCTGCCTGCACAAGCACAAGATCGACCACGTGGCGCACCTTGGCCCGTCGGCAGCCGCAGGCATCGGCACACTCCTGGGTCTCGACGTCGAGACCATTTTCCAGTCCGTCGGCCAGGCCCTGCACACCACCACGGCAACCAGGCAGTCCCGCAAGGGCGAGATCTCCACCTGGAAGGCGCACGCCCCGGCGTTCGCCGGAAAGATGGCCGTCGAGGCCGCAGACCGGGCCATGCGCGGACAGACCTCTCCGGTGCCCATCTACGAAGGTGAAGACGGCGTCATCGCCTGGATGCTGGACGGCCCGGATGCCTCCTACATGGTGCCGCTGCCGGAGGCCGGGGAAGCAAAGCGCGCCATCCTGGACACCTACACCAAGGAACACTCCGCCGAGTACCAGGCGCAGGCCTGGATTGACCTGGCCCGGAAACTGAACCGTGAACATCCCGAAGCCACGGACCCGGCCAACGTGAAGTCCGTCCTGATCAGGACGAGCCACCACACGCACTACGTCATCGGCTCCGGCGCCAACGATCCGCAGAAGTACGATCCCAAGGCCAGCCGGGAGACGCTGGACCACTCCATCCCCTACATCTTCACGGTGGCCCTGCAGGATGGCGCCTGGCACCACGTGGACTCCTACTCCCCCGAACGTGCCGGACGGCCGGACACGGTGGACCTGTGGCAGAAGGTCAGCACCGAGGAAGACCCTGAGTGGACCCGCCGCTACCACTCCCTCAACATTGCAGAGAAGGCCTTCGGCGGTTCCGTTGAGATCACCCTGACGGACGGATCGGTCATCAAGGACGACATTGCCGTGGCTGATGCCCACCCGCTGGGCGCCAGGCCGTTCGGACGGGACCAGTACGTCAACAAGTTCCGCACCCTCGCCGCGGGGCTGGTGGAGGAAGCCGAGATTGAACGGTTCCTGGCCGCCGCCGAGCGGCTGCCGGAACTTTCCGCCGGTGAGCTGGACCAGCTGAACATCACCGCTGCCCCCGGCGTTATCGACTTCGCCGCCGCACCCAAGGGACTGTTCTGATGCTGTATTCCAGGACCACGCCGGAGCAGAAGCGGATCCGGTTCCGGGAGCTCCTGGCCTCCGGAACCATCCAGCAGTTCCCCGGCGCGTTCAACCCCCTTTCCGCCCGGCTGATCGAGGAGAAGGGCTTCGCCGGGGTTTATATCTCCGGTGCAGTGCTGGCCAACGACCTCGGCCTGCCGGACATCGGACTGACCACCCTCACCGAAGTGGCCACCCGCGCAGGACAGATCGCCCGCATGACGGACCTGCCCGCCATCGTGGATGCGGACACCGGCTTCGGCGAACCAATGAACGTTGCCCGCACCGTGCAGGAACTCGAGAACGCCGGCCTCGCCGGACTGCACATCGAAGACCAGTTCAACCCCAAGCGCTGCGGCCACCTCGACGGCAAGAACGTCGTGGACCTGGACACCGCCACCAAACGCATCCGCGCTGCTGCGGACGCCCGCCGCGACCCCAACTTCCTGATCATGGCCCGCACCGACATCCGCGCCACGGATGGACTGGCGGCGGCACAGGACCGGGCAAAAGCACTCGTGGACGCCGGCGCAGACGCTGTTTTCCCGGAAGCCATGGCCACCCTGGACGAGTTCCAGGCCATCCGCGATGCCGTGGACGTGCCCATCCTGGCCAACATGACGGAGTTTGGAAAGAGCGACCTCTTCACGGTGGACCAGCTGGCAGCTGTGGGCGTGAACATGGTGATTTATCCGGTCACCCTGCTCCGTAGTGCCATGGGCGCTGCTGAGCGTACGCTGGACTCGATCAAGGCTGAGGGAACGCAGGAGGCACAGGTCGGCAGCATGCTGACCCGGGCGCGGCTGTACGACCTCGTGGACTACGAGGCCTACAACCGTTTTGACACCGGGGTCTTCAATTTCCAGGTCCCCGGAAAGCACTAAAGGACCACCGCCGGCCGCGGCCGGCATCCGAAAGGCGACAGGAACAAGGGAGTTTCAGCATGGCTGAACAGGACATCAAAAAAGGTCTCGCCGGCGTCGTAGTGGACTACACGTCCGTCTCGAAGGTCAACCCGGACACCAACTCGCTGCTGTACCGTGGCTACCCGGTCCAGGAGCTCGCGGCGCGGTGCAGCTTTGAGGAAGTCGCGTACCTGCTCTGGAACGGGGAGCTGCCCACCGCGGACCAGCTGGCCGAATTCACAGCGCGGGAGCGGGCCGGGCGGGCTTTGGACCCAGTGGTCAAGCAGGTAGTCGATGCCCTGCCCACCAGCGCCCACCCCATGGATGTCTGCCGGACGGCAGCCTCTGTGATGGGTGCCAGGCATCCGCTGACCGGTGATTCGTCGCGGGAAGCCAACATGGCAAAGGCCGTGGACCTGTTCGCAGCGATGCCGGCCGTGGTGGCCTACGACCAGCGCCGGCGGCACGCGGCGGGACGCCCCGTTGAACCGGTAGCGCCCCGGGACGACCTGGGCTACTCGGCCAACTTCCTGTGGATGGCCTTCGGTGAGGAACAGGTGCCGGAAGTGGTGGAGGCCTTCAACGTTTCCATGATCCTTTACGCCGAACACAGCTTTAACGCCTCGACCTTCACGGCACGGGTCATCACCTCCACGCTCTCGGACCTGCATTCAGCGGTCACGGGCGCCATCGGGGCCCTGAAAGGCCCGCTGCATGGCGGCGCGAACGAGGCCGTCATGCACACCTTCGATGAGATCGGCATCCGGCCGGAGGAATCGCTGGAAGAAGCGGCAGCGCGCGCCAAAGCCTGGATGGAGGACGCCCTGGCCCACAAGAAGAAGGTGATGGGGTTCGGACACCGGGTGTACAAGCACGGCGATTCCCGGGTGCCCACCATGAAGGCGGCCCTGGACAAGATGATCGCGCACTACGGCCGGCCTGAACTCCTGGGCCTGTACCAGGGCCTCGAGACTGCCATGGACGAGGCCAAGGCCATCAAGCCCAACCTCGACTATCCGGCGGGGCCCACCTACCACCTCATGGGCTTTGACACCGAGACGTTCACTCCCCTGTTCGTCGCCAGCCGGATCACGGGCTGGACGGCGCACATCATGGAGCAGCTGGACTCCAACTCGCTGATCCGTCCGCTGAGCGAATACGTCGGCCCGGAGGAGCGGCACCTGTCCTAAGGCTGGTGCGGGGCAGGGCGCCCCAGCCGGAAGGCGCGACGGCGGCCAGGTCACCTTGCGGGCCCGGCCGCCGTCGTTTTCCCGAAGTTTTCAGAAGAGGAGGCTCTCGGAGGAGGCAACGGCCTCATTGTCGTAGTCCATGGTCACAACGATGTTGACCTTCCCGCCTTCCAGCACCACCGGCAGCCAGTGGTCGGCATCCTGCCACATCCGCTCAACGGGCAGGGCTGCGGTCTCAAACCAGGCCGGGGCGATCTCAAGGCTTTCGGTGGGCTCGCCGTCCCAGCGCACCGCTGTGAACAGCCTCGTGCGCATGTCCCATTCCGGCTTGGCAGGGAACACGAACCGGATGACCCCGGCGTCCCGAAGGTCCTCGTGGCGGAGCCCGACGTCCGCTTCCTCCCGCACCTCGCGGATCGCTGCCTCCGCGTCGCTCTCGCCCGGTTCCACGTGGCCGCCGATGCCCACGATCTTTCCGCGCCCAAACCCTGTCTTCTTCAGCCCCAGCAGCACCTGGGATACGCCGTCAACCTCGCGGAGCAGGAAGCACAGGGAAACCGCAGCAGCCATGCTCAGCCCAGCGCCCGGGGATGCGCGGCGGCGTAGATCTCCCGCAGGGTTTCGGCAGTGACCAGGGTGTACACCTGCGTGGTGGTCACCGAGGCGTGGCCCAGCAGCTCCTGGACCACGCGGACGTCCGCGCCGCCTTCGAGCAGGTGGGTGGCAAAGGAGTGCCGGAGGGTGTGGGGGGAAACGTCCTTGGTGATGTTCGCCTTTTCGGCCGCCGCCTTCAGGATGGTCCAGGCGCTCTGCCGGCTGATCCGGCCGCCGCGGGCGTTCAGGAACAGCGCCGGGGTGCCTTTTCCCTTGGCTGCCAGCAGCGGACGGCCCCGCACCAGGTATGCTTCCAGGGCCCTGGCACCGTAGGAGCCGAGGGGCACGAGCCGCTCCTTGGAACCCTTGCCGAAGAGCCGCACGATGGCCGGGCCGGACGCCTCAGCATCCAGCGAGATGTCGTCAACGTCCAGGCCTACGGCCTCGCTGATCCTTGCTCCGGTGGAGTACAGGAACTCAAGGAGGGCGCGGTCGCGCAGCCCTGTTGCCGTGTCCGTTCCCGCCGCTTCGAGGATCCGTGTGACTTCATCCACGCTGATGGCTTTCGGCAGCCGCTTCCCGGGCATGGGCGGGTGGACTTCGCTGGCGGGGTCCGTGGGCGTGAAGCCTTCCAAAGCCCAGAACTTGTGGAGTCCGCGGACGGCCACCACGGTCCTGGCGGCGGACCTGACGCCCAGGGTGGAACCGCCGTCGGACCCGTCAGCCAGTGCCCGGACGTATCCCGTGACGTGGTGGCGGGTGATGTCCTCCGGGCGCGCGCAGCCCGCCGCCGAGAGGTAGCGGGCATAGCGGGTGAGGTCCCGCCGGTAGGCGGAGAGGGTGTTGGCCGCCAGGCCGCGCTCCACTCCCATGTGCTGCAGGTAGTCGGTGATGCCGCGGTCGATGGCCGTGGGCGGGGCGGCATCCCTGGCCGGCTCTGCACGGGCTGCCTCGGCGGGGACCGGGTCTGCGGAGGCCAGTTCGGTGGAGGGAGGCGGAACCATCAGCGCTGGCTGGGGTGCGCCGGCCAGGGTGCATCGGCCGGCCGAAGCCCCTGGTACCCTCCGGCGCGTGCGGCAGCGGCGGCCAGGATTCCGACGACGGCGGACGGGTTGTGGAGCCGGCCGGCCAGGACGGAGTCCACGGCGTCGTCCAGGCTGATCCAGTGGAACTCGATCTCGGCTTCCTCATCCGTCCGCTCGTGGCGTTCGTGATGGGGTATGTCTGCCAGGTCCCGGGCCAGGTAGATCCTGATGGCCTCGCTGGAGGAGCCCGGGGAATTGAAGAAATCCGCCAGGACGTTCCAGGTACCCGCGGCGAGGTCCGCTTCCTCGGCCAGTTCCCGGGCGGCCCCCACCACGAAGTCCTCACCCTCAACGTCCAGCAGGCCGGCGGGGATCTCCCAAAGATCCATGCCCACCGGATGGCGGTACTGCCTGAGGAGGAGGATCTCCCCGGCGGCGTTCATGGGCAGGACGGCCACCGCGCCGGGGTGGTCGATGTAGTCGCGGGTAAGTGCTTCTCCGGTTTCCTGCAGCTGGAAGCTGTCGCTGACCACGTCCCAGATCCGGCCTTTGTAGACCTTCTCGGTAGACAAAAGACGGCGCGGGCTCGGTTCATCCGAAACCTGCTTCGCAGCAGGGGTGGCTTCAGGTGTACCGGGCATCGCGCCGTCCTTTTTCTGTTGGAACTACTTAGCGGCTACCGTACCGGACTGCAGGGCGTCGGCAGCGCCGGCATCCGCGGTGGCAGCCGTGTCGGGGCCCCCCTGGTGCTTCAGGGCTGCCTTGACCAGGCCGGCGAACAGCGGGTGCGGCCGGGTGGGGCGTGAGCTCAGCTCGGGGTGAGCCTGGGTGGCCACGTAGTACGGGTGGACGTCCGCAGGCAGTTCGACGAATTCAACGAGCTTGCCGTCCGGGGACGTGCCGGAGAACACCAGGCCTTCGGCTGCGATCTGGTCGCGGTACTTGTTGTTGACCTCGTAGCGGTGGCGGTGGCGTTCGCTGACGGTGGTCTTGCCGTACGTCTCAGCGATGACGGATCCGGGGTCGAGCTTTGCTTCGTAGAGGCCCAGGCGCATGGTGCCGCCGAGGTCGCCGCGGCCTTCGACGAACTCCAGCTGCTCTTCCATGGTGGCAATGACCGGGTACTTGGAGTCGGGCTCGAATTCGCTGGACGAGGCACCTTCGAGCCCCACCACGTTGCGGGCGTATTCGATGACCATGCACTGCAGGCCCAGGCAGAGTCCCAGGACCGGCAGCTTGGTTTCGCGGGCGAACTTCAGGGCGCCGAGCTTGCCTTCAAGTCCGCGGATGCCGAAGCCGCCCGGAACGCAGATGGCGTCGACGCCGTCGAGCGCCTTGACGGCGCCCTCGCGGGTTTCGCACTCGTCCGAGGGAACCCAGCGGATCTTGACCTTGGTGTCGTTGGCAAAGCCGCCGGCACGCAGGGCCTCGGTCACCGACAGGTAGGCGTCGGGAAGGTCGATGTACTTGCCCACCAGCGCGATCTCGACCTCGTGCTTGGGGTTGTGCACGGCCTCGAGGAGCTTGTCCCAGCTTGTCCAGTCCACGTCCTTGAAGGGCAGGTCCAGGGCACGCACGATGTAGGAGTCCAGGCCCTGCGTGTGGAGGGTCTTGGGGATGTCGTAGATGCTGGGGGCATCGGCGGCGTTCACCACGGCATCGATATCGACGTCGCACATCCGGCCGATCTTTTCCCGCATGGCTTCGGGCACTTCGCGGTCCGAGCGGATAACGATCGCCTCAGGCTGGATACCGATGGACCGCAGGGCTGCCACGGAGTGCTGGGTTGGCTTGGTCTTCAGCTCCTGGGACGGCCCGATGTAGGGGACCAGGGAGACGTGGAGGAAGAACACGTTAGTGCGGCCGATGTCCTGGCGCACCTGGCGGGCCGATTCGAGGAACGGCTGGGATTCGATGTCGCCCACGGTGCCGCCAATTTCGGTGATGATAACGTCCGGGGCATTCTTGCCCTCGGCCGGCAGGCGCATGCGGCGCTTGATCTCATCGGTGATGTGCGGGATGACCTGGACGGTGTCGCCGAGGTACTCGCCGCGGCGTTCCTTCGCGATGACAGTTGAGTACACCTGCCCCGTGGTCACATTCGCTGAACCTTCCAGGTTTTCGTCCAGGAAGCGCTCGTAGTGTCCGATATCCAGGTCCGTCTCGGCGCCGTCGTCGGTGACGAAGACCTCGCCGTGCTGGAAGGGGTTCATGGTGCCCGGATCCACGTTCAGGTACGGATCGAGCTTCTGCATGGTCACAGACAGGCCGCGTGCGCGCAGGAGGTGACCAAGGCTGGATGCCGTCAGTCCCTTACCGAGCGAGGACGCCACACCACCGGTTACGAAGATGTGTTTGGTCGTCTTGGATGAGCCCGGGAACCGGGAATTTACACGGGAATTTGATCGCTGCACCACGGAATTCGAGCCTATCATCATTTGAGCCTTCCACGGATCGCCGGCACTGTTCCCCAAACGTTCAAGTTTGCCCCTGTGCCGGCCGCCGATCAAGGGGCGGCCCGCCCGCGGAGCCCCGGCCGAACCCGCCCTCAGGCCCCCTGGGGCAGGAGTTTTGCGTCGTCCAGCAGTTCCTGGGCGTGCGCCTGCGCCGACTCCGAATCCTCCTGGCCGGCCAGCATGCGGGCCAGTTCGCGGACCCTTTCGGGGCCGTCGAGGAGGCGGACATCACTGGATGTGAACCCGGTGGCGGTTCCGCCGTCGGCTCCCCGGACGGAAGTCTTGGTGACGGTGATGTGCTGGTCCGCGAAAGCGGCCACCTGCGGCAGGTGGGTGACTACCAGCACCTGGACGTGGCGGGCCAGCATGGCGAGCCTGCGGCCGATTTCGACGGCGGCGCGGCCGCCCACGCCGGCGTCCACCTCGTCGAAGACGAACGTCGGGACCGGGTCCACGGCTGCCAGCACCACTTCGATGGCGAGCATGACGCGGGACAGTTCACCGCCGGAGGCGCCCTTGCCGAGGGGCCGGGCGGGGGCCCCGGAGTGCGGCTGCAGCAGGAAGCTGATCTCGTCCGCGCCGTGCGGCCCGAGCTGGCCACCGGGCTCGAGGTTGATGACCAGCGTGGCATCAGCCATGGCCAGCGCCTTAAGCTCCGCGCTGACCCGGGCCGAGAGGTCCTTCGCTGCCTTGGCCCTGATCCTGCTGATGGCCGCGGCCTGCTTCTTCAGGTCTGCCTCCGCCTGGACCACTTCGGCGTCCAGCTTTTCGATCCGGGTGGAATCGTCCTGCAGTTCATCGAAGCGCACGCGGGCGTTCTCCGCCCAGACCAACACCTCGTCGATGGTGGGAGCGTATTTGCGGACCAGTTTGGCCAGCACGGCACGGCGGTCCTCGATCTCCGCGAGCCGTTCGGGTCCTTCCGTGTCCAGCCCAGCCTGGTAGCTGGCCAGCTCGGTGGCGATGTCGTTCAGCAGGAAGCCCACCTCGGCCAGCCGCGAGGCGGCGGACCCCAGCTCGGCGTCGTGCTCGGCCACGTGTTCCAGCGTCCGCTTGGCAGCGTCAACGAGGGTGGTGGCGTCCCCCTCTTCACCGAAGTCCTCGGCGATGAGCGCCTGGTGGGCCGTGCTCGCGGCGATGCGAAGCTCCTCGACGTTGGCAAGTTTCACCGCTTCGGCTTTGAGGACTTCGTCCTCCCCCGGCTGCGGATCAACCTCATCGATTTCGGCGAGGGCGCTTTGCAGGGATTCGGCCTCACGCAGCCTGTCACGCGCAGCGCTGCGGAGGCCGTCCAGCTCGGCCTGGCTGGACTTCCAGTGGTTGTAGAGCTCCTGGTAGGCGGCCAGCGGACCGGCCAGTGCTTCACCGGCGAACTTGTCCAGGGCGCCCCGCTGGGCGGCCGCTCCCTTGAGCCGGATCTGGTCCGACTGGCCGTGGACCACCACCAGGGTCTCGCCGATTTCGGCCAGGACACCCACCGGCGCGGCCCTGCCGCCCAGGAAGGCACGGCTGCGGCCGTCGGAGCCAAGGCGACGGGCAAGGATCAGCTCCGCGCCGCCATCGACCTCTTCCGTATCCGCCCCCGCCTCCAATGCCCTGGCAATCGCGGGGTGGCCGGCGTCGAGCTTCAGCACGGCCTCGGCCGTGGCGCTCTTTGCGCCGCTCCTGACGGCTCCGGCATCGGAACGCGCGCCCAGGAGCAGGCCGACGGCGGTGACCACCATGGTCTTGCCGGCGCCGGTCTCGCCGGTCACCACGCTCAGGCCCGGCCCCAGCGGCAGCGTTGCGTCAGTGATGACGCCAAGATCGCGGATTCTCAGTTCTTCAAGCATGGCTTCACTTTGCGGTGGACGGATCGGAGTCAATGTCGGGCTGGCCGGCCGGCGGCACCTGGAGCGGCGGCATGGGCCGCGGTGTCCGGACGACGGGTATGGGGCCGGTGTGGATGGCGTCCGCCTTGGGCACAGGTCCCCGCCAGCCGTGGATCGGAAGCTCGAACTTGCGGACCAGGCGGGCCGAAAACGGCGTCTGGTGGGTGCGGGCGAGCCTCACGGGGGTTGCTGATTTGGTGACTTCCACCCTGGCACCGGGCGGCAGGTCCACGGACCGCCTGCCATCACACCACAGGACGCCCTGGGCATCCGTCCGGCCCAGGACCTCAACAGCCAGCCTGGAACGCGGCGAGACCACCAGCGGTTTGGCGAAGAGTGCGTGGGCGCTGATGGGGACGATGACCAGTGCCTCCACTTCGGGCCACACCACGGGCCCGCCGGCCGAAAAACCATAGGCCGTGGAGCCGGTGGGGGTGGCCAGGACGATGCCGTCGCAGCCAAAGGAGGTGAGGGGACGTTCGTCCACTTCGGTCACGACCTCAAGCATGCGTTCGCGGTTGGCCTTCTCGATGGCCGCTTCGTTCAGCGCCCACGTGTGCCAGATCTTCTGGCCGCGGACCCACACCTGGACGTCAATGGTCATCCGCTCTTCCACCGTGTACTCGCGGCTGGCGATCCACTCGACGGTCTGGGCAAGGTCCGCCCGCTCGCTTTCGGCAAGGAAGCCCACATGGCCAAGGTTGACGCCCAGCAGCGGCACGTCCACCTCCCGGACCAGTTCAGCTGCGCGCAGGATGGTGCCGTCGCCGCCAAGGATCATCACCAGTTCAACATCCGGCAGCTGGACATGGTCGTGGAGGACCTCCACGGGCTGGGCCAGGTGTCCGAAGAACCGTTCCATGTCTGCAAGTTCGGATTCCTGCATGACCGGCACGATGCCCGAGGCGTGCAGGAGGGCGCACGCCTCCCAGGCGGCCTTCAGCGAGTCCTCGCGGCCGGTATGGGCGAGGACCAGTACACGCCTGCTCATCAGGTTCCGCTCTCTAGTGGTTCGGCCAGATTCGTCCGAGCAAGGCAGCAGCCGCTGCCTCCCGCTCTTCGATCTTAGGCAAGTCTTGGCTGATCCTGCGTTTTATCCACAGGAAGTATTCAACGTTTCCGTCCTGGCCCGGCAGCGGACTGACCGCCAGGCCGCAGAGGTCCAGCCCGGCGTCGAGCGCTGCCCTGGCCACTTTCTCCACCGCCAGGCGGCGTTCCCGCTCGGAGGTGACAACCCCTGTCCGTCCCAGCCGGTCCTTGCCGATCTCGAACTGCGGCTTCACCATCAGCACCAGGTCCCCGCCGGGTTCGGTGCACAGTGCCAGCGGCTGGACCACCAGGGTGAGGGAGATGAAGGACAGGTCTGCCACGGTGAGTTCCGCGGCGCCCCCGATGTCCGCGGGCGACATGTACCTGACGTTCAATCCCTCGTGGACGTCCACGCGGGGATCTTCCCGCAGCCGCTGCACCAGCTGGCCGTGCCCGACGTCGACCGCCACCACGTGCGCCGCACCGCGCCGCAGCAGGACGTCGGTGAAGCCGCCGGTGGAGGCACCGGCGTCGAGGCACCTTTTGCCGTCCGGTGTGATGCCGGGAAAAGCGTCAAGCGCGCCGGCAAGTTTATGTCCGGCCCGGCTCACGTAGGTGTCCCGCTCGTCATGTTCGACGTCCAGGGGCCTGTCCTCGTCCACCTGGAGGGACGCCTTGGCCAGGACCTGTCCTGCTGACGTGACTTTGCCTTCGGCAATCAAGGCGGCTGCGTGCGTCCGGGACCTTGCAAGCCCCCGGGCCACCAAAGCCTGGTCGAGGCGTACCGGCATCAGGCGGCACCGTCCGTCGGATCCGCGCTCGTGGGCGCGCTGTTGCCGGGAACGCTGTTCAGCGCGGCCAGCAGTTCGTCGTGGAGTTCGTTGTAGACGTTTTCGTGGTCGGACACCGGGACCTGCGGCAGTGCCTCCAGCCGGGCCAGCGCCTGTGCCACCACGGGGTCCGTCACTCCCGCATCGCTGATGCCGGGCCAGTCCGGGGTTGGCTGGGCTGCTGCGGATTCCGGTTCGGTCAGCTCAGTCATTCCACCAGTCTAGTGATCCAGCCACACCAGCTCGGGAGCCTGCGGGGTGGAGGCGTCTGGCGTCGCCGCCCACCACGCTGCGCACGCGGCGCGCCAGGAGTCCAGGTTGTCCTGGCTGCCAATGATGCCCACCGCACCGTTCGCCACCCGCGCTGTGGCTGTGCCGCAGGCGTACGTGCCGTCGTGGTGCGTCACGTCAGGGTACGGCTGGTGCAGGTCCGCCAGGTTGCTGATGATGTAGTCCGGGCGTTCGGCGGCGCGGGCGGCCAGGATGGTCTGGCGGGTGTCGACGCCGGTCAGTACCGCCACGGTGGCGAAGCCGGCGTTGTTTCCGCCCAGGATGTCGGTGTCCAGCCGGTCCCCCACCACCAGCGGGCGTTCTGCCCCGAGCCGCTTGGCTGCGGAGTGGAAGAGCGGCGCTTCGGGTTTGCCGGCCACGCGGGGTGTCTGCCCTGTTGCGGCTGCCACCGCCGAGACCAGTGTGCCGTTTCCGGGCGCGATGCCGCGGGCCTGCGGTATGGACATGTCCGTGTTGGTGGCCACCCACAAGGCTCCGGCGTTCACCACGTACGTGGCTTCGGCAAGGTCTTTCCATCCGATCTCGGGGTTGAAGCCCTGGACAACCGCCACCGGCCCCTCGTCCTGGCTGTACACGGGGGCAAGCCCGACGAGTTCGATTTCGGCGGCGAGGGCAGGGCTTCCCGTGATGAGCACCCGGGAGCCGGGAGCCAGCAGGGACGCGAGCAGGTCCGCGGCGGCCTGTGAGGAGCTCACCACCTGGTTGTCTTCGGCGGGCGCCCCGAGCTCGCGGAGGTGGGCAGCAACCTGGCCCGGGGAGCGCGACGCGTTGTTGGTCACGTATCCCAGGCCTACGCCGATGCCGGAGAGCTGCTTCAGCGACTCAATGGCACCCGGAATGGCGTGCGGACCGGCGTAAACCACGCCGTCCAGGTCTGCCAGGAGGGCATCGAACAGGGAAATCAGGGGAACGTCGGCCATTCGTCAGTCTTCCCGGCGGTCCTGCTGGTCCTGGTACCCCGCAGCGGACGAATCGTCGTGTTCGTCGGCAGCGCCGCTTTCCGGGGCTTCAGCGGACTCCAGCTCGTCCCGTTCCACCGAATCCTCGTCCGACTCGGCGTCGTCGGAAACGAAGTAGTCAGCTTCCTGGTCGTCGATGCTGGCGTCCTGCGGCTCGGCGGCGTGCAGTTCGGCGGCGTGCAGTTCGGCGGCGTGCAGGTCTGCAGCGGGGGCGGTTGCGGCGCCGGCGCTGGATGCGGTTTTGGGGGCAGCCTCGGATGCCTGTGATGCGCGGTCGAGAAGGCGGCGGCGCTCTGCTTCCTCCTTTGCCTCTTCCTCCTCATCCCAGCCGAGGTCAATGATGTCGGGCTCTTCGTCTACGCCCTGGCCCAGCGCGTTTTCGGCAACCACGGCCTGCTTCCGCCACTTCTCGGCTTCATCGTCGCGGCCCACGCCGGCGAGGGCGTCAGCGTACGCACGGAACAGCCGGGGGCTGTAGGAGAACGCCCGGTTGATGTCCAGCTGCGGGATTTCCAGTTCGGCTACCGCCGCATCCAGCTGCCCCAGGTCGGTCCTGGCACCTGCTGCCACAATGGCGAGTTCTGCTTTACCGGGAGCGTCCAGGTCCTGGGCTTCCTCGGACCTGGCTACGTCAAGGGCGCGGTCAGGGCGCCCCAGTCCACGCTCGCAGTCAGCCATGACCGGAAGGTGGACGTTGGAACCGCTGATACGCCGGTAGGTGCGGAATTCGCGGAGGGCTTCGCCGTAATGGCCAGCTGCGTAAGCGGTCAGGCCCACGGCTTCGCGGACGGCCGCCAGCCTGCCGCCGCGGCGGCTTGCGGCGAGGGCGTGCTGGAAGGCGAGTTCCGGTTCTTCATCGATAAGCCGGCCGGCCATCACAAGGTGGCGGGCGACCCATTCCGCGCTCTTTGCTTCAAGCGTTTTGATCTGGTGCTGGGTGGCGCGGTCGAGTTCCTTGCCCGTAACGTCCTCGTCGATCTGCGGGGACCTCTCCCGGTCCGGACGGTTCGCGCTGCGGAGGTCGCGGACGTTGGGTTCGCGGACGGGACGATCTTCCTGGCGGTCCCGGCCAAAGGTACGGGGACCTGCATCTCCCCGGCTGGGGCCACGATCGAAACTCCGCGGTGCGCGGTCCTGGCGGTCGCCGCGGCCGGTACGGTCGCTGCGGTCACCGAACGGCTTCCTGTTCTCTCCCCCGCCGAAACCGCGACGGTCACCTTCACCGTCACGACGCGGACGGTCGCCGAAGGGCTTCTGGTCACGATCGCCATACGGCTTGCGGTCGCGGTCGCCAAATGGCTTGCGCTCACCACCACCGCTGAAGGGCTTGCGATCACGGTCGCCAAATGGCTTGCGCTCACCACCACTGAAACCACGACGATCCCCTTCGCCGTCACGACGCGGACGATCACCGAAGGGCTTCTGGTCACGATCGCCATACGGCTTGCGGTCACGGTCACCGAACGGCTTCCGCTCACCACCACCGAAACCACGACGATCCCCTTCGCCATCGCGACGCGGACGATCACCGAAGGGCTTGCGGTCTCGATCGCCAAACGGCTTTCGCTCGCCGCCACCGGAGGGACGTCCTGAGGACTCGCCGCCGTCGCGGTTGCCGCGGGAGCGGAAACCCCTGGGGTCTCCGCCTGAATTGTTGTTGCCGCGGAATCCGCCGCGGTCATTTCCGCCGCGGTTGCCGCCGTTGTGCTCAGCCATGTGGATTCCTCCTGTTATGAGCCGACCACTGGCGCAACTGCAGCCGCTCGTATCCGTGTTTCGTTTCCTACGCAACCCGAAATCAAGCGCTTCGAAGTCCGTACATCTTCATCAATTCTAGAGGAGCCGCCCCGCGGAGCAGCACGGACGAAGCCCAGCAGGCCGCATCGTGGGAATATTCACACGCTCGCTCACCTGATGTGGGGTTTCCCGGGACGCTCTCTCACTTGATG
>NZ_JABTYH010000079.1 GCF_013314975.1 Pseudarthrobacter oxydans | reverse complement strand
CCGATTGTTGACAATAGGATGATGTGATGCGCATCATTGGATGCATGACTTCTCTTAGCCCTCTTCTGAAGCAAGCGACCCCGCTGGTTGTTGATCATGCCCTTGGCAGCTGGATTCATGCGACTGATGGAAAGTCGTATCTTGATTTCACTACCGGCATCGGTGTGACGAGCACGGGTCATTGCCATCCGCGGGTAGTGGAGGCTGCCCGCGAGCAGGTGGGGAAGATCATCCACGCCCAGTACACCACGGTGATGCACAAGCCCTTGCTGGCGCTGACCGAGAAGCTTGGTGAGGTACTGCCCGAAGGCCTGGATTCGGTGTTTTACGCCAATTCCGGATCGGAGGCCGTTGAGGCCGCGATCCGCTTGGCGAGGATGGCCACGGGCCGGCCGAACATTGTCGTGTTCCAGGGCGGTTTCCATGGCCGGACTGTGGCGGCGGCGTCGCTGACCACTGCCGGAACGAAGTTCTCTGCCGGTTTCTCCCCCCTGATGTCCGGGGTGCACATGTCCGTCTTCCCGTACGCCTACCGCTACGGCTGGGATGAGGCGGCCGCGGTGGAATTCGCGTTGAAGGAACTGGACTACCTGTTCCAGACCCGGACCGCGCCTAACGATACTGCAGCGTTCCTGATCGAACCGGCCCTCGGTGACGGCGGATACCTGCCCACCCCGGCGGCGTTCCTGGAAGGACTGCGCGAACGCGCCGACCGGCACGGCATCCAGCTGATCTTCGATGAAGTCCAGGCAGGCGTGGGCCGGATGGGCAAGTTCTGGGGACACCAGTACTCCACCGCAACCCCGGACATCCTGATCACCGCCAAGGGCATCGCCTCCGGGTTCCCGATCTCCGCCATAGCCGCCTCCACCGAACTGATGTCCAAAGGCTGGCCCGGGTCCCAGGGCGGAACCTACGGCGGGAACGCTGTCTCTGCCGCCGCCGGCGTCGCCACCCTCGATGTCGTCCGCGACGAAGGGCTCGTCGAGAACTCCCGGATCCGCGGCGAGCAGCTCCAGACCGGACTCAAAGACATCCAGGCCCGCTTCCCCGTCATCGGCGACGTGCGCGGCAAAGGCCTGATGCAAGGCATCGAATTCACCACCGAAGACGGCACCCCCGACGCCGCAACCGCAGCAGCAGTCCAACAGGC
Organism: Pseudarthrobacter oxydans; assembly: GCF_013314975.1. Taxonomy (GTDB): domain Bacteria; phylum Actinomycetota; class Actinomycetes; order Actinomycetales; family Micrococcaceae; genus Arthrobacter; species Arthrobacter oxydans. Next base: position 146 of record NZ_JABTYH010000079.1, on the reverse strand, counting down.
CACCACCAACCACGGCCTGCTCACACTCACCTGCGGACCCGCCGGCAACGTCGTCCGCCTCATCCCCGCCCTCATCGTCACCGCCGAAGAAATCACCACCGGCCTCGAACGCTTCGAAAACGCCATCGCCACCGTCACCGCAACCG
>NZ_JABTYH010000078.1 GCF_013314975.1 Pseudarthrobacter oxydans | reverse complement strand
TCACCGTCGTCCGCGCGGACGATAAAGCAGCCCGCTCCATCATTATCGAGACGTCCCGTAAGCTGGGCGTCTTCTCTCGGAGCGGTTGACGGGCCAGAATGCACTACGGCCTTTTTGCCACCCTCACTAAGAAGCAGCTCTGTTGGTAACTCCTGCACCACAGAAGGCGAGCTGCTGGCCGTCGGAGAGTCTTGGGCTACCGCGGAGCAGGAAGCCAGGGAGAACGCAATGATGGTCAAAGCACCGAAGGAAAGTGTGTGTTTCATTTCTGTCCCCAATCAGAATGAGCTGTGTTGCCCCAGCCTAAAGCTGAAGCGGAAACGAGGCACCGATTCAGACTTGACTGCAACTAAATCGGTACAGGGGTTGTCTATAGGAACATCTCCTCCGGCCGCCGATCACGCTGCCGCGGGCGCAGCCCCAGAAGCCGGAAACGGCTGAACGCCGGGCTACAGTGGAAAAGGAACATGATCCACTAACAGCCTGGGGCAGCACATGAGCCACGAGTACATCCTCACCGACGACGACGCCGCACCCGCCGATGCCACCCACGCCCAGGACGTTCTCGAACTCTCGATGTTGACCATGCCGCAGCCAGGCGCCCCCATCGTTGATATCTCCTGGGAGAAATCCCCGCTGGACCTATAACTTCATGCAGCAATGACGCTGCAGCACTGGTTTTCCTTTTGCTGAGGGAAAAACTGAGGCCGGCCCCAAGGGGCCGGCCTCAGCCCCTTTAACCGCTAAAGGACCTCGCTCCGCTCGGGCTGCAGAAGCGCTCATTCTGTTTTGGCTGCTGTCCTGCCGGATTCCTTAGGCTCGCCGACTTGCAGAGGCTATCCACCAGCAAGCGGCGGCCACAGCACTGTTTAGCACCGCAATATAGATATCGCCGGCAGCAGGCCGACCAATGATCAGGTCAACGGGCACCAACACCACGGAGGTGCCGGCGGCAATACTGAACACCACAGCCACGATCTTCATGGATCTCCCGGTCGGCGGCCGCCACCCGTGAGAGGGGGCTTGTTTAGCTGTCATCAGTTCGCGTCTACTGCTAACGCCGGTGTCCCGTGTTGGGCTACGTACCAGATGCGCGGAGGGACAAAATCGCACGAGCCGCGAAAGTGGTTCCCGCGAGAAGCAGGATGACTGCCGAAACGACGGAGTACCAAGCCCCGTTGGAACTCAGTGCGATGTATACGCCGATGAGAGAGAAAACAACTGCCCCCAGCGACCAAATGAGCGTTGCTCTTCTGGTGTTGTTCATGGCCTCAGCCTAAGGGACCAAAGATCAGAATGGGCGTCCGCTGGCGCGGCCGGCTGTGGGGCCAGTGCCGGCTCCGCAGGGCTCCGCCGCCCCTGGCCCTGTCTTGTCTTCGACATTTTGGCTGCTGTCCTGACGGATTGTACGTGTCCGCTCCGGCCGGTCTAGCCCCTCCTTCGTCGGGGCCCGCGGTG
>NZ_JABTYH010000077.1 GCF_013314975.1 Pseudarthrobacter oxydans | reverse complement strand
ATCCGCTGCTATGGCATCCTTGCCAAGATCCTGGATATTGCTGTGAAGGACCGGCGCCTTTCCTCGAATGTCGCCAGGGGGGTGAAGATGCCTAGGAAGGTCAAGAAGGAGCATGTCTATCTGACCCATCAACAGGTGCACGACCTTGCCGCCGAAGCGAAACACGGCACTTTGGTTCTGGTCCTCGCCTACACCGGCCTCCGCTGGGGTGAAGTCACGGCGCTCCGGGTCAAGGACGTAAATCCTATGCGCCGTCGTCTCAACGTCGTTCTAAACGCCGTCGAGGTCGGCAGCAAGATCGAGGTCGGTACTCCCAAGACGCACAAGAAGCGCACCGTCCCGTTCCCGGCGTTTCTGGCTGACGCGCTCGCAGTGCAGATGGCCGGGAAGCACCCTGATGATCTGTTGTTCCCTGGCGACGACGGCAAGTACATGAAGCGGGGCGGTACAAGCCAGACAAGCAGGGGCTGGTTCGTAGGTGCGCTTGGCCGCGCTGGTCTCGAACGGATGACGGTCCACGATCTCCGCCATACTGCCGCATCGCTGGCCATCTCGGCGGGAGCGAACGTGAAAAGCGTTCAGGCGATGCTGGGTCACGCCTCCGCAACAATGACGCTGGACACCTACGCTGACCTGTTCCCGGATGACTTGGACGCTGTGGCCGTCGCGCTCGATGCCGCTGCATCACAACAGGTTGCGCTCAAAGTGCGCTCACGAGACTGAATTACAAAAAGCGAAGGCGCCTACTTCGCTGTGTTATCAACGATGTAGACGCCTTCTTACTTGGCGGTGACGGTGGGATTTGAACCCACGTTGGCTTTGACACCAAACAACATTTCGAGTGTTGCACCTTCGGCCGCTCGGACACGTCACCAACCTCAATAGGGTACCGGAGCAAGGCGTGCATCCCCAAAACGGGATTGTCGGGAGGAGCTCCCGCTGCCCTGGCAAAGAGGCCGGAAAAAGATTTTCACAATTCTTTTCAGCCGGGGTGCACCGGGCCCCTTAAATGTCAGACCCTCGCATGAAGATGGATTTATGGAAGGCAATCCGGTGGTGGTGGAGGCGGAGGCGTTTGTTGATGCTTTGGTGGCTGCTTTCACGGCCGTGCTCAGCGGCGCTGCTGTTGCCGGCACGACCGGTTCCGGTACGGCTGTTTCTGGCCTTGGTGGCGTTGAGCCTGGCGCTGGCGGGATTGGTGATGATCCGTTGCACCGGGTTGCTGATGGGGCGTTGGATGTTCTTGCGGGGGTGGCGCGGTCGGAGGCGAAGCTGGCAGCGGTGAAGGCGCAGGCGGTGCAGGTGCTCGCTGCCGCCACGAGTGTGGTGAACGGTCCGCCGTCCTCGCCGCAGGAGGCCACGGCCCAGGACCGGAGCCTGGTGGCCGAGGTCGGGTGTGCACTGGTGATCGGTGACCGTGCCGCCGGTGCCTTGTTGGCCGAGTCCCACGCCCTGGCCACCGCCCTGCCCCGAACCCTCGCAGCGTTGGGGTCCGGGACGATTTCCTGGGCCCATGCCCGGGAAATGGTGGACCAGACCGTGGGCCTTGACCGGGCCGGGGCCGCCGCCCTGGAGGCCCACTTCCTGGACCCGGACACGCCACGGCCGGCCGGGGCGGCGACGATCGGTGAGATGCCGGCCTACCGGTTCAAGGCCAAGGCCCGCACCTGGCGGGAACGCCACCATCCCGAATCGCTGGAGAAACGCCATACCAAGGCCGCGGCGGACCGGCGGGTCGAATACCGGCCT
>NZ_JABTYH010000076.1 GCF_013314975.1 Pseudarthrobacter oxydans | reverse complement strand
CCTGACTTGGCTCATTTGCTTAGTGCGTGAGTTTTGGGCTCCGGATGGCATCGAGAATGGCGTGCTGATCGGTGCCGATGTCGGGGGCGAATGTCTGGGTGGTGCCGTTGATGGTGATGGTCGCTGAGCGCAGGGGCCGGAGTTGTCGGATGACATTGCGTACCGCGAGGCCTGTCCTGTTCTGGACGGCCCGGGAGACGGCAAGCGCTGTGAACACGATGGTCAGGTGGGCTTCGATCGCGTCGCGTGTGCGGTGGAACATGGGCCTGGCGCGCAGGTCTGTTTTGCTCATTCTGAAGGACTGCTCGACGTGCCACAGGTCGTGGTAGGAGCCGATGACTTCCCCAGCGGTCATGATGTTCGCGGGGATATTTGTCACGTACCCTTTCAGGCCGGCCAGTTGCCGCGCACGCGTTAGTGACGCCTCGTCGAGACTCCGCGCCCCGCCGGAGGTCTTGACGAACCTTGGGGTCCGGGCCGCTTTCTGGCCCTCGATGACCCCGCGGGCGCGGTTTTCCTGGGCCGTGAGCGTCTTGTTGTCATGAACAGCTCGCTTGCGGGAGTAGGCCCACACGGCACGCCAGGAGCCCGGGTGCTGCTCTGGATCCCAGACGGGTTCGGCGCGCAGGTCGGAGTTGTTCTCGTTCTTGTGGCCTGTCCTGGGGGTGATGGTATCGATCAGCTGCCCGTCGGTGAACGCGTCGCCGTGCCAGCGAAAATGCGAGGCCAGGTCGTTCGGCGCCTTGGTCATTCGGGAGCCGACGATGAACCGCAGGTTCGCCTCGTCCAACTCGCGCAGGTTCCCCGCTGAGAGCATGCCGGCGTCGGCGACGACAACCATATCGGCCAGGCCGTGGCGGGCCTGGAACTGCTTGATAATCGGGATCATGGTTGCTGTCTCGGCCTTGTTGCCTTCGAAGCAGCCGATCTCCAGCGGGAACCCGCCGCGGTCCACGAGCAGGCCGACCACGATCTGAGGATCGACCCGGCGTTCCTTGGAATAGCCGACCTTGCGCAGCTCGTCTTCCTTCTCCGCCTCGAAATACAGCGTGGTGACGTCATACAGCACCAGGGAAACATCCCCGCTGGTACTGGCATGCTCGAAACACCAGGTCGCAACCTGATCCCGGTATTTGCCTGCAGCGGCGCGGGCGAGGGTGCGTTTCATGGTCGCGTAGCTGGCAGGGGCCTGGCCGAGGTCCCGCAGGACCCTGCCAGCATCCAGCAGTGAGGTCGGTTCGACGACCCGGGCGATCACCAAGTCCCGGAACACCTCGTCGCCGAGGCCGTCGAATCCCAGCGCAGTGAAGACGCTGGCCAACGCATCGAACAGGACGCGCGAGTCCGTGCCGACCACGCGGGCAGGGCCGGTGCGCCCAGCTGGTGCTGCAGTGCCGGGAATGTCGAACAGGCCCGGATTGCCGGCCGGAGCGACCAACCCCAGCGCCGGAGGCGTGGGCTCAACACCGAGTTCCAGGACGCCCTGCGCAGGGTTCTCCAGCAGCTCGCGGGCACGTGCCAGCAGCACACCGAGCTCGGCCTCCGTATGCGCTGAGCCAACGTGCTCAACGATGCGCTGGCGGCCCCTCACATACTCCGCGATCTGCACCCCGGTCGCGCCCGAGGCCGTCCGCACCCTCCTGATGAATGCCACACGGCGACACTAGAACAAAACCCATTAGTGCGTGAAAAACCGCCCACCCGCGAACATCACCGCAGGTCAGCGGCTTGCGCTCCCGCGAAACGGCAGCACGTGAGCCAACTCAGG
>NZ_JABTYH010000075.1 GCF_013314975.1 Pseudarthrobacter oxydans | reverse complement strand
GAGACTGCTGAAATATCCGTTGGTTTAGGCGCGTCGGCTGGACTGGTGAGGCTGGTGATTAAGACTGGTCTTATGCAGGGACGCGAGGACGCGCAACGCGGGTATTTGGATGTGGAGGCACTGGCCGGAGAGTTGTTGGCTCCGGGCAGTGTCTTTGCATTTCTGGCCAAGAACAGGGGGCGGTTGTTCCCGGATTCGATGATGGAGGATCTGTTCCCGTCGCGGCGGGGCCGGCCCTCGGTTCCGGCGCCGGTGATCGGTTCGGTGCTGGTGTTGCAGGCGTTGCAGGGGCTCTCTGACCGGGAAACGGCGGAGGCTTTGACGTTTGATCTGCGGTGGAAGGCCGCGTGCGGGTACGGGCTGACCGATACGGCGTTCCATCCGAGCACGCTGACGTACTGGCGGAGGCGGCTGGCGGCATCGAAGAACCCGCACCGGATCATGGAAGCGATCGCCGATGTTATCGCCGGGACCGGGGTCCTGCAGGGCAAGCGCCGCCGGGCAGTGGATTCAACGGTCCTTGATGACGCCGTCGCCCGGCAGGACACGATCACGCAGCTGATCGCCGCGGTCCGCCGCTTCGGCCGTGATGTCCCTGGCGGACAGGAGCTGGTCGCCACCCGGGCGACCGGCTATGACTACACCCGAACCGGCAAACCGGACATCGCCTGGGATGACCAGGACGCCAAAGACGGGCTGATCTCCGCGCTTGTCACCGACGCGCTGGCGTTGCTCGCCGCGGTCGATCCCGAAACTTTGGAGGGTAAGCCCGCTGATGCGTATGCGCTGCTGGCCTTGGTTGCCGGGCAGGACGTGGAACCGGCTGAGGACTCGGACGGGACCGACGGGAGGTGGCGGATCGCCCGCAAGGTCGCCCCGGACCGGCTGATCTCCACCGTGGACCCGGATGCCCGGCATGCGCATAAGACCCGGTCCCGTCAGCAGGACGGATTCAAGGCGCACATTGTCATCGAGCCTGAGACTGGGCTCATCACCGCCGGTGAGCTGACAAAGGCCTCCGGTCCGGAGAACAGTGACGGGACCGTCGGTGCCCGGCTGATCGGCATGGATCCCACGATCACCAACACCAGCGTGGACGTCCTGGCCGATTCGGCCTACGGTTCCGGGGAAATGCTCGCCGCTCTCACCCGCACCGGCCATACCCCGGTGATCAAACCCTGGCCGCTGCGCCCGGCCGTCGAAAGCGGGTTCACCCTCGATGACTTCAGCGTCGATGAAGCAGCCGGCACCGCGACCTGCCCGAACGGCATCACCAAGACCATCACCGTCAAACGGCGGGTTACGTTCGGCGCCGCCTGCACCGGCTGCCCGTTCCGGGCCCGGTGCACCGCCTCACCGCGGGGACGCAAACTCGAACTCCACGAACACGACGCCTTACTGCGCGAACACCGTCAACGCGCCTCGGATCCGGCCTTCCAGGACGACTACCGCACGCACCGGCCGATGGTCGAGCGGTCCATAGCCTGGCTAACCCGCGGCAATCGCCGCGTTCGGCACCGCGGCGTCAGCCGGAACAACGCCTGGCTGCAACTGCGGATCGCGGGACTGAACCTGCGACGCCTGCTCAACCTCGGACTGACCAGGAACGAGGGATCATGGGCGCTGGGATGAACCAACCGTTCGGACCCGTCCCCTCCGACCACTGAATGATGTCCCACAGCCGGGTGCACAATGAAATAAGCGGGCGGAACGACCCCGTTATCGCACCTAGAGTGCTGACCTAACACGCCGCTTGACGGCCATTGGTGGCGTTCCGCTCGCCCCAACACCACCGTTGTTCAGCAGTCTCCTAG
>NZ_JABTYH010000074.1 GCF_013314975.1 Pseudarthrobacter oxydans | reverse complement strand
CTAGGAGACTGCTGAACTAAGTGCTTTATGGGGCTGGTCCGGGGCGTTCACGTGTCGGGGCCAGCCCTTCCTTTTGTGGTCTCGGGTTCTGTGATTGAAGCATCGGGTCCTGTTTCTGGGCTTTTGAGGGTTGTTCGCCGGGTGGCGGGTCCGGTTTTCGCTGGCGGGAGGCCCTGAGGTGGTGCCCGCGTTCAAGCGATGGCCCAGGATCCTTTTTCGCTGGTAAGTCCGAGCGCGAGGAGGCGTCGCAGGTTCAGCCCGGCAATCCTCAGTTGCAGCCAGGCATTGTTCTGGTTTGTGCCGCGGTGCCGAACGCGGCGGTTGCCGCGGGTGAGCCAGGCGATGGACCGTTCGACCATGGGCCGGTGGGTGCGGTAGTCGTGCTGGAAGTCCGGGTCCGTGGCGCGTTTCCGGTGTTCGCGCTGCAGGGCGTCGTGCTCGTGCAGTTCGAGTTTGCGCCCGCGTGGGGAGCCGGTGCACCGGGCCCGGAGCGGGCAGCTGCTGCAGGCGGCGCCGAAGGTGACCCGCCGCTTAGCGGTGATCCTGCGCGTAAGCCCGTTCGGGCAGGTCGCGGTGCCGGCTGATTCATCGACGGTGAAATCATCGAGGGTGAACCCGCCTTCGACGGCCGGGCGCAGCGGCCAGGGTTTGATCACCGGGGTATGGCCGGTGCCGGCGAGAGCGGCGAGCATGTCCCCGGACCCGTAGGCCGAATCGGCCAGGACGTCCACGCTGGTCCCGGCGATCGTGGGCTCCATGCCGATCAGCCGGGCGCCGACGGCCCCGTCGCTGTTCTCCGGTCCGGAGGCCTTGGTCAGCTCCGCGGCGGTGATCAGCCCGGTATCGGGCTCGATGACAATGTGGGCTTTGAATCCGTCCTGCTGCCGGGACCTGGTCTTATGCGCGTGCCGGGTGTCCGGGTCCACGGTGGAGATCATCCGGTCCGGTGCGACCTTCCGGGCGATCCGCCACCGCCCGTCGGTCCCGTCCGAGTCCTCGGCCGGTTCCACGTCCTGCCCGGCGACCAGTGCAAGCAGCGCGTACGCATCGGCCCCCCTGCCCTCCAAGGTCTCGGGATCGACCGCGGCCAGCAGCGCCAGCGCATCGGTGACCAGCGCCGAGACCAGCCCGTCCCTGGCATCCTGGTCGTCCCAGGCGATGTCCGGCTTACCGGTGCGCGTGTAGTCATACCCCTTCGCGTGGGTGGCCAGCAGGTCCTGGCCGCCGGGGATGTCACGGCCGAAGCGCCGCACCGCTGCGATCAGCTGCGTGATCGTGTCCTGCCTCGCGACCGCGTCATCCAACACTGTTGAATCAACCGCCCGCCGGCGCTTGCCCGCCAGGACTCCGGTTTCCGCAACGACCTCGGCGATGGCCTTCATGATCCGGTGCGGGTTCTTCGATGCCGCCAGCCGCCGGCGCCAGTACGTCAGCGTGCTCGGATGGAATGCCGTATCGGTCAGTCCGTACCCGCACGCGGCTTTCCAGCGCAGATCGTACGTCAACGCCTCGGCTGTTTCCCGGTCAGAGAGGCCCTGCAACGCCTGCAGCACCAGCACCGAACCGATCACCGAAGCGGGAACTGACGGCCGGCCCCGCCGCGACGGGAACAGGTCCTCCATCATCGAATCCGGAAACAACCGCCCCCGATGCTTGGCCAGAAAAGCGAAGACACTGCCCGGAGCCAACAACTCTCCGGCCAGCGCCTCCACATCCAAATACCCGCGTTGCGCGTCCTCGCGTCCCTGCATAAGACCAGTCTTAACCACCAGCCTCACCAGTCCAGCCGACGCGCCTAAACCAGCGGATATTTCAGCAGTCTCCTAGG
>NZ_JABTYH010000073.1 GCF_013314975.1 Pseudarthrobacter oxydans | reverse complement strand
TTGAGGGGTTAGAGAACGCGGGCGAGGAAGTCTTTGGTGCGGTCTACCTTGGGGTTTGCGAGCATTTCGCGTGCTGGGCCTTCTTCCACGACGGCGCCGTCGGCCATGAAAACCACACGGTCAGCGACTTCGCGGGCGAATCCCATTTCGTGGGTGACCACGATCATGGTCATGCCCTCGACGGCGAGTGTTTTCATAGCCTCGAGGACTTCGCTGACCAGTTCCGGGTCCAGGGCGGAGGTTGGTTCGTCAAAGAGCATCACTTTGGGGCGCATGGCAAGGCTGCGTGCGATCGCAACGCGTTGCTGTTGGCCGCCGGAAAGGGACGCGGGGTACTCGTGGACCTTGTCTGATAGTCCGACGAGGTCCAGTAGCTCTAAGGCGTGTTTTTTTGCTGCGGTTTTCGGCTGCTTCAGCACTCCCACGGGCGCCTCAATGATGTTCTCAAGCACCGTCATGTGGGGGAAAAGGTTGAAGTGCTGGAACACCATGCCGATGTGCCGCCGCTGCCGGGCCAGCCTGCTTTTCGAGAGTTCATGCAGGTGGCCACGCTGCTCCCGGAACCCGAGCAGGTCACCCTCCAGGAACACCGCACCTGCGTCCAGTGGTTCCAGCAGGTTCAGGCAACGCAGCAAGGTGCTCTTCCCGGCCCCCGAAGGACCGAGAAGGCAGACCGTCTCCCCCTTGGAGACGCTGAGGTTTACGTTGTCCAGTACCGTGTGGTGATGGAACCGCTTGGTCACTGAACGGGCTTCGATAACTGTCATCGGTTTTTGCCTCCTGCTGCCTTGACTGTGGTGCCCAATCGGGCTGTGCCGCGGCCGAACCGGCGCTCAAGCGCCCACTGGCCAACAGACATGATCGAAACGATGATGAGGTACCAGAGAGCAGCGACCACGAGGAGCGGGACAATCTGGTAGTTGCTGGCGTAAATCTGCTGCACCGAATACAGCAAGTCAGACACAGCAATGAACGCAACAAGGGACGTGGCCTTCAGAAGATTGATGGCATCATTTGCGATCGGTGGAATCGCGATCCGCAGGGCCTGAGGGAGAACGATTCGCTGCAGCGTCCGGGCATGCGTCATACCCAGCGACTCGGCGGCCTCAATCTGGCCCTTAGGCACAGCCCGAATTGAAGTGCGTATTACTTCGGAGGTGTAGGCGGCCTGGTGCAGCACGAATGCAACGAAAGCGGCCCAGAACGGACTCAGCAGGTCCTGGGAGGACACGGACCAGAACGGAATCTGGCCCGGGAGCCCCAAGGAGATGTCGGGATAAAGCAACGACACGTTGAACATCAGGACCAAGAGGACAAGGAGCGGGATCCCCCGGAAGAACCACACGAACGCCCAACTGATTGAGCGCAGCACGACGTTCGGCGACAGTCTCATGTTCGCGATGATCGTAGCCAGGATCAGCGCACCAAGCATCGAGAAGATCGTCAACTCAATCGTCAGTCTCAAGCCCGCAAGGACGCGGTCCTGAAACATATACTGCCCAATCACGGGCCAATTCAGCGCTTCATTGGTGCCCAGGCTCCAAACAATCGAGCCAACAATAAGGACCGCCAGTGCTGCGCCCAAAATACGCCAGATGTGGATTCGCCTGGCCAGAGGCGGAATTTCCTGAATCCCCGATGCCCGGGGAACTGATTCCTCTTGTGTCATACCGACCACTTGACTCATTTCAAGTACCTTCGAATTTCTAATAGACGGCGCTCCCGCGCCGGGTCATCGCTGGCTAGACGTGGAGGGAGGAGCCGGACGTAAGAACCGTTATCCGCTGTTCAGCGTCCGGCTCCGAAAGCAACTTCCGCAAAACCTTCCCACCAGCGTT
>NZ_JABTYH010000072.1 GCF_013314975.1 Pseudarthrobacter oxydans | reverse complement strand
CTGAGTAGGGTTAGGACATGAGCGATTCAGCTCCACGCCCTGGCCGCAGCGCTGAAGCCAGGCGCGCAAGCGCATGGCTGTCACCGAGGGCCTGCCGGGTTCTGGCCGTGGTGTTCACCGTTGCTGCGCTCGGGTCGGTGGTGCTGGTGGTCGTGGATCTGGTGGTCGGCCGGCCTGCTGCCGGTGACCTCTTTATCGTTTTCCTCAACGGCCTCGCAGCCGTGATCCTGTGGGTGCTTGCGCGGCGGACATGACGAAGGGCCAGCACATTGGATGTGCCGGCCCTTCGTGGTTTTTCCTCGGCAAAAGGAAATTTATTGGTGCAGCGTCGGTGCTGCTTGCGGTTACAACTCGTAGTGTCTTTGGTCTTCCCTGGGCCGGTCCACGGGGCCAGTGGCTGGGCCTGCGGTAAGTAGGCTCAGTTCCAGGATGTCTTCAAGGGGGCTCGCGTCCGGGGAAACGGTATCGTCCTCGGTCATGCGGAATTGATCGGCCACGCCTGGGACTCCTTGGCTGTGCTGGGATGAGGCTCCCTCTCACAGTATCGGCAGTTCCTGCGCGCGGGCTGGAAGTCGCGCCGCCCGCGCAGCGTCTACGCGGCCGCCGGAGATGTTCCTATAGACAAGACCCCGCACGCATTCGTTTCACAGATGCCGGGCTAAGGCACCTTGGTCTATAACGCTCCTTCACGGGTAATGTCTTTGGGCAAGACCGGAAGCGACTGAGAGGGCAGGCAAATTGAAACTCACGGCCCGCATCCGGTCTGCCAGGGATGGTTGGCTGGCCGTGGAGGTCCTGGAGCTTCCGGAGCTCGAGGTAGTCGTTAAGAGTTTTGACGACATCCCCGATGCGGTAAGTGGAGCTGCCGAGGAGTCCTTGGGGCGGCCCGCAAGCGAGTTTGCTGTTGAAGTAAGCCTCTAGAGTGGCAGGCATCGCCTGCTGGCTAGTCGCTCAAAAAGTATCGTTACTCGTCGTTGCCTTTCAGTAGCCATGCCATCGATTCATCTCTGGATGTGAAGAATCGTGTAGGGCAGGGCGGGACGTGGACGCTGAGGAAGAAATTGGCCATGACCCTGTCCACGGGGCTCGTGCCCAGGAGAGCAATCCGATTGGCAGCACAGGGGATGGAGAAGATCGAGCGTGCTTCGCGCGTGACGTCGGCTGTCGTCGCCATATCTACCAGCATGGGATATTCAGCCCCGCCGGCTACTTGGTTCACAGCTTCCATGGCTGCCTGGGCATCTTGAACTTCGATACGGACTCTGGGATTCCACGCCAGGTGGATGATCCCATCAGTCCGTAGGCTCACAGTGCCTTTGCCGCCGTCAACCAACATTGGATCCATAGATGACTCCCCCATGCTGCGATGGTACACAGCGGGGAGCACCGTCGCTCACGTAATCGCAGGTCAGGGCGCGGTTAGGGATTTCCTGGCTGCGCCCGCGTCAGCGTCACGCGGCCGGCGGAGCGAAGCGGGGGAGGCCGCCGCGCACCTGGGGACGCTCCACGATGAGGGCCGGACTCCTCTTTGCGGTGGAGTCCGGCCCGGTGTCGGGGCTAGCGCTTCAGGCGGCGGTCATAGGCCTTTTTCGGGTCCCGGCAGCAGTCTGCCAGCAGGCCGCGGTTGACCAGTTCGCCCAACAGTTCCGCCAACCGGTATCCGGCCACGTCCTCCAGCGCGAGCTTGAAGTACCGTGCGGCGAAACTGGACTGTCCTTTGAGCCATTCCAGCCAGCCGATCAGGCACAGCATGGGTGCGCGTTGGCCTTCCGGGGTGGCTTTCATCAGCTCGAAAGCGACTGCCTGGGCGGTGTCCACGCGGGCCCAGTCCGGGCGGCTCAGGAACACACCCAGCATGACGGAGGTGAACTGTTCCGGGGCGTGGGGGACGATGTCACTCATCATGTAGTCCCGGATGGTGGGGTGCTGCAGGGCTCCTGCCAGCTGGTGCGCGGTTTCGGTCGTCAGGCTCTTGGGGTCCTTCAGCACCTTGGCCCACGCGGCGCGGCTTGCTTCGAGGTCTTCGGGCCAGCCGTCGGGCTTGTGCGCTGCGATAGCCTCGCGGGCCGTCTCGTCTCCCGTGAACGGTGCCGGGGTAATGAAGCCGGTTACCGCGCTCCCACGGTAGATCAGGGCGGCGTTGCCGTTGCTGGTGGTGATGGCATCCAGCGACTCATCGGGGCAGCAGCTGGTGTCGGTGCAGTGGTAGTTCCGCCACAGTTCGGAGGTCACCAGCCATGCGTCCCGCAGCGGCATCCCCGCAGTGTCCAGTTCGGCGCGCAGTGCCTCGACGTGCCCGGAGTAGGGACGGCTGCCGTCGCTGGTCTTCTCGTCGGTGTAGATGACCAACAGGCTGCCGGTGGCGGCCTCGTCGGCGGTCAGATAGCTGACGACGGTCTGGGCGAAACCTACCGTGTCCTGCCCGAACGGGGCATCCACGCGCAGGGTCGCGCCGATCTTGTTGCCCTGCATGGTCAGTGCGACAAAGGACTCTGTAGGGACCTGTCCCAGCGTGTGCGGGATGAAGGCCAGGACGTCGGCCGGGCCGGTGAATTTGATGAAG
>NZ_JABTYH010000071.1 GCF_013314975.1 Pseudarthrobacter oxydans | reverse complement strand
GCCCTTATCTTGTCTGGGTCAGGTCCCTTTTGAGGCTGTAGTAGAGCTCGCGGGCGATGAAGCGTTTGAGGCAGCGGATGGCGTCGGCTGATGAGTGCCCTTGAGCACGTTTGCGGTCACGGTATGCCTGGCTCCTTGGGTCATAGCGAAGTCGGCAGATGGCTATGAGGTAGATGACCCTGTTGGCTTGGCGGTTGCCTCCCCGGTGGAGCCGCATGCGGTGTGATTTCCCGGAGGAGACGGGGATGGGAGCGACGCCGCAGAGCCGGGCGAACGCGGCTTCGTTGCGGAAGCGCTCGAAGTTCTCACCGGCGGTTATGAGTAGTTGGGCGACACTGACGGGGCCGACTTGGGGCAGCGCCAGGGTGTTGGGTGCCACGGCGGAGACCAGCCGAGTCAGATGCTTGTCTACCTCGTTGATTTCGGCCGTGAGCTCGTAAACGCGGCGGCCGAGCTCCCGCAGTGCGTATTTCACTGCCTGCTCGGGCTCGTGGATCCGGCTCAGATCCGGCCGCAGGGCGCGGGCTTGAGTGGCTTTGCCCTCGAGGGTTCTGGCGGTCAGCCTGGTCCTGAGATGATCCGGTGCGGTGAGCAGAACATCCCGCAGCTGAACACATGCCGCGCTGCGGGCCTTGATCGCAGAGTCTCTGACCAGGTGAAGATTGCGGATTGCTTCGACCGCTCCGGTGGTGTCCTTCGCTGGATCTGTGCATTCACCAGAGAGAACTTTGCGGGCAGCAGCTTCAGCGTCGACAGCGTCGCTCTTACCGACGCGGTGACGGACTTGAGAGTGGCTCTTGTTTACCTCTACGACATCGATCCCTGCCGCGAGAAGGTGCCGGGTCAGGCCCGCGCCGTAGGATCCGGTGCATTCGATGCCGAATGCGTTGATGATGCCGAAGCTTGCTGCCCAGTCCAGCAGTTGTTGGTAGCCCCCGCGGTCCGAGGGGAATTCTCGGTCGCCGAGCATTCGCCCGTCCTGATCTACTGCAGCTGCATGGTGGACCAGCTGGTGGGTGTCCACTCCGATGGTTACAGCCTTGGCGGGGTGTGTCGTTGTCAGAGTCATGCCGCCTCATTCCTGTCGAGGTTGAGAATGGCGAGCACGATTGACCGGGCCGGGCGGACAAAGCACTGAAAAGCTAAGCTGCACGTTCCTATCAAGTCACGACTCCGTCCGGCCCGGTCGCCCTAGGTGAGTGGCAGGACAGCTGTACCGACAGATCTCCGCATAGACAGATTCATGCACCAAGTACCGAACGTCACGCAGCGGGCAAGTCAGGAACTGCTCCCCTGCCACAGTCTCATTCTCGGCAGTTGGCCTGTCTCCAAACATCAGGCTCGCCATAGCCAAACCTTTGGTTCGAGACGGGCAGAGCAATCGAACCGACAAATCTCCTCCAATACAGATCCGGTCCTGTGCCGAACGTCAACATGCGGGTAAGCCAGGAACTACTGCCCTGCCACAGTTGCAATTCTCCTCAGTGCGCACGCGGGGGAGGCCGCCCCCGCACCCATGGGGCCGGACCGTTGTCCCGGCCCGGCCCCCACCCGTTTAGCGGTGCCGCTTGTAGGCGGTGTCCTGGTTCTTGGCGACGGGGGCGATGGTTCCCCGGCTCACCAGTTGGTCCATGAGTTCCGCGAGCCGGTAGCCTGGCGTGTCAGTCAGGGCGAGCTTGAAGTGGTCTCCGGCTACTGATGATTGGCCTTTGAGGTACGCCAGCCATCCGATCAGGGTCAGCAGGGGCGCCCGGTAGCCTTCCGGCGCGGCGTCAATGAGATCCCGGGCAGTTTCCTGCGCCCGGTCCACTCGGTCCCAGTCCGGGGCGATACCCTCCCCCACGAGCAGATTCCCGCTTCCCTCGGCGTCCGGCAGTTCCGGGTCGATCACGTTGCAGAGCAACGTGTCGCGCAGGTCCGGGCGCTGGAAGCATGCCAGCAGCTCCACCGCCGTCTGCGGATCCGTCCACCCGTCGCGGGTCAGGGCCTCGGCCCACAGTTCCCGGCCCGGAGCCAGCTCCGCGCCGAGCACACCTGGGAGCGCGTGACGGATCTGCTCCTCCCTCTCTGCCGGGCCTGCGAACGGCGCGTAACTGGTGCCGGGCGTCTTTTGGTAGCTGCTGCCACGGAACACCAGTTCCGCGTTCAGCTGCCCGTCCGTGATGGACTCCAGCGGTTCGGGCGGGCAGCACCCGGCGTCGCTGTCACACAGCAGGTTTTGCCAGTGCGACGGGGTGACCAGCCAAGCGTCCTGCAACGGGGTGCCTCCGGTGTCCAGCGCGTCGATGACGGCTTCGACGTGGTCGTGGAAGGGGCGGGGCTCTCCGAGGGCGGGGGTGCTGGCAGTGTAAATGGCCAGCAGCACCGCGGTTGCCTGAGTGTCCAGTGCGAGGTAGTCCACCATGGAGCGGGCGAAACCGGCGGGTTCCGCGACCGCGGGGACGTCCACGCGCAGTGTCGCGCCCAGCGTCTTGCCCCGCATGGTCAGGAACACAAAGGATTCACGCGGTACGAACCCGAGGGAGTGCGGGATGAAGCCGAGGATGTCGGCGGGGCTGGAAATGCGGATTGCGTCATTCATGGTTCGAAGTCCTTTGCTGAGGAGTAGGCGGGC
>NZ_JABTYH010000070.1 GCF_013314975.1 Pseudarthrobacter oxydans | reverse complement strand
GAGGGCGCCCGGGAAATGCCCAGCGCGTTTACTGACACATCGCGGTAAAGTGTCTGTATGCCCAGGATTTCAGCGGCCAGCAACGCCGAGCAGCGAGCGGACACCCAGCGCCGCATCCTCACCGCCTTCGGCGAACTCCTCTTTTCCCATGGCCTGCCCGGCCTCACCATGACGGACGTGGCCCGGCACGCGGGCGTGGGCCGGACCGCCGTGTACAACTACTACGCGGACATCGAGGAGCTGCTGATCTCCTATGCCCTCGATGAGACCGAGAAGTTCCTCTCCGAACTGCGGGACTCCCTGGGCCGGCTGGACAACCCCGTGGACAGGCTCGCCCTGTACGTGCGCGCCCAGGTGGTCGACCTCAGCCGCCGGCACCTGCCGCCGGGACCCGCCATGGGAGCCGTGCTGTCGCCGTCGTCCTTCGCCAAGCTCGCCGACCATGTTGGCGAGCTGAGCGTCCTGCTGCAGGGCATCCTGCGGGACGGAATGGAGCAGGGCTACCTGCCGGCGGCCGATATCAACCAGCAGGCGCAGCTCATCCTGGGGACCTTGTCCTCCAGCGCAGCCAGGGGCAGCGACGAGCCCGCCGAACTGGAAGCACGCGTGGCCAGGACCGTCCGCTTCATCCAGCTGGGTGCCGGAGCCAGGTTCGACGACGACGGCCGCCCCGTGAGGGTGAGTCCCCTTCCGGCTGTGGCGGGCTGATCCACCCGCCGAAGTTCACGGGGAGGGTGCCGCCGACGGAAGGACGGGCCATTTGTCGTCATCCGCGATGCGGCGGCTTTCCCGCGGACAGCTGAGGGTTCCCGGGGTCTGGTCAACGAGTTCCGGCGGCGTGAGCGCCTTGTAGTCCTGGGCGAGGATCACGTCCACGCTCCCGTCAGTCCGGCTGTCCTGGAAATAGTCCGAGCCCGGCAGGTTCCGCTGGACGCTGAACGCGGCGGACTGCCCCGCCGCTCCCGAAATCACGGCGGCGGCGCCGCGGTAGCCCGCGTCAACGTTGGACACGGCGCCCACCACGAACTTCCGGGCCAGGAACTCATCCGCCACTGAACGTGCCAGTCCGGGCCTGCTGGTGGAGTTGTACACGTTCAGGTTGATCTGGTCGTTCGGGGCGTAGTCGAATGTTGCGGCCGGGCAGGTGGACACTGCTTCTTCCGCGGGCGCCGCCGAGGGGATCTTCAGCTGCCCGTTGATGATCGCCAACGCCGTGATGATGGCCGCCGCGATGAGCCCCACAAGGAGCACCAGGACAACCCCGTGCAGCACACGCCGGCGCACACGGGCTGTTTCGTCGGCCTGGGCTGCCCCAAACGTGGCACGCAGTTCCGGGCCGCTGACGACGTGGTGGCCGTGGAGGACGCTGACGTCCTGCTCCTTCTTCCTAGCCATCTATCACCAGGACACGGGCATGGATTGCGGTGCGCTGGTGCAGGGCGGTGCGGACGGCCCGGTGCAGCCCGTCCTCCAGGTAGAGGGTTCCCTGGTACTGCACCACATGCGGGAACAGGTCGCCGAAAAAGGTGGAATCTTCAGCCAGCAGTGCTTCCAGGTCAAGGGTGCGCTTGGTGGTCACCAGTTCGTCCAGCCGGACCGGACGCGGCGGGAGCGACGCCCATTCCTTGGGCGTCGTATAACCATGGTCGGGGTAAGGGCGGCCCTCGCCCACAGCTTTAAATATCACCTTGCCACACTAGGCATCCTGCGGGCCCAGCGAAAGTACCCGGCGGTTCCTCCCGCAGGTTGTGGCCAAACAGTGACCATGGCCCGCCAGCCACCTGCTGTTGCCGGTCCAGGCCGTCGTGGGCGCTGCGGAAGGTTCAGCTGACAGAATAGAGGCATGACAGCATCCGAGTCCCCCGCCGTGTCCGCACCCGGAATCCACGCGCCTGCCATTCCGCCGCTGGCCCTGCTGCTCGATGTGGACGGGCCGGTGGCCAGCCCGGTGACGCGGGACGTGAAGCGGGAGATCATCGATGACCTGGTTGCCCTCGCGGCGGCGGGAATCCCCGTTGTCTTCAACACGGGGCGCTCCGACGCTTTCATCCGGGAACAGGTAATGGAACCCATGATCGCCGCCGGAATCCCGGCCGGGACCATCATCCACGCCATCTGCGAAAAGGGCGCCGTCTGGTTCAGCTACACCGCGGCCGGACCCGGCCCCATCCACGTGGACCGGGAGCTCGCCGTGCCCACAGCTTACGGGGACGACATCCGGCGCATGGTGGCGGAGGACTATGCCGAGCACATGTTCTTTGACGAGACCAAGCGCGCCATGGTGTCCGTGGAGCAGCACATAGACGTACCCAGTGCCGACTACCTTGCAGAGCAGAAACTCTTTGACGCCGACGCGATGGACCTGATGGCCCGGCACGGGCTGGGTGTGGTCCGGCTCGACCACCACGCCCCCAATTCCGACGACGAGGTGGACTACCGCGTGGATCCCACCATCATCTCCACGGACATCGAGTCGGTACGGCTCGGGAAGGACCTGGGCGCCAGCCGGGCAGTGGAACTGCTGGCCGCGCAGGGCATCACGCCGGCGGCGTGGCGGACTGTGGGCGATTCGCGCACCGACTACGCCATGGCCGACTGGCTCCACCACAACGACCACGCAGTCAAGCACGTGGACGTCCGTCCGGCCGACGGCATCCCGGAGAAACCGTACCCGGTCCTGACGGCCGGGGACCTGGGGCTTGGGGCGTCCGTTATCCACGACGACGCCGGCGGGGCTTTCCTGCGCAGCTGGCGGGAGGCGCTGGGCGC
>NZ_JABTYH010000007.1 GCF_013314975.1 Pseudarthrobacter oxydans | reverse complement strand
CGCGAGGTTCGCCTTCAGCCGCGCGGCGGTGTCATCGGCAATGATCCTGCCGTGGTCGATGATGATGACCCGCTCGGACATGGAATCGGCCTCATCCATGTAGTGCGTGGTCAGCACAATCGTGGTGCCGTGTTCCTCGCGCATCCGCATGATGTGCTCCCACAGGTTGGCCCGGTTTTGCGGGTCCATCCCGGTGGACGGCTCGTCCAGGAAGAGCAGCCGCGGCGAGTGCATCAGCCCCAGCGCAACGTCCATTCTTCGCCGCTGCCCGCCGGAGAGCTTGAGGACTGTCCGCTTGGCGAGGTCCGCGAGGTCCAGGGAGTCCAGGAGTTCCCGGGCCCGGGCAAGGGCGTCCGCGGAGTTCATGCCGTAGAAGCGGCCCTGCATCACCAGCTCATCGATCACCCGGAAACTGTGGCCGCCGCCATTGCCCTGGCCGATGTAGCCGATCCTGGCCCGCACTCCCGCCGGATCCGCGGTGACGTCCACGCCGGCAACCCTGGCTGTCCCCGAGGTGGGCGTCAGCAGGGTGGTGAGCATCCGCAACGTGGTGGACTTGCCTGCCCCGTTCGGGCCGAGAAAGGCCACAAGCTCGCCCGGCGCGACGTCGATGTCGACGCCCTTGACGGCTTCCACTGTTTCTTTCCTGACCGTGAACGTCTTTGCCAGTTTGTCCGTGTGGATCATGCGTGACTCCAGAGGATGCGGCGTGCCGGGGCTCTGGAACGGGCTCCCTGGCGCCACGCTATACCCATCCCCGGCACGAGTCCACGGATGAATCGTGCACGTGCGTTGGGGCCGTGTCCCCGGCCGGCGTCAGTGCCGGCGGTGGTCCTGGATGGTCATCCGCGGACCGAACGTGGGTTTGCGGAAGCCGCTGCTTTGGATCATCCGCACCACCCGCTGGCGGTGCCCCGTCCAGGGTTCCAGCAGCCGGAGCATGCCGGCGTCATCCGTCCGGCGGCCGGTCAGCGCAGCCCCGACGTACGCGGCCAGGTGGTAATCGCCCACCGAGACGGAGTCGGGGCAGCCGTGCGTGCGCTGCACCACTTCGGCGGCCGTCCAGATGCCGATGCCGGGGATGGTCTGCATCCTGGCGGCCGCCTCCAGCGCCGGCAGTTCCGCCAGCCGTTCCAGCGCGACGGCAGAGCGCAGCGCCCGCATCACCGTCGCGGAGCGTTGCGGGCCCACCCCGGCCTTGTGCCACTCCCAGCTGGGGACCTGCAGCCACTGCGCCGCCGTGGGTGCCAGCACCAGGCCGGCGGGAGCCAGCGATCCAGCCATCGGCGCGGGGGATCCGTAGCGGTGGAGGAGGTACCGGTAGCCGCGGCGGGCCTCGATGACCGTGACTTTCTGTTCCAGGATGATGGGCACGAGCTGGTCCACCATGCGGCCGCTGGAGGGTAGCCGGACGGCCAGGCTTCTCCGCCGCGCTTCCCTGACCATGCGGGGGAGCGTGGCGTGGAACACCGGTTCGTCGAAGGCCGACCAATCGTCGTGCGCACCCAGGAGGCGCGGCACTGCCGCTGCCGCCGCGGCGGCACCCGGGCCCCAGGCCTGGACGTCCACCCGGTGCTCCATCTCCGCGCTGCCTGCCGGGCTGAGCCGGATGGTGGCGGGGCCCTCAGCTGTTGTGAAGGCGTTCCAGATGGCGCCGCCGTCCACCGCGAAGGACGGATCACTGTTGCCGCGCAGGAGCGGGCGGAGGGTCCGCACCAGGTCGTAGGGGCCACCCGGATACCACCGGAGGGAGGCGTCCGCGGCGGCCGCCAGCCGTGCGGGAACCTCTGCGATCGTCATTGAACCATCGTCCCACGGCACCCCGACAGTTTGCCCGCCGGCTCCGCCGTGCCGGTTCCCGGGCCCTTAACGGGCAGCGGACGGAGGACTAGAATCCCAGGTGTGGCGCGGGGCGTCCGCGCCCGTCCCTTCGAGATTCCAGAGATTCCAGGTGAGCGCAATGGGTGGAGTAGTACATTTCGAAATCCCCGCGGACGATCAGGAGCGGGCCAAGAAGTTTTACCAGCAGGCCCTGGGCTGGCGGATAGAACCTGTCCCTGGAATGGACTACAACATGGTGATCACCACCCCCATGGACGAGGCCACCGGGCAGCCGACAACCGCTGGTGCGATCAACGGCGGCATGATGGCCCGGGAGGAAAAGATCGCCAACCCCGTCATCACGGTGGACGTGCCGGATATCGATGCCACGCTGAAAACGGTCGAGGAGCTGGGCGGTTCTGTTGTTATGCCCAAGAACGAGATCCCCGGGATGGGCTATTTCGCCTACTTCAAGGATCCTGAGGACAACGTCATGGGCCTGTGGGAGAACCTGCCCGCTGACCAGCAGGCGCAGTCGGCCGGGTAGCGTCAGGGCATCCCGGACGCCACCCAGAGGGCCACCACCGCAAGCGGGACCGTCAGGGTTGCCACCACCAGACCGGCCAGGGCAAAACCGCTCCACTTGATCCGGACGTTCAGCGCCCGCAGCCGCTCATGCCAGAGCAGGGTGGCAAGGGACGCCCACGGGGTGACGAGCGGGCCAAGGTTGACACCGATCAGCAGGGCGGCCACCCGGGCAGGAGAGCCGGCCACCGGCTCAAGGGCCAGATAAGCGGGCAGGTTGTTGGCTGCGTTGGCCGCTCCGGCTCCCAGCGCGGCCAGGTGCAGGAGGGCGGGCAGGCTCTCGCCCTGGCCGGCCGCGCCGGCCAGGAGCGCCGTCAACCCGTTGGCATGCAGTGCCTCAACAACCATGAACAGTCCCACCGTGAGCATCAGCGGACGCCACGGAACCATGGACCACCGCAGCACGGAGGGTCGCCGCCGGAGGAAGACCACCAGCAGGAAGGCTGCGGCCAGCATGGCCGGATACTGCACGGGTATGCCGGACACCAGGGCGGGCAGCAGGACCAGGAGGGTGGCCGCGGCAATGACCAGCAACGGCCGGTCCCGCACTGCGGGGGACCGTTGCGGCCGGTACCGTCCCCGCAGGTCCTTGCGGAACGCCAGCCACAACAGGGCCAGCGGAACCACGACCCCCACCAGGGCGGGCGCCCAGACGGTCCCCGCAAAGCCCAGGGGGCTCAGCCCCAGCGCGTCCTGCGCCAGCAGGTTCGTCAGGTTTGACACGGGCAGCAGGAGCGAGGCGGTGTTGGCGAGCCAGATGGTGGTCAGGGCGAAGGGGAGCGGCTGGATGCCGGCATGGACTGCCAGGAGGACCACCACCGGCGTTACGAGCACGGCAGTGGTGTCGAGCGACAGGAAAACAGTGGAAACAGTTGCCAGGGCCACGACGAGGAGCCACAGCAGGAACACGCGGCCCCGGCCCAGCCCCGCGAGCCTGTCCGTGACAACCTTGAACAGCCCGGCCTCGTCCAGCAGTTCCGTCAGCAGGGACATCGCAAGCACGAAGGCGAGGATGGGAACGGCGCGGCCCGCCAGGGCGTCGAAAGCGGGCAGGGGCAGTGCCCCGGAGGCGAGGGATGCAACACCGGCCAGGAGCATCGCTCCGGGAAGGAGGTAGCTCCGGACTTTCATCGACCAGGCGAACTGCTGCACCGCCCCATGATCCCACCCGTGACTGCGCAGACCCTGTTGGAAACGGGCGCACCCGCGTGGCGTGCCGCCGCGGGCACAGGGCGCGGAAGGTGCCCGCGGCAGGGAAGCGGTAGCTTTATATCCATGAAGTACGCCCAGTCCATCCTGGACCTCATCGGCAATACCCCGCTCATCAAACTCAACCACGTGACGGAGGACATCAAAGCCACCGTCCTGGTCAAACTGGAGTACCTGAACCCCGGCGGGTCCATCAAGGACCGCATTGCGGTGAAGATGATCGAGGACGCCGAGCGGGACGGCAAGCTGCAGCCCGGCGGGACCATTGTTGAGCCCACGTCCGGCAATACCGGGGTGGGCCTGGCCCTGGTGGCCCAGCAAAAGGGCTACAAGTGCGTCTTCGTGGTTCCGGACAAGGTGGGTGAGGACAAGCGCGCCGTCCTGCAGGCGTACGGCGCCGAGGTGGTGGTGACGCCTACAGCCGTGCCGCCGGACAGCCCCCAAAGCTACTATGGCGTCTCGGACCGGATTGTCCGGGAGACCCCCGGTGCGTACAAGCCGGACCAGTTCTCCAACCCCGCGGCGCCCGGCAGCCACTACCAGACCACCGGCCCGGAGATCTGGCGCGATACGGACGGCAGGATCACCCATTGCGTCATCGGCGCGGGAACAGGCGGAACCATCACAGGCACCGGCCGCTACCTGAAGGAGGCATCGGCGGGCCGGCCGGCATCCGACGGCGGCGTGGTCAGGATCATCGCCGCCGACCCGGAAGGCTCGGTGTACTCCGGCGGCACCGGGCGCCCGTACTTCGTCGAAGGCGTCGGCGAGGACATGTGGCCGGCGAACTACGACAAGTCCATCCCGGACCAGGTGATCGCGGTCAGCGATGCCGATTCCTTCGCCATGACCAGGCGACTGGCCCGTGAGGAGGGCCTCCTGGTGGGCGGATCCTCGGGCATGGCCGTGGTGGCTGCGCTCAAGGCGGCGCGGGACCTCCCGGAGTCCGCGGTCGTCGTCGTGATCCTGCCGGACTCCGGCCGGGGATACCTGGCGAAGATCTTCAACGACCAGTGGATGCGCTCCTACGGTTTCCTCTCCGGCGGCGAGGAAACCTCCGTGGGGGAAGTCATCAGCTCCAAGAACGGCGAACTGCCGGACCTGGTGCACATCCATCCGAACGAGTCCGTGCGCGACGTCATCAACATCATGAACGAGTTCGGCGTCAGCCATATCCCGGTCCTGTCCCAGGAGCCGCCGGTGGTGATGGGCGAGGTGCTCGGCGCCGTGGACGAACGCACCCTGACCGCCAAACTGTTCCGCGGCGAAGCCAAGCTGACGGACAAGATCTCCGAGCACATGGGCCCCAAGCTGCCCGTCATCGGATCGCTGGAAACCATTTCCGCAGCCAGGGAACTGCTCTCGGACGTGGACACCGTGATGGTCACGTTCGTCGGCGCGCCGGTGGGCATCCTCACCCGGCACGACCTCCTGGCCTACCTCAGCAACTGACCTGCTTCACCCTGATACTGCTTCACCCAGACAAGGAGCATCATGTCCGTCCCCGAAAACCAAGGTTTCAACACCCGCGCCGTCCACGCCGGACAGGCCTTCGAGCCCCGCACCGGCGCGGTGGTTCCGCCCCTGCACTTCAGTTCCACGTACGCCCAGGACGGCATCGGCGGGCTCCGTGAGGGCTATGAGTACGGCCGCGGCGGCAACCCCACCAGGGACGCCCTGCAGGAACAGCTCGCCGCGCTGGAAGGCGGCACCCACGCCTACAGCTTCAGCTCCGGACTGGCCGCCGAGGATTCGCTCATCCGCGCCCTGACCCGCCCCGGCGACCACATAGTGCTGGGCAACGACGCCTACGGCGGCACCTACCGCCTCATCAGCAGGGTGCTGGGCGGCTGGGGGATCGGCAACACCCCGGTGGACATGGCAGACCTCGACGCCGTCCGGGCGGCAGTTGCCGCCAACAAGACCCGCTTCGTGTGGGTGGAGACGCCGTCCAACCCGCTGATGAAGATCACCGACATCGCGGCGCTCGCAGGGATAGCGCACGACGCCGGCGCCCTCCTCGTGGTGGACAACACCTTCGCTTCCCCCTACCTGCAGAACCCGCTCGCCCTGGGTGCCGACGTCGTGGTCCACTCCACCACCAAGTACATCGGCGGGCACTCGGACGTCGTGGGCGGCGCCGTGGTGGTCAATGATGCAGAGCTGGCGGAGAGGATCGGCTTCGTCCAGTTCGCCGTGGGTGCGGTTTCCGGACCCATGGACGCGTTCCTCACCACGCGCGGGCTGAAGACCCTGGGGGTCCGCATGGACCGGCACAGCCTCAACGGACAGGCCGTGGCCGAGTGGCTGCTCGAGCGGCCCGAGGTGGAGGCCGTCCTGTATCCGGGCCTGCCGTCCCACCCGGGCCACGAGCTTGCCAGGAAGCAGATGCGGAGCTTTGGCGGCATGGTTTCGGTGCAGTTCAAGGGCGGCGAGGCTGCTGCCCGGAAGGTGGCGGAATCGACGTCGGTGTTCACCCTGGCCGAGTCCCTGGGCGGCATCGAATCGCTGATGAACTACCCGTCCGAGATGACGCACGCCTCGGTCAAAGGCACCGAACTGGCGGTTCCGGTGAACCTCCTCCGCCTGTCCTGCGGCATCGAGGACGTCGAGGACCTGCTCGCGGACCTGGACCAGGCGTTCGCGGCCATCCCGTAGCCCCGCCGGTTAAACCCGGACGGCAGTTAAACCCGGACGGCACGTCGCGGCAGTCCCCGGAGCGAGGGGTTGCCGCGGCGTGCCGTCCTGCGTGAGGCAGGTTCCTACTTCACGGAACCCTCGGTGAGGCCGCCGCGCCAGAAGCGCTGAAGGACCACCATGGCGATGCTGAGCGGGATGATCGAGAGCAGCACGCCGCCGGTGGTCAGCTCGTAGAACTCAGGCAGCCGGTCCACCTGGCTCAGCCAGTTGTTCAGTCCGAGCGTGATCGGGTACAGCCCGGAGTCGGACAGCATCACGAGCGGCAGGAAGTAGTTGTTCCAGATTCCCACCAGCTGGAAGAGGAACACGGTGACCAGGGCGGGGGTGAGGACGCGCAGCCCGATGGTGTGGAAGATCCTCAGTTCGCCCGCGCCGTCCAGCCTGGCCGCCTCAATGAGTGACGTGTCCACCGTGGCCTGCGAATAGATCCGGCACAGGAACAGCCCAAACGGCGAGACGAGGGACGGCAGCAGCACGCTCCAGTACGTGTTGGCCAGGCCCAGCTGGCTGAAGAGCAGGAAAAGCGGCAAGGCGGTGGCCGTGCCGGGAACCAGTACTCCGCCCAGGATGGTTCCAAAGACCAGGTTCCGCCCGCGGAATTCGTACTTCGCCAGCGCGTAGCCGCCCGCCGCCGCAAAGTAGGTGGCCAGGAGGGCGCCGATGCCGGCGTACAGCACTGAGTTCAGGAACCACCGGATGAAGATGCCGTTGTCATAGCTGAGCACCTGCGCAAGGTTGTCCCACAGCGCAACGGTGGGGGCGAACCAGAATCCGTTGGTGGAGAACAGGTCCTCCGTGGATTTGGTGGCAGCGACCACCACCCAGTACACGGGGATGAGGAAGTACAGGGCAACCACCACGAGCACCGCTGTGACGATGATGGTGGACGGACGGCCTTTGCTGCCGGAACGCCTGGTCCCTGCAGCAGATGTGCGGGCCGGGGAAGCCGTTGTCGACGGCGGGGTCACGGTAGCGGTCATGATGACTTCCTGTTCGTGAATTTGAGGAAGGCGAAGGACAGGACGAAGGCGGCCACGGCTATCAGCACTGCCTGCGCCGCGGCCACGTTGTAGTCGTTGTAGGCGAACGCGGTGGTGTACGCGCTGAGGTTGGGCGTGTACTGGCTGTCGATGGCGGGGGCCACGGTCTTCAGGACCTGCGCCTCGGCGAAGAGTTGCAGCGTACCGATGATGGAGAACACTGTGGTGAGGACGAGGGCGGGCCGGATCAGCGGAAGCTGGATGCTGAGGGCCACCCGCCAGGTGGAGGCGCCGTCCACCTTCGCGGCTTCATACAGTTCCCCGGGTATGGCCTTCAGCTGGGCCACGATGATCAGCATGTTATAGCCGGTGTAGCTCCAGGTGACGATATTCGCAATCGACCACAGGACGGTGTTGGCACCCAGGAAATCGGGGGTCAGTCCCACCAGTGCCGCGACATCGAACAGCGGACTCAGCCCGGGGACGTAGAGGAACGACCAGAGGATTGTGGCGATGACCCCCGGTACGCCGTAGGGGAGGAAGTAAGCGGCACGGAAGAAGCCCGGCCACTTGGCGGACGCTGATTCGAGCATGAGGGCAAGCACCGTGCAGAGCAGGATCATCACAGGTACCTGCACCACGCCGAACAGGAGCATGCGTCCGATCGACGCCACGAAGCTGCCGTCAGCCAGGGCTTGTGCATAGTTGCTGAAACCGGCGAATTCACTCTTAACCCCGGCCTCGCCGAAAAGCCCGCTCCGGGTCACTTTGGTGAAGCTGGACAGGACTGCCACGAAAATCGGAAGGACGAACGTCAGGATGAACAGCGCCAGGAAGGGCGCCAGCAGGAGCCAGGGCGCGCGGGACGCAGCGCCTGTCCGGTCGCCGCGTTTGCCCGGCCGGGCGGGAGGCTGCGCTGACGGACCCCGCCCCGTCCGCGCGGTGGGTGATGTCGCTGTCATGACGCTTCCTTTCGAATGCTGAGGCCTTTGTTCCTGAAGACGGTCATGATCTGCTGTTCCGCCGCCGCCACCGAATCCACCAGGCTCGTTCCGGACGCCTTCTTCCGGAAGCCGTCGCTCAGAATGTTGAAGGACTGCTGGGTGACGGGCCACCAGGACCAGTCCTCATTCTGCTGCCGGGCCGCCGGCACGAAGATTTCCTGGTGGTAGCTTTGGCCGCCAAAGAATTCCGACGGCGCCTGCCGCGGAGTGCCGATGAAGTCCGGCGACGGCGACCAGCCGATGCCGCTGTTGGTGATTTCGGCGTCGATGCCTTCCCTTGACGTGGTCATCCACACCGCGAACTCGAGTGCTTCGCGGGGGTGCTTGCTGTTGGCCAGGATCGCTGCCGTGGATCCGCCAAGGTAGCTTGACCCGAATCCGCTGCCGTCCCAGGTGGGCATGGGCGCCACCCGCCATTTGCCGCTGCCGCCGCTGACGCCTTCAATAAGGGCATCTCCCCAGCTGCCGGACACCACGGAGGCAATGGTTCCCTTCGCGGCTGCAGCAAACCAGCCGGGAGAGTAGGCGCCGAACGCCGTCTGGACAAGGTCCTCGTCGATGGCCTGGTCGAAGAAGCGGGCAACCTTCATGGTGGCGTCGTCGGTCATGTTGATAACCCAGCCGTCCTCCTCAGGCCTGAGCCAGCTGGCACCGGCCTGGGCCGCGAACGCTGTGAACACGGAGGCGTCGCCCAGCGGGAAGCAGTCCAGGTAGACATCCTTTTTGCGCAGTTCGCGGGCAAGGGCCGCCCATTCGTCCCAGGTGCCGGGGTTCGTACCGCCCACCTGGTCCAGGACTGCCGGCTGGTAGAACATGGCCATGGGGCCGGAGTCCTGGGGGATGCCGTACACGCCGCCGGAGAAGCTGACTTGGCCCCACAGTGTCTGGTCGTACAGGTGCGCGTAGTCCTGGGCGCCGTACCGGGCCACGTCCACCAGGCCGTTGACCAGCATGAATTCGGGGAGGGACCGCATCTCCACCTGGGCAAGGTCGGGTCCGCCGCCAGCAGCCAGGGCCGAATAGAGCTTTTGGTACCCGCCGGCATTGCCGCCGGGAATCCATACGACCTCCACCTGGACCTGCGGATGGGAGGCGTTCCAGATGTCGGCCACTTTTTGTGCATCTTTGAGCCAGCACCAGTACGTCAGGGTGATCTTTTCCCCGCTGGCGGCCGGAGCGAGCACCGGTGCTGTGTTGACGGAGCGTATGCCTGGCGTGGCACAGCCGGACAAGAGCCCCATCGCTGCGGTGCCCAGGCCCGCACTCAGGAGTTGTCTTCGCGTGAATCGGGACATTTGCCTTCACCTCATCGTGTCGGATATGTGCCTAAAAGTGTGAAGCATGGCACTTTTTGTTCGGTTCGAGACAGGCTAACATGAAAACTCGAGTGCTCACTCGAGTTTTGGTTTATTGCGCATTACGGCGGGTACACTGGCTTGCCATGAGCACCAAGGATGGGCCGCAAGCTTCCCGCCGGGGACCCTACGCGAAGTCTGCGGAGCGGCGCCGGGCCATCCTGACCGCAGCCCACGCCGTGTTCGCCGCCCACGGGTATCGCGGCGGCTCGCTGCAGGACGTGGCCAACCACGCCGGCATGAGCCAGACGAGCCTCCTCCACTACTTCCCCTCGAAAAGCGATCTGCTCCTGGCAGTACTCAACTGGCGGGATTCCATCACAGGAGACGGTACCGCGCCGCCGGACCCGGAGGAATCACTTGCTGATGCCGTCCTCCGGCAGGCGCGCTTCAATGAAGATGTCCCGGGAGTCCTTGAGCTCTACACCGTCCTGTGCGGGGAAGCAGTCACGGAGGGGCATCCCGGGCGAGACTACTTTACGGAGCGCTTTGACCGGCTGCGGCGGAGCTACGCGCGCCAGCTTGCGCAGCTGGCCGGGGAAGGCCGGCTGCGCCCTGGTGTGGATCCGGACACTGCCGCCGCCTCATTGATCGCTCTGTGGGACGGCATCCAGACGCAATGGCTCCTGGCACCGGGGAGTGTGGACATGGCCGGCTGTCTCCGCGCGTACCTGGACCTGGTCCTGCTGCCTGAGGAGGACCAGGAGCGTGCATCGGCCGGGGCGCCTCCATTGGCGCCACTAGGCTGATCCCATGGAACCCGTGCCTTCAGCTACTCCTGCCCGCCCCGCCGCCCTCATCACCGGCGCAGGGAGGCTGGCCTCCATCGGCGCCGGCATCGCCCGGCACCTCGCCGCCGAGGGCTGGGACCTGGTGCTGGCCTACTGGCAGGACTACGACGCCCGGATGCCGTGGGGGACTCAACCGGACGACGTCGTGCGTTTGACTGCCGAGCTCGAAGCCATCGGCGCCCAGGTCCACGTGCTGTCCGCGGACCTCCAGGACCCCGCCGTGCCCGACCGGCTGGTGGCGGAGTCCGTGCAGCTGGCGGGCCCGCTGCAGGGCATGGTCCTGAGCCACGCCGAGTCCGTCGACTCGGGGATCCTGGACACCAGCGTGGAATCGTTTGAGCGGCACTTTGCCGTGAACACGCGGGCCAGCTGGCAGCTGATTGCCGCGTTCGCGCGGCAGGCAACGGACGACGGCGGCGCGATCGTTGCGCTGACCAGTGACCACACAGCGTTCAACCTTCCCTACGGTGCCTCGAAGGGGGCGCTGGACAGGATCGTCATTGCCGCCGCGCGGGAACTTGGACCGCTGGGCATTTCGGCGAACGTGCTGAACCCGGGCCCGGTGGACACGGGCTGGATGGACGATGAGGTCCGGGCAGCGCTGACGGCCCAGCAGCCCACGGGACGGCTGGGAACACCGGCCGACGTCGCAGGAACCGTGGGGTTCCTGCTCTCGCCCGCCGGCCGCTGGGTCTCCGGCCAGCTCATCAAGTCCGACGGCGGCTTCTCCGCCTGATCAGCGGAAAGCGTTGAAGCCGGTGATGTGCTGGCCAAGGACCAGGGTGTGGACTTCGTCCGTGCCCTCATAGGTGCGCACCGACTCCAGGTTGGCTGCGTGCCGCAGGGGCGGGTAGTCCAGCGTGATTCCGTTTCCGCCAAGGATGGACCGGGCTTCCCTGGCCACCGCGAGGGCTTCCCTGACATTGTTCAGCTTGCCCAGTGAGATTTGCTCGGGCCGCAGGGCGCCGGCGTCCTTGAGCCGTCCCAGGTGCAGTGCCAGCAGCGTGCCCTTCTGGATCTCCACCAGCATGTTGACCAGCTTTTCCTGGGTCAGCTGGTAGGCGGCCAGCGGCTTGCCGAACTGCAGCCGCTCCTGCGAGTAGGCCAGTGCTGCCTGGTAGGAATCCCGGGCGGCACCCATGGCGCCCCAGGCGATGCCGTACCGTGCCTCGTTCAGACAGGTAAAGGGGCCGCGCAGGCCACGCGCGGCCGGCAGCAGCGCCTCCGGACCCAGCCTGACGTCGTCGAACACCACATCACACTGGATGGAGGCCCGCATGGAGAGCTTCTGCCCGATGGGCGTGGCGGTGACGCCCGGCGTTCCCGCGGGAACCAGGAAACCGTGGACGCCGTCATCCGTCATGGCCCAGACCACCATCACGCCCGCCACCGAGGCGAGCCCTATCCATCGTTTGGCGCCGTTCAGCACCCAGCCGGCGTTGTCCCCGGCACCGTCACGGCGGGCGAACGTGGCCATGGAGGAAGGGTCGGAGCCGGCTGACGGTTCGGTCAGCGCAAAGCCCCCGATCACTTCCCCTGCGGCCATCCGGGGGAGCCACTCCTGTTTCTGGTCCTCGGAGCCCCACGTGTGGATGGCGGTCATGGCCAATGAGCCCTGCACCGAGACGAAGGTGCGGATCCCGGAATCGCCGGCCTCGAGTTCCATGGCGGCCAGGCCGTACTCGACGGCGGACCGGCCGGGGCAGCCATAACCTTCCAGGTGCATCCCCAGCACCCCGAGCTCGCCCAGTTCCGGCGCGAGTTCCAGGGGAAAGACGGCGTCGTCGTACCACCGGGCGATGTTTGGCCGGATCCGCTGGGCCGTGAAGTCCCGGACCTTCTGCTGGATTTCCTGCTCGCCGGGGGTCAGCAGGGCATCCAGGGCAAGGACGTCCGAGGGATCCGGGTTCACGGCTTCGCCAGGAAATAGCCGCGGGTGGCCGGCAGGAACCGGCAGGCCACAGCCAGCGCCACGCCCAGGGCCAGCAGCAGCACGCCACTGACGAAGGCCCCGCCGATCCCGAAGATCTGGGTGTCGCCGTAGGCTGGGTCCCACATCTGGACTGCCGAGATGAAGAACGCGGCCGTCAGGAGGAGCGCGCCCACGAGCGGCAGGATGCCCCGGAACCACAGGTTGCGTGCCGAATGCCGGAGGGTGCCGCGGAAGTACCAGAAGCACGCGAAACCGGTGAGCGCGTAGTAGAAGGCGATGAACAGGCTGATGGCGCTGATGGAATCGGAGAGCAGGTTCTCGCTCAGGAAACTCATGGCCACGTAGTAGGCGATGGCGGCCGCCCCCATGACCTGGGTGGAAAAACCCGGGGTCTGGTTCTTCGGGTGCACCTCGCCGAACCTGGCCGGCAGGGCACCGTGGACGCCCATAGACAGGGTGCCCCGTGCCGTGGGGAGGATGGTGGTCTGGGTGGAGGACAGGACGGAGGCAAGCACCGCGACGACAATCAGCCAGCCCCACGGGCCCAGCACCACGTCCCGCATGGCCAGGAAGACGTCGTCCTGGTTGGCCTCGTTGCCCAGGCCAATGCCTTCCGTGCCCACCGTGGCGTACATCATCACCAGGAGCGCCACGGAGACATAGATGGCCACCAGGATGAAGGCGGAGATCACCGCGCCGCGGCCGGGGGTGGTTGAAGGGTTCTCTGTTTCCTCATTGACTGCGAGGCAGGTGTCCCAGCCCCAATAGATGAAGAGCGCCAGGAGCGCGCCGTGCACCACGGCGCCGGGATCCGCAAAGGCACCCACCGGGTTGAACCATTCAAGATCGAAGGCCTGGATGGAGGTGTCGCCGGCGGCGGAACCCGCAACGATCCGCACCACAATGGCCAGGGCAAAGATGCCCAGGGAGATGTACTGCACATACGTCAGCACCCGCTGGACGTGTTCGCCCAGCCGGATGCCCCGGTAGTTGACCAGCGTCATCACGGCGATGAACAGGACCCCCGTTGCGGTCACCACTGCCTTGTTGTCCGCCAGGGAGCCGTCGCCCACCAGGAGCCACAGGTACTGGCCCGCCACCTGCGCCAGGTTGGCCAGGACCACGATGCCGGCGAGCGCCACGCCCCAGCCGCCCAGCCAGCCCGCCCAGGGGCCGAACGCACGCCGGGACCAGGTGAAGGTGGTGCCGCAGTCCGGAATGGCACTGTTCAGTTCGCGGAACGCATACGCGATGAAGAGCACGGGGATGAAGCCGAGCAGCAGGATCAGGGGAGTGTAGTTGCCGTTTACGGCCACGATGAGGCCCAGTGTCGCGGCCAGCGAGTACACCGGTGCCGTGGAGGCCAGACCCAGCATCACGGAGTCGCCGAGGTCGAGGATCCCGGCGCGGAGCCCCTTGGCCGGGACGGTGGCGCCCGGCGCGCCGCCCTGGCCGCCCGTCGTCGTAGTTCCTGTGCTCATGCTGTCACCGGGTTCATAGTGCGATACCTGCTTTGTTGGAGGAGGCCTCGGCCGAGAGCGGCGCCGGCGCGTCAATGGTGTTGGGCACAAAACGGCAGAAGTAGTCCGTGACCGGCCCATCCGATTCCCGGATGCCGCAGCCCACGGACTCGCCGTCCACCACCCACAGGCCCAGGACGGGATGGTTGCCGTCGAAGTCGGGCAGTTCCTGGTACTGCTGGTAGCACCAGCCCTCGCGGCCGTAGCCGCCGGGTTGCTCAAGGCTGATCCCCTGGGCATGGATTTTGATGTTGTCCCCTTCGCGGCCGTGCAGCGGCTTGGCCACCCATTCCTTGAGGGGACCCGGCTCGTTGAGGTAGGCCGGCAGCAGGTTGGGATGCTGCGGGTACAGATGCCAGAGGGCGGCGAGGAGCGCCTTGTTGGAGAGGAGCATTTTCCAGGCCGGTTCAACCCAGCGCGGATTGTGGGCGCGTTCCAGGAGCCGCTGCCCGAAGGGTTCCTTCATCATCAGCTCCCAGGGATAGAGCTTGAAGATGGTGCTGATCATGAAATTGTCCAGGTCCACGAACCGGTTCAGGTTGGGGTCCCAGCCGATGTCCGACATGTTGATGCCGATGGTGGTCCAACCTGCCTGGCTGGCCACGTCCCGCATGTAGGCAGCCGTCATCCAGTCCTCGCCGGATTCCTCGACTTCCGAGTGGGCAACGTGGAGGGTGCTCATGCCGGTGCGGTAGTGCACCTTTTTCCATTGCCGGATCAGGGCCTCGTGGATGCCGTTCCACTGGTCCTTTTCCGGGAAGACGTCCTGCAGCCAGAACCACTGCGCCACGGCCGCCTCGATCAGGCCGGTGGGGGTGTCCGCGTTGTATTCGAGCATCTTGGCGGGACCGCCCTGCCCGTCGTAGATGAAGTCGAAGCGGCCGTACACATCCACGTCCCCGGCCTGCAGGGACTCCGCGGCCAGCTCCAAAGCCTGCGGGCCAATGCCAATGTCTCCCATTGCGCCGGTGGCCAGGAACGTGGCCGCTTCCAGGCACATCCGGTGCATGTCCTCGGCCGCCACCTCGAGGGTCTCCACCTCGTCCGTGGTGAATTCGTAGTACGCGGATTCGTTCCAGTACTCGATCCGCCGCCCGTCGTCCATGGTGGTGGTGGAGAACACCAGGCCCTGTTCCTGGATCTTCTGCTTCCAGTCGGGCCTGGGCTCAGACAACAGCCGCTTCACGCTCAGCCCCCCACTTTGCTGCTGCCGCCGCTTGTGCCGCTCTTCGCGGTGGTACCGAAACCGCCGCGGCTGACGGTGCCGCCCTGGGTGCTGTACCCGGTGGACGCCTTGGCGCCTCTGGGAACGGTCCTGGTGTAGGTGGGGGCGGTTGAGCGGTTCTGCCCGACGGCGGGAACGAACGCGCCGCGGGAGAAAAAGTACCAGGCGTAGATGCCGCCGCTTCGGCCGGCAGAGCTGTTGCAGTTGGTGTCCTCCACGCGTTCGCCGGTTTCGTCGTTGAAACACACCTGGGCGTACTCGGGGTCATCCTGGTTGCTGGCCACCACAGCCGTGATGGTGCCGGCGAGCAGCGCCGTCACGCCCAGGCCCACCACCACGGTGCGCCGCTGCGAGCGTTTCTTCCTGGCCGCGGCCTCGTTGAGCTGCCTCTCCCGGTCGCGGGCAAACGGGTCCACCGGGGTAACAGGCTCGTTCAGCAGTTCAGGCCGGAGCTCCGGTTTGGGCACCTGCCAGGGGGGAGGCTTCGCGCCGGCCCGGCCGTCACCGTCAGGCTGGTTGCCGTTTGCCCGCCCGCGCTCCGGGTCCTTGTTCGGGTCCATGGCGTCCCCCTCAGTAGTCCACGTGAATTGGGCACAGCGCTGCACCCCCATTTGCAATCCTGAACTCAGCGTAGTCCCTGCCGGTGCCTGCTGCGAGTAGCGCAGCGGACAGCGGATGGGGGAGAAGTCCCCATCCCGGCAACTGCCGCCTGCCGGGGCTCGCGGACCCTACACTGGTGCCATGGAAACCGCCTCCGTTGTTGCCGTCTGCCGCGTCCATCAGCTCCTGCCGGACACGTCCAGCGTGGGCGTGACAGCCATCGACAAGCGTCCGGCAGAGGGGCCGGTCAAGGTTCACCGGCTGGGCCTCCAGGGCGACATCCAGGCGAACCGCGTCCACCACGGCGGTCCTGACCAGGCTTTGTACGCGTATTCGCAGGACGACGCCGATTACTGGGCCGGGGAGCTGCAGCGGGACCTGCCGCCGGGAATCTTTGGCGAGAACCTCAGGGTGGCTGGCATCGACGCCACGGGAGCGGTGATTGGTGAACGGTGGAAGATCGGCCTCAGCCTCGAAGTCGAAGTCACCTCGCCGCGGACGCCCTGCGCCACCTTCCAGCGCCGGATGCGGGAGCCGCACTTCGTCAAGAGGTTCACCGAGGAGGGCCGCGTGGGCACCTACCTGCGCGTCATCAGGACCGGCACCATCCAGGCCGGGGACCATATCCACCGGCTGTATGTGCCCAAGCACGGCATAACCGTGGGCAGGTGGTTCAGCGAACCTGACCTTGAGTCCATGGAGGCCCTGAAGGACGCCGACGCCGACGGCGAGATCCGCCTGCAGCAGCCGGAGTTCACGCAAAAGTTCGAGGCGCTCGAGCGGCAGTTGGGGCGGCAGCCGCGGCCCTGAGAGGCTGGAAGGCGGACTGTGTGCGCAAGCTCACCGCCGTCGTCGTACGTTCAATTTCCGCTGCGGCAGGTGCGTACCTTACACTTGAAACATCCCCCACTCCGGAAATCCCTTATTCCTGCCCAATTTTTGAGGCAGGACTGGCAAGTGTTGGGGCCCGCACAAGCGATGCGGGCATTTTCATAGGGAGAGCCGGCTAAAGAAAACGCTGTACAGACTGCTGGGATAGCAGCCAAGAGATGCAGCGGGAAGTCCTGCCACGGGATTGCGAAAGCGCCGGACTTCTGTGACCGGCCGGTCAATGTTTGCCCGGCATCCACGGCACACGTACTGCGGCTCCGCTCACCTCGGGTAGTGCCGCCTGGCCCCCTATGGATGAGGAACACTTCCCTATGCCCGAAAATCACAACGACGCCACCGCTGAAG
Organism: Pseudarthrobacter oxydans; assembly: GCF_013314975.1. Lineage (GTDB taxonomy): Bacteria > Actinomycetota > Actinomycetes > Actinomycetales > Micrococcaceae > Arthrobacter > Arthrobacter oxydans. The sequence continues at coordinate 142,344 of NZ_JABTYH010000007.1, read as the reverse complement.
CAGCAACTGCCAGCATCGAATTCACTGAGCCCGCTGCGCCCGCAGCCGAGGCCGCACCGGCACCTGCCGAAGCTCCCGCCGCCACGGCTGAAGAAGCCCCCGCCGCCCCCGCCGTCTCGGCTGAAGAAGCCCCTGCCGCCGCCGCTCCCGCCGCCAAGGCTGAGGAAGACGAAGAAGAAGGCATCAAGTTCGCCGACCTCGGCATCGACGGCCGCGTCCTCGCCGCCCTGCAGGATGTCGGCTACGAAAAGCCTTCCCCCATCCAGGCAGCAACCATCCCGCTGCTGCTCGAAGGCCGCGACGTCGTGGGCCTCGCCCAGACCGGCACCGGTAAGACTGCAGCATTCGCAGTACCGGCACTGTCCCGCCTGGCCGAGCTCCACGACCTCAATGGCCCGTCCCGCAAGACCCAGGCCCTGGTCCTGGCTCCCACCCGCGAGCTGGCCCTCCAGGTTGCCGAGGCCTTCACCTCGTACGCCAAGCACATCGACGACTTCACTGTCCTGCCCGTCTACGGCGGCTCCGCCTACGGCCCCCAGCTCGCCGGCCTGCGCCGCGGCGCCCAGGTTGTCGTCGGTACCCCCGGCCGCGTAATCGACCACATCTCCAAGGGTTCCCTGGACCTGTCCGAGCTCCAGTACCTGGTGCTGGACGAGGCCGACGAGATGCTGCGCATGGGTTTCGCCGAAGACGTGGAGCAGATCTTCCAGCAGACCCCGTCCGACCGCCAGGTTGCACTGTTCTCGGCCACCATGCCGAGCCAGATCCGCCGCATGTCCAAGCAGTACCTGAACAACCCGGCCGAGATCTCCGTCAAGTCCAAGACCACCACCGGCGCCAACACCCGCCAGCGGTACCTGCAGGTCATGGGCCCGCACAAGCTCGATGCCATGACCCGCATCCTTGAGGTTGAAGAGTTCGACGGCGTCATCGCCTTCGTACGCACCAAGATGGCTACCGAGGACCTGGCTGACAAGCTGAAGTCCCGCGGTTTCCAGGCCGCCGCGATCAACGGTGACATTCCGCAGCAGCAGCGTGAGCGCACCGTTGACGCGCTGAAGGAAGGCCGCATCGACATCCTCGTGGCCACCGACGTCGCGGCCCGCGGCCTTGACGTGGAGCGCATCAGCCACGTGATCAACTACGACATCCCGCACGACACCGAGTCCTACGTGCACCGCATCGGCCGCACCGGCCGTGCAGGCCGTTCAGGTGACGCCATCCTGTTCATGACGCCGCGGGAGAAGTACCTGCTGCGTTCCATCGAGAAGGCCACCCGCCAGCCCGTGGAACAGATGCACCTGCCGACGGCCGAGACCGTGAACACGCTCCGCCTGGGCAAGTTCGCGGAGCGCATCACGGAAACCCTCGCCTCCGAGGACGTCGCCCCGTTCCGCGACCTGATCGCCTCCTACGAGGAAGAGCACAACGTTCCGGCGTCGGAGATCGCCGCAGCCCTTGCCGTGATGGCACAGGGCGGGCAGCCCCTGCTGGTGAAGGAACTGCCTGCAGCTCCCGAGTTCCAGAAGCGCGAACGCTCCAAGGACGGCTTCGGCTCCCGCGGCCCCACCCGTGCGCTCACCGAGGGCAACGCCACCTACCGGATCGCCGTCGGACGCCGCCAGCGCGTCATGCCGGGCTCCATCGTGGGTGCCATTGCCAACGAGGGCGGCATTTCCTCGGCCCAGATCGGCGGCATCGACATCCGCTCGGACCACTCCCTCGTGGAGCTCCCGGCGGACCTGAGCCCCGAGCAGCTGCGTGCCCTGTCCCGCACCCGGATCGGCGGCGAGCTGATCCACCTCGAGCTGGACAACGGCCGCAAGCCGTCCGGCGACCGCGGTTCCTACCAGGGCAACCGCGGCGGTGACCGGGGAGGCAACTTCAAGGGCAACGGCGGGTTCAAGAAGGAATTCCGCAAGAACGACGGTGAGCGCTCCTCCGCTGACCGCGGCGGCCGCTCCTACAGCGAGCGTTCCTACAGCGCCGACAGCGGTGCCAACCGCGGCCAGGCCAGCGACTCGCGCTTCGGCGGCCACGGTGACGGCTCCCGCAAGCCCCGCCACGGCAACGAGGGCGGCCAGCGGGACTTCAACCGCAAGGGCAAGTGGTAAATCCGTCAGTTAGCTGACAAGGCGCCTGTGGGCCGGCTTTCGAGCCGGCCCACAGGCTTTTAAGGCGTGCGGCAGGTGAAAATCCGACGGCGGACGGCGGCGGGGAGTGTGGGGATCGACACATTCCCGCGACGGGGCCGCGGACAAGGGTCCCGCCCGGCCAGCCTGCGCTGGTCGCAGGGTTCCCGTTTCCCTGATTTTCCGGCATTTTTCGGCCGATAAGGCGCCCGTCGGACACCTGTTCCAGCCCCTCGCCGCCTGCCCGGACGCCGATTTGTTGGTGGGTAAATCTTCCGGTAGAGTATTTACTCGTTGCCCCCCTAGCTCAGTGGTAGAGCGCGTTCTTGGTAAGAACGAGGTCACCGGATCGATTCCGGTGGGGGGCTCTGGATGAGGGCCTGTGTCAAGGCGGTTTTGACCGGCTTGGCGCAGGTTTTTCTCATTCGTGGCGGTGTAGCTCAGTTGGTTAGAGCGCACGACTCATAATCGTGAGGTCGGGAGATCGAGCCTCCCCACCGCTACAGGCTAAGCCCCCGGAATCCCCGAGATTCCGGGGGCTTTCCTGGCTTAACCGAGGCCGTCCTGAACCGAGTCTCCTATCCAAGACTGCTTTGGCGTGCAGTCCATTGTTCCTGCCGGGGATTCACGGTGCGATGGTTCTGTCCACAAATTGCCGGTCCGGACAGGGCTGGCTGTAGTCAGGAGACAGACCTTTGGCCATCACCTCGCAAGCCCCGCGCACAGCCTCGCGGCACATGTGGAAGCTGTTTGTGTACAGCGGCATCGGCGCATTCATGTTCTTTGTGCCGGTGACGATCGCCGGCAAGAACACCATCATGCTGGACCACATCGTCTCATTCCTCCAGGCGGGCATCGCCCCGGTCCTGCCCTACTACGCGCTGGCCGTGATTATCGCCGGCGCCGCATACCCCTTCATCGCAGGAACCTGGAAAAGATCCGCGGTGGAGGTGGCCTTCTCCGTGCTGAAAGTGGTGGGGATGGTGGTGGGCTTCATGATGGTCTTCAAGGTCGGGCCCGCATGGTTGTTTGAACCGGGCATGGGGCCGTTCCTGTTTGAAAAGCTCGTCATTCCCGTAGGGCTGCTTGTCCCCATCGGCGCGGTGTTCCTGGCGCTCCTGGTCAGCTATGGCCTGCTGGAGTTCATCGGTGTCATGGTCCAGCGCGTGATGCGCCCCATCTGGCGAACCCCCGGGCGGTCCGCGATCGACGCCGTCGCCTCCTTTGTAGGCAGCTACTCTTTGGGCCTGCTCATCACCAACCGGGTCTACAAGGAAGGCAAGTACACCGCCCGCGAGTCTGCCATCATTGCCACCGGGTTCTCCACCGTGTCCGCCACGTTCATGGTGATCGTGGCAAAGACACTGGACCTGATGGGCCAGTGGACCGCCTACTTCTGGATCACGTTCCTGGTCACGTTCGTTGTCACCGCCATCACCGTCAGGATCTGGCCGTTGAACAGCATCCCGGACGAGTACCACCCCGAGGCCGTCCCGCAGCCGGAGGAGGACGTTACCGGGCGCCGGCTGTCCGTCGCCTGGCGTGAGGCCCGGCAGACTGTGGAGGCAGCGCCCCCGCTCGCCGTCAACGTGTGGACCAACGTCCGGGACGGCGTGCTGATGGCGATGGCCATTCTGCCCTCCATCCTCTCCATCGGCCTGCTGGGACTGGTCCTTGCCACCTACACTCCCGTGTTCGACTGGCTGGGCTTCCTCTTCTATCCCTTCACCTGGGCGCTGCAACTTCCGGAACCCATGCTGGTGGCCAAAGCCAGCGCCGTTGGCGTTGCAGAGATGTTCCTTCCCGCGCTCCTCGCCGCGGAGGCGGTCCCCGTGGTCAAGTTTGTTGTGGGTGTGGTGTCCGTATCAGGGATCATCTTCTTCTCCGCGCTGGTCCCGTGCATCATGGCCACGGACATCCCGATTCCGGTCTGGAAGCTGGTGGTCATCTGGTTCCAGCGGGTTGTCCTGACGCTGATCCTTGTGACCCCCCTGGCCTTCCTTTTGTTTCCCTCCTAAAAGCCCGGCGGGAGCGGCAGAATAGGCGCATGGCTGACCTCATCTACACCGGCATCACCTCACTGGACGGCTACCTGGCGGACAGCGACGGCAACTTCGACTGGAGTGCGCCCGATGAGGAGGTCCACGCCTTTGTCAACGATCTCGAGCGCGACGCCGGAACCTACCTTCTGGGGCGGCGCATGTACGAGGTCATGTCCGTGTGGGAAACGTTGGGAGGGCCGGACGACCCTCCCGTTATCCAGGACTACGGACAGATCTGGCGGGCGGCGGAGAAGATTGTCTTCTCGGAAACCCTGGAAGAACCATCCGCTCCGCGGACGACAGTCCGGCGCTCCTTCGATCCCGCCACGGTCAGGGACATAAAAGCGGATGCAAGGGGCAGTATCGGCGTGGGTGGCGCCACCCTTGCCGCGGCTGCGCTCCGGGCCGGGCTGGTGGACGAATGCCGGATCTTCCTCAACCCGGTGGCCGTGGGAGGCGGCCTGCGTTTCCTGCCGGACGGCCTGAACGTCCGGCTCGAACTCCTGGACGAGCGGCGGTTCGGAAACGGCGTTATGTACCTGCGCTACCACATCCGCGGCTGATACCGGCTGATACCGGCTGATACCGGCTGATACCGGCTGACGCCGACGCGCCGGTGGCGTGGCATCGGCGGGCCGGGGGAGCAGAATAGGGCCATGACCCGAATCGCAATCATCGGCGGCCACGGCAAAGTGGCCCTGCACCTGTCCAGCCTCCTCACGGACGAGGGGCACAGCGTCACCTCGTTCATCCGCAACCCGGACCATGCCGGCGACGTTGCGGAAACCGGCGCAACGCCGTCGGTCCTTGACGTGGAAAACGCGACGACGGCGGAGATCGCCGCTGCGCTGAAAGGCCACGACGCCGTGGTCTGGTCCGCAGGCGCGGGCGGCGGGGACCCGGCGCGCACCTATGCGGTGGACCGGGACGCCGCCATCCGGTCCATGGATGCCGCAGCGGAAGCCGGCGTGGCACGCTACGTGATGGTTTCCTACCTCGGAGCCGGCAAGAACCACGGCGTGCCGGAAAGCAACAGCTTCTTTGCCTACGCCGAAGCCAAGGCCGCTGCCGACGACTACCTGCGCAGCACGGGCCTGGAGTGGACCATCCTGGGCCCCGGAGCCTTGACTGACAAGCCGGGGAGCGGCCTGATTGACGTCGACCCGTCTCCGGAGGGCAGCCGCGAAACCTCCCGCAGCAACACTGCAAGTGTCGCCGTGGCTGTCCTGGAGATGCCGGAAACCGCTGGCAAAACCATTGGGTTCTCCGACGGCAGCCTGCCTATCGCCGCCGCCCTGGAGCCGCTGGCGTAACCTGGACCGCTTCAGGAAACGGGCTGGGCCGGTTTCCTGAAAGAAGCGGGATAAAGGTCCAGGGCGTGCTCTTCGACGTAGTCCAGTGCCAGGCGGATAGCGCCGATGGAAACGATGCCGTCTCCAAGGGAGGATGCCTCCACCCGGGGCGGAGTGAATGTGAACTTCGGCAGCTGCTCCTCGATGGCGGGAATGAGCGCGTGCGCAGAGGCCGCGACGCCTCCTGCGAGGACGACGAGCTCCGGGTTTGCCAGCGTGCTGACGGAACCGATGACACGGGCCATGCGCTGTGCCATCCGGTTGAGGACGTCCTGCGCCGCGTGGTCGCCGTTCCCGGCTGCGGCAAACACCATCCCGGCCGTGAGGCTGTCCGGGGCGTTGCCGCACAGCTCACGCAGCTGCGTGTCGGCGCCTGAGGCGAGCGCTTCCTGGCCCCAAAGCGACACATAATGCGCAATGCCGAGAGTGTCACCGACACCTTCGACATTGTCCAGGTATCCCAGCTCGCCAAAGCCGCCAAGCTGCCCGTGCAGCAGACGGCCCGATTCCAGGATGCCGGCGCCTAGACGGTCCCCCGTGAGCATCACGACCAGGTTGTCGACGCCCTGGGCCGTTCCCCGCCAGCGTTCAGCCAGTGCCGCCAGGTTGGCATCGTTCTCCAGGAGCACGTGCCAGCCGTGCCGCTCAGAGACAAGCCGGCGGACATCGAACGACTTCCAGAATTCCTGGACCGTGAGGACTTCGCCGTCGCGACTCACCGGGGCGGCGACGCCAACGGTTACAGCCAGGACAGAGTCCGCGGACACTCCCGCCTTCTCCAGGGCCTCCGCGGCGATCCGGTCCAGGACATCGGCGCGCTCGTCAGCGCCTACGTTGAACGCCCGGAAGGGCGTGGTTACCCTGGCGAGGGCGTTTCCCCCCATGTCGGCGACGATGGTGGTGATCTTGTTGGCCCCGATATCGATGCCCAGGACGCTGGCCGCGCGGTCGTCGAAAACGAACCTGCGCGCCGGCCTGCCTTTGATATATCCCTCGGCGCCCCGCTGGGTTTCCATTTCCCGGAGCCATCCGAGCCGCACCAGCTCATCGCAAATCGAGATCACCGTGGCCCGGGAAAGCCCGGTGGCGGCCATGAGGTCCGTGCCTGTCATGATGCCCGCCCCGCGCATTGCCTTGAGCATAGCGCTGGCGTTGACCCTCCGCACCAGCTGCGTTGACGGTGCAGTCTCAGTCCTCATCGGGCGCTCCCATTCTGGCCTGGTCACGGGACGTGAAGGCGATTCTAAATTTAGGTCATAAATATAGCCGAGGAAACATTCCCCTCAATGCTTGACGGTGCGCCCGCCGCCACCGCTATACTAACGATAGGAGCTAAATTTACGCCCTATATAAACTCTGCGGCACAGTCTCAGCCGTCCCCGCCGCCACGCGGCGTTCTGCCGCACCACGAAAGGACGAGGGTGTCTTTGAAATTGACGCGCACACTACGTACCGCAGCGCTGGGCTTGTGCCTGGCCCTGCTCGCCGGCCTCCTCTCAGGCTGCACCGGAGACTCTGGCAAGGAGACCATCCGGTTCACGTTTAGCAAGCGGGAAGCAATCGGCTTCATGACCAAGCTGGTGGCCGACTACAACGCCTCGCAGGACAATACAGAGGTCATCCTGGATACTTCCGGTGTCGACGTCGTTTCAGCGAGCTTTGTCCGGGGCAACCCGCCGGACATCGCGCTGGCGAACTACAACATGGAAACGGCCAGGTTCGTCCAGCGCGGTGCGCTGAGTGACCTGTCCGGAACCCAGGCTGCCACCCGGGTCCGGAAGGACCTGCAGCCACTGATGGACCAGTACGGCTCGTACCCGGGCCGGACCAGCGCCCTGCCGTACTCGGTCATGGCGTCGTCCGTGATCTACAACAAGGAAATCTTCGCCGCCCACGGCATCGAGGTTCCCAGGACCTGGAGTGAGTTGCTCGCGGCGTGCGACGCGCTGAAAGCCGCGGGAGTGACGCCGTTCTACGCCACGTGGAAGGACGACTGGACGGTGGCCCAGGGATGGTTTGACTACTCTGTGGGCGGCCAGCTGGACACCCTCGACTTCTTTGAAAAGCTTGCCGATGCCGGCACGGACGTCGGACCCGACTCGCCTGCGTCCTTCCAAAAAGACTTTGAACAGCCTGTAGAGAAGATGCTGAAACTGGCGGGCAGCTACGTGAACAAAGACGCCGCGAGCCGCGGCTACGGCGACGGGAACCTCGCGTTTTCCCAGGGCAAGGCAGCCATGTACCTGCAGGGCCCGTGGGCGTTCAGCGAGATCGCCAAGACTGCGCCCGATCTCCAGCTCGGAACCTTTCCACTGCCGATGACGGAAAATCCCGAGGACCTGCGCGTGCGGGTCAACGTCGATCTCGCGGCGTGGATTCCGGAGGAATCCAAGCACAAGGAGGCTGCGCGCGACTTCCTGGAGTATCTCTACCAGCCGGAAATCATTGAGGCGTACAACAAGTCGCAGCTGGGCTTCACGCCCACCATTGATGCGGACGCAGCCCCGGACCCGCGCATCGAGGGGATGGTGGAGTACTACGACAAGGGCTCTGTCTACCAGGGACCATCGGTGCTGGTACCCCGCACTATTCCCATCATGAACTACACCCAGGCGCTCGTGTTGGGCGCAGATCCTGCAGCCATGTTCCGCACACTCGACGCAGACTGGGCGCGCCTGGCCTTTCGCCAGTAGCCCAGAACAAGGGAGCCAGACACATGTCCACCACCACAGCAACCAGACGCGGGCAGGGACGCCCCGAAAGCCGCAGCCGGCGGAGGGTCGAACCGATCTTCTACTTCTTCCTCCTGCCTAGCCTTGTACTCTTTACGCTGGCGATCACGGTTCCAGGCCTCGTTGGCATCTTCTTCAGCTTCACGGACTCCATCGGAATCGGTGACTGGGAGTTCGCAGGCCTGACCAACTACATAGCAATTTTCAGCGATCCCGCCATCCTGCAGAGCTATCTGTTCACCTTCGGCTTCTCGATCGTCACCGTGCTTGTGGTGAACGTGATCGCCTTCCTCCTCGCCGTGGGGCTCACCTCGCAGATCCGCATGAAGACAGCGCTGCGAACCATCTTTGTTATCCCCATGGTGGTCTCCGGCATCATCATCGCCTACGTTTTCAATTTCCTGTTCTCCAACTCGCTGCCCTCTGCGGGTGCGGCGGCAGGCATCTCGTGGCTGGAGACGAGCCTCCTGGCAAACCCGGACCTTGCATGGATCGCCATTGTGGTGGTCACCGCCTGGCAGGCCGTGCCCGGGGCGCTGCTGATCTATATCGCCGGTCTCGTCTCAATCCCGGGGGACGTGTATGAGGCCGCGGAGATCGACGGCGCCAGCAAGTTCCAGCAGCTCCTGAAGATCACCGCTCCGCTTGTGGCCGGCTATGTGGTCATCAACATCATCCTCGGCTTCAAGGGCTTCCTGAATGCGTACGACATCATCGTCGGTCTCACGAACGGCGGCCCGGGAACCTCAACAAGAAGCATCGCGATGACCGTCATCGCCGGCTTCAACGGCGGCGACTATGCCTACCAGATGGCCAACGCCACGATCTTCTTCGTCGTCGCTGTCCTCATCTCTCTCCTGCAGCTTTCGCTGACTCGCGGACGGAACACACTCTAATGACCACACCAGCCACCCTCACCGCCGAGGAACTCCACCGCACCGAACCAGTTCCCGCCGGGAGCGGACGACGACGCCCAGGCATCAAGGTCGAGCGGGTGAACTGGCCGGGGACCATCATCCTGGTCCTTTGTGCCGTCACGGTTCTGCTCCCGCTCTACGTGACCGTGTCCATGGCTTTCAAAACCCAGGGGCAGGCTGTGGACGGCAACGCCTTCTCCTTCCCTGCGCCGTTCAGCATCGACGGCTTCGTCCAGGCGTGGACGTTGACGAACTTCCCCGTCGGCGCCGCGATGTCGCTGCTGGTCACGGCCGGGACCGTCGCAGCAACGATCGTGCTGGCCGCATTCGCCTCGTATGCGATTGTGCGCAACTGGGAACGCAGGCTGTTCCGGTACTCCTTCTACTACCTGCTCGCAGCGATGTTCATCCCGTTTCCGGTCGTAGCCCTGCCGCAAATCCAGTTGACCGGCCGCCTGGGCCTGGACAACCCGATGGGCGTCATCCTGCTCGCCACAATGTTCCAGTTGAGCTTCAGTGTGCTGCTGTTCACGGCGTTCCTGCGGTCCATCCCGCTCGAGTTGGAAGAGAGCGCCCGCATTGACGGCGCCACCACCTGGCAGACCTTCTGGCAGCTGATCTTCCCCCTGCTGGCGCCGATGAGCGCCACGGTCGGAATTTTCGCCTTCCTTTACGCCTGGAACGACTTCATGATGCCTTCCCTGATCATCTCCGACCCGGCACTGCAAACCCTTCCGGTCCGGCAGAACCTGTTCCAGACCCAGTTCAGCAACAACTACCACGTGTCCTTTGCGTCCTATCTGATGGCCATGGCACCGGCCATCGTGGCTTACCTCTTTACCCAGCGGTGGGTCATGGCCGGCGTCACGCAGGGAGCCGTCAAGGGCTAGGTGCAGCCGGCATGTAAACCATCACCAAAACCCCCGGAAAGGGGAAACCGCTTGTCCATCCTCGCCAGCCAGACTCACCATGCCGACAACGGACCCGCGGCCGCCACCACCTGGTGGCGCCAGGCCTCGGTGTACCAGATCTATCCGCGCAGCTTCGCCGATTCGAACGGCGACGGTATTGGGGACCTGAACGGCATCACCGCGAAGGTGCCGTACTTGAAGAGCCTGGGGATCGACGCCGTGTGGCTCAGCCCGTTTTACCCCTCGGCGCTCGCAGACGGCGGCTACGACGTGGACGACTACCGTAACGTCGATCCCAAAATCGGCAGCCTGGCAGATTTCGACGGGATGGCCGCGGCCCTGCACGCCGCCGGTATCAAAGTGATCGTGGACATTGTCCCGAACCACTCCTCCAACCGGCACGCCTGGTTCAAAGAAGCCCTGGCCTCGCCCAAGGGGTCAGCGGCCCGGCAGCGGTACCACTTCAGGGACGGGAAGGGCGGGAATGGCGAGCTGCCGCCGTCGGACTGGACAGCCGCGTTCGGCGGCCCGGCCTGGTCGCAGGTGGAAGACGGGCAATGGTATCTGCACACCTTCACTCCCGAACAGCCGGATTGGAACTGGGACAACCCCGAGGTCCGTGCGGACTTCCTCAGGACGTTGCGCTTCTGGGCCGACCGGGGCGTGGACGGCTTCCGCGTGGACGTGGCCAACCTCCTCGTCAAGGACCTGGGCTCCGACCTTCCGAGCAAGCAGGAACTTGAGGGCATGGACCGGACCTCCGGGACGCACCCGCTCATGGACCGCGACGAGGTCCATGAGATCTACGCCGAATGGCGCAAGGTCTTCAACGAATATGACCCGCCGCGCTTTGCCGTGGCGGAGGCGTGGGTGGAAACCGCCGAACGGCGCGCCAAGTACGCCTCCCCTGAAGGACTGGGCCAGGCTTTCAGCTTCGACCTGCTCCTGGCCGACTTCAACGCCACCCAATTCCGCACCATCATCACCGACAACGTCGCACAGGCACGCCTCACCGGCTCCACCACCACGTGGGTATTTTCGAACCACGACGTCACCCGCCACGCCACCCGTTACGGCCTCGAACCGCTCAACGGGCGGCCGGGGAAGCCGGGGGTGGACTGGGTCAAAGCGGGCGGCCCCCGCGAAGCGCTGGACGTGGAAGGAGGCCTGCGCCGCGCCAAGGCCGCCACACTGCTCATGCTCGCCCTTCCCGGCTCCGCATACCTTTACCAGGGGGAGGAACTGGGCCTGCACGAGGTGGCTGACATCCCCGCTGACCGGCGCCAGGACCCGTCATTCTTCCGGGGCGCAGAGTACGACGGCCTGGGCCGCGACGGCTGCCGCGTGCCCTTGCCCTGGACTCCCTCGGGACCATCCTTCGGCTTCGGTGCCAAGGGAGCCCACCTGCCCCAGCCGGACTGGTTCGCCGGCTATGCAGCCAGCACCCAGGAAACCGACAATCTCTCAACCCTGCAGTTCTACCGCCGGGCGCTGGCGCTGCGCCGTGAACTGCAAGGTGCGGAGACCCTGGAATGGCACCACAGCGGAGACGGCCAGGTGCTGCACTTCGTGCGCCCGGGCGGCTGGCACGTCGTGGCGAACTTCGGTCCTGCCGCCGTCGAACTTCCGGACGGCGAGGTCCTGATCTCCAGCAGCGGGATCGAGGCCGGCAGGCTTCCAGGAGAATCAACCGCCTGGCTCAGGGCCTGAGCCGGCGTCCTGCCGGAGCAGGCAGCGGGCTGTTGACCATGCCCGCCCGGTCGGCACATACTGGTCACTAGAAAATTTAGATACTAAATAAAAGGAGCGTTGTGAGCACCACCGCCACCCTGGCAACCCTGTCCGATTCCGACCGCCTGTCCGATCCGAACTGGTGGCGCCAGGCCGCTGTCTACCAGATCTACCCGCGCAGTTTTGCCGACTCCAACGGCGACGGCATTGGCGACCTCAAGGGCATCACCTCCAAGGTCCCGTACCTGAAGTCCCTGGGTATCGACGCCGTGTGGCTGAGCCCGTTCTACCCCTCGGCGCTCGCAGACGGCGGCTACGACGTGGATGACTACCGCGACGTCGATCCCAAGCTCGGCACCCTCGAGGACTTCGACGAGATGGCCAAGGCGCTGCACGGGGCCGGCATCAAGCTCATCGCGGACATCGTCCCCAACCACTCCTCGAACCGCCACGAGTGGTTCAAGGAAGCGCTGGCCTCGCCCAAGGGCTCGCCCGCCCGGGACCGGTACATCTTCCGTGACGGCAAGGGCCCCAACGGCGAGTTCCCGCCGTCGGACTGGGACTCCGTCTTCGGCGGCCCCGCCTGGGAGCGCATCACCGAACCGGACGGCACCCCCGGGCAGTGGTACATGCACATTTTCGCCAAGGAGCAGCCGGACCTGAACTGGTCCAACCGCGAGGTCCGCGACGACTTCCTCAAGACCCTGCGCTTCTGGTCCGACCGCGGCGTGGACGGCTTCCGGGTGGACGTGGCGCACGCCCTCACCAAGGACCTCACCGAGCCTCTGCTGTCCAAGCTGGAACTGAGCGCCGCCAACACCGGCGTGGACGGTTTCGACGACGGCACGCACCCCTTCTGGGACCGCGACGAGGTCCACGAGGTGTACGCCGAGTGGCGTGAGGTCTTCAACGAGTACAACCCGCCGCGCACCGCCGTGGCCGAGGCCTGGGTGCACGCCACCCGCCGCGCCCGCTACGCAAGCCCGCAGGGGCTCGGCCAGGCCTTCAACTTCGACCTCCTGCAGGCCGATTTCGACGCCGACGAATTCCGCGAGATCATCACCCGCAACCTGGCCGAGGCCACCGCAACCGGTGCCTCCTCCACCTGGGTGTTTTCCAACCACGACGTTGTCCGGCACGCCACCCGCTACGGCCTGCCGCAGGTCTCCAAGAGCAAGGCGGGCGCCAAGGGCCAGGACGGCAAGGAGTGGCTGCTTGCCGGCGGCCCCAAGGAACAGCTGGACGTGGAGCTCGGTGAACGCCGTGCCCGCGCCGCAACCCTCCTGATGCTGGCGGTTCCGGGCTCCGCCTACCTGTACCAGGGTGAAGAGCTGGGCCTGCAGGAAGTGGCGGAGATTCCCGAATCCGAACGCCAGGACCCCTCCTTCTTCCGGAACAGGGGAGTGGAGATCGGCCGGGACGGCTGCCGCGTGCCCCTTCCCTGGAAGGTGGAAGGCACCTCCTTCGGATTTGGCGACGGCGGCGCGCACCTGCCGCAGCCGGACTGGTTCAGCAAGTACGCCGTGGAGGCGCAGGACGGCACCGAAGGCTCCACCCTCGAGCTGTACCGCACCGCCCTGAAGCTGCGCCACGAGCTCCAGGCGGATGAGGACCTGGAATGGGTGGAGAACGCCAACCCTGAGATCCTGCACTTCCGCCGTCCGGGCGGCTGGCAGTCCGTGACCAACTTCGGGGACACCGCCGTCGACCTCCCCGAGGGGACCGTCCTTGTCAGCAGCGCACCGCTGGAAGACGGCAAGCTGCCCGGCAACACCACAGCATGGCTGCGCTGATGCCTGCACCCGTCCCGGACGGGCGGCCTGCCTGATGCAGGAACTCATTTATGGCTGCATGGGCCTGGGCGGCAGCTGGTCCGGCGAGCCGCACGGGACTGAACATGTGGACCAGGCCGCGGCAGCCGTCGAGGCCGCGCTGGATGCCGGGATCACCCTCTTCGACCACGCGGACATCTACCGCAGCGGCAAGTCTGAGGCCGTGTTTGGTGAGGTTCTGGCAGCTGAACCGGGGCTGCGCGGCCGGATCAGGCTGCAGACCAAATGCGGCATCCGGCTGAACGAGCGCGGGCTGCAGACGCACTACGACCTCAGCCGGGATGCCATCCTGGAACGGGTCAACGGCAGCCTGCAGCGGCTGCGGACGGACTATGTGGACATCCTCCTGCTCCACCGGCCGGACCCGTTGGCGGATCCGGCGGAGGTGGCCGCCGCCGTCGGGCAGCTGATGGCAGAAGGCAAGGTCCGGCAGCTGGGCGTGTCCAACATGTCCGCGGCGCAGATCGAGGCGCTGCAGGACCGGCTGGACACCCCGGTGGTGGCGAACCAGCTGGAGATGAGCCTGCTCAAGCGGGCCTGGCTGGAGAGCCAGGTGCTGGTCAACCACGCCGAGCACCTGGACTACAGCTTCCCGCACGGCACCCTTGAGTACTGCGTGCGCAACTCCATCACGCTGCAGGCCTACGGTTCGCTGGCGCGCGGCCTGTACACCGGGGCGGAACCGGAAAGTCTCGCGTCAGCAGATGCCGCCACCGCTGAGCTCGTGGCCCGGCTGGCGGGGGAGTACGGCAGCACCGGAGAAGCCGTCCTGCTGGGATGGCTGATGAAGCATCCGGCGGGTATCGCGCCGGTGATCGGGACGGTCAACCCGGAACGGATCCGTGCGTGTGCCGACGCTGCCCGCGTGGCCCGGGAGATGACCCGGGCTGACTGGTACGGGCTCTGGGTGACGGCACGGGGCAGCAACATCCCCTGACCCACCCCAACTAGGTAGCAGCAGGTGTCGTTTTGAGCGCTCAAAACGACACCTGCTGCTACCTGCTTTCCCGCAACTTCCGGTCATTTGGGGTTTAGTTCGTATTGATCCCCACAAGCAGGCCATTTTCTTCGGCGTCGGGGTTGCGGGGCGGATACGGTAGATACATGACGTCTACCATCGCCACCGAGACCGTAAGGCCGGAACGCAATATCCCAGCAGAAATCGCCCGTTCCTGGCTTCTGGTCAATGCCATGAAGACAGAGCTGTTCGACCAGTCCGCGGTGTCGCGAGCTGACTCGATCATCCTGGATATTGAAGATGCCGTGGACCCGTCGCAGAAGGACCACGCACGGAACAACGTGGTTGACTGGCTGACCGCCGGCGGCAAGGCCTGGGTCCGCATTAACGATGCCACCAGCCGCTTCTGGGCTGATGACCTGGCGGGCCTCCGCGGCACGCCGGGGCTCCTGGGTGTCATGCTGGCCAAGACCGAGTCCGCAGACCAGGTGACGGAGAGCTTCCACCGCATGGACGGCAAGACGCCGGTCATCCCGCTGGTGGAGTCCGCGCTGGGCATCGAGGAAGCGAACAACATCGCCAAGGCACAGGGCGCCTTCCGCCTGGCGTTCGGTTCCGGCGACTTCCGCCGCGACACAGGCATGGCAGCCACGCCCGAGGCCATGGCCTACCCCCGCGCCAAGCTCGTCGTCGCCAGCCGCGTCGGCAACCTTCCCGGCCCCATCGACGGGCCCACCGTGGGCACCAACCACCCCATCCTGCGTGAGCAGACCGGCATCACCGTGATGATGGGCATGACCGGCAAGCTCTGCCTGGCCATTGACCAGACCCCCGTCATCAACGAGGTCATCAGCCCCACGCCCTCGGACGTCGCCTGGGCCACGGACTTCATGGCGGACTTCGAGGCCAACGGCCGCGTCATCCGTGACGGCTCCGACCTGCCCCGCCTGGGACGCGCCGAAAAGATCATGAAGCTCGCGGTAGCCTTTGGGGTGCAGCCGGCGCTGTAGTCCACACGCTTTCACTTCAGGAGACCCCGTGACCGATACCCGTTATCTGGTCCACGGGGTCTTTTGGCCTGCGGCTCCTGGGGCGGCAGCGGGCGGAAGTGCCGGTCCTGGCCCGTACCTCCGCCTTCAGGCGCCGGACGGCACCTTCCGCGAGGTAACGCTCGACGCCGGGACGCGCCTGGGCTTCCGGCTCGCCGCCGAGGGGAAACACTGCCTCGGCCACCATGTGGTGCACGGCCCCGCCCACCGGGACCACGTCCTCTGCGCCAGGCGGGCCCCCGCCGTCCGGGGGCACCAGTGCGAGCGGTGTTTCGTGGTGGATGACTCCCGGCTTATCCATGACTTCCACCGGGACGGCCGGGTCCCGCCCGGGCTGCGCAGCTACCTGATGCAGCCGCACTGGCTCTACGTCGCCACCTTCGCCAACGGCGCCAGCAAGGTGGGCACGGCCGCGGAGCTCCGCAAATGGCAACGCCTCGCGGAGCAGGGAGCCGTGGCGGCGTGCTATGTTGCCCACGCCGCCGACGGCCGCGTGGTGCGGATCCTCGAGGACCTGGTCACGCGCGAGGCGGGGCTTCCGCAGCAGGTCCGGTCCGCAGCCAAGGCTGCGGCGCTGGCTTCCCCGGCCCCGGCAGGCTGGCTCAGGGGCCATAACGCAGCCCTCGCCGCTTCCGCCCGCGGAGTGGTCTCCCGGTCCGGCGCTGAAGGATTCCACGTGGTGGAGGAGGACTGGAGCAGGCCGGCGCTGGCCGGCCTGCTCTGCTCCGAGGGCCGCCGGCACCTGTATCCGCACGCCCTCGCGGCCGGCTCCCACGGCTTCACCATTACTTCACTGTGCGGCAGCTTCGCCCTGGCAGCCATCGATGGGACCGGGCTGGAATTCGTGGTGGATCTCGGCCGGCTCAAGGGCCGCAGCATCGAACTGGGACAGTACAGTTCCGAGGTGCCGGCCGTCCAGGAGGCGTTGTTCTGAGCCTGCGTTTCTGCAACCAGCGGCGTGGCCCCCGGTAGACTGTCCGGGTGCTGAACGAATTCTGGGCCACCGCGCCAACCCGCTATAAAGTCCTGGTTTTCAGTGCGATGGGACTGATCGCCGTCGGAATCATCCTCAACCTGGTGGGCAACACCAGCGGCAATTCCGGCCTTGCCACGGCATCCCTGCCGGTGATCGGCCTGGGCCTGGTCCTGCACATTGCAGGGATTGTGGTCCGCGGGCAGGCGATCCGGAAGGGCTACAAGCGGTAGGCGGCGTTCCGGCGAACGTGGCTGCGGGCGTGTTCCACGGCGTCCCCGAGGTGCTCGAAGAGGTGCTTGTGGTGCCGCAGGGACCGGATCACTCCCACGTTCGTTACCAGCTGCAGGTGGTCCGGCCGGACGCCCTTGAGTAAAACGGTGATGCCCCGGAGCTCCAGCGCGGAGACCACCTCCACCAGTGCATGCGCGCCCGTGGCGTCGAGCATCCGCAGCTGGGAAAGCCTGATGATGGCCACCTGGACATCCTTGACCTGGCTGATCTCCTGCAGGATCCGTTCGGCGGCGCCGAAGAACATGGCCCCGTCCAGCCGGAGGACGGCGATGTGCTCGTCACCCTCGGCGCGCGGACCGGGGATCTCCTCCCGCTGCACGCTGCTCAGCGAGGCGAACGTGCGCAGGGCAAAGAGGGCTGCCGCCGCGAGCCCTATCTGGATGGCAACGATCAGGTCGAACGCCACCGTGATAATTGCCGTCAGGATGAAGACGGCGGCGTCGGACCTGGTGGAGCGGAGGATCGCCGCCACGGTCCGCCGGGACACCATCCGAACGGCAGTGACCATCAGGACCCCGCCGAGGGCTGCCAGCGGAATCCGGCTGACCATGCCCGAGGCGAGGTAGACAATCGCCAGCAGGACCACGGCGTGGACAGCGGCGGCCAGCCGGGTCTTGGCACCGGACCGGACGTTCACGGCCGTCCGCGCGATGGCCCCCGTGGCGGGCATGCCGCCGAAGAGGCCCGCAGCGATTGACGCCAGGCCCTGGCCCGTCAGCTCCCGGTCCGGGCTGTACGGCCCACTCGGCCTGCCATCCGGCCCGGTCATTCCTGCCGCAACCCGGGCGGACAGCAACGACTCGATGGCCGCAAGGCAGGCGATGGCCACCGCGGGCATGGCCAGGCTGCCCAGCAGATCCAGGTCAAAGGCGGGAACCGCCGGAGCGGGCAGGGCATGCGGCAGGGGGCCGATCCTGGGGATCTCCAGCCGGAACAGCTCGGCGGCCGCCGTGGCGAGGAGCACCGCGATCAGGCTGGCCGGCAGTGCCCTGAGCAGCTTCTGCACCAGGACCATCACGACGGCGACTCCCGCCACGACTGCGAGGGTCAGCAGGGCAGTCGAGACGGTTGCGGCGGATGCGGCTTCCACTGCAGCGATGAGGGTGTTGTGTCCCGGGGCGGCGGACGTGCCGGTGGCGGGCGGAACCTGCTGGAGGAAGATAATGGCGGCGATCCCCAAGGTGAAGCCTTCCACCACCGGCCAGGGGATGAAAGCGACCGCCCGGCCCAGGCCGCTGAATCCCAGGACACAGACCAGGAGCCCCGCCATCAGTGACAACGGGGCCACGCTGCCTGGGCCGTGCAGTGCCACCACGGGCGCCAGCACCACAACCATGGCACCCGTGGGGCCGGAGACCTGGACGGGTGATCCGCCCATCACGGCTGCCACCAGGCCGGCGACGATCGCGGTGATGAGCCCGGCCTCCGCGCCCACTCCCGAGCTGACGCCGAACGCGAGGGCCAGCGGCAGGGCCACAATGCCCACCGTGATGCCGGCCAGCAGGTCGGTCCGCCACGATGTTCCGAGTCCCGCGTAGTCCAGTTTCGAGGGCAGGAACCGGCTGGTGTGCCGCCTGGCCGTGCCCGCGTCCGGTTTCACAGGGCGGCCCCGCCGGCGAGGTGTTCTGCAGGCAGCTGCTGCGCCAGCCGGAGCTGTTCGTTTGAATCGGCAAGGGTGTCCAGGAGGAACGTCCGCGCGATGGCAAGCAGCTGGGCAATCCCGGGGTGCGCCAGCCGGTAGGTCACGGCGTTGGCGGTACGCACAGAGGTCACCACCTTGTGCTTGCGCAGCGTGGCCAGGTGCTGGGAGAGGTGCGAGGCTTCAAGCCCGGTCTCCGCCAGGAGGTAACTCACCGCGGCGGTTTCCTGTGGCGCCGCTGCCAGCAGCTCAAGGATGCGGATCCTTGCAGGGTGCGCCAGCCCCTTGAAGAGGTTGGCCTTGATCTCGTACAGCGGAGCCTGGGCGGAAGGCAGCATGGGAAGCTCCTCAACGTGACAGTGATGGCAGCTGGCCGGTTGCAGATGACGGATGGCCGGTGAATTGATGGATTGATGAAATCATCATATCAACGTCATGCAAGCCCCCTGCCGGATGCGGCAACGATAGGCTTGAGGCCATGACTATCAATCCGGACCTGCAGGGCCGAAGCTACCCTGCCGCAGAGGTGTACGACGTTGGCCGTGAGAAGATCCGCGAGTTCGCCCGCGCCGTGAAGGCCACCCATCCCGCGCACTTCGACGTCGACGCTGCCAGGGCCCTGGGCCACGGCGACCTGGTGGCTCCACCGACCTTCGCCATCATCGTCGCCCAGCGTGCCGACGCCCAACTCATCGAGGATCCGGAAGCCGGCATCGACTTCTCCCGCGTGGTCCACGCGGACCAGCGCTTCACCCACCACCGGCCGATTTTCGCCGGAGACCGCCTCGTCGCGGAGCTCCACGTGGACGGTGTCCGGGCCATGGGCGGTGGTGCGATGATCACCACCCGGTCGGAAATCTTCGCTCTCGGCGCGGATGATTCCCGCGAACCCGTCACCACCACGTCGTCGTCCATCCTGGTCCGCGGAGAGGGACAGTAACCATGAGCCTCAGCATCCACGAACTCAGCGCCGGCCAGGAGATCGGAAGCCGCACCATCGAGGTCACGCGCACCGATTTGGTCAAGTACGCCGGTGCCTCCGGTGACTTCAACCCCATCCACTGGAACGAGGCCTTTGCCACCAGTGTGGAACTGCCCGGCGTCATCGCCCACGGCATGTTCACCATGGGCTCCGCCGTCCAGCTGGTGACCGACTGGGCGGGCGACCCGGCCGCCGTCGTCGACTTCCAGACGAGGTTCACCAAGCCCGTCCTGGTCACCGACACCACGGGCACGCCCGACGCCGGCGCCACCATCGAGGTCAGCGGCATCATTGGAAAGCTCGACGCCGAGGCGAACACCGCGCGGGTGGACCTCACCGTCACAGCCGCCGGCCAGAAAGTCCTGATGAAGGCCCAGGCGGTCGTCAAACTGGCTTAGCCCGGGGGAGGCGGGAACACTTTCCCGATAGGGTGGACAGGTGACTTCCACCCTGCTCTCCCAGCTGACCACGGCCGCCGTCGGGGGCCCTGCCCACAAGTTCATCAAGGCCGGAACCGAAGCTGAGATCATCGACGCCGTCCGTGCCGCGGACGCCGCGGGGGAGCAGCTGCTGATCATCGCCGGCGGCTCCAACCTGCTGATTTCCGACGACGGGTTCCCCGGAACCGTGGTCCAGGTCGCCTCGCAGGGGTTCACCGTCAACGCGGAGGACTCCTGCGGCGGCGTGGCAGTGGTGGTGCAGGCCGGGCACAACTGGGACAAGCTGGTGGAGCACGCGGTCCGCCACGCCTGGTCCGGGGTTGAGGCCCTGGCCGGCATTCCCGGGTCAACGGGTGCGACGCCGGTGCAGAACGTGGGTGCCTACGGTGCCGACGTGTCCCAGACCATCGCGGCAGTGCGCACGTGGGACCGGGAACGGAACGCGGTAAAGACCTTCACGAACTCGGAGCTGCAGTTCGGCTACCGGGACTCCATCCTCAAGCAGACCACCGTCAACGGCTCACCCCGGTACGTAGTGCTGACCGTGGAGTTCCAGCTGCCCCTGGGCCGGATGAGCGCGCCGATCCGTTACGCGGAACTTGCCCGTGCCCTTGGCGTCGAGGTGGGCAAGCGCGCGTACTCGAACGATGTGCGCCGCGAGGTGCTCCGGCTGCGTGCCTCCAAGGGTATGGTGTGGGACCCGCAGGACCGGGACACGTACTCCACGGGCTCCTTCTTCACCAACCCCATCGTTCCGGCCGAGGTGGCGGCCGCCCTCCCCGAAGGCGCGCCCCGGTACCCTGCAGGGCAGGACGGGCTGGTAAAGCTGTCCGCCGCGTGGCTGATCGACCAGGCCGGCTTTGCCAAGGGGTTCGGGCTGGAACCGGGCAGCGTCAGCGGTGGACGGGCCTCCCTGTCCACCAAGCACACGCTCGCCATCACCAACCGCGGCTCAGCCACTGCCCAGGACGTGGTGGCCGTGGCGCGCGAGGTGCGTGCCGGCGTCGAACAGCGCTTTGGCATCCAGCTGCACCCGGAACCGCTGCTTATCGGCCTGGAGCTGTAGCACCCGCAGGATCGCCCGCCACGCCGGGGGCGTTGGCCCGGACCACCGCCGCCTGGCCCAGCAGGGCGGACGACCAGCCGGCGAGCACCAGGTAAATTCCCGTGAAAAGCCACACCAGTTGGCCCGGCAACAGCGGATTTGCGAGGCCTGACAGGATGCAGGCCACCAGTCCGCCGAGGGCGACGGCGAGGGACAGGACCCAGAGGACCTTCGCCGCGGGCGGGTGGTGCCGCCAGTCCCGGTATAGCCTGACGCCCTGGCGGCTGACGCTGATGCCCGGGAAAAGTACCGCATAGCCGCCGCCGAGGCTCAGGACGAGTGAGGGGAGCAGCAGCAGGGGATCGGACCGGCCGTCTCCGAGGAAGGTGGAGAACTGGAGCAGCCCCAGGCAGGATCCTGCCAGGACGCAGACCGTGCCGCCGGCCATCCACCACCTCGTTTTAAGCGCGAGCAACTGCCACAAACTCCCCAAAGTCATGCTTCTACCCTAGCGGTCCGTGACGGGCGGGCGGTGGCGCGTCCTAAGATAGGGCCATGGCTGCTGGCATGGGCCGTCCCGACGGCAGGATCGTGGGCAGGCTGCGGCTTGCCTCCCAAAGGCTTGCGGGTGGCGCGGACGGCGTCGGCTCGGTTGCGGACGCCGTGCGATGGATGACGGCGATGCAGGCCCAGGACCTGCAGGCCGCCATGTGGGCCGTGGGCGTGCGGGTGCCGGGATGCGGCCTCAGCGATGTCCGGTCCGCCCTGGACACCGGTGCCGTGGTCCGGTCGTGGCCAATGCGCGGCACGCTGCATCTCGTGGCCCCCGAGGACCTGCGCTGGATGCTGGACCTCACGGCTGAACGGCTCACCAAAAGCATCGCGGCCCGCCACCGGGAGCTGGGCATCACCTGGGCTGACGTTGAGAAGTGCCGGGATATTGCGCTGGAACACATCGCCGCCGGCGGTCCCGCCAGCCGTGCCGGACTGTTCCGGGTGTTCGACGCCGCCGGGCAGCCGACGCAGGGACAGCGGGGCATCCACCTCCTGGGGACACTGTGCCGGCACGCGTGGCTGGTGCAGGGGCCGCTGGCCAAGAACCAACAGCTGCTGGTGGCCTTCGATGACTGGATCCCGGTGTCGCGGAATCCGGAGCGGCAGGAGGCCCTGGGGGAGTTCGCGTTGCGGTACTTCCGCAGCCACGGGCCGGCAACCCTGGCGGATTTCGCGTGGTGGACGCAGCTGCCGCTGACGGAGGTGCGGGCGGCGTTTGAACCGGTCCGCGGGCAGCTGGTGGAACGGCAGTTCGGGGATGCTGTGCATTGGATGTCACCCGGGGCTGCCGCCCTGCTGGAGGCCGGGGGTCCGGGAGCGCGGTCCGTCCTGCTGCTGCCCGGCTTTGATGAGTTCCTGCTGGGATACAAGGACCGGACAGCCGTCCTGCCCCCGGAGTACTCCGACAGCATCGTGCCCGGCGGGAACGGCGTTTTCAAGAAGACCCTGGTGGCCGGGGGAGAAGTGATCGGCACCTGGGCGCGGGGCGGCACCAGCCGGGATGCCGCCGTCGTGCCCGAACTTTTCGACCACACCAGGCGCCTTGGCCCCGCCGCGCAGGCCGCCTTCGCCCGGGCAGCCAAGCGCTACCTCAGCTTCCTGGAGAGCTGACAGGGACGCTCTCTCACTTAATGTCGGTTCTTCACGAACGCTCTTTCACTTTCGCTGCTCAAGTGAGAGAGCGTCCCGGATTAACCCGCATCAAATGAGAGAGCGTCCGGGCCACGCAGAACGGCCCTGCCCCGCACGAACGGCTGGGCAGGACCGTTCGAGCGGGGCAGAGCCGCGGAAGCGCTGCCGAAACGGGTTACAGGTTCCCGGTGGCGATGTTGAGCATGCGGCGCAGCGGCTCGGCAGCGCCCCAGAGGAGCTGGTCGCCTACGGTGAAGGCGCTGATGTACTCCGGACCCATCTCCATCTTGCGGATGCGGCCCACGGGGATGTCCAGCGTGCCGGAGGCCGCCACCGGGGTCAGGTCCGCCATGGACGCTTCCTTGGTGTTGGGGACCACCTTGGCCCACTGGTTGTCCTCGGCCAGGAGCTTCTCGATCTCGGCGACCGGGAGGTCCTCGCGCAGCTTTAGCGTCAGGGCCTGGGAGTGCGACCGCATGGCGCCGATGCGGACGCAGAGGCCGTCCATGACCACGTGGTTGTCCTCGGAGGTGCCCAGGATCTTGTTGGTTTCGACTCCGGCCTTCCATTCCTCCTTGGACTGCCCGTTGCCCAGGTCCGCGTCGATCCAGGGGATCAGCGACCCGGCCAGCGGAACGCCGAACTGGGTGGCGTCGATGTCGGTGCGCTGGTGGGCCAGGACCTTGCGGTCGATGTCAAGGATGGCCGACGCCGGATCGTCCAGTTCCGTGCTGACCTCGGCGTTGAGCGTGCCGAACTGGCTGAGCAGCTCGCGCATGTGCCGTGCCCCGCCGCCGGAGGCCGCCTGGTAGGTCATGGAGGTGCCCCACTCCACGAGGTTGTTCTTGAACAGGCCGCCGAGGCCCATGAGCATGCAGGAGACGGTGCAGTTGCCGCCGATGAAGTCCTTGGTCCCGTTGACCAGGCCCTTGTCGATGACGTCCCTGTTAATGGGGTCCAGCACAATGATGGAGTCGTCGTTCATGCGCAGGGTGGAGGCGGCGTCGATCCAGAGGCCGTCCCAGCCGCGGCTGCGAAGCTCGGTGTGCACGCGCTTGGTGTAGTCCCCGCCCTGGGCGGTAACGATAATGGGCAGCTTCGCCAGGGTATCGACGTCGAACGCGTCCTCGAGCTTGCCGGCGCTGCCTCCTGCTGTTCCAGCGAAAGACGGCGCGGCACCTCCCGCGTTGGAGGTGGAGAAGAACACCGGGTTGATGTTGGCGAAGTCGCCCTCATCCTGCATGCGCTGCATGAGGACGGAGCCGACCATGCCGCGCCATCCGACCAGGCCGACGGAAGGGGTAGCTGCTGTAGTCATTCGTACAGTTTAGACTTCCGTTCCGGCAGCGCGCAGTCGGTTACGTCACGTCGTGGGCGGCTGCGGGGGTCTGAACGTACGACGACGGCACGCGGCTCACTGCCTGCAGGCCGTTGCGGGCGGCAGACTGTCCGTTACCGGTCGAACTGCCTGGCCGTGGGTTCCGGTATTCCCCGTTCCACCCTCAGCCGTTTGGCCTTGGCGGCAACCCCCGCCATCCGTGCCGCGTAGAGGACGCCGGCGGCCCCGGCGGCTGTAAGGATCAAGGCTCCCCACAGGGGATCCTGGCCCCTGCTGGTGGGGCCGGCCACCAGCATGATCGAGAAAACCGCCAGGGCAGCGAAGAACACGGCCATCACGAGGAACCCTCCTGCGGACCGCACCTGCGGGTGGGAGCTGGCGGTGACCACGCCGAGTTCGTCCTTCGCATAGCTGTGGAGCGCGCCATCCACCGTACGGAGCAGCACGCGCTTTTCCCCGCGCGCCAGGGCCTGCTCATGAAAGGTACGGACCTGATCGTCGGGTGTGGGTGCCATGCCCGGAGTATTGCTCGGATTGCCGTTCTGCATGCTAGTCCTGTCGGATCGATCGGATGTGGTCCAACACCTGGTTGTCGGTGAGGCCCGGAAATTCCCGGATGGGTTCGGAAGGGGCATCAAGATGGCCGTAGCCCACGGTCCAGCCCTTTTCGCTGCGTTTGACCAGCAGTTGCTTGCCGTCGGAACTGTCGAGCAGGCGGATGGTGGCTCCGCCGTCGGGGTTGTCTTCCAGATGCTTGCGCACAATAAAGAAGTTGGCTTCTGCCGGTGTGGTGTCCGGCCGTTGCGCCATCGCGAACCAGCTGAGGTAGGCCCGCGGCTGCAGCAGGATCCGGTATTCGGGTGACTCGACGGACAGGACGTTGTCCACGGAACCGGGCGTGAGCAGATTGATCTGCACCAGCTTCTCCGCCTCCGTCAAGGCATGGGTGACTGCTGCCACCGGGCCCTCCACGGAAAGCTCCCTGTCCGCACCCACCGTCGCTGCACCGCGGGCCACCAGGGAGGACGCTCCCGCCGAAAGGAGGGAGGCGTCGTCGAGTTCGCCTTCCAGCCGGAGTGCCTTGGCAGAGGCTTCGGTGGCCGGTCCGCGCCGCAGGTTCAGGAGCACGAGGAGCTCGGCGAAGCCAAAACCGATCGCGTCCGGAAACCCTTGGCCGGCGCTTGAGGACCTGGCTGTGGTTGTTTCAGTCACTGGTTGTTCTCCTCAGTTCTCAGAAGCCAAAAAAGTCGCCGACGGCGTCCACGCCGTCACTGATCGCGCCGCCAACTGCCTCGGCCCCATCGGCGATCTTATCCCCGACGTAGTTCACGGAATCATGGACGATGGGGACGTTGTCGTAGAGGGCAAGGGCGCCGCTGGCTACCATGCACGCAGTGCCGGCCGGCGGCGGAAGGAACGAACCGGCGCCCAACAGGGCCTTGGTGGTGGAGTAGGCGGCGGAGCCGTAATCGCCTTCCTGGAAGTTGTTGAAGGCGTCCAGGCTGTCCAAACCAACGCCCACAACGCCCAAACCCTTGCTGAACCCGTCGAGGTACTTGAAGGCGTTGGAGCCCTCGGCGAGGTCCAGGACCTCGTGGAACTTGCCTTCGAACAGGCTGTTGGACATGTTGAAGAATTTGCTGAACTCGTTGGAGTTCTGGAAGGCCCGCCATGCTGCCGGATCAAGGAAATCAGAGATGCGGGACTTGTGCAGCATGGCGGCGATGTCGAAGAGGCCCGCGCGGAGGTTCGGGAACGCCTTGGTGAGGCCATAGATGTCCCAGCCGTCGCGGAACGGGGAATCAGGGTCCGCGAGCCAGTCCGGTCCCCACGGATTTTCTGCTCCGGGGCGGCCTGTGCCCGGGCCTCCAACGCTGCCCGGCACGCCCGTGCTTTGCCCCCCGGATCCGCCGGTCCCGCCAGGCCCGCCGGCCCCGCCGGTGCTGCTCGCCTTGTCCTGTTCCTCGGCATTGGTGAGCAGGAGCTTTGATTCCTGCTTTAGGCGCGCCGCAGTCTTCTGCAGGAGTGCCCGGTGGCTGCCGTTCCAGTCCGAACGGAAGTGCTCGGCATCCTGGCCCTTCCAGGCCGGGGTGTTGTTGATCTGGCCGCTCAGCTGCGTGGACTGCTGCAGCAGCAGGTCAGCCGTCTTGCTGAACTGCCGTGCCAGCGTGCGCAGCTGGTCAACATCGGCGCCCCATAAATTTCCTGCCACCAGGCATCCCCCAATCTTTTGAACAGCGGTCCCTGACGCTGCAGGCCCAGCCTAGTAACAAACCCGGGACGCGCGCGATGGGGTGGTCTCCCCATCGTCGCAGGCGCTACCTGCGGTCGGAGTCCTCCAGCACGGCGGCCCTGCGTGCACGCAGCGCGAAGAAGGCGCCGAACGCGAACACCTGCGTAACCACCACCAGCACGATGGCTCCTGCGATCTTGTTGCCGCCCAGGATCATGGTGAGCCCAACGATTGCGGATAGGAGGGCCAGGAGCGGGAGCAGCATGTAGCCCAGCACAAAGAGGGTTTCCGGTTTCTTCAACATTCCTAGCCCTCAGTCCTTGACCATTTGGTGAATCTGTAGCGCGTGCCGTTCCCTGCTGTCATCCAGCCGTCCGGAGGGACGGAGGCGGCCGCCTCCCAACTGGTGCCAAGCTCGGGGGCGAATGTGTCGCCGTCGGCCTCCACATCGATGGTGGTGACCACCGCGACGTTGGCCAGCTCCGTTGACTGGCGGAAAATCTCGCCGCCGCCCAGGATCCAGACAGTGTCGCCGCCGTCCACGAACTGCGATTCCAGCAGTGCGTCGTCCAGGGAAGGAACCACGACGGCGCCCTCCGCCTCAGGTGTGTCGGCCCAGCTTTTCTGCCGGGTAATGACGATGTTGGTGCGTCCCGGCAGGGGCCGATACTTGTCCGGGAAGGACAGCCAGGTCTTCCGGCCCATGATGACCGGGTGCCCAGTGGTCAGCCGGGTGAAGTGCCTGAGGTCCTCGGGAAGGTGCCAGGGCATGTCCCCGTCCTTGCCGATGACGCCGTCCGGGGTCTGCGCCCAAATGAGGCCCACCCCGGTGATCGAGGCGGCTAGCTCTTCGGTGAAGGACTGGGGGTCCGTGAAGTTTTCGGTGCTCATACGGCGATCGGAGCCTTGATCGTGGGGTGGTGCCGGTAGCCCACCACCTCGAAGTCCTCGAGCGTGTAGTCGAAGATCGAGCCGGGCTTGCGGGTGATTTTCAGCTGCGGGTACTCGTAGGGCTCGCGTTCCAGCTGCTTGAGGACCTGGTCCATGTGGTTTTCGTAGATGTGGACGTCCCCGCCGGTCCAGATGAACTCGCCGGGCTCCAGGCCCACCTGCTGCGCCACCATGCAAGTGAGCAGTGCGTAGGAGGCAATGTTGAACGGCACGCCCAGGAACATGTCCGCGGAGCGCTGGTACAGCTGGCAGGAGAGCTTGCCGTCCGCCACGTAGAACTGGAAGAAGGCGTGGCACGGGGGCAGTGCCATGTCCTGCAGTTCGGAGACATTCCAGGCGGACACCACGTGCCGGCGCGAGTCCGGGTTGGACCTGAGGTTCTCGATCAGCTCCGCGATCTGGTCTATGTGGCCGCCATCCGGGGTGGGCCAGCTGCGCCACTGGACGCCGTAGACCGGCCCGAGGTCGCCGTCGGCGTCGGCCCACTCGTTCCAGATGGTGACGCCCTGGTCCTGCATCCACTTCACGTTGGTCTCACCGCGCAGGAACCACAGGAGCTCCACGGCCACGGACTTGAAGTGGACCCGCTTGGTGGTGATCAGCGGGAAACCCTTGGCCAGGTCAAAGCGGATCTGGCGTCCAAAAACGCTGGTGGTTCCGGTGCCCGTGCGGTCCGATTTGTGCGTGCCGGAGGCCAGGACATCGCGCAGGAGGTCTTCATAAGGCGTTGGGATGCTCACGGCTCAAGTCTACTGGGACATCACCGGGCGGCTGCGTGCTTGCATTACGTTGCGCCCTTTCCCAGCTTGCCGCGCAACACATCCAGCAGGACTTCGTCGCTCAGGTGGGCTGCCCGGCCGGCGGCGATGTAATGGTCGACGGCGGCCTGCACCGCTGCGGGGACGGGCACAGTTCCCCGGCCGCCCGGCCTGCCGGTGGCCGGGGCGGCGACGACGGTCCCGCCCCGCCGCCGGGAATCCACCAGCCCGGCAGCCTCCAGTTCCTTGTAGGCCCGGGCAACGGTGCCCGCTGCGACGCCAAGGTCGGCCGCGAGGCTTCGAACCGTAGGCAGGCGGCTCCCGGGGGCGAGAGCACCCAACGCGATCAGGGAGCTGATTTGCGAGCGTATCTGTTCGTAGGGAGGGGTTGCGGAGCGCAGGTCCACGGTGATCCCGGCGCTCATGTGGCCGGTTCCCTGGCAGGGTTGCGGCCGGAGGCGGGGGTGCGGGCGAAGCTGCGCACGGGAATCACGGCAATGACGATCCCCGCGGTGCACAACAGCACGCCGGTGAAGGGGGCCGCGTCCCAGGCCCAGGCCCAGGAGGCAGGTTCCAGGTCGAGTCCCCGGCGTATGTCCGGCCCCGCTGACAGCAGCAGCACGCCGGCCTGCACCGTGAAACAGGCCGCGAGCGTCCGGACCACCCTGTGCACGGTGATGGCGCGGAGCGCGGCGTCCAGCCCGGGGACCGCCGTCGGAATGCCCTTCCGGCCTTTCGCGGCCGCCAGGGGGACAACTGCGAGGAGCGCCACTGCAGCACACGCCCACAGGGTGGGAGCCCACGTCGGCAGGATGCCAAGTTCCGGTTGGACGGAGGCAGTCACCACCACGGCTGCGGCCAGGACGGTGAGGGCTGCGATGCCGGTGGTGAGCAGGGCCGGGCTGACCGGCTGCCGCGGCCACTCCCGCGGCGCTTGGGGGGTTCCGTAGTTGCGCTGGATCAGCAGTTCCCCTGCGGCCGTGACCAGCAGGACGGGCGCTGCCGCCATCGCCACCACAAGGGCGGGATGCCCCGTCACGGCCGCTGGAATGACCACAGCCACCAGGACCGGGACGAATGCGGCAAGCCCCAGGGCTGCGCCGAGGGACATGGAAAGCCGGGCGGCGGGGTGGGAGGCCGCTGCCGGCTCACGGGGTTTAAGCCCGCTGCGGTCTGCCCGGACCGCGGGGAGCCTGGGCGGCGCCCACCGCCACATGGCCAGCAGGATTGCGAGGTTTACCGCCCCGGCCGCGTTGATCCACCCGCCGGCAACAAGGGAAGGGTCGGGCCTCGCTGCGTGGTTGCCCGCAATGGCCGCCAGGCCCGAGGCTATGGTGGCCACGGTCCGCAGCAACCTGTTCATGGCAATGGTCCTGAGGAGGTTGTTTTCCCCGGTGTCCAGCGCCTCCAGCCGGCGGCGCCGCGTGATCAGCACCAGCACCAGCCAGGTTCCCACTGCCAGGACAAGGAGGGCAGGGCCGAGGTAGGAAGCCAGTTCGATGCCGGGGACCCGGCCGTCGCCGCCATACGTCACATAGGTGTGGACGGGGTCGGGGCGGGAGCTGTAGGGGACCGGATCGTAGCCGGGAAGCGTCGCCATCCAGCCGATCTGCAGGGCGGTCCCTGCAAACACCGCAAGGACGGTCCAGGCGAGTGGCCGGGGCAGGAAGTCGCGGACACGCCGCACTTCCAGGTCCGCCTGGCGCCGCGGGAGCCGTGGGCCGGGATAACTCAGCTGGCCGATGGCGTGCACGGCAAGGCACCCGAGAACCGGCCAGGCCAGGGCGGGCACGATCGCTGCGCTGCTGATGAGTGGCTGGGAGTCCGGATTAGCGTGCAGGATGCCGGCGTTTCCGGCCGGTTGGAGGGAACTGGCCAGCCATCCCATGATCCCCACCCAGAGTGCGTGCTGGGAGGCAGTGGCAGCGGACCCGCTGCCGGGTCCCCAGATGACCCACCGAAGCAGGAGGTAGCTGCCGGCCGCCAGCAGGAAGGGCCACACCACGGCCATGGGCGGAACATTGCTGAAAAGAGCTGCATCGGTAAACGGCACGTCATCCCCCAGAAGTGTGCATCAATGTACTAAGTCTTTGATACAAAGCCCTGGGGGTCAAGCGCAGCGCCGCTCCTGGGGGTGTCCCCTTATTGGCTAGTCGTCAAACGGCTTGAACTGCTCCACCGCCACGATCCGCCGCTTACCGCCGGGAGCCACATGGCACACCACCAGTTCGCCGGGGGACAGGTAGGGCTCCTTCGCCGGCAGGAGTGCACGCAGGTGCTGCGGCATGTGCTCAGCGAGCTGCCCGAACACGGTGGGCAGTGCCGGGCGGTGCGTGCAGACCGCCACCGCACGCTGCTTGTCGAACAGGGCTTCAACGACAGCGGCCGTTTTCTTCGGGCTGCGGGCATGCCGGTGCTCGGTCAGCGCCTCCGCGAGCTTCACCTTGGCACCAACCACCTTGGCGTAGGGTGCGACCGTTGCGGCGCACCGCAGCCACGGGCTGGTCACTACCCGAAGCGGCTTCCAGGCGTGCAGGAGCCGGCTCACCGCCTGCGCCTGCCGTGTGCCCGTGGCGGCCAGCGGCCGCTCCCCTTCCGCCTTGCTCCAGGACGAGCGCGGCTTTGCCTTGGCATGGCGAAGCACCAGGAGCGGCCACGTGTCCAGGTGCCCGCGCCTGTGGGCCTCCTCCAGGTACTGCAACGGCACGACGTCGGAGGGGTTGGACAGCAGCGCAGCAGCCTTTTCGGGGGCACACCACATGACGCTGTCCACCTCCTTGCCGTCGGGCAGCAGCCTCGCCCCGTTGGCTTTGACAGCCCAGTAATAGACCACTTTGAGGCCGGATGCCACGTGGTAGTGGATGGGCGGCAGCGGAATGCCCAGCTGGGCGGTGAGGCCGATTTCCTCCTGGACCTCCCGGACCGCGCACTCGGGGATGGTTTCGCCGTCGTCGATCTTGCCCTTGGGCCAGGACCAGTCGTCGTAGCGCGGCCGGTGGATCAGCAGGACCTCAAGCTTGTCCTTGACCACGCGCCACGGCACGGCGCCGGCAGCCGTGACGGCTACTGGTTCCCCCGGGTGGTCTGTCTGGTCTGCTACGAGTGCATCGCTCGACAAAACAGGAGCCCTTAACGCCGGCTCAGGCTGCGCTGCCGGGGGCGCGATGCCAGCAGCCAGGACTGGACATCCTCAAGGGGCTTGCCGTCGTCGGCGAGGTGGTGCCGGGTCCAGACGCCCTCATTGTCCAGGTGCCAGCTGGAGGTTTCCGGGGCCATGTAGCGCCGCAGCAGGTCAAGGACGTAGGTGATGTCGTCGGTGCTGGACAGCTGGACCAGGGCCTCCACCCTGCGGTCAAGGTTGCGGTGCATCATGTCCGCCGAGCCGATGTACACCACGGGATCCCCACCGTTGGCGAAGGCGAACACCCGGGAGTGCTCCAGGAACCTGCCCAGGATGGACCGGACGGTGATGTTGTCGCTGAGCCCGGGCACCCCGGGGCGTAGCGAGCAGATACCCCGGACCACCACGTCAACCTTTACTCCCGCCTGCGACGCGCGGTAGAGGGAATCGATGATGGCCTCATCCACCATGGAGTTGACCTTGATCTGCACACGGCCGGGGATTCCCGCGCGGGCATTGCGGATTTCGGTCTCAATCCGGTCGATCAGCCCTGAACGGACGGAACGCGGAGCCACCAGCAGTCTCTTGAACGTGGACTTGGGGGCGTAACCGGAGAGCTGGTTGAAGAGCTTGGACAGGTCCTCGCCCACCTGCTCGTTGGCGGTCAGGAGGCCCAGGTCCTCGTAGTAGCGGGCGGTGCGGGGATGGTAGTTACCGGTGCCGATGTGGCAGTACCGCCGCAGCCCGTCAACCTCCTGGCGCACCACGAGCGAGAGCTTGCAGTGCGTCTTGAGGCCAACGATGCCGTACACCACGTGCACGCCGGCCTGTTCCAGCTTCCGGGCCCAGGAGATGTTCGCCTGCTCGTCGAACCGGGCCTTGATCTCCACCAGGGCCAGGACCTGCTTGCCGGCCTCGGCTGCGTCGATCAGGGCGTCGACGATGGGGGAGTCGCCGGAGGTGCGGTACAGGGTCTGCTTGATGGCCTGCACCTTGGGATCGGCGGCGGCCTGTTCCAGGAACGCCTGGACCGACGTGGAAAACGAGTCATAGGGATGGTGGAGCAGGATGTCCCGGCGGCGCATGGCGGCGAACACGTTGGCGGCCTTGGACGTCTCAGACTCGTTCAGGTACCGCGACGTGTGCGGAACGTGCTTTGGGTAGTGAAGGTCGGCGCGGTCGATGCCGGCGATCACGGAGAGTCCCCTGAGGTCCAGGGGGGCCGGGACGGAATAGACCTCGGATTCCTCGACGCCGAGCTCGCGGATCAGCAGCGCGCGGATGTTCGGGTTGATGTCGTTGGTGACCTCAAGCCGGACGGGCGGGCCGAAACGGCGCCGCAGGAGTTCCTTCTCGAGGGCTTGGAGGAGGTTTTCGGCGTCGTCCTCTTCCACCTCCACGTCCTCGTTCCGGGTGACGCGGAAGCTGTGGTGCTCCAGGACCTCCATCCCGGGGAACAGCTTGTCCAAGTGGACCGCGATGACTTCCTCAAGCGCAATAAAGCGCGCCACGCGTCCGGCCACCGCGCCGGCGCGCGGACCGTCGATGGACATCAGGCGCGGCAGCTGGTCCGGCACCTTGACGCGGGCAAAGAGCTCCTTGTCGCTCACAGGGTTGCGCACCACCACGGCAAGGTTCAGCGAGAGGCCGGAAATGTAGGGGAAGGGGTGCGCCGGGTCCACTGCCAGGGGCGTAAGGATGGGGAACACCTTCTCGCGGAAGATCACGCTCAGCTGTTCCTGCGCCGCGTCGTCCAGCTCGTCCCAGTGCATGAGGTGGATGTGTTCGTAGGCCAGCGCCGGACGGATCTGCTCGGCCCAGACCTGCGCATGACGCTGCTGGAGCCGGTGTGCTTCGCCGCTGATCCTCTCCAGCACCTCAACAGGGCTCAGGCCTGCGGGGGAGGGAACTGCGAGGCCGGTGGCGATGCGCCGCTTCAGGCCTGCCACCCGGACCATGAAGAACTCGTCCAGGTTCGAAGCAAAGATCGACAGGAAGCTGACACGCTCCAGCAGGTGCAGCGTGGGGTCCTCCGCCAGTTCCAGGACACGGGAGTTGAAGCTGAGCCAGCTCAGTTCACGGTCCAGGAACCGGTCGGGGCGGATGTCGCCCTCCGGCTGCAGGTTCGGCGCAAACTCCGGGATGTCGATGCGGTCCTGGGTGGCGCGCGAGGCGGGAACTTCCGAGGAGCCGAAGCGGGCGCGGACCGGCACTGCGACGTCCTGGGACGTGACTGCTCCGGAAGGTTCCGGGTTCATGGCATCTCCTTTACCTGGCGGTTGATGCTGGCGCTTCCGGCCTGCGCGGGTACTGCTTCAACCTTACAAGCAATCGGTGCGCTGAAGGCCGTGCATTTCCCGCCCGGGAACCCGTATGTCACCCTGCCGGACTAAACCGTTGCCACCTGTCCGTACATGACGTCCATGTCCCAGCGGGTGAAGCCCAGGCCCCGGTACAGCGCAACAGCAGCCGTGTTCTCCGCGTCGGTGTACAGCATGACCGCGTGCAGCCCCAGGTCCTGGAGGTACCGGATGCCGGCAACCGTCAGGGCCTTGCCCAGTCCGATGCCCTGCGCTTCCGGCGCCACGCCCACTGCGTAGACCTCGCCGATGGCCGGGTGCGGGCCGTGCTTCGGATGGACCTTGGTCCAGTGGAAGCCCAGCAGCCGGCCCTGGCCGTCCTCGGCCAGGAGGAAACCCGAGGGGTCGAACCAGTCCTCGGCCATCCGGGCTTCGAGGTCGGCCCGGGTGAGGCTTCCCTGTTCAGGGTGGTGCGCAAAAGCGGCCCGGTTCACCGCCAGCCAGGCGTCCTCATCCTGGCCGGGCACGAAGGTCCGGAGGGACACGCCCTCCGGCAGGACGGCCCCGGGAAGGTCCGCCCCCGCCGTCGTCATCCTCATCTTCCACAGTTCGCGGACCGGGCCGAACCCATACCGGGCAGCCAGGTCCGCGGCGGCCTCATGGTTGCCGTGGGACCACGCTTTCAGCCCCTCCAGCCCGCGGCTGCCCTTGAGCGTACCCACCAGGCGGTCAGCCACGCCCTGGTTCCGGTAGCTGGGATGGACAGCGATCTCCAGCACGCCGGTGCCGTCGGGCTCCTCCACCACCACGGCGAATCCGGCCAGGTCCTGGCCGGTGGCGGGGTCGGAGTCCTCGTCCGGGGCGTACAGGGCCAGGGTCAGGGGGGACTGCCCAGCCGATCCGCCGGTGCGCAAGGTCACCAGGGTCTGCTCCGAAATGGAGGGGTTGCCGTCGGATTCCTCCGCCGCGGCCAGGAGGTTCCGGCAGTCCTTCAGGAGTTGCTGGTCTACCGCGCCCCGTTCTGTATGGACGGGCCACTTTTCAGGATGCGCTGGAGTCATGAGGCAAGGCTATACGGGATGCCGCAAGGGCGCTCAGGCCTCGGTAAGCTCGTCTTCCTGCTGCCGCACCAGGGTAAGGCGGTAGCCCACGTTGCGCACGGTGCTGATGAGGTTCTCATGGTCGGCACCGAGCTTCGCCCGCAGGCGCCTGACATGGACGTCCACGGTGCGGGTGCCTCCGTAGTAGTCATAGCCCCACACCTCGGTAAGCAGCTGCTGCCGGGTGAAGACGCGGCCGGGGTGCTGCGCCAGGTACTTCAGCAGCTCGAATTCCTTGAAGGTCAGGTTCAGCGGTGCGCCGTTCACGCGGGCGGTGTAGCTTGCCTCGTCGATGACGACGCCGGCTGCGCGGATCTCCGTCGGCGCGTCCTCATGGTCCGGGACGGCCCGGGCAACGGACAGCCTGATGCGGGCCTCCACCTCGGCGGGGCCTGCCGAATCGAGCACGATGTCATCCACGGCCCAGGCGGAGGAAACGGCCGCCATACCGCCCTCGGTCAGGATCAGGACCAGGGGAGCGCTGAGGCCGGTGGCTTTGAGCAGCTGGGTGAGCGAACGGGCGCCCACCAGGTCTTTCCGGGCATCCAGCAGCACGATGTCGCACGGATCGGTCTCCAGCAGGGCAGTGGGCTCGGCGGGAAGAATGTGGACCCGGTGGTTCAGCAGTTCCAGGGCAGGCAGGATGTCCACCGAAGAGCCAGTGCTGTTCGTCAAGAGCAGGATGTGCGACATTGTTCCTCCATGGGCCGTCCGCGCATCATTGGGCGACTGAACCGGGTTTTCACCGGCCGGTACTGGCTTCCTGCCTCCGGCGCATGGCCAGCGGAAAAGGGCCGGCCTGCCACCTCAGCAGTGAGCTTAGCTGAGCTTTGAGTATACCCGCAGGCCTGTCCGGAGCCACGGATCCGGCCCGGATAAAGGGACGTTTTGCGACATATCCCGTTCATATAAGGCAGGATTGAGCCAGGGCCCCGACGCCCTCCGCGAAGGGCGGCCCCGCCCTTCCAGGTCGACGCCAGGATGGGATTGCAGCGCAGTGAGTGCAGAAACTAAATCCAGGCCGGGCTCCGCATGACCGCGGAGCTGCAGGCACCGGCGCGGTCGTTGGGCTCATGGACTATCGGCGTCGTGGGGATGGCCGGCCTCGCTGCAATCATCGCGGGCGTCTACACCTCCCGTGAAGTCCTCGTGGCCGTTGCTGTTGCCATGGCTGCCGCCGTCGGCATCGGGTGGCCGCACTTCCTTCGGATTCCCGCCAAGAAGACCCTGGCCGCCGTGATTGCCGTGCCAGGGGCCGGGGCAGCGGTTGCTGCCGGCCTGGCCCCTGCCCCCGGCTACCTGGACTGGACCCCGGCGTTCATTGCCCTGGGCATGATGGCCGTCTTCATCGTGCAGCTGCTCCGCGGAACAGGCCAGGCCCAGCGCCTGGAATCCACCTTGGGCTGCTGCGCAGGGGTTCTTCTCGCCTGCCTGGGTTCCGGCTGGATAGCCGGGGCACGGTTCAACGGCGTCCGGGAGATGCTCCTGGTGGCGGCCATCAGCGCCGCAGTTGCGCTGCTGGCAGGCCTGATCCGCTGGCCGGACAGCGTCGTGGCGCCCCTGGGCATTGTGATGGCTGGCCTTGCGGGACCGCTCGCCGGGCTGGTGCTCTCGGACATCGCCGTCCTCCCGGCCGCCATCTTCGGCGTGGTGGTGGGCGCTGTGCTGGCGAGCTTCCGGCGGCTGGCCACCCTGCGGGGTGCGCCCCTGAACGTCCCCGCTGCGCTTAGCATGGGCCTTGCCCCTGTCTCGGCGGTGGGTTCTCTTGCCTACTTCATAGACAAACTCCTCATCTACTAACGCGTTAGGATGGCATCATGTCCGTACTTGCTTTTGAAATCTTCTTCCTTGTCCTGCTCGGCATCGCCAGCCTCGCCATGGCCTGGTTTGCCGGATTCGTGGTCTACCGCCTCTTCAAGGGCCAGAAGTAGACGCCTTTTTCCGGAGCTAGCCGATTTCCAGAGGTAGTCGCTGTGCCCATTGAGATTCCTACAGACCTGACTCCAGAACTCGTTCCGCTTTCCTGGCTCATTGGTGAGTGGGAGGGCCGCGGCCGCCTTGGCAGCGGTGACGAGGACTCGGAGCACTTCCTGCAGCACGTGTCCTTCACGCACAACGGCCTGCCGTACCTTCAGTACCGTGCGGAAAGTTGGCTGACGGACGACGACGGCACGCGCCTGCGGCCGCTCACCGTCGAGACAGGCTTTTGGGCGCTGGAGCGCAAACAGCTTGATGCCGACGGCGGCCCCGGCCTGATCCCCGCGGACATCGTTCCGGCGCTCAAGAGTGCGGACGAGGTGGAGGCCCTGCGCAACAGCGAGGGCGGCTTCGACATCTCGGTGTCCATCTCCCACCCCGGAGGCATTTCCGAGCTCTACTACGGGCAGATCAAAGGCCCGCAGATCCAGCTCACCACGGATATGGTGATGCGGGGGAGCCATTCCAAGGACTACAGCGCCGCCACCCGTATCTTCGGCCTGGTGGACGGCAACCTCCTGTGGCGCTGGGATGTTGCTGTTGGCGGCAAGGAAGGCAAAGGCCTGGAAGCGCATGCCTCGGCCTTCCTGAAAAAGGTTTCCTGACTCCTCCCGGTCCTTCGGCATGAAAGACGCAGGCGGCCCGGATCCACTCCGGCCTGAAAATCCGGAATACCGCCGAGCCCCAAGGACTTCTACTACATATGACTACTCCCAGCCCCCTGCTGTCGCGCCCGGGCGCCGTTGAGGCGGCCGGCGCGGACGCCGGCGTTGCCGCCCACTATGGTGAGCCCCTGCGCGAGCAGCGCGCCCTTGCGGCCGGAACCGCCGTCGTCGACCTCTCCCACCGCGGCGTTGTCACGGTAACCGGCCCGGACCGCCTGAGCTGGCTCAACACCCTTTCCTCGCAGCAGGTCGCCGGCCTGCAGCCGAATGAATCCAGTGAACTCCTCCTCCTGAGCGTGCAGGGCAGGATTGATTTCGACGCGCGGGTCATTGACGACGGCGCCACAACGTGGCTGATCGTCGAAGCTGCCGAGGCCGCACCCCTCGCCGGGTTCCTCAACAGGATGAAGTTCATGCTGCGGGTGGACATTGCCGATGTTTCCGCGGACTGGGCCGTTGTCGGCAGCACGAAAGCGGTCCCGGAATGGTCCGGCCTGCTGGCCTGGCAGGACCCGTGGCCGCACGTGGGGGCCGGGGGCTACTCCTATGCGACCATCCCGGAGGCCAGCCACCCCGGGCTCGACCGCCCGTGGTTCGAATACCTCGTTCCGGCTGATGACCTGGAGAAGACGGTCGCGGGGCGTCCCCTTGCGGGCGTCCTTGCCGCCGAAGCGCTGCGCGTGGCAGCCTGGCGTCCCCGGATCGGGGCGGAAACGGATGACAAGACCATCCCGCACGAACTTGACCTGCTCCGTACCGCGGTGCACCTGGCCAAGGGCTGCTACAAGGGCCAGGAAACCATAGCGCGGGTGCACAACCTCGGCCACCCGCCGCGCCGCCTCGTGTTCCTCCAGCTTGACGGATCCCAGCACACCCTGCCGGAGGCCGGCAGCCCGGTCCTGGCGGGGGAACGCAAAGTGGGGACGGTGACGTCCGTGGCCCAGCATTACGAGATGGGCCCGGTTGCGCTGGCAGTCATAAAACGTTCGGTCGCCGCGGATGAAATACTGACGGTCCTGGACGGCGACGAGCCATACCCTGCCGCCCAGGAACTCATCGTTGCCCCCGACGCCGGCCAGGTGGTGGGGCGCCAGACCGGATTCCTTAGGGGGCCACGACCATGACGGACAACGTTCAGCCCGGCCCAGGGCCCGACGACGACGCGCTGGCTTTGGCGCACACGCTCTTCCAGGCTGCCAGGGAGGGGGACACGGCGCTGCTCCGTGCCTACCTGGACGCGGGCGCTCCCGCCGCCCTGACCAATTCGGCAGGGGATTCCCTCCTCATGCTGGCCGCCTACCATGGCCACGCGGAAACCGTGCAGCTCATCCTGGAACACGGCGCCGAGCCCGGCACCGCCAACGACCGCGGCCAGACTCCGCTCGCGGGAGCGGCGTTCAAGGGCTACACCGATGTGGCCAGGGTCCTGCTGGATGCCGGCGCCGACCCCGATGCCGGAGCGCCGTCGGCCCGCGCCGCCGCCCAAATGTTCGCCCGCCAGGAGATCCTGGACCTCCTGGCCTAGGCGGGACCCAGCCGTTCACCCCGGTCCCGCCCGGCAGTAACCACCTGACGAAGGATGACCGTGGAAAACGTAGCAAAACCCTGGCCGGCCCTGTGGTCCCTGGTGATCGGGTTCTTTATGATCCTGATCGACACCACCATCGTGTCCGTGGCGAACCCGCGGATCATGGAGGGCCTGGACGCGGACATCAACTCGGTCATCTGGGTTACCAGCGCCTACCTTTTGGCCTATGCGGTCCCGCTGCTCATCACGGGCAGGCTGGGTGACCGCTTCGGCCCGAAGAAGCTGTACCTCTCAGGCCTGGTGGTCTTTACCCTGGCGTCGCTGTGGTGCGGGCTGTCCGGCGACGTGGAGACACTCATCGCGGCCCGCGTGCTGCAGGGGCTCGGCGCCGCCATGATGACGCCGCAGACCATGGCGGTCATCACCCGCATTTTTCCGCCGGACCGGCGGGGCGCGGCCATGGCCATCTGGGGTGCCACCGCCGGCATGGCCACCCTCGTGGGCCCCATCCTGGGCGGGGTCCTGGTGGACGGTCTCGGCTGGGAATGGATCTTCTTCATCAATGTCCCCATCGGCGTTGCCGGTTTTATCCTCGCCCTGCGCAACGTACCGGCCCTCAGCACCCACCCGCACCGGTTCGACATCCCCGGCGTGGTGCTGAGCGCCGTCGGACTTTTCCTCCTGGTGTTCGGCATCCAGGAAGGCGAAACCTACAACTGGGGCACCATCGCCGGGCCCGTGACTGTGTGGGGGCTCATCATCGCAGGCCTTGCCGTGCTGGCACTTTTTGTGGTCTGGCAGCGGTTCAACAAAGGCGAGCCGCTGCTGCCCCTGGCCCTCTTCCGGGACCGTAACTTCTCCCTGGCCAACATCGGAATCACCACCGTCGGCTTCACCGTGACCGCGTTCAGCCTGCCGCTCATCTTCTACTACCAGCTGGTCCGCGGCCTCACGCCCACCCAGTCCGCGCTGATGATGGTGCCCATGGCACTGATCTCGGGCGGACTGGCGCCGGTGGTGGGGAAGGTCATCGACAGGGTCAACCCGAAATTCATCACCGCAGCGGGCCTGGTGCTGATGGCCGTTGCCCTTGTATGGAACTCGGCCCTGATGCAGCCGGACACCCCCATCCTGCTGTTCCTCCTGCCCAGCGCCGTCCTCGGATTCGCGAACGCAGGCATCTGGGCTCCGCTCAGCACTACCGCCACCCGCAACCTTCCCCCGCGGCAGGCCGGGGCCGGGTCCGGCGTGTACAACACCACGCGGCAGATCGGCGCCGTGCTGGGCAGCGCCGCCATTGCGGTGCTGATCCAGGCGCGGCTGGCCGCGGAGCTTCCGGCCGGTGGCCCCGGCGGGGGAGCGGGCGAGGGAATGGCCCTGTCCGGAGGCCTCCCCGAGGCCCTCCACAGCGGATTTTCGACGGCGATGGGCCAGTCCATCCTGCTGCCTGCCGGGGTCATCCTGGTAGGCGCGGCCGTGGCGCTGTTCTTCGCCAAGCCGCAGCCGGTTCAGGGCTGGGGCGTGCCGGGGTCAGCCAAGGTGGACGCTGGTCTGGATTCCGCCGGCTGACAAGCCGAGCTTCCGGGCCAGCGCCAGGGAACCTGTATTGCTGACGTCCGTCCGCCACTGGAGGGTCAGGCCCGCCGCGAGGGCCTCGTGGGCGGCAATCGAGGCTGCCAGGGAGCCCAGTCCGCGCCGGCGCCATTCAGGGTCCACCAGGACGCCAAGATGCGCCAGCAGCCCTTCCCACTCCGAGTAGGCTCCGCAAGCCAGGGGCACCCGGCGCCCCTCCAGTTCATGGACGATCGTGTAGCGGTTCTCCAGGTCTGAAAGGCCCACTTCGTTGACGTCGTCGGGCGGGCACCGGCCCTCAAGCTCGATCGCCTCGGCGTTGCCGTGCGAGACGGTCATTTCCTCCGGCGGCTGCCTGAGGGGCAGGTCGTCCGCAAAAAAGAGTGCGGCTGCCCCCAGCCCGTGCCCGCCGTGCGACCTGGTGAGGGTCAGCAGGGTGACGTGCTGCGCCATTTCCTCGTCGGGGATGTCCGCCGCGGTGTCGATGACCCACTGGGGACCCACCAGCGCCGAGCTGCCGAACAGCCGGACGAACTCGACGGTCCGCGCCGACTCGTCGGCGCGGACTATGCGTTCCCCGGAGGCCAGGGCGGAGCTGAAGGCG
This sequence comes from Pseudarthrobacter oxydans, assembly GCF_013314975.1. Lineage (GTDB taxonomy): Bacteria > Actinomycetota > Actinomycetes > Actinomycetales > Micrococcaceae > Arthrobacter > Arthrobacter oxydans. The sequence continues at coordinate 101,481 of NZ_JABTYH010000007.1, read as the reverse complement.
TCATCATCCAGCCCCAGGCGCCGGGCCCACGCAAGCTGGATGATGGCGGCCGAACCGGGGTCGAGTGTCATGCTCCCAGCCTAGGGCGGGCAACCGGTCCCGTTGGGGAGGACACATCGGCCGCAGCCACTCTTCAGGTATGCCGGACGGCTCAGCCGAACAGGACGGCAGCTTCGTCGTAGCGGTTCTGCGGGACGGTCTTCAGCTTGCCCAGGGCTTCCTGGAAGCCCACGTGCTCGATGTCCGTTCCCTTGAGCGCCACCATGGTGCCCCAGTAGCCCTCGACCACCGAGTCGATGGCCGCCATGCCCAGCCGGGTGGCCAGGACACGGTCGAAAGCGGACGGCACGCCGCCGCGCTGGATGTGGCCCAGGATGGTGGCACGGGTTTCAATGCCGGTCCGCGCTTCAAGCTCAGGGGCCAGCTGGTCCGCGATGCCGCCCAGGCGGGGCCGGCCGAAGGTATCCAGGCCGCGCTCGGAATGCGGGGTTTCCATGTGCTCGGGAACGAACCCCTCAGCCACGACCACCAGAGGCGCACGGCCACGGGCATGGGCCTCGTTCACCCACTCGGTGATCTGCTCGATGCTGACTTTCTGTTCCGGAATGAGGATGGCGTGGGCACCTGCAGCCATACCGGCGTGCAGGGCGATCCACCCGACGTGCCGGCCCATGACTTCGGCAATCATGCACCGGTGGTGCGACTCCCCGGTGGTCCGGAGCCGGTCGATGGCCTCGGTGGCGATCTGCACGGCGGTGTCGAAACCGAAGGTGTAGTCGGTGGCGTCGAGGTCGTTGTCAACAGTCTTGGGAACACCGACGATCTTCAGGCCGGCGTCGGTAAGCCGCTTGGCCGCTGCCAGCGTGCCCTCACCGCCGATCGCAATGATGGCATCGATGCCCAGGCGCTCCATGTGGGCCTTGATGACCTCGGGGCCGCCGCCGTTTTCGAACGGGTTGGTGCGGGAGGTACCCAGGATGGTGCCGCCCTGCTTGGCAATGCCGCGGACCATGGTCCGGGGGATGTCGATGATGTCGCCCTCAACAACGCCGCGCCAGCCGTCGAGGAAACCGACGAACTCGTGGCCGTGGATGGCAATTCCCTTGAGGACTGCTCCGCGGATCACCGCATTCAGTCCGGGGCAGTCGCCACCGCTGGTAAGGATTCCAATTTTCATGTCTCGCTCAAATCCTGGGGAGTGGGTTTACAGGCAGAGCGCCACGCTGAGCTCACATAGAGTCTAGTGCGGTGTGTGCGGTACGACACAAACTGGTTACACGAAGGGCCCCGCTCCAAGGTGGAGGAGCGGGGCCCTGTGTGGCGGTGTATCACGGGCGGTTCAGTGACCGCCTGTCGAGGAACGACTGCAGCGGGATGACGTTCCGCTGGTCCGGCAGGACAGCCCAGGCCACGAGGTAGAAAACGAAGGCGGGGCCGGGGAGGAGGGCAAAGAGGAGGAAGGCAATGCGGACGTAGGCCACATCCACGTTGAGTTTTGCCGCAATCCCTCCCAGGACGCCCCCCAGGATGCGCTGGGGTCCGCGTTTCAGGCCCAGGCCCCTGACGATGCTGAAGAATTTATCCATGGTTCAAGACTTCCGTGTTGTGGTGCCGTTGTCACTTTTCCTGGCGGAGAGGAGTCCTCCGACCACCAGGGCCGCACCCGCTCCGATCATGAGGCCGATCAGGACGTAGGTCCCATTGAGGGTGACGATTCCGAGCTGGGCGATGATGATCAGGGCTGCGAGGGCAACCACGATCAGGCCCCATACGATGGTTCCCACCCGCGCCCCGGAGGGAGGGGCGGAGTCGGTGCGTGCCGCCGCGGAGCTCCCCGGAATGTAGGGGTCCGGCGCCGGTGTTTGGCTGCTCATGTCAATTTCCTTCCTCGATGGTGACGTTGCTGACGGTGCCGTCGATCTCGATGACCAGGTGGCTGCCGGGCTTGTCGGTGTTGTAGCTGCTTTCGCGTGTGGTTGTCCCGCCGCGCTGGCTTCCGCCTTCCGCGAGGTTCCCCAGGGTCATATCTGCCCGGATGTCCACGGGCACGGAGTCAGGGATCACCACGGTGACATTGCTGGCGGTGAAGTCCAGGGGGACAAGCACCTCGGACTCAAGGGGGGCGTCCAGCGCGAGCCCGGTGAGGTCAACGGTTCCCCGTCCCGCCGTGATGTTCAGTCCTTCGCTTGCCTGCTGGATGCTCGTGGGGGCCCAGTCAACTTCCTGGAAGCGGACGCGCTCGCCGTTGTTGCCCACCACATTGAAGATTCCTCCCGTGATGAGGGCTGCCACCGCAAAGAACGACAGGATGCCCGAAGTGCGGCCGCGGAAGCCCAGAATGAGGATCCCGAGGCCCAGGACCGCCGCCGCGCTGGCCCATGCGATGGCGTTCGTAGAGTCACCGAGGTCGATGATGTTGGTGACGTCCAGGGCTTTCAGCCCCGCGCCGACGATCAGTGCGCTGCCGGCAGCGATGGCGACGGCGGGGGCCCCGGGGCCTGCGGGGCGCGCCTTGGGTGCCGGCGGAGGACCCTGCGGCTGCCAGGTGCTGCCCGCGCCTTTGTTGTCCCATCCGCCGCTTCCGGAGCCGCCGGCGCCGTAGGGGCTGCCGGTGAACGGGCCGGTCCCTGCAACGTCCGGGTACAGGGGCGCCGTTGCCGCCGAGGCTGCGGCAGAGTGCGTGGTGGTACCGGGGTATGGGGTGCCCGGGTAAGAGGTGGCGCCGGGTGCGGCTGCGCCCGCCGGTGTGCCCACCGCTGCTTTGTTGCGCTGCGCGAGGTAGTAGATCAGGTAGATGGCGCCGCCAACCCAGAAGAGGGTCCAGAGGAAGGCGCCGAAACCGTGGTTGCTCCAGCCCCAGAAGTCGCCGCCCAGCCCGCTGAAGCCGAGGATTACGGCGATCAGGGAACCGGTCATGCCGCTGGTCCACCGTCCGGCGCCGGCTTCCTGGACATGGATCCTTCCATCGGGCTCTGGCAGGAAGGCCCATGCCAGGCCGTAGAAAAGTACACCAATGCCCGCGAAAAGGGTCATCACGATGAAGACGCCCCGGACGATCAGCGGGTCGATACCCAGGCGCCGGGCGATGCCGCTGGAGACGCCGCCGATCCAGCGGTCCTGGCCGCGGGTGATCCCATGGCTGCGCACCCAGCCGAAGAAGTCGGTCTGCTGGGTGGGTGCACCGGCATACGGGTAGCTGCCGGCGCCCGGGCTTGCGCTGCCCGGGCTTGCGCTGCCCGGGCCGGAGCTGCCCTGGCCCGGGTACGCTCCGGCAGGCTGCCCGGCATAGGCCGCACCGGCGCCGTCGTACGCCGCGTCATCCCGCATGGACCGGTGAGAGGAGCCGTCCCCGTCGTCGTGCTCCGGTTCCTGCTCCGGGGCCGGACCCGACGCCGGCGGGGGAACAGGTGAGGGGGAAGGCACGGACTGGGAGCCAGCCGGCGGGAGGGGCTCGGTGGGGTTTTCGTTGTCCCGTTTGGGGAGGGGCTCCGTCGGGTGGCCGTCATCAGGGGTGGAGGTTTGCGAGTTCATGCTTCGATCCTTCCGCCTGCGGCGCTTCGGCTCTACTGGGGGACACCCTGAATGGTCCCTGAGAGGACCCCGGATCCGGCCGGATTGCGGGCCCGGGAACCCTGATCCGTGCTTGGATTGATCCATGACAACCGTGCCCGCCCGCCTCCCGCTGGTCCGCCGCAGCGACCGCTTCATCGCAGGCGTGTGCTCCGGCCTGGCCGCACACCTGGGCGTGCCCGTGGTCCACGTGCGGGTGGCAATGGTCCTTGCGTCGCTGGCCGGCGGTGCCGGCGTCGTCTTCTATGCCTGGTTGTGGATCATGGTCCCCACGGCTGACGAAAGCGCCCGGCGCCAGGCGCGCCGGCCGTCGTCGCCCATTGCACCGGCTGTCAGCCGGGAGACCGTGCCGGCCGCAGTTCCCTGGGCAGCGGCCCCGGCGGGTGGCGGCATTGACGGGATCGCGCCGCCCAGCAGGCCCGACGGCGGCCCACGGACGGATAATGCCTCTCCACGCGGCCTCGGATACCCCGCCCTGGGGGAAGCCGCAGCGTCCGCGTCCGAGCCCGTCCGGCCGCCCTGGTTCCGGTTCCGGGAGATGCGCTACGGCAAGGAAATCCTGCTCGGAACCGGGCTGCTGCTCGTGGCGGGCATCCTGATCGCCCAACTGCTGGGCGTGGATGTGCCACTGGGAACCCTGATACCCGCTGCGGCAGTGCTCGGCGGCGCCTCCATTGCCTGGATGCAGCTGGATGAGACCCGGCGGGCCGGGCTCGTGGACAAAACCAAGGCGGACCAGGCAGGGGGCTGGGCCCGGCTCGCGGCAGGGCTGGCGCTGGTGGTGGCCGGCGTCCTGGTGATGGTGTCCGGCTCCGGTTCCTGGGAGCAGACCTGGCTGGCGCTGCTGGCCTCGGTGGCTGTCCTCGGCGGGGTGGTGCTGGTCCTGCTGCCATGGGCGCTGAAGTTCTGGCGCGACCTGGAGGCGGAGCGGGCCGGCAGGATCCGGGAGACCGAACGGGCCGAGATTGCCGCCCACCTGCATGACTCGGTGCTGCAGACGCTGGCCCTGATCCAGCGTCGGGCGGCCAGCGAGCACGACGTCGTCCGGCTGGCCCGTGCCCAGGAACGCGAGCTGCGGGGCTGGCTTTTTGCGGATCCCGGCAAGGACGCCGGGCACCTGTCGGACCGGATCAAGGCCGTGGCAGCCGAAGTGGAGGACCTGCTGGGCAACGCCGTCGAGGTGGTCTGCGTGGGGGACACTGCCGTCACGGAGGGCCATGAAGCGCTGATCCAGGCCAGCCGGGAGGCCATGCTCAATGCCTCCCGCCACGGCGGCGGGACCGTTTCGGTCTACCTGGAGGCATCCGGCGGCCGTGCCGAGGTGTTTATCAAGGACCGCGGCCCCGGCTTCGACCTGCAGCATGTGCCGGAGGACAGGCTCGGGGTCAGGGAATCCATCATCGGCCGCATGAACCGCCACGGCGGTACAGCGGCAATCACCAGCAGCAGCGAAGGCACGGAGGTGCGGCTGGGCTTTCCCGCCGCCCCGCAGGACAGCACGGAAGGCAAGCCATGAACACAACGCAGGGACCGGGTTCGGATCCGGCCGCCAGGTCCGCCAGGGTGGTCATTGTCGACGACCACGCGATCTTCCGCTCGGGCCTGAAAGCGGACCTGGACCCCAGCATCCAGGTGGTGGGCGAGGCAGCCACGGTGGAACAGGCCATCGCCGTCATAGCACAGCAGCGCCCGGACGTGGTGCTGCTGGACGTCCACCTGCCCGGAGGCCTGGGCGGCGGGGGCCGTGAGGTTATCGCCGGTTCCGCAGCCCTGCTCCCTGCCACCAAGTTCCTTGCCCTCAGCGTCTCGGACGCGGCCGAGGACGTTGTGGCGGTAATCCGGGCGGGAGCACGCGGCTACGTCACCAAGACCATCTCGGGGGCGGAAATCACTGACGCCGTGTACCGGGTTGCCGGCGGTGACGCGGTCTTCTCGCCCCGGCTTGCAGGCTTTGTCCTGGACGCTTTTGGTACCGCCCCCGCGGACATCGCCGACGACGAACTGGACAGGCTGTCCGCGCGGGAACTCGAGGTCATGCGCCTCATCGCCCGCGGCTACAGCTACAAGGAAGTGGCCAAGGAGCTCTTCATCAGCATCAAGACGGTGGAAACCCACGTATCAGCGGTACTGCGGAAGCTGCAGCTCTCCAGCCGCCACGAGCTGACCAAGTGGGCCGCAGAGCGCCGCCTCCTCTAATCCCACGTCCCCAAACGCTCTCTCACTTGATGCGCCTTAACGCCAAACGCTCTCTCACTTGATGCGCCTTAACGCCAAACGCTCTATCACTCACCGGGAAGGGAGTGATAGAGCGTTTAGGGAATTCCTGCGTTAAGTGAGAGAGAGCGTCCTACTGGGCCTTGCCCAGGAAGTCCTGCAGCCGCTGCACGCCGGTGGCCAGGTCCTCGTCGCCGAGGGCGTAGGAAAGGCGCAGGTAGCCGGAAGGACCAAAGGCCTCACCCGGAACCACGGCCACTTCAACCTCGTCCAGGATCAGCGCTGCGAGCTCGGCAGAGGTCTGCGGGGTTGCGGTGCCGGAGGCGGTGGGAAACTCTTTGCCCAGCAGCCCACGGACATCGGCGTAGACGTAGAAGGCGCCCTTCGGCGTCGGGCATTCCACGCCGTCGATGGCGTTCAGGCCCGCAACGATCGCCTTGCGGCGGCGGTCGAATGCCACCTTCATCTCATCAACAGCCGTCAGCGGGCCGGAAACCGCGGCGAGGGCGGCGATCTGCATGATGTTGGAGACGTTGGAGGTGGCATGCGACTGCAGGTTGGTGGCGGCCTTGATGACGTCGGCCGGACCGATCATCCAGCCCACCCGCCAGCCGGTCATGGCATAGGTTTTGGCAACGCCGTTCAGGATCACCACTTTGTCGCCCAGTTCCGGCGCCGCGGTGGCGATCGAAGTGAAGGGAACGCCGTCGTAGGTCAGGTGCTCGTAGATCTCGTCCGTGACCACCCAAAGGCCCTTGGACGCTGCCCACTTGCCGATCTCCGCCACCTGCTCCGGCGAGTAGACAGAGCCGGTGGGGTTGGACGGCGACACGAACAACAGGATTTTCGTCCTGTCCGTAAGGGCTGCTTCGAGCTGTTCCACAGTGACCAGGTAGTCCTGCTCAGGACCCGCAAACACCTCCACGGGGACACCGCCGGCCAGGCGGATGGCCTCCGGGTAGGTAGTCCAGAACGGGGTGGGGACAATAACCTCATCTCCCGGATCAACCAGGGTGGCGAAGGTGTTGTACACGGCCTGCTTGCCGCCGTTGGTCACCAGGACCTGGGCGGCGTCCACTGCATAGCCGGAGTCGCGCAGCGTCTTGTCGGCTATGGCCTTCTTCAGCTCCGGCAATCCGCCGGCAGGGGAGTAGCGGTGGTACTTCGGCTGGCCGGCAGCTTCGATGGCGGCCTGGACGATGTAGTCCGGAGTGGGGAAGTCCGGTTCGCCCGCACCAAACCCAATAACCGGCCGGCCCGCTGCCTTCAGCGCCTTCGCCTTGGCGTCAACGGCGAGGGTTGCGGATTCGGCAATTGCGGAAATGCGCTGGGAAACGCGGGCGGCAGACATGGCAGGTCCGTTCTTCGCTTGCAGCCTGGGGGCTGGAATGTGGGATTCGACGAGTTCTACTCTATGCTGTTCACCGGACCCTCCGGGTTGCCGGTTTTGATTTGTGACTGTGTCCCGGTCACATGTCAGGCAGGCCGTCAGGCGGGGGCCGGAAATGGGCCGGTTCGACGAACACGAAGTTGTTGCGTAGACTGGTTCACCGGTGTTGAAACACGGATGATGACGTGCGCCCCAGCTCAGACTGGAGGCTCGTTGTCAGAGGGTGGAATTCACTCCATAGGGTAGTGGCGCAATTGGTAGCGCAGCGGTCTCCAAAACCGCAGGTTGCAGGTTCGAGTCCTGTCTGCCCTGCGCAAGCGCCCCGGGCGAAAATCCGGGGCAAGCGCAGCAACCATGGTTCTGTTCAGGGCCGGGTAATCCAACATTGCAAAGATGAGCGAGGACCAGGTGACCGAAACAGCTGCCAGCAGCTCCAAGGGCCGCCCAGCTAAGAAGGACGCCAAGGCAAACTTCTTCGCCCGCATTGCACTCTTCGTCCGCCAGATCATCGGCGAACTGAAGAAGGTTGTTGCACCCACCCGCAAGGAACTGATCAATTACACGCTCGTGGTGCTGGTGTTCGTGGGCATCATGATGGTCATCGTCAGCCTGCTGGACATCGGTTTTGGAACCGCCGTCGGCTGGGTCTTCGGCGGGACCGGCACCACGGACAGCTAACGCTGCACGGTCCGCAGGCCGCGTGTTCCTCCGGGATTCCCGGACGGAACGCCGGTGTGCGGAATTGAGCCATTTAAATAGGCATGTTAGGCAATGAGGAAGCAGGAGACCAAGTGTCTGAGCAGGAGCTCGAGGTAACCGAGACTGAGCTGGAAGAGTCCGCGGACGTCACGGCAGAAGCCGGTGACGAGTCTGAGGTTGATTCCTCCGCGCCCGAATCCGAGGACGCCGGTTCCGACTTTGACGCCGAGGCAGACGCCGGCTCCGAAGAGGAGTCCACTGACGCCCTCGCCGCTGCCGCCGCCAAAGCAGACGTTGACCCCGCCGAGGAGTTCAAGGCCAAGCTGCGCCGCCAGGAAGGTGACTGGTACGTCATCCACTCCTACGCCGGTTACGAAAACCGCGTGAAGGCCAACCTGGAAACCCGCATCCAGACCCTGGACATGGAAGATTACATCTTCGAGATCCAGGTGCCCATGGAAGAAGTCGTTGAGATCAAGAATGCTCAGCGCAAGGTCATCAACCGCGTCCGGATCCCCGGCTACGTGCTGGTCCGCATGGACCTCACGGACGCCTCGTGGGGCGCCGTCCGCCACACCCCGGGTGTCACCGGCTTCGTGGGTAACGCCCACAACCCCGTGCCGCTTCGCCTGGACGAGGTCTTCTCCATGCTTGCTCCCGTCTTCGAGGAAGAGCAGGCCGAGAAGGGCAAGCCGGTCAACAAGCAGAACCAGGCCCCCGTGGATGTTGACTTCGAGGTTGGCGAGTCCGTCATCGTCAAGGAAGGCCCGTTCGAGACCCTTCCCGCCACCATTTCCGAGATCAAGGTCGAATCCCAGACCCTCGTGGTGCTCGTATCCATCTTCGAGCGCGAAACGCCGGTTACCCTGGCGTTCAACCAGGTCACCAAGATCTGATCACCCAAGAATTCGTCCCGGGGCTGCCCGCTTAGCAGTACCGGAACGGCCGGCCGCCTTGCCATGGCGGCCACAAACCTGAGGCACGCTCCTGTGCCCCAGGACGTTATTGAGAGAAGGACCCTACATTGGCTCCCAAGAAGAAGGTCACCGGCCTCATCAAGCTGCAGATCCAGGCAGGTGCCGCTAACCCGGCCCCGCCGATCGGTCCTGCGCTTGGCCAGCACGGTGTCAACATCATGGAATTCTGCAAGGCGTACAACGCTGCGACGGAAGCCCAGCGCGGAAACGTCATTCCCGTGGAAATCACGGTCTACGAGGACCGTTCCTTCACGTTCATCACCAAGACCCCGCCGGCTGCAGAGCTCATCAAGAAGGCTGCAGGCGTCGCCAAGGGTTCAGCAACCCCGCACACCGTCAAGGTTGCCAAGCTGACCCAGGCACAGGTCAACGAGATCGCCTCCACCAAGATGGAAGACCTCAACGCCACCAGCCTCGAAGGCGCAGCGAAGATCATCGCCGGCACCGCCCGCTCCATGGGCATCACCGTCGAAGGCTAGCCGCTTCCGCCGCTTTGGTGTTGTGTCCCGCAATAAGGGCACGACGACGGGCGGCACCGCCGGGACACCGGCACCACCAAAACTGAAATGTTGGGAAACGGGCACGGATAACGAGCCCGCCCACCAACTGTGGCAGGGCCCAGCGCGGTCCGCAGACCACAACTGCACAAGGAGAAATAAGCAGCATGGCAAAGCGCAGCAAAGCATATGAGGCAGCAGCCGCCAAGATCGACGCGGAGAAGTTCTACGCGCCGTTCGAGGCAGTAACCCTCGCCAAGGACACCAACCCGTCCAAGTTCGACGCCACCGTTGAGGTTGCATTCCGCCTCGGCGTCGACCCCCGCAAGGCTGACCAGATGGTCCGCGGCACCGTCAACCTGCCCCACGGCACCGGTAAGGTTTCCCGCGTCCTCGTGTTCGCCACCGGTGACAAGGCTGAGGCAGCAATCGCCGCCGGCGCCGACTTCGTTGGTTCCGACGACCTGATCGAAAAGATCGCAGCCGGCTGGACCGACTTCGACGCCGCCGTCGCCACCCCTGACCTCATGGGCAAGGTTGGCCGCCTCGGTAAGGTCCTGGGCCCGCGTAACCTGATGCCGAACCCGAAGACGGGCACCGTGACCCCCGACGTCACCAAGGCCGTCAACGACATCAAGGGTGGAAAGATCGACTTCCGCGTCGACAAGCACTCCAACCTGCACTTCATCATCGGCAAGGTCTCCTTCGACGCCGTCAAGCTGGCCGAGAACTACGCAGCAGCGCTCGAAGAGGTGCTTCGCCTGAAGCCGTCCGCTTCCAAGGGCCGCTACATCCAGAAGGCCACGGTTGCCACCACCTTCGGTCCCGGCATCTCCGTCGACCCGAACGTCACCAAGGTTCTGACCGAGGCCTAAATCCTCGTCTGAAGCTCCTGCAGCGGAACCCGTCCGCCGCAACAAACCGCCCGGCACCTGTGCCGGGCGGTTTTGTTTAAGCTGCGAAACTATCCCGCCGCCGGTACCTTGTGCCTAAGCTGTAGGAATGGCTGACCCGGAGTCGGACACCTTCCCAGGGACCCCCACTGCACCCGTTATCACTGGCGTTAAGGTGCTTCCGGAACCCGGCATGAATGCCGCTTCTGCAGGACCCACAGCAGATCTCAGGGAATGCCAGGCCCTGCGGGTGGAGCACGAGCTCGCCCTGTGGGGCAACCTGGACCGCTGTCCCACCCTCCAGGAAGCTGCCGAGTTCTGGCAGGGCAACGAGTACGAGGAGCGGCAGCTCTTCCTGGCGAGGCTGAAGGGGGAGACCGTTGGCATGTGCTCGGTGGAACTGCCGCTCCGCGAGAACACCCACACCGCCGGCATCGACGTCCTGATTGCGCCCGTCCACCGGCGCCGGGGGCTGGGCAGGACGCTGCTGTTGCACGCCGAGTCGATAGCCCGGGAACGGGGCCGGACCTCCCTCTACGGATACCACGAGGTTCCGCTGGCCGCGGCGGACGGGAACCCCTTGCTCCCCGCAAAATCCGGTGCCGGGGGCCTGCCGGTCACCGAACCTGCAGTGGCCTTCGCCGCAGGTTCCGGCTACGAGCTGGAACAGGTGGAACGGTCCAGCCGGCTGGACCTTCCCGTTGCGCCGGAACTGCTGGACCGGCTGGAGTCGGAGGCAGCAGCGGGGGCAGGCGGCTACATCATCACGGGCTGGGACGACACCTGCCCCGAAGACCTGGTTCGGGCCTACGCGGTTCTCAAAGCCCGGATGAGCACGGACGTTCCCATTGCCGGGATGGACTGGGAGGGCGAGGACTGGGATGCAGCGAGGGTGCGGGAGGAGGAGCAAACGATGGCCCGCGGCGGCGTCCAGTCCGCGGTGACCGCCGCACTGCACAGCGCCACGGGGGAGCTGGTCGCCTACACGGTCCTCAACTGGCGGCCCGGTGTGCCGGCCTCCATTGCCCAGCAGGACACCCTGGTCACGGCCAAACACCGCGGCCGCCGCCTCGGCACGCTTATCAAGGTGGCGAATCTACGGCGTGCCCAGGGCAGATGGCCGTCGGCGCGTTCTGTGTTGACGTGGAACGCCAGTGAAAACCAACATATGCTGGCCATAAATATTGCCCTTGGATTCAGGCCGGCTGGTTATGAAGGTGAGTGGCAGAAACGGCTGGGATGATGCGCCTATGGCAAAAGACGTGAAGATCGAGCAGCTCTGGATCCCTGATTCACTCGAGGCGCCGGACGCTGCGGACTTCCTTGCCGCCGTCGAAGTGGGACGCAAAGTCCGCATGCAGACCTGGGGTAGCGACGACCTCGCCTACGGCCCCCTGGAAAAGCTGCTTGAGTTCGCGGATCCCTATGAGCGGCAGTTGATCCTGGTCGCCAAGGTCGACGGTGAGATCGTCGGCACCGTTGACATCGCCCTTCCCCTCACGGACAACCTGGACCTGGCGGAGTTCACCCTGGACATCCTGCCCGAGTTCCAGCGCCAGGGCGTCGGGAGGAAGCTGCTCCAGGCCGCCGAGCAGCTGGCCCGCAATGAAGGCCGCACCATGATCCTGGTGGACACCAACCATCCCGGGGCTTCCCTGCGCGAATTCGAACGTGCCCAGCTGGTCCCCGGATCGGGGCAGGGCTTCGTGCCGTTGGAGAGCCGCGAGGTGGAGTTCGCCCAACGCACCGGATACACCCTGCAGCACATTGAGCAGTTCAGTTCCTGCCTGCTGCCGCTGGACTCGAAGCTGGTGGCCGACCTGCAGGCCGAAGCGGAGGAAGCCAACAACGGCCGGTACCGGCTGCACCATTGGACGGACCGGTGCCCTGACCGCTGGCTGGAGGCCGTCGCCGTCCTGGAAAACCAGGCAGGCGCCGACGTCGACCCGTCGCTCCAGGTGCCGGTTGAGCAGGACATGGTGTTCGACGGCGCCATCCTCCGGGAGGCCGAAGACGTTGCCATTGCGCAGGGCCGGCGGACGGTGGTCACCGCCGTCGAGCATCTCGCCAGCGGGGCGCTGGTGGGCCTGACCACCATCACGGTGCTGGCCCACCGCGCTGACGTGGTTTTCCAGGACGATACCCTCGTCCTGCAGGAGCACCGCGGCAACAAGCTGGGACTCCTGATCAAGGTGGCGAACATGGAACGGCTGACGGAGCAGTTTCCGGATGCCCGGGTCATCTACACCTGGAATGCGCCGGAAAACCGATACCTCCTGACCGTCAACCAGCAATTGGGATTCCGGACCGCGGGCGTGACGGGAATCTGGCAGAAGGAGCTTCCGCACCTTCGCACCAGCAACAGCTGACTGCCGATTTGGCGGAGCGGCGGGACCTCCCTTAGACTGGGATGACCAAAGACCGTCGGTTGTTGGAAATCCACTCCCCTGAGCATGGCTCAACTCTGCAGTTCTGCGCGGGGGATAGAAGTGGTTTTCCGGACGAAGGACCCTCAACGCAGGGCGGCCGGCGCAGGTGAACGAAGCAAAGCTCCACGGTACAGCCGTGTTGAGCCAAGCCCCGTGCATCTGCGCGGGGCGTTTTTAGTTTTAGCTCTCTTGAGCGGGGACCGTCGAATACCGGCACTATCCCCGGAAGGAGGGTTATGGCAACGCCTACCAAGGTTTCAGCAGTAGCTGAGATCACTAACGATTTCAAGGAATCGAACGCCGCTGTCCTGACCGAATACCGTGGGCTCACCGTTGCACAGCTCAAGCAGCTGCGTGTTTCTCTCGGCCAGGACACCAAGTTCACGGTCGTCAAGAACACCCTGACCGCCATTGCAGCCAAGGAAGCCGGTGTCGAAGCATTCGACGGCCAGCTTGCCGGCCCCACTGCGATCGCGTTCATCAAGGGTGACGCAGTTGCCGCTGCCAAGAGCCTGACGGATTTTGCCAAGACCAACAAGCAGCTGGTCATCAAGACCGGTTACTTCGAGGGCAAGGCACTGAACGCCAGCGAGGTTGCCGCACTGGCAGCTCTCGAGTCCCGCGAGCTGCAGCTCGCCAAGGTTGCAGGCGTCCTCAAGGCCCCTGCTGCCGCCGCTGCACGCATCATTGACGCACTGCGCCTCAAGCTTGAAGAAGAGAACGGTGCACCGGCAGCTGCCGAGGCGCCCGCCGCTGAAGAAGCTCCCGCCGCAGAAGCAGAGGCTCCTGCAGCCGAAGCTCCCGCAGCTGAAGAGAACTAACTCTCTTTACCTCACAAGACTCCGGTGTGAAGCACGGCTGCGTGCCGCTGAACACCACAACAGGAAGGACGCCTACCATGGCGAAGCTCACCAACGAAGAGCTCATTGAAGCTTTCAAGGAACTGACCATCATCGAGCTCTCCGAGTTCGTCAAGCTCTTCGAAGAGACCTTCGAAGTTACCGCTGCTGCTGTTGCTGTTGCTGGCCCCGCCGGCGCTGCTGCTGAAGAGGTTGAAGAGAAGACCGACTTCGACGTCGTCCTCGAAGCTGCCGGCGACAAGAAGATCGCAGTGATCAAGGAAGTTCGCGCCATCACTTCCCTGGGCCTCAAGGAAGCCAAGGACCTGGTTGACAGCGCTCCCAAGGCTGTCCTCGAAGGTGCAACCAAGGAAGCTGCCGAGAAGGCCAAGGAGCAGCTCGAGGCTGCAGGCGCAACCGTTACCCTCAAGTAGTAACGCGCTTTTTCCTCAGGAAGCCCCGTCCACGTTTGTGGGCGGGGCTTCCTGCTTTAATGCGGTGCTTCCTGCTTTAAACGGGGTCGGAGATATCGGCTACAACAGCGTCCAGTGCTGCGGTCAGGGCGTCCGCGTCCACGAAGGCGCTGTAGCCGTGGGCGCCCGCACCCATCGAGATCCGGCGCCCGGTGATAGTGGCGTCCGCGTAGACCGGCCAGCTGGTGGAGCTGCCCAGCGGCGTAATGGTGCCTCGCTCGTACCCGGTCGCCTCCAGGGCCGTGTCCGCGGGCGGCAGCGACAGCTTGTTGACGCCCACCAGGGCCCGCAGTTTGGGCCAGGAGATCTGGCGGTCGCCGGGGATCAGCGCAAACAGGAAGGTACCGTCCTTGTGCTTGACCACCAGCGATTTGACGATGTCAGCGGGGCTGATTCCCAGAATGCCGGCTGCCTCTTCGAGGCTCCTGGCGGCCGGCCTTTCCACGATGTCCACCGCCAGCCCGCGGGCGGAGGCGTCGGCCAGGAACCGTCCGTGTCCGGCGCCGTCCGCCCCGTTCATGACCGGGCCGGCCATCAGTCGCGGTAGAGCAGGAGCGCTTCGCCCTGCCCGCCGCCGCCGCACAGCGACACGGCGGCTTTACCCGTTCCGCGGCGCTTCAGCTCATGCGCAGCATGGACGGCCAGCCGTGCGCCCGAGGCCCCGATGGGGTGGCCCAGGGCAATGGCGCCGCCGTGGATATTGCACTTCTCAAGCGGGTAGTCCAGGTCCTTGAGCGACTGGACGGCCACGGACCCGAAGGCTTCGTTGATCTCAATGAAGTCCAGGTCGGCTGTGGTCCAGCCTGCCCGTCCCAGGGCATTCCGGATGGCATTGGATGGCTGGGAGTGCAACGAGTTGTCCGGTCCGGCAACCTGCCCGGGTTTCCCGACGACGGCCAGGTATTCCAGGCCGTGTTCCTCGGCATAGCCGCGGGAGGCCAGCACCAGGGCTGCGGCCCCGTCCGACAGGGGAGAGGAGTTACCGGCGGTGATGGTCCCGTCGGTCACGAAAGCTGCGCGCAGCCCGGCGAGCGAATCCACGGAGGTGTTGGGTCGGACGCCCTCGTCAACGGAGACCACGAGCGGATCGCCCTTGCGCTGCTTGACGCTGACCGGAACGATTTCGTCGTCGAACGTTCCATTCTTGGCGGCCAGCGCGGCCCGCTGGTGGGACTGGGCGGCCACGTTGTCCTGCGATGTGCGGTCAATGCCCAGGGCAAGGTTGCGGGTCTCGGTGGACAAACCCATGGACTGCCCGTCGAAAGCGTCTGTCAGGCCATCATGCGCGGCAGCGTCCAGGGCCTGGATTGAACCGTAGGTCCAGCCCTGCCTCGAGCCGGGCAGCAGGTGCGGGGCCCGGGTCATGGATTCCTGGCCGCCGGCCACCACCACTGCCGCCTCGCCGCTACGGATCATCCGGGCGGCGTCGATCACCGCGGTCAGTCCTGACAGGCATACTTTGTTGATTGTCACGGCAGGGACGTCCCAGCCGATGCCGGCACCGATTGAACTTTGCCGGGCGGGGTTCTGGCCGGCACCTGCCTGCAGCACCTGGCCCATGATGACGGCTTCCACGTCGCCGGCATCCACGCCGCTGGCGTCCAGCGCGGCCTTGATGGCGCGGGAACCCAGTTCCACGGCGGTGAAGCTTGCCAGCTGCCCATTGATCCGGCCCTGCGGGGTGCGCGCTGCTGCGAGGATGACAACGTCAGTGTTGTCACGGGAGTTGCCCATGGTTATCTCTTCCGATCCGTTTTCCGGTGTAAGCCACCAAGGCTATCGTGACCCTGGTCACCTAAGTATTCAAACGCCCGGTACCGCATGGGCATTCCGTCCCTGGGCAGCGCGCTGCGGCCACAGTCCACTGCAGCTTCCGGGCGGGGGAGAGGTCCCCATCCCTTGAACGTGCGCGACGGCGGCGGCGTGCGTAGGGTGGACCGCGGACACTTGTGCAGGGGAAACAGTGGGTCCCTGCCCCGGGACGGTTGGAGCAGCAGCGTGAAGAAACTACTTGCCACAGCGGCAGCAGCGTCCCTCGCGGCGCTCACCGCCTGTTCCGTGTCGGTGCCCGACAACGACGCCGCCTCCGCGCCCCCATCCCAGCCGGAGCCAGGCCCCGCCCGTACCAGCGCCGCCGTCGGCGGCAGCGCCGGGACGCCGTCGTCGTCCCCTGCACAGGGCACCAAGGCAGCATGCGAGCTCTTCAACTCCCTCTTTGAACGCTACGCGGCCGTTCCTTCGGACGATTCCGAGGGCTATGAGGACGTCTACCTGCAGGCCGAAGAAGCGAAGGGCACGGTGTCCGGCGATCTTCGCGGCCTGTTCGCGTCGCTGAGCCTGCTGGCGATTGACCGCTCGGGTTCCGCCGGATCCGGCAGTGGGGCGGCGCAGGAGTCAGAGGACGCTGTCCGGGACGCCGTCTTCGCCAACGCCGGGACCTGCACGGACGCGGGGGTCACGCTGCGGCTGTAGTACCGAGGAGGCGCGAAAACCGGTGCTTGCATTCCGGCCGGACATGGGGTAGACACGTAGGCTGTTTTGCCGTATCGTAGATATTTGCGTCTTCCCTGTTTACCTTCAGCCTTCATATAGCGGTGGGCTTTGCCTGGCAGCTGACAATCAACGTGCCGTCAACCGCGTCACAGCATGGTCAGCGCGGGCCCCGGGTCATATAGCGGAACCGGATGGTAGCACTGCGGAGCATTCCGCAGGGTGCACAGCGGGGGAGATCTGAAAACGCCTGAAGGTCTGTGGAAGGATCCCTCTTGGTCGCCTCGAGCACCTCTAATAACGAAACCGCTAACACTGCCGACAGCACTGATGGTGCCACTCGCCGGCTCTCATTCGCAAAGATTCACGAACCTCTTGACGTTCCGAATCTGCTTGCCCTGCAGACGGACAGCTTTGACTGGCTGGTCGGCAACGAACGCTGGCAGGCACGCGTAGCGAAGGCTGTCGAAGAAAACGATCTCAGCGTCGCCACCACGTCCGGCCTGTCGGACATCTTCGAAGAGATCTCCCCGATCGAGGACTTCCAGGGCACCATGTCCCTGAGCTTCTCTGATCCGGAGTTCGCTGACCCCAAGTACACCATGGCCGAGTGCAAGGACCGGGACGCTACGTACTCCGCTCCGCTGTACGTCAAGGCCGAGTTCATGAACAACAACACGGGCGAAATCAAGCAGCAGACCGTGTTCATGGGCGACTTCCCGCTGATGACCGAGAAGGGCACCTTCGTGGTCAACGGCACCGAGCGTGTCGTCGTCTCCCAGCTGGTCCGCTCCCCGGGCGCCTACTTTGAGCGTGCCGCCGACAAGACCAGCGACAAGGACATCTTCACCGCGAAGATCATCCCGTCCCGCGGTGCCTGGTTCGAACTCGAAATCGACAAGCGCGACCAGGTCGGCGTCCGCCTCGACCGCAAGCGCAAGCAGTCCGTCACGGTCCTGCTGAAGGCCCTCGGCTGGACCGAAGGCCAGATTCTCGAAGAGTTCGGCCAGTACGACTCCATGCGCGCAACGCTGGAGAAGGACGCCACCGAGACGCGCGAAGACGCGTTGCTGGACATCTACCGGAAGCTGCGCCCGGGCGAGCCGCCCACCGTCGAGGCTGCCCAGTCCCTGCTGGACAACCTGTACTTCAACTCCAAGCGCTACGATCTGGCCAAGGTTGGCCGCTACAAGATCAACCGCAAGCTTGGCATCGACCGCTCCCTTGGCGACAAGGAAGCATCGGTCCTGCATGTTGAAGACATCGTTGCCATGATCAAGTTCCTCGTTGCGCTGCACGCCGGCGAGAAGACCATCAAGGGCACCCGTGACGGCCAGGAAGTGGACCTGCGCGTCGAAATCGACGACATCGACCACTTCGGCAACCGCCGGATCCGCGCCGTCGGCGAGCTCATCGAGAACCAGGTCCGCACCGGCCTGTCCCGCATGGAGCGCGTTGTCCGCGAGCGTATGACCACCCAGGACGTCGAGGCCATCACGCCGCAGACCCTGATCAACATCCGCCCCGTGGTTGCGGCCATCAAGGAGTTCTTCGGAACGTCCCAGCTGTCCCAGTTCATGGACCAGAACAACCCGCTCTCGGGTTTGACCCACAAGCGCCGCCTGTCGGCCCTTGGCCCGGGTGGTCTGTCCCGTGACCGCGCCGGCATGGAAGTCCGTGACGTGCACCCGTCCCACTACGGACGTATGTGCCCCATCGAAACCCCTGAAGGCCCGAACATTGGCCTGATCGGTTCGCTGGCATCCTACGGACGCATCAACCCGTTCGGCTTCATCGAGACGCCGTACCGCCTGGTCAAGAACGGCGTCGTTTCCGACGACGTCCAGTACCTGACGGCCGACGACGAGGCTGAGGTCCTGATCGCCCAGGCCAACGCGCCGCTGGACGAGAACAAGAAGTTCGCCGAAGAGACCGTCCTGGTCCGTGCCCGCGGTGGTGGAGGCGAGCCCGTCCTCGTTCCCGCCGAGGACGTCGAGTTCATGGACGTTTCCCCGCGCCAGATGGTGTCCGTGGCCACCGCCCTGATCCCGTTCCTGGAGCACGACGACGCAAACCGCGCACTCATGGGTGCCAACATGCAGCGCCAGGCCGTGCCGCTGGTCCGTTCCGAGGCCCCCTTCGTGGGCACCGGCATGGAGCGCGCCGCAGCCGTCGACGCCGGTGACGTTGTCATCGCCAAGAAGGCCGGTGTGGTCACCGAGGTTTCCGCCGAGCTCGTCATCATGCTCAACGACGACGGCACGGAGACCAACTACCGCATCAACAAGTTCGCCCGCTCCAACCAGGGCAACTGCTACAACCACCGTGTCCTGGTGAACGAAGGCCAGCGCCTGGAAGTTGGCGGCATCATCGCCGACGGCCCGGCAACGGACCAGGGCGAGCTCGCCCTCGGCAAGAACCTGCTCGTGGCATTCATGTCATGGGAAGGCCACAACTTCGAGGACGCCATCATCCTCTCGCAGCGCATCGTTGCCGAGGACGTTCTTTCCTCCATCCACATCGAGGAGCACGAGATCGATGCCCGCGACACCAAGCTTGGTGCCGAGGAAATCACCCGTGACATCCCCAACGTGTCCGAGGAAGTCCTGGCAGGCCTGGACGAGCGCGGCATCATCCACATCGGTGCCGAGGTTGAAGCAGGGGACATCCTGGTCGGAAAGGTCACCCCGAAGGGTGAAACCGAGCTGACCCCGGAAGAGCGCCTGCTGCGCGCCATCTTCGGCGAGAAGTCCCGCGAAGTCCGCGACACCTCACTGAAGGTTCCCCACGGCGAGTCCGGCACCGTCATCGGCGTGCGCGTCTTCGACCGCGACAACGATGACGAGCTGCCCCCGGGCGTGAACCAGCTGGTCCGCGTCTACGTCGCTGCCAAGCGCAAGATCACCGACGGCGACAAGCTCGCCGGCCGCCACGGCAACAAGGGTGTTATCTCCAAGATCCTCCCCGTTGAGGACATGCCCTTCCTTGCCGACGGCACCCCCGTTGATATTGTCCTGAACCCACTGGGTGTCCCGGGCCGTATGAACGTGGGCCAGGTGCTCGAAACGCACCTCGGCTGGGTTGCCAAGACCGGCTGGAAGATCGAAGGCGAGCCCGAATGGGTCAAGCAGCTGCCGAACCTGCCGCGCGAAAGTGGCCAGACCACTGTTGCAACGCCGGTGTTCGATGGTGCCCGCGAAGAGGAAATCACGGGCCTGCTGGACTCCACCAATGTGACCCGCGACGGCGAACGCCTGATCAACTCCTCCGGCAAGACCCGCCTGTTCGACGGCCGCTCCGGCGAGCCGTTCCCGGATCCGATCTCGGTCGGCTACATGTACATCCTGAAGCTCCACCACTTGGTGGACGACAAGATCCACGCCCGCTCCACCGGCCCGTACTCCATGATCACGCAGCAGCCGCTGGGTGGTAAGGCACAGTTCGGTGGCCAGCGCTTCGGTGAAATGGAAGTGTGGGCGCTCGAAGCCTATGGCGCCGCCTACACGCTCCAGGAACTCCTCACCATCAAGTCTGATGACATCCATGGCCGCGTGAAGGTCTACGAAGCCATCGTCAAGGGCGAGAACATCCCGGAGCCGGGTGTTCCCGAGTCCTTCAAGGTCTTGATCAAGGAAATGCAGTCGCTGTGCCTGAACGTGGAAGTTCTTTCCACGGACGGAACCACAATTGAAATGCGTGACTCTGATGACGCAGTCTTCACGGCTGCGGAAGAACTGGGCATCGATCTGTCTCGTGCAGAGCCCAGTTCCGTAGAAGAGGTCTAGAAGGAGGTTTACCGGGAGAGGCAAGCGGCCCCGCCGCGCTGTCCTTTCCCGGTAGCCCCTTCCCTCATCCCGCACCCAAGACTTCAGAATTTAGAGAACAAGAGAGAACAGGGACCATATGTCCAGCGAATCCTCCTTCGGCCTCATGCAGATCGGCCTCGCCACCGCGGAAGACATCCGTGGCTGGTCTTACGGCGAGGTTAAGAAGCCGGAAACCATCAACTACCGCACACTCAAGCCCGAGAAGGACGGACTCTTCTGCGAGAAGATCTTCGGCCCGTCCCGGGACTGGGAATGCTACTGCGGCAAGTACAAGCGCGTGCGCTTCAAGGGCATCATCTGTGAGCGTTGTGGCGTCGAAGTCACCCGTGCAAAGGTCCGCCGCGAACGCATGGGCCACATCGAGCTGGCCGCACCCGTCACGCACATCTGGTACTTCAAGGGTGTTCCCTCCCGCCTGGGCTACCTCCTCGACCTGGCACCGAAGGACCTCGAAAAGGTCATCTACTTCGCTGCCTACATGATCACCAGCGTTGACGAAGCCGCCCGCCACGAGGAACTGCCCAACCTGCAGGTTGAGCACGACATCGAGAAGAAGCAGCTGATCGACAACCGCGACTCCGACATCGCGGCGATAGCCCGCGACCTCGAAGGCGAGATTGCCCGCCTCGAGGGCGAAGGCGCCAAGGCTGCCGACAAGAAGAAGGCACGCGACTCCGCCGACCGCCAGATGGCCAACGTGCGCAAGCGCGCCGATGCCGACATCGAGCGCCTCGAGCAGGTCTGGGACCGCTTCAAGAACCTGAAGGTCGCCGACCTCGAAGGTGACGAAGGACTGTACCGCGAGCTGCGCGACCGCTACGGCATGTACTTCGAAGGCTCCATGGGTGCCGAAGCCATCAAGAAGCGCCTTGAAAGCTTCGACATGCAGGCCGAGTCCGACCTGCTGCGCGACATCATTGCCAACGGCAAGGGCCAGCGCAAGACCCGCGCCCTCAAGCGCCTCAAGGTGGTCAACGCGTTCCTGACCACCAACAACAGCCCGCTTGGCATGGTCCTCGACGCCGTCCCGGTGATCCCGCCGGAACTGCGCCCCATGGTCCAGCTGGACGGTGGCCGCTTCGCGACCTCCGACCTCAACGACCTGTACCGCCGCGTGATCAACCGCAACAACCGCCTCAAGCGCCTGCTTGACCTGGGTGCTCCGGAGATCATCGTCAACAACGAGAAGCGCATGCTTCAGGAAGCTGTTGACAGCCTCTTCGACAACGGCCGCCGCGGCCGTCCGGTCACCGGACCGGGCAACCGTCCGCTGAAGTCCCTGAGCGACATGCTCAAGGGCAAGCAGGGCCGTTTCCGCCAGAACCTCCTCGGCAAGCGCGTCGACTACTCCGGCCGTTCGGTCATCGTCGTCGGCCCGCAGCTGAAGCTGCACCAGTGCGGCCTGCCCAAGCAGATGGCCCTGGAGCTCTTCAAGCCGTTCGTGATGAAGCGCCTGGTTGACCTCAACCATGCCCAGAACATCAAGTCGGCCAAGCGCATGGTCGAGCGCTACCGTCCGCAGGTCTGGGACGTGCTGGAAGAGATCATCACCGAACACCCGGTGCTGCTCAACCGTGCACCTACCCTGCACCGCCTCGGTATCCAGGCGTTCGAGCCTCAGCTTGTTGAAGGCAAGGCCATCCAGCTCCACCCGCTGGTTTGTGGCGCCTTCAACGCTGACTTCGACGGCGACCAGATGGCAGTCCACCTGCCGCTGAGCCCCGAGGCCCAGGCTGAAGCCCGCATCCTGATGCTGTCCTCCAACAACATCCTGAAGCCCTCTGACGGACGTCCGGTCACCCTGCCCTCGCAGGATATGATCATCGGCCTCTACCACCTGACCACCAAGCGCAAGGGTTCGGCTGGCGAAGGCCGCATCTTCGGTTCTGTGTCGGAAGCCATCATGGCGTTCGATGCCCGCGAGCTGCACCTGAACTCGCAGGTCAAGATCCGCCTCGAAGGCTTCGTTCCGTACGCAGGCTGGGAAGCTCCGGAAGGCTGGGAGCAGGGCCAGCCCGCACTCGTCCAGACCTCCCTGGGCCAGGTTCTCTTCAACGAGACCCTGCCTGAGGACTACCCCTGGGTTGAAGCCGTTGCCGACAAGGGCGAACTGTCCCGCATCGTCAACGACCTCGCCGAGCGCTACCCGAAGGTGGTCACCGCGGCAACGCTGGACAACCTGAAGGATGCCGGTTTCTACTGGGCCACCCGTTCAGGCGTCACCGTTGCTATCTCGGACATCGAGGTGCCGGCCGCCAAGCCGGAGATCCTCGCCGGCTACGAGGAGCGCGCCGCCAAGATCCAGGGCCAGTACGACAAGGGCCTGATCGACGACGACGAGCGCCGCCAGGAACTGATCGAGATCTGGAACAAGGCAACCAACGAGATCGCCCAGGCAATGCGCGACAGCCTGTCACCGATGAACACCATCAACCGCATGGTGTCCTCCGGTGCACGTGGTAACTGGATGCAGGTCCGCCAGATCGCGGGTATCCGTGGCCTGGTGGCCAACCCGAAGGGTGAAATTATTCCCCGTCCCATCAAGTCCTCCTACCGCGAGGGCCTGTCGGTTCTGGAATACTTCATCGCCACGCACGGTGCCCGTAAGGGCCTGGCTGACACCGCACTGCGTACCGCCAACTCGGGTTACCTGACCCGCCGCCTGGTGGACGTCTCCCAGGATGTCATCGTCCGCGAAGAGGACTGCGGCACCGAGCGTGGCCTGGTCACGCCCATCGCCGTCGCCGACTCCAACGGTGAGCTGGTCCTGGACGAGAACGTCGAGAACAGTGCCTACGCACGTACGCTCGCCGTCGACGTCGTGGACTCCGAGGGCAAGGTCCTCGCAGCCGCCGGCACCGACTGCGGTGACGTGGTGATCGATGAGCTGTTCAAGGCAGGCATCACCGAGGTCAAGGTCCGCTCCGTACTCACTTGTGAGTCCAGCGTTGGAACCTGCGCACTGTGCTACGGCCGTTCACTGGCCACCGGCAAGACCGTGGACATCGGCGAGGCCGTCGGCATCATCGCCGCACAGTCCATCGGTGAGCCCGGTACCCAGCTGACCATGCGTACGTTCCACACCGGTGGTGCCGTCTCCGCCAGCGGTGGCGACGACATCACCCAGGGTCTGCCCCGTATCCAGGAGCTCTTCGAAGCCCGTACTCCGAAGGGTGTCGCACCGATTGCTGAAGCAGCCGGCCGCATCACCATCGAAGAGTCCGAGCGCCAGATGCGCCTGGTCATCACTCCCGATGACGGAACCGAAGAGATCGCCTACCCGGTGCTGCGCCGTTCACGCCTGCTGATCGAGGATGGCGACCACGTCACCGTCGGCCAGAAGCTGATCAACGGCCCGGTGGATCCCAAGCAGGTCCTGCGCATCATGGGTCCGCGTGCGGCACAGAAGTTCCTGGTGGACGAAGTCCAGGGCGTGTACCGCAGCCAGGGCATCGGTATCCACGACAAGCACGTCGAGGTTATCGTCCGCCAGATGCTGCGCCGCGTCACGGTCATCGAGTCCGGTGAATCGGACCTGCTGCCCGGCGAGCTCGCCGAGCGCAGCCGTTTCGAGGATGCCAACCGCCGCGTTGTGTCCGAGGGCAAGACTCCGGCTTCCGGACGTCCCGAGCTCATGGGCATCACCAAGGCGTCCCTGGCAACCGAGTCCTGGCTGTCCGCAGCTTCCTTCCAGGAGACCACCCGCGTCCTGACGCAGGCGGCCATGGAAGGCAAGAGCGACCCGCTGCTCGGCCTCAAGGAGAACGTCATCATCGGTAAGCTGATCCCGGCCGGCACGGGCCTCCCGCGCTACACCGAGGTCACCGTCGAGCCCACTGAGGAAGCAAAGGCCAACCTGTTCACCGGCCCCAGCGCGTTCAGTGACTTCTCGTACGACACCCTGGGTGGGGATGGAGCTCCCGAGTTCCACGCCATCCCGCTGGATGACTACGACCTGGGCAACGACTTCCGCTAAAGGCAGTTGCAGCCATGGGATGGTCCTTCACCGCAAGGTGGGGGACCATCCCCGTTTAAGCCGCCGATTAAGGCGTGGAGCCCGTCCATGCTAGACTTGTTACCAATTGTTATTGTGGCAGTGGATGAGTGCGCCGGTACCAGCCTTAGGGCTGAACCAGAGCGACGTTTCCGGTTTGCAGGGTTCTTGTGCAACGTATGCCACATTTTTGCATGCCTAGGGACCGTTGAAGACGCAAGTCAGGTCATTCCCTGCGTATGCGATCCGACTATTAAGGCTTCGCCTTCGCCGCCTTGGAGATCTTCTTCAAGGCCCAGGCGGCGGGGCAACGCAAAGGAGAGTGGCCGGAAGCGGCCACTCCGGATAAAACGGAGAACACGAGAGTGCCTACGATTAACCAGTTGGTCCGCAAGGGCCGCACGCCTAAGGTCTCAAAGACCAAGGCTCCCGCGCTTAAGGGCAGCCCCATGCGCCGCGGTGTTTGCACCCGCGTCTACACCACCACCCCGAAGAAGCCGAACTCGGCTCTGCGTAAGGTGGCACGTGTACGCCTCAACGGCGGCGTGGAAGTAACCGCCTACATCCCCGGTGTTGGCCACAACCTGCAGGAGCACTCCATTGTGCTCGTCCGCGGTGGTCGTGTGAAGGACCTTCCGGGTGTCCGCTACAAGATCGTCCGTGGCGCCCTCGATACCCAGGGTGTCAAGAACCGTAAGCAGGCACGCAGCCGCTACGGCGCAAAGATGGAGAAGAAGTAATATGCCTCGCAAGGGTCCGGCCCCCAAGCGGCCGCTCGTACTAGATCCCGTTTACGGCTCCCCGCTGGTCACCCAGCTCATCAACAAGGTGCTCGTTGACGGCAAGAAGTCCACGGCAGAGCGCATCGTCTACGGTGCCCTCGAAGGCGCCCGCGCCAAGTCCGGCGGCGACCCCGTAGCAGCCCTCAAGAAGGCCATGGACAACGTCAAGCCTTCCCTCGAGGTCCGCTCACGCCGCGTCGGTGGCGCCACCTACCAGGTTCCGGTTGAGGTCAAGCCGGGCCGCTCCACCGCCCTCGCACTGCGCTGGCTGGTTGGCTACTCAAAGGCCCGCCGCGAGAAGACGATGACCGAGCGCCTCCAGAACGAAATCCTGGATGCATCCAACGGTCTCGGTGCCGCTGTGAAGCGTCGCGAAGACACCCACAAGATGGCCGAGTCCAACAAGGCCTTCGCACACTACCGCTGGTAATACTCCCGGGCGCCGCCGGCTCAACCGAGCCGGCGGCGAACGCGTAGTCAATCCCAAAAGGAGACCCCGTGGCACAGGACGTGCTTACCGACCTTAGTAAGGTCCGCAACATCGGCATCATGGCCCACATTGATGCCGGCAAGACCACCACCACCGAGCGCATCCTGTTCTACACGGGTGTGAACCACAAGATCGGCGAAACGCACGACGGCGCTTCGACCACTGACTGGATGGAACAGGAAAAGGAACGCGGCATCACCATCACGTCTGCCGCCGTGACCTGCTTCTGGGAAAACAACCAGATCAACATCATCGACACCCCCGGCCACGTTGACTTCACCGTGGAGGTTGAGCGCTCCCTGCGCGTCCTCGACGGTGCCGTCGCCGTCTTCGATGGCAAGGAAGGCGTTGAGCCTCAGTCCGAGACCGTCTGGCGCCAGGCTGACAAGTACAACGTCCCGCGTATCTGCTTCGTCAACAAGATGGACAAGCTGGGCGCTGACTTCTACTTCACCGTAGACACCATCATCAGCCGCCTGGGCGCCAAGCCGCTCGTCATGCAGCTGCCGATCGGTGCCGAGAACGACTTCATCGGCGTCGTGGACCTGCTCTACATGCGTGCCCTCGTATGGCCCGGCGACGCCAAGGGCGACGTGACCATGGGTGCCAAGTACGAGATCCGCGAGATCCCGGCTGACCTCCAGGAAAAGGCCGAGGAGTACCGCGCAACGCTCGTTGAGACCGTTGCAGAGTCCTCCGAGGAACTCATGGAGAAGTACCTCGAAGGCGAAGAGATCTCGATCGACGAGCTCAAGGCCGGCATCCGCAAGATGACGATCAACTCCGAGCTCTACCCGATCTTCTGCGGCTCCGCGTTCAAGAACCGTGGCGTTCAGCCGATGCTCGATGCAGTCGTCGACTACCTGCCGAACCCGCTCGACGTCCCCCCGATGGTCGGCCACGATCCTCGCGACGAAGAGAAGGAACTGACCCGCAAGCCGTCCTCCGAAGAGCCGTTCTCCGCACTGGCCTTCAAGATTGCTGCGCACCCGTTCTTCGGCCAGCTCACCTTCATCCGCGTGTACTCCGGTCACGTGGAAGCAGGCGCCCAGGTGGTCAACTCCACCAAGGGCAAGAAGGAGCGCATCGGCAAGCTGTTCCAGATGCACGCCAACAAGGAAATGCCTGTTGAAGGCGCTACCGCCGGCCACATCTACGCAGCCATCGGTCTGAAGGACACCACCACGGGCGACACCCTGTGCGACTCCGCCAACCAGATCGTCCTCGAGTCCATGAGCTTCCCGGAGCCCGTGATCTCTGTTGCCATCGAGCCGAACACCAAGGGTGACCAGGAGAAGCTCTCCACCGCCATCCAGAAGCTCTCCGCTGAGGACCCCACCTTCCAGGTGTCCCTCAACGAAGACACCGGCCAGACCATCATCGCCGGCATGGGCGAGCTCCACCTGGACATCCTGGTGGACCGCATGCGCCGCGAATTCAAGGTCGAAGCAAACGTGGGCAAGCCCCAGGTTGCTTACCGCGAAACCATCAAGCGCGCCGTCGAACGCCACGACTACACGCACAAGAAGCAGACCGGTGGTTCGGGCCAGTTCGCAAAGATCCAGATTGCGATCGAGCCGCTGGACACGGCCGATGGCGAGCTGTACGAGTTCGAGAACAAGGTCACCGGTGGCCGCGTTCCCCGCGAGTACATCCCTTCGGTTGACGCTGGTATCCAGGATGCGCTGAACGACGGCGTCCTGGCCGGTTACCCGGTTGTCGGCATCAAGGCGACGCTGGTTGACGGCGCCTACCACGATGTTGACTCCTCGGAAATGGCGTTCAAGATCGCCGGCCGTATGGCTTTCAAGGAAGCCGCACGCAAGGCGAACCCGGTTCTGCTCGAACCGCTGATGGATGTCGAGGTCCGCACCCCTGAGGAATACATGGGTGAAGTTATCGGTGACCTCAACTCCCGCCGTGGCCAGATGCAGTCCATGGAAGATGCACAGGGCGTCAAGGTCATCCGTGCGCACGTTCCGCTGTCCGGCATGTTCGGCTACATCGGCGACCTGCGCTCCAAGACCCAGGGCCGCGCTGTGTACTCCATGACGTTCAACAGCTACGCCGAGGTCCCGAAGGCAGTTGCCGACGAGATCATCCAGAAGACCCGCGGCGAATAGTCCCCGGACTTTCGCAGCGAACAACCTCGGGTGCGCTTTTCGATCCAGGAAAGCACAGCCGGTGCAGGTGGCCGGGGCCGGTCGGATTCGTCCGGCCAAGCCGGTTCCGGCCATCTGCACGAACAGGCTCGAGGGACTAGTATTAGTTCCTGAATCTGCAATTTCACCAATCCAAAGCCCCCCAAGTAGACTTACCTGAGTTTCCGCCGCGACAAGCGCGGCTGAAGGGTATGTCATTTGAAAACGTTCTAGGAGGAACCTGTGGCAAAGGCAAAGTTCGAGCGGACTAAGCCGCACGTTAACATCGGCACCATTGGTCACGTTGACCACGGTAAGACGACGTTGACGGCCGCCATTTCCAAGGTGCTGTACGACAAGTACCCGGATCTCAACGAGAAGCGCGACTTCGCGTCGATCGACTCTGCTCCCGAAGAGCGTCAGCGTGGCATTACCATCAACATCTCCCACGTGGAGTACCAGACCGAAAAGCGCCACTACGCACACGTAGACGCCCCGGGTCACGCTGACTACATCAAGAACATGATCACCGGTGCTGCCCAGATGGACGGCGCTATCCTCGTGGTCGCCGCTACTGACGGCCCCATGGCTCAGACCCGCGAGCACGTTCTGCTCGCCCGCCAGGTTGGTGTTCCCTACCTGCTGGTCGCGCTGAACAAGGCCGACATGGTTGACGATGAGGAACTGCTGGACCTCGTTGAAATGGAAGTTCGTGAGCTCCTGAGCTCGCAGGGCTTCGATGGTGACGAAGCACCCGTGGTTCGCGTTTCCGGCCTCAAGGCCCTGGAAGGCGACCCCGAGTGGGTCAAGTCCGTTGAGGACCTGATGGCCGCTGTTGACGAGTCCGTTCCGGACCCCGTACGCGACCGCGACAAGCCGTTCCTGATGCCGATCGAGGATGTCTTCACCATCACCGGCCGTGGCACCGTTGTTACGGGCCGCGCCGAGCGTGGAACCCTCGCCATCAACTCCGAGGTCGAGATCGTCGGCATCCGCCCGGTCCAGAAGACCACGGTTACCGGTATCGAGATGTTCCACAAGCAGCTCGACGAAGCATGGGCCGGCGAGAACTGTGGCCTCCTGCTCCGCGGTCTGAAGCGCGACGATGTCGAGCGTGGCCAGGTTGTCGTCAAGCCGGGTTCCATCACCCCGCACACCGACTTCGAGGCCAACGTCTACATCCTCTCCAAGGACGAAGGCGGACGTCACAACCCGTTCTACTCCAACTACCGCCCGCAGTTCTACTTCCGTACCACGGACGTAACCGGCGTTATCACCCTGCCCGAGGGCACGGAAATGGTTATGCCTGGCGACAACACTGAGATGACCGTTGCGCTCATCCAGCCGATCGCAATGGAAGAGGGCCTCGGCTTCGCAATCCGCGAAGGCGGCCGCACCGTTGGTTCAGGACGCGTTACCAAGATCATCAAGTAATTATTGGTGAACTGAAGAACAGCCCCGCTGCTACTGCAGCGGGGCTGTTCTTTTTGGTTAACGCGTCCCTGATACTGTTGCTGGACCGAAAGGAGTTCATCATGGGCTGGCTTATTTTCCTGATCATCGCAGTTGCCGTCGTCGCCGGCGTGTTCTGGGCCAAGAAGCACTTCCGCAACGAAATCGACCGCGCCAAGCGGATCAACCGGGCAAACAAGAACCTTTAGCCGCTACCGCGGCAGGCAGGGACACCTCGGCTACGCGCCCTTGGCTTTCCGTGCCCGGCTGAGTGCCTGGTACCAGTAGAAGGACTTTTTTGGGGTTCTTTCCTGCGTCTCAAAGTCGACATGGACCAACCCGAATCTTTGGGAGTAGCCTGCCGCCCATTCGAAGTTGTCCATCAGGGTCCACACATAGTAGCCGCGCAGGTCCACGCCGGCGGCGATCCCGCCGGGGGCTGTTGCGTCGAGGGCAGCGCCCAGGTGCGTCGCCAGGTACGTTACCCGTTCCTCGTCCGCCAAAGTCCCCGAGACGGTGTCCGGTTCCGGGAAGCTGGCACCGCCCTCGGTGATGTATACCGGGGGGAGGGCATCGCCGTAGCGGTCGTGAAGTTCCTTCAGCAGGACGCCCAGATGGTCCGGGGCCACCGGCCACCCGAACCCGGTGCTGCTGTATTCCGGATAGCCCACCTCATGGAACGGCAGCCTTGCCACCGCCTTATGCACGTCCGCGGGAATGGACGCCGACCCCTTGCCGAGCGCCACCTTCACCGGGAAGTAGTAGTTGAGGCCGTAGAAGTCCAGGGGCTGGTGGATGGTGCGCAGGTCGGCGTCGGAGATTTTCCCGATGGATCGAAGCCATGGTTTGGCGTACAGGGGGAGCGAAGGGTAGCGGCCCAGGAGCACTGGATCCGCGTAGATCCTGTTCATGAGCAGGTCGTAGAGGTGCGCCACCAGCCGGTCGCCGATCTTTCGGCTTGCCGGCCGGACGGGGGCATGGAGGTTGGTGACGCCGATGCCGCCTGACACCCCGGCAGCGCGCAGGGCCTGCGCACCCAGCCCGTGGGCCAACAACTGGTGGTGGATGGAGGGGAGGGCGTCGAACATCAGCGCATGGCCGGGGGCGTGGACGCCGAGGGCATAGCCGTTCAGGGTCACGGATACCGGTTCATTCAGCGTGACCCACTGCGCCACGCGGTCCCCGAAACGCTCGCCCGCCGCACTGGCGTAGTCCCCAAAGCGTTCGGCGGTCTCGCGGTTCAGCCAGCCGCCGCGGTGTTCCAGCGGCAGCGGCGTGTCCCAATGGTAGAGAGTGGCCATGGGGGAGACTCCGGCAGCGAGGAGCTGATCGAGCAGCCGGTCGTAAAAGTCCAGGCCCTCCTTGTTGAACGCGCCCCGCCCGTCGGGCTGGATCCGCGGCCAGGACAGCGAAAACCGGTAGGAGTCCACGCCAAGGTCCTGGAGCAGCGCAACGTCTTCCGGCAACCTGTTGTAGTGGTCGCACGCCACGGCGGGGGAGTGACCGTCCATGATGGCTCCGGGCTTCTCGGCGAAGGCGTCCCAGCCAGAGGGGCCGCGGCCGCCGTCGGTCAGTGCCCCCTCAATCTGGAAGGCCGCTGCCGCAACCCCCAGGGTGAACGACGGCGGCATGCGGTTCGCCAGTTGGGTCGCCGATTCAGTGCTTTCCAGAGTCATTCCCCTATCATCCATTCGGAAATGTCCGTGGGCAATGGTCCTGCTAGGGGCACCGGGCAGGACGCTCCTGACGGGACCGATTCGCTTCTGGCCATAAATTCCGGCATACTAGATGAGTTGTTCAAGCGCTTCTTCGTGTCCCGATCCGGATAATGCCGGGTGTCAGGGTCCAAGTGGAAGACCAAACATAACCCACTCCCCATGGATAGCGGATTTGTATGCGTGAAAAGCGCGACACGCCCGACCGCGGGGGTCGGTTGCGCCGGCAAGGTGAGGAACCCGGATTCATCCGGATTCAGTTTGTGCGGCGGGTGGTAGTTACGACTTCAAATGCTTCGGCAGCCATACAACGAGAAATGAACAGGGCAGCCCTAATCAGGGGAAGCACAGACTGAAAGAGAGTCAGGCGACATGGCGGGACAAAAAATCCGCATCCGGCTGAAGTCATACGACCACGAGGTCATTGACGTTTCAGCACGGAAGATCGTTGAGACGGTCACGCGCGCAGGCGCAACGGTAGTGGGCCCCGTGCCGCTGCCTACGGAGAAGAACGTGTACTGCGTGATCCGCTCTCCGCACAAGTACAAGGACAGCCGCGAGCACTTTGAAATGCGCACGCACAAGCGTCTTATCGACATCATCGATCCCACGCCGAAGGCTGTTGACTCGCTTATGCGTCTCGACCTGCCGGCCGACGTGAACATCGAAATCAAGCTGTAGGGAGGTGCTGAGAGACTATGACCGCAACCCGTAACGTAAAGGGCCTGCTGGGCACGAAGCTCGGCATGACCCAGGTCTGGGACGAGAACAACAAGCTCATCCCCGTCACTGTGGTCCAGGCAGATTCGAACGTCATCACCCAGCTGCGCAACGCAGAAGCTGATGGCTACGTCGCCGTTCAGATCGGCTACGGCCAGATCGATCCCCGCAAGGTCACCAAGCCGCTGGCTGGTCACTTTGAAAAGGCAGGCGTCACGCCTCGCCGCCACGTCGTCGAACTCCGTACCGCAGATGCTGCTGAGTACGAGCTGGGCCAGGAGCTCTCCGTAGAGGTCTTCGAAGCCGGCCAGAAGATCGACGTCATCGGCACCACCAAGGGTAAGGGCTTCGCCGGTGTTATGAAGCGTCACGGCTTCCACGGCGTTGGAGCTTCCCACGGTGCCCACAAGAACCACCGTAAGCCCGGTTCAATCGGTGGCGCATCCACCCCGAGCCGCGTCTTCAAGGGCATGAAAATGGCCGGCCGCATGGGCGCCGTTCGTCACACCACGCTGAACCTCACGGTCCACGCGGTTGACGTCGAGAAGTCGCTGCTCCTTATCAAGGGTGCCGTCCCCGGCGCCCGCGGCCAGGTCGTCCTCGTACGCACCGCCGTGAAGGGAGCCTAGTTCAATGGCTAACACTGTCCAGGTTGACCTGCCTGCAGAGATCTTCGACGTACAGACCAACGTGCCGCTGCTGCACCAGGTTGTCGTTGCCCAGCTCGCTGCTGCTCGCCAGGGTACCCACAAGACCAAGACCCGCGCTGAAGTTTCCGGTGCAGGACGCAAGCCGTTCAAGCAGAAGGGCACCGGCCGCGCCCGTCAGGGTTCCATCCGTGCTCCGCACATGACCGGCGGTGGCATTGTCCACGGTCCCACCCCGCGTGACTACAGCCAGCGCACCCCCAAGAAGATGATTGCTGCCGCCCTGCGCGGTGCACTGTCTGACCGGGCACGCAACGGCCGTATCCACGTCGTCGCCGAGCTGGTAGAAGGCACCAAGCCCTCCGCCAAGGCTGCACTTGCAGCGCTGCGCGGTGTTTCCGACCGCAAGAACCTGCTGGTCGTCATCGAGCGCGCCAACGATGTTGCCGCACTGTCCGTGCGCAACCTCGCCGGTGTTCACGTTCTGTACGCAGACCAGCTGAACACCTACGACGTTCTCGTCTCCGATGACGTTGTCTTCACCAAGGCTGCCTACGACGCATTCGTTGCCGGCAAGGCAGTGGCAAAGAATGAGGAGGATGCCAAGTGAGTGCAGCCACCATCAAGGATCCCCGCGACGTCGTGCTTGCACCCGTCGTGTCGGAAAAGAGCTACGGCCTGATCGACGAGGGCAAGTACACCTTCCTGGTGGACCCCCGTTCGAACAAGACCGAGATCAAGCTGGCCGTGGAGAAAATCTTCTCCGTCAAGGTCGACTCGATCAACACCATCAACCGTGCCGGTAAGCGCAAGCGCACCAAATTCGGATGGGGTACCCGCAAGAACACCAAGCGTGCGATTGTCACCCTCAAAGAAGGCACCATCGACATCTTCGGCGGTCCGCTCTCGTAGCGGAGACCACTTTAACGAGGAAATAAATTATGGGAATCCGTAAATACAAGCCGACTACCCCGGGCCGTCGTGGCTCGAGCGTAGCGGACTTCACCGAAATCACGCGGTCGACGCCGGAAAAGTCGTTGGTACGTCCGCTGCCCAAAAAGGGTGGCCGTAACAACACCGGTAAGATCACCACCCGTCACAAGGGTGGCGGACACAAGCGCCAGTACCGTCTGATCGACTTCCGTCGTCACGACAAGGACGGCGTGGACGCCCGCGTTGCTGAAATTGAGTACGATCCGAACCGTACGGCTCGCATCGCCCTCCTGCATTATGTTGATGGCACCAAGCGTTACATCATCGCCCCGAACAAGCTGTCCCAGGGTGACTTCGTAGAGGCCGGCGCCAACGCTGACATCAAGCCTGGCAACAACCTGCCCCTGCGCAACATCCCCGTGGGTACTGTTATCCACGCAGTTGAACTGCGTCCGGGTGGCGGCGCCAAGATGGGCCGCTCCGCCGGCGCATCGATCCAGCTCGTTGCAAAGGAAGGCCGTTTCGCCCAGCTGCGTCTGCCTTCCGGCGAAATCCGCAACGTTGACGTGCGCTGCCGCGCAACCGTCGGCGAGGTCGGCAACGCCGAGCAGTCGAACATCAACTGGGGCAAGGCCGGCCGCATGCGCTGGAAGGGCGTCCGCCCGACCGTCCGTGGTGTCGCCATGAACCCGGTTGACCACCCGCACGGTGGTGGTGAGGGTAAGACGTCCGGTGGACGTAACCCCGTCAACCCCAACGGTCAGCGGGAAGGCCGCACCCGCCGCCCCAACAAAGAGAGCGACAAGCTTATTGTTCGTCGCCGTCGTACTGGCAAGAACAAGCGATAGGAGCCTGGACACATGCCACGCAGCCTGAAAAAAGGTCCTTTCGTCGACCAGCACCTCTTTGTGAAGGTAGCCAGGGAAAACGAAAAGGGCACCAAGAACGTCATCAAGACCTGGTCCCGCCGTTCGATGATCATCCCCGACATGCTCGGACACACGATCGCCGTACACGACGGACGCAAGCACATCCCGGTGTTTGTCACTGAGTCGATGGTCGGGCACAAGCTCGGCGAATTCGCTCCCACGCGGACATTCCGCGGCCATGTCAAGGACGACCGTAAGGGCAAGCGCCGCTAGGCGCCTGCACTTACGTCAAAGACGAGAGAAGGAAAGCAATGGAAGCCAAGGCAATTGCGCGCCACATCCGCGTAACGCCTATGAAGGCCCGGCGCGTCGTCAACCTTGTTCGTGGATTGCAAGCGAATGAGGCTCTGGCAATTCTGAAGTTTGCCCCCCAGGCAGCTTCAGAGCCGGTATTCAAGGTAGTACAGTCGGCAATCTCCAACGCCCGGGTCCTCGCGGACCGCGACGGCGTTGCGTTTGACGAAGGTGACCTCATCATCAGCGAAGCGTTTGTTGATGAAGGCCCGACCATGAAGCGGTTCCAGCCGCGTGCCCAGGGTCGCGCATTTCAGATCAAGAAGCGCACCAGCCACATCACCGTGGTAGTCGCTACCCCGGAGAAAGAGGAGGCTCGCTAAGTGGGACAGAAAGTAAACCCGCACGGGTTCCGACTCGGCATCACCACCGATCACGTATCGCACTGGTTCGCTGACAGCACCAAGGCCGGCCAGCGGTACAAGGACTTCGTTCGCGAAGACATCCGCATCCGCCAGCTCATGTCCACGGGCATGGAGCGCGCCGGTATCGCCAAGGTTGAGATCGAGCGCACCCGTGACCGCGTCCGCGTGGACATCCACACGGCCCGTCCCGGCATCGTCATCGGCCGCCGCGGAGCAGAAGCAGACCGCATCCGCGGCGAGCTCGAAAAGCTCACCGGCAAGCAGGTCCAGCTGAACATCCTCGAGGTCAAGAACCCCGAGATGGAGGCACAGCTTGTTGCCCAGGGCGTTGCTGAGCAGCTGACTTCACGTGTGGCATTCCGCCGTGCGATGAAGAAGGCCATGCAGTCCGCGCAGCGTGCAGGTGCCAAGGGCATCCGTATCGCCTGCTCGGGTCGACTGGGTGGCGCTGAAATGTCCCGCTCGGAGTTCTACCGCGAAGGCCGTGTGCCCCTGCACACCCTCCGTGCGAACATCGACTACGGCTTCTACGAAGCCAAGACCACCTTCGGCCGCATCGGTGTGAAGGTCTGGATCTACAAGGGTGACGTCACCGCCAAGGAACTGGCCCAGCAGGCCGCTTCCGCCCCGTCCCGCGGACGCTCCGGCGACCGTCCGGGCCGCCCGGGTGGCGCTGACCGTGGTGACCGCCGCCGTCGTAACGACCGCCCGGCCGCCGACGCAGCTCCTGCTGCAGAGGCTCCGGCAGCTGAGGCTGCACCTGCTGCAGCTGTAGAAGGAGGACAGGCTTAAATGCTTATCCCACGTCGAGTCAAGCACCGTAAGCAGCACCACCCGGGTCGTTCCGGCGCTGCTACGGGCGGCACCAAGGTCTCCTTCGGTGAGTACGGCATCCAGGCCCTGAGCCCGGCATACGTCACCAACCGTCAGATCGAGTCTGCCCGTATTGCGATGACCCGCCACATCAAGCGTGGCGGTAAGGTCTGGATCAACATCTACCCGGACCGTCCCCTGACCAAGAAGCCTGCCGAAACCCGCATGGGTTCCGGTAAGGGTTCACCGGAATGGTGGGTCGCAAACGTCAAGCCGGGCCGGGTTCTCTTCGAGATCTCCGGTGTCGAGGAATCGGTAGCCCGCGAGGCACTGCGCCTGGCAATCCACAAGCTCCCGTTGAAGGCACGCATTCTGCGTCGCGAAGGTGGTGAATAGAAATGGCAGTAGGATCCAAGGATCTGGCTCCCGCACAGCTGGACGGTTTCGACAACGAGCGTCTCGTTGAAGAACTCCGCAAGGCCAAGGAAGAGCTGTTCAACCTGCGTTTCCAGTCCGCCACCGGAC
Organism: Pseudarthrobacter oxydans; assembly: GCF_013314975.1. Lineage (GTDB taxonomy): Bacteria > Actinomycetota > Actinomycetes > Actinomycetales > Micrococcaceae > Arthrobacter > Arthrobacter oxydans. Next base: position 65,383 of record NZ_JABTYH010000007.1, on the reverse strand, counting down.
AGCTGGAGAACCACGGTCGGCTGCGCGCGGTAAAGAAGGACATCGCCCGCATCTACACCGTTCTCCGTGAGCGCGAGCTGGGCATTCGTGCCGAGGTTGCCGCACCGGTTGTGGAAGCCAAGGAAGAAAAGAAGTCCAAGAAGGCAGCAACCAAGAAGGCCCCCAAGGCTGAAACGGTTGAGACCGAGGAGGATGCCAAGTGAGTGAAAAGGACGAGAACGTGACGGAAACTGCTACCGCAGCCACGGCTGAGCAGCGCGGTTACCGCAAGACGCGTCGCGGCTACGTGGTCTCTGACAAGATGGAAAAGACCATCGTTGTCCAGGTTGAGGACCGCGTGAAGCACGCCCTGTACGGCAAGGTCATCCGCCGTACCTCCAAGGTCAAGGCACACGATGAGAACAACACCGCCGGCATCGGCGACCTGGTTGTCATCGCCGAGACCCGCCCGCTGTCCGCCACCAAGAACTGGCGGCTCGTGGAAATCCTCGAGAAGGCCAAGTAGCACCTGCTGCTTCGGTATCCGGAAACCCCTGTTCCCTTTGGGAGCGGGGGTTTCCGCGTTAACCGGGGGAGTGCTCCGTCGTGGTGCCCGTCCTGGGGCCGTCACGCCGGGCACTTTTCCGGGGAGCGCACGACGGCGGCGCCGCTTCTTTGCGGGGGAGTGTCCCCTGTGGTGCGCCGAAAGGCTGCCGTGCGTGCCGCCGTCGTCCGCCCCCCGACGCTCTCTCACTTAACGTCGGCATTTCCCGATCGCTCTCTCACTTAACGTCGGCTTTTCCTGAACGCTCTTTCACTCTCCCGCGAGCGGCCATCGGGAGTGAGAGATGGTTTGCCCAAAAGGTGCTGGGAGTGAGAGGGGGCTGGCGGTGTTGCGGGGGAGCGCCGCCGGTGATATGGGGACTGGCCCGAACTGTGCTAGGATATTGAGTTTGTATGGCGCCTTTCGTGCGCCGTCATCAACCTCGTAAACAAGCGTGCCACGGCATAGTGCCCCCTTGCGCCCAGGACTGGTCCTGGACCGGATGGGAGCAACTGCTTCTGGCACGGGAGTTTAGGCCTGGTCTGGCAAAATCCAGGCAGGTCAAGAGACACCCCGATCAACCGTTCCGCAAGGCTCATTCCGTAGGAAGATTTTCGGTCTGAGAACCGGCGCGACGCAAGGAGTAAATAGTGATTCAGCAGGAGTCGCGACTCAAGGTCGCCGACAACACGGGTGCTAAGGAAATCCTTACCATTCGCGTTCTCGGTGGATCTGGCCGTCGCTACGCAGGCATCGGTGACGTCATTGTCGCCACCGTCAAGGATGCAATCCCGGGCGGCAACGTAAAGAAGGGCGATGTTGTCAAGGCAGTCATCGTCCGTACCAAGAAGGAACGCCGCCGTGCGGATGGTTCCTACATCAAGTTTGACGAGAACGCAGCTGTGATCCTGAAGGGCGACGGTGACCCCCGCGGTACCCGTATCTTCGGACCGGTTGGTCGTGAACTCCGTGACAAGAAGTTCATGAAGATCGTTTCTCTGGCTCCGGAGGTGCTCTAGTCCATGGCTTCTAAGATCAAGAAGGGTGACCTCGTTCAGGTCATCACTGGTGCCAAGGCTGAGCGCGGCGGCGACCGCGGCAAGCAGGGCAAGGTCCTGCGCGTGTTCACCGACACCAACCGCGTGTTGGTTGAAGGCGTCAACCGCGTAACCAAGCACACGAAGGTCGGTCAGTCGCAGCGCGGCACCAAGACCGGTGGCATCGAGGTTGTTGAAGCCCCGATCCACATCTCCAACGTGGCCCTGGTTGACCCGTCCACCAAGAAGCCCACCCGCGTTGGCTTCCGCACTGAAACCGTTGAGCGTAACGGCAAGCAGCGCGAAGTCCGCATCCGCGTGGCCAAGAGCTCAGGGAAGGACATCTAATGACTGAGACTCTCGAGACTCCGGCAACGAAGATCGTTCCTCGTCTGAAGACCAAGTACGCAGAATCCATCAAGAGCACGCTCATTGAGGAATTCAAGTACCAGAACGTCAACCAGGTTCCCCGCCTCGTGAAGGTCGTTGTGAACATGGGTGTTGGAGATGCCGCCAAGGACTCCAAGCTGATCGACGGCGCTGTCCGCGACCTCACCCAGATCACCGGCCAGAAGCCGCAGGTAACCAAGGCCCGCAAGTCGATCGCACAGTTCAAGCTGCGCGAAGGCATGCCCATCGGTGCACACGCTACCCTGCGTGGCGACCGCATGTGGGAATTCCTGGATCGTCTTGTCACCCTGGCACTGCCCCGTATCCGCGACTTCCGCGGACTCTCCGGCAAGCAGTTCGATGGCAACGGCAACTACACCTTCGGTCTGACCGAGCAGGTTATGTTCCACGAAATCGACCAGGACAAGATCGACCGCGTCCGCGGTATGGACATCACGGTTGTTACCACTGCCAAGACCGATGACGAAGGCCGCGCGCTGCTCAAGGCGCTTGGTTTCCCGTTCAAGGCCGAAGACTAATCTAACTACGTAAAAGGTCCGGCGGCATGGCTTCTGACTCCGGTCAGGAAAGCAGCACCGCGGAAACCGTTACGAGGAAGGGCACGAGCCCACCATGACAATGACAGATCCTGTCGCAGACATGCTTACGCGTCTGCGCAATGCAAACTCGGCATACCACGACACCGTGACCATGCCGTACAGCAAGCTCAAGGCACGCGTTGCCGACATCCTCAAGGCTGAAGGCTTCATTGCCGGCTGGAAGGAAGAGGACGCTGAGGTTGGCAAGAAGCTGACCATCGAGCTCAAGTTCGGACCGAACCGCGAGCGTTCAATCGCTGGTGTTCGCCGTATCTCCAAGCCGGGCCTGCGTGTTTACGCAAAGTCCACCAACCTGCCGCACGTGCTCGGTGGCCTGGGTGTCGCAATCCTGTCCACCTCTTCCGGCCTCCTGACTGACAAGCAGGCCGGCAAGAAGGGCGTGGGCGGCGAAGTCCTCGCGTACGTCTGGTAACGGGAAAGGAAGAGAATAATGTCACGTATTGGACGTCTCCCCATCACCGTTCCTGCCGGCGTTGAGGTCAAGGTTGACGGCTCTGTCGTCAGCGTCAAGGGCACCAAGGGCGAGCTGAACCACACTGTGGCCAGCCCGATCGAGGTCACCCTGGATGCAGACACCCTGACTGTCGCCCGCCCGAACGACGAGCGCGCCTCCCGTTCACTCCACGGCCTGACCCGCACTCTGATCTCCAACATGATCGAGGGCGTCACCAAGGGCTACGAGAAGAAGCTTGAAATCGTCGGTACCGGTTACCGCGTTCAGGCCAAGGGATCCGACCTGGAGTTCGCTCTTGGTTACAGCCACCCGGTCAGCGTCACCGCCCCGGACGGCATCACCTTTGCAGTTGAGACCCCGACCAAGCTCTCTGTTTCAGGTATCAACAAGCAGCAGGTCGGCGAGGTTGCTGCCAACATTCGCAAGCTGCGGAAGCCGGACCCCTACAAGGGCAAGGGCATCCGTTACGCCGGCGAAGTCATCCGCCGCAAGGTCGGAAAGGCTGGTAAGTAACCATGGCCATCTCAATTAACAAGAAGCGTACGAACAAGAGCAAGTCTGCTTCGCGCAGCCGCCGCCAGCTTCGTATCCGTAAGCGCATCTCCGGTACGGCTGTACGTCCGCGTCTGGTCGTCAACCGTTCCGCACGCCACGTATTCGTCCAGGTTGTCGATGACACCAAGGGCCTGACCGTAGCGAGCGCCTCCACTCTGGAAGCCGACCTTCGTGCATTCGACGGTGACAAGACCGCCAAGGCCAAGCGCGTTGGCGAACTGGTTGCCGAGCGTGCCAAGGCTGCCGGTATCGAAGCCGTTGTCTTCGACCGCGGTGGTAACAAGTACCACGGCCGGATCGCCGCCGTCGCTGACGGTGCACGTGAAGGTGGGCTGTCACTGTGACGGAAGCAAACAAGGAAAAGGACACTGTGTCTGCAGATCAGAAGGCTACTGAAGCCACAGCTGCCGCTGAGACCACTGCCCCCGCAGCTGCCGACGACCGCCGTGGCGGCGCTCGTCGCGGCGAGCGTGGCGACCGTGGCCAGGGCCGCGGCGACCGTGGTGGCCGTGGCGGCCGCGACGGCGGCCGTGAAGCCGAGAAGAGCCAGTTCGTAGAGCGCGTCGTCACCATCAACCGCGTTTCCAAGGTGGTCAAGGGTGGTCGTCGCTTCAGCTTCACCGCCCTGGTCGTCGTCGGTGACGGTAACGGCATGGTCGGCGTTGGCTACGGCAAGGCTAAGGAAGTTCCTGCCGCAATCGCGAAGGGCGTTGAAGAAGCTAAGAAGTCCTTCTTCCGCGTTCCCCGCGTTGGCAGCACCATCCCGCACCGCGTTCAGGGTGAGGCTGCTGCCGGCGTCGTAATGCTGCGTCCGGCATCCGCCGGTACCGGTGTTATCGCCGGTGGCCCGGTCCGTGCAGTACTGGAGTGCGTGGGCATCCACGACATCCTCTCCAAGTCGCTCGGTTCCTCGAACGCCATCAACATCGTTCACGCGACCGTTGATGCCCTGAAGCGCCTCGAAGAGCCGGCAGCAGTGGCAGCACGCCGCGGCCTGCCCCTCGACGAGATCGCTCCGGCGGCTCTGGTGAAGGCACTCCTGAACCCGAAGGCAGGTGCCTAGTTATGGCTAAGAACCTGGTTCCCTCCGACGTTCAGTTGGAGATCACTCAGATCAAGTCCGCCATTGGCGGCAAGCAGAACCAGCGCGACACCCTGCGGTCCCTCGGCCTGAAGCGTATCGGACAGACCGTTGTCCGCACCGCTGATGCCGTGACCGTGGGAATGCTCAACACGGTTCCGCACCTGGTAAAGGTAGAGGAGGCGAAGTAAATGGCAGAGAAGAAAACTGCTGACAAGGCACAGGCTGCTGAGAAGCAGAACGCCCTGAAGGTTCACCACCTGCGTCCCGCCCCGGGTGCCAAGACCGCCAAGACCCGTGTTGGTCGTGGTGAAGCATCCAAGGGTAAGACCGCTGGCCGTGGCACGAAGGGTACTGCAGCCCGCTACCAGATCAAGGCTGGCTTTGCCGGCGGCCAGCTGCCGCTGCACATGCGCCTGCCGAAGCTGCGCGGCTTCAAGAACCCGTTCCGGGTTGAGTTCCAGGTTGTAAACCTGGACAAGCTCAACGAGCTGTTCCCCGAAGGTGGCGCAGTCACCGTGGAGAACCTGGTCGAAAAGGGTGCCGTTCGCAAGAACCAGCCCGTCAAGGTGCTGGGCACCGGCGACATCACCGTCAAGGTAGACGTCACCGCCCACGCATTCTCGGCCAGCGCCGCTGAGAAGATTGCCGCAGCAGGCGGAAGCACCACCGCTCTCTAGAGCCGGTGGGCGCCAAGCCCGTTGTTGAACTCCCGGTCCTGGGGCTACCGCCCCGGGACCGGGAGTTTTTCCATCCGCCCGCCGTTTTTTCGCCGCCATCCGGCGCAGCGGCGCCACCGCGGATTGTTCGCAGGGCGCATACACCCGTTAGACTCGGTTGTCGGGATTTATAGATCCCCATCACACCACTCTTATTCACACCACAGGAGGACGCTTGCTTAGCGCATTTGGCCGGGCCTTTCGCACGCCTGATCTGCGACGCAAGTTGTTGTTCACGCTGGGAATCATCACCATTTTCCGCTTGGGTGCTTTCATTCCCTCGCCTGGTGTGAACTACCAGAATGTCCAGCAATGCTTGCAGAACGGTCAGACGGCAGAGGGGCTGTACCAGCTCGTTAACCTGTTCAGCGGCGGCGCGTTGCTCCAGGTGTCCATCTTCGCGCTGGGCATCATGCCGTACATCACGGCCAGCATCATCGTCCAGCTGCTCCGGGTGGTCATTCCCCGGTTCCAGCAGCTCTACGAAGAGGGCGCTTCGGGGCAGTCCAAACTGACCCAGTACACCCGCTACCTCACCATTGCGCTGGGCCTGCTCAACGCCACCACCCTGGTATCGCTTGCCCGTTCCGGGCAGCTGCTGCCGGGCTGTAACCTGCCGATCATTCCTGACAGCAGCGTTATCACCACCATCCTGCTCATCATCACCCTGACGGCCGGCACCGGCTTGATCATGTGGATGGGCGAGCTCGTGACGGAGAAGGGCGTGGGCAACGGTATGTCCCTACTCATCTTCACGTCCATCGCCGCCACGTTCCCCACCTCCCTGGGCGCCATCTGGAGCTCGCAGGGTCCCGGAACCTTCTTCATTGTCCTCGCGGTCGGCCTGCTCACCGTGGCACTGGTTGTCTTCGTTGAGCAGTCGCAGCGCAGGGTCCCGGTGCAGTACGCCAAGCGGATGATTGGCCGCCGCACCGTGGGCGGCACCAGCACCTACATCCCCATCAAGGTGAACATGGCCGGTGTTATCCCGGTGATCTTCGCTTCCTCAATGCTCTACCTCCCGGGCCTGATTGCGCAGTTCAACCAGCCCAGGCAGGGCGAGCAGCTCCAGCCGTGGGTCGAATGGATCAACAACAACCTGGTCCGCGGCGACCAGCCGATCTATATGGTGCTGTACTTCGCCATGATCGTGTTCTTTACCTACTTCTATGTCGCGATCACCTTCAACCCTGAAGAGGTCTCGGACAACATGAAGAAGTACGGCGGCTTCATCCCGGGTATCCGCGCGGGCAAGCCGACCGCTGACTATCTGCAGTACGTGCTCTCCAGGATCACCCTTCCCGGAGCCCTGTACCTGGGCTTCGTGGCGCTGATCCCGCTGGTTGCACTGGTGCTGATCAACGCAAACCAGAACTTCCCGTTCGGTGGCACCTCGATCCTGATCATGGTGGGCGTTGGCCTGGAGACCGTCAAGCAGATTGATGCGCAGCTACAACAACGTCACTACGAAGGGCTTTTGCGATGACGAGAATGCTGATTATTGGACCTCCCGGTTCCGGAAAAGGAACGCAGGCGGAGCGGATTTCAGAGCGCCTCGGCGTTGTGGCGATCTCCACCGGCGACATCTTCCGCGCCAACGTGAAGGGCGAGACGCCGCTTGGCATCGAGGCCAAGAAGTACATGGACAACGGCGACTTCGTTCCGGACAGCGTCACCAACAAGATGGTGCGGGACCGGCTCAGCGAGTCCGACGTCGAAACCGGCTTCCTGCTGGACGGCTACCCCCGCACCACCGCCCAGGTGGACTACCTGGACGAGATCCTCGCCAAGGGTGAGGAAAAGCTCGACGTCGTCCTGCAGCTGACTGCCGACGATGAGGAGCTGGTCCACCGCCTGCTCGGCCGGGCCAAGGAAACGGGCCGGAGCGACGACAACGAAGCCGTCATCCGCCACCGCCTTGACCTCTACCACGAGCAGACCGAAGCCGTGGTGGCGAAGTATGCCGAACGCGGCATCCTGACCCAGGTTGACGGTATCGGCGGCATCGACGAAGTCACCGACCGCGTCATGCAGGCCATCAAGGCGGCACAGGCAGCCTGATCCAGGCGAACGTATTCCGAGGCTCCTCCCGGCAACCGGGAGGAGCCTCAGCCATTTGAAAGAAGGAACCCCATGGCCTTTGGCCAGCCCCGCATCGAATACAAGACCAACGCCCAGATGCGCACCATGCACGAGGCAGGACTGGTCCTGAGCCGTGCACTGGACGCAGCCGTCGCCGCAGCAGTGCCCGGAGCCACCACCAAGCACCTCGACGACGTCTTTGCCGCTGTCCTGAGCGAAGCGGGCGCAAAGTCCAACTTCCTTGGCTACCACGGCTTTCCGGCCACCATCTGCACCTCGGTCAACGAGGAAGTGGTCCACGGCATCCCGGGCAGCCGGGTCCTCAACGACGGGGACATCATCTCGATCGACGGCGGCGCGATCGTGGACGGCTGGCACTCCGATTCAGCGAGGACCGTTATTGTAGGCACGGCCGACCCGGAGGACCAGCGACTCTCGGACGTGACGCGCGCGGCGATGTGGCACGGCATTGCCGCGCTGGCCACCGGAAAGCACGTGGGCGACATAGGGGCTGCAATCGACGACTACGTCTCGTCCGTTCCCGGCAAACCGCTCGGGATCCTCGAGGACTATGTGGGCCACGGCATCGGTTCCGAAATGCATATGGCCCCCGACGTGCTGAACTACCGCACCACCCACCGTGGCCCCAAGATCAAGCCGGGACTGTGCCTGGCGATCGAGCCCATGCTGGTCCGCGGCGGCATCGAAACCGCGGTCCTGGAAGACGACTGGACCGTGGTCACCACCGACGGCAAGCGGTCCTGCCAGTGGGAGCACTCCGTTGCGGTCCACGAGAAGGGCATCTGGGTGCTGTCAGCGCCCGACGGCGGCGCGGAGCACCTGGTGCCTCTGGGCGTGACGCCAGTACCCGTCCCGTAGCCCCGGGCCCACGGACCTCCAGTCCGTGGACTGCCAGCCCACGCAGAAGCGCCGGCTGCCGTTGTCATCCCAACCACGGCAGCCGGCGCTTCTTCCTTAAGGAGACACTCAGCCGAGCTTCGGCTTGACGTCCTTTTCGTAAATGCCCTCCAGCGTTTTCTTCAGGCTGGTCATGGTGGACTTCACGTCCGCCTGCTGGGTGAGGATGGCCGCGGCGGCCTTGGCCAGTTCCTGGTCGGCGCCCGGGAGGAACACCCGGGCATTGTCCTGGACCCGCGTCACGGCCAGCTGGTCCACGGCGGTCTGGATCTGTGGGGTCTGGGCCAGGACCGCTTTCATGTCCGCCGACTCGCGGGTGGGCATGTAGCCGGTGGCAGCCGAGAAGGCTGCGCTGTTTTCCGGCTCGGTCATGAACTTCAGGAACGTGCCGGCCGCCAGCTGCTCCTCCTTGGTGATGCCGCTGGGGATGCCCAGTCCGGCGCCGCCGGTGGGGCAGACGTTGGTCTCGGCCTTCGGTCCGCCGGGCAGGAAGCCCACGCCCACGTTGAACGGTGCGGACTTCAGCACGCCCAGGAGGGACCCGGTGGAGGAGATCGTGGAAGAGGTCAGCCCGGCGGAGAAGTCGTCGGCAGCTTCCTTGGAGGAGACGCCGGCCCAGCCGTTCTTGTAGATCGAGTCCTGGGCCCACTGCAGCGCCTCAATGGATTCGGGCGAATCGCAGGTGATCTCCCACTCCTTGGACCAGGAGCCGCCCCAGCCCCACAGGTTGTTTTGCAGGGTCCAGCCCGCGTAGCCCGCCAACGCCGGGTAGATGTAGGCATACTGCGCGCCTGAGCTGGCCTTCAGCTTGGGCGCCCACTCGCCGAACTCCTGCCAGGTCTTGGGTGCCCGGTCCGGCAGCCCGGCGGCCTGGAAGTGGTCCTTGTTGTAGTAGAACAGGGGAGTTGAGCGCCCGTAGGGCAGGGCCCATTGCTTGTCCTTGTACTTGTAGTCGTCCACGAGTGACTTCCGGAAATCGTCCAGCTTGATGTCCAGCTGCTTCACGAGGGCGTCCACCGGGATGATGCTGCCGTTGGTGAAGTAGCGGAACCACCACACATCGGAGAGGACCACGACGCCCGGGAGGCCCGATTTGGCCGCCTGCGAGGTCTGGAACTTCTGCGCGATTTCCTCGTAGTTCGCGCCGGCCGTGACCAGGTTGACCCGGATGTCCGGGAACTTGGCGTGGAACTTCTCGATAATGGCCTTTTCGACGTCCTGCGACTTGCCGGGGTGGTTTGACCAGAAATCGATTTTCGCGGCCGGCTTCACTCCACTGAAGTCGAGTTCCGCCGCTTCGCTGGCCACGGGGGTGCCGCTCGTTGACGGGCCGCCGCAGGCTGCCAGGGCAGCGGCCGACGCCGTGACCCCGGCGAGTCCCAGGAAGTGCCTCCGATCGAGGTGCTGTGTCATTGCAGGTCCTTTCGTTGGGTACCACATTGAGGAGTTGGGTGCTTCTTCTGTGATGAACGACGGCGGCACGGGCTTACCCGGTGACGCTGCCCTGGGTGAGCCCGGCGACGATGTAACGCTGGAGGGCTGCGAAGACGATCAGGATGGGGACGATCACCAGGACGGCACCGGCCATGAGGATGCCCCAACCGGAGGCGTTGCTCTCGGAGTTCTGGAGCAGCGTCAGGCCCACCGGCAGGGTCATGGTGTCGGGACGGTCCGTGATGATCAGCGGCCAGATGTACTCGTTCCACTCGCTGACGATGGTCACCAGCGCCACCGTGGCGATGGAGGGAACGGAGATGGGAACCACGATGCGCCACAGCCGTCGCCAGTGGCCTGCGCCATCGATTTCCGCGGACTCGAGGATGGAGTTGGGCAGGGTGAGGAAGTGCTGCCGCAGGAGGAAGGTGCCGAAGGCGGTTCCGAGGCCCGGCAGGATGATGCCCCACAGGGTGTTTTTCCCGCCCATCCCCGAAATCAGGATGTAGTTGGGCAGGATGGACACTTGGGGCGGCACCATCAGGGCCACCAGGATGAGCATGAAAATGACGTTCTTGAACGGGAACCGGACGAACACCAGGGCATAGGCCGTGAGGATGGCAAGGACCACCTTGACGCTGGCGCCCGCGGCCGTGACGATCGCGCTGTTAAGGAAGAACTGGCCGAAGGGCACGGTGGTCATGGCGATCTGGTAGTTCTGCAGGTTGAGGCCTTCCGGCAGGATCTCCAGATCCATGGTGATGATTTCACCGGGCTGCTTGAACGAGCTGAGCACCATCCACAGCAGCGGCAGGAACACCACCAGGGTTGCCAGGATCAGGGGGACGTACCCGCCCAGGACGGCCTGCACCAGGTTCCGCCGGGAGAATGGCCGGTCCCGCGGGATCACGGGGTCCGGGGCCTGCGTGGGCGGGGCTGTGGGGTCCGGGTTGACCGGTGACAGGGAGCTCACGAGTAGTGCACCTTCCGTTCCACGAACCGAAGTTGGAACACGGTGATCACCAGGAGGATCGCGAACAGGATCACCGAGATGGCCGCGGAATAGCCGGCCCGGTTGAAGGCGCCGAAGGCCTGGAGGTAGGCCTCGTAGATCAGGGTGCTGGTGCCGGTTCCCAGCGGCGTCATGATCCTGATCAGGTCAAAGGCCTGCAGTGAACTGAGCAAGCTGGTGATCAGCAGGAAGAACGTGGTGGGGGACAGGAGCGGCAGGGACATGGTGATGAACCGCCGGAATCCGTTGGCGCCGTCCAGGGAGGCTGCCTCCATGACATCCTGCGGCAGGGACTGGAGCCCTGCCAGGTACACCACCGCGCAGTACCCCAGGTTTTTCCAGACGTACACCAGGATGACCATGACCAGGGAAAGCTGGGGGTCGTTGATCCACTGCGGGCTTTGCTGGCCGATGCCCCGGAGCAGCCAGGCGAGGACGCCGTAGCCGGGATCGAAGATGAAGAGCCACACCAGGCCCACGCCGACGCCGGACAGGACGTAGGGGGCGAACACCGCCGAGCGGGCGAACGTGGTTCCCCGGACTTTCGCATTCAGCGCCAGGGCGATGAGCAGTCCCAGGATCATGGATCCACCCACGGTGACCACCGTGAAGATCGCCGTGGTGCCCAGTACCTTGGAGGCGTCGTCGCTGGTGAAGAAGGTGACGTAGTTGTTGATGCCCACCACCGTGGCTGACGGTGACCCCAGGGTCCAGTCCAGCGTGGAGTAGTAGATGTTGCTGACCAGCGGCCGGTACGTGAAGACGGCGATCAGCACCAGGTTGGGCAGAGCGAGGGCAAGGAACACGAAAAAGTCCCGCCGGGTTCTCTGCGTCCAGCGCCGGCGTTTTGGGGCGGCGGCCGGTCCGGGCTTCGTGGGCTTGGTGGACGGATGGGGTGCGAGTTGACGGGTCATGCGGTCTCTCACGGGATTCGTGCCTGCTCGTGGCCGGCCGTGGTCGGGGGAGTCTAGCCATTACTTCACCACATGGTCAGTAGGCAGAAAGCCGCAAGTGTCCTCGCCAAAGGACTGTTATCCGAGGCTTCGTTGCCCGTTAACGCTGTGTTGCCTGCAGTCTTGCACAAAGTTTGTTTGAAAGGCAGGGACCCGCCCGTATTCATCCGTTTGCTGGTCAAAAGGGCAGAATGGGTGCCATGGGAGCAATCACTGACGTGCCGGGAGTCCGGGTGGGGCACCAGCAGAAGTCCGGTGACGGCTGGCTGACTGGCGTCACGGTTGTCCTGCCGCCACCGGGGACCTGCGGGTCCGTGGATGTCCAGGGCGGCGGACCTGCCACCCATGAAACAGATGCCTTGGATCCCACCACGCTCGTGAGCGCCGTGGACGCCGTTGTCCTCACCGGAGGCAGCGCCTACGGCCTTGCCTCCGCCGCCGGTGCCCAGCGCTGGTGCGAGGAGAACGGCCGCGGGTTCGCCGTGCCCGGGGGAGTGGTTCCTATCGTGCCGGCAGCCGCAATCTTCGACCTCGGCAGGGGCGGGGACTTCTCGGCACGTCCGACGGCGGACATGGGGTACGCGGCAACCGCCGCCGCTGCGGCGCAAACGGAAGGGCACGACGTCGGACGCGGCAACGTGGGTGCCGGCACCGGCGCCGTCATGGCCCGCACGTACAAGGGCGGCGTCGGGACTGCCTCTGTGACGCTGGAGAACGGCGTGGTGGTAGGGGCGATCGCAGTCGTCAATGCTCTCGGACTGCCATTGACTCCGCCGGGAAATCGCGAACCCTCCGCGCGCTCGGTCGTTCCGCCCCACGAGCCCCCTAACCTCGCAAGCTCGGCCAGGGAACCCGGCTCGCGTGGGCCCACCTTAGACGCGCGCTTCCGGGTTCCCGATTCCCCTTCAGGGGGTGCGGCCCCGCCACCCCTCAATACCACCCTTGTTGTGGTGGCTACCAATGCTGTCCTTGATGTGGCCGAGTGCAAGCGGACTGCAGCTGCATCACATGCTGGTATTGCGAGGGCTCTGAATCCTTCGCACACGTTGGCTGACGGAGACACGGTTTTCTGTCTGTCTACCCAGGCCGTGGCACTCGACCGCTCGGACGAAGCCGCCCGGCAGATCAGCCTTATTACCCTCCAGAGTGCGGCAGCCGACGTCGTACGTTCGGCCATCCTTGACGGCGTGGCCAGCGCGGAAGCCGTCAGCACTCCGGCCGGTGATTATGGTGTGTTTGGCGCCCGGTAGGTTACCATTGCCGATTTAACTTTTTCAGCGATACAGAGTAGTGTTGTTTGTTGGTTGTCTGGACTGCCACGCCCTTTTGGGTCTGGAGCCGGCAATCGATCCAACCAAAACGTTCGTGGCCATGTCCGGTGCAATCCGGCGGGGCTGCGGCAACAACAGTTAGCGGAGGGTATGGCCAAGAAGGACGGGGTCATTGAGATCGAAGGCGTTGTGACCGAGGCGCTGCCTAACGCGATGTTTCGCGTTGAGCTCACCAACAAGCACATCGTTCTGGCACACATCTCTGGAAAGATGCGTCAGCACTACATCCGAATCCTCCCTGAGGACCGCGTAGTGGTGGAGCTGAGCCCGTACGACCTCACCCGTGGTCGTATCGTCTACCGCTACAAGTAAATTGCTGGGCGGCTCCAGTGCGAGCTGGCTGCCGCTCCAGTTGACCAACTGTTACACGCAAAGGAATGCCATGAAGGTCAAGCCGAGCGTCAAGCAGATCTGCGAAAAGTGCAAAGTGATCCGCCGTAATGGCCGGGTCATGGTGATCTGCGAGAACCCGCGCCACAAGCAGCGCCAGGGCTAATTCCCTTCATCGGGAAATCCTGGGTTGCTAACCCACGCAAGTAAATAAAGGCAGCACAAGCTGATCTGGAACATTTAGCTCGAAAGAGTCCGGACAGCTAACCCCCGGTCGGAGGCTGGGGCCGCACGGAACGTGCGGGTGTACTGCCTACGACCTCCGGTTTATTCAAGGAGTACTGCCACTATGGCTCGTCTCGCTGGCGTAGACATTCCCCGCGAAAAGCGGCTGGAAATTGCGCTTACTTACATCTACGGCGTGGGCAAGACCCGTGCACACGAAACCCTGGCTGCCACTGGCATCAGCGCCGACGTTCGCGTCAAGGACCTGACTGATGCACAGCTGGTTGAGCTGCGTGACTACATTGAAGGCAACTACAAGGTTGAGGGTGACCTTCGCCGCGAAGTAGCAGCAGATATCCGCCGCAAGGTTGAAATCGGCAGCTACGAAGGCCTGCGCCACCGCAAGGGCCTGCCCGTACGCGGACAGCGTACGAAGACCAACGCCCGTACCCGCAAGGGCCCGAAGCGCACCGTCGCCGGCAAGAAGAAGGCCCGTTAAAATCCCGCTCGGGATTAACGGACTTTTCCCCAATAACTTTCTGTAGGAGAAATAATGCCCCCGAAGACTCGTGGCGCGGTTCGCAAGCCGCGTAAGAAGGACAAGAAGAATATCGCGCTTGGCCAGGCGCACATCAAGAGCACGTTCAACAACACCATCGTTTCCATCACGGATCCGAGCGGCGCTGTTATCTCTTGGGCCTCCTCAGGTGAGGTTGGCTTCAAGGGCTCGCGTAAGTCCACCCCGTTCGCAGCCCAGATGGCTGCCGAAGCTGCTGCCAAGCGTGCCCAGGAGCACGGCATGCGCAAGGTTGACGTTTTCGTCAAGGGACCGGGTTCCGGACGCGAGACCGCGATCCGTTCGCTGCAGGCCGCAGGCCTCGAGGTTGGCTCCATCCAGGACGTCACCCCCGCTGCGCACAACGGCTGCCGCCCGCCGAAGCGCCGCCGCGTCTAAGGCTTCCGACGCCGCATGAGCTTGCCCGGACCGTTGATGGTCCGGGCAAGCCCAGCGCGTTAAGTCTTCAGACCGAATTTCCACCACCTGTGTTGCGTCATATAGCGGATGCTCGCCGAAAGGAAACCTAAGTGCTCATTGCACAGCGCCCCACCCTCTCCGAAGAGGTAGTCTCCGAAAACCGTTCGCGTTTCATCATTGAACCGCTGGAACCGGGCTTCGGCTACACCCTCGGAAACTCCCTCCGCCGTACCCTGCTCTCCTCCATCCCCGGTGCTGCTGTAACCAGCATCCGGATCGATGGCGTGCTGCACGAGTTCACCACGGTTCCGGGTGTCAAGGAAGATGTCACTGAGATCATCCTGAACATCAAGAGCCTCTCGGTTTCCTCCGAGCACGATGAGCCGGTTGTTGCGTACCTGCGCAAGCAGGGACCCGGAGTCGTCACCGCCGCGGACATCGCTCCGCCGGCCGGCGTCGAATTCCACAACCCGGATCTGCACATCGCCACGCTGAACTCGAAGGGCAAGTTCGAACTCGAACTGACCATCGAGCGCGGCCGCGGCTACGTTTCGGCAGCTCAGAACAAGTCCGGCGACGCAGAGATCGGCCGTATCCCGGTCGACTCCATCTACTCGCCGGTGCTGAAGGTTACTTTCCGCGTGGAAGCAACCCGTGTTGAGCAGCGCACCGACTTCGACAAGCTGATTGTCGACGTCGAGACCAAGCAGGCCATCGCCCCGCGCGATGCCGTCGCTTCCGCAGGCACCACCCTGGTGGAACTGTTCGGTCTGGCCCGTGAGCTGAACACCGCAGCTGAAGGTATCGAGATCGGCCCGTCGCCCACCGACGCTGCCCTGGCAGCCGACATGGCACTGCCGATCGAGGATCTGGACCTCACCGTCCGTTCCTACAACTGCCTCAAGCGTGAGGGCATCCACACCGTGGGTGAACTCGTTGCCCGCTCCGAGGCTGACCTGATGGACATCCGCAACTTCGGTGCCAAGTCCATTGACGAGGTCAAGGCAAAGCTGGTTGAACTGGGCCTGTCCCTCAAGGACTCGCCTCCCGGTTTTGACCTCGCAGCACGCGCCGCAGCAATCGAAGAGGACGACGCCGCCTTCGGCGACGACGAACTCTAAACCAGACCTTGGCCGGCGGGCAGGCACCATGGTGTGCACAGCCCACGGCTTCCATTTGAGGAGAAACAATTATGCCTACCCCCACTAAGGGTCCGCGCCTCGGAGGCGGCCCGGCTCACGAGCGCCTCATGCTCGCGAACCTGGCAGCATCCCTGTTCGAGCACAAGCGGATCACCACCACGGTGACCAAGGCCAAGCGCCTGAAGCCGTACGCAGAGCGCCTGGTCACCTTCGCCAAGCGTGGCGACCTCGCTTCCCGCCGCCGGGTCCTCGGCCTGATCAGCAACAAGGGCGTCGTCCACGAGCTGTTCACCGACATCGCCCAGGCAGTGGAGAACCGCGACGGCGGCTACACCCGCATCACCAAGATCGGCAACCGCAAGGGCGACAACGCTCCCATGGCTGTCATCGAGCTGGTTCTTGAGCCGGTTTCCGCCAAGCAGGCCGTTGTAGCCGAGGCTACTTCCGCTGCGAAGCGCGACGCCGACAAGAAGGAAGCCGCTGCTGCTCCCGTTGCAGAAGAGGCTCCCGAGGCTGAGGCCGCTGAGGCTCCCGCCGCTGAAGAAGCTGCTGAGGCACCTGCCGCTGAAGAAGCTGCAACCGAAGAGGCTCCGGCCGCCGAGGAAGCACCCGAGGCTCCCGCAGCCGAGGAAAAGGACGCGAAGTAATTCGCTGATGTTCTTCGCATAGACTTGGGTCTATGAACGACCAAAAACCCGCGGCCCCCGTATTGGGGGGCGGCGGGTTTTTGCGTGTCCGGCTTGATGTGTCGTACGACGGCGGCCCCTTCAGCGGGTGGGCGCTGCAGCCGGGCCGGAAGACCGTCCAGGGCGTCCTGGAGGAAGCCCTGCACCTGCTGGTCCGGCGCCCTGTCCGCGTGACCGTGGCCGGGCGCACGGACGCCGGCGTTCACGCCCGCGGGCAGGTGGTCCACCTGGACCTGACGGAAGCCGAGTGGCAGGGATTGCCGCGGGGGCACGAACTCGATCCCGCCGTCGCCATGCTGCGCCGCGTCCGGGGTGCCTTGAGCCGGATCCTCGGCGACCTGACAGGCGCCGTTGAGGTGCACCGGATTTCGCTGGCGCCCGCGGGCTTTGACGCCCGCTTCTCCGCCCTCTGGCGCCGGTACAGCTACCGAATCGCGGACGGGCCCGCCCTGTGGGACCCGCTGGAACGCTACTTCACCCTTTGGCACAAGAACCCGCTGGACGTTGTGCTGCTCAACGAGGGCGCGTCCAAGCTGCTGGGGCTCCAGAACTTCCTGTCCTTCTGCAAGCCCCGGGAGGGCGCCACCACCATCCGTGAGCTGCAGCGTTTTGAGTTTGCGCGGGGGGAGGACGGCGTCATTGTTGCCACGGTGCAGGCCGACGCGTTCTGCCACAACATGGTCCGGGCCCTGATCGGGTCTGCGCTGTACGTGGGGGAGGGCGTCGAGGAACCCGGCTGGCTGCACGAGCGGCTCCTGGCGAAAAAGCGGGACGCTAAGTCGGTCCTCGCCGCGCCGCACCCGCTGGTGCTGGAAGAGGTCGCCTACCCGTCCGACGACGAGTTGCTGGCCCGGGCAGAGCTGACCAGGGCGCTGCGCGAAAACTAGAACGACGGCGGAGGGCCGTCCGCGGGCAGGGTCACCGTGAACGTGCTGCCCTTTCCCTGGCCGCTCTCGCAGCTGATGGTCCCGCCGTGTCCCTCCACGATCATCTTGGTGATGGAAAGTCCCAGCCCGGCCCCCGAGATTGAAGCGCGCTGGGCGGATTCCGAGCGGAAGAAGCGTTTGAACACCCGGGCGCTGTCCTCCCGGGACATTCCCATTCCGGTATCGCTGACGCTGAGCTGGACCCAGTCCTTGCCCGCGCGGGCGCTGATGCTCACCGTGCCGCCGTCGGGGGAGTACTTGATGGCGTTGGACACCAGGTTGTCCAGCGCCTGGCCGATCCGGAGCGGATCCGCGTAGGCCCACAGGGGCGAGGGCACGTCCGCGCTGAGCCGAATGTGGGCCCGCTCTGCCTGCGCCTGCGCCGACCCCAGGCTCGTCTCCACCAGGCTGGCGAGGTCCGTCCTTTTCGGATGCACATTCAGGGCAGTCGACGCCGACGCCGTCAGGTCCGCCACGAGGGCCAGCAGCCGTTCCGCGTTCCGCTGGACCACCCGCAGGCGGTGGGCCACCTGCGTCGGCAGGGCGCCGGCGTCGTCCAGCACGAGGTCTATGTTGCCGATGATGGAGTTGAGTGGCGTCTTGAACTCGTGGGACACATTCGAGACGAGCTCCTGGTTCGCGGCCAGCGCCTCCACCCAGCCGGTGACGTCGGTGTACACCACTACCGCGCCGTTGAAGCTGCCGTCCTCGCCCACCAGGGGCCTGGCGGCCGTGGACACGGCGCGCTGGTCCGCTCCCTCTCCGGCCCAGACCAGGTAGTCCGCGAAGGACTCCCCGGCGATGGCCCGGCTGATCGGGCGTTTCCCGGGCGGCAGCAGGGTGCGCCGGTCCTGCCCGAAGATCAGTTGGTGGCCCTGTCCCGGCAGGGCGTCGTCCGCGCCCGTTGCCTGGCGGAAATGCCGCTGCCGGTTGTTGGATACCAGCAGCTGCCCGGAACGGTCGACGGCGGCAATGCCCACGTCTGTGGCGTCCAGGACCGTCTGGAGAAGCTTTTCCCGCTCCCGGCTTTCGTGCAGCAGCGTCCGCAGTTCCCTGTCCTTCTGCGCCAGTTCCTGCTGCTGGAGCCGAAGGTGCACGCTGGCGAAGCGGATGGCGAGGGAGACGGACAGCATCATGAGGGGGAAGAGGATCACGGTGGTGATGTCTGAGGCGGTCAGAGCGGGGAAACGGCCGGCCAGTGACGGGACCATGATGAGCATGGTGCCGAAGAAACTCAGGACCAGGCTGCTCCGGGCCAGCATGCCCGAGGCCGAGAGCCAGATCACCGGGAAGACCGCCAGGACTGCCAGTCCCGGGAGCAGCGGCGCGGCGCCGTTCCGGAGCAGCCCGATGGCCAGGAAATCCAGGATCGGGACCAGCAGGTAGGGCCGGTGGGCCAGGCGTTCCCAGGGCACCAGGAGGCAGCCGAGGAACAGTGCGCCGTGAAGGAGGATGCCGGACAGGTAGACGGGGCTGTGCAGCAGGGTTGGCCAGGCGAAGGGAGTGGCCACGGCCAGCGCCGCCACGATCAACGTCAGCGGCAGTTGGCACAGGGCCACCTGCGCCCGTGGTCCGAGGCCACGGAAGAAGCGGGCAGGTCCGCGCTGGAACAGGTGCTCAGCCACCGGTTGGATTCGGGTCCCGCGGCCTGGACCGGACAGCCGGTCCGCGCGTGCGCTCGAATTCCTGCTGGCCACTCTTTGGCACATCCTTTCGTCGCATAATCCACATGTCTTGTCATAGTAATTGACTTTCCAGAATGACTGCTGAAAAGGATGTGATCAGCCGGGCTTACTAGTAGCGTATAAATGGTTGGAGCGGGTATGGCATTGGCGCTGGGCTGATGGGGGGCCATGTCCGCCTGGCACAGGGATATCAATGGATGAACTTGGTGTGGCTGTAGTAATTGAAGACGATGCCGACGTACGCAACCTCCTTGAGGGAGTGCTGACCCAGGCAGGATTCGAAGTGCATACAGCGGTGGACGGACGTGCCGGCGTGGAAGTGGTCCGCAGCAAGCAGGCCAACGTCGTCACGCTGGATATCGGGCTTCCGGACATTGACGGGTTTGAAGTGTTGCGGCGGATCCGCCACTTCAGCAACGCCTACGTGGTGATGCTGACCGGCCGGACAGAGGAGCCGGACCTGTTGTCTGCGCTTAACGCCGGAGCTGACGATTACATCGCCAAACCTTTCCGGCCCAGGGAGCTGCGGGCGCGGGTGGCCGCCATGATGCGGCGGCCGAGGCATGAGATCAACGGCCAGAGGCCCGCGCCGGCATGGGGAGTACCTGCCACGGCGGCCGCAGCGCCGGGGAGCCACGATTCGGCCGTCCTGCAGCATAACGGCCTGACCCTGAACCACCGCACCCGGACAGTGGAGATCAAAGGCGAACCGCTCGGGCTGACCCGCAGCGAATTCGACCTGCTCCACGTGCTGCTAAGGGGCGGCGGTGCGGTGTGCACCCGGGCTGACCTGGTGCGGGCGGTGCGCGGCGAGTTCTACGAGCATGACACGTACATCAGCGAAGCGGACGAGCGCGCCGTCGAAGTCCATGTGGGGAACCTGCGCCGCAAGCTCAAGGAGGACCAGCTGTCCCCGCGCTGGCTCCAGACGGTCCGCGGCGTGGGCTACCGGCTGGCCCCCAGCAGGCCATTCGAGGACTAGGCGGGGTCAGTCGTTTTCCAGGATGTAGGTGGCCTGGAGTTCGGTGACCGTCTGCCCGCCGTCCTGGGCCACGCGTTCCATAAGCGCCCGGCCCTGGCCGAAGTCGCCCAGGCGGATCACGGACTCCAGCAGTTCCGCGAGTTTCGCCAGCCGCAGGCCGCCCACCATGGCGGACGTGATCTTGAGGCTGATGACGGCGTCCAGGGCGGAGGCTCTGTCCTGTCCGTCCACCGCTGCAGCCAGCCGGGCGTAGCGCTGGTCCCACATGGCGGCGTAGTCGCGGGCGAACCGCTGGGCGAGGCCGGAGCCGGCCAGCTCGTCCTCCAGCTCTTCGAGGACGGCTGCGTCAACGAGCGGCAAGAGACCGGCCGCTTCCTGTGGCAGCGCAGTCCCGGCGGCTGAAGAGATCCCTGGCTGCAGGGAGCCCGCAGCGGCGGCCTCGCGGCTGGTGCCGGGATCTTGACTGTGCATTGTTCAAGGCTACTTCCTGAAATTCTTCCGTTGTCCTATTTCGGGGGATCCTGTGGAAACCTTGAGCGATCTTTCAGCCGGGACTGCGTTGGCTTTACTGTCCGCTGAAAGTCACCACGGTATTAATGACGGCCGGTCCAAGAATGGCGATAAAGAGAACCGGGAATATGAAGAAAAGCAGCGGAAACAGGATCATCACCGGGAGTTTCATCGCCTTCTCCTCGGCCCGCTGGCGCCGCTTTACCCGCATCACCTTGGCCTGCACCCGCAGAACCCGGCTGATGGCAATGCCGTAGGTGTCCGCCTGGACCACAGCCTGCACAAAGCTGCGCAGCTCCGGAATGCTGGTCCGTTCGGCCAGGGCGGTATAGGACTCACGCCGGCTGCGGCCCACCTGCATGTCCTGCAGGGTCCGGACCAGTTCTTCAGCCAGCGGCCCCTTGCCGTTTTCCCCTGCACGGGCCATGGCGCCTTCGAAGCCGAGTCCCGCTTCCACGGAAATCAGCATCTGGTCCAGGGTGTTGGCCAGTTCCAGCTGCATGACCTTCTGGCGTTCCTGCCCCTTGCTGTAGAGCAGGAGGTCCGGGATGAAGTAGCCCAGGAACAGGACAAAGAGGCCGGCGAGCTTCATCAGCGGTGTGCTTCCGATGGCCGTCAGGTAGATGCCCACCGTGATGCCCGCCAGGCCTATCGCCAGCTTGGAGCCGAGGACCTTGCCCAGCGGCATTGAGGCCGGCCGGCCGGCGAGGGCAAGCAGCCGGTCAAGGAAGGCGACATACGCGGGGGGAGTGAGGCGCCTGCCGACGCCTTCAAGCATTCCGGGTTTGCCGGTGGCTGCGACAGTGACCGTCGCGGCGCCGCGGGCCAGGAGCTCGGTGGCTGCCAGGCGGCCCTGCTTGTCCACCGTCAGGACGGACCATGCCAGCCCGGCCAGGGGGACGCAGACCAGCAGGATGGAGAGAAGAACTGTCAGGTTCATGGCGTCCTCAGAACTTCAGGTCGATGATCTTGCGCATCCACAGCGCACCGATGGTCATGAGCACAAACGAAGCCCCGATCATGGCCCAGCCCAGGGGATGGGTGAACATGGAGTTCATGTAGTTCGGGCTCACCGCCAGCAGCATGGCCACGATGCCGAACGGCATGGCGATGAGGATGTAGGCGGAGAACTTGCCTTCGGCCGCCAGGGCTTTGATGTGGCCCTTGATCTCGGCGCGCTCCCGGATGGTTTCGTTGACCTGGTCCAGGACGTCGGCCAGGTTGCCGCCCACCTCGCGGTTGATTTGGATGGCCTGGGAGATCCAGACGAAATCCTCGTTCTTCATCCGGTCCGCGGTGTCGTTGAGGGCGGCCAGCAGGTCCCTGCCCAGGCTGGTCTCCGTGATCACGCGCCGCATTTCCTCCGACGTTGGCTTCTGTGATTCTGCCGCCGCAGCATCGATGGCGCGCAGGATGCTGTGCCCGGCGCGGAGGCCGCCGGACAGCAGCTGGAGGGTGTCGCCCAGCTGGCCGTCGAAGGTGGCCCGCCTTTTACCGGCAAGGAATCCCAGGACGAGTTTGCCGGCCATCGGTGCCAGCAGTGCCAGGAGGAGCCCCACCAGGGGTCCCACGGTGACGGTGCCTACCAGCATCCCTACGCCCGCGCCGATTCCCACCAGCAGGAAGAACTCGGCCTGGCTGAGCCGGAGCCCGGCGTTCTCAAGCTCGGGCCGGGCAAAGAGGGGGATGTTCCGGCCGGCGAGGAGCCGCTCGAAGGACCGGACGGCGGAGAGCGCCAAACGCGACAGGGAAGAGGGAGGTTCGGGATCGAAGGGACGACGGCGGTCCAGGGGCACGTCCGGCGCGCTTGGCAGCAGCACCGCGGCGCCGAACAGGGCCACGGCTGTGAGGAGGATGGCGGTTCCGGCAGCGAGAATCATGGCGTCTGTCACCGTCCGCCGTGGTTCTGGACCGCCGCCGCCTGGGGTCCGGCGAAGACGCCGGGGGAGACGTGGATGCCCAGGTCCTCGAACCGGTCGATGAAGCGTGGCCGGATGCCGGTGGCCACGGGCTTGCCGAGGAAGCGGCCGTGGGCGTCCACTCCGGCGGAGTAGTCGAAGACGAAGGCGTCCTGGAGGGTGACGATGTCCCCTTCCATGCCCTGGACTTCGGTGACGTGGGTGATGCGGCGGGAGCCGTCACGGAGCCGGGAGATCTGGACGATGAGGTTGACGGCGGAGGCGATCTGTTCGCGGATGGCGCGCAGCGGCAGGTCCATGCCGGCCATCAGCACCAGGGTTTCGAGCCTGGCCACCGCGTCCCGGGGCGAGTTGGAGTGGACCGTTGAGAGGGAGCCGTCGTGGCCGGTGTTCATGGCCTGGAGCATGTCCAGCGATTCCCCGCCGCGGACCTCGCCCACCACAATCCGGTCCGGGCGCATGCGCAGCGAGTTCCGCAGCAGTTCGCGGATGGTCACTTCGCCCTTGCCCTCGGTGTTCGGCGGGCGGCTTTCGAGCCGGACCACGTGCTGCTGCTGGATCTGCAGTTCCACGGCGTCCTCGATGGTCACGATCCGTTCGTCCGCGGGCAGGAAGGAGGACAGGACGTTCAGGAGGGTGGTCTTGCCGGTGCCTGTACCGCCGGAGACGATGATGTTGAGCTTGGCCTTGACGCAGGCGTTGAGCAGCTCGGCCATCTCGGGGGTGAGGGTGCCGAAGTCGATCAGGTTGCGGACAGTGAGGGGGACCTTGCTGAATTTACGGATGGTCAGTGAGGAGCCGCCCACGGCCAGCGGAGGGATGACCGCGTTGACGCGTGAGCCGTCCTCGAGGCGGGCGTCCACCAGCGGGGAGGACTCGTCGATGCGGCGGCCCACCTTGGAGACGATCCGCTCGATGACCTTGCGCAGGTGGTCCTCCGAGCTGAAGCGGGACTCCGTCAGGGTCAGCTTGCCCTTGCGTTCAACGTAGATCTGGTCCATCCGGTTGACCATGATTTCGGTGACGGCGGGATCGTCCAGCAGGCGCTGGAGGGGCCCGAAGCCCAGGACGTCGTCAGAAATATCCTGGACAAGCCGGGTGCGTTCCTCGGGCGTCAGCGGAACCTGTTCGGCGTCGATGATCCGGCTCAGTTCCTCCTTGGCCGTGCTCCGCAACTCGTGCTCTGTGGCCGTTGCGTCGTTGAAGCGCGCGCCCATCCGCTCAAAAAGCGCGGTAGCCGCACGGTGCTTCATGGCGGCGAAGACATCCACGGACTGTGCCTTGGGCACTGAGGGAGCTGAAGGCACAGGGGAGGCACCGGCGTCGGACGTTGGAACCACGACGGCGGGAGCGGCGGGCAGGTGCCGCGGCTCGCCCTCCCGGGTTCTGGCCGGGGCCGCCGCGGGACGCGGTGGTTCGAGCACGGCAACGCTGCTGGCGGCGGACTGGTTGCGGTCCTGGACCGCGCTGATCCGTTCGGAGAGTTTCATCAGATGACCACCCTTCGGTGCAGCTTCCGCTGGGTCTGGGTACGCCACGCCGGGTTGAAGCGCTCCACCAGCTGGCGGAGGCTTTTGACGGCGGGGTCCTTTTTGGATTCCTGGAGGACGGGGATGCCACGGTTGGTGGACAGGGCCACGGCGCGGGACCGGGGAACGCTGACGTCCACCGGGGCGCCGATGGTGGACTCGACATCCCGGACGTTGAGGCCGGCCTTGGCGTCGGCCATGTTCAGGACCACGTGCCGGGATTCGGGCATGATTTCCAGCTGGCGGAGCACCTCGAGGCCCGAACGCAGGCCGCGGAGGCTGGGGATGTCCATGGCGCTGACCCACACGACGTCGGTGCACTGTTCCATGGCGGCGAGGCCGATTTCGGGCATGCCGGGGGCCGTGTCCAGGACGACGTACTGGAATTCCTGGGCAAGCTGTTCCAGCAGGTGGGTGATCTGGTCGGGCGTGATGTGGTCCGCGTCCACCGGGTTCGGCGGCGCGCACAGGGCGTAGATCCCGGCGGGGTGCACCGTGAGGAAGGCCTTGAGGACCAGGGAGTCCTGGGCAGCGGCGGGGGTGACGGCATCCGTGACCGTGTGCTCGGGGTTGAGGTACAGGCCGGAGGCGACGTCGCCGAACTGCAGGTCCAGGTCCACAATGACCACGCTCATGGGGGCGATCTGGCCCAGGCCGATGGCGATGTTCGTGGCGAGTGTGGTTTTGCCGACGCCGCCCTTGGGCGAGAAGACGCCGATGACCAGGCCCTTGCCGCCGTTGTCCGCCGCCTGTGTTTCGGGGCTCCGGTGCCGGGTGGCGAAAGACTGGCAGGCGCGCTCCAGCAGCACACGGATCTCGGCGGCGTCCGCCTGCGGGCTGAGGATGTCCCTGATGCCGGCGCGCATGGCGTGGACCAGGAACGACGGGTCGATGTCGCTGACCAGCACCAGGCTGAGGCCGGGGAGCTGGACGTCGAAGACCTTGGCGAACCGCAGGGCCTCCTCGTAGGGAACATCCGGGCCGATGATCAGGACTTCGGGCTGCTCCTGGTTGAGGAGCGCGAACAGTTCGGCGGGGCCCGCGGGGAGGATGTCCGAGGCGATGGTCTGGACGGAGCCGCGGAGGCCGTGGGCGACGGCGGCGCGCAGCTTCTGGTCGAACTCGCCGCTGGGGGAGAGGAGGACGAACCGGCTCACTTGTAGACCACTTCCTTGCGTTCGATCCGGGGTCCGTTGTCCTGGGCGTCCAGGGGTTCCTTGGTGAGCCACAGCCTGCCGAACTCGGAGGCGAAAACGATCTTGCCGGCGTCGACATCGTTGACTGCGACGGTCAACATGAGCGAGCCTGCAGGGAGTGTTGTGTCTTGGGGGTTGACCTCGCCCTCGGCAGGTTCTTCTACGACCGCTGCCCTCTGAACCGCAGTTACGAGGACCTTGCGTAGTGTGAGCTGGGTTGTTGCATCCTCAAGCTTTGGTTTGTAAGCACCCTCTTCAAAGGACAAGAAAATGCCGACGTGGTCGCCGACGGTGATGCGTCCTCCCGCTAGCCTTTGCGGCTCCAGCTGGAACGAGACCTCCTGAAAACCTGCCGGGACGGTCGTAGTGCTCTTGTCCTCCACCACTTCGGGGGCCACGAGGCGCTCGGCCAGGAGCTGTTCGCCGGGGACAAGGTCCACTGCGCTGACGGTGTTGGCTTTTCCCTCCAGGGTGCTGAGGGCGCTGTCGGACTTTCCTGCTGCCGGGACCTTCTCGATGACCAGGGAAGCGGCCATGTCGTTGACCGGGGTGCCTGCCGGAATGGCGGTCTTGACCACCAGGACGTCCACGGGTTCGGTGGAGGCGAGGGCGCGCTGGTCGGCGCCGTTCGCGTAGAAGATGATGAGGAGGGCTCCCACGAGCGCCAGGGCAACCGCGGCCGTTCCGGCGAGCAGGCGAGACTTCACTTTCAGCTCCTGAATATTTGGGGTGGTGGCTAGAGGGTGGGGCGGGCGATGGTGGCGCCGTATTCGTCCACGGGCCCGAGGGTGTAGCCGTCGGCGAGGGAGACGTACTTGACGAAGCTGCCGATGATGCCGCGGCACTCGCCGCGGCATTCCGTGGCGGTGGTGACGCCCGTCGTCGTCGACGCCCTGTTCTGGAAGGTGTAAGGAAGGGACGAATCTCCGCTGAATTTCCAGCCGGTGACTTTGAAAGCGGCGAAGGAGACAAGCCCGTAGATGGCGCCGGCGCCGGCCCCGGTGACCTTGTTGAACACCGGGAGGAGCACGATGACGTCCCGGCCGGCGGTGATGTCACTGGCCCAGCGGTTGAGTTCGGTAGCGCAGTTGCCCGGCGCGTTGTTGCCGGGGTCGCTGCCGCCCTCGCTGACGGCGAGGTCGATGGTGCCGCCGCACTTTCCGGCGTCCTGGACCAGCCAGCCGAAACCGCCCTGCACTGCCGCGCCGGACGGGCCGTAGTTGCAGTCGGCGTTGGCGTTCTTTCCGTGTTCCTGGAGGCGCTGGAGACCGCCGCCGATGTTGTCCTTGACCTGGCAGATGGAGAATGCCAGGGGGAAAGCGGTGCGGCCGGCCCGGGGGCTTCCCCAGATGGCCGATCCCCGGGCACCCACTTCCTTGGTGGGAACGCCGAGGACGTCCGCGAAGAAGAGGGAGACGGAGTTGTCCGGGCCGCCTGCTTCCTTGGCGGAGGTGGTGACGCTGACTTTCCGGGCGGTTGTATCGAGCTCGATGGTGTGCACCTTACTCATGCCGTCCAGCGCGTTCTGGTTGGCCAGGCTGGTGGCGAGAGTGGAGGTTGTGGAACACGCCGGATCCGCTGCATTCCGCGCGCACTTCTGCGCCAGGGCAATAGCGGAGGCGTCGGCCCCATTCTGCAGCTGTGCGCGCTCCGAGTAGATCACCCCGACGTCCACGGCGATGGCCACGAAGCCGAGGAGGGTCACCATGAGGATGGCGACGATGACGCTGACGGCGCCATTTTCGTTCGCTTTGTCCAGGGTCAGCCGCCGCACAGCATGACCCCTTTGCCGGTCATCGGGAACGGGCCGGCGATGCCGGTGATGGTGGCCAGGTTGTACTTGATGGTGAGGGTCACCTGGGCGCCCGTGCTGCACGCGCTGGTGCTGAGCGTGATGTCCGAGGTGGGGATGGTGCTGCTGACGGATGCTGCCGCGTTCTGGGCGGCGGTCTTGGCTCCAGCGGGATCGTTGCCAATGGCCATGACCCGGACGCCGTCGCGGGCTGCGTTGGTGAGGGTGATCTGGGCGTTGTAGGCGCGGCCGAATTCGATGGTGCCCAGGACAAGCATCAAGAGGAGGGGCAGCAGGATCGCGAATTCGACGGCGGCTGCACCGCGTTCCGAATCGTGTGACACCTGCTGCACCTCCTCTAGGATGACTCGTGTTCTGTGCCTGCTTCTTTGAGGCGGTGCGGTTCCGATATGGGGGGCCGGAACCGGGGTCGAAAGATTTAGCCGCCTACAACCGGGGCGGCAGGGGCGAGCTCATTGTTGACGGAGTCGAAGAAGCCGTCGAGGGTGCCGCCCAGGGTGCTGACAGCAACGATGATGACGACTGCGATGAGGCCGACCATGATGCCGTATTCAACGGCGGTGGCACCCTTTTCTTCGTTGAGTCGGTTCTTGAGGTTGAAACCGAGGGTCTGAAGGGTAGCGATGAGAGAAAGCATTTGTACTCCTGAGCGAGACGGGGATGGCTGGCCCTGCACCAGCACTGAAACGAAGTTAGCAAGCAGATCTGCCACTAATCCCGGATCTTGGAGCATCCTGCGCAAAGGCTTTACACGGTGTATTTCTCCTGCGTTTTTGCTGGGTCCTTGCTGCGCTAACGCTGGATTTCTCAAGTCCGTGAACACACAAGCGGACCCCCTCGGTTCTGGGTGCCGAGGGGGTCCGGTATGTGGGGCGCCTGGCGGCGCTGCGGCGGGAAGACTATGGGATACCGAGAGCAGTCTTCACGCCAGTGGTGAGGAAGCCGAAAAACAAGTTGAGTGAGGTCCCGAACAGACCCACACCGGCGACAATCACCATTGCTATGAACCCAGTGAGGATGCTGTACTCCGTCGCGGTGGCGCCGCGTTCCTGGTCGCTCAGGCGGGTGAACCACGCGGCCACCCGGAGCACGATCACAGTCAGACGATTCATAATTCCTCCTAGGAAAAGGCGGCGACGATGTTCATGACGGCCGGCCCCAGCAGGATGATGAAGAGGGTCGGAAAAATAAAGAAGATAAGAGGAAAGAGGATCTTCACTGGAATCTTCATCGCGTGTTCCTCGGCCCGTTGCCGGCGCTTAAGCCTCATCTCGTGGGCCTGAACCTTCAATACCTTTGCGATGGCAATGCCGTACGCATCGGCTTGGACAATGGCCCGAATGAAGGAACGAAGGTCGGGTACGTCGACGCGATCAGACATTGCCAGGTAGGCCTCCTTGCGGGAACGTCCCACCTGCATATCCTGCAAAGTGCGGGTCATCTCATCCGCCAGCGGTCCGCTGCCATTTTGGGCGGTGCGGGCCATCGCAGCCTCGAATCCCAGGCCCGCCTGCACCGAGATCAGCATCTGGTCCAGGGTATTCGGCAGCTCCTGGCGAATTTTCGCCCTCCGCTTCTCAGCATTGGTGCGTACCAGTAGGTCCGGTGCGAAGTACCCGAACGCCAGCGCCGCGACAAGAACTGCAAAGCGTGCGGGTGCCGGTGAGGCGAGGAAGTTGAGGAGCCCAAGGACGCCGGCGCCGAGCGCCAGCGTTGGCTTCACAATCAGTAGCCGCTCCAGCGGCCAATCCTTTGGTCGGCCTACGGCCGCCAGCTGCTTGTCGAGCCAGGCAACGTAGCCTACTGGCGTGGCTTTGCGTGCAATAGCGCCGAACTCTGCCGCGAGGTTCTGCGGCGCCGCATTCCTTGCGCGCTGACCAAGATTGGCTTGGATGTTTCGCAAGGCAACCCTGTCAGTTGCCGCGACGGACCATACCAGGTACGTGATGGGCAGAATTATGGCCAGAATTGCCCCAAGCGCCATGGGTGACATGTCGACCCTCCTAGTACTTCGGTTTGATCAAGCGGCTGAGCCAGAAGCCGCCGGCTGTAAGCATCACAGCTGCGGCGCCAAGCATGAGGAATCCTGGGACCGTGCTAGTGAACGTCTTGGCGTACTGCGCGTTGATCAGGATCAGAGCGAAGAAAAGCACCACCGGGAGTCCCATGAGAACCGCCGCCGACATCTTTCCTTCTGCGCTGAGGGCTTTGACCTGGCGTCTGATCTGATTCCGATCCCGGATGGTCTCACCCACGTGGTCAAGCACTTCAGCAAGGTCACCGCCCACTTCCCGATGTATCTCGATGGCCTGGGAGATCCATGCAAAGTCCTCACTGCCCGTACGTGCGGAGACGTCGATCATGGACTCCCGAAGGTCCCGCCCGATCCTGGTTTCGTTGACGATTCGGCTAAGCTCCTCGGACATTGGAGCATCCGTCTCCCGAGCCGAAGCATCAATTGCCCGCATGAGGCTGTGCCCTGCCCGCATGCTCCCCGTCAGCATTTGCAGTGTGTCGGGGAGTTGCTCGTCGAACTTGCTCTTGCGGCGCGAGGTCAATACGGAAAGGTAAGCCATCATGCCGGCAGGTACGACTGCGATCATCAGAATCGCGAAGAACAGCCCACCCAAAAGGAATCCGAAGACGCTGCCAGCGACCGTGCCTGCACCCATCATGAGCAGGAAGTCGGCGGGTTGGGTTTTGAGGCCTGCCCGCTCGAGTTTCTCCCGGCTTACCAGGAAGTCGTTTTTTCCCTTCAGCTGCTTGTTAATTGCCCCCACCGCCGAATCGGTTAGGACGGTCAGCCTTGAGCTGGCGGAGACGACGTCCGGCCGACGCCGCGAGAGGGGGATCGCGTTTCCGGGCTTGAGGACGACGACGAACAGAACTGTCATCGCAGTAAGGATCATCAGCACGCCCACTAAGAACATCAGCATTGGGGCTTCGGGAGCTTCCATCACCGTCCCCTGACCGCTTGAGCGCCGAATACAGCGGGAGAGATCTTAATGCCGAGCTCCTCAAAACGGTCCGTGAAGCGTGGCCGCACCCCCGTGGGAATCGGCTTCCCCAGGAAACGTCCGTTGGCATCTATGCCGGCCGAGTAGTCGAAGACAAAGGCGTCCTGAAGCGTGACGATGTCTCCCTCCATTCCCTGGACCTCCGTGATGTGCGTTACCCGCCGGGATCCGTCACGAAGCCGCGAAATATGCACGATGAGGTTTACGGCTGATGCGATCTGCTCCCGGATGGCTCGAAGCGGAAGGTCCATACCCGCCATGAGGACCAAGGTCTCCAACCGGGCCACTGCATCCCTGGGGGAGTTCGCGTGGACGGTTGAGATCGAGCCATCGTGGCCCGTATTCATTGCCTGGAGCATGTCCAAAGACTCACCACCGCGGACTTCACCAACAACGATCCGGTCTGGCCTCATGCGAAGAGAGTTGCGCACCAAATCACGGATGGAAACTTCGCCCTTGCCTTCGATGTTTGCCGGCCGGCTCTCCAACCTGACGACGTGGTCCTGTTGGAGTTGCAGTTCAACCGCGTCCTCAATGGTGACGATGCGGTCCGTGGCCGGAATGAAGGATGAGAGAACGTTCAGCATCGTCGTCTTTCCGGTACCCGTACCGCCTGACACGATGATGTTCATCTTGGCGAGGACGCATGCCTGCAAGAGCTCTGCCATCTCAGGGGACAAGCTGCCAAAGCTGATCAGCTTTTGAACAGTCAGCGCCTCCCTGCCAAATTTTCGGATGGTGAGGGACGCGCCATTGACGGCCAGGGGCGGAATGATGGCGTTCACGCGTGAACCATCTGGCAGGCGGGCGTCCACGAGCGGCGACGACTCGTCGATCCGCCGGCCGATGCGCGTCACGATGCGTTCGATCACTCGCCGCAGCGCCTCTTCGGAACTGAACTTGGTATCCGTGAGGAACAAGTGGCCGTTACGCTCCACATAGATTTGGTCAGCCCGATTGACCATGATTTCCGTGACTGTAGGGTCGTCCAGATAACGCTGCATCGGCCCATGGCCCAAGACATCGTCGATGATTTCCCGGGTTAGCCGCTGGCGCTCGCCCTGTGACAGGGGGACCTGCTCTTCATCGACGACGGCTTTCAGTTCGTCTTTGACGAACTGGTGAAGCTCTGTTTCGTCCAAGGAGGAGTCGGTGATTCGCGATCCCAGCCGTTCGTACAGTGCTTGGCTGGCACGCTCTTTCAAACCCGACAAGGCTTCGCTGGCGTTTCCGGTGGTCACCTCCATCACAGCGGGGGCCTGAGCCTGCTGCGTCGCCTGCGCCTGCTGGATGGCGCCGAGTGTAGCTGGCTGTGGCTGTGATGGGGAAGAGGCCGGCACCTCAAGGCCGCCGATTTCGTCGCCGCGCAACTTCGCGAATCGATGTGAGAGAGTCACTGGACTACCGCCCTTCTGTGCAGCTTCTTGCGTGGAGCCTCCCAGTTCGGTTTGAAGCGCTCCACCAGCTGCCTGAGGCCTTTCGCTGCCGGGTCCCTACTCCCGTCCTGCAGTAGGGGAACGCCTTTGTTAGTGGAGAAGGGGACATTCCTGGAACGGGGAAGGACTATGTCTACCGGAGCACCGATTGTCGCTTCTACGTCCTGAACCGTGAGGCCGGTCTTGCGATCGGCCATGTTGAGGATCACGTGTCGGTGATCTGGGAGCAGGTCAAGCTCCGAAAGAATCTGGAACCCCGTTCGCAAACCCCGAATGCTCGGAATGTCCATGCCGCAAACCCAAACAGCATCTGTTGCTTGTTCCAGGGTTGCGAGGACGTGTTCACCAAGCCCTGGAGCCGTATCCACCACTACGTACTGGAATTCGGCGCGGAGCTGGCGCAAGAGGTGACTGATGTGTTCGCCGCTAATCCTGTCCATATCAATGGGGTTGCGGGGGGCACAGAGGACGTAGATGTTGCCGGCGTGCAGCGTCAGGTAAGTCTTGAGGACCATGGCATCTTGGCTCGCCGCGCCAACAACTGCGTCCGTAATAGTGAAGTCGGGCTCCAACATGAGACCACTGCCGATGTCACCGAACTGGAGATCCAGATCCACCACAACGACGCTCATGGGAGCGATTTGTCCCAGACCGATGGCAAGGTTGCTGGCGATCGTTGTTTTGCCAACGCCACCCTTGGGCGACATGACGGCGATAACCCGGCCTCCCTCGGTAGTGGGACGTTCCGCCGTGTTGGGACTCAGTCCGCGTCGACGACCAGCCGCAGCAAGGCTTGCGCGTTCCACCAACGCCCTCACCTGGTCCATGTCGGCCGAGGGCGGAAGGAGATCCCGGATGCCGGAACGCATGGCGTTCAGTGCCAGCTCGCCGTCGTCGTCCGCAGCCAAAACAATGCTAATTTCGGGGTACTGCAGGTCCAAGATGGCTGCGAACTTCAGTGCCTCATCCTGGGGCAGCCCGGGGCCAAGGATCAGGACCTCGGGCGGTTCGCCGGCTTGCTGCCGAAGGATGTCCTCCGGGGATTCGGGCAGGTAAGCCGCCTGGAAGTACTGAAGCGATCCACTCAAGGGGGCTACGGAAGCCCGAACTTTGCGTTCATAATCTACGGAGGGTGAGATCAAAATGAAGCGGCTCATCGGAATACCTTTGTCTGGTTGACGACTCCGCTGGTGCCCTCGGTGGCGCTCGCCGGCTCTTTCGAGAGGTAGATCTTCCCGAATTCCGCGGCGTACACCAGTTTTTCAGCATCAACGGCGTTCCTGGCGAATGTGATCAGGTAGGAGTCGCTTGAAGTCTGCTTAGCCTGGCTGTCTGCATTGAGGGCGCCCTGCGAGCTGGCTTGCGTCGCCTCCCCCTGGGTCTGCGCTGCCTGGCCTGAGCTGAACTGGACCGCCGTCACAAGGACTTTGTGGAAAGTCAGCTGAGTCCCGCTGCCACCCTCCGCTTCAGCTCCGCCAGCGTCGCCGAGCGAAATGAAGACCCCCACTGTGTCGCCGGCTTGTATCTTGCCGCCAACGACCCGGTCGATGCTGAGGCGAACTGTGATTTCCTGTAGTCCTTCGGGAACCTCCACCCGGGCGGGTCCCAGGAACGCGTTTGCGTCCACCATGCGGCTGTTGAGCAGTTGTTCTCCAGGCTGCAGGGCAACGGCCGTTACTTTCGAGCCAAGAGATCCCAGGTCGTCAACAACGCCTTCGGCCACCGCTGTCCGCGGAACAGTCTTCGTGATGAGGTACTGGCCGAGTTGGCTGGCCGGAGTGCCAGCCGCCACCTCCTGCTTTACCACTAGGACGTCGTCCGTTTCTGTGTTGGCAAGAGCCCGGCGATCGGCCCCTTGCACGTAGTTGAAGAGAAGGACAGTGCCTATGATTGCGACAACCAATGCGGCGATGCCTCCCAGTAGGCGTGCTTTCATAACTTTCCCCTTTTGTGGATTTCTACTTCACGAGGTGTGGTGGCAGTTCGGCGCCTCCGCCGGAATAACCGCCACCGCCGTATAACGCCGGATCGGCGACCCAGCTGACAAACTTTCCCCGAACTCCGCGGTTCGTTCCCCCGAGGCCCGTTTGATCGCCCCCAGTTGATCCAGGAAAGCTGTAGCCCAAGAGCAGGAAGGCTGCATAGCCTTTGATGTAATACTTCGCGTTAGCGCCCGTTCCTACGACGGATGAGAAGACAGGAAACAGGATTACCTGGTTCAGGTACGTAGGTATGAGGTCCTTGCATTCCGATGGGAAACTTAGGCCCGTTTTTGATATTGCGTACGGATCTACAACACCGGCTGTCGTCGTGTCATCCGGATGCACGGTTGCCTCGCATTCGCCGGAATCCGGGATGAGCCATTCGAAGCCGCCCGGGATTGGCGCTCCCGAAGGACTGTCGCTCACACAGCTTTCGCTGCCGTGCGTGAGGATTGTGTGGATGGCTCCGTCTACGTCGAACTGACACGGCGCGAAGGTCAGCGGCAGAGCTGCGGGACCGGATCCTGGCGAACCCCAAGCAGCCGTTGAGGTCGCTCCGACCGTCACGGGCCCCGCGTTGAGGGCACTGGCAAACATCTTTGTCAGGAAGCTAGAGGACCCGCTTTTGGTTGACGTAGTTACAGTCACCTGCCCGGCGACACTAAGGTCGACTGTGGCATCACTTAGACCGTCGTTGGAGTTGGCGTTGGCCAAAGGGCCAGCCAGCGAAGTTGTGCAAGGCCCGGGGTCACAACTCTCTGCGACAGCCAGCGCCCCGGCGTCGGCGCCATTCTGAAGTTGCGCCCGTTCCGCATATATCTGGCCAACATCGACGGCTACGGCACCAACTCCAATGAGCACCACCATCATGACAGCAACTGTCACTCCCGCGGCGCCCTGTTCATCTGGCTCAGGAAACTTATATTTTGAAGTTAGCCACCGCATTGCATGGCTCCTTTACCTGTCAGGGTCAATGAGGACCCGAAAAACCCCGTGAGCGAGGTACCGGTGTAAGTCACGGTGACAGTCGCGTTTGGAGCGGGCGTGGTGGCAGGGCAACCTGCCGCGGAATAGTCGAACGTCAGCAGGCCGGTGTTAATCGAAGGAGCACCGGCTTTGCCGGCAGCCGTTGCTTGCGCTGAGTCCTTCGTGATGGCCATAGTCCTGGCTGCCTCGCGAGACGCTTGCGTCACCGACACTTGAATGTTGTAGGCGTTTGCGAACTCAACGATGGCGATGATCAAAGCGAGGAGGATCGGAGCAATGAGAGCGAATTCGACGGCCACCGCACCTCGTTCTTCATCCGGCGGACTGCTGTGCCTGCGTT
The DNA here is from genome assembly GCF_013314975.1 of Pseudarthrobacter oxydans. Classification (GTDB taxonomy): domain Bacteria; phylum Actinomycetota; class Actinomycetes; order Actinomycetales; family Micrococcaceae; genus Arthrobacter; species Arthrobacter oxydans. The sequence continues at coordinate 30,593 of NZ_JABTYH010000007.1, read as the reverse complement.
TCAAAGGAACCCCTTGGACTAATTTCGGCTGAGATGAGTACGGTGTGCCGCGCAATATGGCGCGGCACACCGTGAACTTTTGGACTACCAGGTGCCGACCGTGGTGCCCAGGGTGCTGAACCACTTGTCCAGCTCTCCGCCGAAGAATCCGACGCCGGCGACAAGGACAAGGGCAATAAGTCCTACCAGCAGTGAGTACTCCGTCGCAGTTGCGCCCTTCTCGGATTCGAAGCGCTCCTTGATACCGGCGATGAAAGCAGTCATTGAGACCATGAGAGAAGTCATTGTAATTTCCTTAAATTCGGTGAAATTGGATTTGTTTGATTTCAACGAATTTCCAGCTGCCCCCATAATTCCCTAGCGGCTGGACTTCGCTAATAAGAGATTGTCATTCGGGGGGTGAGGGCAACAATGCGTAGTGGTACTCGACTTTTTCAAGGTGCGCCAAAAGTACGTACTCGAAAGTGGGCGACAGTACTCAGGCAGGTATGCGAGTACATGGGTCCGCTACTTGGAGGGCGGTGTTTGTGAGGAGGGGCAAAGCCTAAAGGTTCCCAGAGCCCGGTTACCGGAGGAAGAGCAAGGTGCCCGCCAAGGCGCCGAGCATGGAGGGCCCGTGAGCTACTTCCGTGGCTTCTTTCCGGCCTTTTTTGCTCAGGACTGCGACTGTAACAAGGCCGTTAAAGATGAAGCAGAGGAGACCGCCGTACAGCAGTTGGCCCCAGCCTAGGTACCCGAGGTACAGGCCCACTGGCGCAGCGAGCTTTACGTCGCCCATTCCGATGGCGCCGGGGGAGATAAGGCCCAGGATAAGGTAACCGGCAAACAAAATCAGGGCTCCTAGTACCGAGCGAAGCAGGTTATCGGCCTGCAGGTTAAGCAGCCCTGGCATTAGCAAGAGAAAGAAGCCGCCGGCGAGAAGTATGAGTACGAGCGGGTTGGGCAGCAGATGCAGCGCGATATCGATCCGCGACAGCTGAACGCCGATGACCGCCAGAAAAATAAATGCGGGGAGAGAAAGATCCATTCCTAGCCGCCAAGTAAAGGCGCCGCACAGAATGCCGGTAAGTACCGCCGTCGTAATCCTTATGGGTGCGGTATTACGACAGGCCAGCCGCGGAAGCCGCCGTGCAATAGCGCTTTCGGTAAGAGGAGATAAGGCCAGACCTAAGAGGGTGGCTGAGACGACCAGGAGCAACCCGGCGGAACCGTCCATTCCTGATGCAACCACGCGACCCCCTGCGTCCGTCAGGCCGGCAGGCACTTGGGCAACCTCCGGCTACCCCATTTTGACCCTGAAGCCCTTAACACGCTAATCTTGGGAGTCGTTGTGCGTGTCCTATTCCGATGGTGCGTGCCCGCTTGAGAATCCGGTTGCAGGATAACTACTCAACGTGCACATTCGGAACCACAGGATGACTGGTTACATAGAGCCCTCACCTCTGTTCCGGTAGCGCGCAGATAGTAGGTGCACGAGCTAGTGACACCTAAACAAGAACGCCAGAACAAGAACGAGGCAAACACCGTGCGTACGTACACCCCGAAGCCCGGCGATATCAACCGCCAGTGGCACGTCATTGACGCCACAGACGTTGTCCTTGGTCGTCTCGCGAGCCAGACCGCAATCCTGCTGCGCGGCAAGCACAAGGCCACCTTTGCGTCCCACATGGACATGGGCGACTTCGTCATCATCATCAACGCCGAAAAGGTTGCCCTCACCGGCGCCAAGCTGGAGCAGAAGCGCGCATACCGCCACTCCGGCTACCCGGGCGGCCTGACCTCCGTCAACTACGCGGAACTCCTGGAATCCAACCCGGTCCGCGCCGTGGAGAAGGCCATCAAGGGCATGCTCCCGAAGAACTCCCTCGCTGCCCAGCAGCTGGGCAAGCTGAAGGTATACCGCGGTGCTGAGCACCCGCACGCCGCCCAGCAGCCCAAGACTTTCGAAATCACCCAGGTCGCCCAGTAGTCCTGGCCACCAAACAACTTATCTATACAAGGAGAATCGTGGCTCAGAACGAAGAGACCACCGAAGCCGTTGAGGCTGAGGAAACCCTGACCAGCTACACGTCTGAAAGCTCAGCTGCTGACGCCGCTGCGCCGAAGAAGGAGCGCCCGGCCCTGACCGTTGCCGGTGCAGCTGTTGGCCGCCGCAAGGAAGCCGTTGCACGTGTTCGCGTCGTCCCCGGCTCCGGTAAGTGGACCATCAACGGCCGTGCGCTGGACAACTACTTCCCGAACAAGCTGCACCAGCAGGACGTCAACGAGCCCTTCAAGATCCTTGATCTCGAAGGCGCCTACGATGTCATCGCCCGCATCCACGGCGGCGGCATCTCCGGCCAGGCCGGCGCACTGCGCCTCGGCATCGCCCGTTCGCTGAACGAGATCGACGTCGAGAACAACCGCGCCACCCTGAAGAAGGCCGGTTACCTGTCTCGCGACGCCCGCGTTATCGAGCGTAAGAAGGCCGGTCTCAAGAAGGCCCGCAAGGCTCAGCAGTACTCCAAGCGCTAACCCCCGCTTACACAGAAGCCCGTCCCGCCATTGGCGGGGCGGGCTTTTGTGCGTGTTGTCTGTCAGTCTTTGAGAAGCCGATAAACGGTAGTGTTCCCGAGGCGTTCGGGGGAGTAGTTTCTGTGCACCCAGCGGGAGATGGCACTGGACGTCCACTCAGCCGCCTGGACTTCGATCAAAGCTTCCTGTTCGACGAAGTAGCATATTTCTCCGCCCGCGACTTTTTCCTGAAATTCTTCAAGCGTCGGGGACGGGTCGTGCCCAGCAAAGCCGCCTATCGGCATGACAGGCCGTACTGACTCAAGCTGGAGGCGCGCAGCGGTTTGGGCTGCGTAAGTAGCCGCAGCCCAAGTGCAGTCCTGTGTTCCGTTCAGGGCATCTACAAGTGGCCTGTCTGGTAAACGCCCGAGAACTAGGTCGTGGGCCCACACCGGATCGTTTTCATTTAGCCTCTTCAAGAAGTGACTGATGCCAGTTGGGTTTTTCGTTACCATCCCCGAGAGTGGGTTGGAGCCACTGAATCCGAGCGTTACATTGTGAATAGAGGTAGCTGTTGGTCCAAACAGCAACGACACCGCAAGGAGGCCTGCTGCGGCTGATTCAATCTTGCGTGCCGGTGGCTCGATGACCAACGCGGCGGTGGCCGTGATTCCAACTCCGAGGACAGCAGAGGGAAGCCACTCGGGCCAGCCACTGGTTCCTGACATTATCAGCCAGGTTGTGAGTAGGCCCACGAGGGCTAACGTGGCCCCGACTATGCGGAGCCGAACCGACTTGCGGTTGACGATGAGGTTGTCCAAAGTGACGCTCAAGACTATGGCTAGAGGCGGTGCAAGCGCGGCTGTGTAGTAAGTGTGGATTTGGTTCCCCATAAAGCTGAGGAGAGCAAATGCAGTACACATCCAGACCACGGCTGCCAAGGACAAGGCACTTAGTACAGGTGTTCTATAGAAGTCTTTCCAGCGGAAGGCGAGCATGAATACCGCCAGAATTCCCACGAAGAGGAACCAAGTAGCTTCCTGGTTGTAGTTCACGTTCAGCAGTCTGAAGAGGCCGGCATCACTAGCAACGGAGCTGTACTCGCTGGGTGCTTGCATGACTCTTGGAGTTGTCTCACCTCCAGAGATCCTCTCCACGCCGTTATAAGCAAAGGTGAGTTCAAGCACGCTGTTTGAGGGGGAACCTCCCACATAGGGCCGGACATCCGCGGGAATTTGATCCACGATTGTCATCCACAAACCGCCGGTGACTATCAATGCGCCCGTGCCCGCCGCTGCCGTTGCTAAGCGCTTCGGCCAAATTTGAGGGCTCAACAGTAAAAAGGCCAAACCCAAGGCGGGAACATTCAGCAGTCCTTGCAGTTGTTTAGTCATGAAGGCCAACCCTAAAAGGACTCCAGCTATCACGAAGAACCGCCCCTGCCCGGATTCAATGCTGCGCATTACGCACCAAAAAGCGGACACCATGAGCAGCAACATGAGGGGATCGGGATTGTTGTAGCGCGACATGAGGGTGATTATTGGTGTCGTGAAGAACACGGCTGCTCCGAAGAGTGAAGCCACAGCCGAGACGCGTCGCCTTAGGATCAAGTAGATCAGCAGTGTTGTCCCAACGCCCATGACAACTTGAGGTAGCAAGATGGCCGTAGGGCTGAAGCCGAATAGCCGTACAGATAGCCCCATGACCCAGAGGCTTAGTGGCGGCTTGTCGACCGTAATCGAATTTCCCCAATCGGAGGATCCGAAAAAGAACGCCTTGGGATCCATCATTCCGGATTGCACGGCAGCACTGTAGTAGTTGTTCGCGAAACCGTTTGTACCCAAGTTCCAGCCGTATAGCACCGCATTAAGAGCTAATAACGAAAGTAAAGTCGGACGTTCCCAGACAGGATCCTGCCGATGTCCCCGCCATAAGCTAATTACGGGGGTCCAATAGCCCGCGCCGACGCCGGTGAAAGAGGCTCGTGATCGGGATCTCCGTCGCCTAATTTCTGAGGTCGTAGAGTTGGACACCGTCGACCACCTGCTTCCTGAAGTGGCTGCGGACCCATTCGGTAATGCTGAGTGTCTCCGAACTTAGTTCTCCACGGTCCAGCAGGTCCTGCTGCCAGATAAAGTACCCAATTTGGCCTTCTGACACCAGGCGCTGAAACTGTTCCAAAGTGGGTGCGGGATCGGTCCCAAGCCAACCACCCAAAGGGATGACAGGGCGGCCGGAATCGATCTGGTAGAGGGCAGCGTTCTGTGCAGAATAGGTGGCAGCCGCCCACTTCTGGGCGGCGGTGTCTTTGCGGAGAAGATCAACGACCGCAGGAGAAGGCAGTGCTCCCATGGCTGTTTGCTGCGCCCAGGGAGGTTGCCCTGCTTTGACGGAAACCATGAGCTGAGACATCGAGGTCGCGTCATTGCCCAACGGCCCGGACTGCGGATTGGTCCCTTTTTGGGGGGTAGCCAGGGTGTATAGATTGACTGCAAGAGGTGCCAACAGGAGGCAGAGCGTGACGGCACCTGCAGAAAAGAAACGGGGAAGACCAGATCGGGTCGGCAAGAACCAAGTGAGAGCTGCTACCAGGCCCAACCCCACCAGGACAGCGTAAACCCACGTCGGCCACTGATCGCTATACTGCATCACCCTCAAAGCCATGTAGGTCGATGCGCCGACAAGCAGAGCGCCAAGTAGGCGGAGTGCCGGACGGTGACGAAGATGCCACAGGCATGACAATCCTATGGCCACTATAAGAGCCATCGGCGCGCCCAACGCGTACGTGTAATAGGTATGAATCATGGTGCCCATAAAGCAGAGCACCAAAAAAACCGTGGCGAACCAAGCCGATGCAACCACTGCAAGATTTCGCTGTTGACTGGAGAAGTCGAGTGACCTGAACAGAACCACAACAATGAGGCAGCAAACGATAGCGGTGAACAGCAACCAGCCAATCTCTGGCGCAAAGTTGCCGTTGAATATGCGTCGAATGCCCCCGTCGTACGGGGCCGTCTCGTCCGCCGCCGTGGCTCGTCCCCCCTCGGCGTTCAATGGAATGTGAATGAAACGAGCCAACCCGTTGTAGTTCAGTGTGAGTTCTAGGGCGCTGTTAGTTGTTGAACCCCCTATGAAAGGCCGCTCGGCGGCAGGAGTTAGATCCGCTGCGACCAACCATGCGCCACCTGTTGCAACGAACATGCCAGCTGACATCAAGAGCTGGTGTGTGCGCTGCCAGAGCCGACCGTTGCTGAACACCATCACTGCCGCGCAGAGGGCTGGAACCACCAATAGGGCCTGAACCTGCTTGGCCATGAATGCCAGCCCCAGGAGGAACCCTGCCAAGGCGAAGGTCCGCAGCCGGCCGGACTCCATGGCTTTGAGTGTCACAAGGACGCAAGCCACGGTTAAAAGCCCCATCAGCGGTTCTGGGTTGTTGAAACGGGACATTAGGACCACCACAGGGGTTGTGGCATAAACAGCGGCGCCGAAGAGAGCCGTTCGTGGGCCAAAACCACGTCGAATTACCCTGTAGATCAAGTAGCTGGTAGTAACACCCATCAATGCCTGAGGCACAAGTATGCTCCAGCTGCTGAGGCCAAAGAGCCGCACGGAGAGAGACATGACCCAGATGCTGAGAGGGGTCTTGTCAACGGTGATGAGGTTGCCCCATTCAAAGGACCCGAAGAAGAATGCCTTCCAATCCTGTGAGCCGGCTTGCGCTGCAGCTGAGTAGTAAGGGTTTGCCCATCCGTTGGCGTCCAGTCCCCACAGGAACAGCACGGCTGTGCCGCCGAGTAGGGCCAAGAGCGCGGGCCGCTCCCACTGTTCGTCTTGTTCCGGACCGCGCACGAACCTGCACACCAGCGAGAAGATGTAATGAGCTGGCGTGGCTGCTTTCCCGCGTCCTGGCCTTATGCCCCCCAGGTGCTCTGCATCCTTCGCTGCGGGGCCGTCGAGAACCGCGCTCACAGGACGCGTCCGGTCGGCGCAAGGCTGGACGAAACCGAGATTCTGGAACGACCGTCAATGCGCCGCACCCGGAACACCCAGAGCCGGAGGAGGACAAACCGCATCAGAGTGGCAAAGATATTGGCGGCTGTCAGCGTCAAAAGTTCCAGATTTGGGGCCGCGTCAGGGCTCGCTGCATGGAGAATCAGCAACGACGAGGACGTTATGGTCCAAGCGAGTAGAAAAACGATCAAGCCCTGAAACTGTTGTGTGAACAACTTCGCAGGGCCACTTATCCCGAAGGTGAACCTGCGGTTGGCGGCAGTATTGCCGACAGCCGTCAGAAGCAGGGCCAGGAAGTTTGCCTCCTGCGCCCCGAAGGGGCCTTGGAAAATGAGGTAAAGCAAGGCGAAAGCAAGCGTGGAGACAGCCCCCACCAGTCCAAAACGAAGAACCTGGCCAAAGAAGCTGGGTCGGCCCGACGGCACTATCGGACGGCGACCCAATTCGGCGTATATCGCCGCTACTGGAATTACCCCTTTCACCAGGGAACCGGCGACACGCACCATGCCCCGCAAATCGTCGAGAGCGGTCTGCTTAATGTCAACACGGCTGTCCGGGTCATCCACCCAATCGACAGGAATTTCATGTATGCGCAGTCCGGAGCGCTCTGCAATGATCAGGAGCTCCGTATCGAAGAACCACCCGTTGTCCTCCACATGGGGGAGGAGGCGCTTCGCAACGTCAGCGCGGATCGCTTTGAAGCCGCACTGGGCATCCGAGAAACGCACCTGCATGGTCCGCCGGAGAAGGAAGTTGTAGGACCTTGAAATGAATTCGCGTTTGGGACCCCTGCTTACACGGGAACTTTGGCCCAGACGAGTGCCAATAGAAATGTCGGAATGCCCGGACAACAACGGAGCGACCAAGGGCAGCAGCGCGGCCAGATCTGTGGAAAGGTCCACGTCCAGATAGGCAAGGACCTTCGCGTCGGAAGCGCCCCAGGCATCCCTCAGGGCGTATCCGCGCCCTTTGACGTCAAGGCGGCGATACTCAACATTCGGCATGTGCTCGCTGAGTCGAGCGGCAATCACCGGAGTCCGATCGGTGCTTGCATTATCGGCGATGGTTATTTTCCACGTCGACGGCATTTCGTGCGTCAAGTATTCGGCGAGCCTCGTGATGCTGTTTTCGAGTACCGCTTCCTCGTTAAAGACCGGTACAACAATTTCGAGCGCCAAGCCCCCATAGCTAGGTGTCATGCATTGGATCGTAGGGGTGCCGAAATAGCCATGGCGAGGCTTTTGGGGAAAGACAGGTAACAACGAAAAGAACCAAGTAGTCCCAGTAATTGCCCTTGCTGGAACGCAGGTACTCACCAAGTAGAAGCGGTCTGGACTGCCGGGCTACGCAGGTGCTGCGCTGCCCATCCTCTAGACTTGACCGGTGTCTAGATTATTTGGAACTGATGGTGTCCGGGGCCTGGCGAACGGTCTGTTGACTGCGGAGCTGGCGATGCAGCTGGCCCAGGCGGCCGCCGTCGTGCTCGGCCACGACCGCAACTCCAACGGAACGCGGCCTCGTGCCGTGGTGGCCCGTGACCCGCGCGCCAGCGGCGAGTTCATCGCCGCTGCGGTGGAGGCCGGGCTGTCCAGTTCCGGCATTGACGTCTACGACGCCGGCGTCCTCCCCACACCCGCGGCGGCCTACCTGGTTGCTGACCTGGACGCGGATTTCGGCGTGATGATCTCCGCCTCCCACAACCCCGCGCCGGACAACGGCATCAAGTTTTTCGCCCGCGGCGGCCAGAAACTCCCGGATGACGTCGAGGACGCCATCGAGGCCCAGATGTCCAAGGAGGCGGTGCGCCCTGTCGGCGCGGACGTGGGCCGCATCCAGCGCTTCTCCGACGCCGAGGACCGCTACATCGTCCACCTCCTGGGCACCATCCCGCACAACCTGGAGGGCATCCGGGTGGTCCTGGACTGCGCCCACGGTGCCGCCAGCGGCTGCTCGCCCCAGGTGTTCAAGGACGCCGGCGCAGACGTCATCGTCATCGGGGCTGAACCGGACGGCCACAACATCAACGACGGCGTCGGCTCCACCCACCTTGGCCCGCTCAAGGAGGCTGTGCTGAAGTACGGCGCCAACCTGGGAATTGCCCACGACGGCGACGCCGACCGCTGCCTCGCCGTGGACCACGAGGGCAACGTGGTGGACGGCGACCAGATCATGGCCATCCTCGCCGTTGCCCTGAAAAAGTCCGGAAAGCTTAAGGACGACGTCCTGGTGGCCACCGTCATGAGCAACCTCGGCCTGAAGATCGCCCTCCGCCAGGCCGGTATCACCATCCGCGAAACGGCAGTGGGGGACCGCTACGTGCTGGAAGAGATGCGCGACGGCGGCTTCAACCTTGGCGGCGAGCAGTCCGGCCACGTGATCTTCGCCGACTACGCCACCACCGGCGATGGCGTCCTCACAGGACTGCAGCTCGCCGCCCAGATCGCCCTGACCGGAAAGCCGCTCAAGGAACTCGCCACGGTGATGACCAAGCTTCCCCAGGTCCTCATCAACGTCAAGGGCGTGGACCGCACCAGGGCGGGAAGCAACGAGGTCCTCGCCCAGGCCGTGGCGGCAGCGGAAGCCGCACTGGGCGACACCGGTCGTGTCCTGCTCCGCCCTTCCGGCACGGAACCCGTAGTGCGCGTAATGGTGGAGGCCGCGGACGAAGAAACCGCCCACTCCATCGCCGAGCACCTGGCCCAAGTGGTCCGCGCCGAACTCGCCCTGGAACTGGTCAGCGAGTAACCAGCAAACAAAAAAGTGGCCCGTTTCCGGGAAGGAAACGGGCCACTTTCGGTGATGAAGGTTTAGGAACGGCTCTTCAGCGCGTCCCGGATCTCGGTGAGCAGGGCGATCTGCGGATCCTCGTCCGCTTCTTCCTTGACGTCGGTGTTAATTCCCAGCCTGCGGTTGCGGCGTTCGATCATGTGGTTCATGGGCATGATGACCACGAAGTAGATCGCGGCGGCGATCAGCACGAACGAGATGATGGAGGAGATGACCTGTCCATACAGGAACCCCTCCCACTGCATCTCCTCGATGCCTTTCGCCTGGAAAAGGAGCCCGATCAGGGGTGTGAGCAGGCCCTCGACAATGGAGGTCACGACAGCGCCAAAAGCGGCACCCATCACGACGGCGACGGCAAGGTCTACGACGTTGCCCTTCATGATGAAATTCTTGAATCCTGTCAACATACGGACCAAGCTAGCGCACCCGGGTGAGCCGAACGTGACAGCCAAGTAAATTAGTTGTCCGTGTCGCGAACTAAGCCAGCCTGCCGATCGTACCGCCGGGGCGTGCGCACAGCCCTACGGATACGCCGGAGCCGGCTCCACGCCGAAATACTCCTCCACCGTGTTGATGCCCCGGTTCACCATGTCCGTGGCCGCCTCCACCCCGATGTACCGCAGGTGCCACGGCTCGTAGTAGTAGCCCGTGATCCGGTGGAACATCCACGGGTACCGCACCACGAACCCGAACCGGTGCCCATTCGCCTTGGCCCAGACGGCCGAGGGCTGGTCCGCGAAGCACGGCTGGAACCCGCAGGCGCCGTTGCCGTCGGCAATGTCGAAGGCCCAGCCCGTCTGGTGCTCCGAATAGCCGGGCCTGGCGCTGGCCGTGTCCGCATCGGCCTGGCCGCGGGCGGCAACATACCCGTTGTACGTGGCCACCTGGGTGGTGTATGAGCGGTATCCGCTGGCCAGGACCATCGCCACACCGTCCCGCGCGGCCGCCGCGAACATTGCTTCCGCAGCAGCCGCCGCCGTGCTGTTCAACAACGACGCCTCACCGGAAGCAGTCATGGCAACGGCGGGACGCACCAGGTCAGCCGGGAGGTAATCCGCCGGCACCAGCGGCCGGTGCTTGTTCACGATCAGCCAGGGGCTGGCCGGATCAGTGAGGGAGAACTGCCGCGGCAACGCAGCCGAGGGCGACGGCGTGGGGGACGGCGCGGCCGGTGCCGCGGCCTCTGTGGCGGGCGCCGCCGTCGTAATTTCCGGGGTGGGCGTGGCGGCCACCGTGGCAGGTGCCGGAGCGGAGGCAGGGGCCGACGACGGCGGCACGGCGCTGGGTGCCTCCGGTGTGCAGGCTGCCAGGACAGTGAGTCCGGCGCCCGCAGCGAGGAAGCGCGTGAAACTTCGCCGGCTCGCCGCCTGCCCGGAAACAGGGGAGCAGTCCTGGCACACCTGTGTTAAACCTTCCGGAGCAGCATGCGGCGGATCGAATGGTCCGCCTCCTTGGTGAGCACCAGCTGCGCACGTCCCCGGGTGGGAAGGACGTTCTCCTCAAGGTTGGGCTCGTTGATGCGCTTCCAGATGTCCCGCGCCGTAGTCTCCGCCTCTTCGTCGGACAGGGTGGCGTACCGGTGGAAGTAGGACTCCGGCTGCGCGAACGCAGTGCTGCGCAGCTTGCGGAACCGGTCCACGTACCATTCCTCGATGTAGGAGGTCTTGGCATCCACGTAGATGGAGAAATCGAAGAAGTCGCTCAGCGCCAGGCCCTGCCGGCCGTCGTGCCGCGGACGCGCCGGAGCCAGCACGTTCAGGCCCTCCACGATCAAAACGTCAGGCCGGCGGACCACCACCTCCTTGCCCGGAACGATGTCGTACGTCACGTGGGAGTACCAGGGGGCGCGCACTTCCTCGGCGCCGCTTTTGATCTCGCTCACGAAACGGAGCAGCGCCCTGCGGTCATAGGACTCCGGGAAACCCTTGCGCTCCAGCAGCTGGCGCCGCTTGAGCTCAGCCAGGGGGTAGAGGAAGCCGTCCGTGGTGATGAGTTCCACATTGGGGGTTCCGGGCCAGCGCCGCAGCATTTCACGCAGCACACGGGCAATGGTGGACTTGCCCACGGCAACAGACCCCGCGACGCCGATCACGAACGGCGTGCGCTGGGTGTGTTCACCCAGGAACGTGGTGGTGGCCGCGTGCAGCTGCCCGGCAGCCTCCACATACAGGTGCAGGAGCCTGGAAAGCGGAAGGTAGACCTCGCGGATCTCCCTCATGTCCAGGGGGTCCCCGAGGCCACGGAGACGGATGATGTCCTCTTGGTTGAGAGGCTGCTCCATCTCATCTGCGAGCCGGGACCAGGTCTGCCGGTCCAGCTCGACGAACGGGGAGACACCCTCCCCGTTCGCCTCGTTGCGTTGCAAAGTCACTCTAGAGATTCTGCCCCCCGCCCGGCACATAGCGAAATGGAGCACGGCCTGCGCGCGGCGGCAGCCGCAATATTCTGCTCCTGCAGGGACGCTGCCGGTTTAGATCTGGGGTGCCCCTGCCGATAGTCTTGAGCCTATGTGTGGAATTGTGGGATATGTGGGCCGTTCAGTCGACGGTGGAATTGCCGGTCACAGCGCGCTGGATGTTGTTCTTGAAGGCCTTCGCCGCCTGGAGTACCGGGGCTACGACTCCGCCGGGGTCGCCGTCGTGTCCAAGGGCGCGATCGAGTCGCGGAAGAAGTCCGGGAAGCTGAGCAACCTGATCGCCGAGCTCGAGGCGCACCCGCTGCCGGAGACGGTGACGGGGATCGGCCATACCCGGTGGGCCACGCACGGCGGGCCGACGGACCGCAACGCGCACCCGCACCTGGCCGATGGCGGCAAGCTCGCCGTGATCCACAACGGCATCATTGAAAACTTCGCCGAGCTCAAGCTTGAGCTGCTGGACAAGGGCGTGACCTTCCTGTCCGAGACGGACACCGAGGTGGCCGCGGCGCTGCTGGCGGATATCTACCGGAACAAGCTCGCCGGGGACACCGCTGAGGGCCGGCTGACCCGCGCCATGGAACTGGCCTGCCAGCGCCTGGAGGGCGCCTTCACGCTCCTGGCCGTCCACGCCGACCAGCCCGACGTCGTAGTGGCCGCCCGCCGCAACTCACCCCTCGTGGTGGGCCTGGGCGAGGGCGAGAACTTCCTGGGCTCGGACGTGTCCGGGTTCATCGACTACACCCGCCGTGCCGTGGAGCTGGGCCAGGACCAGATCGTCACCATCACCGCGGAGACCGTGGAGATCACCGACTTCTTCGGCAACCCGGCTGCGGGCAAGGAATACCACGTGGACTGGGACCCGGCCTCGGCGGAAAAGGGCGGTTTCAGCTCCTTCATGGAGAAGGAAATCCATGACCAGCCCGACGCCGTGGCGCAGACCCTGCTGGGCCGCTCCGACATCAACGGCAAGCTGACCCTGGACGAGCTCCGGATCGACCCCGCCCTGCTGAAGCAGGTCAACAAGATCATCGTGCTGGCCTGCGGCACCGCCGCGTACGCGGGCATGGTGGCAAAGTACGCGATCGAGAACTGGTGCCGGATCCCCACCGAGGTGGAACTGGCGCACGAGTTCCGCTACCGGGACCCGATCCTGGACGCGAACACCCTGGTGGTGTCCATCAGCCAGTCGGGGGAGACCATGGACACCCTGATGGCCGTCCGCTACGCCCGGGAACAGGGCGCCAAGACCATCTCCATCTGCAACACCAACGGCTCCACCATCCCCCGTGAATCCGACGCCGTGCTCTACACCCACGCCGGCCCGGAGATCGCGGTGGCCTCCACCAAGGCGTTCCTGGCGCAGATCACCGCCGCGTACCTGCTGGGCCTGTATTTGGCACAGCTGCGCGGAAATATCTTCTCCGGCCAGATCAAGGACGTCCTCGCGGACCTGAACAAGATCCCGGCCAAGATCCAGAAAATCCTGGACAACGCCGGACCCTTGCGCGAACTGGCCCGCAGCATGGCCAACGAAAAGTCGGTGCTGTTCCTGGGCCGGCACGTGGGATTCCCGGTGGCGCTGGAGGGTGCGCTGAAGCTGAAGGAAATCGCGTACATCCACGCCGAGGGCTTCGCCGCCGGCGAGCTCAAGCACGGCCCGATCGCCCTGATCGATGAAGGCCAGCCGGTGTTCGTGGTGGTCCCGTCCCCGCGCGGCCGGGATTCCCTGCACGCCAAGGTGGTCTCCAACATCCAGGAAGTCCGCGCCCGCGGCGCCCGGACCCTGGTCATCGCCGAGGAAGGCGACGAAGCAGTCAAGGCCTACGCCGAGTACGTCTTCTACGTCCCGGAAACCCCCACGCTGCTCATGCCCCTGCTGACCACCGTCCCGCTGCAGATCTTCGCCGCGGAACTGGCCCAGGCCAAGGGCTACGATGTGGACCAGCCCCGCAACCTCGCCAAGAGCGTCACCGTCGAGTAACGGCCTGATCTGGTACTGATTCATGAAGGAAGCCCTGGGCCCTGCGCCCGGGGCTTCCTTCGTTTCAACCGGCTGCCACGCGCGTGCTGCGCACAGCCGGCCGGGACCGTCGACGTAGAGTAGTGCCATGATTGTTGGCATTGGCGTAGACGTTGTAGACATCGAGCGGTTCGGCCGCCAGCTTGAACGCACCCCCGGCCTCCGGGACAGGCTGTTCGTTCCCGCCGAGCGTGAGCTGAACACCCGGTCACTGGCTGCGCGGTTTGCCGCCAAGGAAGCTGTTGCCAAGGTCCTCGGTGCACCCGCCGGCATGAACTGGCAGGACTGCTGGATCGGCCTGGACCAGAACGGACCCACCGTGCAGGTCAAGGGCACCGTGCTGGCAGTGGCCGAGGCCAAAGGCGTCAAGCGCTGGCACCTCTCCATGAGCCACGACGGCGGGATCGCCACGGCCACCGTCCTGGCCGAGGGCTGAACCTGCCCGGGCCCCCTCGGGAACTGACGCCGTGATCAGCGCCTACACCGGAACCCAGGTCCGCCGGGCTGAGGAACCACTCCTCGCCTCCGGACTGGGTGACGTCCTCATGCAGCGCGCAGCCCACGGCCTGGCCAACGCCGTCATCAGGGAACGCCGTTCCCGAGGCCTGGGTATCTACGGCGCAAGTGTTTCCGTCCTTGCCGGCAAGGGCAACAACGGCGGCGACGGGCTGTACGCCGCCTCCTTCCTGGCGGCACGCGGCATGCGGACGACGGCGGTGCTCACCGGAGACAGCGCCCACCCGCAGGCGCTGGCTGCTTTTGAGCGCGCCGGCGGCCGGGTGCACCGTCTCGACGGGGCGGCACCCGCTGCACTCGCCGCAGAAGCGGCGCGCGCCGACGTCGTCATTGATGCCGTGCTGGGCACAGGCGCCAAAGGCGGGCTGCGGGGGAGCGCTGCCGCGCTGGTTGCCGCCGTCTCCGAGCTTCTGGCAGGCGGCAGCGGACAGGCGCTCGTGGTGGCGTGCGACCTTCCCAGCGGTGTGGACGCCGATACCGGGGAAGTCTTCCAGCCGGTGCTGCCGGCGGACCTGACCGTCACCTTCGGCGGTGCCAAGAACGGCCTGGTCACGGACCCAGGCGCCGACTACGCCGGCCGGGTGCTGGTGGTGCCCATCGGTATCGAGGAGCACCTGCCGCAGCCTTCGCTCCGCCGGCTCGACGACGGGGACCTGGCCCTGCTGCTCCCACACCCTCCCCGGCGTGCCCACAAGTACTCCCGCGGCGTGCTGGGCGTGGTTGCGGGCTCCGTGGACTATCCCGGTGCCGCCGTCCTGGCCTGCCGGGGCGCCCTGGCAGCGGGCGTGGGGATGGTCCGCTACCTTGGCCCGCCCCAAGTCGCGGACCTGGTGAGGCAGGCCTGCCCTGAGGTGGTCTGCAGTACCGGAGCTGTTGCGGACAATCGCGTGCAGGCCTGGCTGGTGGGCTCCGGCATGGGTCCCGAACACCACGAGCAGCTCCAGCGGGCGCGCGACGCCGTGGGATCGGGCCTGCCCGTCGTCGCGGACGCGGGTGCCCTTCCCGTTCTTCCCGAAAACCTCGGCCCGCATGTGGTCCTTACCCCCCACGCCGGAGAGCTGGCCTCGCTGCTGCAACGCCTGGGCAGATCAGAGGACCGCGACCTGGTGGAAGCCGGAACCCTGACCGCGGTACGCCGCGCCTCGGAACTGACCGGCGCCACCGTGCTCCTCAAGGGCGCCACCACCCTGGTCGCCGCGCCCTCGGGCGACGTGTTCAGCCAGGCAGACGGCACCCCCTGGCTGGCGACTGCCGGTAGCGGGGACGTCCTGGCCGGCATCATCGGCGCCCTGCTCGCCCAGGCGGGGAACGACGTCGGACGCTTCAGTAAGGAGGGCATGGAACCGGACGTGCGCTGGGCCGCCATTGCCGCGCTGGGAGCCGCCCTGCACGGCAAAGCCGGACGGTCGGCGTCGGACGTGAACGCCGGAGGACCGGTCACCGCAGGAGGTATCGCCGACTCCCTACCCCAGATCTGGGGTAAAGTAAGCACGCTTAGTAACTCAGGGGTGCGGAAACGTAATAGTCACACCCAACCGTTACGGTAGGCATTAGTTCGCACCGGCAGCAGGGCGCTCCTGCTCTTCTGCTGCCGAATCACAATGAGGAGCATTATGGAAGTCTGGCCTGGATCGGCTTATCCCCTTGGCGCCACCTACAACGGAACCGGCACCAACTTTGCGCTGTTCAGCGAACGAGCAGAAAAAGTCGAGCTTTGCCTTTTCGATGACGACGGCAAGGAAACCCGCATCGAGCTGGACGAGGTGGACGGCTACGTCTGGCACTGCTACATCCCGCAGGTCCAGCCCGGCCAAAAGTACGGCTACCGGGTCCACGGACCGTACGACCCCGCGTCCGGCAACCGCTTCAACCCCAACAAGCTCCTGCTGGACCCCTACGCCAAGGCCGTCCACGGCCAGGTTGACTGGGATCCCTCACTGTTCACGTACAACCTCGGCGAGCCGGACTCCATCAACAACGAGGACTCCGCCAGCCACATGATGATGGGCGTGGTCATCAACCCGTTCTTCGACTGGGACGGCGACCAGAACCTCCGGATCCCGTACCACCAGTCCGTCATCTACGAAGCGCACGTCAAGGGCCTCACCCAGCTGCACCCGGAAATCCCCGAGGAGCAGCGCGGCACCTACGCCGGCGTGGCGCACCCCGCCGTCATTTCCCACCTGCAGAAGCTCGGCGTCACCGCCATCGAGCTGATGCCCGTGCACCAGTTCGTCAATGACGGCACCCTGCAGGACAAGGGCCTGAACAACTACTGGGGCTACAACACCATCGGCTTCTTTGCGCCGCAGAACACCTACAGCTCCACCGGGGACACCGGCCAGCAGGTCCAGGACTTCAAGGCCATGGTCCGTTCCCTGCACAAAGCGGGCATCGAGGTCATCCTGGACGTGGTGTACAACCACACCGCCGAAGGCAACCACCTGGGCCCCACGCTGTCCTTCAAGGGCATCGACAACGCCGCCTACTACCGGTTGATGGAGGGCGACGAGAAGCACTACATGGACTACACCGGCACCGGCAACTCCCTGAACGTCCGCCAGCCGCACTCCCTTCAGCTGCTCATGGACTCGCTGCGCTACTGGGTGTCCGAAATGCACGTGGACGGCTTCCGCTTCGACCTCGCCTCCACCCTGGCCCGCGAGTTCTATGACGTGGACAAGCTGTCAACGTTCTTCGAACTCATCCAGCAGGACCCGGTCGTGTCCCAGGTCAAGCTCATCGCCGAGCCGTGGGACGTTGGACCCGGCGGCTACCAGGTGGGCAACTTCCCGCCGCAGTGGACCGAATGGAACGGCAAGTACCGAGACACCGTGCGCGACTTCTGGCGCGGCGAGCCCGCCACCCTGGGCGAATTCGCCTCCCGCATCACCGGTTCCGCGGACCTGTACGAGCACTCCGGCCGCCGCCCCGTGGCATCCATCAACTTCGTCACCGCGCACGACGGCTTCACCCTCGCGGACCTGGTGTCCTACAACGAGAAGCACAACGACGCCAACGGCGAGGACAACAACGACGGCGAATCCCACAACCGGTCCTGGAACTGCGGCATTGAAGGTCCCACGGACGATCCCGAAGTCCTTGGCCTCCGCGCCCGCCAGCAGCGGAACTTCATCGCCTCGCTGCTGCTCTCCCAGGGCGTACCCATGCTGCTGCACGGCGACGAAATGGGACGCACCCAGCAGGGCAACAACAACGGCTACTGCCAGGACTCCGAGCTGACCTGGATCAACTGGGACACCGTTGACCAGCCGCTGATCGAGTTCACCGCGGCCGTCAACGCGCTCCGCGCCAAGCACCCCACCTTCCGCCGCAGCCGCTTCTTCGACGGACGCCCGGTACTGCGTGGGGAAGGCGAACGGCTGCCGGACATCGTATGGCTGGACCCGGAGGGCGAGAACATGAAGCCCGAGGCCTGGGACAGCGGGTTCGGCCGGTCCGTGGGCGTGTTCCTGAACGGGCACGGCATCCAGGGCAAGGACAGCCGCGGCCGGAGGATCACCGACGTGAACTTCCTGCTGTACTTCAACGCCCACGATGACACCGTCAAGTTCACCCTGCCCTCGGACGAGTACGCCCCGGCCTGGGACGTCATCATCGACACCGCCGGGCAGAACGCGGACACGGAGCCGGTCGCTGCCGGCCAGCCGCTGCCCGTCGAGGCCAAGTCCCTGGTGGTCCTCCGTGCGCACACCGTCGAGGAAGTTGAACCGGACCACTCCGTGGCGGCTTCCCTGGCGGCATTGACGCAGACCTCCACCAGCGAGACCGAATCGCTTACCACCCCCATGGTGGCCGAGCCCGGCAAGACCACCAAGATCGGGGAACGGAAGGCTACAGCAAAGTGAGGGTCCCGGCATCCACCTACCGACTTCAGATCCGCCGCAGCTTCACCCTGTTCGACGCCGCCGACAAGGTCCCGTACCTCAAGGACCTCGGCGTTGACTGGGTCTACCTCTCGCCCATCCTCACCGCGGAGCAGGGCTCGGATCACGGCTACGACGTGACCGACCCCTCCGCGGTGGACCCGGAGCGGGGCGGCCCCGAGGGCCTGCTGGCCCTGTCCAAGGCTGCCCGCGAGCACGGCATGGGTGTCCTGGTGGACATCGTGCCCAACCACGTGGGCGTAGCGACGCCCGTGCAGAACCCCTGGTGGTGGTCCCTGCTGAAGGAAGGGCAGGGCTCGCCCTACGCCGAAGCCTTCGACGTCGACTGGGACCTGGCAGGCGGGAAGATCCGGCTGCCCATGCTTGGCTCGGACGACGACCTGGACAAGCTGGAAATCAAGGACGGCGAGCTCCGCTACTACGACCACCGGTTCCCGCTCGCTTCGGGAAGCTACTCAGAGGGCGACTCCCCCCAGGAGGTGCACAGCCGGCAGCACTATGAGCTGATGGACTGGCGCCGGGCGGACGCCGAACTGAACTACCGGCGCTTCTTCGCAGTGACCACGTTGGCCGGGATCCGGGTGGAAACCCCCAAGGTCTTCGAGGAAGCACATGCCGAGGTGGGCCGCTGGTTCAAGGAAGGCCTGGTGGACGGCCTGCGGGTTGACCACCCGGACGGCCTGGCCGATCCCGCCGGCTACCTGCGCTGGCTGAAGGACCTCAGCGGCGGAGCCTACGTCCTGGTGGAAAAGATCCTCGAGCCGGGCGAAACCCTGCCGCAGGACTTCGCCACCGAGGGAACCACCGGGTACGACGCCCTCGCGGACGTGGACCGGGTGTTCGTGGACCCCGCAGGCCAGCAGGCGCTGGACGAGTTGGACGCGAAGCTTCGCGGCTCCAGCACCCCTGCGGACTACGCGGAGATGATCAGGGGCACCAAGCGGATGATTGCGGACGGCATCCTGCGGTCCGAGGTCCTGCGCTTGGCCCGCCTGGTACCGGAGTCCTACGGGCTGCCGGTGGAGCAGGCCGCAGATGCCATTGCCGAGATCATCGCTGCGTTCCCGGTCTACCGGACATACCTGCCCACCGGCGCCGAGATCCTCAAGGAAGCGTGCGAATCAGCGGCGGCCCACCGGCCCGACCTCGAGGTTGCCGTGGGCACCCTGCTGCCGCTGCTCCTTGATCCCGGGAACCCCATCGCGGTCCGCTTCCAGCAGACCTCCGGCATGGTGATGGCAAAGGGCGTCGAGGATACGGCGTTCTACCGCTACAGCCGCCTGGGCACCCTGACAGAGGTGGGGGCCGAACCGACAGAGTTCTCTGTTTCCGCGGCTGAGTTCCACCAGCGGATGGTCCGGCGCCAACAGGAACTTCCCCTGTCCATGACCACCATGTCCACGCATGACACCAAGCGTAGCGAGGACGCCCGGGCCCGGATCTCGGTCATCGCCGAGCTGCCGGAGGAGTGGGCGGACACCTTGGCCACGCTCCGCGGACTCGCCCCGATTCCGGACGGCCCCTACGAGAACCTGCTGTGGCAGGCTGTGGTGGGGGCGTGGCCCGCAAGCAGGGAACGCCTGCAGGGCTACGCCGAGAAGGCTGCCCGGGAAGCCGGCAACTCCACCACCTGGACCAGCCCCGACGAGGACTTCGAATCCTCCGTCAAGGCCGCGGTGGACGCAGTGTTCGACGACGGCCGCGTCACCAAAGCGGTGGAGGACTTCGTGGCACGGATCGATTCCTACGCCGCGTCCAACTCCGTGTCCGCCAAGCTGGTCCAGCTGACCATGCCCGGCGTGCCGGATGTTTACCAGGGCAGCGAGTTCTGGGAACGGTCCCTGACCGACCCCGACAACCGGCGGCCGGTGGACTTTGAAGTCCGCCGGCAGGAGCTCGCCAAGCTCGACGCCGGCACCCTCCCCGCGGCCGGCACGGAACCCAGCAAGCTCCTGGCCACGTCCCGCGCGCTCCGGCTCCGCCGCGACCGGCCCGAACTGTTCCAGGGCTACAGCCCCGTGACAGCCACGGGCCCGGCGGCGGATCACGTCCTCGCATTCCACCGCGGGGGTGACGGCGCCCTGGGCGCCCTGACCCTGGCCACCCGGCTTCCCGCCGGACTCGCGGCCGACGGCGGATGGCGGGACACCGCCGTCGAACTTCCCGTTGCGGTGCGTGACGAACTCACCGGCAACGCCTACGGACCCGGCTCCGTTCCGGTGGCCGACGTCCTGGGCACCTACCCCGTGGCATTGCTCGTACCGGCGGATGGAGAAAAGGCATGACCCTCGTCAATGGCGGGCCCGAGCGCTTCGACGTCTGGGCTCCCGACGCTAAATCCGTGGTACTGCTGGCCGGCGGCCAGCAGTATCCCATGGTGGGAAAGGACACGGCGCCTGGCTCTGAAGGCTGGTGGACAGCCCCGGACGCTCCGGCTGGCGGTGAGGTGGACTACGGCTACCTGCTGGACGGGGACAGTCACCCAGTTCCCGATCCGCGGTCGCGCCGCCTGCCCGCCGGCGTCCATGAGCTCTCCAGGACGTTCGACCCCGCAGCCCACGCCTGGCAGGACTCCGGCTGGAAGGGCAAGGAGCTGAAGGGTTCGGTAATCTACGAACTCCACATCGGCACCTTCACCCCTGAGGGAACCCTTGACGCTGCAGCCGAAAAGCTCGGCTACCTTGCGGACCTGGGAATCGACTTCGTCGAGCTGCTCCCGGTCAATGGCTTCAACGGGACCCACAACTGGGGCTACGACGGCGTCCAGTGGTACGCGGTCCATGAAGGCTACGGCGGGCCTGCGGCCTACCAGCGCTTTGTGGACGCTGCCCACGCCGCCGGCCTGGGCGTCATCCAGGACGTGGTGTACAACCACCTCGGCCCGAGCGGAAACTACCTGTCCAAGTTCGGCCCGTACCTGAAACAGGGGGATGCCAACACTTGGGGCGACTCCGTGAACCTGGACGGTCCCGGCTCCGACGTGGTGCGGGAATACATCTTGGACAACCTTGTCCTCTGGCTCCGGGATTACCACGTGGACGGCCTCCGCCTGGACGCCGTGCACGCGCTGAAGGACGAGCGCGCCGTGCACATCCTCGAGGAGTTCGGCGCCCTGGGCGACGCCGTCTCGGCGGAGACCGGGCTGCCGAAGACCCTGATTGCCGAGTCGGACCTGAACAACCCCCGCCTGCTGTACCCGCGGGACGTCAACGGGTACGGGCTGGCCGGGCAGTGGAGCGACGACTTCCACCACGCGGTCCATGTCAGCGTCAGCGGCGAGACCACCGGGTACTACGAGGACTTCCAGTCCCTGGCGGTGCTGGCAAAGGTCCTGAAGGACGGCTTCCTTCACGACGGCAGCTACTCCAGCTTCCGCGGCCGGCACCACGGCCGGCCTATCAATGCCTCGCTGGTGCACCCTGCGGCGCTGGTGGTCTGCAACCAGAACCACGACCAGATCGGCAACCGCGCCACGGGGGACAGGCTCTCGCAGTCGCTGTCCCACGGGCAGCTGGCCGTGGCCGCCGTGCTCACCCTGACGTCCCCGTTCACGCCCATGCTGTTCATGGGCGAGGAGTTTGCGGCCAGCACCCCTTGGCAGTTCTTCACCTCCCACCCGGAACCGGAGCTGGGCAAGGCCACCGCGGAAGGCCGGATCAAGGAGTTCGAGCGCATGGGGTGGGATCCCGCCGTCGTGCCCGACCCCCAGGATCCGGAAACCTTCCGCCGGTCCAAGCTGGACTGGAACGAGGCCTCCGCCGGGGACCACGCACGGCTCCTGGAGCTTTACCGCTCCCTCACGGCGCTGCGCCGCGGGCACCCCGAGCTTGCCGGGCTCGGCTTCACCGAGACGGACGTGACGTTCGACGACGACGCCGGCTGGCTGCGTTTCCGTCGCGGAAGCGTTGAGGTACTGCTGAACCTCTCAGACGCCAAGGTGCGGCTGGAGGACGTTTCCGGGACGGTGCTGCTTGCAACGGACGAGGGAACCGGCCTTGACGGCGAGGCCCTCGCCCTGGCGCCCTGGAGTGCGGCAATCGTCAAATCCTGACGCTCCATTTCGGCCAGTGTTGCGCCGCGGGCTGATGTCAGCCCGCGGCGTAACTTTTCCGCCCTGGCCTGTTGCGCGGGTCACAGCTGGCAGGATGGAACACATGACTTATTCCGCGGCGGAAGACCGCTACGAATCCATGCCCTACCGCCGCGTCGGCCGCAGCGGACTCAAGCTCCCCGCCATCTCGCTCGGCCTGTGGCACAACTTCGGCGATGACAAGCGCTTCGACGAACAGCGCGCCATCCTGCGCCGCGCGTTCGACCTCGGCGTCAACCACTTCGACCTCGCCAACAACTACGGCCCGCCGGACGGGTCCGCCGAAACGAACTTCGGCCGGCACCTCCAAGACGACTTCAGGCCCTACCGGGACGAACTCGTCATCTCCACCAAGGCCGGCTACTACATGTGGCCCGGCCCGTATGGTGAGTGGGGCTCCCGCAAGTACCTCATCTCCAGCCTGGACCAGTCGCTGCAACGAATGGGCCTGGACTACGTGGACATCTTCTACAGCCACAGGCCGGATCCGGAAACGCCGATGGAAGAGACCATGGGCGCCCTGGACTACGCCGTCCGTTCAGGCAAGGCACTGTACGCGGGCATCTCCTCCTACACCCCGGAGCAGACCATTGAGGCCGCGCGCATCCTGAAGGACCTGGGGACGCCGCTGCTCATCCACCAGCCCAGCTACTCGATGCTCAACCGGTGGACGGAGAACGGTTCGCCCAACCTCTACGAAGCGCTGGACCAGGTGGGGGCAGGCTCCATCGCCTTCTCCCCGCTCGCACAGGGCATGCTCACCGACCGGTACCTCAACGGCATCCCCGCAGATTCCCGGGCAGCCAAGGCCCGCTTCCTCTCCGAGGATGCGATCACCGAGGAGAAGCTGGAGCGGATCCGCGGCCTGCACGCCATCGCCGCCGGGCGCGGACAGTCCCTCGCCCAGATGGCCATTGCATGGATCCTGCGGGACCAGCCCAAGGGTTCGCCCGTGACGTCGGCCCTGGTGGGCGCGTCCAGCGTCACCCAGCTGGAGGACACCCTGTCCGCCATCAACAACCTGGCGTTCACCGCCGATGAGCTGAACGCCATCGACGAGTTCGCGGTGGAATCCGACATCAACCTTTGGAAGCAGCCGGCCTGATTCGGTTACGGTGATTCCGCAGAGTGGGACAAGGGAACAACCCCGCGTCCCACTCTGTTGGTTACTATGAAAAGGCGCCGTTTTGGCGCAGAGCCTGCCGCGCCGCCGTCGTCCCCTCCCGGACGCGACGCCGGCGGGCTGACGTTTGTCCTCAAAGGAGTTCCGTGTCTTCACATCCGATTCGTGTTGCAATCGTCGGCGTAGGCAACTGCGCCGCTTCGCTGGTCCAGGGCGTCCACTACTACAAGGATGCCGACCCCAAGGCCACGATCCCGGGCCTGATGCACGTTGAGTTCGGCCAGTACCACGTGGGCGACGTTGAGTTCGTCGCCGCGTTTGACGTTGATGGCAAGAAGGTCGGCGTTGACCTTTCCGATGCCATCCTGGCGAGCGAAAACAACACCATCAAGATCGCCGACGTGCCGCCCACCGGTGTCACCGTCCAGCGCGGCCACACCCTCGACGGGCTCGGCAAGTACTACCTCGAGACCATCGAGCAGTCCACCGAAGAGCCCGTCGACGTTGTGCAGGCGCTCAAGGACGCCAAGGTTGACGTGATGGTCTGCTACCTGCCCGTCGGATCGCAGGAAGCAGCCGAGTTCTACGCCCAGGCAGCAATTGACGCCGGCGTGGCCTTCGTGAACGCCCTGCCTGTCTTCATCGCCGGTACCAAGGAATGGGCTGACAAGTTCACCGCCGCTGGCGTCCCGATCGTGGGCGACGACATCAAGAGCCAGATCGGCGCCACTATCACGCACCGCGTCATGGCTAAGCTCTTCGAAGACCGCGGCGTCACCCTGGACCGCACGTACCAGCTGAACGTCGGCGGCAACATGGACTTCAAGAACATGCTGGAGCGCGACCGCCTGGAGTCCAAGAAGATCTCAAAGACCCAGGCCGTCACCTCCAACGTCGAGGCCGAACTGGCCGCCAAGGACGTCCACATCGGCCCGTCCGACTACGTCCAGTGGCTCGACGACCGCAAGTGGGCCTTCGTCCGCCTCGAGGGCCGCAACTTCGGCGACGCCCCCGTGTCACTTGAGTACAAGCTGGAAGTCTGGGATTCCCCGAACTCCGCCGGCGTGATCATCGACGCGATCCGTGCCGCCAAGATCGGCCTGGACCGCGGCATCGGCGGCCCGCTGCTCTCCGCATCGAGCTACTTCATGAAGTCCCCGCCGGAGCAGTTCAACGACGACCTCGCCCGCGAAAAGGTGGAAGCCTTTATCCGCGGAGACCTCGAGCGCTAAGCCTTCGGTCCGGTTGCCCCCGGGACGCTCTCTCACTTAACTGCGGTTTCCGGACGATCCTCTCTCACTAGATGTAGGTTTTCACGCGGCGCTCTCTCACTTCGGTGGGGGAGCGCCGCTCCTTTAACGCTGGTAACGGCGGATGGCGTGGCTGGCTTGGGCGAGTGCCAGGAGTTTAAGGAGAAGCTGGCTGTGCATATGCATGCCGACAGCGGCAGTGAGGATGAGCCTGTCGGTGCTCTCCGGGGCGGTCG
Organism: Pseudarthrobacter oxydans; assembly: GCF_013314975.1. Classification (GTDB taxonomy): domain Bacteria; phylum Actinomycetota; class Actinomycetes; order Actinomycetales; family Micrococcaceae; genus Arthrobacter; species Arthrobacter oxydans. The sequence continues at coordinate 5,737 of NZ_JABTYH010000007.1, read as the reverse complement.
TTGCGGCAATGTCGAGTCCGGCCACGTCGTCCATCGCCTTGCTGTACGCATCCAGCACTGTCTCAGATACAGGAATCTTGAGGCCCGCCATCAGCTCCAGGTGGGCAGTGAGGGCGTTCCGGGCGTCACTTGCGGAATCCGGCCAACCGCGGAGACGCACGACGGCGTCAGTCGCCTCTGCCGCTTCCCCGCCGATCGACGTGGTGTAGTTTCCAAGATCCAGAACCACCCGCTGGACCGCAGCAAGGAGATCGAGGCGGGGCACGCCGTCGTCGGCCATTTTCACGAGGCCGCGAATCTGCCCGATGTTAAGGCCCATGATCTGGCGGAGCGCCTGGATTAATTCGAGCCGCTCGAGATGCCTGGCTGAATACTCGGCACGGGTTGCGTGAACGGCCTCACCTGGCGGCAGCAGACCCTCGCGCAGGTAGTACTTGATGCTTGCAGGTGTGACTCCTGACCGCTGACTCAGTTCATTGAGCTGCATCCCGATCTCCTTACCTGCCCGTGTCAATGGATAGTAAATTCGGGCCCGGCTATCCTGATGTACACGCATGGATAGTGGCTCTATCCTAAGGCTATGGAGCTTGGGAATGTTCTACTTGCCAGCCACGTGGTTGGCGCCCTTTTTGTGCTGGCCATCGGGCCCTTGCAGATACTGCGCCGACAGCGAGACCGTATCCACCGCACCATGGGCTACTTCTGGGTGGCTGCCATGTACTACGTCTGCTTCAGCAGTTTCTGGATTGTGTCGGACGGGCATTTCAGCTGGCTGCACGGGCTCTCGGCCTTCACCATCGTGACCGTAACCCTGGGCCTAGTCAGTGCCGTTCGCGGCAACATCGCCTCGCATAGGGGAAACATGATTGGCAGCTACGTCGGCATCGCCGTGGCCTTCATCTTCGCAGTGACTGTGCCGGGCCGTGCCATTCCTGATCTGCTCGCCACCGACCCCTCCTCCGTGGCGTTCGTCTGCGGACTCGTGGTGCTGAGCACGGCGGTGATCTTTGTTTCAGTGAAGCGGGGAGGCCGCGTGGGCGGGAGGCCGCGGACCGTTGTGACCGTAAATGCGCCTTCAGCACGGGTCCCTGACTCGCGGGAAGTGCGAGAGGATCGCCGGAAAGCCCGCATCAGGTGAGAGAGCGTCGATGGAAAGCCGACATCAAGTGAGAGAGCGTCGCAGGGGTCAGGCGAGGCCCACCGGGTTGCCGTCGCCGTCCACGTCCATGCGCATCGCGGCCGGGGCAGCGGGCAGCCCGGGCATGGTCATCACCGCTCCGGTCAGGGCCACAATGAAGCCGGCACCGGTCTTGGGCAGGAGGTCGCGGACGTGGATGGTGAATCCCTTCGGGGCGCCCAGGCGTGAGGCGTCGTCGGTGAACGAGTACTGGGTCTTGGCCATGCACACAGGGAGGCCGCCCCAGCCGTTCCGCTCGATATCGGCCAGCCGCTTCAGGGCCGGCACGGAGAAGTCCACCCCGTCCGCCCCGTAGATTTCCTGGGCGATGGTCCGGATCTTGTCCTCCACCGGCAGCCCCAGCGCGTACAGGTGCCGGAAATTGTTTGGCCCCGCCACCGTCTTCGCCACAAGGGCCGCAAGGTCATCCCCGCCGTCACCACCGCCGCCGCGTCCCCACACGTCGGCGACGGCGGCCGGCACTCCCTCCGCCGCGCACCACGCCAGCAGCCAGTCGAGCTCCTCGGCGGAGTCGGAGGAGAACCTGTTGATGGCCACCACGGGCGGCACCCCGAACTTCTCGACGTTGCGGACGTGGCGGCGCAGGTTCTCCACGCCGGCTTCCAGCGCGGCGATGTTCGGTGCGGTCAGCTGGTCCTTGGCCACTCCGCCCTGCATTTTCAGGGCCCGTACCGTTGCCACCACCACCACCGCGGAGGGCGCCAGGCCGCCGGTCCGTGCCTTGATGTCCATGAACTTTTCGGCGCCGAGGTCTGCGCCGAAGCCCGCCTCCGTGACCACAATGTCCGCCAGCCGCCGGGCCGTCTGGGTGGCAATGAGCGAATTGCAGCCGTGGGCGATGTTGGCGAACGGGCCGCCGTGAACCAGGGCCGGGGTGCCGGCGATGGTCTGCACCAGGTTGGGCTTGACGGCCTCCTTCAGCAGCAGCGTGAGCGCCCCCTGCACACCGAGGTCCGCCACGGTCACCGGTGACCGGTCAAAGGTGTAGCCGAACGTGATCCGGCCGAGCCGGGAGCGGAGGTCGGCCAGGTCCATGGCCAGGCAGAAGACCGCCATGATTTCCGACGCGACGGTGATGTCGAAGCCGTCCTGCCGCGGGACGCCCTGGGTGGGCCCGCCCAAACCGATGACCACCTCCCGCAGGGCGCGGTCGTTCATGTCCAGCACCCGCTTGAACGTCATGCGCCGAGGGTCGATGTTGAGCTGGTTGCCCTGGTAGATGTGGTTGTCCACCAGGGCCATCAGCGCGTTGTTGGCGGCTGTGACGGCGTGGAAGTCGCCGGTGAAGTGGAGGTTGATCTCGTCCATGGGCAGAACCTGGGAGTAGCCGCCGCCGGTGGCGCCGCCCTTCATGCCCAGGACCGGGCCCAGCGAGGGCTCACGCAGGGCGATCATCACCTTGTGGCCCGCCCGTGCCAGGGAATCGGCGAGCCCCACGGTGGTGGTGGACTTTCCCTCGCCGGCCGGCGTGGGGGACATTGCCGAGACCAGCACCACCTTCCCGGCAGGGGCAGGAGCCTGCAGCCGGGCAGGATCGATCTTGGCTTTGTACCGCCCATACTGCTCGAGGGCGTCCGCATTGATGCCCGCAGCCGCCGCAACCTCCTCGATGGGCCGGATCCGTGCCGCTCGGGCAATCTCAAGGTCACTGGGGGTGGGAGACATCGTTGTCCTTCGCTGGGCGGAATGGTTCGGCGGAACTGGTGGGCGGATCAGGTTCTCGTCATTTGGGCAGGCCGGCTGTCAGGACGCGGGAAAGGCCTGCACCAGCCGGGTCCCCACATGGTTGTCGACGGCGGCGTGATAGCTTTCCAGCGTGATCGCAGCAGTGCGGGCCCATCCCGAGTTCTGGGCCCTGATGGCGGCGGCCCGTCCCATGTCCTCGCGGGTGGCGGGGTCGTCGTACAGGGCCTCGAGCGCGTCGGCCCAGTCGGCGGCATGGTGGCCGTCCACCAGCAGGCCGGTCCTGCCGTGGAAGATGGCCCGCGACAGCCCGCCAACGCGCGTGGCCACCACCGGCGTGCCGCAGGCCTGGGCTTCGAGCGCCACCAGCCCGAAGGACTCGCTGAAGGAGGGCATCACCACCACGTCCGCCGCGCGGAACCAGGCCGCAAGCTCAGGTGCCTTGACCGGGGGAAGCTGCGTGAGGACGTCGTCCATCTCCGCCTCCGACACCAGCCGCCGGAGGTTGAACTCCTTGTTGCCGCTCAGCGAGCCCAGGATGGTGACCCGGAGATCGATGTCCGGGCGGCGTTTCCGCAGCAGCGCCGCGGCCTTGACCAGGACCTGCGGCCCCTTCAGCCGCTGGATGCGCCCGGCGAAGACCAGGTGGAACGTCCCGGGATTGATGCCCCGCTCCGCCCTGGACCGTGCCCGGAAGGCAGGCGTGAAGGTGCCCAGGTCCACGCCGGGCGGGGCAATGTCGATCCGGTCGTACGTGGCGCCGTAGTGCGAGACCAGTTCGGCGGCCTCGGCACTGGTGTTGGCGATGAGCCGGGCGGCGCCGTCCACAATGCGGTGCTCGCCCAGTTCACGCCGCCGCGGCTCCGGCTGTTCACCGGACTCCAGCAGCAGGTTCTTGACCTTGGCCATGGTGTGCATCGTATGGACCAGCGGCACGCCCCAGAGCTCGGACAGCTCCAGGCCGGCAATCCCGGACACCCAGTAGTGGGAATGGATGACGTCGTAGCGGCCATGCGGCTGCCGGCGGCGGATCTGCTCGATCTCCGCCACCATGCTGTGCAGCAGGCCCGGCAGCTCTTCCTTCGGAATCTTCTTCAGCGGCCCGGCCAGGACGTTGTGCACGCAGACGCCCGGATCAGGGTGTTCGACGGCGGGCTGGTTGGCCGAGGTGGACCGGGTGAAGATCTCCACCTCGACGCCCGCTTCCGCCAGCGCCGATGCCAGTTCGCGGATGTACACGTTCATCCCGCCTGCGTCACCGGAACCGGGCTGCTCCATGGGGGAGGTGTGGAGGGAGAGCAAAGCAACCCTGCGGATCAGTGCCACGGGACCTCCTTCCGGCCACCGGCGTGTACGGGCAGCGCCGGTAGAGTGCGCATCCGATAAAACACTACTCCTCCCTCACCTGACACCTGGGCGCCACAGGTCCCGGAGCGCGGGGAACTCCCGCTCGTAGCCGCCCAGCAGGGCATGGGCCAGGGCCTCCGAGTCCACCAGCGGATGCCCGGCGAACGCCGCAAGGGCGGCTTCGCGGTCACCCTCGACGGCGGCCCGCACGGTCAGCCGCTCCACCTCCTTGACCTGCCGGAGCAGTCCCAGCTGCGGTTCCGGGGGAGCCTGCTGGGGCAGCGGCAGCGCGCCGTCGGCCGTTACCGTGCAGGGAACTTCGACGATGGCGTCCGCCGGCAGCCCCGGAATGGCCGGTTCAGGGGCGGCCGGCCGGGCCGTGGTTTGGCCGGCGGCTGTGTCCGGTACGGGCGCGGGGGAGTTGCGGGTGTTCAGGATCAGCTGTGTGCCACCCGCTCCGGACAGGGCACGCATGGCCGCGAGGGCCACCCGCTCGTAGCCGCCGCCGGCGAGGTCGGCCTCGTCCCGCTGCCCGCCCTGGGTGCGTGCCTCGGCCAGGTAGCCCTCCTCGCGGGACCGGCGCGCTTCCTCCCAGAGCCGGAACGCATCGGCGCCCGCGCCTGCCAGCCGCGGGTACAGCTCCTCCTGCTGGCTGTGGATGGTCTCGCCGCGGGTCCGGGCCATGGCGCGCATAGCCTCGCGGGCGGCGTCCCGCTGGTAGTAGTAATAGAGGTACTCGTTGGGCAGCGCGCCGAGCTCCGCCAGGAACGGCTGGGGGAACAGACGGCCCTCCTCGAACGTGGCCAGCGCCAGAGGATCCGCGAGCAGCCGCGGCAGCAGGTCCTGCCCGTTGTACTCCAGCCGGTACAGCCAGCCCAGGTGGTTCAGGCCGTAGTAGCCCACGCCGTCGAGCCTTCCCTCCGGCAGCGGTGCCCCGGCCGCCCGCGCCGCCCGCTGCACCAGGCCGCCGGCCGAGTCGCAGATCCCGACGACCTTCCTGCCCATCACGGGGAGCAGCGCCTCGGTGACCATGCCTGCGGGGTTGGTGAAGTTGACCAGCCAGGCCTCCGGGCAGTGCTCCTTCATCAGCCGTGCCAGGTTGAGCATGTGCGGGATCGTCCGCAGCGCGTAGGAGATCCCGCCCGCGCCGGTTGTCTCCTGCCCCAGCAGGCCAAGGTCCTGCGCCACCCTTTCGTCCGCCACCCGCCCTGCCGTACCGCCGGGCCGGATGGCCGCGAACACCATCCCGGTGCCCGCCAGCGCCTGCGGCAGGTTGGTGGTGGCGTGCACCGGAACCCAGGCACCCGGACCGCCCGGCATGCTGTGCAGGACGGCGGTGACGGCCTGGAGGCGGACGGGGTCGACGTCGTACAGCACCAGCTCGCTGACCATCCCCGCAAAGCGTCCGGAGGCCAGCGCCCGGTATATCAGCGGCACCCGGAAACCCCCGCCGCCGGCAATGAGAAGCCGCATAACCAGCAGTCTAGGCCCGCGCCCGGCGGGCCCCTA
>NZ_JABTYH010000069.1 GCF_013314975.1 Pseudarthrobacter oxydans | reverse complement strand
GCGGCAACGTTCAAACACCCTTCCACCCGCACCCTCGGCCACGGCCATTCGCCTGCAGAACACCGCGGCGTTCTTGCGTAAGGCCCCGAGTCGCAGGCCGATTAGGCACTCTCAAGCCGCGGACCAGACTTCTCTATTCAGTTCTCAAGAAACAACGCCTTCGATCGGCACCTCATGCGCTCTAGCCCATCGTTCTCGAGGCCGCCGCATACGGAACTCTATGCGGCAACGGCCGTGACGGCGGTCAAAGGCGTTATTCAGCCCTCGCGTCCGTCAATGCGACGCGCTTGTTGCGAGTCTTTTTGCACTATGAAGATTTCAAGTAGCAACCCTTAGAGGCCGTTGGACGGCGCCGAAACTAAACCGCCGACCGGACGTACCTCCCCGTCCACATGAGTCCATGCGTAGGTCTACGGCCATAGGCAACCCGCCCGTTCATGGTCCCTTTGGTCAAAGGTGTCGAGGCGCCCGAACCGGTGGCGGGAGGCCGGTCAAGGATGGGACCGTCGTTGACCTGGGGGATGGTCTCATTGGCGTCGTCCAGGGCCACTGTCGCTGCGGACCGGGGTGCCTCCCGGACCGCCGGGCGGCGGTCGAACGTGTGGCGGGTTCCGGGCTGGCTGTTTTAGCAGCGGACTTCCTAGTTGGGAGCGGAGACTGATGTGGTCTTGCGAGCAGCACTCGTAGCTGTCTTGGTCTTGATTCCCGTAGCTGTGGCCCGTCGGGTGCTCTTTTTTGCAGGTATGGGGGTGCCTCCTTCACCAAGAACCAAGTGCTGATGGCCACATCGAGGTTGCCGGGCTGGTTTTGGCCATAAAAGGGTTCCCTACCGCTACCGACCACTACCGACCGGGTGGTAGGGAGAATTTCGGAATCAAGAAGCCCGGAAACAAAGGGCGAAAGGGCCCTTCTATCTATCTATACCTACTTACCTACCTTAAAACACACACATACACATAGGGCCACAGTGATGATGTTTCCCCTCCCAAAACACAACACATCACTGTTCTCTTATGGAGACGTTGTTCCCCGGTCGGTCTGGTCGGTATTCGCCCTTCCGGGCACCCAAAAACCCCTAGAATCCGCGGCAAAACGGGGCATAAAAAGTACCGACCGGCGGTCGGTACACGGGTGGCAGAGGGTGGTTTTTCACCCCAAAACGGTAGGTTTTCCGGGGTCAACCGGTTTTCTGGCCATCATCGGCCGGTCCGGTTGACGATACCGACCGGGCGGTTCCGGGTTCCAGCGCTCCCCCGACTAACCACTCGTGGACGGCGCGCACGGTTAGTGGGCACTCTTCACGACCCCGGCGACATTGTCCCACGAGTATCCGCCGGCGGATGAGTCGAGGCACACGCCCCTGATCGAGCCGCTGCCCGACGATCTGGAACACCGGCCCTGGTTGTACTGCGGCGTGCTGTACCAGGACACGGCCAATATGATCCGGTATTGGCAGAAGACGTCGCGGAACGGGAAGTTCGAGGCCGATCCTGATGTCCGCTACGCCATTGGGGTTCGTCTCGCCTATATGTTGGCCGGCGGCTACAACTCGAAAGCCAGGCGGTTACCCCTCGACGTTCGGGCCCTGGTCATCGAACGGGACCGGGTATGTGTGAAGTGCGGTGGCGCCGGCGAGGAGATCGACCACATCGACGCGACTCCAGCGACCGGGCAACCTTCAGCTGCTCTGCACAGCCTGCCACGACGCCAAGACTGCAGAGCACCTGATCCCGGCAAGCCAGGATCAGTACGACCGCACCTCAGACCTTGTGGTCATGAGGTTGGGTGCCAGAAGTGCCTACCCAAGTCTGCGACGACGAAACGGAGTGGGCCTCCCATGAGCAACGTCCACATGGGGAACGGACTGCCCGACCTAGGAGACTGCTGAACAAATCGGCGGATGTCGGGCGCGTCGGCTGGGCTGGTGTAGCTGGTTGTTAAGACTGGTCTTATGCAGGGACGCGAGGACGCTCAACGCGGGTATTTGGATGTGGAGGCGCTGGCCGGGGAGTTGCTGGCTCCGGGCAGTGTCTTCGCTTTTCTGGCCAAACATCGGGGTCGGCTGTTTCCGGATTCGATGCTGGAGGATCTGTTTCCGTCGCGGTGTGGCCGGCCGTCGGTTCCGGCGCCGGTGATCGGTTCGGTGCTGGTGTTGCAGGCGTTGCAGGGCCTCTCTGACCGGGAAACAGCGGAGGCGTTGACGTACGATCTGCGCTGGAAGGCCGTGTGCGGGTACGGGCTGACCGACACGGCATTCCGTCCGAGCACGCTGACGTACTGGCGGAAGCGTCTGGCCAGGTCGGATAACCCACACCGGATTATGGAGGCCATCGCCGAGGTCGTCGCGGAAACATTTACCGCCGAAAGTCACAACTCCGATGAGCGATCGGCCCAGATATTCTCGATTCGTTGTGTGGCTCAGAATTCTTCGTTTCTGAGAATGCGATGACAACGCCTAACCGACACTATGGGCACTAAAGTCGCCAACTGCCAGGCGGGAAAGCGCATAGACTCCGCCGGTGACCCTTCATATCCACTTCGCAGCCCTCGCCGCAGCTGCCGAGGCAAGTCCTAGCGCGACAACAATGCGGGGCAAGCCTTTGACGCACTCATTTCTATTGAGGTTCGTCCGATCCAGGTAGGACACCGGACCAAGTCGAGCCACCCATGTTGGGAAGCACCGCATTCTTCATCGCGGAATCTCCAGTGACACTGCCGGATTCGTAATAGGACTTAAGGTCACGGACATTCGGGTTGAATGGCGTGTAAAGCCCCGGTGCGAGAGCAACGACTTGGCCGTTGACGAGTTTCCCTTCCAGGGAGCTCCTCACTCGCCAGTCGAGTGATGCAACATTCACTATCAGCGGGTAGCCGGGGTAGGCGGCACTGATTTCGTCTGCTTTAGATTTTGTAGGTGCTGGAGCAGCCCGACTACCTGGCCCCCTGTCATAGGGGCCGCAAAGGGTCAGGAGTTCTGTTGCTGCCGCTTTCCACGCAGGCAAGTTCAAATCGGAGGACGTCTGCGTCCCGTCTGCTAGGCCGATAATGTCGTCCATAGGGCCGGAAAGTGCTGCCAGCAGGGGGACCAAGTTATCCGGAGCATGCTCACCTATGCCTGACACCTCCTCGTCAAGGAGGCGGGCTTTTTCGACCACAGCAGCCCCATCGCTCTCGCTGTCAAGTTCCGTTACCAGGGAAACGACTCCAAAGAGTGGACCGTCAGAATCAGTCCCAAGAAGCTGCGTACACGCCGTCTTTTCCGAAACTTGGAACACAGCCTTGGAGGTCTGCGTGACGGCCGAGGGTTCTGGTTTCTGAGAGGAACCGCTGGATGAGGGGCTCTCCGAAGCTTCCGGCGCGGGTTGGGGTGCACCACAGCCAGAGACGAGAATCACAACAAGTGCAGGGATAGCGGCGTATCTTCTCAAGGTTCCTCCAGAGACATCGGATGTGCTATC
>NZ_JABTYH010000068.1 GCF_013314975.1 Pseudarthrobacter oxydans | reverse complement strand
CGGTTTCGAGGAGCTTTGCAAATCGGCATTTTCGCGATTCACGCTGCTCTCAACCGGCCCCACCCGCATCCGGCGCGCCAGCAGGCGAACCATTTTCAGGCTGTTTGTAAGGGAGTTTGGCCGCTATTTTTCCGCTTCAGCGGCGGCGACTCAGAAAACAATACACGTCCCCAAGCCGGTCCGCAAATCCGGCGGCAGGAGAGCAGCATGCCCCCAAAAACCTCGCAATGTAGGGGTTTTTGGGGGCACACGGCGTATCCTGGCCGGCCTACGCGCCATCACTTCGCGGTATGGACTGGCTCACATGTTGTGCGCTCCTCAGCTGCGCACTTTCAGGGTCAGCGAAAAGTCGGCGTCCCGCGGCGTGAGGCGGTATTGCTCCAGCACACCGGGGCCGCAGGCGGCCGTCCCCACCCCCCGCAGCGCGTGGTCCACGTACAGGTAGGTACGGTCGTCGGCCTTCAGGTCCGGGCGGTGGGCCGCTGCGTCCAACACATCCTGGCTGTAGGGCCTCACTGTCAGGGCAAAGGGATCACCGCAGATCTCAAGCGTCCGGCCGCCAAGGTGCAGTGCAGCGGCCCGTGAGCCTGACCGGGCACCGCATTCCTGCGGCCGCACGTACTCCACATCCATTTCCGCCAGGGGCAGGGAAAACCAGCCTGCCCGCGTCCCCTGCCCGGTGTCCGGGTAGCTCTGGTGGGGGCCCTGGCCGAACCAGCTCACCGAATCCGTCTCCTCACACAGGACAAATTCCAGCCCTATCCGCGCCCATTCGACCTCAAAGCCGCGGTTGACCCATGTGCCATCACGCCGCACCTGGGTCCGGAGCCCCACTGTTTCCCCGTCGCTGCTCCAGGTGTAGTCCACAAGCACGCCGTACTGTTTGTCGGCTGCGCTCACGCGCGTGCGGACAGTCAGGCATTCTCCTCCGTCCTGCCCGGGGCCCGCCGAGATGCCCAGCAGCCGGGTGTGGAGCCGGTCGAGTCCGGCATCCTTCCACTGAGTGGCCAGCGGCCGCTCGTCGGCGCCGCCCCATTCCCGGCCAAGATCGTTATCGGTAGGAGCCCACCACAGGGTCAGTCCCAGCTTCTCCACCGGGACACCGCCAATCGAGGTAGGCATGCCGGTGGCTCTGCTGAAGACAACCGGCCCGAGCGTGAGTTCACTGTCCTGCACCTGGACGGGTTCAACAGGCGCCGGCGAAACGGGAGCGGCCGGCTCCCGAACCGCCTGCCCCCACGCCACCTCGTGTCCCGCATCCGCCCAGGCCGAATCAGCGCCGAGGACCGCACGAACGGTGAGCACTGCGGGCCTGCCGTCGGACAGCCCTGCGGCGAAAGCCGCGACGCTGCCAGGCAGCTCCACAACTGTTTCGGACTGAGGCGCAACGGGCGCAACGGGCGCAACGTCCACCGTCCCGCCGTCGAGCGCGCCGCCGTCGGCCTCCACTTCGTAGCGGAAGCTGAACGCGGAGGTGTCCGCGAAGTCCTGGCCGTTGCGGAGGGTGAAGCCGGTCCAGTCGCGGGCGACGTCGATGCGTAGCGGCTCTATCACCTTCTTGAAGTCCAGCAGCCCGGGCCGGGGCCTGCGGTCAGCATCAACAAGCCCGTCGGTGACAAAGTTGCCGTCGTGAACTTCCTCACCGAAGTCGCCGCCGTAGCCGTAATGTTCAAGACCAGCTGTGGTCGGGACAGTGATGCCATGCTCCAGCCACTCCCACACGAAGCCTCCCATCAGGCGCGGGTACTTCTCAAAAAGATCCTGGTACTCGCTCATTCCACCAGGGCCGTTACCCATGGCATGGACATATTCGCAGAGGACAAAGGGCATGGCCCGGCGCCGGGCGTCCAAGGCGGGGTCGTCCAGGGCAGGCTCGATTCCCTGCCCGATAAGGGCCGTCTCGGCATGGCTTGCGTACATCCGCGAGTAGACGTCAACGTGAGCCGAGGACCAGTCTCCTTCGTAGTGGACAGGGCGGGACGGATCCCGGTCCTTGGTCCACCGCGACATGGCCGCGAGGTTCCTTCCCGTGCCGGCCTCGTTGCCAAGCGACCACATAATCACCGCCGGATGGTTCTTGTCGCGCTCAACCGTGCGTCGCATGCGGTCTACAAGTGCCGCTTCCCACTGGGGGTCATCACTGGGGTTCTGGGCCCAGCCGGCGCTCTCAAAGCCGTGCGTTTCCAGGTCGCATTCGAGCACAACGTAGAAGCCAAGCTGGTCAGCCAAGGCGAGGAACTCCGGATGGGGCGGGTAGTGCGACGTCCGGATTGCGTTGATGTTGTGCTGCTTCATGAGCCGCAGCTCCGCCTCCACCACATCGCGGGGAACCACCCGGCCAAGGCGTGGATGGTGCTCGTGGCGGTTGACGCCGCGCAGCAGGATCCGCCGCCCGTTGACCTTGAACTGCGCGTCCTCGATGGCGATGCTGCGGAAGCCGATCTGCAGTGCCACGGACTCACCGGCGGCGCTGACGGCCGCCTCGTAGAGGCGCGGCACCTCCGCGGACCAGGGTTCGACGGCGGGGACGCGCACCTCGGTGCCGGCGGGCAGGTCAAGGCCCAGTTCCGGAACGCGGACGACGGCGTCAGTCGCCTGTCCGCCCCGGGTCACCTCCACCTTGAGGATGCCTTCGCCTGTGATGTGGTCGTAGCCGGAGTGGACGAAGACATCGTCAATGCCGGCATCGGGCCTGGCCTGCAATGTGACGTCCCGGAAAATGCCGGGGAGCCACCACATGTCCTGGTCCTCGACGTAGCTGGCGGCCGAGAACTGGGCGACGCGGACAGCCAGGGTGTTTTGCCCCTGCACCAGGATCCCTGAAACGTCGAATTCGTGGGCGAGCCTGCTTCCACGGGTGGTTCCGAGTTCCACTCCGTTCAGCCAGACTGTTCCGGCGGACTCGATGCCGTCGAACCGCAGCAGGGCCTGCGGAAAGAACTCGGGTCCGGCCTCAAACACCACCAGGTGGTCGCCAATGGGGTTGGCCTCCGGAACGTGCGGCGGTTCCACCGCAAAGGGGAACTGGACGTTCGTGTAGGCCGGTGAGCCATGTCCGTGCATGGGCCAACTGGACGGCACCGGCAGGTTCTCGAACCCGTTCAGCGCCGCACCCAGCTGCCAGCCATCATCGGGCGCTGCCCGAATTCCGGGGCTGAGCCGGAACTGCCACTCGCCGTTCAGCGACAGCCGAGGGGCGTCGCTGTGCAGGTAAGCGCGCGCAGGCAGCGCGCCCCGGCCCGGCTCAAGGGATTCGAGATCCTGGATATCCGCGGCGCCAAGCTCCAGGCTCCGGCCGGCTGGGCCGGGAGCGGTGTGCGGGCTGCTGCCCGCCGGCGCGGACGGTGTTTCGACAGACATGGGCTTCCTTGCTTCGGGGAGTCTGGTACTTACGTGAACGTTCACGTGCTGCATGCAAGCCTAGCTTCTATTCCGTGGTTTGAGTAGGGGTCAGGCCGACTGGCGAAGCACGAGCTGGTGCTTGAGGACCAGCTCGCTGTCCGGGCTTCCAGCCTGGAGCCTGCCGGAGATCAGATTGTCCACGAGGTCGACGGCGGCCCGTCCTACCGCCCGCAGGTCAAGTGAGAGAGTGGTCAGCTCCGGCGTCACCAGCTCCCCAAGAGGGATGCCGTCCATACCGATCACGGCGCAATCCTCCGGAACCCTGCGGCCGGCGTCGTGCAAGGCCTTAAGTGCCCCTGCCGCCATGAGGTCGTTGAACACAAGGAGCCCGTCAATCCTGCCGTCGTGCTCGAGCATGGACCGGACGGCTTCCCGGGCTGCGGAGGCGGAGTCGGCTGACCGGCGGAGCGTCAGCTCGAGGCCGGCATCTGCGGCCGCTGCGGCGACAGCCAACCCGCGGGTGGTGGCAGGCCCCTCCAAGTCCGCATCCAGGTAGGCGATGCGCCGGTGCCGTACGGACTTCAGCCGTTCCAGGGCCAGTTGTGCCGCATACGCGTAGTCGAAGGAAATGAGGCCGGCAGCCTGCCCTGACGGAAAATCGAGGACAACCACTGGCCGGCGGCCCATCATGGACTGGGCCTCGGTTGAGCTGGCGCCCAGATAGCCCACGAGCGCGTCAACCTGCGGACCCAGCCGGGCAACGGCGTCCAGCCCGCTTCCGCTCCCATGGCCAAAATCGTCAACCACCACGTTCCAGCCCCGCTGCGTGGCCTCTTCAACCACGCTGGAGGCAAAGGCCGGAAAGTAGGGGTTGGTCAGATCAGGAATCGCGAGTCCCAGCGATGTCCGGGCGCCCTGGACCAGGCCTTTGGCGAACCGGCTGGGCGAATACCCAAGTTCTGCCGCCAACTGCTGGACGCGCTCACGCGTGGACGCACTGATTCCGGGCATGTCGTTCATGGCACGGGTAACGGTTTGCCGGGAAACCCCCGCCGCGGCCGCCACGTCCAGGATGGTCGCTCGGCGAACCTGGGGGCTGCTTGAACTCGAGGTCACGGCTACAAGTCTAGGCTGATGCCGACGCAGGACGCCCTGGACCTGCTTCCAGGCCTCCCCTGGGATGCTCTCTCACTTGATGCGGGGTTTCCCGGGATGCTCTCTCACTTGATGTGGGGTTTCCCGGGATGCTCTCTCACTTGATGTGGGGTGTGCCGGGGGCCTGTTTGGGGGGCCGCCTTGGTGGTGGCTGTGAGCGGTGCCGGGCCGGTTTTTGTGTGGTGGGTGGTTAAATGTGGGAGGCCCCAACCGTGGTGGTTGGGGCCTCGACCCTTT
>NZ_JABTYH010000067.1 GCF_013314975.1 Pseudarthrobacter oxydans | reverse complement strand
CCTAGAGCTCGGGAACTGCTTCCTGGGCAACAGCGGTGGCCTCGTTGAACTGCGTGCGGTACAGCTCGATGTATCGAACGAGCTACAAGTTTGAGTTACCGTTATTCCATGACCACCGCCGCCATATACGCACGACTGTCCAGCGACCGGAGAGGTACCGGCGATAGCGTCGAAAATCAGATCAAGGAGTGTAAAGCCTTGATCGCCTCCAAAGGCTGGACGGTTGGAAAGATCTACTCTGACAACTCAATCAGTGCCACTACCGGAGCGCTCAGGCATGACTTCGAGCAGCTACTCACGGATGCCCCTGAAGTAGTGGTTGTCTGGCGGCAGGAACGGCTTGAGCGCGGTTACCATGATGCCCTTGACCGCTTTCTCCTGGCAGGATGCACTGGCTACACCTGTGACGGGCAAGTAATCACGGTGGAGAATGCATCGTCTGAGTTGATGACGCGGTTTCGTTCGCTGCTCAGCCGGATTGAGGGCAGGCAGAAGTCGGAGCGCCAGAAGCTTGCCTACCGTGGTGAGCTTGAGCGCGGCCTTCCCCGGCTCTCCCGTCCTGTGTTCGGAAACAACCTTGACGGCACCCTGAAAGAGGTCGAGGCCAAAGCTATCCGGACAGGCGCTAAGGACTTCCTTAACAAGGACGCTTCCCTGAATGAAATTGCCAAGCGCTGGAATGCCACCGGTCTCCGTACTCCCTTCTCGCAGTCCGAGAAGAATCGGCTCAACGGCGGCAAGGGGCGCGGTGGTAACCCATGGAACCACCGCAGACTGTCAGAACTTTTTCAAAACGAACGACTGATTGGGAAGCGCACCTATGAAGGTCAGACGGTGACCCTTGTGAACTGGACTCCCGTCCTGGACGAAGAGACGTTTGAACACCTTCAGGTTGTCCTTGCCGAGCGGAAGACCGGAGTACGCGGGAAGAAGAGCCTTCCGCCTGGCTCTCACCTGCTTAGCTCAATCCTCCGTTGCGCCGAGTGTAATTCGGTCATGGTGACCTCCTACGCAGGAGGCAAGAACAACGAACGCCTGTACAAATGCCAGACCGTGGAACATTTCGACGCTGACGGCAACAGCATTGGTGGACCTTTCGCTAAGAACGCGGAGAAGACGGATGCAGTAGTGGTCAATGACTTTTTGCTGACGCTGGTATCGCCTGAGGCTCAGGAGACGCTGCTAGGCGATTCCGGCAACCTCGCCAGACTGACCGCCAACCGCTCCACGATGATCCTGAAGCATCGGGAATGGATGGATGAGGCCTTATCGCTGGAAGAGCCGCCGTCCCCCTCCGTCTTCGCGCAGAAGGAAGCCAAGCATGAGGAAGCGCTGAAGGCGATCAATGCCGAGATCCTTGAACTGGATAAGGACTCCCTGTTTGAAGGCCTGCGATGGGAGCCGAAGGGTAAGGGCATGAAGCAGTTGCAGGATGATCTTGTGGCGCTTGAGGCCGAAGCCCTGGCGCGTTGGAACGCGGTTCCGATGGAGCGCAAGCGACGCATCATTGAAGTGTTCTATGACAAGATCAGCGCCAGCCGGGGCAAGCGCGGTCAGCGGTTCCGCTCTGACTCCGTCGAGCTTATGCGTAGTGACCTACTGAGAAAGCTTCAGCAGCCGGCAGATTGACGGATGGAGAACTTTAGGCAGCTCTACTACTTTACTTCGGGTAGGCCTCTTTGTGTCGCGTACGATACCCCCGACGCACCGCGACACGGGAAACGAGGCATGCGACACGCCGTCTTTTCCTCGACACGCTGGGCGTTAAATGTGCCTAAGTAGTCCACAGGATGTGGATTGTGTCCGCAAAAACAGCGGAATTCCGGACATTTCGAAGGCCCCTCCCTGTGGATTAAAGGTGCATTAAATGACATAGTTGTAATACATCATCTTGGGGTTCCAAAGAGGCGTCTGCACTAGATGTAGTATCTAGCTATGACCTTCGGGTTATGAAAAAAGCCTCGGTGGCAACCGCTACGGGGATTCGTGCAGTTCACTACCAAGGCTTGATTCTTCTCCGTCAAGAGGTTTTGAGTCTACAACGCTCGCCCCCTTCAGGCGCAAGTCCAGGGCTGGGCGTCCGGTAGTAGCTGCTTAGCAATAAGGAGGAGACCATCATGGTCCCCAGCTACAAACCGGGGCAGGACGCCCCACTGTCCGGACAGTACGAGATTGTCGGCCCTCGCGGCGGACGCACAGGAGAGGAACGTACCGCCATTCGCGGCAACACCCTCCCACCGACTCCCAAGTCGGGGCAGTCATATGTGCCTGTCGACCCCACTAAGAACGGCGCTGGCAAGCGCTAACTAAATCACCGAAAGTCCCGCTGGCCGTCTGGTTGGCGGGACTTTTGGTTTCGGTGGTGCCTGCTTTCGCTGGCATGACAGCCGATAGATTGGCCGCTTTGTAAATATCGCCCGAAACCCGTAAGATGTAATCTCCTATCAATCCCTCGGAATCATTGTGATTCCGGGGGTTTGTGCGTTTTCAGCTACTTTCATAGTGTATGGGAGTTTCAGGTTTGACCGACGGAACGCCCTGGCCTATTTACGATGTGACACAAATCACAAAAAAATTCATGAGATAATTGGATAACAACGAAACAACTAATGAAAGAAGTGTTATGGAGAGACAACCGGGACGCCCAAGAAAGCGACTAGAACTGCTTCGCCAGTCCAGAACGGCAACAATGCGATCACTTGACCGCCTGACACGAACACATGTGGAAGAAATCATCACAAGGCAAAACAAGATTGCGCGGCTAACGGAGGAGATTAAACAGCTTGAGAAAGCAGAAACCTCGTGAGCGGTTCCCTGCTATCCCAATTACACAATTCTTAGGGAGGAGGAAGTTGGCATGCTCCAGGAAGGCTAGAAACGTGGATGGGTAATCCATCCTTGCCTAGGAAGCAGACGACCTGGGGAAGCGTAAGTGAATGCCGCTGTGCCGTGCAATAAGAAGCCCCGACGGAACAAGCGCCGGGGCGATCTCTAAAGGGTTACCTACACGAAGAATTTTATCACGTGTAGCGCCAAGGTAAACAAAAATCAAATCAAAAAACTCAACGAAAGGGGTCGAATGGCCTCACAATCAAAAGGAAATTGCCTACATGAACGAAACACAAGCACTCCAAAACCTTTACGTAGAACTACGACTCGACCGCTGGTTCATTGACCTAATGGGGCAGGCTGCAGACTACGACAGCTTCAATGTCCGCAAAGCCGAGGACAACATTCCCCGGACTGAGTTGACGGCAGCCAGGGCCATCCGGGATAAGTTTGAGAACAGGCTCTCGTACGTCGAGTCCGAAAACCGCTGGTACCTCTGGGACGGCAGGGTGCACGCCCCCTGTGACGGCGACAACGTGGCTATCAAGGTCACCAAGTATTACTGGGAAGCGATGACCTCCGCTATTGCCTTCGTGAAGGGTCATTACGAAGTCATGGCGACGCACACCGCCTCAAACGGTTCGCCGACGGCCAAGGAAGAAGCCGCAAAGATTCGCAACGAGTACAACAAGGGCGAGATCGTCAAGCACAGGCGCTACCGTGACCGTGTGGCTTCTGAAGCCGGCATGAGTTCACTTGTTCGTGTAATGAAGACCGAACTAGATGTTCCCATCTCTCACTTCCAAGATGACCGCCAGTGGCTTGTTCTCCGCAACGGAGTAGTCGACCTTGCCGACTACCGCGCGAGCGGATTCGTCCGCCTTCTTCCGCATGATGGGTCACGACCAGTCACCCGATTCTTTGATGCTGACTACGATTCGTCTGCCAGAGCCGATACCTGGAGCGGCTTTCTATCCTCATCCATCGTTGACGATGGGGGCGATACCGTGAAGCTGCTTCAAAAGGCAGTCGGAGCTGCATTTAGCGCAGAACAGAAGCCACGTGCCTTGTTCAACCTACTTGGGGCACCAGCCTCTGGAAAGTCTGTCTTCTTGTCCGTCTTCAACAGACTTGGACAAACCTACGCAGTTATGCCAAATAACCAAGCGATTCAGCTGAACAACGGAGACACAAACTTCTACCAAGACGCCCTCCGCAACAAGCGCTTTGTTGGCTTTAGTGAGGTGCAAGGCAAGAAGCCGCTCGATGATGGATTCTTGAAGGGCATCCTTGGAGGCGACGAGCAGAACACTCGGCAGATGCGACAGATGGAATCACCGTGGAAGCCTCAGTGCGTCCTGTTCATTGCTTCCAACATGGCGCTCAAGTTCGACACTCGCGATGAAGCAACATTCATCAAGATCCTGCCCATCCCCTTCCCGCACTCCTTCACTGAGATGGATCCGGAACATAAGATGGATCGCGATCTTGAAGGCAAGGTACTGGCAGAGCGCAGCGGAATTCTGAACTGGGTGCTGGAGGGCATGGCTGCCTTCTGGTCCGATGGACTAGCCCCGACGGCAGCGGTCATGGCTGCTATGGACGGCAACAAGACGGCCAACTCTCATGCGCTCCAATTCATGGAAGCAATGCTTGAGGCCGGTCACGTGATCCAAGATCCAGCTGCCTCCTTGTCTGGCTGCCTCACAGTCACTGTTGGCTATGACATGTTCCGGCATTGGGCTGAGGCTCAGGGCATCAAGAACATCCCCGGCAAGCAGATGTTTTCCACTGATGTGGCGGGCTTCTACCACGGTAAGAAGCGTTCCGACGGAATCAGGTTCGTTGGAATTTTCATGCAGTCCCATCTCGTCCAAAACGTCCAAACCGGGATTTCACATCTGAACCTGGCCAAGACGCTTTAGTCAGCAAACGTCCAATGGAACTTCATTGGAAGATCCTTGGAAGGCACT
>NZ_JABTYH010000066.1 GCF_013314975.1 Pseudarthrobacter oxydans | reverse complement strand
TGATTGTGTCAACGTGATCGGAGCCCACTAGGACGGCCCGAACGGTACCCACCCGTCGGACGTCCGGGGATGATGTTGTGAGGGTGTCTAGGGGTTCTTGGCGTGGTTTCTGGGTCTGTGAAAACACTGCCGCGGGTTGGGACGATACCCGGGGTCCCGGTTGTTGGAAGCTGGCGTCTGGCGGAGTAGTGCGTCAGAGGTAGCTGCAGATTTGTTCGGGATCGCAGCTTGCGTCGGTCCCGGACGCGGCAGTGGCGTGAAGGCCGGCGACGATGGATCGCAGCGCCATTAGTTCAGAAATCTGGTGGTCCAGTTCGGCCAGCTGGTTGGAGAGAAGGTCTTGGACGTGGGCGCAGGGGGCTTCTCCGGTGTCACGGAGGCTAAGAATTTCGCGTATTTGGGTCAGGGCGAGGCCTGCGGCCCGTCCGCGGCGGATGAATTCGAGCCTGGCCACGGAGTCGTCATGGTAGTCCCGGTAGCCGTTAGAGGATCTTTTCGCTGCCGGGAGAAGCCCGCTGTCCTCGTAGAAACGCAGCGTCTTGGTTGTCATCCCTGCCGCTGCCGCGGCCTCACCGATACGCATCATGAACTCATTTCTTAGCAGGCGGCCAGGACGGCGATTCCTTGACATTCCAGTGTAGGGGAAGGTTGAGAATGGGATGCAGAGCTGGTCTTCGGTTGAAGGCTGCACATGGCGGTCGGTTGAGCAACAGGTGTGCTGGCGGCTGCTTCCCTTCCATCTTCAGGAGTCCCTCGTGTCGGCAGCATCTTTCGATTATGACCTGGCCATTATCGGTTCCGGCGGGGCTGCTTTCGCTGCGGCCATCCGGGCAACCAGCCGTGGCAAGCGGGTGTTGATGGTGGAGCGCAGCACTGTGGGAGGCACGTGCGTGAACACGGGCTGCATCCCGTCCAAGGCCCTGCTGGCCGCCGCGGAAGCCCGCCATGTCGCCCTCGATGCTTCCGGACGGTTCCCCGGTATCAGCACCTCCGCAGAGCCGGTGGATATGCCCGAACTGGTCGCCGGGAAGCGCTCACTGGTCGAATCCATGCGGTCAGAGAAGTATGTGGATCTCGCCGCGGGCTATGGATGGAACCTGCAGCGGGGGACGGCGGTGTTCGCCGGAACCGTAGCCGCACCGGTTTTGAACATCACCGCCCCGGGCGGAACCACCGAGACAGTCAGCGCGGAACACTACCTGGTCGCGACCGGCTCCACCCCCTGGATCCCTGAAGTGCCGGGAATGGACGAGGTGGATTATCTGACGTCCACGAGTGCGATGGAGCTGCAGGACGTTCCCGCTTCGATGCTGGTGGTGGGCGGCGGGTATGTGGCGCTGGAGCAGGCGCAGCTTTTCGCCCGGCTCGGCACGGAGGTGACCATCCTGGTCCGGTCCAAGCTCGCCTCGGCCGAAGAGCCTGAAGCCGGGCATGCCCTCGCCGGTGTCTTCGCCGATGAGGGCATCCGGGTCGTCCGTCGAGCGACAGCGTCCTCGGTCCGGACCGATGAGGTGTCGGGGGACGTGGTCGTGGATGCTTCCGTCTCAGGAGGAAACGAGGAATTCAGGGCCGCGCGCCTGCTCATGGCAACAGGCCGGCGCCCGGTCACGGAGGATTTGAACCTTTGCATGGTCGGCGTTGAAACCGGGGACCGCGGGGAAGTCCTGGTCGACGGGAGCCTTCGCAGTACTAATCCGAGGATCTGGGCCGCGGGTGATGTGACGGGTCACCCGGAGTTCGTTTATGTCGCCGCCGCGCACGGGGCCCTGATGGTGGAGAACGCCTTTGAGGGTGCCGGGCGTGAGGTCGATTACCGGCACCTGCCCCGGGTCACGTTTACCAGCCCTGCCCTGGCCGCTGTCGGGATGACGGACAAGGAAGCGAACCAGGCAGGGATCCGGTGCATGTGCCGGGTTCTGCCGCTCAAATTTATCCCTCGCGCGCTGGTGAACCGTGATACCCGCGGCTTCATCAAGATCGTTGCCGACGCGGACACGGGTCGGATTGTAGGGATCACTGTCGTGGGTAAGGACGCCGGGGACATCGCCGCCGCAGGGATTTACATTCTGGAGGCCGGGATGACCGTTGATCAGGTCGCGAATCTCTGGAGCCCCTATCTGACCATGGCCGAAGGCATCAAGATAGCAGCCCAGTCCTTCACTACTGACGTCTCCAAACTGTCCTGTTGCGCGGCATGAAGTGGTCAACGACAACCTATGTGTTCGTGGGGCGGGCGGCCGCGGCTACCTTTTAGTGCGCGTTCCTTGTCAGGCTGTGGGCGAGGCGGTAGGAATCGGTGCCGGTTTCGATGATGGTGCCGTTGAACGTCAGCCGGTCAACGATCGCGGCGCAGAGGCGCGGGTCGGTGAATGTCTTGGTCCAGCCGGAGAACGACTCGTTGGAAGCGATGGCGATGGAGTTCTTCTCTTCGCGTTCGGTGAGGACCTGGAAGAGGAGTTCGGCGCCGCGCCGGTCCAGTTCCATATAGCCGAGCTCGTCAATGCAGAGCAGGTCCACTCGGCCGTATCTGGCGATGGTCTTGGCGAGGACTTTGTCGTCGGCGGCTTCGACGAGTTCGTTCACGAGCCGGGTGGCCAAAGTGTATTTGACCCGGTATCCCTTCTCCGCCGCGGCGGTGCCCAGCCCGATAAGCAGGTGGGATTTGCCGGTTCCGGAGTCCCCGATCAGGCATAGCGGTGCACCTTTTCGAATCCATTCGCCGGTAGCGAGGGTATGGATGGTAGCGGGGTTGATGTTCGTGTTCGCGTCGAAATCGAAATCACCGAGCCATTTATCCCGGGGAAAGTTCGCGGCTTTGACGCGTCGGATTGAGGAGCGACGGTCCCGGTCATCGCATTCGGCCAGCAGCAGCTCGGCCAGGAAGCCTTGGTAAGAGAGTTGTTCCTTCCCCGCGACGGTCAGAGCTTCGTCCAGAACCGCCCGGATGGTGGGCAGGCGCAATCGGCGGCATGCTTGGTCCACGGCCGCGACCGCGGCCTGCTCAGTCAGACCGCGGCGCCGTCGCAGGGTTGGGGTGATGGTGGTGGCCGGTGCGGTGGGGCTCATGAGATGTTTTCCTTCGACGCGGTTCCTGCGGAGTGTTCGGTGCGTTTGGCCAGCAGCTCGTCATAGGCGCTGATCGCCGGGAGCGGCCGCTTGTCTGGAGGGAGCCCGGCGATGACCGCCGCCGGGTCCATCAGCCGGCGCTGGGTCAGGCTGACAACTCGTTGCACTTTCGCTTCAGCATGAGCACCGCGATGACGGTCAGGACGGGACCCACCAGCAGGGATGCTGGAGGCATGTCGGCGGCCTTCAACCGCCACGACGTCGGCACTGACGGCACCTACTCCAAGGGCTGCGGTGATCCCTGCCTCGATGTCTTCGGCTTCCATCGATCGGTGCAGCAGCAGGACGTCAATCAGTTCACGGGTCCCCGCGGCATCACCGTTGACCCTGCGCGAGGCAGACCAGAAGGCGTCATGGGCGCTGGTGAAAGCACCCGACTCCCGCGCCCTGGCCAAAGCAGTGGAACCAGGCAAAGCGCCGGGCTTGGTCTTGAGGACCTCCAGATAATGGTCCAACTGGACCGACTGCCCGCCCTTGGCAATAATCCGCTGGTGCCGGGCCGCCACCGCGCGGCCGTCGAACACCACAACTTCGGATGCCCGCAATGAAACCCGGACCCGCCGACCGATGAACCGTGCTGGCACCGAGTACTTCACCATCCGCACGGTGATCATTGAGGACCGGTCCACTCTCGGGTTCAACACCAGACCGGGATCGAACTCGTCGGCCGGCAACGGTGCCAGGAACGGGCGCTCGGCGGCGAAGTCCTGGCCGATAGTGCGGATCCTGCCATCAATCCGCCGCTGATCGTCTTGAACCTCCCGGCTCCGGATCCAGTCGTTGAGCTCATCAAGGGACCTCGCCACGGGCATCGGGGTCAGCCGGTTGCGGCGGAACCAGCCCACCTCGCCCTCGACCCCGCCTTTCTCGTGAGCGCCGGCAAGACCTGGCTGGCAATAAAAGGCATCAAATCCATAGAACGAGCGAAACAACACCCACCGGTCATTCTCCAGGCGGTTCCGCCCCTGACCGAACACCACGGCCCTGACGGCACTGGTGAGGTTGTCATAGCGGATATGTTTGACCGGCACGCCGCCGATCTCGTTGAACGCCTCGACGTGGCCTTCCAGAAACGCTTCCTGGGCCTGGGTGGGGTAAATCCGGTGGATGGCTTTGCCGGAGTGAGAAAGCCGGAAGATGAACATGTGGCATTTCGTCTTTACCCCGTCCAGCACGATCCAGACTTCACCGAAGTCCACTTCCGCTTCCGCGCCCGGGGCGTGCTCCTGAGGAACAAATACCTCAACCCGGCGGCCGGCCTCCACATCGATCTGCGCCCGGCGGACCCGAACGTAGTCACGCACCGTCGAATACGACAACTCGTCCGCTCCATGCTCCTCGATGAGCCGGGCAAGAATCCTCCGGGCAGTGTGACGCTGCTTCCTCGGCGCCGTCGTGTCCTCGACGAGCATGGCGTCGATCGTCGGTTTATAAGGATCAAGCCGCGGCGAGGACCGTACAGGAGTTTTACGCTCTGGCGGGACCGGGGAACTTAACGCCTTACGCACGGTTTTCCGCGCCACCTGGTGCCTGCGGGCAAGCTCCCGGATTGACGCGCCCTCCACCCGGGCATCCCTCCGAATCTGCGCGAACAACTCCACTCTTGACCCCATCCCGGCCCTCCCGTCGTCGATCCAACACTGGATGGATCAACGTTCACAGGTGGGTACCATTCAAGCCGTCATTAGGTTCGGCATGTCCGGCTGGTGGGTACCGTTCGGGCCGTCCTAGTGGGCTCCGATCAGACTGTCATACTCA
>NZ_JABTYH010000065.1 GCF_013314975.1 Pseudarthrobacter oxydans | reverse complement strand
TTATCTGTGTGCTGTCAACAGTTCTGCGCTAGAT
Source organism: Pseudarthrobacter oxydans (assembly GCF_013314975.1). Classification (GTDB taxonomy): domain Bacteria; phylum Actinomycetota; class Actinomycetes; order Actinomycetales; family Micrococcaceae; genus Arthrobacter; species Arthrobacter oxydans. The sequence goes on along the minus strand of NZ_JABTYH010000065.1, from coordinate 4,933 downwards.
TCCGCGGATTCGTTGTGTCAACGACGTCCACGACTTGGGGGTGTTTGTCAGTGGTGGTTCCGGTCAGCGTTCGCCGGGAGGGTCTCGCCGGATCCGGAGTGCAACCCATAGGCCGCAGCGCCGACATATGTAAGCGGGTTCCGACCCAAGAGCGTGCATTTTGGAACGCTGCTTCAGCCTTCCGCAGCACGAGCAGGCCACGGATTCAGAGTCCACGATCGCGGAGGGCTTTGGTGAGTTGATCCATTGTTGGCAGGCCGGCAAACCCATTGGGGGTCATGTAGATGCGGCAGGCCAGATCGGCTGAGGGTGCCCCGTCGGGGAAGATATCGTCTCCGTTGACGGTGATGGTGGGGGACCCGGCAAATCCGGTGCCCTCAATGTCAGAGACGGACTTCAGCAAGCGCATGTGAATTTTGGTATCGGTGTGATCCAAGGCAGTCAGCGCTTCTTCGAGGAGTCTGTGTGCGCTGGCTGTGTTGGGGCATTGATCAATGTGGAGTAGTTCCAACCTCATGCATCCATTCTCTCCCGTGTGTAGGGACGGGCAGGACCTGGTTCCTGGTTGGACTGGATCGTGCGGCGTTTGTGACCGCATGCCGGGTCAGACGGGTTTGGGGGCGTGGCCGAACCGCATGTTGGTGACGTTTGATGGTTGGCCTGTGAGCTCGCGCAGTGCGGTGCGTTCGATGGTGAGGTCGTCTTCGAGGCCGCGCACGGTTTCCCGCAGCTGGGCGATGGTCCGGGAAAGGTCCGTGTTGGTGGCGATGAGCCGGTCGATCTCCTGGCCGCGTTGTTCGTAGAGTTGCCGGAGCCGTTTCTCATCACGTAGTTCCAGCTGCGCCGCCAGTCCCGCGTCGAGTTTCAGGTTCAGTTCACGGATGTGGCCTTTAAGCCGTTTGATGGTCTCATGCGCGTTGACCAGGTCAGCTGCCCGCGCAGCGCGCAGCGGCGGATCGTCGAGACCGGTCTGTGTTTGTTGGTGGCGGCGGAGAGTGTCCAGGAGGTCTGGTTGGCTGTAGAGGTATTGGCGGCTCACGCCCGCGGCAGCGGCCAGCGTGGAGACGGTGAGGGAGTGTCCGCGGTCCGCGGCGACTTTCAGCGCTGCCACGACGTCGTGGTGTTTGCGGGCCGAGGTCTTAGCGCGTGCCCGGGCCAGCGCGGCGGCATTTCCCTTGGCCGGGGTGTGGCCGGTGGTCATAGTTCCCTCAGCTCGATCTGTTTGTTGGCCAGTGCGGCGCTGCGGGCGCGGCGCATGACTTCGGACATGGTGTCGATTTCGCGGCGTTGTTCGGGCGGGAGCTCCATAAGCCGTGCGCGCATGGTTGCCAGCACTTTTTCGTAGTCCGTGATCAGGCCCCGTTGGGCCTCGAGAAGGTAGGCGGCTGTGTCGGAAGCTTCGGCGATGCGCAGCTGGGATCGGAGTTTCAGGATCTCCTTTTCGATCTCCGGGATGTGGGAGGGGTTGGGGCGGAAGAACCCGCAGCCGGCGCACTGATACCGGAGCTGGCATGCGGTGCCCCCGGCGGCGACATTGTTTGGTTCTGCGCAGTCTCCGTAGGGGACCGGGGTGATTTTCAGTTGCACTCGCCCGTCACCGATCCCGATCTGGCGGCCGTGACGGTCGTGGGCCAGAGGCGCGAGGGTGCTCACTGCCTGGCGGCGGCGTTTTGAACTGACCTGGTAGTAGCCCATCGTTGTCGCCATGGAGACGTGGTCCATGAGCTGACGCAGCACGTCCGGGTCCGTGCCGTTGTCCGCATGCCGCTGCGCGTAAGCGCGGCGGAAGTCATACGGTTGGACGCTGGCGAGGTCGAAGTCGACCGTGTTCCCGTCCGCGTCCAGCACCAGACCGGGAACGGGCGGGAGCGACTCGGCGAACTTATGCAGGATACCGGCCAGGTATGTCTCGCCGATATGTGGGATGTTCTCGTCCTTCAGCCGGCGCCGGCCGGTCGGAAACAGGAAGGATGAGCGGATGCCGAGGTCTTCCCGGTCCCTTTCCCAGCGGCGGATGGATTCCACGACCGGTGTTTCGACCGGGAGCTCTTTGATGGCTCCTCCGGTTTTGTGAGCGGTGTAGCGCAGCAGCCAGCCGCCGTGCCGGTCCTGCAGGAGGCAGTCCGTGCCCAGAGAGGTGATCTCGCCGGGCCGTCGCCCGGTTTCCATCAATAGTTCCAGCACGCACCGATACATTTTGGTGTGCCGGCCGACGTTCATCTGAGCGGTATGGTTGCGCAGATGCTCGATCACCGCGGCAGGGGTGACCCTGTCGTTTTCGACTCGTTGGTCGTTCCGTTCTCGTCGTGCCGCCCTCTTGTGGCCCGCGTAGTTCTGCGCGAAGCTTTCCGGGATCTGCTGCCAGGTCCCCAGCCGCCTGGCGGTCCGGCAAAGCTCCCACCACACGGCGTGGATTGTTTGTGAGGCCCTGACGGGCCAGCGGGCATCGAACCGGGTGGAGATGGCCGCCATGTCCTCGTAGGCAAGCCGGGTTGGGTCGATGCCCGCGTCGCTGCGTTTGGCACGGAGCACCGCGGAGGCTTCGACGCAGGCGGCGAAGCCCCGCTGGACGCGGGTTCGGGGCTCCAACGTTGACCCGAGCCATGCACGGAAAGCGGCGGCGAGCCACGGCTGGGAGATCTCCCTCAGGTCCAGTGGGGACCCGGCTAAGTCGGCGTTGGGGTGCGAGTTCGTCACCCGCAGCGGGAGGTCCTGCAAGTAGATCAGATCCTCCTGCAGCGACTCATACCCGGTGAAGCCCCGCAGGGCCTTCTCCAACACCAGGATCCCGACCGACCGGACTCCCTTGAGCCGTGTGGCGTGCTCGTGCGTGCGGAAACACTCCAGCAGATCGGCGTGCTCGTCATGGCGGGCGTCGTTGATGAACGGCCGCAGCTTGTTCACTATCAGCCTGCCGTATCCACGGGTCGAGTACTGCTGAAGGACAAACAGCAGTTCAGTGCGCATTGGCTCCGTCAAGGACCGCAACGGCAACTGATGGCGTTCCAGGACACTGTCGGATCCAATGAAACCTGTCACGGTGAGCGCGCGGTCCAGCCGCTGCGCCGCCCGCAAACCGGAGTTGTGATAATCGCAGAGCCCGCTTGAGAGGGGCATGGAGAACACCCGGTCACAGCCGGGCACCGGGCAGGGCACCGAGGGGTAGGCCACTTTCCCTGCCCGGTCGGTAATGAACGCCGCCAGCAACTCATCGGAGACCGGCATGCCCAAGGCTTTGCAGCTCTTGGCGAACCGGTAGTAGTGCGATGGGCAGAGTCCACGGATCGTTTGCGCCCGCCCGCAACGCTGGCCTGTCTCATCGTGAACCCCGCACAGCGTGAAGCCCCGTGTTGACCGCCCTTCCAGAGGATCCGCTTTCGGCCGGGTTCGGGCGTATTCCTCCACCGGTAACCCTTCCGCCCGGGCCCGTCGCACGCACGATTGGCAATACGCCACCCGGGCGGCCGGGTTGGTGCAGCCGGGCCGGTCACAGACCTTGAAATCGTTGAGTTCGTTGAACGGGTCGATCGTCAACACGCCCCTGGTCGGGTCCCAGGAACCAACGGCCCAGTCATCGCTGAGCTTCCCGGCCAGAAACTCGCGCCAGCCCGTGCCGACACCGGATGGGGACGGAACCAGTTCCTCCGCAACGGCACTCATGCGCCCGGCCCCGGGAACTTGGGGAACTGGACTGCCGGGTTGGCCACCGCCGCCCTCAGCGACTCCTCGGAGGCGTGCGTGTAGATCAGGGTCGAAGCGATCGACCGGTGACCGAGCAACACCCGCACGACGTCAAGATCGACCGGGACGCCCTCCAGCCCGCGCAACCAGATCGTCGCCCTCGTATGCCGCAGCACATGCGGACGGATCTTGAACCCCAGCAGCTTCGATAACCGGCGGAACAAGTCCACCACCCGCGCGTAGCTCAGCGCCTGTCCCGCCGTCGGCCCGTCCAGGGCGACGAAAACGTTCTGTCCCCGGTCATCACCAACACGGTCGATCCGCTCCCGCAGCGCCTCCTGATAGGAGAACGCAAGCTCCGCCGGGACCGGGACCACCCGCAAGGACTTCGCCCGGGCCCCGTTCGCCGGACGGTTGCGCACCACATGAACATGCGGACCTCTGATCACGCAGCCGTGCGGCCGGTTGTCTGCCAGCAGGTGCAGATCCTCCCGGAATAACGACAACGCCTCACCAACACGCAACCCTGCGAAGTAGAGCAACTCCACCAAGAACCGGTCCCGCTGGCGCAACGGCAGCGCCAGCAACGCCCGCCGGTCCGCTTCCTCCGACAACCACGCCGGCGCCCTCGGCACCTCCACCGTCCTGACCCGCAGCTCCTTGACGGGAACACTGCGCATCCGGCCGCGTTCCCCACCCCGGGGACCAGGCCTGACGAACTGCTCCTCCGATAAACGGGCCACCAGTGCCTTTGGCACGAGACCCTCCAGCGCCGCCCACCGGTAAAACTCGACCACCGCAACCAGCCACGCACCGACCGTCGCGGGACGTCTCAGCCTCGCCACCCCCGCCCCACGCTGCACGGGTGTCACCGACAGATGGTTCTTCCAACGCACCATCACCGAGGACCTCGCTTGGGTCCAAGCCAGGCCCTGAGTTGGAAGCCAGCTCAGGAACCCCGCAACCCTCAGACCGTAATTGCGCACCGTGTTCGGCGAAGCGCCGGACTCAACCAAAGACCGCAACCAATCACACGCCCCCGGATGAATCACCCCGCTCCGCCGCTCGAACACGACAGCAGGATCCACTCCGGAAGTGGACCGCACCCAACGAAACCCGAACGCTCCAGGGGCAATCATGGGAGCACCCTAAAGGCAGCCACTGACAACGAAGCCGACGTGTCCACCACGAAGAAAAACCAACCAGTCACTGACAATCGAGGACGCTGATCCATGACTACAGATAAACAGCG
>NZ_JABTYH010000064.1 GCF_013314975.1 Pseudarthrobacter oxydans | reverse complement strand
TTTAATGTGTGTCCGGCGGTGACCTACTCTCCCACACCCTCCCGGGTGCAGTACCATCGGCGCTGTGGGTCTTAGCTTCCGGGTTCGGAATGGGACCGGGCGTTTCCCCCACGCTATGACCGCCGTAACCCTTGTACCCGTCCGCCCGGGTCTGATGCCGGGGGTGGGAAATCTTTGTGGTTACAACATTGTGGTGTTGTTATTCAGTTGTGTTCCTGTCGCAACGTGCCCGTGGCGGGTTTGTTGGTTGGGAACCACATAGTGGACGCAAGCAGTCTTGTTTTTTCTTTTTACCCTCTCCTGGTGTGAACGTCTTTTGAATCCGTTCACGAAAAGGGTGTGTGGTGTAAGTTATCGGCCTATTAGTACCGGTCAGCTTCACGAGTCGTTAGTCCTCGCTTCCACATCCGGCCTATCAACCCAGTGGTCTGGCTGGGGGCCTCTCACACACAAGGTGTATGGAAATCTCATCTTGAAGCGAGCTTCCCGCTTAGATGCTTTCAGCGGTTATCCCATCCGAACGTAGCTAATCAGCGGTGCACTTGGCAGTACAACTGACACACCAGAGGTTCGTCCGTCCCGGTCCTCTCGTACTAAGGACAGCCCTTCTCAAATTTCCTGCGCGCGCAGCGGATAGGGACCGAACTGTCTCACGACGTTCTAAACCCAGCTCGCGTACCGCTTTAATGGGCGAACAGCCCAACCCTTGGGACCTACTCCAGCCCCAGGATGCGACGAGCCGACATCGAGGTGCCAAACCATGCCGTCGATATGGACTCTTGGGCAAGATCAGCCTGTTATCCCCGAGGTACCTTTTATCCGTTGAGCGACGGCCATTCCACAATGTACCGCCGGATCACTAGTCCCGACTTTCGTCCCTGCTCGAGATGTCTCTCTCACAGTCAAGCTCCCTTGTGCACTTACACTCGACACCTGATTGCCAACCAGGCTGAGGGAACCTTTGGGCGCCTCCGTTACTTTTTAGGAGGCAACCGCCCCAGTTAAACTACCCATCAGGCACTGTCCCTGACCCGGATTACGGGCCGAAGTTAGATGTCCAAAGTGACCAGAGTGGTATTTCAACGATGACTCCACCCGAACTGGCGTCCGGGCTTCAACGTCTCCCACCTATCCTACACAAGCCACTCCGAACACCAATACCAAACTATAGTAAAGGTCTCGGGGTCTTTCCGTCCTGCTGCGCGTAACGAGCATCTTTACTCGTACTGCAATTTCGCCGAGTTTATGGTTGAGACAGCGGGGAAGTCGTTACTCCATTCGTGCAGGTCGGAACTTACCCGACAAGGAATTTCGCTACCTTAGGATGGTTATAGTTACCACCGCCGTTTACTGGGGCTTAAATTCTCAGCTTCGCCTTGCGGCTAACCGGTCCTCTTAACCTTCCAGCACCGGGCAGGAGTCAGTCCGTATACATCGTCTTGCGACTTCGCACGGACCTGTGTTTTTAGTAAACAGTCGCTTCCCCCTGGTCTCTGCGGCCCCGATCCCCTCCACACCGCAAGGGTGTATCAAGGTTGGGGCCCCCCTTCTCCCGAAGTTACGGGGGCATTTTGCCGAGTTCCTTAACCATAATTCTCTCGATCGCCTTAGTATTCTCTACCTGATCACCTGTGTCGGTTTGGGGTACGGGCGGCTAAAACCTCGCGTCGATGCTTTTCTCGGCAGCATAGGATCACCAAATCCCCCCAAACGGGGGTCCCATCAGATCTCAGGCATCATGAACAGCGGATTTGCCTACCGTTCGCCCTACATCCTTAGACCGGGACAACCATCGCCCGGCTTGGCTACCTTCCTGCGTCACACCTGTTAATACGCTTGCCTCCCAGGATCAGGTCCTGCGCTCCACCAAAACCCTCACACCACAAGGGCGATCGGGCAGGTCTCGGGCAGTTAGTATCCCCTGTTCAGCATGGGCGGTTTTTCGCCGGTACGGGAATATCAACCCGTTGTCCATCGACTACGCCTGTCGGCCTCGCCTTAGGTCCCGACTTACCCAGGGCAGATTAGCTTGACCCTGGAACCCTTGATCATTCGGCGGACGGGTTTCTCACCCGTCTTTCGCTACTCATGCCTGCATTCTCACTCGTGTAGGCTCCACCGCTGGTTTACACCGCGACTTCACCGCCCACACGACGCTCCCCTACCCATCCAGACGCCTGAACCACAAGGGCTTAGCTAATATCTGAATGCCACAACTTCGGCGGTGTACTTGAGCCCCGCTACATTGTCGGCGCGGAATCACTTGACCAGTGAGCTATTACGCACTCTTTTAAGGATGGCTGCTTCTAAGCCAACCTCCTGGTTGTCTTCGCAACTCCACATCCTTTCCCACTTAGCACACGCTTAGGGGCCTTAGTTGGTGGTCTGGGCTGTTTCCCTCTCGACTATGAAGCTTATCCCCCACAGTCTCACTGCTGCGCTCTCACTTACCGGCATTCGGAGTTTGGCTGACGTCAGTAACCTTGTAGGGCCCATTAGCCATCCAGTAGCTCTACCTCCAGCAAGAAACACGCAACGCTGCACCTAAATGCATTTCGGGGAGAACCAGCTATCACGAAGTTTGATTGGCCTTTCACCCCTACCCACAGCTCATCCCCTCCATTTTCAACTGAAGTGGGTTCGGTCCTCCACGACGTCTTACCGTCGCTTCAACCTGGCCATGGGTAGATCACTTCGCTTCGGGTCTAGATCACGCCACTGCAACGCCCTATTCAGACTCGCTTTCGCTACGGCTGCCCCACACGGGTTAACCTCGCGACGTAACACTAACTCGCAGGCTCATTCTTCAAAAGGCACGCCGTCACCAGAATCAGACTGGCTCCGACGGATTGTAAGCACACGGTTTCAGGTACTGTTTCACTCCCCTCCCGGGGTACTTTTCACCTTTCCCTCACGGTACTGGTCCGCTATCGGTCATTAGGGAGTATTTAGGCTTATCAGGTGGTCCTGACAGATTCGCACGGGATTTCTCGGGCCCCGTACTACTTGGGATACTCATCCGGGCGGTACACAACATTACGGTTACGGGGCTAACACCCTCTCTGGCCGGCCTTTCAAGACCGTTCACCTATGCCTGCACATCACACCCCACTGCCCCGGCAGAGACAGTACGGAAAGTCCCACAACCCCGACCATGCAACGCCCGCCGGCTATCACACATGGAACGGTTTAGCCTGATCCGCGTTCGCTCGCCACTACTAACGGAATCACTATTGTTTTCTCTTCCTGCGGGTACTGAGATGTTTCACTTCCCCGCGTTCCCTCCACGCACCCTATGTGTTCAGATGCGGGTCACCAGGCAACTCGCGCCCCTGGCGGGGTTTCCCCATTCGGACACCCTGGGATCACAGTCCGGTTATCGACTCCCCCAGGCTTATCGCAGATTCCTACGTCCTTCTTCGGCTCCTAATGCCAAGGCATCCACCGTGTGCTCTTAAAAACTTGACCACAAAAGATCAAAAACGCTAATTTTCGAGAGAACCACAGAAACCAACCACACCCAACAACACCACCCCCAAAAGGATGACACCATCACGCGCAGCCAGATCCAGGTTCATATTCTTGGAAATTGCTTCTTATAAAAGATGCTCGCGTCCACTATGTAGTTCTCAAACAACAACCCCGTACCACACACCCCACACACACAAACATGCATGATCGCTGCAGCCAGGAAACCAGAAACACACAAACCCGCAACCCCCACCCCCACAAAAAGAAGGGGCAAGACATCACGGCCCTGTTGCCTCAGGACCCAACAGTGTGCCAAACACTAAACCACCCATCCCACACCAGCACCCTTCCAGGAACCCCCACAAAGGAAGGAACCGTACTAAGCACCGGAAAAGACCGGCAGCCGCTATTCGCTGATATTCCACCCTTGAGCACCCGCCGCAGAACAATCGTCTGCGCAACGGGCTGTACTCCTGACAAACCCCCGCACCGCATACACGGCACGAACAATCTGTAGGTGCTCCTTAGAAAGGAGGTGATCCAGCCGCACCTTCCGGTACGGCTACCTTGTTACGACTTAGTCCCAATCGCCAGTCCCACCTTCGACAGCTCCCTCCCACAAGGGGTTAGGCCACCGGCTTCGGGTGTTACCAACTTTCGTGACTTGACGGGCGGTGTGTACAAGGCCCGGGAACGTATTCACCGCAGCGTTGCTGATCTGCGATTACTAGCGACTCCGACTTCATGGGGTCGAGTTGCAGACCCCAATCCGAACTGAGACCGGCTTTTTGGGATTAGCTCCACCTCACAGTATCGCAACCCTTTGTACCGGCCATTGTAGCATGCGTGAAGCCCAAGACATAAGGGGCATGATGATTTGACGTCGTCCCCACCTTCCTCCGAGTTGACCCCGGCAGTCTCCTATGAGTCCCCACCATCACGTGCTGGCAACATAGAACGAGGGTTGCGCTCGTTGCGGGACTTAACCCAACATCTCACGACACGAGCTGACGACAACCATGCACCACCTGTAAACCGACCGCAAGCGGGGCACCTGTCTCCAGGTATTACCGGTTCATGTCAAGCCTTGGTAAGGTTCTTCGCGTTGCATCGAATTAATCCGCATGCTCCGCCGCTTGTGCGGGCCCCCGTCAATTCCTTTGAGTTTTAGCCTTGCGGCCGTACTCCCCAGGCGGGGCACTTAATGCGTTAGCTACGGCGCGGAAAACGTGGAATGTCCCCCACACCTAGTGCCCAACGTTTACGGCATGGACTACCAGGGTATCTAATCCTGTTCGCTCCCCATGCTTTCGCTCCTCAGCGTCAGTTAATGCCCAGAGACCTGCCTTCGCCATCGGTGTTCCTCCTGATATCTGCGCATTTCACCGCTACACCAGGAATTCCAGTCTCCCCTACATCACTCTAGTCTGCCCGTACCCACCGCAGATCCGGAGTTGAGCCCCGGACTTTCACGGCAGACGCGACAAACCGCCTACGAGCTCTTTACGCCCAATAATTCCGGATAACGCTTGCGCCCTACGTATTACCGCGGCTGCTGGCACGTAGTTAGCCGGCGCTTCTTCTGCAGGTACCGTCACTTTCGCTTCTTCCCTACTGAAAGAGGTTTACAACCCGAAGGCCGTCATCCCTCACGCGGCGTCGCTGCATCAGGCTTGCGCCCATTGTGCAATATTCCCCACTGCTGCCTCCCGTAGGAGTCTGGGCCGTGTCTCAGTCCCAGTGTGGCCGGTCACCCTCTCAGGCCGGCTACCCGTCGTCGCCTTGGTAAGCCATTACCTCACCAACAAGCTGATAGGCCGCGAGTCCATCCAAAACCACAATAAAGCTTTCCACCCCCCACCATGCGATGAGGAGTCATATCCGGTATTAGACCCAGTTTCCCAGGCTTATCCCAGAGTTAAGGGCAGGTTACTCACGTGTTACTCACCCGTTCGCCACTAATCCAGGAGCAAGCTCCCATCATCGTTCGACTTGCATGTGTTAAGCACGCCGCCAGCGTTCATCCTGAGCCAGGATCAAACTCTCCGTTGAAGTAAAACAGACACAACCCCCAGCCCCGGGAAAACGGGACAAAAAGGCTGCACAAAATTTGAAACCAGCTGTAAAAACCAGACCACCCACAGGGGCGGACGATCCAGTCAATTCAACCAATCACTAAAACAATTGGTATCAACAAACTTGGCACACTATTGAGTTCTCAAACAACAGACACA
>NZ_JABTYH010000063.1 GCF_013314975.1 Pseudarthrobacter oxydans | reverse complement strand
GTCTCCACATCCTGTTTTGAGGTGAAGCCGTCGTCGCTAAGTAGCGCCGGCTTCGGAGGACGATGAGAATCTGACAACGGCTGGAACCTGCGATTTCGCTTCGCACGCCTTTACACCAGTCTCCGCGTCTTGTGCTCTTGCTCACAAGACAGCAGTTAGGCATGCGGGCCATACGCAATTTGCATGAGCAATGTCCCGACACGCGCCTGAAACCATCGGTGCCTCCTTACAAATCGTTGGGAGGCATCTCGGAATTGCTCGTTGCAGGCGGGCGCGTGCGACGATCGTTGCGCGCCGCCTTGAGGAACAAACCCACGGCCTCCTGGGCCAGACTGGTGGCTTCTTTCCATACGATTGTCAGAGGTCGGCTCAGCGCTAAATCAGACACCTCGACCTCCACCAGCGCTCCACTTTCGAAGTCATCGGCCAATGCTATGGCTGCCAGCACGACCGGCCCCATGCCGGCTATTGCCGCTGATTTCAACGCGGTATTGGACGCCAATTCTAGGCTTGGTTTCACTTGGTAGCCTGCCGATGACATTGCCCGGTCCAGTGTGTCCCTGGTTCCTGAACCGAGTTCCCGCACCAGCAATGGGGTTTTCGCCAAGTCAGCTGCTGCGATCATGGGCTGAGCACTCCATGGATGACTTGGTGATACGGCTACCGCTAGGCGATCCAGTCCGATCTGATGGTGTCGTAACGACGGCCGCGCTTGAGGTGCCTCAATCAAGCCCACCTCGACCTGCCCACTCTCAACGAGGTCCATGACGTCCGATGAGTTGCCTACAGAAAGGGAAACGGCCGTGTCGGGCGACTCGTAGCGGAGCTGAGCCAGCCAGCTGGGTGCGTAATGCTCCGCAATCGTCATGCTGGCTGCAGCTCTTAGCGAGGAATTCCGTTGTCGGCTGAGTGCATCAACCGAATGTCGGAAATCCTCGGCAGCCCTGAGTAAGGTCAACGCCCAATCGACAACCACTCGCCCTGCAGGAGTTAGTGTTGAACCCCGCGCCCCGCGATGCAGCAGACTGACCTTCAGTGCGCGCTCAAGGGCAGCTACCCGCCGGCTTGCGCTCGGTTGTGCCAACATCAATTCCGTTGACGCCTGCCCAATGCTTCCCGTTCTTGCGATGGTGACAAGCAAGTAAAGGTCATCTAGATCAGGTACGTTGATGCGCATACGGGTTCCTGGTCGCGTTGATCAGTTTCGAGGCGGTACGCAGAGCTACATCACCATCCGTCATTGAGCGGCCGAAAAAAGGGGAGGTCGACGTTCAACGAACGCAAGCAGCCCTTCCTTTACGTCCGGCCCCGTCCCTGCCACCATTCCGCGCCAGAACTCCATGACGTCTGCGGCAGGCACACTTTGAGTGAGAGTCGTGCGCAAGACCCGCTTGATGGACGCTACCGAAGCCGGCGGCATGCTCGAAATCACGCGACCCATCTCACACGCACGATCCACGAGCCCGCCCTGCTCAACGAGCTCACTGACGAAACCGTGGCGCTCGGCGCGTTCGGCGGTCAAAGGGACGCCCAACATCAGCACCTCTGTTGCGATAGCTGGCGGCAATAGGTGGGGGAGCATCGACAACTGGCCGCCGATAGGCACAATCCCAAGCTTTACGCCAGGGGAAGCAAAACTGGCATTTGGTGAGGCGATACGCAAGTCACTGGCGATTGCCAGGCAGAAGCCGCCAGCATATGCTGCTCCGTTCACGGCGCTGATGACGGGCTTTGAGACCATTCCAGGAACGATGAACTCCTTGATATTTGGCTCGCTAAACAGAACGTTGGGGTCACCCTCAAGAGCCTGCTTCAAATCATGACCGGACGTAAACGCCTTGTCTCCCGCCCCCGTCAGGACGATCACGCGTATGTCGTTACGCGCATCCAGTTCATGGAACAGTTCGAACAGCTTCGCGGACATGACGTCGGTTAAAGCATTTCGTTTCTCTTCGCGATCCATGGTGATGACCGCAATCGTGCCATCTTCGATGTCAAGACGAATTTCTCCATCGCTCATAAGTTCCTGCTTTCCAAGTTAACGAGTGCTTTTTGCGAAGTGTCGATTCGTCTGAAGGGACGAAAGGATGATCCGGAGACCGCGTCAGCCAAAAACGGATGTACACAACACGTCGTGCCAAGCTGCAAGCTTCAGACTCACATCTGGTCGTGGTTGGCGGTAGACATCAAAGGGCTATGAGCACATGCGCCCGGTGTATGGCGCACTTGAGGCTGCCTGCTACGGCTGGCCGCAAATGGCCTGGCAGGGGGCTATCCAGGCCCTTTAGACATCCTCCGGCCGCGTACTGAACTTTGCACGAGTTTGGCCCGCTACTTTACTGCAGAGGACCCGGACGCGTCCTGGTCGCACTGAAATCAGGTCAACTGGCGAGTTGCGTTGCCCTCAGCACGCGGCCGTGGGCGCGTCGATCTCCTCGGGCGGCGCTCAATAAGAGACTGACTGCCTCGCGGGAAACGTTGGCAGCGCTGGACCATACTAAGGACAGCGATCGGGACAGTACGAGATTTTCCTCCAGTCTCACTTCGACGAGAGACCCATTCTCAAGCTCACGAGCCAGAGCAATGGCTGGCAGGACTACTGGACCCATGCCGGCGAGGGCCGCGGACTTGAGGGCGGTGTTGGAAGCCAGTTCAAGGGAGGGTTTTGCTGTGAACCCTGCCGCGGACAGGGCATGGTCAAGAGTTTCACGCGTGCCCGACCCCTGCTCGCGAACCAGTAGGCCAACAGATGTCAGTTCCTTGGCAGTCACCCTGCGATTGAAACGTGCCCAGGGGTGATTGGGCAGAACAGCGACGGCTAACTCATCGACTCCTATCGCACGACTCTTGAGCGAGGAGCGTATTTGGGGACATTCCACAAGCCCGAGATCCACCTTCCCTGATTCCACCATGGACATGACTTCACACGAATTCGCCATTGAAAGAGTGACCGTCATCTCCGGCGCCTCTTTGCGCATCTTGGCGAGCCACGTGGGCGCGTAGTGTTCCGCGATAGTCATGCTTACCGCAGCATGAAGCAGGGAGTTTCGTTCTTGTCCTAGGGCGTCAACTGAGTTGGTGAACTGCTCAGTCGCCCGAAGTAGTTTCTCCGCCCAATCGACAACGACGCGTCCACTTGGGGTAAGTGTTGAACCACGGGTGTCGCGATGAAGGAGCTGGATACGCAGCGACCGTTCAAGACTTGCCAGCCTCCTGCTGGCGCTTGGCTGAGTAAGTCTCAGTTCTGAGGCTGCCTGCCCAATGCTCCCAGTTGCCGCTACAGCGACGAGAAGGTGCAGGTCCTGGAGGTCGGGCACTTTGGCGTACATAGTTACCTCCCCTTCAAGGGGCTGTGCGGGTTGAATTCTGGATTTTGCAACCCCTTGTGTTGCGGGAAAGGTGCCACTGGGCCCGGGTATGGACTTTCGTTCAGTACAGCAATCAACGCCTGCACGTGCCCTGACTGCACGACGTCGGAGCGTTCAATCACATCTCCAGCGTCTTGCCAACCAGAAAACTCGAATCGTTCGTCATATCGAACGCTCAGTCCTCCTGAATTCTGTATCATGAGCGCAGTCTATGACGGCTCACACCGTACGGTCAATGCTCTTTTCCAGCAATATCGACCGGTGTGGCCGAACATGCACCGGCTAATTGTCGTTTCTCGTGGTTACTTGTCCCGACGGCACGTATTTGCCCATCGCTTGCCTAGGCTGGGACCCTACTCGTCAGATCGTTGTTTGTGTACGCTTTGAACGGACATCAAGTGTTCGTGCGGAGCCCTTGTATACGTTCACAGGAGTAGAAAGCGCTGGAGGCACAAATGGAGAGCACCGTTGCAAACGAAAACACGCTTGGGGAACGCCTCCATGAACTTCGGACCCAGCATCGCTACAGCATCAGGGGCCTAGCTACGAAGGCAGGGGTCTCAGCGTCACTGGTTTCTGACGTCGAGAAGGGGAAGGTCGAACCGTCAATCTCGACGCTGAATCGTTTGGCTGCCGCAATGGGAACGACGATTACCTATTTTTTTACACCTCAGGCCCAGCCCAGCGGCCGGGTTGTAAGAGCCGCTGACCGCGTGCCGTTTGGGGGCATCGCTGACCCCGCGTCCGACACGCGCCCTGCGTCTGGGACTCGCTTTGAGCTTGCTTCCCCGACGGACCTTCGGTCTATCGATGCAATCTATGGTCGTTATGAGGTGGGTGGGTGGTTCGGGGACGAACCGTTCACACACGAGGGCGAGGAGTGGGGATTCGTGTTGTCGGGTCGCCTTAAGGTGATTGTTGGCGACGAAGTCCACTTCCTGGAGCCCGGGGATTCTATCTGGTTTCCGAGTACGGTGCCGCATCGCATGGAAAATGTGGCGGACACGGCGACTGAATACATCTGGATCGATATTCCGCCAGGGCGTTGACCTGCCTATTTCCGATTGCTTCGTCGAGGCATTCTCTGGTTAATCCCTCTCCTCCCCTTAAGCATGCAGCGACCTGGCGGTCCACTGTAGCCGCCGGCAATTCTTTGCCTGCTGCTTGGTCGCGTGCCATGTGCAGGACGTATGGCCTGCATGCGCAATTGAGGCCTTGTGAGGGCGGCCACAGCTCGCGGAGACTGATGGGGAAAGTTGCGCCGCGAGATCAGACGCTTCAGGCCAGGGCATCGCACACCGTGGCCGATCCAAGGAGCTGGCGCAGTTGGCCGAATATTATTGAAGGGCACCCACCTTGAACCAAGATGTGCAGCGTGTCATTGCAGAATTTTCATCGAGCGACACTACTAGCGAAGCTGTTAAAGCCTTGCACGACAATGCCCGCTCGATGCCGGATAAGATGGCGGTTCTGGACAGCCGAGTCAGTCTGACATGGCGGGAACTCGAGCGGGAGGTGACCTCGCTCGCTGAGGAGCTTCGCGCTTTGAACGTGGGCTCAGGCTCCCCAGTTCTCCTCATGCTGGACTCCTGTGTTGAAGCAATCGTGGCATACTGGGCTGTCCGCGAGCTCGACGCAATCGTCGTCATAGCTGATCCTGGCTGCACTCGCTCGGAATTCGATCACTTCGTGGGCGCCACCCAGCCTGGTTGGGTTTTTGCCACACGCCCGGGGACAATGGAGCGCCTCCAGCTGCCGGAGAAATCAGACCCGGGTCATCCTTCCATGGTCTGGTTCCTTCAGGACCATGATGTAGTTGATGCCAGCATTCGGCCCTGGTTAAGCAGCGTGAGGCACGGCGCACCCCGCCAAGACCGTTTTGCACAAGCGCGCGAGGCGCGAGTCGTGTTGTTCAGCTCCGGTACTACTGGCCAGCCCAAGACGATCCTGCATACTGACTCCAGCGTTCTGGCACTGCATCGCGTCCATAGCCAGGTCTGGAATTTGACGGCAAATGACGTAGTCCTCGGATGCCTGCCGTTCCACTCGATTTACGGTGCGATCTATACAGCGGCCTCCGCGATTTACAACGGCGCGACCCTCGCTTTGATGGAGCGTTTCAAACCAGCCATTGCTTTGCAGCGTATCCAAGAGTGGTGCGTAACCACTGCGGCTATGGTGCCGGCGATGCTGGTGATGATGCTGAACCTTGAGGGCAGGGATCAGTTTGACCGATCAACGCTCCGGGCAATCTACACCGGAGGTGCGCCAGTCAGTGACCTGGTCATGGAGGACTTTGAAGAGTTCGCCGGCGCACCCGTGCTTGCCACGTACGGCCTGACGGAATGTCCCGGTGCCGCCGTTGAACCCGCCGGTTCCGCACACCGCCGAGGTGTCGCCGGCCGCATTTGCCCTGGATTCGAGGCGGTTGCAAGAGATGCCTCCGGCCGGGAATTGCCTTCGGGCGAAATCGGGGAAATTACCTTGCGTGGGCCGTCCAGCATGCTGGGCTACCTAGGTCAGCCGGAGTTAACCAGTCATCGCATCCGGGAAGGGTGGGTTTACACCCAAGACATCGGATATGTCGACAGCAACGGCGACATCTACGTCTCAGGCCGGGACGGTGACATGATCATCCGAGGCGGCCTGAATATAGCCCCAAAGGAAGTCGAGGATGTTTTAGGCAGCCACCCCTCGGTCGTTACTGCCGCCGTTGTGGGCGTCGCGGACGCCGTGTTTGGCCAGCTGGTGAAAGCCTACGTGGTGCCACGTGGCGAAACGGACCTAGCCATCTTGGCGGAAGACCTTCGCCAGCACTGTCTGAAGCATTTGAGCCGCGCGAAAGTTCCCGAGAATATCGTCTTTGTCCCCGAACTCCCTATG
>NZ_JABTYH010000062.1 GCF_013314975.1 Pseudarthrobacter oxydans | reverse complement strand
TCTAACTGTACGAATAAGCTTCCGTAAAGGAGTAGGCGCGCTTCCGGTCGAAACAATATTTCGGCAGGTCTGCCCGTTCGCGGCTACTTTGCTTCTGTGGTCGGACCGACCGCGGCCGACTGGAGCGCGGTTTGCCTTATCGAGCACGCGTGAGGCTTCTGGAATTATGCTTTTTCAGCAGCTTTACTGACTCTCTCGACACGTGGAAGTGAAAAGCCCTCCTGTCGTTCAGGTCGTCCCTTATCCGAATAATGAGTCCGTCCCAAGTTCTTGTCTCCACGGATCCGACAGCACATTGCCTAGTCTTTGCCTCTTGAAGTGACACGACGTCTCCGCGGCTGAAGCCTGTCCAGAATCAGTAGTGGATGCTGCTGGACCTCATCCTGTGGTTGTTCCTGAACGAGACACGGCAGGTCTTCTAGTTGCTTGGCCTGAAGTTCCCTCGACAGATTCAAGACAATTGGTGCGGGTAGGCTTGTCGAATCTTGGGTAAACGCCCGGCTGGTTTTTGTCGCAACAAGTCAGCTTCCTGGGTCAGTCCGTAAGCGACATCGGGACAGATGGCGACCGTGAAGGTCGTAAATTCGACCCTGGTTACCAGAATCCCGCAGCCGGTTGCTTCGTTGCGGAGCAGTGAAATGGCCCGCTCCAATTCTCGGTCCCTTGAAGCGGGGTCTTCGACAAGGATAGTAATCAGGGGCGTTGCTTGCGTCACCGGTTGCTCCTTATTGAGTCGGTTTCGGGCCCCTGGAGTGGTTGCTCCAGGGGGACGGAATTTCGTGATGGCAAGGCGATAGCAAGGGACGAATTGTCGTAGGTGGGTTTAGTCGTGGACTCGAAGGCCAGCTGATCCTAGCGAGGTACACAGCCCAGCACAGCAGTTACCGCAGGTACAGGCGCGCCACGGCCAAATGACCCGCGCAGGGGCAGCAGTCGGTGTGGAAGGAATCAGGAGCAGTTCCAGTCGCTAGTGCCTGACGTCACTCCTACCTAGTCTCGATTCAGCAGGAAGGCGTTGAACTGTTCCGTGAGGTCGGGGTCGCGCTTAATCTCTACTCCGTCCACGTGGGTGAGGGGAACGCTCATCCGTACGCTGGAGACAAGCCAAGCGGCGTCGGCGTCTAACAACGCATCTTTCCCGATCCGTTCATAGGAACCTCGCAGTCCGAGGTTTTCGCAGTGGGCGAAAATGTCGCGTTGCGTGGTCCCGTGCAGGATGCCCAACCCGGGGTCTGGGGTCAGCAGCCGGTCGCCGTGTCGGACGATCAGGGTTGACGTGGGGCCTTCCAGCAGAAGTCCGTCCGCTGTTGTAAAGACAACTTCTTGCGAGTCCTGGCGGCGTGCTTCCCGTAGCGCCGCCATATGTTGCGCGTAAGACAGGTGTTTGGCCCCGAAGAGCAGCCAGGGTTCTTCTGCTACGAGTGAACTGTGGTAGCCCTTGTTCAAGAGGATCACACGCAGTCCCTCTGTCCGCGCTGTATGGTAGTCGGGCATGTCCGAGAGGACAATCCAGGCTGCCGGGCGCCCGTTAGTTCCTGGGCCGCCGCGCGTCAGGACCAGCTTGAGCGAGTACTCCCCGGTGGGACCGGTCATGGCGGCGGTCGTCTTGACAATTCGCCGGAGTTCGTCGATATCGGGTTCGGGCAGGTCGAGCAGGCGCGCGCTCATCTTGAGCCGCTCCAAGTGAGGATCGAGTGCCTGGGCGTTTTGTTTGATTACACCGAACGTCTCGAACACGCCGTCCCCCCGTTCGGCTCCGGAGTCCAGTACTGAAATGGTCGGATCGGAGGCTGGCCGCCGGTCGATCATGGTGGTGGCGGATTTTCCGCTTAAGGGGCACTCGAAGAAGAGAGTGGTGGCTTCCACCGGTAACTCCTGTGGTTGGTGGTTGGTTTGTAGGTCAGGTAGTGATGTGCGAATGCCCGGCAATGAAGTAGGGGAGCACGGGCGCCGCTATCCGCATGCAGGACAAGCCCTGCAGGATCATCCCGTTGGGGGTTTTGCCGACTTCAGTTTGAATAGCAGGAGATCTGGTTCGTCTGGTCACGCTCCGGTTAGGTGGGAAGAGGTGCGAAGTCAGGCTCTCCTGCCTCCGCGACGATTTGCTCCATCGTCTGCGCTCGGCGGGCGATGCTCCAGCGGCGCTGTCCTGCCTCATCTGTGAACACTGCGTAGACGACCGGGCGCGCTAAAGCGTTGTAGGAGAAATGGCTGGAGAAGTAGTAACCACCCGTTTCGGGCAGGGCGATTAGATCGGATGATGTGATCATTGGCAGTGACCGTCCCACCGCGAGCATGTCGCCGGAGAAGCAGGCCGGACCGGCGATATCCTGAAGAAATGCCTCCCCGATGCGCGGAACTCCCGCGGCATCAAAGACTTCGATCCGCAGGGGCCAGTATTCAGGCATGAACACTGTGCGCGTTGCTACTTGAACTCCTGCGTGGGTGATCGCAATAGGCCGCCCTCCCGTTGACTTCGCATACTCGACTCTTGTAACCAGCGTGCCGGCTTTGGCGGTTAATGCCCGCCCAAACTCCGTGACAAGGGTGAAGCGTCCGCTGAAGAGTTCCGGAACGACGCTCTCGAGGGCGGAGCGGTGGTCTTGGAACGTGGGAGTGACTTCGTCCGATTCGAAGTTCACCGATAGCCCGCCTCCCACATCGATGCGTTTGACCTGGTCCTTACCGACCCGCTGGGCGATGGCCTCGGCCAGATCGAGGATTAGGCGGACGCCACGAGCGGTGTGCTCGAGTTCAAGACCTTGTGATCCGCTGTGGACGTGCAGTTGGTCTAGCCAGGGTCGGGCGGCGAACGCCTCGATCAAGTCCTCGCGGTGATCCCTGAGTCCAATTCCGAACTTTGAAGTCTCGGTAGCTGTGCTCATAGCGTCTATCGTTCCCGCTCCTGTCTGCGGGTTAATCCGCACGCCGATGTGCGGCGTGGGACCTTTGATGTCGGCGATGAGTTCGTCGACGCGTGCAAGCTCCTCGAAGTTGTCAACATTGAACGACACACCAAGGCGGAGGGCCATTTCGATCTCACGGCGGGTTTTGGCGGGCGAATCGAAGATGATTCGATCGGGAGCGAAGCCTGCGGCCAGGGCGAGTTCGAGCTCGCCGGGGCTGGCCACTTCACATCCCAGGCCAGCTTGTGCATAGTGTGCCAGGACAGGCCTCAGGGCGATGGCCTTGGCCGCGACTGTATGCATCGCCGGGAGAGATTTCGGATACGCAGCCTTGAGCGCGTCGATGAGTTCATCCACAGTATCGAGATCAATTACACCGCAGAGCGGTTCTTCGTCGGTGACCAGGCCCCGAAGTGCGAGCTCACCTACGATCTCCCTCCGCCGCCGACGTAGCGTCTCAGCGGCAGGAAGGATGATGCTGTCAGCGGGGGAAAAGTAAGTCATGCAGTCGGGTCCGTTCCTATGGTCTTGCTCAACATGGTGGCCCCGCCCCCGGTGGCGGTGACGGGCCGGTTTGCCGCTGGTAGTAGATCCAGCCGCTCCAGCGCGGCCGCATTCATGGAGTCTGTCTGCGCGATCGAGGAGGCGGGGAGACTCGGCACCGCCTCCATCAAGCAACAAGGTTGGTCGTCCAGAGTGACGACGCCAACGATCCCGCCTCGAACTCTTCATTATTGAGATTGTCGCTTGACTGTGACTCTCTGTCAGATCAAGAGCTGCCGCTGGATGACAGCCATTTCGGTGCCGCTCCTCCTCAGCGCCCTGGCGTTGTGTGCCTGCAAGCGTGAGGGCAGGCAGGCAGAGAACCCAAGTTTTCAGACTGTGACGAGCTCCTGCCAATCAGCGAGGACATGGCCGTGTGCATCGCTGACGGATTTGTTTGTCACCTTTCCTGCCGCCACGTTGAGGCCCGCAGCCAAGGCAGGATGGCGGTCGAAGGCGGCCTTCGCTCCTAGATTTGCCAGGGCCACCGCATAACGCAAAGTGACATTCGTCAAGGCATAAGTGGAGGTGTTCGGAACTGCGCCGGGCATGTTCGCCACGCAGTAGAAAATCGTATCGTGGACCCGGTATGTGGGTTCCTGGTGAGTTGTAGCGCGGGTGTCCTCGAAGCAGCCGCCTTGGTCCACGGCGATATCTACCAGAACTGAGCCGGGCTTCATTCGGGCCACGAGTTCGTTGGTGACCAGCTTGGGGGCCTTCGCACCTGGGATCAGGACGGAGCCGATGACGAGATCTGCATCGATGACTGCCTTCTCGATCTCGTATGAATTAGAGGCAATGGTCTTAATGCACCCTTGGTACTGAGCGTCGAGCTCGCGCAGCCGGTTGATGTTGATGTCCAGGATGGTGACGTCTGCCCCTAGGCCCCGTGCCATCGCCGCGGCGTTTGTCCCGGCTACTCCTGCCCCGAGGACGACGACCTTGGCGGGGCGGACGCCCGGGACGCCGCCCAGCAGCACGCCCTTTCCGCCGGCGGGTGCCATAAGGGAAGCCGCTCCGACCTGGACCGAGAGTCGGCCAGCCACCTCTGACATCGGGGCCAGCAGCGGCAGTGACCGCCCTTCCTGCACCGTTTCGTAGGCAATGGCCGTGACACCAGAGTCAATGAGAGCCTGCGTCAAATCAGGTTCGGCGGCAAGGTGCAAGTACGTGAAAAGGAGTAGCCCCTCACGGAAATGGCGATATTCGGAGGCTACGGGCTCCTTGACCTTCATGACCATATCCGCTCGGGCCCAAGCTTCATCAGCGGTCTCAACGATCTCAGCTCCTGAAAGCGTGTACTCCTGATCGCTAATTCCAGAGCCGGTACCAGCACCCGTCTCCACGAGCACTTCGTGGCCGTTTTCCTTGAGCTCGTGCACACCCGCGGCCGTGATAGCCACCCGGAATTCGTTGTTCTTAACTTCTTTGGGAACCGAGATGATCATGTCGAACTCTTTCTGAAGGGACTTGCTCCTACAGGAGAAATAGTGGCAGAGTCTGCGGCTGATCGTAGAGAGACCGTAGATACTGCGATGGGTGCCCGAGTATTGGATCATAATTGCAATGAAGGAGTTGATTAGCGTGACTCACCCGCAGAAACTGCATGACCTGCCTCTGGATGAACTAGACCAAAGGCTTCTGAACCTACTGTCGAACAATGCCCGGCAAACCAACCAATCTTTGTCAGAGGCCCTTGGCCTTGCTCCATCCACGTGTCTTGCCCGGCTAAAAGCTCTCAAAGCAGCTGGGGTGATAAAGCGTTTTACGATTGAAGTTGATCCGGAAGCCATGGGCATGCCACTCCAAGCCTTAGTCAGTGTCCGTTTGCGGCCCGGCGCCCGGCATCTAATGAATGCTTTCGGGAAGGACCTACGAGAGCTGCCCGAAATCAAACAGTTTTTCGTCCTGGGTGGTGCCGATGACTTCCTGATTCACATCACGGCCAGAAGCACTGAGCACATTCGGCAGTTTGTGTTGGATCATCTGTCGGCGAATCCAGCAGTGGCTGGGACGCAGACCAACCTCGTGTTTGAGCACGATTGGGGCACGGCCTCCGGACTGTAGTGGAGGAAGGTCTGATAGCAGGCTCAGCACTCATGCTCAAGCACTAGGGACGTCGGAGGGCTGGTGCACTGAGCGACGTAGTCAAACTCAGCGATGAGGATCCCAATGGCTCTACCCGAAGCGACTTGGAAAATCCCCGCCGTGCACATACTGGTTCTGGGCGCCGACGTGGCCATCATCACCAAGGGTTCTTCCGGATCACTGCTGGCAACAACCTCCCGATGCATGAGGATCCCTGGCGGTGAAATCAGATGTCCCGGATACAATCGGTGCCGGGGTTTCAAACATGGTGGCTTGATCCTGGGACTCCTTACGACGGGACCGAAAACCGGGCACCATCGGTTCTTGCGCAGCTCCAAAGGACAGCCACGATGGCCGCCGGAATAACCGTGGGTTGAGTCCGCGCGAATTCCCCAAATAGGAAAAGCGTCACCTCTGGCTATTCCGTCAGGACCTGCCTGCAACCGCCGTTACCGTCCCACTAGATGGCAAGTAAGCCCCTGCAGATGGCTTGCGGGCAATCAACGACTGATTTTTTCGGAGATGGCGTGGGCGTGGCGCAGCAGGAGACGCCCAAGTACGGGGCGTCGTTCAGGGGAGAACCGAGGTTCAATGCCCGTAATGCTTAGTGCCCACGCCGGCTGTCCTGCGCCATCGAACACTGCGGCCCCCATACCCCAGCTACCTTGGACAAGGAGCCCGGGATTGGTGGCATACCCTTCGTCGCGTGTTAGTTCGATCCGCTGCAGTATACGGTCCGCCGAGTGCTCTGGCCCGAACTGGTCCTCAAGGTGAGCACGGTCAAGGTAGCGGGCGCTGACTGCTGGCGGCAGGAATGAGAGAACCGCGAGACCAGCAGAGGCCACTCCTAAGGGGAACCGTTTGCCTTCGTAGAGCACGAACGACCGGATCGGGAAGCTGCCTTCCTGCCGCAGAACACAGACCGTCTCATCGCCACGGCGCGCGGATAGGAACGCGCTTTCACCCGTCTCTTCGGCAAGGGCACGGACATGTTCGCGAGCGAGTTCAGTGATGTCGTACCGCTCAGCGGCGACGGACCCCATCAGGTAAAGCTCAGGCCCCAGGTGCCAGCGGCCGGCTTTGGGGTCGTGATCCAGGAAGCCCTCGGCCGCAAGTGATGAAAGAAGCCGGTGGGCTGTAGGGCGTGCCAATCCGGTGGCCCGGGCCACCTCTGTCGTGCCGATACCCCGCGGCATGGCCCCACTAACGGCCCTGAGAACCTGTCCGATTCGCCCGACGACCTGCGCGCCGGGAAGCGTCTCTGCCATGTCTACATTATGGACAGTTTTTGGGCGGCTGACCACCCAGCGAGCAATACGTGGGCTAAGTAGCAATTTCCGTTGACGGACCGATGAACGCGACATAGCTTTGTGGCAGCCGGAAGGGCACCACATTGTGGACGGATAGGAACAACATACTGATGGCATCGAAAATTTGGGATAGCGCTTCGGAGGCCCTGGCGGGCACCATCCAGGACGGGATGATCCTTGCCGTTGGCGGCTTCGGGCTCAGCGGCATTCCTCGGGACCTCATCGAAGCGGTCCGCGACAGTGGCGCTCGTAATCTAACTGTGGTTTCCAACAACATGGGTGTGGATGGCAAGGGCCTTGGCCTGTTGCTGGAGAACCAACAGGTCAGCAAGGTTCTGGCATCCTATGTGGGGGAGAACAAGCTTTTTGCCGAACAGTACTTGGCGGGTACGCTCGACGTCGAGTTCGTCCCGCAGGGCACCCTGGCGGAGCGTCTGCGCGCGGGCGGCGCCGGCATCCCTGCCTTCTACACCCCAACCGGGGTTGGTACGCCCATAGCGGAGGGTAAGCCGGAGGCAGAGTTCGAAGGCCGGCGCTGCATCCTGGAGCGCGGCATTGTTGCCGACATCTCCTTGGTGCGCGCGCAGAAGGCTGACAGTGAAGGCAACCTTCGCTACCGCATGACTGCCCGCAACTTCAACCCCCTGGTTGCCGCAGCCGGACGGCTCACTATTGCCGAAGCCGAGGAGATAGTCGACGGCTATTTGGATCCGGATGAGGTCGTAACCCCGGGGGTTTTCGTCCATCGGGTTGTGCGCGTCGCCAATCCCATCAAAGACATCGAACAGCGGACAGTACGCGTCCGTGCGGAGGTATGAAGCATGTGGACTCGTGACGAAATGGCCGCCATCGCAGCAGCGGAGCTCGAAGATGGCCAGT
>NZ_JABTYH010000061.1 GCF_013314975.1 Pseudarthrobacter oxydans | reverse complement strand
GTCGGAACCGGGCTCCATGGTGTCCACCACGCCGATGAGCATGGCGAGCAGCCGGAACATGTCCGTCATGGAAATGTCCGCCCGCAGGCTTCCCTGCCCCTGGCCCCGCACCAGCAGCACGCTGATGGATTCCATGAGTGAGCCGGTAATGCCGGTCAGGAGTTCGCGGCGCCCCGCGACGGCGCCCAGCAGGTTGGCGTCGGCGCTGGCCGCGTCCATGAGCGCCTCCAGGACCCGAAGCAGTCCGGCGGCCCCGTCGATGTCCGCCAGGGCGCCGTCCACCACCGGATCCACCGTGAGGCGGAGCTGCCGGTTAAGGGCGGCCAGTACCAGCTCTTCCTTGTCCGCGAAATTGCGGAAGAGGGTGGCGGGGCCAACCCCTGCGGTAGCCGCGATGGTCTGCAGCGGTACCTCAGGCCCAAATTCGCGGAAGCATTGCCGGGCCGCCGTGATGATCTTGTCCACATTCCGCGCTGCGTCGGCACGGAGGGGCTTACGGGCGACTGCGAGGCTCATGCGAAAAGGTTAGCAACGGAGCTTTCAGCGAACACCGTTACTGCGCGGTAGGGGGTTATGTGACGCTCGCGGGCGCCATCCTGCCCTGTCACCGCTCGCAAGGCGTGGCACACTGGCCTCATGTTGCTTGCGTTTTCTGTCGCCCCGTCCGGCGCTCCCAGCGAAGGTTCCCGGCCCACTGACGCGTCAGTGCACGACGCCGTTGCCGCCGCCGTCAAAATCGTCCGGGAGTCGGGCTTGCCCAACACAACGGACTCGATGTTCACCACCATCGAAGGTGAATGGGACGAGGTCTTCGACGTCGTCAAGCGGGCAACGGAGGCAGTGGGGCGGTACGGCAGCCGCGTCTCCCTGGTGATCAAGGCTGATATCCGGCCGGGTTACACAGGGGAACTGACTGCAAAGGTGGACCGCCTGGAAGAAGCGCTCGCAGACGGTTCCTGACCCGCGGAGCCCCCGGGCCCGCCGTCGGCCTTTCGCCGGCACCAGGTTATTCTCCGGGCCCCTGCCGTCGCCGGCATCCAACATCTCTGGATTCCAACGCCACCCCATGCCAAACTGTGGCAATGTTTGAGCACCATCCCCGTCCGGAGTGGATTGCGGCAGAAGAGTTCCTGTCCGACGTCGTGGTCCATCCGGATCCTGCGCTGCAGCAGGCCATCAGTTCCGCCGCCGAGGCCGGGATGCCCGCCATCGAAGTGGCGCCCAACGCAGGCAAGCTCCTCAAGCTTCTGGTCCAGCTGTCCAGGGCCAGGCGCGTGCTCGAAATCGGCACGCTCGCCGGCTTCAGCACCATCTGGATGGGCCGGGGCCTCCCTTCTGACGGAACCCTGGTCACCTGCGAATTCCTGCCCAAGCACGCGGAGGTCGCGTGGGCAAACATCGATGCCGCCGGCCTGGGGGAAAAGGTGGAGATCCGGCTGGGTCCTGCGCTGGAGACCCTGGCGGCGCTGGAGGAAGAGGGCCGGGAGCCCTTCGATTTCATCTTCATTGACGCGGACAAGGAGAACAACAGCCGCTACCTGGACTGGGCCGTCCGGCTGGGAAGGCCGGGGGCCACGGTGGTCCTGGACAACGCCGTCTGGGAGGGGGCAATCCTGGACCCCGGAATGGACCCGGTCAACGCGCCGGGAATCATTGAGGCGCTTAGGCTCCTGGGCGGGCACCCGCGGCTCGACGCCACCGTCATCCAGACCGTTGGATCCAAAGGCTGGGACGGTTTCGCGCTTGCACGCATCCGGTAGCACCCGCGCCGGGACCTTCCTGCCCAACAAACTGCTAAGTATGCTTAGAATCAGAATCCGGCTGGCGACCAGCCGGACCAACAGCAGCAGTGGAGGAAACTGATGAAAGCGTCACCCACCCTTGCCGGCAATCTTCAGACGGTGCTTACGGACCTCATTGAGCTGCACCTGCAGGGAAAGCAGGCGCACTGGAACCTCGTGGGCACAAACTTCCGCGACCTGCACCTGCAGCTCGACGAGATCATCGCAGCCGCCCGGCTCTTCGCGGACCAGGCCGCGGAGAGGATGCGCGCGCTGCATGCCCTGCCGGACGGCCGCAGCGGCACCGTCGCCGCCGGAACCCGGCTGGACGGGTTCCCCGAAGGCCTGACCTCCACCAAGCAGACCGTCAAACTCATCACCGCCCGGCTGGAGCGGACGGTCCAGACCATGCGGGATGTCCACGACGAGGTGGATGAGGAAGACCCCACCAGCGCCGACCTGCTCCACGCTGCCATCGAGCGGCTGGAACAGCTGGCCTGGATGGTCAACGCCGAAACCATGGCACCCACAGCCTCCGTCACCGAGCCGGCCGGCACCTAGGCGCCGCCGCCACGATGCAGGAACTCTCCAAAAAACACAGCGCACCATCCGCCGGGAACGCCATGCCCGGCACCAACGCAGCGGTCCGGCTCTCCGCCGGAAGGGAAGGTCCGGACTGCCTGGATCCTTTGTTCCAGGCAGTCTCCGCCGGTGCCGGCAACGTGCCTGTTTTGCTTGGCCTGGCGCAGGAAGCCGGAAAGGAGTGGCCGCGGCCCGGTGAAGGCAGCACGGGTCTCCTCTGGGAGCTGCTGGCCACAGTTGCCGCCATCGACGTTGCAGCTGCCCGGGTCTTCGAGCCGCACCTGGATGCCCTGGCAATCCTGGCCCAGGCAGGGCATGATCCTGCCCGTGCCGGCGGCGCGTGGGGTGTTTTTGCGGCGGAAGGTCCAGGCATGCGGCTCACCGCGGAGAGCAACGGTTCCGGGGTGCTTTTGAGCGGCGCCAAGCCGTGGTGTTCCCTCGCCCAGGTGCTTGACCACGCGGTGGTCACTGCCCACACGGACGACGGCGGCCGTGCGGCTTTCGCCGTGGACCTGCGCCACGCCGGCGTGACCTGCGAGGAACCGGAGTGGGTGGCCAGGGGGCTGCAGGAAATTCCCAGCGGGACCGTTTGGTTCGACCGGGTCCCCGCTGAGCCGTTGCAGGGAACCAACTGGTACTACAGCCGTCCTGGTTTTGCGTGGGGCGGCATGGGGGTGGCCGCGTGCTGGCTCGGGGGAGCCGTGGGCATCGCCCGCGACTACCGTGACTCGCTCCGTGCCGGACGCCTTTCCGGCCGGGAGCCGGACCAGGTTGCGCTGGCCTCGCTGGGCGAGCTGGACCGCACCCTGGCCTCCGCGCTGCAGTACCTGGCAGGTACAGCGGAAGGCATCGACCGGCGGGGACAGATGCCCGCCGACCAGGGGTCTTCCCATCAGCGGGACGCCGCGCGGGTTTCGCCTTGGAGCGATGCGCTGCGCGTGCGCGGAACCTGTGCCGCCGCCGTCGAACGCGTCCTGACTGTAGTGGGCAGCAACCGCGGGCCGGGACCGCTGGCCTTCGACCGAACGTATGCCAAGCGGATGGCTGACCTGGCGCTGTACGTCCGCCAGCACCACGGCATGCGTGACGACGCCCAACTGGGCTCCCTGACCCTGAAAGGTGACGCTTCGTGGTGACCTTCCTGCACACGGATGAGGGGACTGACGAGTCGGCCTGGTCCGCTCGGGGCCTTCCGGTCATTCCTGAGCTTCCACTCGGTCCGGAGGAGCTTGCTGCCATGCGGTTCCTGGTCCTTGCCGCCCACCCGGACGATGAGACGCTCGGAGCGGGCGGCCTGCTGGCGCGGCTGCACGCCCTCGGCGCAGAGGTGGAGGTGCTGTTATGCACGGCAGGGGAGGCCTCGCATCCCGGGTCGACAACAGTCTCCCGGGAAGAACTGACTGCCAGGCGCCTGGCAGAGTTCGCCGCGGCCCTGGACCACCTGGGGCTGAACGGCCGCTGGCGGTACCTCGGCCTGCCGGACAGCGGCCTGGCGGAGCGCACTGCCGGCATCACCCGTTCGGTCAGCGAAGCCGCCGCAGCATTGGCCGGTTCTGCCGGCCGGCTCGCCATTGTTGCGCCGTACCGCGCCGACGGGCATGCCGACCACGATGCCCTCGGCGCTGCGGCCGCTGCTGTTGCCGCCGACAATGGATACGCACTCCTGGAATACCCCATCTGGTACTGGCACTGGGCCACCCCCGGGCACCCCGAATGGCAATCCTGGGTGAGGATGCCGTTGGAGCCCGGAGAGCAGTCCGTCAAGGAGCGGGCCATGCAGGAGCATGCCAGCCAGACCCGGCCGCTGTCTCCGCACCCCGGTGACGAGGTCCTCCTGAGCGGGTCCTTCCTGCGGCACTTCTCCCGCCCGTTTGAAACCTTCGCCTGGACTGCCCCGCAGGAGTTCATGCCCGGAAAACCAGGAAGCCCCGGTACCGTGCCGCGCACCAGCAAGGAAGCACAGGGCATCTTCGACGGCATCCACAGCCGGGAGCCGGACCCCTGGAAGTACACCACCAGCTGGTACGAGCGGCGGAAGCGCGCCCTGACGCTCGCGGCGCTGCCCTCCGAACACTATTCCGCGGCCCTGGAGATCGGTTGCTCCATCGGCACGCTGACGGAAGACCTCGCCCCGCGGTGCACCAGCCTGCTGGCCGTGGACGCCAGCGGTGCAGCGTTGGCGCAGGCAGCGCAACGCCTGGCCCCATTCCCGGGCGTCACCGCCATGCAGCTGACGCTGCCCGCCGAGTGGCCTGCCGGGAACTACGACCTGGTGGTGGTGTCCGAGGTGGGGTACTACCTCGCTGCCGCTGAGCTCGATGCCCTCATCGAAAAAACCAGGGACTCGATCCTCCCGGGCGGCACCCTGCTGTTGTGCCACTGGCGCCACCCCATTTCCGGCTGGGAGCTGGACGGTGAAGCAGTCCACACCCGGGTGCGCGACCGGTTGGCATGGCCCACCGCCGGACTCTACCGGGAGCGGGACTTCCTGCTGGAGACCCTGATTGCGCCCCCGGCGGCGGTGCCTGCTTGACGCCCATTGACAGGGTGGCCGTGGTGATTCCGGTCCACAACGAGGAGGAACACCTGGGCCGAGCCTTGGCCGGCGTGGAGGCCGCCGCATCAACACTCCGGCAGGTCCAGCCGGGAACCGATGTCAGGGTTCTCGCGGTCCTTGACTCGTGCACGGACGGTTCTGCTGCCATAGCGTCCTCATACGCCGCCCGGAACAGTTGCTTCTCTGTCCTTCCGGTCGCCTTTCGAAGCGTGGGAAGGAGCAGGCGCGCGGGAATCTGGCAGGCCCTGGGTGCCGGGGCAGATGCAAGCCCTGGCGACGAGGCCGGGTTGTGGCTGGCGAACACCGACGCCGACTCGGTGGTTCCGGACAACTGGCTCGTGGGGCAGCTCGAGTTGGCTGCGGCGGGAGCCGATGCGGTGCTCGGGTCCGTGGAAGTGGACCCCGCCGGGATGGCACCTGAACTGCTCAGCCGCTGGCAGTCGATGCACTCCTTCGGGGAGGACCACCCGCACGTCTTCGGGGCAAACCTCGGCGTCCGCGGTTCGGCGTACCTTGTGGCGGGCGGGTTCCCGCGGCACCTCTCGCATGAGGACAGGGTGCTCGCAGGGCGGCTGCGGGAACACGGGTTTGATGTCAGGGCCACGGACACTATCCGCGTGCGGACATCCGGCCGCACACAGGCCCGCGCCCCGAAGGGCTTCGGGGCCTATCTGCGGACGCTCGGCATGGAGATCGCCTTGGCGCCGGAAGCATAAAGGCAGCCCCGGGGCGGCAGGATGTGCGGGAACGTGGTTTAGCGGGAACGTAATCAACGGGACGGGGCTGCTGCGGTTGCGCAGCAGCCCCTTTGAGAAGGACTAGTCCTTCCGGAAAGCGTCCTTGACCTTCTCGCCGGCCTGCTTTAAGTCAGCCTTGGCCTGGTCCATCTGGCCTTCGGCCCGGAGGCTTTCGTCGTCAGTCGCCTTGCCGGCCGCTTCCTTGGCCCTGCCGGCCATCTTCTCGGCGGCGTTGTCGATCTTGTCGTCCAAACCCACGGCATTTCTCCCTTCGGCTGGTGACCTGCGGCGATACGCAGGTCATGCTCCCATGCTAGCTAGCCAGGGGTTGCTTCAACAGATGGCTGGCTGCACCGGGGAGCCGCTGCCTGAGGCGAACGGCGGGAACGTGTCAGACCAGGTCGGGGGCGCTGGCGACGATGTAATCCGCGGCTGCAGGACCGGTCATGGAAAGGTTGTTGCTATCCGGGTTGATTCCGTGGGTTCCCAACGCCACCCACAGTGCTTCCGGCGGCTGAAGCTGGGCTTTGTGGAGGAGGCACCAGCTGGTGTAGAGGCCATATAGCTCATCGCGTCCGAGGCCCAGCCCCGGCTCCCTGTCCGCGACAACTGCTTCGGCAAGAAAATCTTCAAAATGTGTAGCAGGCATGTTCGCTCATTCGGGCTCGACCTTGATGCCGCCGTATCTGCTTCAGCGGCCCTGCCGGCCCCGGAGGGGCTCAACAGAGTAATCATGAAGGTATGGCAGGGCGGCTCGCTTTGTCCAGTTAGGCAGCCCAGTCTGGACAGGCTCGGCAGGCAGGCGGAAAAGCCCGGCTGGTGGAGGCATCACGGCATGTGGAGTGGACCGGTGGGGTTGGCTGGACCGCGTGGATCGAGGGGGCCGACGGCGACTGGGGGGACTGGCCTCGGTCTCAGAAGAGGCCATCTCACCGCCGGCCCCGCCTGCTCCCGGATCCCTTGTTAAAACCCGGGAAACCCAAACAGGACCTCCAAGACAATTTTCTCCCATCTTGAAGGTCCTGCCTAGTCCCCGCGGAATGCCCTACCGGGCGTCGTTTCCGCCCCGGTCTTGGTTTCCGCCCAGGGCGCGGTCGCGTACCTTGTCCCGGACCCGGTCCCGGTGCGGTTCCCGGGGCTCCCCGGAGCCGCGGCCCCCGTCCTGGTCCCGGCCCTCGTCCGAGGACTCGTCCCCGCCGTTCCCGGCGCTGTACTTCTCACGGATTTCCCGTCCGTGCCGGATGTCCTCTTCCTCCTGCTTCTGCAGCTTCTCGCTCTTCTTGGTGTCCCTTGGCGGCAACTGGATGGTTTCCTCTGCCTTGATGCCCGCCTGGAGCTGGCGGCCGCGCTCCATTTCGGCGTCGAATTCCGCACCGAAGAGCAGCGACATGTTGAGGATCCAGAGCCACAGCAGCATCACGATCACGCCGCCCAGGGCGCCGTAGGTCTTGTTGTAGTTGCCGAAGTTGCCGACGTAGAAACCGAACCCCAGCGACGCCAGCAGGAAGATGAAGAGGGCGATGCCGGACCCCAGGCTCATCCACTTGAATTTGGGCTGCTTGACGTTGGGCGTGGCGTAGTAGAGGACGGCGATGATCACGATGATCAGTCCCACCATGACAGGCCATTTGGCGATGTCCCAGACAGCGAGGAAGACGCCGCTGAGGCCGATCAGGCCGCCCACCGCTTCTGCTACCGGGCCGCTCAGGACCAGCATGCCGGCCAGGATGGCCACGATGACGACGGCGAGGAGGGTGACCACCAGCATGGTTCCGCGCAGCTTGACGAAGGGCCTGCCCTCGTCCACCTCGTAGACCCGGTTCATGGCACGGCCGAACGCGCCGACATACCCTGAGGCGGACCACAGGGCGGTGGCCAGGCCAAGGACAAGGGTCAGCCCTGCGGCTGGTGCGCTGGCCAATTCTTCGACAGTTCCGCTGACGGTGTTGACCGTCTCGGCAGGGGCAAAACCACTCACGATCTGCAGCAGGGCACTGGTGGTTTTCTGGGGATCGCCGAAGAGCCCGATCACTGAGATGAGGGCCAGGATGGCCGGGAACAGTGACAGGACCGCGAAGTAGGTCAGGGCTGCGGCCTGGTCGGGGCACTGGTCTTTGCTGAATTCCCGAAGGGTCTTCTTGGCAATGTATTTCCAGTTCGGCTTGACGAGGTCTTTCGGACTCTCCGGCTTCCGGGAATCATCGGGTGCCGGGGCCTGGCCTGCTTTGGCGGTGCTGCTCTCGGATGCGTCATGAGTGGCCATGGGGTGTCCTCTCGATAAGGGGCGAAAAACGGACAGGCCAGCTCCGCGGTTGGCGGGGCCGGCCTGTCAGGTAGTGCTGGGTGCCTTGCGTGTGCCGCGGTGTACTGGATGCCGC
>NZ_JABTYH010000060.1 GCF_013314975.1 Pseudarthrobacter oxydans | reverse complement strand
GACGACGAGGAAGATGACCAGGGCGGCGACTTTGATCAGGGCGAACCAGAATTCCATTTCGCCGAAGACCTTGACCGAGACGAGGTTCAGGGCGAGGACGACGACGAGGGCGGTCAGGGCCCAGGCCCATTGCGGGACCGCTGCCATCCAGGGGATGTAGTTGCCGAAGAAGTTCATGTAGAGCGCGGCGGCGGTGATGTCCACGATGGTGGTGGTGGCCCAGTTGATCCAGTAGAACCAGCCGGAGACGAACGCGGCTTTTTCGCCGAAGAATTCACGGGCGTAGGAGACGAACGAGCCTGAGGAGGGCCGGTGCAGGACCAGTTCGCCCAGGGCGCGGAGAATCAGGAACGCGAAGAACCCGCACACGGCGTAGGCGATCACCAGGGACGGGCCCGCGGCGTTCAGCCGGCCGCCGGCGCCGAGGAACAGGCCGGTGCCGATCGCGCCGCCGATCGCGATCATCTGGATCTGCCGGGGCTTCAGATTCTTGTGGTAGCCCTTGTCCTCGGCATGCAGCGCCGACTCAGAAGCATGGGCATGACCACCGTCAATAACGTGGTCCGGGAGCGTGGGATTAGACATGGGGGTCCTAGGGGTATCCGTTGGCATGGGGGATTACTTGCTCAGGTTGGCCAGGCGCTCAGGGCTGAGGAGTTCCTGGAGCTGCGTGTTGGTGAGGAGTCCGTGTTCCAGGACGAGTTCGGCCACGCCCTTGCCGGTTGCCAGTGCTTCCTTGGCGATGGCGGTGGCGGTGGCATAGCCCAGATGGGGATTGAGGGCTGTGACCAGGCCGATTGACTGCTCCACCGTGCGGCGGAGGTGCTCGGTGTTCGCGGTGATGCCCCGGATGCAGCGCGCCGTCAGGGTGCGGCAGGCGGCTTCCAGGTGGGAGATGCTCTTGTGGAGGCTGTGGACGATGACCGGCTCGAACGCGTTCAGCTGGAGCTGCCCGGCTTCGGCCGCCATGGTGATGGTGACGTCGTTTCCGATGACCTCGTAGGCCACCTGGCTGACCACTTCCGGGATCACCGGGTTGATCTTGCCGGGCATGATGGACGAGCCGGACTGGACGGCCGGCAGGTTGATTTCGCCGAAGCCGGCGCGCGGTCCGGAGGAGAGCAGGCGCAGGTCGTTGCAGATCTTGGAGAGCTTCACGGCCACCCGCTTGAGCACGCCGGAGAGGTGCACGAAGGCGCCAACGTCCTGGGTGGCCTCGATCAGGTCGGGCGCGGTCACCAGCGGCAGGCCGGTCACTTCGGCGAGGTGCCGGCAGGCAGCTTCCGCATAGCCTGCGGGTGCGTTCAGGCCGGTGCCGATGGCGGTGGCGCCGAGGTTGATCTCGTGGATGAGCAGATCGGCTTCAGCCAGGCGGAGGCGGTCCTCGCCGATGGTGATGGCGTAGCTGCCGAACTCCTGCCCCAGGGTCATGGGCACCGCGTCCTGCAGTTGGGTGCGGCCCATCTTCACCACCGTGCGGAATTCCAGCGCCTTGGCTGCGCAGGCTTCCTCCAGTTCAGCCAGG
This sequence comes from Pseudarthrobacter oxydans, assembly GCF_013314975.1. Lineage (GTDB taxonomy): Bacteria > Actinomycetota > Actinomycetes > Actinomycetales > Micrococcaceae > Arthrobacter > Arthrobacter oxydans. The sequence continues at coordinate 6,551 of NZ_JABTYH010000060.1, read as the reverse complement.
GCATCCAGCAGTTCACGCGCGGCGAAGATGGTGCCCAGCTTTACCGCGGTGGGGTAGACGTCGTTGGTGGACTGGCTGAGGTTCACATGGTCGTTGGGGTGCAGGCGGGCGTAGTCGCCCTTGGGGTGGCCAAGGATTTCGAGGGCGCGGTTGGCAATGACCTCGTTGGCGTTCATGTTCGACGACGTCCCGGCGCCGCCCTGGATGACGTCCACCACGAACTGGTCGGCGAGTTGGCCGTCCAGCACGTCCTGGCAGGCCTGCTCAATGGCGTCCGAGCGTTCCGCGTCCAGCAGGCCCAGTTCCCGGTTGGTGCGGGCGGCGGCCAGCTTGCCGCAGCGAGGCCACGGACAAGGTGCATGTTGGAGGACAGCTTCTGGCCGGTGATGGGGAAGTTTTCCACGGCCCGGAGCGTGTGCACGCCCCAGTAGGCGCCGGCGGGGATGTCGCGGTCGCCGAGCAGGTCGTGCTCGGACCGGGTGTGCGCAGGAGCGGTTCCTGCTGCGGAGGCTGGTGTATCGATGATGGTCATGTGTCCTTACGGGGCTTCGTTGACGGGTGCGGACGGGAAAATGTGGGTCAGGAAATCGGTGGCCTGCAGCAGGCCCACGTGCTGGCCGCCGCCCAGGACGGGCGCCGTTCCAATGCCGGCGAGCGGAGCGGTGTCCACGCCCAGCGCCTCCAGCAGCTTGACGGTGGCGGGCATGCGGGCGCGGTCGCCGCCGTCGGAAATCTTCACGGCTGCCGAGCGGCCGTCCGCAAGACCAACCAGCTGGACGCCTTCAAAGCCGTCCTTCGCCACCGCGCCCGGGAGCAGGCGCATCAGCTCGGTGACGTCACGGCCTTCCCCCGCCACCATGTCCGGGTGCTGCTGCATGGCCAGGCCGACGGCGGCTTCCGCACCCAGCGGGGCCGGGCCGCCGTCATCGTTACCGCCGCTGCTGTCCGCGGCGGCGCGGGCAATCGCACCGAAGGCGCGGGCCATGCCCGGCAGGGTCAGGGCATACAGGGGAGTGCCGCAGCCGTCGGTGCTGAGGGCGAGGGGTTCGTCGCCGGTGAGCTCGGTGACGGTGGCGGCCACGAGCCGCTGCAGCGGGTGCGAGGGATCCAGGTAGCCCTTGACCGGCCAGCCGTTGATGGTGCAGGTGGCAACCATGGCGGCGTGTTTGCCCGAGCAGTTCTGGGTGAGCTGGGTGGAACGGCCCCCGTTGCGCAGCCATTCCTCCTGTTCGGCCGGGCCGTAGGGGAGGTCCCTGCTGTTCTCGAAATCGCTGACGCTGAGTCCGTGCAGTTCCAGGATCCGCAGGGCTCCCTGGCGGTGCTTTGCGCCGCCGGAGTGGCTCGCGGCAGCCAGGGCCAGGAGGTCCGCGGGAAGTTCGAGTCCGGCCCGGACCATGGCCACGGCCTGCAGCGGCTTGAGCGAGGACCGGGGATAGAACGGTGCAAGCGGATCGCCCGCGGCGGCCACTGTGGTGCCGTCAGCATCCAGCGCGATGGCCGACCCGTAGTGGATGCTTTCTACAACCCCGTCGCGGGTGGCGGCGACCAGGGGCGTGTGCTGCGGGAGGGCGGCAGCGCTGAGGGCAGGCGAAAGGGCAGGGGAAAGCATGGGTTCCTTGGCTGGGTGGGGGCGGGGCTAGGTATTGAGGATGGAATCGAGGGCCAGGCCCACGGCGTGCAGGTGGTGGGCCATCGCGGCGCGCGCATCCTCGGGGGAGCCGGCCTCGATGGCGGCGAGGATGTCCCGGTGTTCGGTGTCCGAGGCGTGCTGCCTGTCCGCCACCATGTTCAGGGTTTCGGACTGGTGGGCCAGGGCGCCGCGGATGTCCGCCACTACGCTGGCAAACACCCGGTTGCCGCTGGCCCGGGCGATCGCTGCATGGAAGCTGGAATCCAGGGCAACCCAGGATTCGGGATCGGTTTCGGTGCGCATGGCGGCAACGAGGTGGCGGAGAGTGTCCAGCTCCCCGTCACTGCGCCGCTCCGCAGCCAGGCCGGCTGCGGGAACCTCGATGTGGGGCCGCGCTTCCGTGAGGTCCCGTGCTGAGTACTGGCCGAGGGCGAGGTCGTTGGCCACCTTATCCGCCACGACGAACGTGCCTTTGCCCGTTTTGGTGACGGTCAGGCCCAGGGCCGTGCAGGAGCGGAGGGCCTCGCGGATCACCGAGCGGCTTACCCCGTACTGCTGGGAGAGCGTGGACTCGGAGCTGAGCTTGCTGCCAACGGGAACGGCGCCGGACTCGATGTCCTGTCGGATCGCATTGAAGACCGCTTCGGCGGCGCTGAGCCGGGCGAGGGGTGCAGGCTGTCCTGCTGTCCGGCTGTCTGACAGGTTCACGCTTTAAATATGGCAGGGGTCACACGCGGTGTCAATATTGTTCTCCTTAGCGAGCGCGGTATGTGCCAGACTGGCCCGCATGACTGATGCAGTGCGCCGCTACTGGAACAGCCAGGCAGGGAACTTCGATGTTGAAGCGGACCATGGGCTTGTTGACCCCACCGTCCGGCAGGCGTGGAAAGAGTTGCTGCTGCCGCTGATGCCTTCGCCGGGATGCGACGTGGCGGATCTTGGCTGTGGCACAGGCAGCCTTTCCCTGCTGCTGGGCGAGGCCGGACATCAGGTCTGGGGTATGGACCTGTCCGAGCAGATGGTGGCCAGGGCGCGGACCAAGCTGGCGGATGCGGGCGTGTCCGCTGAGTTCGTCGTGGGTGACGCATCGGTGCCGCCGCGCGCCCGTGGCTCTGCCGATGTTGTCCTTGCCCGCCATGTGTTGTGGGCCCTCCCAAAACCTGACGCTGCGTTGGCTCGATGGGCCGGACTGCTGCGTGGTTCGGGCACCATGATCCTCGTGGAGGGGCTGTGGGGAACTGGCGCGGGAATTCCTGCGGACCGCTGCCTCGAACTGGTTCGCTCCCACCGTAAAAATGCCACCGTAACAATGCTGACGGACCCTGCATTGTGGGGCCGGGAGATCGCGGACGAACGCTATGTGGTTGTGAGTACGGCCTAAACGCTCGTTGTCTTCGATGGCGCGCAGGATTCAGTCGCGGCTGCGCCGCACTGGCGGAATGTCTGGCTGATGCTGCAAGGCGGAGGCTACTGCCTGAACTTCCACGGGAGCTGAATCAGGGAACTGCCCGCAGCGCTGCCAACTCGGCCTGACTCAATGACCGGCATGATCGTGCCGATCTCCCTCTTTTGATTGACCGCGGTCAGCAGTAGGCTGGCTTTCCAGTGCTAGAGCGGAACGATCGTACCTAATGAGAGTCCTATGCCCCAGAGCTTTGCGGCGGTGATAGCGGGAGAAGTGCGCGCCCGCCGCGCAGTCCTCCGCCTGACGCAGCACGATCTCGCCCAGCTGGCCGGCGTCTCCGAGCGCTTTGTCCGCTTCGTCGAGCAGGGCAAGCCGAGCGTCCAGCTGGACTCCCTGGTCGCCGTCCTTGAAACCCTGGGTCTGGAACTGAAGGTCACCGCCCGGAACAGCCAGGCGGCCCGCGCGGCCGGACCGGCAGCTGAGAACAGCCCTGGACAATGAGGCACCGCATCGCGGACATCTACAAAGCGGGTGTTCTGGCAGCACGGTTGGAACGGCACGACGGCGGTACCCGCTTCAGCTACCTGCCCGCCTACCTCCACGCGGCCGGGCCGGCAGTCGCGACTTCCCTGCCGCTCAGCGGCGAACCGGTGCTGTCCGCCGCGGGGGCCGCGCCGCCCTATTTCACCGGGCTGCTGCCTGAGGGCCGCCGGCTTAATGCGCTGCGGCGTTCCATCAAGACCAGCGCTGATGACGACTTGTCCCTGCTCATCGCCGCCGGCGCGAATCCTGTGGGCGACGTGCAGATCGTGGGCCACGGGGAGCCCTTGGACCCGGATGACCACGCGGTCCGGCTCGATCCGAAACAACCGGTGGACTTCGACCAGCTGCTGGGGGATCCCGACCTGATCGACCCGGTGGCACTGGCCGGCGTGCAGGACAAGCTCTCCGCCGGCATGATCTCTGTCCCGGTGACAGGCACCGGGCGGCAGTTCATCCTCAAACTCAACGCGCCCGAATTTCCGCATGTGGTGGAGAACGAGATGGTGATGTTCCGTTACGCGGCCAAGCTCAGGATCCCGCTGGGCAAGGTCCGGTTGATCCGGGACGTTGCCGGCAGGCCCGGGTTGCTGGTTGAGCGTTTCGACCGGGTTCCCAGGCCTGCGGGCCAACCGGGCGGGGTGCGGCGGCTGGCGGTCGAGGACGGGGCGCAGGTGCTGAAGCTGTATCCGGCGGACAAGTACAACGTGGGTTACGGGCAGGTCTGCCATGCGCTGGCGGACCACTGCGCCGCACCCCTTCCCGCACTGAGGAACCTGGCCATCCAGGGAGCGTACGCATGGCTTACCGGCAACGGGGATCTGCACGCCAAGAACGTGTCCATGGTCCAGCAGCCTTCCGGGGAGTGGACCATTGCGCCGGTCTACGACATTCCCTCCACAGTGGTGTACGGAGACAAGACGCTTGCGCTGAGCATGAACGGCAAACGGGCGGGTGTCTCACGGCGTCATTTCCTGGGCTGGGCCACGGAGCTCGGGCTGCCGGAGCGCGCGGCCGCCCAGGTGGTGGATGTTGCCCTGAAAGCGGCGGGCCCGCTGCTGGCGGACCTGGAGTCCGGGACCGCCTTCCGCGGACTGGGCGGGTCCGGGCGAAGGACTGACGACGACGGCGGCTCCCCGTTTCCGGACATGGTCACCAGGGCTTGGGTCAAGGAGTTGAAGCACCGGCGGCGGCTGCTTGAGGGCTAGGCCGGTTCAGCGCCCGGTCCCTACTGGCGTCCCCCGTACCAGCTGAGGACCCGCAGGGCGCGGAGGGTGTTCCACCGGCTGGGTTGCCCGTCGCCGTCCTCCAGCGTGAAGTGCACCTTGCCGGGATGGGTGTTCTCCAGCAGCCACGAGCCGTCCGGCTGCTGCCTGGAGCGGACGGCCTCCACGGCTTCTCCCAGCCGTTCGTCGGGCGGGCCGCCGGCGGAGCGGAAGTAGTCCAGCCCGCGGAGCACGTCGTAGAACCAGCGCGTGGGGTAGGAGAACTGCAGCCATTCGGGACTGACCTCGGCTCGACGTTCTCCCCGAAGTAGGCGCCCAGCCCCACCACCATGCCGTTGATGCAGGGCTCGGTTTCGCCGTCGAAGAAAGGCTGGTTGCCTTCCTCCCAACGGCTGTTGTCCCTCACCAAGCTGACCGCATGCCTGGCTTCCTGGGCGGCGGGGTTCAGGCCGAAATCGCGCAGGAGCAGCAGGCTGTAGGTGGTCGCGGTCCAGGGCTGGCCGTGGGGGTCGTCGTCATGGTCCGGCCAGTAGGTGCCGCCGTCCCATTGTCCGTCTGCTCCTTGCAGCGCTAGAAGGCGGGCGCCCCAGCCGCTGGTGGCAACCAGGTTCCGTTCGGCAGTCACTGTCCCAGGCGCCGCGCCGGTCAGGTCGCGCAGGACCTGCCAGCGGAGGGCTGGATCGGACTCGAGCAGCCAGGCGATGACATCCATGCCCTAAACGGAATGTTAGAGGTGCTGGATTCCTGCCCGTTGCATGGCGTCCTTATAGATGTCCACGTTCTTGGCCAGAAGCTCTTCCTGCTTCGCTTCCGAGACGGCGAAGGCCCGGCCTCCGAGCGCGGTGGCCTTGTATACCTTGATACCGCTGTTCTTCAGCGACTGGTGGTAGGTCTTCTCGAAGAGGGTGAGGAAAGTGGAGGCATCGGTGCCGTGGGCGATGACCGCAGACACCCGGGAGTTGATCTTCAGGAACTGCCGGAACGGGCGGAGGCCGTCAGTTTTCTCCTGCACATTCAGGGCGGACGGCATATCCGCATCGCGGACCCAGGGGTAGGCGTGCCACGGCATCACATAGCGGGGATCAAGTTCTGCCAACTCGTAGATCTGGGTGGCGCGGCGGGCGGCCTCATCGTCGTTGTAGTGCGAGACAAAGCCGGACTCGGTGCCCTTGCCGGGGCTGACCTGCAGGCTGACGATGCGGCACTCATCCTCGTCGTGCACAGGGTCGATATAAGGGACGACGGACCCTGGCTTCTTTTCCATCAGTTCGTCGCAAAGCTGGGTTACCTTCGCAATGTTCGGTTCCTGTAGCAGGGCCTTTTTCTCGTCCCAATCAATCGTCACGATTTCTCCCTCAGCAGCAAGGCGTCCAGAATCAGGCGTCTTAGGCCACTCTACGCTTCCACGCTGATGGGTGGGCAGGTGAAGTTCTCTCTCCCTTCTGTGAGATCGGCTGATTGGGTCAGCCGGAACCCGGGCGGCCGGTGCTTCGAACAACGTGTTCCGTCCTTTGGCCGCGAGCGAATGCCGGAGGCGGGCGTTTTAGTGCTTTGGCCTGCTGTAGGCGCTTTGGGCGTTTCCCACGACGGCGGGACGGCGTGCCCGCTGCGACGGCGCGGCTCGCGCTGCCCGGGGAGCGAGCTCATGTGGCGGACCCGTAGCGACGACAGCAGCAATAGCGGCTGGCGCGCCCGCTCCAGCGCCATCGAGACCGGTGCCGGGTAGTGGAGGCGCTGTGGAGTGGTAGGC
>NZ_JABTYH010000006.1 GCF_013314975.1 Pseudarthrobacter oxydans | reverse complement strand
GAACGGTTTTCCAGGACATCATTTTCACAGGGCTTCCGCACGCGCCGGAGCCCGGCACCGAAATCTGGAGCGACGGCATGGGCAGCTGCCCCGGCGGGGTTGCCAACCAGGCCATCGCCGCGGCACGGCTGGGGCTGAAGACAGGACTGGCCGCCGCGTTCGGCGACGACGGTTACGGGGACTTCAACTGGAAGATCCTGTCCGGCCAGGAGCACGTGGACCTCTCGTTGTCGCAGAAAGTGCCTGGCTGGCACTCACCCGTCACCGTCTCCCTCTGCGTGGAGAAGGACCGGTCCATGGTGACCCACGGTCACGCAGCGCCCATCACATCCTCCGAGCTGATCGGGGACCCGCCGCCCGCGCTCGCAGGCATCGCGGAAGTGGGCAGGGAGATCGAGCCGTGGGCGAAGGCAGCGCACCACGCGGGGGTCAAGCTGTTCGGCGATGTCGGCTGGGACCCCAGCGGGGAATGGGCGCCCGCCCGGCTGGACAACCTGCAGTACTTCCATGCCTTCCTCCCTAACCAGCGCGAGGCCATGGCCTTCACGGGGAAGGACGATCCCTGGACTGCCCTGTATGCGCTGGCGGACCGTGTCCCGGTGGCCGTGGTGACGCTCGGCGCGCAGGGGGCCATGGCCGTGGACTCCGAGACGGGGGAGGAGGAATGGGTTCCGTCGCTTCCGGTGAAGGCCTACGACCCCACGGGCGCAGGTGACTGTTTCGACGCCGCGTTCATCGTTGGCAGCCTGGCCGGCTGGCCGCTGGGGGACAGGCTCCGCTTTGCGAACCTCTGCGCCTCGCTGGCGGTCCAGGAGGTGGGCGGATCCCTGGCGGCCCCCGGATGGGGGGACATTGCCGACTGGTGGAAGCGCGCCAACGCACGGCCGGAGCGGCAGATGAGCCAGTGGCTGCGGCGCTTCGGTTTCCTGGCCGACATCATCCTGGACGTGCCGCTCGCCGCGCAGCGCAGGGCCACAGCCACCATCGCCCACCTCTCGGACGCCTGACGATTATTCGGCCGGAAGCGCCAGCACTAGAATCACTAGGGTGACTTACCCCGCAACAACCGGCGAATTCAGTGCTGCCCCGGGACACGGCTCCCGCTATGAACGGTCCGCCGTGATCGACCTGGACGCTATCCGGCACAACGTGCGCCGCCTCGCCGCTGCCGCATCCCCGGCGAAAGTCATGGCCGTGGTCAAAGCTGATGCCTACGGGCACGGCGCCGTTCCCGTGGCCCGGGCAGCCCTGGAGGCAGGAGCGTCCTGGCTGGGGGTGGCCCACATTTCGGAGGCCCTGGCGCTCCGGGCTGCCGGCATTGACGCGCCGCTGCTGGCCTGGCTGCACACCACGGAAAGCAACTTCGGCGCCGCCGTGGCTGCCGGCGTGGACATTGGCTGCTCCGGCTGGGAACTGGACCGCATCGTCGCCGCAGCTCGGGAACAGGAGCGCCCGGCCCGCATCCACCTGAAAGTGGACACCGGACTGGGACGCAACGGCGCGGCCCTGGACAGCTGGGACCAGCTGGTGGGCGAGGCGATGGACTACCAGGACCAGGGCCTGCTGCGCGTGGTGGGCATCTTCTCCCACCTCGCCGTGGCCGATGAGCCGGAGCGTCCCGAGACCGACCAGCAGCTGGCCACGTTCCGCGACGTCCTGGCCGTGGCGGAGGACGCCGGCGTGGACCCTGAAGTCCGCCACCTGGCCAACACCCCCGCCACGCTGTCCCGGCCCGATACCCACTTCGACCTGGTCCGCGTTGGCCTGGGCATCTACGGGCTGTCCCCGTTCGCCGGCCAGAGTTCCGCCGAGCTGGGGCTCCGCCCGGCCATGACGCTGCGGACCCTGGTGTCGCAGTGCAAGGAGGTACCGGACGGGCAGGGCGTCTCCTACGGCCTCCACTACCGCACCCAGGGGGACAGCACGCTGGGCCTGATCCCGGTGGGGTACGCGGACGGGGTGCCGCGGTCCGCCACCGGCGGGCCCGTGCGGGTTGCCGGCCGGACCTACCCGGTGGTGGGCCGGATCGCCATGGACCAGATGGTCATCGACCTTGGTGCCATCGGCGGGGCGGGTGCGGACCTGCTGGGTGCCGAGGCGGAACTGTTCGGGGACGGAGCCGACGGCGGCCCCACCGCCGATGACTGGGCGCGCGCCGCCGGGACCATCAACTACGAGATTGTCACCAGGATCAGCCCCCGGGTGCCGCGGCGCTTCATCAACGAAGAGGACCGGACCTCCGCATCCAGCCAGGAGAAGCTCTCGTGACCGCCAACGGCCAGGCTCCCCTGCCTAACTGGGAAATGAAACTAACGGCGACGACGGCGGAGCAGACCCATGCGCTGGCCCTCCGCCTCGCGGCGGTCCTGCAGGCCGGGGACCTGCTGGTGCTCAGCGGCGAGCTGGGTGCCGGGAAGACCACGTTCACGCAGGGCCTGGGGGAGGGGCTGGGCGTCCGGGAAGGCATTATTTCCCCCACGTTCGTGCTGGTCCGCATCCACCCCAACCTGCCGCACGGGCCGCGGCCCGGCGGCCCGGACCTGGTGCACGTGGACGCCTACCGGCTGGACTCAGCCGCGGAGATTGACGACATCGACCTGGAAAACACCATGGACTCCTCCGTGACGGTGGTGGAGTGGGGCCGGGACCGGGTGGAGCACCTCAGCGAGAGCAGGCTGGAGATCGACCTGCACCGTGCGGTGGGACTTGAAGACGGGCTGCCCTCCGATGGCCTGGACTTCGACACCGGGGACGCAGACGAGCCCCGCACCATCGTGATGCGCGGCTACGGCCCGCGGTGGCCCGAAGCCCCGGAACTTGGTGCGGCCATGGAAGGTGCTCGCTGATGCTGATCCTGGCCATTGACACTTCCGCCGTTGCCAGCGCCGCCCTGGTGTCCTCTGAAACACCGGGTTCCGTGGTGGCCAGCTTCTCCACCGAGGACACCCGGAGCCACGCCGAGGTGCTTGCCCCCGGAATCGAGGAGATGCTCGCAGGCGCCGGCTTGACCGGAAACGACATCGACGCCCTGGTGGTGGGTGTGGGTCCCGGACCGTTCACCGGATTGCGGTCCGGAATCGCCACCGCGCGGACCCTCGCTTTTGTTTGGGGCAAACCCCTGCACGGGCTGGTCAGCCTGGACGCCATGGCCCTGGAAGTGGCGGAATCCGCCGCGGCCGTCCCCGAGTTCCTGGTGGCGACGGACGCGCGCCGCAAAGAGGTCTACTGGGCGCGCTACAGCCTCGCCGACGGCCGGCTTCCGGTCCTGGAGGACGGCCCGCACGTCAGCTTCGCCGCCGACCTCCCGGACCTGCCCGCCTTCGGTGCCGGTGCCGGTCTTTACGCTGATGCACTGAAGGCCCACCCCGACTTTGCGCAGGAACAGCCGGATGCCCTGTACCTGGGAAAGTTCGCGCTGGCAAGGCTCGAGGCGGGCAGTGGCCTCCTCGACTCCACGCCGCTGTACCTCCGGGAGTCCGACGCCCAGGTCCCCGGACCGCGGAAGAGGGCCCTGTGAACCACACACCCGGCCACCCCGGCGCTGGCGTGACCGTCCGCGATATGACGCTGGACGATGTCCCCGCGGTCAGCGCCCTGGAACAGCGGCTCTTTCCCGTGGATGCCTGGCCCCTCCAGATGTTCCTCGACGAACTCTCCCAGCCGGAAACCCGCCGCTACCTTGTGGCGCAGGGCACCGACGGCATCGTGGGCTATGCCGGCCTGATGTGCATCGAGCCCATCGCGGACGTCCAGACCATCGCCGTCGTCCCCGAATATGAGGGCCGGGGCATCGGCACCACGCTGCTCACCGCCCTCATCGACGAGGCCCGGCGAAGGCGGGCTGCGGACGTCCTGCTGGAGGTCCGGGCGGACAACCCGCGGGCGCAGCAGCTGTATGTCCGGTTCGGTTTTGAGCAGATCCACGTCCGCCCCCGGTATTACCGCGACGGGGTTGACGCCCTCATCATGCGCCTCCAGCTGGCCGGCACGCCCGGGAGTGCAAGCGGCCCGAACCCCCACAACGCGAATCCCGAAGCCGCGAATCCCCAGGAAGGACCCCAGCCATGAACCGCACGCAGCCACTGGTGCTGGGCATCGAGTCGTCCTGCGACGAGACCGGCGTGGGAATCGTGCGCGGAACCACGCTGCTGACCAACACCGTGTCATCCTCCATGGACGAGCACGTCCGGTTCGGCGGCGTGATCCCCGAGATCGCCTCCCGCGCGCACCTGGACGCCTTCGTCCCCACGCTGGAGCAGGCATTGTCCGACGCCGGCGTGGCCCTCGATGACGTGGACGCCATCGCGGTCACCTCGGGACCTGGCCTTGCCGGCGCCCTCATGGTGGGCGTCTGCGCCGCCAAGGCCCTGGCCGTGGCCACCGGCAAGCCGCTGTACGCCATCAACCACCTCGTGGCCCACGTGGGCGTGGGGCTGCTGGACGGGGCAGGCGGCGGCCGGCACAACGGCACGGCCCCGCAGCTCCCGGAGAACCTCGGCGCGCTGCTGGTTTCCGGCGGCCACACCGAAATCCTGAGGATCAACAGCATCACCGAGGACGTGCAGCTCCTGGGTTCCACCATCGACGATGCCGCCGGCGAAGCCTACGACAAGGTGGCCCGCATCCTGGGCCTCGGCTACCCGGGCGGGCCGGCCATCGACAAAGTGGCCCGCACCGGCAACCCGAAGTCCATCCGGTTCCCCCGTGGCCTGAGCCAGCCCAAGTTCATGGGGACAGCCGGTGAACCGGGCAGGCACCGGTACGACTGGTCCTTCAGCGGCCTCAAGACCGCGGTGGCCCGGTGCGTGGAACAGTTTGAGGCGCGCGGGGAGGAGATTCCGGTGGCTGACATTGCGGCCGCGTTCCAGGAAGCCGTGGTGGACGTCATTTCCTCGAAGGCCGTGCTGGCCTGCCGGGAACACGGCATGAAGGACGTGCTCCTGGGCGGGGGAGTCGCAGCCAACTCACGGCTCCGCGAGCTGACCGGGCAGCGGTGCGCCTCGGCAGGGATCAGGCTGCACGTGCCGCCGCTGGACCTGTGCACGGACAACGGCGCCATGGTGGCGGCCCTGGGTGCCCAGCTGGTGATGGCCGGGGTGGAACCCAGCGGCATCCGCTTCGCCCCGGATTCCTCGATGCCGGTCACGTCGGTGTCCCTGCCGGCCTGAAGACAGTAGGCCCAGCGAACCGTCGCGGGGCACTTGGGGCGCGCCGCCGTCGCAATTCACGACGGTGGCGGGCGTGTCCGTGCCGATGTGCCCCGTTTCGGGCGGGCAGGGTCAGGCGGTGGGGCCGTTGCGCATCTGCTTGACCAGGTCCAGCACCACGGCCTGGAGGTCGCCGCCGTGTTCGGCTGCCACGCGGCGCTGGCGCTGGTAGCCGGCCCCGCGGCGGATGATCTTCTCGACGTCGGCAAGCTCGTCCGTGCAGCGAAGCTTCGCGGCCACGGGCTCGAGCCGGTTGAGGGTTTCCAGCAGGTGCTCGGTGACCAGCTGCTCCTTGCCCGCGGCGTCGAGGATGATGATGGCGTCCATGCCGTAGCGGGCAGCGCGCCACTTGTTTTCCTGGACATGCCAGGGCGGCATCGTGGGAATGGTCCCGCCGTTGTCCAGGGTGGTGGAGAACTCGTCCACCAGGCACTGGGTGAGGGCTGCGATGGCGCCCACCTCCTCCAGGGTGGCCAGGCCGTCGCAGATCCGCATCTCGATGGTGCCCAGGTTTGGAACCGGCCGGATGTCCCAGCGGATCTCCGAGAGCGTGTCGATCACCCCGGTGGTGAACATGTCCTGCACATAGGACTCGTATTCCTCCCAGGAGTGGAACTGGAAGGGCAGTCCGGCGGTGGGGAGCTGCTGGAACATCAGGGCCCGCTGGGACGCGTAGCCGGTGTCCTCGCCGCCCCAGAACGGGCTGGACGCGGAGAGCGCCTGGAAGTGCGGGAAGTAGTTGACCAGGCCGTCCAGCACGGGCAGCACCTTGTCCCGGCGGTCCAGCCCCACATGGACGTGCACGCCATAGATGACCATCTGCCGGCCCCACCACTGCGTGCGGTCAATGAGTTTTGCGTAACGCGCCTTGTCCGTGACCGGCTGCAGCTGCGGCGGGCTGAACGGGTGGCTTCCGGCGCAGAACAGTTCCACGCCCATGGGGTCCGTGATTTCGCGCACGGCGGCCAGCGAACGGCTGAGGTCTTCCTTGGCTTCGGCCGCGGTCTCGCAGATGCCCGTGACCAGTTCCACCGTGTTCAGCAGGAGTTCCTGCTTGATGTGCGGGTGCTCGTCGTCTTCGTTCAGCTCGGGGTGGCGGGACGCGACGCCGCGGAGTACCTCATTGGCCACGGATGCCAGTTCGCCCGTCCGGCCGTCCACCAGCGCGAGTTCCCATTCAACACCAAGGGTTGACTGCCTTGATGTAGCGAAATCGATCTTCACGCATGTCCTAACTGTCCTGTTTGCCGCTGGCTCACGCCGTCACTGACAGTCTCCTGCCGGCAGGCGAACGGGTGGTTCAAGTCTAGTGCAGGGGTAGCATCGTATTGATGGCCTTGTTCCGACCCCTGCGTGACAGTCTTCACACATCCCTCCCCTTCATCGCGGCAGCCTCCGCCGCAGTAGCCCTGGCGTCCTGCACGGCAGCGCCGGGCCCTGCCCCGTCGTCGTCGGCCCCGTCTGCCCCCTTTGCCGCCCCCACGCCACGTACGACGACGGCGTCCGCCACACCTTCCCCGTCGCCTGATCCGGGTACCCGGCCACTGGGCTGGGGGCCCGAACAGCGCGACCAGGACGTGGCCGCCGCAGCGGTAGCGGCGATGAGCACCGAGGAGAAGGCCGGGCAGGTCCTCCTTCCCTTCTTCAAGGGCAAGGATGTGGAGTCCCACGCAGCGGCCATCGAGCGGCTGCACCTTGCCGGGTCCATCATCATGGGCGACAACGTTCCCCTTGATCCGCAGGGCAGGATGGACGTACAGGGCATGGCTGCCATCAACCAGCGGTTGGCTGCCGCCGCCGGGGGACGGCCGTGGCCCGGGATCATCGCGGTGGACCAGGAAGGCGGCCAGGTTGCGCGGCTGGGCCTGCCCCTGACCGAATGGCCCACACCCATGAGCTACGGTGCCGCCGGCAGCGTGCCACTGGCCCGGGAAGCGGGGCAGGGCCTGGCCGCGGAACTGGTGCCCCTCGGGTTCAACCTGGATTTCGCGCCCGGCACCGATGTCACCATCGGGCCCGGCGATCCCACCATTGGCGCCAGGTCCATGTCCGCTGACCCCGACGCTGCGGGCTCGCTCGGCGTGGCGTTCTCGCAGGGAATGCTCGCTGCGGGGGTGCTGCCGGCAGTGAAGCACTTTCCGGGGCACGGCTCTGTGACGGTCGACTCCCACCACAACCTCCCGGCACAGCCGTCCACCGTGGCGGAGCTCGGCGGCCGCGACTGGAAGCCGTTCCGGGCCGCCATCGACGCCGGAGCTCCGATGGTGATGACCGGGCACATTGCGGTCCCGGCGCTGGAACCCGGCGTCCCGGCGTCGCTCTCCGCCCCTGCCTATGCGGCGCTGCGGGGACTCGGGTTCAAGGGCGTGGCGGTGACGGATGCCCTGAACATGGGCGCCGTGACCAAGCAGTATCCCGGCGGCACCGCCGCGGTGATGGCCCTCGCCGCGGGCGCGGACCTCCTGCTGATGCCCGCCGACGTAGGCCAGGCACACGCGGCGATCGTCCAGGCTGTGGCCTCCGGCGCCCTGCCCCCGGAGCGGCTGGACGAGGCAGCCCGCCGGGTGGCCACCATGATGGCCTGGCACGGCAGGACAGCCGCGGCGGCCGGCGCCCCGGCAGGCAGCGGCGGAGCCCTGTCAGCCCACGTTTCCGCGTCAGCGGTCACCATGCTCTCCGGACCCTGCACCGGCCCGCTGGTTCCCGGCGCGGTACAGGTGGACGGCGGCTCGCCGGCGGACAGGGCACGCTTCGAGGCGGCCGCGGCCAGGGCCGGCCTGGCCCTGGGCTCCGGACCCCTGGTCAGCCTCATCGGCTACGGCGGCCGGGGTGCGGGAGGAGACATTGCCGTGGCACTGGATGCCCCCTGGCCGCTGCGGGACTCGACGGCGCCGGTGAAGGTGGCCCTTTACGGGCGGAGCGACGGCGCCTTCGATGCCCTCGCCGCTGTCCTGGCAGGGAAAGCGGGCGCACCGGGGAAGCTGCCGGCCGCCGTCGGAAATTTCCCGGCGGGAACCGGCTGCCCCTGACCCAACTAGGTAGCAGCAGATGTCGGTTTGGACCCCGATACCGACATCTGCTGCTACCTGGTTGGGAATCCCGTTTAATGGTCGGGTGCCCATTCTCAATAAAGACATGACCCTCTGCATCTCACTCTCGGCGCGGCCCAGCAACAACGGGACCCGTTTTCACAACCACCTGTACGAGCAGCTGAACCTCAACTGGATCTACAAGGCGTTCGCCCCCACGAACCTGGAACAGGCCATTGCGGGCGTCCGCGGCCTGGGCATCCGCGGCTGCGCCATCTCCATGCCGTACAAGGAGGACGTGATTGCGCTGGTGGACGAGATGGACCCCTCGGCCAAGGCCATCGACTCCGTCAACACCATTGTGAACACGGACGGGCGCTTGAAGGCGTACAACACCGACTACACCGCGATCGAGCAGCTCCTGGCCACCAATAAGGTGCCCACCAGCTATTCGGTCCTGGTCCAGGGAGCGGGCGGCATGGCCAAGGCCACCGTTGCCGCGCTCCGCGACGCCGGCTTCGCGGATGTCACGGTCATCGCCCGGAACGAGGTTGCCGGGCGTGCGCTCGCGGACCAGTACGGCTTCAGGTGGCAGGAAGCGCTCGACGGCGGGACGGCGGACTTGATCATTAACGTGACCCCTATCGGTATGGCAGGAGGGGCGGAAGCAGACGCGCTCTCCTTCCCGCAGGAGGCCATCGACGCCGCCCAGGTGGTTTTCGACGTCGTGGCGCTGCCGGCCGAAACCCCGCTGATCAAGGCCGCGCGGGCCGCGGGAAAGCCGGTCATCACCGGGGCGGAGGTTGCCACCATCCAGGCCCTGGAACAGTTTGTGCTTTACACCGGCGTGCGGCCCACCGCTGGGCAGGTGCGTGCCGCCGAGGAGTTCATGCGGGCCCAGTAGCGGTTATTCGCGGGCAGTGCCCTGCGCTGGCTCCACCACGATGGCCACCCGGTCCTCCCCGATGCGGGTCAGGACCAGGGTGGCTGTTTTGGTTCCGGCTTTCTTGCCGGAGTTCTTTGCGGCTGCGCTCTTTCCCCCGGGGAGCAGCTGCCTGCGGAGTTCCTCGGGCGTGACGGCGGTGCCGCGCTTCTTGATGTCCAGCACGCCGATGCCGTTCTCCTTCACCCAGGCCTTGAGCGCCTTGACGTTGTAGGGCATGACCTCCAGGACCTTGTAGGCGCGCGCAAACGGTGTATCCACCAGTTCCGGTGCGCACACATAGGCGATGTGCTCATCCACCAGGTGTCCGCCCAGCTGCAGCGCGATGTCCGCCACCAGCCCCGCGCGGATCACCGCGCCGTCGGGTTCGTAGAGGTAGCCCTCCACCGGGCCCACCGGAGCGGCAGGACCTGCGCCGAAGTCTTCTCCGCTGGTCAGCTCAGCCGCACCCTGGGCGCCAAGCACCAGTGCGGCCCGGCGGACTCCCGGCCGGCGCACTGCGTTGAACCACAGGGCCACCTCCGTCACATCCCCGGCCACGGAGACCCACTGCGCTTCGCAGTTGGCCGGAACGGAATCGTGCGGCATGCCCGGACCCATCTTGACCCCCACGGCCAGGCCGGAGGCCGCCAGGTTCTCAACGAAGGACAGTGGCGGCGAAAAAGCCTCCGGATCCCAGATCCGCTTGGTGCCCGATGTGGAAGTGACACGGCGCGCCGGATCCAGCCAGACGCCGTCGATCCCGTCCAGCGGCACTGCCGTGGCGTCCGCATGGACCACGGTGGCGTTGGGGAACGGGATCAGGTTGACGGTGGCGCAGGCTGCCGTGGTCTCATCCATCTCCACGGCGGTGACGTTGATGTCCATGGAAGCCAGCGCCAGGGAATCCGCGGCCAGCCCGCAGCCCAGGTCTGCAACGTGGCGGATCCCGGCCTCCGCGAACCGCTGGGCGTGGCGTGCGGCAACGTTGAGCCGGGTTGCCTGTTCCAGGCCGGCCTGGGTGAACAGCATGCTCCGGGCAAACTCGCCAAACTTCGCGGCCGCCCTGGTGCGGAGCCTGGACTGGGTCAGGACGGCGGAGACCAGTTCGGGGGAGTGGCCGGCCTTGCGGAGGGCCGAGTTCAGCTCGAAGGACTTCTCCTCCTGGTAAGGGCCCAGGGACGCCAAAAGCTCCCAGCCTTCCGGGGTGAGCAGTGGTGCAATCTGGTCCTGGGGAGCTTGAGCCATGGGTTCCAGCCTAGTGGAGGAGCAGCATGCCGGCGGGCCGATAGTGTTGAAGCCATGAAAGACAGTGCAGGTTCCCCGCAGTCCCGCCAGCACCACCCCGGGGGCCTGGCGCGGTTCGCCCGCCCGGCACTGATCGCCAGCGCCGTGGTTGCCGTGGTGTGCATCGCGCTGCTGGTCATCATCTTCTTCCTGGATGCCTTCAACGCCACCGTCTATTCGGTAGGTGGCAACAGCATCCAGGATGACACCCAGGAGGCCCAGGACATCCGCGGGCTGTACGCCGGAGCCCGCGCGGGCAGCATCTTCATCCTGGTTGTATCGCTCATGACGGCCGCGGCTGCCGCGGTGCTGCTTTACCGCGGGCGGAACTCGGCCGAAGAGGGCGACGGCGGGGAGGACATCGATTTCGAGGACCTGGGCCGCTGAGGTGCTGTGCCGCCGGTGCTGGTGAGCAGGACCCCTGAGATAACCAGGATGCCGCCAAAGACCTGGGGGACCGTGACGGGCTGGCCCAAGACAACCGTGATGATGGCGGTAAACACGGCGATGAGGTTGAGGTAGTTCCCGGCATTCGCGGCGGTGGTGCGTTTGAGCGCCAGGTTCCACAGCAGGTAGGAACCCAGCGACGGGAAGAGGACGATGTAGGCCAGCGACCAGCCCTCGGAGGCTGTAGCCGGCAGCCCGGCCCCTGTGCCCACCGCAAAGGGAACCAGGACGACAGCCGCCATGGCCACCTGCACCGCGGTGGACGTGATCGCCGGGACGGAGAGCCTGCGGGCTGTGATCGTGTAGAAGCCCCACACGGTGATGGCCGCGACGATCAGCAGCTCGCCGGCATTGATCGAGAAGGTCAGCAGCCGCTGCAGATCGCCTCCGGTGAGCACCAGCAGCACTCCGCAGAGGCCCAGCGCGATCCCTGCCCAGCCCAGCGGGCGCGGCCTGTCCCGGAGGAGGAGCACTGCCAGGACCATGATCAGGGCAGGGTTCGCAGCAGTCACCAGGGAAGCGTTCAGGGCCGAGGTGTGCCCCAGCGCGCTGTACAGCAGCAGGGTGTAGGCGCTCATGCCCAGGCAGCTCAGGAGCAGGAGCACCGGCCAGTGGCGCAGGACGGCGCGCCAGTCCGGTTTTTCCACCAGCTGCGCCAGGACCAGCAGCGGCACAGCGGCCAGGGCCCAGCGCCAGAATGTCAGCTGGAGCGGCTGCATGGTCTGCATGGCAGTCTGGCCCACAACAAAGTTGCCCGCCCAGAAGAGGGTGGCAAGAGTCAGGTAAACAGCGGCTCGCACCCGGCAAATCTACACGTCCCCGTGTTCCGCCCATGACGAAACTCTGGCACTCGCCTTGACCGAGTGCTAACCCTTGCATACAGTCTGTATTAGCACTCTCCCTAGGAGGGTGCTAATACATGAAGAGCTGCCAGCCAGGCTGCTGCCGGCACCCGCGACGACGGTTTGCCAGCCACGGTGGGAAGCTTTCCAGTCCACGAATTTGCTGACGAAGAAGGAGAGGTCCGAGTGTCGGTCTCTATTAAGCCTCTTGAGGATCGTATTGTTGTCCGCCCGCTCGAAGCCGAGCAGACCACGGCTTCCGGCCTGGTGATCCCGGACTCCGCGCAGGAGAAGCCGCAGGAAGGCGAAGTTGTTGCAGTAGGCCCCGGCCGCTTCGAAGACGGCAACCGCGTTCCCGTCGACGTAGCCGTTGGCGACGTCGTCATCTACTCCAAGTACGGCGGAACCGAAGTCAAGACCGGCGGCACCGAGTACCTCGTGCTCTCCGCCCGCGACGTCCTGGCGATCGTCGTAAAGTAACTCTCCGGATCCCCGTGCCGCTGGTCATGCGTTCTGCTGGTCAGCTGTGCGGGGTTCTGTCTTGAAAGGACAAAACCATGGCAAAGCAGCTTGCGTTTAACGACGCTGCCCGCCGGTCTCTTGAAGCCGGCATCGATAAGCTCGCCAACACCGTCAAGGTGACGCTCGGCCCCCGCGGCCGCAACGTCGTCCTGGACAAGAAGTGGGGCGCTCCCACCATCACGAACGACGGCGTCACCATCGCCCGCGAAGTGGAACTGGACGACCCCTACGAGAACCTTGGCGCGCAGCTGGCCAAGGAAGTGGCCACCAAGACCAACGATGTTGCCGGTGACGGCACCACCACGGCAACCGTCCTGGCACAGGCCCTGGTCAAGGAAGGCCTGCGCAACGTAGCGGCAGGAGCCGCACCCGGCCAGATCAAGCGCGGCATCGAGGTTTCCGTTGAAGCCGTCGCCGCCCGCCTGCTCGAGAACGCCCGCCCCGTTGAAGGCACCCAGGTGGCCAACGTTGCAGCGATCTCCGCCCAGAGCGACGAGGTTGGCGAACTCCTGGCCGAGGCCTTCGGCAAGGTTGGCAAGGATGGTGTGATCACCATCGAGGAATCCTCCACCACGCAGACCGAACTGGTCCTGACCGAGGGCATGCAGTTCGACAAGGGCTACCTGTCCCCGTACTTCGTCACCGACGCGGAACGCCAGGAAGCAGTCCTTGAGGACGCCCTTATCCTGATCAACCAGGGCAAGATCTCCAGCATCCAGGACTTCCTGCCGCTGCTGGAGAAGGCGCTGCAGAGCTCCAAGCCGCTCTTCATCATCGCCGAAGACGTTGACGGCGAGGCCCTGTCCACGCTGATCGTCAACCGCATCCGCGGCACCCTGAACGTTGTTGCCGTCAAGGCTCCGGGCTTCGGCGACCGCCGCAAGGCCATGCTGCAGGACATCGCCACCCTCACCGGTGCACAGGTTGTTTCCCCGGAACTGGGCCTGAGCCTGGACACCGTTGGCCTTGAGGTGCTGGGTACCGCCCGCCGCATCACGGTCACCAAGGACAACACCACCATCGTTGACGGCGCCGGTTCGGCCGAAGACGTGGCAGCACGCGTAGCCCAGCTCCGCGCCGAGCTGACCCGCACCGACTCCGACTGGGACCGTGAAAAGCTCCAGGAGCGCCTGGCCAAGCTGGCCGGCGGCATCGGTGTCATCAAGGTTGGCGCCGCCACCGAGGTTGAGCTGAAGGAAAAGAAGCACCGCATCGAGGACGCTGTGTCCTCCACCCGCGCTGCCCTTGAAGAGGGCATCGTTGCCGGCGGCGGTTCCGCCCTGATCCACGCCCTGAGGGCACTGGATGAGGACCCCGCCGTCAAGGCACTCGAAGGCGACGCCGCCGCTGCCGTGGGCATCGTCCGCCGCGCACTGGTGCAGCCGCTGCGCTGGATCGCCCAGAACGCGGGCTTCGACGGCTACGTTGTGACCTCCAAGGTCGCCGACCTGGAAACCAACAGCGGTTTCAACGCCAAGTCGGGCGAGTATGAGGACCTGATCGCTGCCGGTGTCATCGACCCCGTCAAGGTCACCCGTGCGGCCCTCCGCAACGCGGCCTCCATCGCTGCCCTGGTTCTCACCACCGAGACCCTGGTGGTGGAGAAGCCGGCCGAAGAGGACGAGCACGCAGGCCACAGCCACTAGCGTCCGCTCTTCGGCGACGCGCCCAGAGCCGTCGCACAAAAAACCGGTCCAGCTTCGGCTGGGCCGGTTTTTTGTGCCTTGGAGACTACGCTCCCGGCATGTCCTGCGTCCGGACCCCGCCGGCGCGCTCGTAGACCAGGGACACCGAGCCCTTTGGAAAGGTGCGGGCCGGCTCGGCGAGGCGGAACGTGGCGGGAACGGTCCCGGCGTCGAAAAGCCGCTTGCCCTGCCCGAGCGTGACCGGATAGAGCCACAGGTGGAGGCGGTCCAGGACGTCTGCCTGAAGGAGTGACCGGATGAGGACGCCGCTGCCGAACATGTGCACCTGGTTGTACTCGTCGCGGAGCCGGCCCGCGGCGGCGGCGTCCGGGAGGACCGTCGTTCCCTCCCACGTCGGATCAGTCAGGGTGCTGGAGACGACGAACTTGGGCACCCGGTTGAGCGTGCCGCCAATGTCATCGGACTGGTTCGGCCAGTAGGCCGCGAAGATGTCGTAGGTCTTCCGGCCGAGAAGCAGGGCATCGATGTGGCCGATCCCTGCCTCGATGGCTGCCTCGGCTTCGGCATCGGACACCGGTAACTGCCAGCCGCCCAAGGTAAAACCGCCTTCGGTGTCCTCCTCGCGGCCGCCGGGCCCCTGGTAGACGCCGTCGAGGGTCAGGAACAGGTTCGCGACGATGATTCCCACCCGTCCAGTCTGGGACAGCGCTCCCACGCTGTCCAGCACTCCGGCGCTGCCCGGGCAGGCGGGCGTGGCAGACTGATGCCATGCTGCTCGACGAGCTTGTGAAAACTACGGACAAGGTCGCATCCACACGCTCCCGGCTCGCGAAGGTGGAAGCCCTGGCGGACCTGTTGCGCCGGCTGGAGCCCGGGGAGGTCGCCACCGCCGTCGGCCTGCTCACCGCCAAGCCGCGCCAGGGCCGGGTGGGGGTGGGCTGGCGCGGCATGTCCGCGGCCATGGGGGAGCCCGCCGCGGACCCCCGCCTTAGCGTGGCCGACCTCGACGCGGCTTTGGACCGGCTCCTTGCCACCGGCGGCGCCGGGTCTGCGGCGGAGCGCGCCGCGACCCTCCGGACGCTCACGGCTGCAGCCACCGAACGCGAGCAGGCCTTCATCGCCGGCGTCATGCTCGGGGAACTGCGCACCGGTGCGCTTGAGGGGATTCTGACGGATGCCGTCGCCCGGGCCTCGGACCGGACTGTCGACTCCGTACGCCGCGCAGCGATGCTCTCCGGCGACCTCGGCGAAACCGCCCTGCTGGCCCTCACGGGCACGGCAGCCCAGCTCGACGCCGTCGGCCTCGTCGTGGGCCGGCCGGTCCAGCCGATGCTTGCCTCCACCGCGGCCAGCGCCGGCGCCGCGCTTGAGACGACGGGCGAGGCATCCGTGGAATACAAGCTCGACGGCGCCCGCATCCAGGTGCACCGCTCTGGCGACGACGTGGGCATCTACACACGCACCCTGGCCGACGTGACCCACCGGCTGCCCGAGGTGGTCGAGGTGGTGCGCGCGCTGCCGGTGCGCGACGTGATCCTGGACGGCGAGACCCTTGCCCTCGACGAGGACGGCGGCCCCCGGCCGTTCCAGGAGACCATGTCCCGGTTCGGGGCGGACGCGGCACGGACCTCGGTGCTGCATCCCTGGTTCTTCGACGTGCTCCACATCGACGGGCGCGACCTCCTCGACGAACCGCTGTCCACACGCATCGGCGTGCTGGAGCGCATCGCCCCGGAGCACCGGATCCCGGGGGAGATCACTGCGGACCCGGGTGTTGCCGAAAGGGTCTCACACGATGCGCTCGCCGCAGGCCACGAGGGCGTCGTGGTGAAAGCGGTGGGATCGGCCTACGCCGCCGGCAGGCGCGGTTCCAACTGGATCAAGGTCAAGCCGGTGCTTACCTACGATCTCGTGGTCCTTGCCTGCGAGTGGGGGTCGGGCCGCCGCACAGGGCTGCTTTCCAACCTGCATCTCGGCGCCCTCGACCCGTCCGGCGAGTTCGGTAAACCCGGCGGCTATGTCATGGTGGGCAAAACCTTCAAGGGCCTCACCGATGCGCTGCTGCGCTGGCAGACGGAGAGGTTCCAGGAACTTGAGGTCCGGCGTACGGCCGGCACGGTCTGGATGGAGCCCGTCACCGTGGTGGAGATCGCCATCGACGGTGTGCAGCAGTCCACGCGCTATCCCGGCGGAATTGCGCTCCGGTTCGCCCGCGTCAAGCGGTACCGCGAGGACAAGACGGCCGCGGAAGCGGACACTATACAGACGCTGCGCGGGCTGCTTCGCTAGCAGTTGTGCCGGTTCGGCTGCGGGCGTACCGTGACGCTTAAGTACCTCAGCGTCCAGCGCGCGGCCTTATCAGGACGCCTGGACGGGGGTGTCCGAGGAGGCCGGAGTGTCAACTGAAACGGGCATTGACGAAGGGCGGGCCGCGTTCCGGGAACATCGCTGGATTGACGCGTCCAGGAGTTACGCCGACGCGGACAGGCGCGGCGGACTCCCCGCGGCCGACCTTGAGCGGCTGGCAACGGCCGAAATCCTGACCGGCAACACCGCTGCAGGACTGGAAACCCTCACCCGCGCGCACGAGGAATACCTGATGGTGGGCGACATCACGGGCGCGATGCGGTGCGCGGTGTGGCTGGGCATGCACCTGCTGAACCTTGGCGAAACCGCCCGCAGCGCGGGCTGGTTTGCCCGGGGTAGGACGTTGGTGGATGAGCTTGATGAACCGGGTCCGGTGGCGGGTCTGCTGCTGTTTCCCGCCGCGCTGGGCAAACTCTACGGCGGTGACGCCGCAGGTGCGCTGCAGCTGTTCACCGAAGCGGGCTCCGTCGCGCGGAAGTTCCAGGACAGGGACCTGGCGGCGCTGGCCCTTCTGGGAACCGGACAGGCAACGCTGATGCTGGGACGCGCGGAAGAGGGCCTGGGGATGTTCGATGAAGCCATGGTGGCCGTCACCGCGGGGGAGCTGTCCCCGGTCCCTTCGGGAATCATCTATTGTGCGGTGATCGGCAATTGCCATCTGGCCTTTGACCTGGAGAGGGCGCTTCAGTGGACGGTGGCGCTGGACCGCTGGTGCAGGGACCGGCCCGATATGGTGGCGTTCAGCGGCCAGTGCCAGTCCCACCGGGCCGAGCTCTTCCGGCTGCACGGGGCCTGGGCAGAAGCGCTCACGGCAGCTGCCGCGGCCCAGGGACTTGCCGCACGGGGTGATCCCCAGGCACTTTTTGGTGGCTTCTACCAGCAGGGCGAAGTGGAGCGCCTCGCCGGGAAACTGGACGCTGCGGAGGAATGCTACCGGCAGGCTGCCCGGAGCGGGTGGGAACCGCAGCCAGGCCTGGCACTCCTCCTGCTGGCCCGAGGAGAGGCGCGGCAGGCGCAGTCGATGATCCGCAGGGCGGCGGAAGTTGCGGATGCGGCTACCCGCTGCCATTTGCTGCCGGCGCTGGTCGAAATCGAACTGGCCGCGGGTGATCCCGGGGCCGCGAGGCGGGGTGCTGACGAATTGGAAACCATTGCCGGGGAGTACCCCAAACCCATGCTCCAAGCCGTCGCCGGCCAGGCTGACGGGGCGGTCCGGCTGGCCGACGGTGATGCCGCCGGAGCCTCGCAGTCCCTGCGGCAGGCGTGGAGGCTGTGGCAGAAGCTGGGAGTTCCGTACGAGGCAGCCCGCTGCCGGGCGCTGATCGGGAGTGCGTGCCGGGACCTCGGAGATGAGGCTTCGGCGCTGATGGACTTCGAAGCGGCCCACGCGGGATTCCTGGAACTGGGGGCAGCACCCGCCGCCGCCTGGGCGGCCTCCCTGATGCGGGCTGGCGCCGGCGAAGGGGCGGGCACCGCCGGACCGTTGACCCCGAGGGAAAATGAAGTGCTCCGGCTGGTGGCGTCAGGAAGAGGAAACCGCGCCATAGCCGCGGAACTCTACCTCAGTGAAAAGACCGTGGCCCGCCACATCAGCAATATCTTCCTCAAGCTGGGCCTGTCCTCCAGGGCGGCCGCCACCAGCTACGCCTATGAGCACGGCCTGGCCGGATAGGCCGAAATACCCACGACCCGTCCGCAACCGGTTACATAATTTGGCCGACGCGAAGGGGAAGGCTGCACCCGTAGCCTCACACCATGAACCTTCCAGTGCTCGCCGGAACCGTGTCGACAGTGCTCTTCGCCGCCGGTATGTTCCCGATGCTTGTGAAGGCTGCACGCACCAAGGACCTTGCGTCGTACAGCCTGGGCAACCTGGTGCTGAGCAACCTGGCCAATGCGGTGCACTCGATCTACGTTTTCAATCTTCCTGCCGGTCCCATCTGGGTCCTCCACCTGGCCTACGTCCTGGCATCCGCCCTGATGCTGGCAGGGTGGCTGCGCTACAGGGAAACGGGACACGAACCCGCAGCCAGCACCGCACCGGCGAGAACCACAGCAGAAGGTGCGTCAGCCGGCAGCCCGGCGGGCGGGGTCAGCCTGAAGAATCCACTTGCTATAAAAGGAGCGCGGCCATGAACAACAACAATCCGGCCGGCATGCTGGACACCGTCATCATCGGCGGCGGGCAGGCCGGACTAGCCCTGGGCTATTTCATGAAGGGCCAGAAACGGAAGTTCCTGATTCTCGACGCCAGCCAAAGGTCCGGCGATTCCTGGCGGCAGCGGTGGGATTCCCTCCGGGTGTTCACTCCCGCCAAGTACGACGGACTGCCCGGCGCACCGTTCCCGGCCGACCGGCTGTCCTTCCCCACCAAGGATGAGGTAGCGGACTATCTCGAAGGGTATGCCGCGGAATTTGACCTTCCGGTGATCCACGGCATCCGCGTGGAGCGCCTTTGGCGGGAGGGGGACCACTACGCGGCCACCGCCGGGGGCCGCCGGTGGGAAGCGCGCAACGTGGTGGTGGCCACAGGCTCCACACAGACACCCGAGGTGCCCGGCTTTGCAGCTGAACTGGCCCCTTCCATCAAGCAAGTGCATTCCAGCCAGTACCGGAACCCGCAGCAGCTCCGGGAAGGTCCGGTCCTGGTTGTGGGGCTGGGGAACTCGGGGGCGGAGATCGGCCTCGAAGTTTCCAGGACCCGGCCGGCGCTGGTGGCCGGCAAGCCCACGGGCGAGATCCCGGTGAAGCACGGCAAAGCTGCGGCGCGGTACGCGTTCCCGGTGGTGCGCTTCCTTGGGCTGCACGTGTTGACGCTTGGTTCACCGATTGGCCGCAAAGTGGCGCCGGCGATGAAAGCGCACGCCGAACCGCTGATCAGGACGAAGACGAGGGACCTTGCGGCCGCCGGCGTGCACGTCGTGCCGAGGGTCACCGGGGTGGCCGACGGGATGCCTGTGCTGGCGGACGGAACGCGCCTTGAAGTCGCCAATGTGGTCTGGTGCACCGGATTCCGTGAGGACTTCAGCTGGATCGATCCGGCGTTGCTCGACGGCGGCGCAATGCCCCGGCAATGGCGCGGTGTGGCTCTGGATTCGCCAGGGCTGTTCTTCCTGGGGCAGCGATTCCTGTACGCGGAGGTATCGGACACCCTTCCGGGCCTCGGCCGCGACGCACGGTACCTGGCGGCCAGGATTCCGGCCCCCGCCGCTCACGGATCCGGGGTGGCTGCCGCCTGAGCCGCGCCGGCTTCGCCGCCCGTGCCGGGCCGTGATGCCTGTTACCTTTCCCGGAAAATCCGCCATGCCTCGGTAGAATTGATGTTTTGTCCGCCGCAGGAAGGTCTTTTGTGTCGATAGCGAGAACCGCGGCTGCTTCCCGCCCGGTGCCCGAAGCAGCCGCCAAAAGCCGGAAGCCAACCTTCCGGCCGGAGGTCCAGGGGCTCCGTGCGCTCGCCGTGCTGATGGTGGTGGCCTACCACGTCTGGCTGGGCCGGGTGTCCGGGGGAGTGGACATCTTCCTGCTCATCTCCGCGTTCCTTCTGACCCTGTCCTTCGTCCGGAAAGCCGAGGCAGGGCGGCCGTTCGGGCTGCTTGGGCACTGGCTGCACCTGTTCAAGCGGCTGCTGCCCGCCGCCGTCGTGGTCATCCTGGGAGTCCTCGCCGGAACGTGGCTGATCCTGCCCCAGAGCCGCTGGCCGCAGGTGCTGGACCAGGCGTGGGCGTCCCTGCTCTACAGCCAGAACTGGCTGCTCGCGGACACCGCCGTTGACTACTATGCCCAGGACCACGCCGGGGCCAGCCCGCTCCAGCACTTCTGGTCGCTGTCCATCCAGGGACAGGTGTTCATCCTCTGGCCCCTCATCTTCGCCGGCACCGCCGGACTGCTGGTGCTGCTGCACCGGATCCGCGCGCTCACCCGGGTCACCTACCGCGGGCTGCTGGCCCTGGTCTTCGGCACAGTCTTCGCCGTGTCCCTCGCCTACTCCGTGGAGCAGACCGCCGGCAACCAGGCGTACGCCTACTTCGACACCCGGACCCGGCTCTGGGAGTTCGCGCTGGGCTCGCTCCTGGCGCTGGCCCTGCCCTACCTCAAACCGGCCCGGGCGCTCCGGGTGGTCCTGGGCTGGGCAGGCCTGGCGGCCATGGTCTCCTGCGGCCTGCTGCTCACGGTGGACCGCTCGTTCCCCGGCTTCGTGGCGCTCTGGCCCACCCTGGCGGCCGCCGCCATCATCGTCGCGGGACAATCCGGCAGCCGTTTCGGCGTGGACAGGGTCCTCAGCAGCAAGCCTTTGGTGGCGCTGGGAGACAATTCCTATGCCCTGTACCTCTGGCACTGGCCGGTCCTGGTGCTGGCGCTTGCCGCCACCGGCGTGGAGGCACCCAACCTGGCCCAGGGCCTGGGCATCGTGGGTGCCTCCATCGTGCTCGCCGTCCTCACCACGCGCTTCGTTGAAAAGCCGCTGCGCGAGTGGCACTGGCCGCAGCGCCGGGCCTGGCGCACCGCCGTCGTTATTGCTGCCTGTGGCGCGATGTTGGCCGGACCCGTCGCCATTTGGCAGACCACGCTCACCGCAGAGGAAAGCGCGACGGCGGCCCAGCCGCGGGAGCTCACGCCAGGGGCCGCCGCGCTCAACCCGGAGAACGCCGCCGTGCCCGCCCCGGAGGCCAGGTTCATCCCCGGCCCTTCCGCGCTGGACAACGACTGGGCCGGAATCCACGCGCCCTGCACCGGTGCCAACGCCACCAGCAATCCCATCCTCGAAGGGTGCCGGCAGGAGGTTCCTGATGGCGAGGTAACCAAGCGCATCGTGGTCCTGGGCGACTCGCACTCCCAGCAGTACCTGGGGGCGCTGGCGCCGATTGCCGCCGCGCGGGGCTGGGAACTGGTGACGCTGCTGATGCCTGCGTGCCGCTTCGGGGCGGAGTCCGCAGAACGGAATACGGAGTGCAACGCCTACAACCAGGCGAGCGCCGCCTACGTCCTGGAACACCAGCCGGACGCAGTGTTCACGGTGGCGTCGCTGACGCATGAGGAGGCCCCGTTCGAGACCGAAGTGCCGGGTTACCTGGAAGGGGTTCGGCCGTTCGCGGAGGCCGGGATCGAGGTCATCGGCATCCGGGACAACCCGCGCTTTACGTTCAACATGCCGGAATGCATCCAGCGCAACGGCCCGGACGCGCCGGAGTGCAGTGTGTCCCTGGCGGAGTCCCTGGTCGAACCGTCCCCGCTGGAAAGCTACCGGGGCAAACTGGACGGACTGCACCTCATGGATCTCAGCGACTTCATCTGCGCGCGGGGCATCTGTCCCGGGGTGGTGGGGAACGTCTACGTCTACAAGGACGACAACCACCTCACGCGGACCTATGTGGAAAGCATGATCCCCATGTTCGAGCAGCGGCTTCTGGCCGCCACGGGCTGGAACTGAACGCAGTCACGAGCAGCAGCGGGTGGGGAGTGCAGTTGCTCACATTGCACGCGTGGAATAGGGGGATCGGCGCTGAGGTTCTAATATTTACTCAATACTTTCCGGCCTCCGGGGCCCCGCCTGCCGCGGCGGTCCTGGAACATTTCCTGCACAGGCCAGTCCCGTAATGACGGGCTGGTCATCGGCTGCAACCCCTACCCGTCCAGCAACCAAGGTAAGAGGCGCACTCATGACCGAGCCCGAACACAACCCCTTTGGCTTTATTGGCCTGACCTACGACGACGTCCTGCTCCTGCCCGGGCACACCGAGGTCATCCCGTCCGAGGCTGACACGTCGTCGCGGATTTCCAAGCGGATTTCGGTTCACACGCCGCTGCTGTCCGCCGCCATGGACACCGTCACGGAGTCCCGGATGGCCATCGCCATGGCACGCCAGGGCGGCCTGGGAGTCATCCACCGCAACCTGTCCATCCAGGACCAGGCGGACCAGGTGGACCGGGTAAAGCGCAGCGAGTCAGGGATGATCACCAACCCGCTGACCATCGGCCCGCAGGCCACGCTTGCTGAGCTGGATGAGATCTGCTCGCAGTACCGCGTCTCCGGCCTGCCCGTGGTGGACGAGGACATGCGCCTGCTCGGCATCGTCACCAACCGTGACACCCGCTTCGTCCCCGAGTCCGACTTCCCGCTGCGGCTGGTCAGCGACGTGATGACCAAGATGCCCCTGGTCACCGGACACGTGGGGATCAGCCGCGAGGAAGCCTCGCACAAGCTGGCCACCAACAAGATCGAGAAGCTTCCCCTGGTGGATGAGCAGGGCCGGCTCAAGGGCCTGATCACCACCAAGGACTTCACCAAGGCCGAGCAGTACCCGCTGGCCACCAAGGACGACGAAGGCCGCCTCCGCGTGGGCGCCGCCATCGGCTTCTTCGGGGACGGCTGGGAGCGCGCCATGGCACTGGTGGACGCCGGCGTCGATGCCCTCTTCGTGGACACCGCCAACGGCCACTCCCAGGGTGTGCTGGACATGATCCGCCGCCTCAAATCCGATCCCGTGGCGGCACACGTGGACGTCATCGGCGGCCAGGCCGCCACCCGTGAAGGCGCCCAGGCCCTGATCGACGCCGGCGCCGACGGCATCAAGGTGGGCGTGGGACCCGGATCCATCTGCACCACCCGCGTGGTGGCCGGTGTGGGCGTCCCGCAGATCACCGCCATCTACGAATCCGCCAAGGCTGCCATTCCTGCCGGCGTGCCGCTGATCGCCGACGGCGGGCTGCAGTACTCAGGCGACATCGGCAAGGCCCTCGTGGCCGGTGCCGACACCGTGATGCTCGGCTCCCTGCTGGCCGGCTGCGACGAATCGCCGGGCGAACTGATCTTCGTCAACGGCAAGCAGTTCAAGTCCTACCGCGGCATGGGCTCCCTCGGCGCCATGCAGTCCCGCGGCAAGAACACGTCCTACTCGAAGGACCGCTACTTCCAGGCCGACGTCTCCGGCGATGACAAGCTCATCCCCGAGGGCATCGAGGGCCGTGTGGCCTACCGCGGTCCGCTGTCGTCGGTGGCCTACCAGCTGGTGGGCGGCCTGCGCCAGACCATGTTCTACACCGGCGCGCCCACCGTGGCCGAGCTGAAGGCCCGGGGCAAGTTCGTCCGGATCACCCCGGCCGGCCTGAAGGAATCGCACCCGCACGATATCCAGATGACCGTCGAAGCGCCGAACTACGGTTCCCGCTGACAACGCCTCCTGAACGGGTGAACACCCCTGCGAAGGGCCAGCCGCCACGGCGGCTGGCCCTTCGTCCGTATGCCCGGGCGGTAGCCCAGGTGCTGCGGGTCAGTTTCCGGGCTTCGCCGGGCGCCGTGGTCATGAAGGTGCTCGGGTCGCTGATCTCAGCCGTGCTTCCGCTGGTCACCACCTACTTCGCCGCCCTGACCACCACGGCGCTGGCCGCCGCCTATGCCGGTGACGCCGAGGCCGGCCGGCGGGCGATCGCCTACGTCATCATCACCGCCGCCCTGGGGCTTTTCTGGGGCGCGTTCAGCAGCGTTGACCGCTACATCCAGCAGCTGATGAGCTTCAAGGTGGGGGCCATCGTGGGGGACCAGATGTACGAGCGGTTCCTGGCACTGGAATTCTGGCGGTACGACGACAAAGAAACCGTTGACCTCTACGACCGCGCAAAGCGGTTCTCCGACTCCTACGCCCGGGTGCTTGACCGGATCGCCGCCATCTTCACCCAGCTCGTCTCGGTAATTCTCGCCGTCGGCGCCTTGCTGCTGGTGAGCTGGTGGATCGCCGTGATCGTCCTTGTCGCCATCGTCCCCAGCGTCTACCTGCAGTTCAAACTTTCGCGGGAGCAGATCGCCCACTGGAACACCCAGGTGGACTCACGCCGCCAGCGCCGCATGATCGAGACCAACCTCCTTCGGCCGCAGCACATCGCCGAGATGCGGCTTTACGGGATTGTGGGCTACCTGATGGATTTCAGGTCCCGGCTGCGGGACGCGGACGAGCGCCGGCGGCTGGACTTTCAGAAGCGGTACATCCCCAAGCAGCTCGCCGCCGATGCGCTCCAGTACGGCGCTGAAGTGGTGTCCCTGGTCTGGGTGGTGGGGCAGATCATCGCCCGCGCGCAGCCCGTGGGCCAGTTCCTCTACGTGCAGCAGATTGTCAGCAGGGCGCTGTCCACGGCGAACAACCTGGTGTCCTCCCTCAGTTCCATCGACGAGGACCTGGCCAACCTCAAGGACTACGAGCTGTTCATGGCCATGCCCGTGCATTCGGAGCACGCCCCGCCGCTGCTGCAGGCACCGAAGACCGTTGAGCTGAAGGACATCCGCTTCACCTACACGGGCAGCGACATCGAGGTGATCCGCGGGATCAGCCTGACCATCCGCGAGGGCCAGCACATCGCCATCGTGGGGGAGAACGGCGCCGGCAAGTCCACGCTGATCAGGATCCTGGCGGGGCTGTACCGGCCGGACTCGGGACAGGTACTGCTCGACGGCGTCGACCTTGCCGCCGTCGACGTCACCTCCTGGCACCGGCACCTCGCGGTGCTGAGCCAGGAATTCCTCAAGTACGAGTTCGCCACGGCCGCGGAGAACATCTACTTCGGGGACGTCGACGCGCCCCGCGACGACGCCCGCATCCGCAAGGCTGCCGCGGACGCGGAGGCGCTGGACTTTATCAACAAACTCCCCAACGGCCTGGATAACCATGTCAGCAACTGGATGGAGGACCCGCGCGGGCGGAAGGGCAGCGGGCTCTCGGGCGGGCAGTGGCAGCGTCTGGCCATGGCCCGGAACTTCTACCGGGACGCCTCGTTCATGGTGATGGACGAGCCAACCTCGGCTATCGACGCCCTGGCCGAGCACCGGATCTTCACCCGCCTCTTCGCTGACCGCAGCAGCACCATCATCGCCATCAGCCACCGGCTCGCCACCATCGAGAAGGCGGACACCGTGTTCATGCTGGAGGACGGCAGGATCGTGGAGCAGGGGACGCACAAGGAACTCGTCGCGCTTCGCGGGCGCTACTTCAGGATGTTCGAATCCCAGCTCACGGGAGCAAGCCCGGAGGCAGGAGGAGGAGCCTAGGACTCCGCTACCGTCGTACGCACCCGCGCAATGCCCGGCCGCGGCGGGACGCTGCTGAACCCGAACGACACAGCGGGGCGGACCGCCGCCAGGGCTCCGGCATCAACCCCGTTCCAGCTCACGACGGCGGAGGTGATGGTGTGCAGGTCGCTCACCCCGTAATACTCCCTCCGGCCGCTGCCTGCGGTGCCGGAGGTCCGGGAGCCGCTGCTCAGGATCCCGGCGACCGGACTGATGGCCCGCAGCCAGCCGGGGTGGACAGCAAGGCGTCGGGGGACTGCCCGCAGCATCCTGCCCAGGAGGGCCCGCCCGCCGAGCCGGGCGCTGATGGCCAGGGGACCGGCGTCGACCTCCAGCGTTCCGTGGCCCAGCCGCGCCGACAGGTCCACCTCCGTGACGTCGTCGAACGTGTAGGTGGCGGCGATGAACTCCGCCACCTCACGGCTGGGGGCCAGGAGCTGCCGGTGGCCGGAGGGCTGCTGGACCATCACGTCCGCAAAGGGCCCGAAGGGCGACTCCTGCCAGATGCCCACCACGGCGCGAAGGCCGGAAGCCGTGCCTATGCCGGCAATGTGGCCGTCGAATACCCACCGTGAACCCATAGGGCAACTGTAGCCACCCGGGCTCCGGTTGGTGCGTGCGGTCCGTAGCCTGCGTTCCCGGCCCGTCCGCACAGACAAGGACATCACGGCCGCTGGGATAACCTAGAGCAGTGACTTACGAGATCGAGATCGGCCGTGGCAAGCGTGGGCGTCGTGCCTACTCCCTGGATGACATTGCAATCGTCCCTAACCGTCGCACCCGCGACCCCAAGGACGTCTCCGTCTCCTGGCAGATTGACGCCTACAAGTTCGACATGCCCGTCATTGCGGCGCCCATGGACTCTGCCATGTCCCCGCAGACTGCCATTGCCCTGGGCCGGCTCGGCGGCCTCGGCGTGCTGGACCTCGAGGGCCTGTGGACCCGGTACGAGGACCCGCAGCCCATCCTGGACGAGATCGGCGCGCTGGAGGATGAAACCAACAGCCCGGCCGTGACAGGCCGCATGCAGGAGCTGTACAAGGCGCCCATCCAGCCTGAACTGATTACGTCCCGCCTGGCGGAGATCCGCGAGGCAGGCGTGACGGTGGCGGGATCCCTGACGCCGCAGCGCACCCAGGAGCACTACAAGACCGTGGTGGCGGCCGGCGTCGACATCTTCGTCATCCGCGGCACCACCGTGTCCGCCGAGCATGTCTCCAAGGACCACGAGCCCCTGAACCTCAAGCAGTTCATCTACGAGCTGGATGTTCCCGTGATCGTGGGCGGCGCGGCCGGCTACACGCCCGCGCTGCACCTCATGCGCACCGGTGCAGCCGGCGTGCTGGTGGGCTTCGGCGGCGGCGCCACCACCACCACCCGCCGGGCCCTGGGCATCCATTCGCCCATGGCATCCGCCATCTCCGACGTCGCTGCCGCCCGCCGCGACTACATGGACGAGTCCGGCGGCCGGTACGTCCATGTCATTGCCGACGGCGGCATGGGCACCTCGGGCGACATCGTCAAGGCCATTGCCATGGGAGCCGACGCCGTGATGCTGGGCAGCGCCCTGGCGCGGGCCGAAGAGGCACCGGGCAAGGGATGGCACTGGGGCCAGGAAGCCCATCACCTCGAACTTCCCCGCGGCGACCGCGCCAACGTGGGCACCGTGGGGCCGCTGGAGGAAGTGCTGTTCGGACCGGGCCACCACACCAACGGAACCTCCAACCTCATCGGCGCGCTGCGCCGCTCCATGGCGACCACCGGATACTCGGACCTGAAGGAATTCCAGCGGGTCGACGTCGTGGTTTCCCCGTACTCCGGAAACTGACGCTCCCCCTGGGAACCGGAGGGCAGCGGCAGCATCCTGCCACTGCCCTCCTGCCCAAGCGTGCCGCAAGCAAGTAGGGTGGTTTTACTACCGGCACTTGAGGCACTGGAGGCGTTCAATGAAGAAATTTCCTGTTAACGGCGGGGCCCTTGGCCCGGAAGCCAGGGAAGCATCCATCCAACGGCTGCGCGCCACGGCGGACCCCGGCCAGGAACTGGACATCCTCATCGTCGGCGGCGGCATCGTTGGCACCGGGGCAGCCCTGGACGCCGTCACGCGCGGCCTCAGCGTCGGCATCGTTGAAGCGAACGACTGGGCTGCCGGTACGTCCTCCCGGTCCTCGAAGCTCATCCACGGCGGCCTCCGGTACCTGGAGATGCTCGATTTCGGCCTCGTGAAGGAAGCGCTGCAGGAGCGGGGGCTGCTGCTCTCGGAACTGGCGCCGCACCTGGCCCGGCCGGTCCCGTTCCTGTATCCGCTGACCAAGCCCTTCATCGAGCGGCCCTATGTGGGTGCCGGCATCGCGCTGTATGACGCCATGTCCGTCTCCAGCGGGCACAGCAGGGGAGTCCCGTTCCACAAGCACCTCAGCCGCCGGGGCACCCTGCGCGCTGCCCCCAGCCTCAAGAATGACGCGTTCGTGGGCTCCATCCGGTACTACGACGGCCAGGTGGATGACGCGAAGTACTGCGCCAACCTGGTGCGGACCGCCGCCTACTACGGTGCCCACGCCGTCAACCAGATGAAGGTGGTGGACTTCCTCCGCGAAGGTGAGCGGGTGGTGGGGGCCAAGGTGGTCAACCACGAGGACGGGACGCAGTTCAACATCCGCGCCAAGCAGGTGATCAACGCCACCGGGGTGTGGACGGACGAAACCCAGGCCATGGTGACCGATCGCGGCCAGCTGAAGGTCCGTGCCTCCAAGGGCATCCACCTGGTGGTACCGCGCGACCGGTTCCAGTCCACCGTCGGCCTGATCCTGCGCACCGAAAAGTCCGTGCTGTTCGTCATCCCGTGGGGTCGCCACTGGATCATCGGCACCACGGACACCGACTGGAACCTGGACAAGGCCCACCCGGCCGCCTCCAGCAAGGACATCGACTACATCCTGGAACACGTCAACAAGGTCCTCAAGCGTCCGCTGACCCGCGAGGACGTAGAGGGCGTGTACGCCGGCCTCCGTCCGCTGCTCGCCGGGGAAAACGACTCCACCGCCAAGCTGTCCCGTGAACATGTGGTGGCCCATCCCGTTCCCGGCCTGGTGGTGGTGGCTGGCGGGAAGTGGACCACCTACCGGGTCATGGCCAAGGACGCCGTGGACGAGGCCACCCGCACCATGGACGAGCGGGTTCCGCCCAGCTGCACGGAAACCATTCCGCTGCTGGGCGCCAGCGGATTCAGGGCAGCCTGGAACCGCCGGAACCGGACTGCCGAGGAATCCGGCGTGCATGTTGCCCGGATTGAGCACCTGCTGAACCGCTACGGATCCATGACCTCAGAGGTGCTGTCCATCATCGAGGAGAATCCGGCCCTCGCGGAGCCCCTTCCGGGTGCCGACGACTACCTCCAGGCCGAGGCCGTCTATGCAGCTACCCATGAGGGCGCCCGCCACGTCCATGATGTGCTGACCCGAAGGACACGGATTTCCATCGAAGCCTGGGACCGCGGAGTGTCCGCCGTGCCTGTTGTCGCTAAACTAATGGGTGACGTCCTTGGCTGGAGTGACGCCCAGCGTGAAAACGAAGTGCGGCACTACATTGCGCGGGTGGAGGCTGAACGCCTCAGCCAGCAACAGCCGGACGACGAATCCGCAGACGCCGCCCGCCTGGGCGTGGAAGACATCGTGCCCCTGCGCTGAGGGATTCACGCACCAGCAACGCTGACTGAAGGGATACGCCTTGGCGGAACCACTTGACCGGTACGACGCCGAGCTCACCACGCCCGACATGGTGATTTTGGAGTTGGAGGCTAAGGACAAGGCCGACGCTGCCACGCAGCTTGCCAAGCGGCTGCACGCCGCCGGGCGCATCTCGGACCTGGACGGGTTCCTCAAGCATGTGAACGCCCGGGAACACCAGCTGGCCACGGGACTGCCGGGCGGCATCGGCCTGCCGCACGCCCGCAGCGAGTTCGTCTCCCGCACCTCCATCGCGGTCGGAATCACCAAATACGGGCACGCCCTCGATTTCGGTGCAGCCGACGGTCCCGCCACGGTGATCCTGCTGATTGCCACCCCGGCGAGTTCCTTCTCCGACCACCTCGAGGTCCTGGCCACGCTGGCCCGGTCCCTGTCCAAGGAATCGTTCCGGGAGTCGCTGCGCCGGGCCTACGATCCCGACATGATCGCCGAACTCATCAACTCCAGCCTGGTGTTCTTCGATCACTGACCGGACCGCGGGACCCGTCCGGCGAACAGGCAGGATCCCGGGCCTGGCCTCGCGTTTAGTTGTTCTACAGCGCTACGAAGTACGGTTAAGACGTGTGGAAAACAGCCCTTAAGCCCCGATGGATCGCCGGTTTTGTCTTCGCGATCGCTGTTTCCGGGGTCTTCGTGCTGCTGAGCCAATGGCAGTTCGGGCGCTCCACCCAGCCTGAGGTGCCCACGAACCCGGCCACCGAGCAGGTCCGGCCGCTGACCGACACCCTCCAGCCGGGCGAGTTCTTCCACGGAACCGACGCGGACCAGATGGTCTCGGCGGAGGGATCCTACGACCCCGCCAAACAGTTGCTGGTCCCGGGGCGGCTGCATGACGGCAAGACAGGCTACTGGGTGGTGTCCGCGTTCGCCGTCGACGGGGCACCCGCCCTGACCGGCGCCGCAGCCTCACCGCAGACCTGGATCCCGGTGGCCCGCGGCTGGGTGGCGGAGCCCGGCGATGCCCCCGCGCCGCCGTCGGGCACCCTTGAACTGACCGGGCGGCTGCTGCCGTCCGAGGCGCCCGTCCCGGGGACGGCGCCCAAACCAGGCGAGGCGACGGCTGTGTCCGTGGCAGAGCTGATCAACTACTGGGAGGTCAGCAGCTATCCCGGATTTGTGGCCGCCACCGCCGAAGTAGCCAACGGCGTGGACGTCAGCGCCGCCGCGGTCCAGGGCGAACTTCTTCCCTTGGATATCGGTCCGCAGCCGCCCGCCCAGCAGATCAACTGGCTCAACCTCTTCTACTCGCTCGAGTGGGTGGTTTTCGCCGGCTTCGCCCTGTTCATCTGGTGGCGGCTCGTGAAGGACGACTACCACCGCGACCTTGAGGAAAGCCTCGAGGACGGCGATGAAGACAACCAGCATCCAGAACACAACCAGCAAAAGGTACAGCCATGATTGACCCGAAACCGGCCAACCCGGCCTCTGCCCGAGGCATGGATTCAGGCGCAAACGCAGGCGCAAACGCAGGCACTCGCGCGGGCGGCAAGAAGCGCCGTTTTGGCGGAACCGAAGCCCAGATCCGCTCGGCCCTGAAGTTCTACAAGGTGCTGGCGTACCTCACGGGCGGCATGCTGCTGCTGCTGTGCGCCGAACTGGTTGCCCGCTACGGCTTCGGGCAGTACCTCTTCGCAGGGGGAACCAATGCCGTCACGGGCCAGCCCTTCGGGTTCGGCTTCGCAGATGCCGAGCCTCCGGGAGTGCTGGACGGCGTCAACCTGTCCGTGACTGTCCTCATTGTTCACGGCTGGATGTACGTGGTGTATCTGATGTCCAACTTCCGGCTCTGGGCACTGATGCGCTGGCCGTTCCTCAAGCTGATCCTGCTGGCCCTCGGCGGTGTGGTCCCGTTCCTCTCCTTCATCGTCGAAAAGAAGTTCCACGCCGAGGTGGAGGCCGAGCTCGCGGCGAACCCCCAGGCGCCCCAGCGCTACTGACGGACAGCCGGGCGGCAATGCGGGCGCTGACAGTTCGCTCCGTCACAGCCCGGCTTCTCAAGATGCGCCGGTGCAACGGCGCCCAGTAGGCTAGTACGGTGACTACTCCCACTGCATCCCAGACTTCCCAGAAGCCGGTGCTGGTTGTTGACTACGGTGCCCAGTACGCGCAGCTTATTGCTCGCCGCGTCCGGGAAGCGAATGTGTATTCGGAAGTGGTTCCGCATACCTACACAACCGAGCAGCTCCTGGCCAAGAACCCCGCCGCCATCATCCTTTCGGGCGGCCCCTCGAGTGTGTACGCCGACGGCGCCCCCCGCGTCGGTGCCGACCTCTTCGAAGCCGGCGTCCCCGTCTTCGGCATCTGCTACGGCTTCCAGGCAATGGCCAACGCCCTGGGCGGCAAGGTGGACAAGACCGGCCTGCGGGAGTACGGCTCCACGGAAACCACCATCATTGGCGAGGGCCGTTCGGTGCTGGAGGGCATGCCCCAGCACCAGAACACCTGGATGAGCCACGGCGACTCCGTCCACGAGGCGCCGGAGGGCTTCGAGGTCCTTGCGACGACGGCGGGCGCTGAAGTGGCTGCCTTCGCCAACGAGGAAAAAGGCCTGTTCGGGGTGCAGTGGCACCCCGAAGTGAAGCACTCCGCCTACGGCCAGCAGGTCCTGGAGAACTTCCTCTTCAAGGGCGCCAAGCTGGAACCCAACTGGACCACGGGCAACATCCTTGATGAGCAGGTGGAGCGGATCCGTAAGCAGGTCGGCGACGCCCGGGTCATTTGCGGCCTTTCCGGGGGCGTAGACTCGGCCGTTGCTGCCGCGCTTGTGCAGCGCGCCGTCGGGGACCAGCTCACCTGTGTGTTCGTGGATCACGGCCTGCTGCGTGAGGGCGAAGCCGAACAGGTGGAGCGCGACTTCGTGGCAGCCACCGGCGTGAAGCTGTATGTCGCCAACGAACAGGAACGCTTCCTGTCCGCCTTGGCCGGGGTGAGCGATCCCGAAACCAAGCGCAAGATCATCGGCCGCGAATTCATCCGCGCCTTCGAAGAAGCCGAACTGGCCATCATCGCCGAGGCTGCAGCCCACGGCGAGAAGATCAAGTTCCTGGTCCAGGGCACCCTCTACCCGGACGTCGTCGAATCCGGCGGCGGCGAAGGTGCAGCAAACATCAAGAGCCACCACAACGTGGGCGGCCTCCCCGAGGACCTGCAGTTCGAGCTCGTCGAACCGCTGCGTGCACTCTTCAAGGATGAGGTCCGCGCCGTCGGAGCCCAGCTCGGACTGCCGCAGGAGATCGTTGGCCGCCAGCCCTTCCCCGGTCCCGGCCTCGGCATCCGCATCGTCGGCGAGGTCACCAAGGAACGGCTGGACCTGCTGCGCAAGGCCGACGCAATCGCCCGCGCCGAGCTCACCGCAGCCGGCCTGGACAACGAAGTCTGGCAGATGCCCGTCGTCCTGCTGGCGGATGTCCGCAGCGTGGGCGTCATGGGCGACGGCCGGACCTACGGCCACCCGATCGTGCTCCGTCCGGTCTCCTCCGAGGACGCCATGACGGCGGACTGGTCACGGCTCCCGTACGAACTGCTGGCCCGGATCTCCAACCGCATCACCAATGAGGTGGAGGGCGTGAACCGGGTTGTGCTGGACGTCACCAGCAAGCCGCCGGGAACCATCGAGTGGGAATAGCATCCTGAGTGGCCGGCTCCGTCAAGGGAGCCGGCCACTGGTGTTCCCGGGGCAAAAACCTCCGCAAATTCGGCCCATCACGTGTTGCGGTCTCTCAGTCCCGCCGTCTTAGCGGCTACGCTCGAACCTATGCCGGTATGGTCCAGGACGTCACGTGCAAACGCAGAAAAGAAGGCAGAAGTGTCAGTTGGTCAAGGCCACCCGGAGGGCTCCGAGGAGCTCCGCAAATGGCTGTCCGGGCTCAAACCCGTTACCGGGGCAGACACGATGCTGCGCTTCACCAAAACGCCTGAAGGCTCCATCGACCTGACGCACGCCCACCCGTCCGGCCTGGCCCAGCTGATGGCCGGCCGCAAGACGCGCCTCTCCACCCTGATCCGGGACCGGCAGCAGTACGTGGTGGCAGCCCGGGCCTCCCGGAACATCCGCTCGAAGATCTTCGAGCTGGCCAACGACCGCGGCATCGACGCCGGCTACCTCTCTGCAGGCACCGTTGTGTGGACGTCCGCCGTGGGCGGCAAACCGCAGCGCATCTCGGCGCCCGTGATGCTCACCGCCATCTCGCTGACCGTCCGGCCCGGGGAGGACGACTACGAACTCCAGCTGACAGAGCAGGCGCACATCAACCCCGCGCTGGTACGGCACCTGAAAAACATTCACGGCATCGTCTTCGACGTCAACGCCGTCACCCGGCTGGCCTACAGCACCGCCCGCTTCGATCCGCAGCCCGTCCTGGACCGGCTGGGCACCCTGATCAGGCCCATCCATGGCGCCGAGGCGCAGCACAACCTGCTGGTATCGACCTTCGCCGACCTCTCCGGCAACCTGGACGACCCCTGGATCAACGACTCCAACCCGATCATCTCCGCCCTGGCCACTGCGGGCGGCGGCGAGATGGTGGACGTGGAACAGCCGGACCCCTCCCGTTTCCCTGCCC
Source organism: Pseudarthrobacter oxydans (assembly GCF_013314975.1). Lineage (GTDB taxonomy): Bacteria > Actinomycetota > Actinomycetes > Actinomycetales > Micrococcaceae > Arthrobacter > Arthrobacter oxydans. Next base: position 130,319 of record NZ_JABTYH010000006.1, on the reverse strand, counting down.
TGGACAGCAGGCACCCCAAGGACGAGCTGCTCCTGCTGGACGCGGACACCGACCAGCAGTACGTCATTGATGCTGCCCGTGCCGGCGACTCGCTGGTTGTCAGCAGCCCGCCGGGTACCGGACAGACGCAGACTGCCATCAACACCATCGGTGCGCTGGTGGATGCCGGAAAGACTGTCCTGGTGGTTGGGGACCGCCGCGCCAGCCTCAATGAAGTATCTGGCCAGCTGGAGGGCCTGGGCCTGGAGTCCATCCTGTTCCAGCTGTCCGGAAATGTCACAGCCCAGCAGCTGAAGGCCCAGCTGGTCCGTGCGATTGTCCGCAACGAAAAGTCGCTGGAACCCCAGCTCGGAAACCTCCACACCACGTTGATCGAGCACCGCCACGCCCTGATGGACCATGTGGCCTCGCTCCACAACGTCCGCCAGCGGTGGGGATGCTCGCCGTACCAGGCCATGCAGTCGCTGGCTGAGCTGACGTCAATCCACCCCGCACCGGCCACCACGGTGCGGCTGAAGCGGAGCGTCCTGGACAACATCCGGGACCGCGAGGAGCTCGCAGGCAGGCTCAAGCGTGCGGCGGAGCTGGGCAGCTTCAGCAAGGCCTCTACCACCAGCCCTTGGCATGGCGCCCGGCTGCTGACGCGGAAAGAGACCGAGGAAGCCCAGGATCTGGTCCGCTCCGTGGAAAAGAGCCTGCCCGCCCTCCGCGACCGCATGGCGGCAGTTGCCGAACATGCCGAAATCCGGCTCGGCGCCTCCTTCGCCGAGTGGGGCGAGCAGCTTGAGCTCCTGGTGGCGGTACGCGGAAGCCTGGACAAGTTCACCCCGGACATCTTCGACCGTCCCGTCACCGACCTGATTTCCGCCACCGCGCCCTCATCCTGGCGCAAGGAACGCGGCATCGACATGACGTCCATGCAGCGCTCAAGGCTGCGCCGGGTAGCGAAGGAGTACGTCCGGCCCGGGGTCCACATCGCCGACCTTCACACGTCGCTGCTCCTGGTCCAGGAGCAGCGGGCGCTGTGGGCAGGGTATGCCACCACCCAGCGGCATCCCGCCGTTCCGTCGGGGCTCGCCGAAATGAATGCCATGTACAGGTCACTGGACGGCGACCTTGCCCGCCTGGGGGAGACCCTCCGGCACACGGCGGCCGGTGGCTCGCTGGCCACGGTCCCGTACGAGGAGCTGATGGAGCGCCTTGAGCGGCTGGTGGCGGACACCGACACCCTGAAGACGCTGCCGGAGCGCACGCTGCTGGTGGAGAACATGCGTGAGCACGGCCTGGGCGAGCTCCTGGCCGACCTCGCGGAGCGGGAAGTGCCGGCCGGCTCGGTTGCCGCCGAGCTTGAGCTCGCGTGGTGGCAGTCGGCGCTCGAGGCAATGATCAGCGGCGACGACTACCTGGCAATGTCCGACGGCGATGCCCTCCGCAGGCTGGAGGCCGAGTACCGCCTCGCTGACAACGCCCACATCGCCAGCGGTGCCGCGCGCCTTCGCTGGGACCTCGCAGAGCGCTGGCGCAGTGCCCTCGCCACCCATCCCCGCCAGGCGGATCTCCTTCGGAGCCTGCTCAAGGATGGCCGGGTATCCCTGCCGTCGCTCACGGCCCAGGCCCCGGAACTGATCGGCACGCTGGTCCCGGTCTGGTCCGTCAGCCCGTACCTGATGACAGGCCTGCTGCCGGCGGAGCAGCACTTCGACGCGGTGGTCATCCTGGACGCGGAAGCGACGTCCCTCCAGGCTGTGCTGCCGTCCGTTGCCCGGGCCAAACAGGTTATCGCGTTCGGTGACGCGCGGATCGCCAGCCCCCGGACTTTCACGGTGGGAGTGGAAAGGCTCGCACCCGGAGAGTCAGCGCACCACCGCGTGGAGAGTGCTTTCAGCGCACTGTCGCAGGTGCTTCCCGTGTGGCGGCTCAACTTTGTCTACCGTGCTGTGGACGAGGACCTTGTGCTGCAGCTCAGCAAGAATTTCTACGACGGCGGCCTGCGGCGGCTGCCGGAAGGCCAGTCCGCCACCGGGCTGGACCGTTCCCTCCTGGTTGAATACCTCCCGGACGGCACCGGGTTGCCGAGCGCCGATCACGAAGGCGTCGAGTCCGTGGTGGCGGAAGTCAACCGCGTTGTCCAGCTGGTCTTCGAGCACGCACGGCTCCGCCCGCGTACGTCCCTGGCCGTGGTCACGGCCAGCCTCCGCCATGCGGCCCGGATCGGGGAGTCCATCCGGCTGCAGTTGCCCAACTACCCCGGCCTGGCCGGGTTCTTCGGCGCCGGCCCCGAGTCCTTCCGGGTGGTTGACCTGGAACGGGCGCAGGGACTGGTGCGCGATCACGTCATCTTCTCGCCCGGTTTTGGCCGCACCCCGCACGGCCGCGCCCTGCACAACTTCGGCCCGCTTTCCGCCGAGGGCGGTCGGGAGAAGTTTGCGCTGGCCATGACGCGGGCACGCCGGTCCATGCACGTCCTTACCTGTTTCCGGCCCGAGGACCTGGACCACACCAGGCTGAGCCATGGCGCCGTGGACCTGTACTCCCTGCTGGACCGTGAAATTGCTGGAAACACTGATCTCGGAACTCCTGCCTCACGGGCTGCGGCCAGCGAGCAGGCGCTGGGGGCGGATCCCCTGGTTGCCGACCTCGGGGACCGCTTGCGCGCCCGCGGCGCGCGGGTGTGGCACCAGTATGACGGCGCCATCGACGTGGTTGCCGCCGCTGATCCCCTCAGCACCATGGGGCAGGAGCACGCGGACCTGCCGTGGCCCGTTGCGATTGAATCGGACGGCACGGAGCAGTACCGCACCATGAGCGTGCGGGAGCGGAGCCGGCTGCGCCCGCAGCTGCTGGAGCGCCTGGGATGGCGCTACATGCCGCTGTGGACCATCGAGGTGTTCACCGATCCCTCCGCCTGCGCCGACAGGATTGCCGGATACCTGGGACTCGAGAAGATGGCCCTTTCGGGCAGGGCCTCCGCCGCCGTTGCCTTCCTTGACGACGACGTGGATCAAGCGCTCAACGGGATCGACGCCGAAAGCCGGGGCGGGCGCGAACGGCTGGCCATGGCCGGCGCCGGCCAGGGCGATTCCGGGCCCGCCCGCGAGGGCAGCCCCGCTGCACCCAGTACCGATCCCGCACCGGCCGAAGACCAGGACAGCAAGGAGGCGGGCACCATGGCCCAGGACCACAAAGAAGACAACGCTCCGGACGCCGGGCAGCCCGCCGAAACTGAATCCGGGCAGGACCAGGACGGAACACCCGGCACCGGGCCCAACAGTTCTGCGCTGCCCGCGGGGCCGGTTGTGCCCAACAAGGCCTCCGAGGACGATCCGCGCGCCTGGGGCGACCGGGAAGACGACGACCATGACGCCTGGCTGAAGGAGCAGAAACCGCCGCACTGGGGCTGAGTTTCAAGGCCCCACCAGAACGAAGAACAGTTTGCCCTGGGTGGATGCGCCCGCCAGCCTGGCGGCCTGTTCCGCGGTGGCTGCCACGACGATCAGGCCGTCTGTCTCGGCAGTTCCCAGCCATTGTCCAGGCTGGCCGCCCTGGCCTGAGGTCCACAGTACGGGCACGCCGGAGGCCAGGATCCGGGGCGGGTCCTGCTGGTCGAACCCGTTGGCTGAGGTAAGGACAACGTTCACCAGCTGCCCAGGGGAGACAAGCTGGATGGACGACGGATCTGCCATGCGAAGGGGGACGGCAGCTGATCCCGGAGGAGTCCCGGCCAGGAGTCCCGGACCGACAAGCTGGGCATCCGTGAGCAGCTGCCCCTTGCGCAGGGGCGCTGCGAGCTGTTTGCCTGCCGCCTCACCGGGTTCCTTAAGGAAGCCGCCGGCCACCATGCCGGGCGGAACCTGCGCAGCGGCGAGGTCCGCCTCCGATAATGCGGCGCCGGCGGGGATATCCCTGGCGGCTGCCAGCGCCGTCACCGTGTAGACCGGAGCAGGGGTGAGCTGGTGTACCGTGATGGCGGCTGCGGCGCAGAGCAGCAGCGCGACAATGAGGCGCCTGTTGCGGCTCAGCCAGCCCGCGAAGCGCGCGGGAGGACGCCTGGCTGCGACGCGGCCGGAGCCGCGGACACTGCCGGGGCGGCGACGCAGCCGCGGTTTCCGGAAGAGTCCGGGATGTGGGGCGCTTATGGTGTCCCGGCTGGACTGACGGTATGCAGGCATGTGCCTACGCTAGGGGCGGCGCCAAGAATTACGGCAGTAACCTTCGCCGGTATGTGGACAACCTTGCCCAGCCGCCAGGCGGGCTACAGTCGAGGACCGTCCGTCAGCTGGCAGCAGCGGCGGGGGCCGAAGCGGCCGGCGCGGCTGCCGGCGCTGCTGCAGGAGCGCCGGGAGCAGCCGAAACCGTGCTGCCCTTGGCGTCCCTGGAGTCCGTGCGGTAGAAGCCCGAACCCTTGAAGACGACGCCCACGCTGTTGAACTTCTTGCGCAGGGCACCCTGGCACTCGGGGCAGGACGTCAGAGAGCTGTCCGAGAACGACTGGACGATGTCAAAGGCATGGCCGCAATCCTTGCAGGCGTACGCATACGTTGGCACTGGTGCTCCTCCTCTTGGGCAAACGAGAGGTCCCGGACTGCCGCAGGGTGATCCAGCTGGATATCCCTTTAGCAGTCACAGGGCCTGAGTGCCAATTCTAGCATTCCCCTGCGCCCGGATTTTGCGGTCAGGCGGCGTTCGCCAGGTCCCTGAAGCCGGAAGGAAGCACGACGCCAGGCGCCGGGCGGTCGAATTCCTCCACCGGAATCGCGCCGGCGGGCAGTAGTTCCCCGTCATAAAGAACCGCGGCAAGGGGAATGTGCTTCCCGGCGGACGCAAGGTGGCCGAGGAATTTGTCATAGTAGCCGCCGCCCTGGCCGATCCTGCTGCCCGCGAGGTCCACGGCCGTGGCAGGGATGAACAGCGCAGCGGCTTCCCCGGCAGCGTCAATCCCGTGCCGGGTCCCGACCGGCTCCAGGATGGGGGCGAACCTGCTGCGTGCCAGCTCAATGCCCGGCGCCCAGACGACCCATTTCAGTTCACGCCCTGGTTCGCAGACGGGAAGCAGAACCCTGTGCCCGTCGGCGTGCAGGGCCGCGATCAGCGGCAGCGTGGGCGGTTCCGCGCCGACGCCCAGGTAGACGCATACCGTGGCATCGCCTGCCGGAATCACTGAAGCCGCCCACGCCGCGCCGTGTTTGGCCAGGGCGGTGCCGGCATCCTCCCGGTCCAGGGAAGTCATCGCAGCCCTTCGGCGGCGGTGGGCAGCACGGATCAGGTCCTTTGCTGCTTTCGTTTCCTCAAGCGCCATGTATTTTCTCCACTACTGCCGCGCTGGCGGCCGTTATCTGGTCCATCCATCCGATACCCGCAGGTGTCGCTGGCTCCGTTGTTACTGAATGCTTGACGCTGACGTTAGATTAGTCCGGTGACTACCAGTAACCCGAGAGTTCGCAAAGCCGTCATTCCTGCCGCCGGACTCGGTACCAGGTTCCTGCCGGCAACCAAGGCGATGCCCAAGGAAATGCTCCCCGTCGTGGACAAGCCTGCCATCCAGTACGTGGTTGAGGAAGCCGTGAACGTTGGCCTCCACGACCTCCTCATGATCACCGGGCGCAACAAACGGGCACTTGAAGACCACTTTGACCGGGTGCCGTCACTTGAATCCACCCTTGAGGGCAAGGGCGACACGGAAAAGCTCGCATCCGTCCAGGCGGCCAGCAAGCTGGGCGACATCCACTATGTCCGGCAGGGAGACCCGCACGGACTGGGCCATGCCGTGCTGCGCGCAAAGCAGCACGTTGGCGAGGAAGCCTTTGCCGTGCTGCTGGGCGATGACCTCATCGATGCCCGGGACGAACTGCTGGGCACCATGATCGACGTGCAGGCGGAAACGGGAGGCTCCGTCATCGCGCTCATCGAAGTGGAACCGTCCGAGATCAGCGCCTACGGCTGCGCTGACGTCCAGCCGATCGAGGGCGAATCCTACGTCCGCGTCAACCGGCTGGTGGAGAAGCCGAGCGTTGACGAGGCGCCCTCCAACCTTGCCCTGATCGGCCGCTACGTCCTCCACCCCGCCGTCTTTGAGGTCCTCGAACGCACCGCCCCCGGACGCGGAGACGAAATCCAGCTGACCGACGCGCTGCAGGAGCTGGCGACCGGCGAAGGCGAGGGGTACGGGGTGTACGGCGTTGTGTTCCGCGGCCGACGCTACGACACCGGGGACAAGCTCAGCTACCTCAAGGCCTGCGTCCAGCTGGCCATCGACAGCGAAGACCTGGGCCCGGGCTTGCGGGAGTGGCTGCCGGGGTTCGCCGCCGGCCTGTCCAAGTAGCGCCATGCGCGCTGGTCCCATTTGGCCCGTAACCCTGGAGTGCGGGGACCTGGTCCTGCGGCCCATCCGGTACCGGGACAAGAAGGAATGGACCGAGGTCAGGTCCCGCAACAGTGAGTGGCTTGCTCCGTGGGAAGCTTCCAACCCGGATCCTGCCGGAGGCCTCCCGGACTACCGGCAGATGGTCCGGTCATTGAAGTCGCAGGCAGCGCAGGCTACTGCCTTGCCGTTTGTCATCACCGAGCGGCTTCCCGCCGCCGCAAGCCCTGCCATTGTTGGCCAGTTGACCGTGTCATCGATCGTGTGGGGATCCGCGATGATGGCGACGCTTGGCTACTGGGTGGACCGGGGCCGTGCGGGCCACGGCATTGCACCCACTGCCGTGGCCATGGTGACGGACCACTGCTTCCGGACACTTGGGCTGCACCGGATGGAAATCAACATCAGGCCGGAGAACGGACCAAGCCTCCGCGTGGTGCAAAAGCTGGGCTTCCGGGACGAGGGATACCGGCCCCGCTACCTGCACATCAACGGGGAGTGGGCTGACCACCGGTCGTTCGCGTTGACCGCGGAAGAGGTCCCCGACGGGCTGCTCCGGCCATGGCTGGCCTCACGGCCGTCATAAATCCATTGATTTGCCGGCTGCGCCACGACACACCGCAGCTAATGCTGCCGCAGCGGACAGGATGCTCATACGGTTTTGAGTGTGGACTTCCCCCTTAGCAGCTCAGTGATCCTTGTGGTTGCCGTCGTGCTCTGGATTGTGTGGGTTGCGCCCTACGTCCTCCGGAACCGCAGGCACCAGTTCCAGCCCGCCGGCGATTTCCTTGCGGAGCCCGCAGCAGATGAAGCACCGGAACCGCCAGCAGCTTTGGTATTGAACGTCGCCGCCCAGCAGGAGAAAGCCATGGACACCAGGAAGAGTGCCGGACCCGCGACCGCCACTGCCGGCTCCCCACCCGGGGGTACGTTCCGGATCCGCTACGGCCGCACCGGCATCGCCCTGGTTGGGCTGCTGTCGCTGGTCACCGCGTTCGTTTCCGGTGTGCTCTTGATCTTCGGGCTGGGCGCTCCTGTCCTTCCCTTGGCATGCCTGGCGCTCACTGCCGGGTCGGTCGTACTCCTGCGCTGGCTGGCCGTCCGTGACCGGAGGGCAAAGGTCAATGCAGCTTTCCGGGCCGCCATGACCGCGCCGTCCCGGCAGCCCCAACCCGCTGCCGGCGTCCGGCCAAGGCCGGAAGCGGCTCCGGCGAAGCAGGACAACCCCCTTTTCGACGCCGAGGCACACGAGCCTAAGATCAGGCCGCTGACTGCCATGGAACTGCGGGAGGCCGCCCTTGCCGTGGCGGTTGCCGCTGGCGATTCAAGCGCTGCAGCTGCCGGCTCCGCAGCCCGGACGGCTGCTCCGTCCACGTGGGAACCGGTGGAGGTTCCCAAACCTGTCTATGTTGAGGCAGCCAAGGCCGAGCGTCCGGCGCCTGAGCCCCTGGAGCTTCCGGAGGCACCGAAAGCGACGGGCAAGCCGTCCCTCAAGCAGGGCGTTGCCGCCGCGCCGCCCGCGGCTCCGGCCGAGGGCCAGGAACAGTCCAAGGCGCAGAGTGCCCTCAGCAACCTCGACGACGTCCTGCAGCGCCGCCGCGCCTGACAGGTCAGTGCCGTCAGGCGATGCCCTGCGCATCCCGCCGGCACGCTGCTGGGGGTTTGCGGCTGCAGTTTGGCATTAAGCCGGGAAAATTTGTAGCCTAGGGTCACCGGTGCCGCTCCTCAAGGGGCGGATCCATCCGGGGCTATAGCTCAGTTGGTAGAGCGCTTCGTTCGCATCGAAGAGGTCAGGAGTTCGAATCTCCTTAGCTCCACAAAATATTGCCCCAGCAGGTGGCATCAGCCAGTTTCCGTAGGCGCAGCCCCGCCGTCGGAGGCACTGACCCCCCTGACACGCGCTCCAGGGAACCCACGTGGTCCACCGCAACCCCAATGACCTACCTAACGTCTCATCGGGGGCATGGTTGGCTGGCTGCCAACACTGGAGAATGCCAGACTTAACCCTCACTCAGGCACGATGCTAAGAAGGTCTGTGATGGCGGTTCACGGCCACCGGTTGCGGGATTGGGCGGCCCGGCACGACATTGTGCTTTACCTGGGCCTGGCGTACATCATTTCCTGGTCCATCTGGCCGCTGGTGCTCCTGAACCCGGAGAGCAGTCCGCTGGTGCCCTTCGGTCCCGGGCTGGCGGCGATCCTGGTTGCCTTCCTCGTGGGGGGCCGCGCTGAGTTGCTGGGCCTTCTGCGCCAGTTGGGACGCTGGCGGGTCAACCCTGCATGGTACGGCGTGGCACTGGGTGTGCCGCTGGTCGTCCCCGGCCTCGCCCTGTGGGCTGCGGTGGCCGCAGGGGCGCCGGTCCCGGGCTGGGAGCCGGCCGACCTGCTGCAGGTCGCCGGTTCGATCGTCGTCACGATCGTTATCGTCGGCATCTTCGAGGAGCTCGGCTGGCGCGGGTTCCTGTTGCCGCGGCTGCAACGGGATTACCGCGCGCTGCCGGCCGCGCTGATCATCGGGCTGGCCTGGTTTCCCTGGCACCTTCCGGAACTGGTGTCGGACCCGGGTCAGCGGCCCCTGACACCCTTTGCGGTCTATATCTTTTCGCAGTCGGTGCTGCTCACCTGGCTGTACAACAGCACGCAGGCGAGCCTGCCGGTTGTGGTCCTGTTCCATGCCGCCTTCAACACCTTCACGAAGTTCTTCCTGGCCGATCTCCAGGGCAGTCCCTACCCCTACCTCGTGGCGTGGTGGGTTGTGGCCGGAGCGGTCGCCGTCCTCGCCGTGGCAGCGGTCGCTTACGCCGGCAGCCGCGACCTGGTGAAGGGTGCGCCCAGGCCGGCGCACTAACTCCCGGACACGCCTTCCATGGCAACTGTTTCATCGGATTCGACCCGCTTCAGCCCGGCAAGGAGCCGGGACGTTTCCGCCAGGGCGGACCGAAGCCCCGCGTCATCCGCAGACGTGGACGCGGCAGCCCAGTCCATCGGGGCGGCACCAACCACGAACAGGGTTGTTCCGCGGGCCGCCGCTGCCGCAAGTGCGGCAGCAAAGAGGTCCCATGCTTCCGCCCGTGGACCGGCATCCGATGGCTCCGGTACTGGAACACCATCGATGACCCACAGCTCCGCCCCCGCTGGGAGGAGGGAATAGTCCTCCCTGGACGTACCCGGTGCGCACAGTTCGTCGAAGCTGATCCACAGCAGTTCCGGCTCGCAGGCCTTGGCGGCAAAGACGCGGGACCCGGCAGTGACCGTCCTGTGCCGCCCCGGTGGCGGCGGGAAGAGGCCGTACACCGCCAGCTGCCGGCTGCTGCCGGGCACCAGGATGCGGCCCTCGGGGAGGGCCGGCGGCTCCGGCTCGGCGGCCATGCCCTACAGCCAGCCCTTCTTCTTGAAGATGCCGTACATGAGGGCCGCCATCGCGATCATGATGCCAATGGACAACGGGTAGCCCAGTTCCCAGTGGAGCTCGGGCATGTGGTCAAAGTTCATTCCGTACACGCCGGCAACGAAGGACGGCGCGAAGAAGATCGCCGCCCAGGAGGAGATCTTCTTCACTTGCTCGTTCTGTTCGGCGCTGGCCTCGTTCTGGCGGTTTGCGGTGAGGGTGCCGTCCAGGGTCAGTGCGTTCTGCAGCAGGTCCCGGAAGGAATCTGCCCGGGAGATCACGCGTTCAACGTGGTCCTCCACGTCACGGAGGCTGTGCCGCAGGTCCGTTTCCACGCCGTACTTCTCGAATCCCTGTTCCAGCTGGTGCATCATGTCCGGCAGAGGATGGATTGCCCGCTGGAACTGGATGACTTCCCGGGCCAGTTCGTAGATCCGGCGGGACACCGTGGTGTCGCCGCTGAAAAGCTGGTCCTCGATTTCGTCGATGTCGTTCTCGAGTCCGGCCACCACAGGTGCGTAGTCGTCCACCACGCGGTCCAGCAGGGCGTAGAGGACGGCTTCGGGGCCGTGGCGCAGGAGGTCGGGCCGGGCCTCCATGCGGCGCCGCACCCGGGCCACGCCGGCCATTTCTGCATGCCGGACCGTGACCACATAGTTTTTGCCGGTGAAGATGTGGAGTTCGCCGAATTCCACGCTTTCGGAGTCGTCGATGTAGCGGGCGGGCCGGAGGACGGTAAACAGGCTGTCGTCGTAGCGTTCCAGTTTGGGGCGCTGGTGCGCGGAGATGGCGTCTTCCACCGCAAGGTCGTGGAGGCCAAACTCGCTTGCCACCGCGGCCATTTCCTCCGGCGTGGGCCGGTACAGGCCAATCCAGGCCATCCCACCGTGGTGCGCAAGCATGTCAAAAGTCTGCTCAAGGGTCTCGGGCTCCACATGGCGCACGCCGTCCACGTAGACGGCATTGTCGATGATGGTCATGGCCGCCGGGCCCCGTGCGAAGGGATTGCGGCCATCAGGACATTCCTCCGATGATCGCGCCGGAGACCGCCATGGCCACCAGGTCGTGGCCGGAATCAATGAGGGTGACGGCTGCCGGGCGTCCTGCAAAGCCGTTGTGGATGACGTGGCCGCCTGCGCGGAAGACCAGGCCCATAACCAGTGCGAACATGCCGCCGGCCAGGGCGTTGTCCAGCCCAAGCCTGGCGATCAGGACGGCCAGCAGGATGGCGGTCAGTGCCGCAGCAGCCATCATCGGCAGCCAGATGCCGGCGCCGCCGCTCATGTTCTTCAGGTCGTCCTCCGTCTTGCCGATCGCGGCCATCCAGCGGTTGCCGAGCACAGCAGGCATGTACCAGACAAAGCCGATGGCCATGCTTGCGACGAAGGCCAGCAGCACGGCAAGCCAGTTGATCTGTGAGACGTATGAGAGCCAATCCATTCTGGAAATCCTAGCCGCCCGGCCATGGCGTCAGGTGTTTGATGCCTTGGCGAGCCCGCTGATCAGGGGCTCAGTGCGGTACGGGATGTGGGTGTGCAGTGCCAGGACCGTTTCGGTCCGGATCACGCCCTTGATTCTCAGGACCTGCCGGAGGGAGGACTGGAGGTTGTGGGTGTCCGTGGCCACCACACGGCACCAGACATCCCCACGGCCCGAGATCTCATGGACCTCAAGGACTTGGGGAATCAACCGGAGCGCAGCGACCACGCCGTCCAGTTCGCGGTGGGACACCTCGATGGTCACAAAGGCCACCACGTCATAGCCCACCGCTTCCAGGTCCACCTCCCGGCCGCCGGGCCGCAGCACTCCCGCGCGGAGGAGGCGCCGGACCCGGGTCTGGGCCGTGTTCCGGGCAATGCCCAGAGATTCGCTCAGTTCGCCGATTTGGATCCGGGGATCACGGATCATCGCCAGGAGAATCTTGAGATCGGTGGGGTCCAACTGGTTCATTTAGTCACTCTCCATCACACACAGGCGGACATTTTGATGATCCTGCGCAATTCTTCCATGAAAATCCGATCAAAGGAGCAGCCGTAGCGCACTCTTGAGGCATCGGATATCCACCCCGCGCCGGACTCCCACAAAGACCCCCCGCCGCGGTATGAACCAGAGGCGGCACACCATGACGGTCTTCAGCGAACTCCGCATGCGCCCCGCCCCGGCCGCTGCGTCCGCCGGGTGGGATGCGTCCACCACAACCCGGCTGGTGATGGCGGGAACCGTGATTTTCACCCTCCTGGTGGGTGCCAACCTGGCCACGCCGTTGTACCCTCTCCTGCAGGCCGAACTTGGGCTTTCCACGCTGGGAGTCACTGCCGCGTTCGCCAGCTACGTCCTGTCCCTGGTCGCCACGCTGATGCTGGCCGGGCACTGGTCTGACCACATCGGCCGGCGGGCTGCGCTCATCCTGGCTGTCCTTGCAGGACTGGCCGGCGGGTGGCTCTTCTCTGAAGCAGAGACGCTCACCGCGCTCTGTGCGGGCAGGGCCCTGCAGGGGACAGCGGTTGCGCTGGCCACGGGTGCCAGCGCCGCAGCCCTGCGCGAACTCCTTCCGTCCCGCCCGGAATGGGCGTCACGCTTCACCTTGCTGGCATCATCCGGGGGAGTGGCGGCGGGGCCGGTCATTGGGGGACTGCTGTCACTCCTCCCGGGCGCCACCACAGCCCCGTACTACATCCATTCCCTGATCCTGGCCGGGCTGCTGGTGCCGCTGTTCCTGCTGCGTGCCCGGCCCGCGATCAGCCTCCCCGCACCTTCCCAGCCGCTGAAGGCCCTCGCGCCGCGCCGCCCTTCCGTGTCCCGCGAGGCGAGGGGCGCCTTCTGGCTTGCCTCGGGCGTCGGATTCCTCAGCTTCGCGGTCTTCGGGTTCTGCCTGTCGCTTGCCCCCGGCTACTTCGCGCAGGTGCTGCACACGGACTCGCGCCCCCTGGTGGGCGTCCTGGCCGGCCTCGCCCTGGCATCCTCCGCACTGAGCCAGCTGCTGACCCTCCGCGGCCGCTACACGGTTCCAGCCGGACTGGCGGTCCTGGGCGTGTCCGTCGCGCTGCTGGGGGCGGCGGGAGCATGGAACAGTCCCGTCCTGCTGGTGGCCGCAGCCCTTGCCGCCGGTGTGGGCCAGGGGATCGCGTTCCGCACCGTCTTCAACGATGTTGCTGCCAGGGTGGAGGCGTCGCGCCACGCACAGATTGTCAGCACCGTCTACGTCATCACCTACCTCGGCAGCGCGGTGCCGGTCCTCGGCCTTGGCTGGGCCGCCGGTGTCTTCGGCCTGCCCGCTGCCGTGGCCGGGTTCGTGGGGCTGTGCGGCGGTGCGGCACTGATCCTGTCGGCCGTGACGCTCCGGCTCGCGCTCATCGGGCGGCGCAAGTAGCCTGCGAGGCAGGCTTCACCCGGCAGGTTTCGGCAGCCCTGCTAATCCGGCAACGGACCGTGGTTGCCCTGGATGTGTTCGAACACCAGCGTTGTCTCGGTGTGCCCCACCACGGGGTCCGTAGCCAGGTTGTCCAGCACCCAGTCCCGCAGGTCCTCGGTGGTTGCGACGGCGATATGCAGCAGGTAGTCCACCGACCCTGAGGTGTGGAAGGTGGACAGCACTGCTGGCAGATGCGGCACCCTGCCTGTGAAACGGTCGATCTGGTCGCGGTCGTGCGCGCGGAGCCGCACGGCAACCAAGGCCTGTACGGACCGGCCGATCGCTGACAGGTTGAGCTTGGCCTCGTACCCCTGGACGATGCCCCGCTCTGACAGGGCGCGGGTGCGCATCAGGGCGGTGGAAGGGGCAATTCCCACCAGTTCCGCGAGCTGCTTGTTGGAGATCCGGGCATCGGCCACCAGGGCCGCCAGGAGCCGCTCGTCGATCGCGTCCAGCGGTTCCAGGTGCGCTCCCGGCCTGGCGTTCCTGGCATTCGTGCTCACTGCTGCTCCTCGTGACGATCCTGGGTTTCATCCTAGCCGCGCCAGGCTGCGGTACCAGGTACTTTGCGTGCCGGTCGCCGAATTTCGCGCTGCCGCATCCCGGCGCGGAAAGCAGAATCTTCACGGGAGCGTCCTGGATGACGGAACCACAGTGCCGCCGGCTTCTACGCCGCGGCGCGTTCCTTCCCGGGGTGGACGACGGCGACAGCCGCCGCAGTGAGGCAGGCAAGGACCATGACTGCCGCGGCCAGGGCATTCCAGCCAACGGACTGGAACACCAGTCCGCCGGCCCAGCCGATGATGCTGGACCCGAGGTAGTAGGCCAGGTTGTACAGCGAGGCGGCCTGGGCCCGGCCGGTGCTGGCAAGGGCGCCGGTCCACCCGGCCCCAATGCTGTGGGCGGCGAAGAAACCGCCGGTGAACACCACCAGGCCCGCCAGGATCAGGGCAAGGGACTGCGTCAGCGTCAGGGCAAGGCCCGCCGTGGACAACGCCAGGCCTGCGAGCAGGACAGCCCGGCGGCCAAAGCGAAGGGTCAGCCCCGCAGACCAGCGCGACGTGACGGTCCCTGACAGGTAGGCGAGGAAGATCAGGCTGATCAGTGTCCCCGGAAGGCCGAAGGGTTCGCCGGACAGCCGGAACCCCAGGTAGTTGTACACCGCCACGAACCCGCCCATCATCAGGAAGGCCTGGCCATAAAGGACGAGCAGCCGGACGTTCCGCAGGTGGCCGCCGAGGGTCCGGAACGCCCCGCGCAGCCCGGCCGCGGGGGCGGTGACAAATCCCTGGGCCTTCGGCACCAGGATGAGGAAGGCGACGGCGGCGAGGGTGGCAAGGATGGACACCGCCAGTGCCGCCGCGCGCCAGCCCCACAGTTCGCCGGCCGGACCGGCCATCAGCCGGCCGGCGAGCCCGCCCAGGGTGGTGCCGGCAACATAGCTTCCGGCCGCCAGTGCCGCGTGCACTTTGGTGACTTCCTCGTTGAGGTAGGCAATGGCGATGGCCGGGATGCCGCCAAGCGCCATCCCCTCAAGGAGCCGCAGGGCAAGCAGCATGCCAAAGCTGGTGGACAGCGGAACCAGCAGGCCAAGGACGGTGGCTATCGAAATGCCCCACGCCATGGCCCGGACCCGGCCGATCCGGTCCGCCAGGAAGGACCAGGGAATCACTGTCACCGCAAGGCCCACGGTGGCCAAGGAGATGGTCAGGGCGGCCTCCGCCGCACTGACCCGCAGGTCTGAGGCCAGGATCGGCAGCACGGCCTGGGTGGAATAAAGCTGGGCGAAGGTGGCCACACCGGCGAAGGACAGGCCGGCGAGGATCCTGGCGTACGCCGTCGAGCCCTTTGCATGTCCGTTCCAGCGCGGGGTGGGAGTGCTGTCCGGCCGGACGATGTGTGCCATGCGGCCAGCGTAGCTTTCGGGCAATGGATGCATCCAATGCATGGCTCGTGTAAAACTCATAGCGTCAACGGATGAGTCCGCGGGCAGGACATGGAGGACGAAGACATGGAGCAAGACCAGAAGCAGCTCGTGCAGCTGCTGCCGCTCCTGCCCGTGCTCGCTGAGCTGGGGCGGACCGAACACGTCACGGAAACCGCGGAACTGCTCGGAGTACCCCAGTCCACGGTGAGCCGCGCCCTTGCCCGGGCGAGCGCCGTCGTCGGGACCGAACTCCTGGTCCGGGACGGCAGGGGAGTCCGCCTGACACCCGCCGCCCGCACCCTGCTGCCGTACATCGAGCAGGCCCTCACGGCGTTCCAGGCGGGGCTGGACCTCGTCCGCGACGAGTCGGACGTGGTGCGGGGGAGGATTTCCCTCTCCTTCCAGCACACGTTCGGCGAGGCCGCCCTGCCGCTCCTGATCAGTGCCTTCCGGACCCGTCATCCCGGCGCTGCCTTCACGCTGAGCCAGGGGGCCCGGAATGCCTGCCTTGACGAGCTGGCCTCGGGTGAGTCGGACCTGGCACTGACGGCTCCCGTGGCGCCGCCCGGCCGGAACCTGTCCTCGGCGCCGCTGTACCGTGAACCGCTGCGCCTGGTGGTACACCACAGCCATCCCCTCGCCGCGCAGCCCTCTGCCCGGCTCGCCGACATCAGGGCAGACCCCTTTGTGGCGCTCGGGCCCGGGTACGGCATGCGTTCGCTCACCGATGCGCTGTTCCGCGAGGCCGGCTACCGGCCGCGCATCGCTTTCGAAAGCCAGGACTCGCACACGGTCCGGGGACTGGTCTCCGCCGGCCTGGGCGTCAGCATCCTGCCGCCGGGAGGTGATGCCCCGGGCCGTACCGTCAGCCCCGAAACCGGGAACCTGGGCTGGGTCGAAGTTCCCCTCGACTCCGCCCTGGCGTTCCGCGAGGTGGGCCTGTCCTGGCGGCGGCGGAAGCCTGGTTCGGAGCCGGTGCCGGTACGGCTGTTCCGGGACCTGGTGGTGACGGAGGGGCCAGGACTGCTGGCGGGACTGGTGCGGCAGCGGTCCCGCTAGCTGCGGCCGGGAACGGGGGGATGGGCCGTCCGCCGCCCCCGCACCATTACCCTTGTGACGTGACCAACACCGAAAATTCCTCCGCGCTTCCCGTCGCCGCCCAGAATCCCGCCTCAACTCCGCTCCGCGGTGTCATCATCGGGCTGGACATTGGTGGCACCAAGACCCACGGGGTCCGCTTCGAGGACGGGGTGCCGGTGGCGGATGAGTCCGCCGGCAGCTCCAACGTGCAGAACGTCACCCGCGACGAGGCGGCCGCCAACCTTGCCGACCTCTTCGCGCGCATCGGCGGAGGGCAGGTGTCCCAGGTCTATGCGGGCTCGGGCGGCATCGACACCGAAGACGACGCCGCAGCCCTGGCGTCCCTGATCCAGCCGCACGTGCCCGGTGCCCGGGTGACCGTGGTGCACGATTCACGGCTGCTGCTGGCCGCCGGGCACGCAAGCACGGGAGTCGCGGTGATTGCGGGCACCGGCTCGGCCGCCTGGGGCAGGAATGCCGACGGCGGCGAGGCCAGGGC
Source organism: Pseudarthrobacter oxydans (assembly GCF_013314975.1). Lineage (GTDB taxonomy): Bacteria > Actinomycetota > Actinomycetes > Actinomycetales > Micrococcaceae > Arthrobacter > Arthrobacter oxydans. The sequence continues at coordinate 113,655 of NZ_JABTYH010000006.1, read as the reverse complement.
AGGCGGCTGGGGCTACCTCCTGGGCGACGAAGGCAGCGGTTACTGGCTTGGCCGCGAAGCGGTGCGGCACAGCCTGGGCCGGATGAACCGGGGCCTGCCCGCCGACGAACTCACCACGGCCCTGCTGCAGTCCTGCGGGGTGGGCGACCCCAACCGCCTCATCGCGCTGTTCCATTCACCGAAGACCGGCCGGCGCTTCTGGGCCCAGCAGGCCCGGTATGTGGTGGAGGCCGCGGCAGGAGGCCACCCGGAAAGCCAGGCGCTGCTGGACCAGGCCGGGAAGGACCTTGCCGGCCTGGCCCTGCAGGTGCTGCAGCAGCTGGGTATCACCGGCCCCGTAATCCTGGGCGGCGGACTGGGCATGAACGTGGCACCGCTGCAGCACTCCTTCCGCCGCCACCTGATGGATGCCGGGGTGACAGACATCCGCGTGCTGGACCAGGAACCAGTCTTCGGTGTGCTTCAGCTGGTGGCAGAGCAGGCCTGATCCGGTCCGGTCCTTTAAAGCCGTTTCCGGGGCGTCAGCCGTACGCCCGGGAGCGGAGGGGCGGGAATGCGTCCCGCCTCGGGCCCCGCGTCCGGACCGTGGCCGGGGACCAGGCCATACCGGGCCGCCGCCGTCTCCGTATCCGGCAGGCCGGCCTGGGTTTCCCAGTCGCTCCTGGCCTGCTCCACTTCCTCGTGGGTGCGGCCCACAAAGTTCCACCACATCAGCAGCTCTTCCTGGAAGGGCTCGCCGCCGATGAGGAGGAAACGCGTGCCGGGGAGTGCCTGCACCTGCAGCTCCGTGCGGCCCGTGCCCAGGTAGCCCAGCGGGCCCGGTGGAATCTCCTGGCTGTCCACCGCCAGGCCGCCGTCGAGCACAAGGATGCCGTGCTCAAACGCGGCATTGAGCGGCAGCACTGCGGTCCCGCCGCACGAGACGTCCGCACCCACGATCGGTGAATACATGGTTGCCGGCGACGCGATGCCGGCAAATTCACCCACCATCACCGTGGCGGTGAAGCCGTGCCCGCTGGCGCGGGGAAGTTCACGGTGCTGCTCGAATGCCGGCTCCCGGTGCCGTTCACCGCCCGGCAGGGCCACCCAGAGCTGCAGCCCGCGCTGCACCGGCAGGGCTTCGCCGGCAGGAGGAAGCACGGCGAACTCGGAATGGGAGACGCCGTGGCCCGCCGTCATGATGTTCAGTTCACCCGGCCGGACCACAACGTCGCTGCCCACGCTGTCCCGGTGGCGGATGTGGCCGGCCAGGGGCCAGGTCACGGTCTGCAGGCCAATGTGGGGGTGGGGGAGTACGGACATCGCAGTCCGGTCCGGGCCGAAGCTGTCCAGGAAGCACCATGCCCCGATGGTGGGCAGGCCGCGCTGCGGCAGCGTCCGCTGGACGTTCATGGCGCGGACTCCGCCGAGCGGTACCTCGCGTTGGGGCCACAGCTGAAGGCAGGGGCCGGAACTGCCCTCAGGGGCTGCCGGCGGACAGACTTCCTGCTGCGGCGCTATTTCCAAGTTGGTCACCCCACCACTTTATGGCTGGTCGGCCCACGGCGGAACAGCGGCCCTGGCCACGGCGGTTGCGGGCCGGAACGGCACTTCCCATCCGCCCCGGTCCCGGCTCCGAATGGTTACAGTAGGGATTCCTTTGCCCGGATTCGGGGCGCTGCAGGTGTTGCCGGGCCGGGTTTGGGCTACCGTAACTATCAGCGTGCTGATGACAATGTCGCGGTGCTTCCAGAAGCCCGTCCCAGAGAACAGGTGAGTCCGCACCATGGACCAGGCGATGATCGAGTTTCAGAGCGTTACCAAGCAGTTCCAGGGCGGGCAACCCGCCGTGGACAACCTCTCCATGTCCATCGGCAAGGGCTCAATCACCGTCTTCGTGGGCCCGTCAGGCTGCGGCAAAACCACCTCGCTCCGCATGATCAACAGGATGGTGGAACCCACCTCCGGGGCCATCACGGTGGACGGCAAGGATGTCACCTCCGTGCCGGCGCCCGAACTGCGCCGTTCGATGGGGTACGTCATGCAGTCTGCCGGGCTGCTGCCCCACCGCTCCGTGCTGGACAACATTGCCACCGTGCCCCGGCTGAATGGCGTGTCCAAGGCCGACGCCCGCCGGCGCGCCGAGGAACTCCTGGACGTGGTGGGCCTGGCCCGGTCACTCGCCAAGCGTTACCCGTCGCAGCTGTCCGGCGGCCAGCAGCAGCGCGTGGGCGTGGCCCGTGCGCTCGCCGCCGATCCACCCATTTTGCTCATGGATGAGCCGTTCAGCGCCGTGGATCCCGTGGTCCGCGACGAGCTCCAGCAGGAGCTGCTGCGGCTCCAGAAGGACCTGGCCAAGACCATCGTGTTCGTCACGCACGACATCGATGAAGCCACCGTGCTGGGCGACAAGGTGGCCGTCTTCGCCGTGGGCGGAAAGCTTGCGCAGTACGCCACGCCGGAGGAAATCCTCCGTGCCCCGGCAAACGACTTCGTGGCCTCCTTCGTGGGACGGGACCGGGGATTCCGGCACCTTGGCTTCACCTCGTCCGACGGCGTCACCCTCCATTCGGTGCCGACCATCGTCCGCGGCCGCAGCGGCTCCGGAACCGATCAGGACGCAACAAGCGGCTGGCAACTGGTGGTGGACGAAGACATGCGGCCGCTGGGCTGGTCCACTCCCGGCACTGCCGCCGGACTCATCCCGGGAGGTTCGCTGTTCCGCCCCGGGGAAAGCCTGCGCCGCGCGCTGGACGCTGCGCTGTCCTCGCCGTCGGGCCTCGGCGTCGCCGTGGATGCGGAGGGCCGGGTGCAGGGTGTCATCCGGGGCGGAGAAGTGCTGGCCCTCATTGAAGAAGCGCGCCAGCTCCGGCAGGCTGCACTCTGATGGAGTGGTTCCTGGCCAACATCGGCATGGTCCTGGAACGGTCCGGCCAGCACCTGGTGCTTGCCCTCGTCCCCATGGTCCTGGGCCTGGCCATCTCCCTTCCCCTGGCGCAGCTGGCCCGGCAGAGCCGGGCGCTCCGCTCGGTGGTGCTGACGGCCTCCTCGCTGCTGTACACCATTCCCTCGCTGGCGCTGTTCATCATCCTTCCCACGATCCTGGGCACCCGGATCCTGGACCCGCTCAACGTGGTGGTGGCCCTGACCATCTACGCTGTTGCGCTCCTGGTCCGTGCCGCCCTGGACGCCTTCGACTCGGTGAGCGAGGACGTGGGACAGGCCGCGGTGGCCATGGGGTACAAGCCGCTGGCGCGGTTCCTCCGGGTGGACCTGCCGCTGTCCCTGCCGGTCATGTTCGCCGGGCTCCGGGTGGTGTCCGTCAGCAACATCTCCCTGGTCAGCGTGGCAGCGCTGCTTGGCATCGGAAACCTGGGCATGCTGTTCACATCAGGGCTGCAGCGGGGCTTCATAACGGAAATTGTGGTGGGGATCATCGCCATCCTTGTCCTCGCCCTGCTGATGGACGCTTTGCTTGTCCTGCTGGAACGGCTCCTCACGCCGTGGGAGCGGGCCGGAAAGATCCGCCCGGGACTGGTGCCGGCGGCTGAGGGGGACCGGGCATGAGCAATGTTTTCTCCGACACCTTCGCCTGGCTGGCCGATCCGCTGCACTGGACCGGCGCGGCAGGCATTCCCGCCCGGCTGGGTGAGCATCTCCAGTACACCGGCCTGGTCATGCTGATTGCAGTTGCCATTGCCGTTCCCGTCGGCCTGTACGTCGGCCACACGGGCAGGGGAAGGGTGGCCGTCGTGGCGCTGGCCGGTGCGCTGCGCGCCCTGCCCACCCTGGGGCTGCTGACCCTCTTTGTACTGCTCGCCGGGATCGGACTGATGCCGCCCATCTGGGCGCTCGTCATCCTCACGGTCCCCCCGCTGCTGGCCGGCACCTATGCCGGAATTTCCAGCGTGGACCGCAACGTGGTGGATGCCGCCCGCGCCATGGGCATGACCGAACTGCAGGTCCTGTTCCGGGCAGAGCTGCCCAACGCCCTGACCGTCATGTTTGGCGGCTTCCGGACCGGCGTGCTGCAGGTCATCGCCACCGTCTCCGTGGTGGCCTACATCAATCTGGGCGGCCTGGGCCGCTACCTTTTCGACGGCCTGGTCCTCAGCGACTTCCCGCAGATGCTCGGTGGGTCCCTGCTCATCGCAGCGCTCGCCATCGCCGTCGACCTCGTCCTGTCCCTTTTCCAGAAGCTGTTCCTGGCAACAGGCGCCTCTGGCCAGTCCCGCCGCAGCCAGCAGGCTGCGGCCGATCTCACAGACCCCGTCCTGACGGAGGCTGTGGTACAAGGAGGTAAATCATGAAAGAAAGCCGTCCACACCACCTCGGCAGGCGGGCCTTCAGCGGCCTCGCCGCCGGGCTCGGCCTGGCCATGGCACTGTCCGCGTGCGGAGGATCCTCCGATCCGCTGAGCAACGCGCCGGCCACCAGCGGGGCAGCGTCCGGGGAAGCAACATCCCTCGTTGTCGGCTCGGCTGACTTCCCGGAAAGCCAGATCGTGGCGGAACTCTACGCAGGAGCCCTGACCGCCGCCGGCATCACCGCCACCACCAAGCCGAACATCGGCTCCCGCGAGGTATACATCAAGGCCGTGCAGGACGGATCGGTGGACGTGGTTCCGGACTACACGGGCAACCTCCTGCTGCACGTGGACAAGGAAGCGTCCGAGGAGTCAGCGGACGACATCGCCGCGGCCCTGCCGGACAAGCTGCCGGACGGACTCGCGGTCCTGGAACCCTCCAAGGCCGAGAACAAGGACGCCATGGTGGTCACCAAGGCCACGGCCGAAAAGTACCAGCTGAAGTCCCTCGAGGACCTGGCCAAGGTGTGCAGCGAGATCGTGGTGGGCGCACCCGCCACCTTCGCCGAGCGCGCCTACGGGCTGCCCGGCCTGAAGGAAAACTACAACTGCGAGCCGAAGAAACTGGAACCGTTCAGTGACGGCGGCGGTCCCGTGACGCTCAAGGCGCTCCTGGAGGACCAGGTGCAGGTGGCCGACATCTACACCACAACCCCGTCCATCGCCGACAACGATCTTGTGGTCCTTGAGGACCCCAAGAACAACTTCATCGCCCAGCAGGTGGTTCCGCTGTACAACGAGGCGAAGATGACCGACACGGCCAAGGAGGCCCTCAACTCGGTGTCCCGCATCCTGACCACCGAGGACCTCATCAACCTGAACCGTGCCGTCAGCGGCAGCCAGAAGCAGGGGGCCAAGGAAGCGGCGGACGCGTGGCTCAAGGAAAAGGGCATCGTCAAGTAGGACTTCCTTCCTGACCGCCTAAGCAGTACGACGGCGGCTGCCGGACTTCCAGAAGTCCGGCAGCCGCCGTCGTCCGTTCCGGGCGGCGGCGCGCGCACCCTGTGGCTGACGTCTCAACGGCCGTCCATCCTTCCTGTGGCATATTTGAGGGATGGCAGAATTCAGGCAGTCCACCAAGCTCAACAACGTCCTCTACGACATCCGTGGACCGATCCTCCAGGCTGCCCAGCAGATGGAAGCGGAGGGGCACCGTATCCTCAAGCTGAACATCGGAAATCCCGCGCCGTTTGGCTTTGAAGCGCCGGACGCCATCCTCGTGGACATGATCCGCCACCTGCCGCACGCCCAGGGCTACAGCGATTCCCGGGGCATCTTCTCCGCACGGACCGCTGTCTCGCAGTACTACCAGACCCGGGACATCCAGAACATCCACGTGGATGACATCTACCTGGGCAATGGCGTGAGCGAACTCATCACCATGTCCCTGATGGCCCTGCTCAACGACGGTGACGAGGTCCTGATCCCCACCCCGGACTACCCGCTGTGGACCGCTTCCGTGGCGCTGGCCGGCGGCAGGCCCGTCCACTACCTCTGCGACGAGGAAACGGGCTGGCAGCCGGACCTGGAAGACATGGAAGCCAAGATCACGCCCCGCACCAAGGGAATCGTGGTCATCAATCCAAACAACCCCACCGGCGCGGTCTACCCGGAAGAGACGCTGAAGAAGATCGTCGCCCTCGCCGAGAAGCACGGCCTGGTGGTCTTTGCCGACGAGATCTACGAAAAGATCCTGTACGAGGACGCCGTCCACATCAACCTGGCCAAACTGACCGGCGACGACGTCCTCTGCCTGACGTTCAGTGGCCTGTCCAAGGCGTACCGGGTATGCGGCTACCGGGCCGGCTGGATGGCCATCTCCGGCCCCAAGAAGGACGCGGCGGACTACCTTGAAGGCATCAGCCTGCTGGCCAACATGCGCCTGTGTGCCAACGTTCCGGCCCAGCATGCCATCCAGACGGCGCTGGGCGGGTACCAGAGCATCAACGACCTGATCCTGCCCGGCGGGCGGCTGCTGGAGCAGCGCAACAAGGCCTACGACATGCTCAACGCCATCCCCGGCGTGAGCACCCAGCAGGCCCGCGGTGCGCTCTACCTTTTCCCCAAACTGGACCCCGAGGTCTACCACATCCGCGACGACGAGAAGTTTGTCCTGGACCTGCTCCGGGAACAAAAAATCCTGGTGTCCCATGGCAGGGCGTTCAACTGGGTCCGTCCGGACCACTTCCGCATGGTCACCCTGCCCAACGTCAAGGACATCGAAGAAGCGGTGGGGCGGATGGGGGACTTCCTCAGCAGGTATCAGGGCAACTAGCCTGTGTTCACGGGCGCTTCGGTCCCGTGGAACTTCGCGAAAGGATTTCCCATGTCCGGCGCCCCAGGCTTTGACCAGCACCCCTCTGAGACCCTGCGGGCAGGAAAGGGTTTTTCCCTGGCCGACGTGGACCCCGATTCCACGCCGGGCTTCAAGGGCACCAAGGAGGACGGCCAGGCCCTGCTGGCGGAACTCGACGACGGGCTGGCGGAACTGCAGGAAAAGCTGTTCGCCGAGTCCCGGTTCGGCGGGCGCAAGCGCATCCTGCTGATCCTCCAGGCCATGGACACCGCGGGCAAGGGCGGCATCGTCAACCATGTAATGGCCGCCATGGATCCCCAAGGTGTGCAGTTCAAGGCCTTCAAGGCTCCCACGGATGAGGAGAAATCCTACGACTTCCTGTGGCGGATCGAAAAGGAAGTACCCGCCGCCGGGATGGTGGGGGTGTTCGACCGTTCGCACTATGAGGATGTCCTGATCCACCGCGTCCACCGCTGGGCCAGCCCGGAGGAGATCAAGCGGCGGTACGTGGCCATCAACGAGTTCGAGGCCAGGCTCAGCGGCTCCGGAACCACGGTGGTCAAGGTGATGCTCCACATCAGTGGAGACGAGCAGAAGGAGCGGCTGCTGGCACGGCTGGACAACCCGGCCAAGCACTGGAAATACAGCCGCGGCGACCTCGACGAGCGGGCTTTCTGGGAGGACTACATGAGTGCCTACCAGGCAGCCATTGATGAAACCAACACCGCGAACGCGCCCTGGCATGTGGTCCCGGCCAACAAGAAGTGGTTTGCCCGGATCGCCGTGCAGCAGCTGCTGCTGGGTGCGCTGAACGGAATGGACCTTCAGTGGCCCAAGGCGGAGTTCGATGTCGCCCTGGAACGCGAGCTGGTAGTGCGGTCCTGACGCTTCCCTTCAGCCTGCGGCTGCGGGCCTAGAGCGGCTGGTCGCGGGCAGCTGCCAGCCGCTTCCGGGCGCCCTCCAGCCATTCCTCGCACCGTGCGGCCAGGGCCTCGCCGCGTTCCCACAGGGCCAGGGATTCTTCAAGGCTGGCGCCGCCGGCCTCAAGCTTTCCCACCACAGCGATGAGCTGTTCACGGGCTTCCTCATAGCTCAGTGCCTGGATGTCGGCCGCTGGTTTCTGCTCAGTCATTCAGATTCTCCGGTTTCGGTAAGGGGCTGTTCGAGTAACCCGGTGGAGGTTGCGCCGAAGCGGCCTTCGGCCACGCGGATGGACAGGGGCGAGCCGGCCGGAGCCTCGGCCGGGCGGCGCACCACGGCGTGGCCGGCGGTGCCGGCTTCCGCCCGCTTTCCGGCGAGTTCGACGACGGCGTACCCCCGGTCCAGCGTCTTCTGCGGTGACAGCGCACGCACCTGGGCTTTCAAGTGCTCCAGCTGGTCGGCCGCGCGGACCACGGAGGAGCTGACGGCGGCGGAGGACCTCCGGAGCAGCCTCTCAATTTCCTCGGAGCGGATGGTCACGAGGCCTTCCGGCGCTGCCAGCACGGGCCGTGAATGGAGGGACGCCAGGCGGTCCGTTTCCCTGTCCACCAGCCGTTCCATGCACCGGCGCAGCTGCACCCGTGCCTGGCGCACCCCTGCCAGTTCCTCGGACACCTCCGGGACAATCCGCTTGGCGGCGTCCGTGGGTGTGGAAGCCCGCAGGTCCGCGACGTCGTCCAGCAGCGGCCGGTCAGCCTCGTGGCCGATGGCGCTGACCACCGGGGTGGCGGCGGCGGCCACGGCACGGATCAGTTCCTCGCTGTTGAAGGGCAGGAGGTCTTCCAGGGCGCCGCCGCCGCGGGCGATGACGATGACGTCCACCTCGGGCAGGGCGTCCAGGTCGCGGAGGGCCCGGACCACCTGGGCCACCGCGGTGTTCCCCTGCACGGCCACCTCCCGGATTTCAAACTCGACTGCCGGCCAGCGCAGGGCCGCGTTGCGCAGGATGTCCTTCTTGGCGTCGGAATCACGGCCGGTGATGAGGCCGATGCGGTGCGGCAGCAGGGGCAGGGGCTTCTTGCGGGAGTCCGCGAAGAGCCCTTCGGCGGAGAGCGCCTGGCGCAGCCTCTCTATCCGGGCCAGGAGATCGCCCAGGCCCACCGGCCTGATGTCCCTGACCAGCATGTTCAGCCGGCCGGTCTTGAGCCAGAACTCCGGCTTCAGCAGGGCAACCACGCGCGAGCCCCGCTCCAGCGGCAGGTTCTGGCGTTCCAGCACCTTGGTCCACACGGAGGCAGGCAGCGAGACCTCGGCGTCGACATCCCTCAGGGTGAGGTAGGCGTTGGTGCCCCGGCGGTTCAGCTCAATAACCTGCCCTTCAACCCACGCAGACGGCGTCCGGTCTATATGGGCTTTGAGCTTCTGTGACAGCACCTGGAGCGGCCATGGGTTGTCCGGGCTGGTTTCGGCAGCAGTGGCAGGCAGGGTGGTGGGCGCCTCGAGCTGCTGGCCGGGGACCGGAAGCGACGCCTGTTCAGACATGCGGGCGCTCGTGGCGGGCTGTAGCTGCGGGCATGGGGTCCTTCGTCCGTTGGGCGGCTGGTTGTGTCCGGCGGTCATTCAACCTTATCCATAAGCTCTACCACCAAGGACTGACAAGGATGCCGCCCGGGCCCCGCCTAGGATGGGGTGACCCCCGCCCAACATGAAGGATCCTCCGTGCGAAGTTTTGTTTCCGCTGCCGCAACCGTGCTGGCAGTGCTGCTGGCCGCCGTCGCAGTCCCCGCCGTCTGGCTGGACCGCAACATCGTGCAGGAGCAGGGCTTCGTTGAGCTGGCAGCTCCGCTCGGAAGGGACCCGGGGTTCCAGCAGCAGCTGGCTGCGGCAGCGGTGGCAACCATCGACACCAGTGCCGTACCCGGTGTCCTTTCGGACCTTATCCAGCCGGTGCTGGAGGACGCCGCGTCGGCACTGACCGCCCTGCCGGAGTATCCCGATGCATGGGAGGAAACGCTGCGCAGGAGCCACCGGCTCAGCTTCGCCAGCCCGGCGGCGGACGACGGCGGATCAGCCCCTGCGTCGTCCCTCACCCTTGACGTCGCTCCCTTGGTGTCGCTGGGCGCCGGGGAGATCGCACGGACCACGGGGTTGCCCCTGGACCCGCCGGACCAGACCCTCATCAATGTGGGCCAGCCTGAACACAGGGAATGGACCGAGAGGCTCACCACGTATGCCCCCGCCGGATATCTTCTGGCCGGAGGCTCGGCGATCGCGCTGCTCCTGGCCCTGGTGGCGGCGAACCGGCGCTGGACAGTGGTTGCCGGCGCGGGAGCAGGCGCGTTGCTGCTGGCGGCTGCGTGGACCCTCGCTTCAGGGATTGCCTCCGCTGCCGCGGTGTCCGCGGACAGCGGAAATGAGGTTGCCAACATGTTCAGGGATGAGCTGGTGGCGGCGTCCGCAGCAGATTTCCGGGCCTGGACCATGGCAGCGGCCGCTGGCGGCGGTGCGCTGTTGCTCCTGGCCCTGGTGGCCGGGTTCGCCACGCGAAGGCGGGGCCGGGCAAGCCGGTAGCATGGAGTAATGACCCCCTCAGCTGTTTCCCTTTCGATGCCCACCATCCCGCGTAGGCGCCGCTCACCTGAGGAAGTAGCTGCCGCAGCCCCCGTCTCCGGAACCAAGAAGGTGCTGCTCGCTGCTCCCCGCGGTTACTGTGCCGGCGTTGACCGTGCCGTCATCGCCGTCGAGAAGGCCCTGGAACACTACGGTCCTCCGGTGTACGTGCGAAAGCAGATCGTCCACAACGTGCACGTGGTCAGCTCCCTGGAGGAGCAGGGTGCCATCTTCGTCGACGAAACGGACGAAGTGCCCGAGGGCGCCCTGGTGATCTTCTCGGCCCACGGCGTCTCGCCTGCTGTGGTGCAGTCCGCCGAGGACCGCGGCCTGCGCACCATTGACGCCACGTGCCCCCTCGTGACCAAGGTCCACAAGGAGGCCGTCCGGTTTGCCAAGGACGATTTCGACATCCTGCTGATCGGCCACGACGGCCATGAGGAAGTCGAGGGAACGGCGGGAGAGGCTCCGGAACACATCCAGATCATCAACGGCCCGCACGAGGTGGACAAGGTTACTGTCCGGGACCCGGAGAAGGTGATCTGGCTTTCCCAGACCACCCTCAGCGTCGACGAAACCATGGAAACGGTCCGCCTGCTCAAGCAGCGGTTCCCCACCCTGCAGGATCCGCCCAGCGACGACATCTGCTACGCCACCACCAACCGCCAGGTGGCCATCAAGAAGATCTCGCCGCAGGCAGACCTGGTGATCGTGGTGGGCTCAGCGAACTCCTCCAACTCTGTCCGGCTGGTGGAAGTGGCACTGGAGTACGGGGCGAAGGCTTCCTACCGCGTGGATTTCGCGAACGAGGTCGATGAAGCCTGGTTTGAAGGCGTCGCCACTGTCGGCGTGACATCCGGAGCATCGGTCCCGGAGGTCCTGGTCCAGGACGTCCTGCGCCTGCTGGCCGAGTACGGCTACGGCGCCGTGGAGGAAGTCGTCACCGCCGAGGAAGATCTGCTCTTCTCGCTGCCCAAGGAACTCCGGGCAACACTCAAGCAGGCCGGCGACGTGAGCCGCGCCCTGGGCGGACGCCGCTCGCGGGACTGACCGGCACACGCAAGTCGGAGCCGCTGCGCATCTGATCTTCGTGGACGTGGGCCCGGCAACTGCCGGGCCCACTTTTTTATGCCTCCTGGCGTTGCCGTCAGGCTGCCTCGTGGTCGCTTTGCAGCTCAGGCGCCGCCAGGGCCCGCGGGGTGACCTCAACAACCGGAGGGGCGGCAAGTCCGGACTCCTCCAGCGAATTCAGCTTCCGGGCCGTGGGAAGGACGCGGGCTTCCAGGGTCCCCACCATGGCGTTGTAGCGGTCCACTGAAGATTTCAGGGACGAGCCCAGTTTGGTGACGTTCTCGCCCAGGGTCCCCATCCGGTCGTACAGCTGCCGTGCCAGTTCGAACAACTCCCGGGCGCTGTCCGTGAGGACGTCCTGCCGCCAGGTGAAGGCAACGGACTTGAGCACCGCCAGCAGGGTGCTGGGGGACGCCAGGACCACGTTCTTCGACAGCGCGTGGTCGAGGAGCCCGGCGTCGGCCATGAGCGCCGCGGCCAGGATGGACTCGGCAGGAATGAAACAAATCACCAGCTCGGGGGAGTTGCCCGGGATGTCCCAGTACTTTTTGCTGCTCAGGGAATCAACGTGTGCCCGCAGTGCCTTGGCATGGGCGGCCAGCAGCGCCTGCTGGTTCCGGCGGTCGCTCCCGGACAGCGGTCCGGCCTGCCGGGCGCCGGAATCAGGGCGGAGGTCCTGCGCGGCACCAAGTTCCTGGGCTTCCAGGTAGGAGGAGAGCGGTACTTTTGCGTCCACCACCAGCTGCTTTTCGCCCGGCAGCTGTACCACCAGGTCCGGCCTTACGCCCGCATCATGCCCGGCACTGTGGACCTGCTCCACGAAATCGACGTGCCGCAGCATTCCCGATGCCTCCACCACCCTGCGGAGCTGGACTTCGCCCCACTGGCCCCGGGCACTGTTCGACCTCAGGGCAGACTCCAGGGCGTGGGTGGAACGGATGAGCTGTTCATCGGAGAGCCGCGCCTCCTGCAGTTGCTGGGCGAGCTGGCCGTACTGCTCCACCCGGTCCCGTTCCAGCAGCGCCACCTGCTGCTGGACAGCCGTCAGTTTCTCCGCCACCGGGGCAAGTGCGCGCAGAACGCTGCCGTCCTGCGTCCGGGCCTCACCCAGCTCGCGGTTCTGTGCCGCCAAAAGCCTTCGCTCGGCGTCGGCCGCGGCAAACTGCGCGCTGACCTCCGAAAGCCGTGACGACACGGCATCGAAGTCCTCTTCCAGGCCGCGGGTGTTTTTCCGCAGCACGAAGAACACGGCGGCAGCACCCGCAAAGGCACCCAGCAGCAGCATGAACAAAGCAAGAATCAAGGCGAAACCATCCATGCCCTCACTGTCGCACGGGGCTGTGACATTTTGCCGAAGCGACATTTTCCCTGGCCTGCGCCGGACCCGGGCCGCCCGCTGCGGGTAGAATAAATCCTCGTGGCTCTTACTATTGGCATCGTCGGACTGCCCAACGTCGGCAAATCAACTCTCTTCAACGCACTCACCCGCAACCAGGTCCTGGCCGCGAACTACCCGTTCGCCACCATCGAACCCAACGTCGGCGTCGTGAACCTGCCCGACCCCCGGCTTCAGAAGCTGGCCGAGATCTTCGGATCGCAGCGCCTCCTGCCCGCCCCGGTGTCCTTCGTGGACATCGCCGGCATCGTCAAGGGCGCCTCGGAAGGGGAAGGCCTGGGCAACAAGTTCCTGGCCAACATCCGCGAAGCCGAAGCCATTGCGCAGGTGGTGCGGGTCTTTGATGACCCCGATGTCATCCACGTCGACGGCAAGGTGGACCCCCGCTCGGACATGGAAACCATCAACACCGAGCTCATCCTGGCAGACCTGCAGACCATCGAGAACGCCATCCCGCGGATCGAAAAGGAAGTCAAGATCAAGAAGCGGGAAGCTGCGGAGCTTGCCGCCATCAAGGCAGCCCAGGCGGTCCTGGAGCGCGGCGACACAGTCTTCTCCTCCATCAAGAGCGACAAGCTCGAAATGGAACACCTCAAGGAGCTCGGCCTCCTGACGGCCAAGCCGTTCATCTACGTCTTCAACGCCGATGAAGGCATCTTGGGCAATCCCGAAAAGCAGGAGGAACTGCGGGCCATGGTTGCCCCGGCGGACGCCGTTTTCCTTGACGCCAAGCTCGAAGCGGACCTCGTGGAACTGGACGAGGAAGAAGCCCGCGAGATGCTGGAAATGAATGGCCAGGACGAATCCGGGCTGGACCAGTTGGCGCGCGTCGGCTTCCACACCCTGGGCCTGCAGACCTACCTGACCGCCGGCCCCAAGGAAACCCGTGCCTGGACCATCCGCCAAGGTGATACTGCACCGCAGGCAGCAGGGGTGATCCACTCCGACTTCCAGCGCGGCTTTATCAAGGCCGAGGTGGTGTCCTTCAACGACCTGGTGGAAGCCGGGTCCATGGCCGAGGCCAAGTCCCGCGGCAAGGTCCGTATTGAGGGCAAGGAATACGTGATGGCCGACGGCGACGTGGTGGAGTTCCGCTTCAACGTCTAAGCCCACAGGATTTTCGGGCACGTGGCCTAGGATCTACCCATGACGACTCTTCAGGGTGCGGTTGTTCTGGTAGTCGGCGCCACCGGCGGACTAGGTTCGCGCATCGCCGCCCAGCTGGAAAGTAGCGGCGCCATCGTCGCCCGGTCGTCAAGGTCTGCCGGGCATGATCTGCGCGCACCCTCCGTGATCCGGGAGGTCCTGGAAGGCACGACTGCGCAGCACGGACGCCTCGACGGGCTGGTGGTGGCGTCCGGGGTCGTCGCTTTCGGCGCCGCATCAGACCTCGAACCCGCCACGGTGGACGAACTCTTCGCGGTGAACACGACCAGTCCCATCCAGCTCATTACGCAGAGCCAGCCCTACCTCGCGGCCTCGGCACGTGAGGGACGGGAGCCCTTCGTTGTCACGCTGAGCGGCGTTGTGGCCGAGTCGCCCGTCGCCGGCCTGGCGGCATACTCGGCGTCGAAGGCAGGGCTTGCTGCCTTCGTTGTCGCTGCGGCGCGCGAGTATCGCCGCGCAGGCATCCGGATCCTGGACGCCCGCCCAGGCCACACGGGCACCACGCTGTCCGATCATCCGATCGCCGGGTCGGCGCCGCGGTTCGGCGCGGGGTTGGATCCGGACCTGGTGGCAGCGCGGATTATCACCGCGATCGTCGACGGCGAGAAGGATCTGCCCAGCACCGCCTTCCAGGCTGATCCAAGTCCTTGAACCCAGCGCCAATGACGTCCGGACCACACCTCCGCCTTGTTCTGCCGCATCAGTTGTTCCGCGAGCAACTCGATGCGGCAGACGGCACCGTGTTTGTGCTGATCGAGCACGACCTGCTCTTTCGCCAGTACTCGTTCCACTCCCACAAGCTGGTCCTGCACCGGGCATCCATGAGCAGGTTTGCGCGCCGCCTCGGCGCGAAGGGCCACGACGTTGTCGTCCTCCGCAGCGAGGCCGGCCGCAGCTCCCACCAGCAGCTCGCAGACCTGGTGCGCCACCGCCGCCCGGCACAGGTGACCTGGTTCGACGTGGTGGACGACTGGCTTGAACAGGACCTGTACTCCGGCCTGGCCGACGGCGGCTACCGGATGCGCGGTGAGGACGTGCTGGAGACGCCGAACTTCCTCACGGACCGCGGGCAGATTGACGACTGGTTTGCCGCCAACGCTGCCCGCATGCACGACTTCTACGTATGGCAGCGCCGCCGCCTCGGCGTCCTGGTCGACGGCAGCGGGCAGCCGGCAGGCGGGAAATGGTCCTTTGACGCGGACAACCGGAAAAAGCTTCCCCGGGGATACACTCCCCGCACGGTGGGCCGGTTTGCGCGCCACCCCATCCATCAGCTGGAGGGGACCTTCGACTTTGAAGCCCTCACCGAACCGCCCGCCGTTGCCGCGGACGAGGCGTCCGACGACGTCGAACGGGCGGTTGCCTGGGTGGCGGAGGAGTTCCCGGATGCCCCGGGCGATCCCGCCCTGTTTGCCTGGCCCACGAGCGCGGACGAGGCACGCAAGCACCTCCACGAGTTCGTCCGCGAACGGCTGGACGACTTCGGCCCCTACGAGGACGCTATTTCCACCACGCATCCGTTCATCGCCCATGGCCTGCTCACGCCGGCGCTGAACATCGGACTGCTGGACCCGAGGGAAGTCCTGGAGGCCGTGCTCGCGGGTGCAGGTCCCAATACTCCTCTCGCCTCCCTGGAGGGTTTCGTCCGGCAGGTGATCGGCTGGCGGGAGTACATGCGCGCCACCTACCGGACCCGCGGCCGGCAGATGCGCACGGCCAACCGGCTGAACCACCGAAACGGCCTGGGGGAAGGGTGGTGGGAGGCAGACACGGGGCTCGCACCCGTGGACATGGTGGTCTCGCGGGTCCTTGCCACGGGGTACGCCCACCACATCGAGCGGCTGATGGTCCTGGGCAACGCCATGTCCCTGCTGAGGATCCATCCCGACGACGTCTACGAGTGGTTCATGGAACTGTTCATCGACGCGTACGACTGGGTGATGGTCCCTAACGTGTACGCCATGAGCCAGTTCGCGGCGGGGGAGGCGATCACCACGAAGCCCTACGTTTCGGGCAGCAACTACCTCCGCAGGATGTCGGACCTGCCGGCTGGGGAATGGATGCATGACTGGGACGGGCTGTACTGGACTTTCATCGATGACCACCGGGAGGTCTTCGAAAGGAATCCCCGCTCCCGGATGGTGGTCTCCCTCCTGGACGCCATGGATCCGGACAAGCGGCGGGAGCACCGCCGTCGTGCCGAAGCGCTGCTCGGCGCAGGACAGGGAGCAACACGGCTGCTGCGGACGGCACCGTCAATCGAGGGCCCGCACGCCTTATCCTGAGTACAGGGCGTGATCCTGGCGATTCCAGGAGCCCCTCCCGCAGAAGGAAAACAAGGAGGCGGCATGCCGTTCAGGCGTCTGGTGCACTACATCACCGCGGCAGTGGCGGGAGCCCTGGTCCTGTCGGGGTGCTCGGGCAACGGCGGCACCACCCCTGTGGTGGTGGGTGAGGCCAAGCGCGGCGGCAGCGTGAGTGTTGCGGAGGTCAACGCGTTCTCCTCCTTCAACCCCTACAGTGCGGACGGCAACACCGATATCAACTCCAAGATCGGCTACATCACCCACTCGGGTTTCTACTATCTGGATGACGCCGCAAAAGTGGTGCGGAACGAAAAATTCGGTCGCTACGAGAAGGTCTCGGACCAGCCGCTGAAAGTCAGGTACACGGTCAATGAGGGCGTCAAATGGTCCGACGGCGAGGCGGTCGACGCCGGGGACCTCCTCCTGAGCTGGGCGGCCGGGTCAGGATATTTTGACGACGCCGATCCCCTGGCGGGGACAGGCAGCACCTACTTTTCGGTAGCCTCCGATACCAGCGGCCTTGCCGGCACAGTGCTGCCGGAAATCGGGGCGGACGGCCGCTCCATCACCCTGGAATACGCCGTGCCCTACGCTGACTGGGAAGTGGCATTCGACGTCGGCCTGCCGGCACACGTGGTGGCAGCGAAAAGCGGCCTGAATGACGAAGAAGACCTGATCGACCTGATCCGGGACTCGCCGCGCGGCAATGAGGAAGAGCCCGCGGTCAACGAACCCCTCAAGCGGGTCAGCGACTTCTGGAACTCGGGGTTCGACTCCAAGAGCCTGCCCGACGATCCGTCCGTGTATCTCTCCAGCGGCCCGTACATCGTCCGCGATATCGTCCCCGAAGTCTCCATGACCCTCGTCCGGAACCGCGACTACGTGTGGGGCCAGGAGCCCTGGCTGGATGAAATAACCGTCCGCTTCACAGGTTCCGTGCCCACGGCAGTCGAAGCGCTCCGCAACGGCCAGGCCGACATCATCTCCCCCCAGCCTTCGGCGGAAACCGGGGAACTCCTGGCCGGACTGGCGGACCAGGGCAACACCGTTGAGTGGTACAACCAGTCAGGCTACGACCACCTGGACCTCACCTTCTCCGGGCCGTTCGCCGACAAGGATGTCCGGCAGGCCTTCCTGAAGGCGGTACCCCGCCAGGCCATTATCGACGCCGTGGTGGGGGACCGGCAGACAGATGCCGCGCCCCTGGATTCGCACGTGTTCCTGCCCGCCCAGCCCAAATACGGCGACACCGTCAAGAACAACGGCTCGTCGGACTATGAAGAGGTGGACATCGACGGGGCAAAGGCGCTCCTGGATGGTGATACCCCCACCATCCGGATCCTCTACAACCGGGACAACCCCAACCGCGCCACGGCATTTTCCCTGATTCGGGACTCTGCCGCGCAGGCCGGATTCCAGGTGGTCGATGCGGGGCAGGGGAGTGCTGACTGGGCCCGGGCGCTCGGCGGTGGAGGCTACGATGCTGCGCTTCTGGGCTGGATTGGCACCGCGGCGGGGGTCAGCCGGGTTCCCCAGATCTTCCGTACCGGCGCCGGCAGCAACTTCAACGGCTTTTCCGACGGCGACGCCGACAGGCTGATGGAACAGCTGGCCGGCACCACAGACCTGGGCAAACAGGATGAGCTCCTGGCCGAGATCGACAAACAGATCTGGGAAAACGCCTATGGCCTCCCGCTCTACCAGACGATTGGCGCCACAGCTTTCAGCGCCCGGGTGGCGGGGGTCAAGACGAGCGCGGGCCCCCTGGGCGTCTGGTGGAACGTGTGGGAGTGGCGCCTGGCGCAGCCGGCGTCGTCCTGATTCCAGGGACGAAAACCTTCCCTTCTGCACGATTCGCCGTAGCGGCTACCGGCGAGTAGCATGTGACTTGCACAACTTCCGTTGACCGACTAGGCGTTCAGTTCAAGCCGGTCACGGTTTGGCAACGGAGTACCAGTATCTGGACTTCGTGCGGTTAGGCTACTCGTATATGTAGGTTGCGTCACAGTCGAAAGCTGCGTCTCGCCTGCGGGGAACCACCAGATTCCCCCTCGTTATCTCCCACAACTCATAGGAGGCGGAATGCGTTTTACGCGCACTTCCAAAGCACTGGGCATGGTGGCAATCGCCGCCCTCGCCCTGACCGGCTGCGGCGCTGGAGGCGGCAGCAATGAAGGGGCAAGCGACGCCGCAGGCGATCCGGCCAAGATCATTACGGCTTACAGCAACGAACCCCAGAACCCGCTGCTGCCGGCAAACACCAACGAGGTCTATGGCGGCCGCGTTGTTGAGCTTCTCTTTGAAGGCTTGACCAGCTACAGCCCCAGTGGTGAGTCGGTCAACGCGCTGGCTGAGTCCATCGAATCCCCGGATGGCCAGAACTACACCATCAAGGTCAAGGGCGGCACCAAGTTCACCAACGGCGAGGAAGTCACCGCCAAGAGCTTTGTTGACGCATGGAACTTCGCCGCGCTGAGCACCAACGCCCAGGCAAACAGCAGCTTCTTCGAATCCATCGAGGGCTACGACGCCGTCAGCGCCACCAAGAAGGAAGGCGAAACGGAAGTCCCCGCCCCCACGGCAGAGACCCTCTCCGGCCTGGTCCTCAAGGATGACTCCACCATCGAGGTCAAGCTGACGCAGCCCGAGGCCGACTGGCCGCTGCGCCTTGGCTACACCGCCTTCATGCCGCTGCCCTCCGAGGCCATCGCTGATCCCAAGGCTTACGGCGAGAACCCTGTTGGCAACGGCCCGTACAAGATGGCCAAGGAAGGCGCCTGGCAGCACGACAGCCAGATTGAACTCGTCAAGAACGAGGACTACGCCGGTACCCGCGAAGCCAAGAACGGCGGCGTGACCTTCAAGTTCTACACGGACCCGGCCCCCGCCTACACCGATATCCAGGCCAACAACCTGGACGTCACGGATGTCCTTCCCACCAACGCCCTGAAGACCTACACCACGGACTTCCCGGACAACCACCTGAACAAGCCGTACGCAGGCAACTCCACCCTGAACATCCCGGGCTACCTGCCCGAGTTCCAGGGTGAAGCGGGCAAGCTGCGCCGCCAGGCCATCTCCATGGCCATCAACCGTGACGAGATCACCAAGGTCATCTTCAGCGGCACCCGCATCCCGGCGAAGGACTTCACCTCCCCGGCCGTGGACGGCTACAACGAGAACGTCGAGGGATCCGAGGTCCTGAAGTTCGATGCCGCCAAGGCAAAGGAAACTTGGGAAAAGGCCAATGCCATCAGCCCGTGGCCGGCAGACAAGACCCTTCAGCTCGGCTACAACACCGATGGCGGCAACAAGGAATGGATCGACGCTGTTGCCAACAACCTGAAGAACAACCTCGGCATCCAGGCTGAAGGCCAGCCCTTCGCCAAGTTTGCTGAACTTCTGGACCTGCGCAAGTCCCAGACACTCCCCGGCTTCGCCCGGGCCGGCTGGCAGGCTGACTACCCGTCGCTCTACAACTTCCTCGGCCCGCTGCTGCGGACCGGTGCCAGCGCCAACTACGAGGGCTACTCGAACCCCGAGTTCGACAAGCTCCTCGACGAAGGCCTGGGTTCCAAGTCCACGGACGATGCCAACGCGAAGTTCACCGAGGCCCAGGAAATCCTGTTCCAGGACCTGCCCAACCTCCCGCTGTGGTACTCCGCACGCCAGGTCGTGTGGAGCCAGAACGTCACCAACGTGGACAGCGGCTGGAACGGTGTCATCCAGTACTACAACATCACCGCGAAGTAGTCCTGAGACCGTCCAACTCAAATAGCTAGTGGGGGTCCGGCGCCAGCCGGGCCCCCATAGCCTTGATACCGGCAGGAAGCTGTCCTACATGAAATTCCCCCCATCTCCACAAGCCCCGGAGGGTCTGCTGTGATCCAGTTCATTCTCCGGCGCCTGCTCCAAGTTATCCCCGTGTTCCTGGGCACCACCCTGCTGGTCTATTTCATGGTGTTTGCCCTCCCCGGTGACCCCATCAGGGCGCTCTTCGGAGACCGTCCGCCGAGCGAAGCCGTCATCGCGGCGCTCCGCCAGCAGTACAACCTGGACCAGCCGTTCTGGGTCCAGTACGGCCTGTTCCTCAAGAATCTCTTTACGTTCAACCTGGGCGTCGATTTCACCGGCCAGCCCATCGCCGCCACCCTCGGCCGCGTCTTCCCCGTCACCGTGATGCTGGCCGTCGAAGCGCTCGTCATCCAGGCAGTGTTTGGCATCGGCTTTGGACTCATCGCCGGCCTCCGCAAGGGAAAGATCTTCGACTCGACGGTCCTGCTCGCCTCGCTCGTCGTCATTGCCATCCCCATCTTTGTCCTCGGCTTCGTCCTGCAGCTGGTCTTCGGTGTGTACCTGGGGTGGGCCAAACCCACCGTGGGTACGGACGTCAGCTGGAGCACGCTGCTGCTTCCGGCGTTCGCGCTGGCGCTGGTCTCCTTCGCCTACGTGCTCCGCCTCACCCGGGCGTCGGTCATTGAAAACTCAACCGCCGATTACGTCCGCACCGCTACTGCGAAGGGACTGTCCCGGCCCCGCGTGGTCATGGCGCACATCCTCCGCAACTCGATGATTCCCGTTGTCACCTACCTGGGCGCCAGCCTTGGCGGCCTGATGGGCGGCGCCATCGTCACCGAAGGCATCTTCAACGTCCCCGGTGTGGGGCAGAAGCTCTACCAGGCGATTCTCCGCAGCGAGGGACCCACCGTCGTCGCGATCGTGAGCGTGCTGGTGCTGGTCTTCGTTATCGCCAACCTGCTGGTTGATCTGCTGTACGCCTGGCTTGATCCGAGGATTCGCTATGAAAAGTAACCAAGACACCACGCACTTCGTTGCCCCCCTTGAGGAGACCCCTCTGCTGGCAACGGATGCGGTGAAGACTGACCAGGCCCCGCTGAGCCTTTGGGCTGACGCCTGGCGGAAGCTCCGCCGTCGTCCGCTGTTCATCGTCTCGGCAGTGATGATCCTGGTCATCCTGGTTGTGGCGTTCTTCCCGGGCCTGTTCACCCAGACTGCACCGAACGACAACTGCCAGCTGGCAAATTCGGACGGCGCGCCCTCGGCCGGGCATCCGTTCGGGTTCACCTTCCAGGGCTGCGACGTGTACGCCCGCGTCATTTACGGCACGCAGGCCTCCGTCATGGTTGGCGTCTTCGCCGTCATCGGCGTGCTCATCATTGGGGTGACCCTGGGCGCGCTGGCCGGCTTCTACGGCGGCTGGATCGACGCCGTGATCGCCCGCCTCGGCGACATCTTCTTTGCACTGCCGCTGGTGCTCGGTGCACTGGTGGTCACCCAGCTGCCGTTCTTCCGTGAAAACAAGAGTGTGTGGACGGTCATCATGATCATCGTGCTGCTTGCGTGGCCGCAGATGGCAAGGCTGACCCGGGGCGCGGTGATCGAAGTCCGCAACGCCGACTTCATCACGGCGGCGCGGTCGCTGGGCGTGTCCAGGATCCAGAGCCTCATCAAGCATGTGCTGCCCAACGCCCTCGCCCCCATCATCGTGCTGGCCACCATGGAGCTCGGTGTGTTCATCGTGCTGGAGGCGACGTTGTCGTTCCTTGGCATCGGCCTTCCAGGAAGCATCATGTCCTGGGGCAATGACATTTCCGCGGCGCAGTCGTCCATCCGCACCAACCCCGCAGTGCTCCTCTACCCGGCTGCCGCCCTGTCCATCACCGTCCTGAGCTTCATCATGCTGGGCGACGCCCTGCGCGATGCTCTTGACCCGAAGAGCCGCCAGCGATGAAGGAGGCACACGTGACTGCATCAGATGTCACCATTACCGAAGCCGGAACACCCGCGAACCGGCCGCTCCTGGAAATCCGGGACCTGGCCATCACGTTCAACACCAGCAACGGCGAGGTGAACGCTGTCCGGAATGCCCACTTCACCATCATGCCGGGGGAGACCGTGGCAATCGTGGGCGAGTCCGGCTCGGGCAAATCAACAACCGCCCTCGCAGCCATCGGGTTGCTGCCGGCCAACGGCCGGGTCTCCGGCGGACAGATTCTGCTGGACGGCGAAGACATCTCGCATGCGCCGGAAAAGCGGATGATCGAGCTGCGCGGCAACACCATCGGCATGGTGCCCCAGGACCCCATGTCCAACCTCAACCCAGTGTGGAAGATCGGCTACCAGGTCAAGGAGACCCTGCGCGCGAACGGCAGGCCCAGCGGACCGGAGGACATCGCGAAGGTGCTGTCCGAGGCAGGCCTGCCGGACGCCCACCGGCGCGCCAGGCAGTACCCGCACGAGTTCTCCGGCGGCATGCGCCAGCGGGCCCTGATTGCCATCGGCCTGTCCTGCCAGCCCCGGCTGCTGATCGCGGATGAGCCTACGTCAGCGCTGGATGTCACGGTGCAGCGGCAGATCCTGGACCACCTTGAAGGCATGACGTCCGAGCTCGGTACGGCTGTCCTGCTGATCACCCACGACCTTGGCCTTGCCGCCGAACGCGCGGACAAGGTTGTGGTCATGTACCGCGGCCAGGTGGTCGAATCCGGGCCGTCGCTCGAGCTGTTGCAGAACCCGCAGCATCCCTACACCAAGCGGCTCGTGGAATCGGCACCGTCCCTCGCCAGCCGCCGGATCCAGGTTGCCAAGGAACAGGGCGTGCA
The DNA here is from genome assembly GCF_013314975.1 of Pseudarthrobacter oxydans. GTDB lineage: Bacteria > Actinomycetota > Actinomycetes > Actinomycetales > Micrococcaceae > Arthrobacter > Arthrobacter oxydans. Next base: position 90,920 of record NZ_JABTYH010000006.1, on the reverse strand, counting down.
AGCGGCCGACCTCCTGGCTCCGGCCGCCGAGGCGCTCACCGCCGACAACGTCCTTCAGATCCAGGACCTGCGGAAGGTGTACAAGCTTCGGCAGGGCCTGGGAAAATCGTCCGACTTTGCGGCCGTGGACGGCGTCACCTTCGACGTCCTTCGCGGAACCACGACGGCGATCGTGGGGGAGTCGGGCTCCGGCAAGTCCACAGTGGCCAAGATGGTGCTCCAGCTGGAGAAGCCGACGGACGGAAAAATCCTGTTCGACGGCGTGGACACCTCACTGCTGAAGCCTTCGGAACTGTTCAAGTTCCGGCGCCGGGTGCAACCCATCTTCCAGGATCCCTACGGCTCCCTGGACCCGATGTACAACATCTACCGGACCATTGAGGAGCCGCTGCGGGTCCACAAAATCGGGAACAAAGCCAGCCGCGAGAAGAAGGTCCGCGAGCTGCTGGACCAGGTGGCGCTGCCGCAATCCACCATGCAGCGGTACCCGAACGAGCTCTCCGGCGGCCAGCGGCAGCGCGTAGCCATTGCCCGCGCGCTGGCGTTGGACCCTGAAGTCATCATCTGTGACGAGGCGGTGTCCGCCCTGGACGTACTGGTCCAGGCGCAGGTGCTGAACCTCCTGGCCGACCTGCAGTCCAACCTCGGCCTGACTTACCTCTTCATCACCCACGACCTCGCGGTGGTCCGCCAGATCGCCGACCACGTCTGCGTGATGGAGAAGGGGCGCCTGGTGGAGACGGGATCCACGGACGACGTCTTCGACGCGCCGCAGCAGGAGTACACACAGGCGCTGCTCAACGCCATCCCGGGTGCCAAGCTGATGCTTCCGCCGGAAGTTGCGTAAGCGGACTGCCCGCACACTAAGTACGGCTGGAGCCGGGGCCTTCGGGCCCCGGCTCCAGCCGTCTGCGCTTCAGTCCTGGCCCGGGCCGTCGTCCAGGGTGCCGGAGGCCCGCAGCGGCTGCTGGTCCGCCGTCGGCTTCCGGTCCAGGCCCAGGTCCCGGAGGCGGCCCTCGAGGAGGACTCCCAATTTTTGGCGTCCCACAGGGTTCATGTGCACTGTGTCCGCGAGGTCCTTTGCCAGGCCGTACCGGGTCAACCAGTCACCCACGGATACAAAGGGGAGGGCATGGGACGCTGCCACCGACCCCAACAGGGCATCGACTTCGGTCCGCCGGCCGCCGCCGTGGGCTTCCCCGCGGGCAAGAGTTCCGATCATCGCCATGGGCGTGCCGGGGTACCGCTCCCGCAGCTCCGCGATCAGGCGTTCGGCATTGGCGGTTATCTGCCTGTCACTTGCTGCACCGGCGGCGTCATTGCCGCCGCCCTGGATGACAATGAGCGCCGGCGTTCCCGATGGCAGCAGCCAGTCGCCGCGCAGCAGGGCATCAATATAGTTGCCTGTTGCACCGTTCGAGGAGACAAAGCCGGTCCCGCCCCGGCCGCAGAAGTACACGTTGTAGCCCGCGGCAGCCAGGCCCAGCCGCGGCCAGCCGTCAACGGGTTCCGACTGTGAATCACCGATCAGCAGGACCGTCCTGCTGACCTCCGGGACAACGGCCTCGAGCCGCCCGTTGGCCGGGTTCAGGACGCGTGAACCGGCAGTTGCGGCTGCAGGATTCCCGGCTGCCCCTTGGAGTCCCGCCGCAGCCCCCGCCGCAGCCGCTGCCGCAACTGGACGGCCAGGATTCCCCGGGGCCGCGGCGGGCAGGCCGCAGCCGGAGAGGCTTGCGGACAAGGCAACAGCCGCAGCGACGCCGGACACGGCACAACGGGTCCAGGCCCTGGCGGCCGGGGATTTTCGCATCTGGTGTCTTTCGGGCTTGCACGCTCTGTCAGAGCAATCATGTTGCATGCCGTCCTGGATGGCCAGTGATTTTGCCCACAATTTTCCGTGGCGGGGCAGGGCCGGGGCCACGCAGTGCCCGCACGCCGCCGGAGAATTTAGGCCAATAAATGGCACTGGCGCTAGAATGGAGGAAGGCGCCCTGTGCTAAGGGCCTGATCCGTCGTGCGTTCCGGTTGGAAATGTCGCGATACAACAGCTGACTTTCACCACTGAATCGAGCCATTACGCATGTCTGAAACCACCACCAACACCGCGGTAGCCACTGCATCACGCAGTGACCTCCGCAACGTCGCGATTGTGGCCCACGTTGACCACGGCAAGACCACCCTGGTCGACGCCATGCTCAAGCAGACCAACTCCTTTGCCGAGCACAACCACCTTGAAGACCGCGTGATGGACTCCGGTGACCTGGAGCGCGAAAAGGGCATCACCATCCTGGCCAAGAACACCACCGTGGCCTACAACGGACCGTCCTCCAACGGCGAGACCATCACCATCAACGTCATCGACACCCCCGGCCACGCCGACTTCGGCGGCGAGGTGGAGCGCGGCCTGTCCATGGTTGACGGCGTCGTCCTCCTCGTTGACGCTTCCGAGGGCCCGCTGCCCCAGACCCGCTTCGTGCTGCGCAAGGCCCTTGCCGCGCACCTGCCCGTCATCCTGCTGGTCAACAAGACCGACCGTCCCGACGCCCGCATCGAGGAAGTCGTCCACGAGTCCATGGACCTCCTCCTGGGCCTTGCCTCGGACCTGGCGGACGAGGTTCCGGACCTGGACCTGGACAAGATCCTTGAGGTTCCCGTTGTCTACGCGGCCGCCAAGGTTGGCCGCGCTTCCCTCGACCAGCCCGCTGACGGTACCGCTCCGGAGAACGAAGACCTGGAGCCGCTGTTCAAGACCATCATCGAGCACATCCCGGCACCCACCTACAACCCGGAGGGTGTGCTGCAGGCACACGTCACCAACCTGGACGCTTCCCCGTTCCTGGGCCGTCTCGCCCTGCTGCGCATCTACAACGGCACTCTGCGCAAGGGCCAGACCGTTGCCTGGGCACGCGCCAACGGTGAGCTCAAGAACGTGAAGATCACCGAACTCCTGGCCACCAAGGCCCTGGACCGCGTTCCCGCGGAGTCTGCAGGCCCGGGTGAGATCGTCGCCGTCGCCGGCATCGAGGACATCACCATCGGTGAGACCCTCACCGACGCCGAGAACCCGCAGCCGCTGCCGCTGATCACCGTGGACGATCCCGCCATCTCCATGACCATCGGTATCAACACCTCGCCGCTGGCCGGCAAGGTCAAGGGTGCCAAGGTCACGGCACGCCAGGTGAAGGACCGCCTGGACAAGGAACTGATCGGTAACGTCTCCATCAAGGTTCTCCCCACCGAGCGTCCCGACGCCTGGGAAGTGCAGGGCCGTGGCGAGCTGGCACTGGCCATCCTGGTGGAGCAGATGCGCCGTGAAGGCTTCGAACTGACCGTCGGCAAGCCGCAGGTTGTCACCAAGACCATCGACGGCAAGATCCATGAGCCGATGGAGCACATGACCATCGACGTCCCCGAGGAGTACCTCGGTGCAGTGACCCAGCTGATGGCAGCCCGCAAGGGCCGCATGACCAACATGGCCAACCACGGTACCGGCTGGTGCCGGATGGAATTCATCGTCCCCGCCCGTGGCCTGATCGGCTTCCGCACCAAGTTCCTCACGGACACCCGCGGCGCCGGCATCGCAGCGTCCATCTCCGAGGGCTACGAGCCGTGGGCCGGCCCCATCGAGTACCGCACCAACGGCTCGATGATCGCTGACCGCGCCGGTGTTGTCACGCCGTTCGCCATGATCAACCTGCAGGAGCGCGGCTCGTTCTTCGTGAAGCCCACCTCCGAGGTTTACGAAGGCATGATCGTGGGCGAGAACTCCCGCGCCGACGACATGGACGTCAACATCACCAAGGAAAAGAAGCTCACCAACATGCGTGCAGCCTCCTCTGACACCTTCGAGAACCTGACGCCGCCGCGCGACCTGACCCTTGAAGAGTCCCTCGAATTCGCCCGCGAGGACGAGTGCGTGGAAGTGACCCCGGAAGCCATCCGCATCCGCAAGGTTATCCTGGACACCAACGAGCGCGCCAAGGCCAACCGCGCCCGCGCCAAGGTCTAGTCACCGGGGCACAAAACTGAAACAGCCGGTACGGCGGTGGGGATTCCCGCCGCCGTACCGGCTTTTCTTTGTCTTGGGGGTGGCCCCGCCTGCGCAGCCACCCCGCCGCGGTGGCCCGCCCCTACCGTGCGGGCCGGCGCCTCTCGGGCGCCGGCGGGACTTCCTTGGCGGCCACTACCTCTGACAGCTGGATAACGACGTCGGCCTTCCGGGTCCTGATGGTGCACGCACCGCCGTTGCACGCCACCAGGTGGCCCAATGCGTCGGTCAGGCCGCCCTCGATGCGGTAGCGCACCACCACCCGCATTCCGGGTGTTGCGCCCGAGAGGAACCCGGCGGGGGTAGGAACAGGCTGACTCACCAGTTCATACTAGGGTGTCCGGCTAGGTTCGCGGGAACGGGCTGGGAGATAATAGGCTCAGATGTCAAGGGTCCGGCCGCAGCGCCGGATGCAAGTGCCGGCGGGTTGCCGGAACCAACGTGGAGAGGCCAGGGACGTGACGTACGTAATCGCGCAGCCGTGTGTAGATGTCAAGGACAAGGCATGTATTGAGGAGTGCCCGGTCGACTGCATCTATGAGGGTGAGCGTTCGCTGTACATCCATCCGGACGAGTGTGTGGACTGCGGTGCCTGTGAACCGGTGTGCCCTGTTGAAGCCATTTACTACGAGGATGACACCCCGGAGGAATGGGCGGACTATTACAAGGCCAATGTCGAGTTCTTCGACGACCTCGGCTCGCCGGGTGGAGCAGCGAAGGTCGGCAACACGGGCAAGGACCACCCGATGATCGCCGCACTGCCGCCGCAGAACCAAGACCACTGACGCGGGAAGATACCGTGACCCCAGCAGCGAGGACGTTCGGCCTGGACCTGCCTGACTACCCGTGGGAAGCCATGGCGCCGTACGCCGCCAAGGCAGCGGAGCACCCCGGCGGGGCCGTCAATCTTTCCATCGGGACCCCGGTGGATCCTACGCCGGCCCTGATCCAGGACGCGCTCAAGGCCGCGGCGGACGCCCCGGGCTACCCCACCGTGCACGGCACACCGGTCCTGCGTGAAGCCATCGCCGGGTGGTTTGAACGGCGCCGCGGCGTGGCAGGGCTCGATCCCCGCAACGTCATGCCCACCGTGGGCTCCAAGGAACTGGTGGCCTGGCTGCCGCTCCTGTTGGGACTCAAGCCGGGAGACGTCGTCGTCCGCCCCAAGGTCGCCTACCCCACCTACGACATCGGCGCCACCTTTGCCGGCGTGACGTCCGTGGCCACGGACAACCTGGACGAACTGGATGAAGCCACCCGTGCGCGCGTCCGGTTGATCTGGGTTAATTCCCCGGGAAACCCCACCGGCAGCGTACGCGGAATCGACTCCCTGAAGGCCCTGGTGCAGCAGGCAAGGGAACTGGGTGCCGTGGTGGCCTCCGACGAGTGCTACGCAGAACTTGGCTGGGGTGACTGGGATGTCCAGCGCGGCGGACAGGCTGTTCCCAGCATCCTTGATCCGCGTGTAGCCGGCGGATCCCATCAGGGCCTGCTGGCTGTCTATTCCCTGAGCAAGCAGTCCAACGTGGCGGGCTACCGGGCAGCGTTCGTGGCCGGCGACCCTGGCCTCATGCCCAACCTGGTGAACAGCCGCAAGCACGCGGGCATGATCGTGCCCTATCCGGTGCAGGAGGCCATGCGCGTGGCGCTCGGCGACGACGCCCACGTGGAAGCGCAGAAGGACCTGTACCGGGGGCGGCGCGAGCGGCTCGTCCCGGCGCTGCTGGACTTCGGCCTCGAGATCAAGGATTCCGACGCCGGGCTGTACCTGTGGTCCACCGCCGGGGAAAGCACCTGGGACACGGTGGGGCGGCTGGCGGAACGCGGCATCGTGGTGGGCCCCGGGGTTATCTACGGCGAGGCCGGCAACGGATACATCCGCGTGGCGCTGACCGGAACGGACGAGCGCATCGACGCCGCAGTGTCCCGGCTCGTTGCGGCGCCGTAACAATACTGTGACTCGCGCCACAACGGCCCGGTTTTAGGGGCTTCCGGACCGTCTCGGATTAGTGGCACCCGCCAAGGGGCGGTACTTTTTAAGTGACTATCAATGGTGGCTTTCTACAAGAAGGCAGCCCGGGTGTTGGAACCTGTGTTCTCAGGGTCAGTGCGCGGCTCACCTGATGTTGGATCAAGCTTTCGACAGAGGCCCAGAAGCCTCATGAAGGGGACTCCATGACTGAGACCAACAACGCGGCCACCCTGCTTCACGCAGGGGGCGAGCTCAAGCTCCCGCGCATCCAGGTTATTGAAGGGAACGAAGGCTACGACGTTTCCAAGCTGCTGAAGCAGACGGGCGCAGTCACCTTTGACCCCGGCTTCATGAACACGGCAGCAACCACCTCGGCGATCACCTACATCGACGGCGATGCTGGCATCCTGCGCTACCGCGGGTACCCCATCGAACAGCTGGCCCAGCACTCCAGCTTCCTCGAGGTGTCCTACCTTCTGATCTACGGCAACCTGCCCAGCCCCACGGAGCTGGAGGAGTTCGACCAGAAGATCCGCCGGCACACTCTGCTGCATGAAGAGCTCAAGGGCTTCTTCAGCGGTTTCCCGCGGGACGCGCACCCCATGCCCGTGCTGTCCTCGGCAGTGTCCGCGCTGTCCACGTTCTACCAGGACTCGCTGGACCCGTTCAACGCCGAACAGGTGGAAGTTTCCACCATCCGCCTGATGGCCAAGATGCCGGTGATCGCGGCGTACGCGCACAAGAAGTCCATCGGCCAGCCCATGCTGTACCCGGACAACTCCCACAACCTCGTGGAAAACTTCATGCGCCTGAGCTTCGGCCTGCCGGCTGAGCAGTACGAGGTGGACCCGGTCATTGCCAAGGCGCTGGACCTGCTGCTGATCCTGCACGCGGACCACGAGCAGAACTGTTCAACGTCCACCGTGCGCCTGGTGGGCTCGTCCAACGCCAACCTGTTCGCTTCGGTGTCCGCCGGCATCAACGCGCTCTTCGGTCCCGCCCACGGCGGTGCCAACGAGGCAGTCCTCAAGATGCTCCGCCAGATCCAGGCCGACGGCACGAAGCCCGAGGACTACATGGAGAAGGTCAAGAACAAGGAAGACGGCGTCCGCCTCATGGGCTTCGGGCACCGCGTCTACAAGAACTACGATCCGCGCGCGAAGATCGTCAAGGCCACGGCCCACGAAATCCTCAGCAAGCTCGGCGGCAACGACGAACTGCTGGAGATCGCCCTGCGCCTGGAAGAGAAGGCGCTCAACGATGACTACTTCATCCAGCGCAAGCTCTACCCGAACGTGGACTTCTACACCGGCCTGATCTACAAGGCCATGGGCTTCCCGGAGAAGATGTTCACGGTACTGTTCGCCATCGGCCGCCTCCCCGGCTGGATCGCCCAGTGGCGGGAAATGATCAGCGACCCGAACACCAAGATCGGACGCCCGCGCCAGCTGTACATCGGCGAGCCGGAGCGGGACTACCCGGTCCGCTAACTCCCCGGATCAATACCTGCAATGACGACGGCGGCCGCCCACCTTCCAAAGGTGGGCGGCCGCTTTGTTGTTGCAGAGAAGGCTAGTTGCTGTAGCCCTGCGGGTTGTTCTTCTGCCAGCGCCAGTGGTCCTCGCACATCTGGTCCACGGTTTTGGTGGTGGACCAGCTGAGGTCCGCCAGCGCAGAGGTGGCGTCGGCCCAGAAGGCGGGGAGGTCACCCGCGCGGCGGCCGGTGATCTCGTAGGGGATCGGCTGCCCGACTGCCTTTTCGAAGGAGCGGAGCACCTCCAGGACGGAGGAGCCCTTGCCGGAGCCCAGGTTCCAGCGGAAGACGCCGGTGCGGTCCGCAACGTAGTTCAGCGCGGCCACGTGGCCTTCGGCGAGGTCCACAACGTGGATGTAGTCCCGCAGGCAGGTGCCGTCCGGGGTGTCGTAGTCCCCGCCGAAAACCATCAGCTTCTCGCGGCGGCCAACGGCCACCTGGGCGATGAAGGGCACAAGGTTGTTCGGGATGCCCTGGGGGTCCTCGCCGATCCGGCCGGAGGGGTGGGCGCCGACAGGGTTGAAGTAGCGCAGCAGGGCTATGTGCCAGCGGGTGTCCGCGGCGCCCAGGTCAGAGAGGATGTCCTCGATCTGCTCCTTGGTGCGGCCGTAGGGGTTGTTGGCCCCGATTTCCATCTTCTCCACATAGGGGATGGGGTTGTGCTCGCCGTAGACGGTGGCCGAGGAACTGAAGACAATGGACCGGACGTCGTGGCGGTCCATGACCCGGATGAGGTTCAGGGTCCCCACCAGGTTGTTGTGGTAGTACTTGAGCGGCTCCCGGACGGATTCGCCAACGGCCTTCAGCCCGGCAAAGTGGATCACCGCGTCAATGGGGCTGGCGGCGAACACACGCTCGACGGCGGCCTCATCCACCAGGTCGACGTGGTGGAACTCCGCGGTCCTGCCGCTGAGCTCGGCAACCCGCCGGAGGGATTCCTCGCTGGAGTTGACCAGGTTGTCGATGACCACCACATCATGGCCGGCTTCCTGCAGGGATAAAACAGTGTGGGAACCAATGTAGCCGGTGCCCCCGGTGACCAGAATTTTCATGCCTCTAACGCTATCCCACGGACACCTGCTGCCGCCGCCGCGTTCCGGATGCCGGGCAGCGCCGCGCACGTACCGCTGAGGGGCGACAGGAGGCCGCGGGCACGGCACGGCACGGCGACCGTCCCAAGGGAGCACATCCGTGCTAAATAGGAGGAGTGCCAAAAATCGTAGATGCCGAAGCCCGGCGCCAGGACGTTGTTGAAGCAGTTCTCCGCATCATCGCCGGAGACGGGCTGGAACGGGCCTCCCTCAGGGAAACGGCGGACGAAGCAGGGCTGGCTGTGGGTTCTGTCCGCCACTATTTCGCGGGCAGTGAGGAATTGCTGGCATTCGCCTTTGCCTCGGTGGTGGACCGCATCGTGCGCCGCCTGGAAGCATCCCTTCCTGGCGTGCACGCGGCGGATCCCGGCACCCCTGAGCACCGCGCGGCGATATTAACCCTCCTGTGCGGACTCCTGCCCCTTGACGGGCCACGGGCGCTTGAGGTGTGTGCCTGGATGGCGTTCCGTAACGCCGCGAGGGTCCGCCCGTTCCTCGCCGCCGAAGCGGACCGGAGCCACCGGGAGGTAGCCGTCATCGTGGGCAGCGTCATCCGTGCCCTGCGGCCGGAGGACCAGCCGACGGAAAGCCTGGTGGTTGAAGCCGAGCGGCTTCTCGCCACCCTGGACGGTCTGTGCATGCACGCCCTGCTGCAGCCCGGATGGATGACCCGGGAAATGTGCGTGGACGTCCTGGAGCAGCACCTCGACGGGATGTGATGACTGCCACTAACGTGGGCATCAGGAGGAATAGACTGGGAGCCGGGGGAGCTACCGGACTACCCTCTTGGCAAGGGCGCGCGACGGAAGGACGTCGGATGTATCAGACAAGCGGAACCAGGTGGCAAATCACCGCGGACACGTCGGGGCCAATGATGATAGCCCTGTTCGTCCGGGATACTGCGGGGCTCGACGGCGCAGGTCACCCCGCGCTGTCCCACGCAGCGCCCAAGGTACGCCGTGCCGATCATTCACACTTGACCGCGGACGTTGGTGGCCTGAGTGCCCTCAAGACAGAGTGGGAGGCATGGTGGGAGCAGCTGCTCAAGGCCCATCCCCAGACGTCTCCCGAGTTGTCGCCGCCGGACTTTGAAGCTTTTGGAAACTCTCCCGCCCTGCAGCGCGTGCTCCAGGCCCACTTCGGTTCCGCCCTTACCTGGGCACGGGAGCGCAGGAGCGAATACGCGGAAATTGAGGCGGAGCGTGCCGCCAGCGGAGCGGACCAGCTTCTTGAGGACATGGTGGACGACAGGCTGATGGAGGTTGGCCGCGATTCCCGTGACTTCAAGCTGACCATCATTGAGCTTCCCCTGAATGAACAGCGGGCCTGGTACCTGGAACCGGACAAGATCATCATGAGCAACCGCCTGATGGCCGAGCCTGAGCTGTTCCGCAGCTACGTCCAGCCGGTGGTCGAAATCCTCGTGTAGGGACCCGCGGTGCTCTTCCAGCAGCCGTTCAGCTGCCGGCCCCCTCCGCCGCCACCGTGATCCGGACCTGTCCGTCCGTGGCCGCCGAAGCCTGCCACCCGTCCCGCGCCTCCCGGTTCCAGCTCCGGCCGGCGACGTCCACCTGCAGGACCTCGAAGCCCTTGGCGTTGGCAACAGCCCATTGCGCCACGGACCAGGCCTGGCTGCCGGCGGCCTCCACCACCAGCGTTTTACCTTCAACAGCCGTCCCCAGCGGCCCGTAGGCCTGATTGAGTTCCGCGGACAACGCGGCGGTATCCCCGCCCGCGCCGGCAGCCCGCAGGGTGCACCGGACGGCCTCGGGCGTCTGGCCGGTCAGCCCGGAGGCGAAGGTCCGTCCCATTTCCTCGTGCTGGGCATAGGCGGTGGGGTAGGCGGAGCGCTGGACGCGCTGGGCGGCGTCCGTGATCTCCAGTGACTCGTAGCCCGGGATCTTGACCAGGGCGTCGTAGAAGGCGTTCGCGGCGTAGTAGGGATCCATGATCTGTGCCTCGGTTCCCCATCCCTGGGAAGGGCGCTGCTGGAACAGTCCGCGCGAATCCGGGCCGGCCTTGTCGCCGTGGTCGATGTTCCGGAGCTTGGACTCCTGCATGGCGGTGGCCAGGGCAATGCTGGCAGCACGCGGTGGAAGCCCGCGCTGCACCGCCACGGCAGTGATCAGTGAAGCGTTGACGGCCTGGTCCGGGGCGAGTTCCGAGGTTCGCTCGCCAATAACGGCCCTGCAGCGCTCCGACACGAGCGTTTCGGAGCGCTGCAGGAAAAACACGGCCGAATAGACGCCGCCTGCCACCAGTGCCAGGGCCAGCACCAGTACTGCGAGGCGGCGCAGTCCGCGTCTTCGTGCCATGGAATGATCAGTTGGCGTGGAGGGCGTCGTTCAGCTCCACGGTCTGTCCCTGGCGGGGGAGGACCTCCACAGCGCCCGTGGTGGAGTTGCGGCGGAACAGCAGGTTGGGCACACCGGACAGCTCGGCTGCCTTGACGATCTTAGTGGTGTCCTCGCCCACCTCGTCCTTGGGCCCGGGCACCCGCACCCGGGTTCCGGCCGTGACGTACAGGCCGGCTTCCACCACGGAATCGTCGCCGATGCTGATGCCAACACCGGAGTTTGCCCCCAGCAGCACCCGCTCGCCGATGGTGATCTTTTCCTTGCCGCCGCCGGACAGCGTGCCCATGATGGAGGCGCCGCCGCCCACGTCACTGCCGTCGCCGGTCACGACGCCCGCTGAAATGCGGCCCTCCACCATCGACGTACCCAGGGTTCCGGCGTTGAAGTTCACAAACCCTTCGTGCATCACGGTGGTTCCTTCGGCCAGGTGCGCACCCAGCCGCACCCGGTCGGCGTCGGCAATCCTTACACCGGAAGGCACAACATAGTCCACCATGCGCGGGAACTTATCGATGCCGTAGACGGTGACGGCACCGCGGCGCCGCAGCCGCGCACGGGTGAGTTCAAAGCCTTCCACGGCGGCGGGGCCGAAGTTGGTCCACACAACGTTGGGCAGCTTGCCGAAGATGCCGTCAAGGTTGATGGTGTTGGGCCGGACAAGGCGGTGCGAAAGGAGGTGCAGGCGCAGGTACGCATCGGCGGTATCGGCCGGGGCTTCATCGAGGTGGATCTGGACAAAAACCACCTTCTGCTCGGTACCGCGGTCCTGGTCCGCCCCATTCTCGGCGATGCTTCTCAGCGACTCGTCCGCGTTCTCGACGGAACGGAGGCTCTCGGCGGCAACACCAAGCGCCGGAGCGGGAAACCAGACATCCAGGACGCTGGCGTCGGCGGTGGAAACGGTGGCCACGCCGAAGCCGTAGGCGGAGCGGTGGTCTGTGGATGCCTGCGAGGTTTCGGGCACGGCAGAAGAAGCAGTCTCAGTCATGCCCCCAGTCTATCGACGGGCGGGGACAGGGTCCGAACTAGACTGGCTTCGTGACTGCCGAAACCACACCCCAGCCTTCCACCCTGCTACTCGACCTTCGCCAGGATGTTGCCCTCCTGACCGCCGCCATCATGGACATCAACAGCGTGTCCGGAAACGAAAAGGAACTTGCCGACGCCGTTGAAGCGGCCCTCCTGGCAGTTCCCCAGCTCAGCGTGGTCCGGGACGGCGATTCAATCATCGCCCGCACCGAACTGGGCCATCCGGAACGTGTCATCCTGGCCGGGCACCTCGACACGGTGCCGCTGCCCCTGGCAGCGGATGCGAAAGGGACCGTTCCCTCCAGCTGGGAATCGGGTGTTCCGGGGGAGGGGATCCTCTACGGCCGCGGGGCCACCGACATGAAGGGCGGCGTCGCGGTGCAGCTTGCCCTGGCGGCCACCATGTTTGACGACGGTGCCTCGCCGAAACGGGACATCACCTTTGTGTTCTACGACCACGAGGAAGTGGAAGCCGTCAAAAGCGGCCTGGGCCGCCTGGTCCGCAACCACGGCCACCTGCTCCACGGTGACTTCGCCATCCTGCTGGAACCGACGGACGGCACGGTGGAGGGCGGCTGCAACGGCACCAGCAGGTTCGAAGTAACCACGGTGGGGGAGGCAGCCCACTCCGCACGCGCGTGGATGGGCAGCAACGCCATCCACGCCGCAGCTCCGGTCCTGGCCAGGCTGGCCGGCTACCAACCGCAGACCATCACTGTGGACGGACTCGAGTACCGCGAGAGCCTCAATGCCGTGAAGATCAACGGCGGGACCGCCGGCAACGTGATTCCGGACCGGTGCGTGGTGGAAATCAACTACCGTTTTGCGCCGGACAAAAACCCCGACCAGGCCGAGGCCGTAGTGCGGGAGCTGCTGGAGGGCTTCGAGGTGGTCCGCACCGATGCTGCCGCCGGTGCCAGGCCCGGCCTGCACCACCCGGCCGCCGCCTCCTTCGTCGCCGCAGTCGGCGCCGAGCCCAAGCCAAAATACGGCTGGACCGACGTCGCACGCTTCAGTGAACTTGGCATACCGGCGGTGAACTTCGGGCCGGGTGATGCCCTGCTGGCACACAAGGACAACGAACATGTGCACGCAGACGCCATCCGCACCTGCCTGGCGGCCCTGCGGACGTGGCTGGCAACCTGAACCTAAAAAACGATGGCCCGGACCACAAGGTCCGGGCCATCGTCGTTAAGCGAGAACTATCAGGGAACGGCTGCTTCGGCGGCTTCGGGTTCGGCCTTGGCCACGCCGCCGGCCGCCTTCTTGGACCCGCGACGCTCGATCCATACCGCGATCCTCGAAACGAGGATGTTGATCGCGATGTAGATGGCTGCCGCCACGAAGAAGATCGGGAACAGGAACTGGGTTCCCAGGAAGTCAGCCATCACCTGCACGGCGCGCAGTAGCTCGCCGTACGCCACGATGTAGCCGAGCGAGGTGTCCTTGAGGAGCACCACCATCTGCGCCACCAGGGACGGCATCATGCGCCGGATCGCCTGCGGCAGCTCGATCAGCATGCGCGACTTGAAGCTGGTGAGGCCGATCGCAAGCCCGGCCTCGCGCTGGCCCTTGGGCAGCGACTGGATGCCGGCGCGGATGATCTCTGCAAACACTGCCGAGTTGTACAGCACCAGGCCGGTGACAACAGCAATGAAGGGCGAGGTGCCGAAGCCGAGCAGGACGAACAGCATCATGAGGACTACCGGCATGCCGCGGAGGAACTCCAGCACCACGCGGGTGGGGATCCGGATGAAGGCGGCATCGGAGATGCGGAGCAGGCAGAGCAGCAGGCCCAAGGGGAACGCGATGACAGCCGCGAGGGCTGCCGCGCTGAGGGTTGCGCCCAGGCCGTTGCCCAGGAGCGTCCACACATCGGCCCGGGTGAAGATCTGCCAGCGGCGCCCTTCGAAGATGCCCTGCTGCGCGAACGTCATGATGATCCAGGCCAGCAGGCCCAGGATCAGCAGCGAACCCACGATGGATCCGATCAGGGAGATGCGCCGGGCCTTGGGGCCTGGAACGTCGTAGAGGACTGAGCTCATCGGGCAATCGCCACCTTTCGTTCCACCGTACTGGCCAGGATGCCCAGCGGAACGGTGAGGAGCAGATAGAAGAACGCAACGCCGAGCAGCACGGGGATGACGGCGTCACCGTTGGCGTTTGCCAGCTGGCGGCCGTAACCGAACAGTTCGAGGACAAAGAACGCGCCGGCAACCGAGGAGTTCTTGACCAGGGCGATCAGGATATTGATGAGCGGCGGGACCACCGTCCGCAGGGCCTGGGGCAGGATGATGAGGTTCAGGACCTGCCCGAAGTTCATGCCGATGCTGCGGGCAGCTTCAGCCTGGCCCACCGGGACGCTGTTGACACCTGAGCGGACAGCTTCGGCGATGAACGCTGCGGTGTAGGTACTCAAGGCAATGATGGCGGCGACTTCGAACTGCTCGAATTTGACGCCGAGCCGGGGAAGGACAATAGCCGCGAAGAAGAAGGCGATGGTCAGGGGAGTGTTCCGGAGGACCTCCACGTAGACCGTGCTGAAGCCGCGGAGCGCTGCCACCGGGGAGACCCTGGCTGCCGCGAGCAGTGTGCCGAGTACCAGCGCGATGACGCCGGAAACGGCGGAGAGGAAAAGTGTGCGGAGAAAACCGTTCCAGTACAGGGGAAGGTTTTCAAGAATGACGTCCATAGGATCCTTCGGATGTGGGCGTGGACGGGAGCGGAGAGGCCGGTTGCCGGGGCCACGGAGCAGCCCCGGCAACCACTGAGGTTACTTAGTAACGGTCAATCTCGGGCAGCTCCGGGGCAGTCTTGATGACTGAGCCCGCAGTGGCTTCCCAGGCCTTCTTGTAGGACCCGTCTTCTTCGAAGGATTCCAGCTGGTCGTTGATCCAGTTGCGGAACTCGGTGTCGTCCTTCTTCAGGCCGATGCCGTAGGGCTCCTTGGTGAACGTCTCGTCGGAGGCGAGCTTGAAGGCGTCCGGTTCCTTGTCCACGAAGCCGGCCAGGATCACGTTGTCCGTGGTGACGGCTTCCACCTGCTTGTTGCGCAGCGGCTCAAGGCAGGCCGAGTAGGTTGCGGCCGGAACGAGTTCCGCGCCGTACTGGTCCACGATGGTGGCTGCGGGGGTGGAACCCGTCACGGAGCAGACCTTCTTGCCCTTGACGTCCTCGGGGGTCTTGATGGTGTCGTTGTCCTTGTTGACCATCAGCGCCTGGCCGGCCTCGTAGTACGGGCCCGCGAAGCTGACAACCTGCTTGCGCTTGTCATTGATGGTGTAGGTGGCGATGACCAGGTCAACCTTGCCCTGTTCGATGAACGGCTCGCGGTTGGCAGACACGGTCTCGGACCACTCGATCTTGTCAGCGGGGATGCCCAGCTTCGCGGCGATCAGCTTGCCGATTTCGACATCGAATCCAACCGGCTTGCCGTCGAGGCCTACCTGTCCGAAGAGCGGCTGGTCGTACTTGGTGCCGATCTTGATGGTGCCGGCCGAGGCGAGCTTTTCCATGGTGGTGCCGGCAGCGAACGTGGGCTCTGCAGCAACCGAGGGATCGCCCCCGGCGTCGGTGCCGCCACCGCCGCAGGCGCTCAGGGACAGGGCGAGGGCGGCTGTAGCCGCCACGAAGAATGACTTCCGCCGGGTCATAAATGCCTTCATGACATTCCTTTCATTGAGGCCGTGGGTCACGGCCTGGGTGCGAACTTGGAGTATTGGTTCGGGTGGATCAGTGGGTGAGGAGCTTGGAGAGGAAGTCCTTGGCGCGGTCGCTCTTCGGGTTGGTGAAGAACTCCTCCGGGGTGGCGTCCTCGACGATCTGGCCGTCCGCCATGAAGACGACGCGGTCCGCGGCCTTGCGGGCGAAGCCCATCTCGTGGGTGACCACGATCATGGTCATGCCCTCCTTGGCCAGCTGGATCATGACGTCCAGGACCTCGTTGATCATTTCCGGGTCGAGCGCCGAGGTGGGCTCGTCGAAAAGCATGACCTTGGGCTTCATGGCCAGCGCGCGGGCGATCGCGACGCGCTGCTGCTGGCCGCCGGACAGCTGTGCCGGGAGCTTCGGGGCCTGATGCCCCACGCCAACGCGTTCAAGGAGCGCCATTGCGTCCTTGTCCGCTGTTGCCTTGGGGACGCCCTTGACCTTGATGGGCCCAAGGGTCACGTTTTCGAGGATGGTTTTGTGGGCGAAGAGGTTGAACGACTGGAAGACCATTCCGACGTCGGCACGCAGCTGCGCCAGCTCCTTGCCTTCCTCGGGGAGGACCTTGCCATCGATGCTGATGGTCCCGCCTTCGATGGTTTCCAGGCGGTTGATGGCGCGGCAAAGGGTGGACTTACCGGAGCCCGAAGGCCCGATGACCACAACAACCTCGCCCTTGCGGACCTGGAGGTTGATGTCCTTCAGAACGTGCAGCTGGCCGTAATGCTTGTTTACGGCGTTCAGGGAGACGAGGGCATCGCCGGGCACATGAGTAGTCATAGGAAGAATCTAGCGAACAACACCGGCTTATGACGCTAATCACCCCATGTTCCTGCGGATCGTGATTCAAGAGATACCTCCCGCGGGCAGGTTAGCCTAGGGGAATGAGCATCAGTGCAGATCCGGCAAGAAATTCCCAGCCACGCCGCAAGGGGCCCCTTGAGCTGCGCCGCAAACAGGCGGCCGTGGAGATGTCGGACCAGCATCTGCTCGACACCAAGGGCCCCGGGCAGTTCGTCCACACGGATCCCTGGCGGGTCCTGCGCATCCAGAGCGAGTTCGTGGAAGGGTTCGGTGCCCTGGCGGATATCGGGAAAGCCGTGAGCGTCTTCGGTTCAGCACGCACCAAGCCCGGCAGCCCCTACTACGAGATGGGCGTGGAAGTGGGGCGGAAACTGGCGGAGGCCGGCGTCGCCGTCATCACCGGCGGCGGTCCCGGCTCCATGGAGGCTGCCAACCGCGGCACCGTGGAAGGCAACGGTGTATCCGTGGGCCTGGGGATCGAGCTGCCGTTCGAACAGGGCCTGAACCAGTGGGTGGACCTGGGCATCAACTTCCGGTACTTCTTCGCCCGCAAGACCATGTTCGTCAAGTACGCCCAGGGGTTCATCGTCCTGCCCGGCGGGCTGGGAACACTCGACGAGCTGTTCGAGGCCATGGTGCTGGTCCAGACGCGCAAGGTCACATCGTTCCCGATCGTCCTCCTCGGCGTCGATTTCTGGGGCCCGATGATCGAGTGGATCAGGGGCACGCTGGTTGCCGAAGGCATGGTGTCCGAGAAGGACCTGGACCTGATCCAGGTGGTTGACGATCCCGCCGAAGCCGTGGACCGAGTGCTCCACGGGGCCGTTACGCCCTCCTTCAAGGGAGAGCAGCGGCCGGAGTAGCCGGTCCCGCCCCGGGTGTCCGGACTGGCAGCAGCCGCCCGGTCTGGCACGATGGAACGGTGAGTTTCTTTCTGGTTTTCCTGGCCATCGGGTTGGTCGGGGCGGTGTTCTGGGTCGGCCTCGGGCGGCGTGCGAGCAGGACAGGCAACGCTCCGTTGCCTGTCCTGCTCGACGGCGGCTTCGAGCAGCCGCCTGCCAACCTTCCCCCTGTCCTGCTGCCGGCCCAGGCCGCACCGGAGGATGTGGACCGTGTGCGGTTCTCCCTTGGCCTCCGCGGCTACAGGATGGACCAGGTGGACCAGGTCCTGGATGACTTGCGGGACCAGCTCGCCTCCAAACAGGACGAGATTGACGGCTTGCGGGCTGAGCTGCTGGCCCTGCAGGAAGCCCGCGCCACGGAACCCGGCGGGACCGCGCCGCCTGCAAAGAACACGCCGTGAGTACAGAGGCGCGGCGCCGCGCAGGCCTGCTCCCGTCGCTCCAAGGGCTGGCGGGGCAGGCGGGAACAGCACTCCGGGGCTGGCCGTGGTGGCTTCAGGTCACCGCCATTTACCTGGCCGCCCGTCTCGTCAGCGCCGGAATCTTCATGGCCGCTGCGCTCCACCAGGGTCCCAATCCCTGGTTTCCGGCGAAGCCTGACTACTGGAATTTCATCAACATCTGGGACGCGCGCTGGTACGCCCAGGTGATTGCCGGGGGCTACCCCTCCGTGCTGCCGACTGACGCCGCGGGCAACGTGCAGGAAAACACGTGGGCCTTCTATCCGTTGTTTCCCGCGCTGGCCGGAGGGCTCAGCGGACTCACCGGCATGGCTCCCGCGGCGGCCCTGACGCTCATCGCCATGCTTGCGGGCTGGGGAGCGGCGCTGGTTGTCTACATCCTGTTCCGGCACAAGGCCTCCCACGCCCCGGCGCTGTGGGGAGTAACGTTCTTCGCCACCTTCCCCGTGGCTGCAGTCCTTCAGGTGCCGTACGCCGAACCGCTGTCCCTGCTGCTCCTCGCGGCAGCGTTGCTGCTGGTGGTCCGCAGGCAGTACCTCTGGGCAATACCCGTGGTGGTGCTCCTGTGCCTGTCCCGGCCGGTAGGTGTTCCCTTTGCGGCCATGCTGGGGCTGCTCCTCCTGCACCGCCTGTGGGCGCGGTTCCGCAACGCGGCCTCCGGTGCCGGGACGCGGGAAGGAACCCATTCCAACCGTGACCTCGCGGCCCTTGCCGTCCTCACCGGCGTCGGAGGCGCGATGGCGCTCGCCTGGCCCGCGGCGGCGTGGGCGGCAACCGGGGACATCCAGGCTTACACAAAAACCGAAACAGTATGGCGCGGCCATGACCTGGTGCCGTTCAAGCCCTGGTTCGACACCGGCATCAACCTTTTCGGGCCGGTGCTGGGAGTGCTGGCGCCCTTCATTTTCGTGGCCCTCTTCGCCGCCATGCTCTTCCTTCCCCCCGTCTGGCAGATCGGCGTCGAACTCCGCCTGTGGTGTGCCTGCTACATGGCGTACCTGGTGGCGTTCCTGCACCCGCAGACCAGTACGTTCCGCATGCTGCTGCCGCTGTTTCCGCTGGCGCTGGCAGCTGCACTGGCCTCCAGGTCGCGTGCTTACCGGGGGACGGTTGTCCTCATGTTCCTGCTGCTGCAGATTGTCTGGATTGTGTGGCTGTGGGCCTGGGCGCAATTGCCCGGCGGCGGGGATTATCCGCCCTAGTCTTTGGGGCCTTCGTGCAGGTCAGGGCTGAAATACCACCACGCGGTAAATGTCCATCGATTAGCTACGTGCGGGTAATTCCGCGATAATAGTAAGTAAGCAAGGACAAAAAGCATTCAGAATACGCGCAGCCCGGGCGGTGTCCAACCACTCCGCCGTGGCAGCTTGATCTACATGCGGACACAGCCCGCCCGGGCTGATCAGTCCTGGGACTAAATGGAGGGGAATTCCTCATGGCGGCTATGAAACCACGCACCGGCGACGGCCCAATGGAAGTCACCAAGGAGGGCCGCAGCCTGATCATGCGCGTCCCGCTCGAAGGCGGCGGGCGACTGGTGGTCGAGCTGAACGCTGCTGAGGCAGCCAACCTCAAGGAATGCCTGGTCGGCGTTACCGAATAATCGTGAAAAGGCAGGGCCCGCAGCAGCAGCTGCGGGCCCTGCCTTTTTCGGCGGCCTACTTCTTGACTGCCACCAGCAGGCCGTCGCCGGTGGGAAGCATGGCCGAAGCCAGCCTGTCGTCGTCGCGTATGGCTTTGCCCACCTGGCGCAGGACTACGGTGGTGGCCTCGCGGCTGGCGGGGTTGGCCACCTTGTCCTTGTCGAGTGCGTCGTTCACGATCAGCAGCCCTGCGGGCTTCAGCAGACGGATGGCCTGTTCCACATATCCGGGCAGCCCGGGCTTGTCGGCGTCAATGAACACCAGGTCGTAGGCGCGGTCCGTCAGCCGCGGGAGGACGTCGCCTGCCCTTCCGGAAATGGTCCGGGTGCGGTTGGCGGGGCTGCCGGCCTCGGAGAATGCCTCGCGCGCGGCGCGGAGGTGTTCGACGTCGACGTCGATGGTGGTGAGGACGGACTGGGGGCCGAGGCCGCGGAGCAGGCACACACCTGAAACTCCCGCTCCGGTCCCGATCTCGACGGCGGTCTGGGCTTTGGATGCGGCAGCCAGCACGGTGAGGACTGCTCCCACTCCCGGGCCAATGGGCGTCACACCGAGCTCGAAGGAGCGCTCCCTGGCCCGAAGCATGACCTCATCCTCAGCAGGAAGATCTTCTGCATAGGACCAGCTGGTGGACTTGTCGGCGCTCATGGGTTTCGCTTTCTGGGCGGCAGGGAATGTCCTTTACAGCCTACTGTGTCCCGTGGCAACGGCAGGGGAGGCAGGCGGTTGCGCCTATGGCTGAACTTTTCCACAATCAGGAAATTCCCAGACAAGTTTGAAATGATTAATATCCGCTCATCCAAAAGGTGACCGGCGCCGAATCAGAGATGTCAACAGTATCCGGGCGTTAGTATTCCACGAGGGGAGTGGACGATGTCATCTTCAGTTGTGGCACCTGTCCCTGCAACAAACCATCCTGAGGCTGAGTGGGTACGTCCCACCTGGGAAGAAGTGGTCACCAACCACTCGGCGAAGGTCTACCGGCTTGCCTACCGCCTGACGGGCAACAAGTACGACGCCGAGGACCTCACCCAGGAGGTGTTTGTCCGCGTCTTCCGCTCGCTGGAGAACTTCAAGCCGGGCACGCTGGACGGCTGGCTGCACCGGATTACCACGAACCTCTTCCTGGACCAGGCGCGGCGCAAAACCCGGATCAGGTTCGATGCCCTCGCCGAGGATGCCGAGTCGAGGCTTCCCGGCCGCGAACCGGGTCCGGAACAGAGCTTTGAGCTCAACAACCTGGACGTGGACGTGCAGGCTGCGCTGGAGGAACTTCCGCCGGACTTCCGCGCCGCCGTCGTCCTCTGCGACCTCGAAGGCCTGTCCTACGACGAAGTGGCGGAAGCGCTGGGCGTCAAGCTGGGTACTGTCCGCTCACGGATCCACCGCGGACGGACCATGCTGCGGGAGAAGCTGGCGCACCGGGACCCTCGTCCCCAGCAGGCGCGCCGCAAACTGTCCATGCCGCGTATCGCCGGCATCCTCTGAACGGCGCATGAGGTCCCGGACCCCATTCGGACGCAGGCACCAGCGCACCCGCAGCCACCTCCAGTCCTGCCACGAATGCTCTGCAGCGTTGCGGCGGGAACGCCAGTACCTGGAGCGGCTCCGCGATGCCCCCATCCCGCCCGCCAGCGATGACCTGACGGCCCGCCTGCTGTCACGGACGCAGGAACTCGCCGCCGCGCCTCCGGCTCCCACCCAGCGGCCCGCGCCACCGCGCACGGCCGTCCGGGTGCTGGCACTGGCTGCCGGCGGCAGCACGGCTGCGGTGGCGGTCCTGGCTGCGGGTGCCTTCGCGGCTGCAGGGGACCCGCTGCCCGGGGACGCCACGGGAAACCCGGCCGCTTTTTCGCAGGTCTCGTCCCGGACGCCGGCGGACGGCAGGCAGCTCAACGCTGAACAGCTCACGCGGCTGCGCTCCGAAGGCTGGGCCTGTCCGGAACTGGAAGCAATGGGCTTCCACCTTGAATCGGCAAAAGCCACGGTGTTCAACGGGCAGCCGGCGGTTGAGCTGAGGCTGACCGACGGGGCACACTACGCCACAGTCACTGAACAGCGGCTCTCCGCACAGGAGGGTGACGGCCAGAATCCTGGCGGACAGCCGGGCGCTGTGGACCGGGAAGCCGCAGCAGCCGGCAACAACCTGAGTGTGTGGCAGTCTTCACCATGGTCGGCCACGTACCGGACGCAGGGCCACAGCTTTACCTACGAGTCCAACTTGCCGGCGGAGCGGGCCGACGATGCCGTCCCCATCCTGCAGCGCCTTGGCAGCAGGGCCGAAGAAGGTGTTGCCGCCGGTACCCCTCCGTCCGCGGAAGCGGGAGGGGAACCGCTCACGACGCGGCTGCAGCGCGGGGCCAACCGCATCGTGGCCTTTTTCGTCCCGTAGCGCAGGCAGTTCTCCCGGGCCCCGGGTTGAAATCGTCACTGGCAGCCCGGAGAGGGTAATCTTCCTAAAGTGTTTGGAATCAACGGCCCGGAGTTCTTTCTTCTGCTGATCATTGGCGTTCTGGTGATCGGCCCCCAGCGGCTGCCCGAATACACCCAGAAGCTGGCGAACCTGGTCAGGGAAGTCCGGCGCATGGCGTCCGGTGCCCGCGAGCAGATCAAGGAAGAAGTGGGCATCGACATCGATGATGTCGACTGGAAGAAATACGATCCCCGGCAGTACGACCCCCGGCGCATCATCAAAGAGGCGCTCCTCGACGACGACGCCAAACCCGTCAGCGCCGGCGCGCCGGCCGCCGTGGCCGCAGTTTCCGGGGCCGCCGCCGTGGGAGCCGACGCCGCGCCCAGGCGGCCGGAACGGGTGCTCCAGTCGCTGCCGCCGGGCGAGGCCGCACCCTTCGACACCGAAGCCACGTAGCGCCTGCCCGCAGCAGTTTCCGGACAGGTGCTCCAGGCTGCACCCGGCCAGGCTGGCGGCTCAGCGAGGCTGAAGCCCCAGTTTCATCCCGGCCAGTCCACGGGGTTTTGCCGCCAGTTGTCCGGCGATACCTGACAGTGCGGCCGCCGCCGGCGTGCCGGCCTGGCCGAGGACGATCGGCACGCCGGTGTCCCCGCCTTCACGCAGCTGGATGTCCAGCGGAATCTGGCCCAGCAGCGGCACTTCTGCCCCCACCGTTGCCGTCAGCCGCCCGGCGAGGACCTGCCCGCCGCCGCTGCCGAACAATTCCATCCTGCCGCCGTCGGGCATTTCCAGGTAGGACATGTTCTCGATGACCCCCGCCACCTTCTGGCCCGTTTGCGTGGCGATGGCCCCGGCGCGCTCGGCGACGTCGGCGGCGGCAGCCTGCGGCGTGGTGACCACCAGGATTTCCGCCTTGGGCAGCAGCTGGGCCACGGAGATCGCGATGTCACCGGTGCCGGGCGGCAGGTCGAGGAACAGGGCGTCGAGGTCGCCAAAATAGACGTCGGTGAGGAACTGTTCCAGCGCGCGGTGCAGCATGGGTCCGCGCCAGGCCACAGGCTGGTTGCCGCTGACGAACATCCCGATGGAGATCACCTTCACCCCGTAGGCGACCGGGGGAAGGATCATGTCGTCCACCCGGGTGGGCTGCTGCGTGATGCCCATCAGGCCCGGGACGGAGAAGCCATAGACATCCGCGTCCACGATGCCGACGCGCAGGCCCTGGACTGCAAGGGCACAGGCCAAATTGACGGTCACCGAGGACTTCCCGACCCCGCCCTTGCCGCTGGCGACGGCGTAGACCCGGGTCAGGGAACCTGGCTCGTTGAAGGGGATGCCGCGCTGGCCCCCCTTGCCGCGGAGCAGTTCCTTGAGGGCATCGCGCTGTTCCTGGGTCATCACCTTGAGTTCAACGTCGACGGCGGCCACTCCCGGAACTGCCAGCAGCGCGTTCGTGGCATCCGTGGTGATGGTGTCCCGCAGGGGGCAGCCGGCGATGGTGAGCAGGACTGCCAGGCTGGCCCTGCCGGCGTCGTCCACGGCGACAGACTCCACCATGCCCAGTTCGGTGATGGGGCGGCGGAGTTCGGGGTCGATGACCGTGGCCAGGGCAGCGTTGACTGCCTCAGCCAACGCCGTGTTGGCAATGGGTTCGCTCATTAACGGTCCTGGGTGGAATGGCCGGGCTTGACCCGGGGGATCTGCTGGGTGCGGGGGTTCCGTTGCCGGTCGCGCTGTTCCTTGAGTTTTTCCTTGACCTTGTCGCGGGGGGATTCGTGCTGCCCCTGCCCGGAGGGATCGTGGGTCCGGAGCTCCTCCTGGGCCTCCAGCATGTCCTCAAGCAGCGAACGGAGCTCGGCACGGACGTAGTCACGCGTGGCAACCTCGCGCAGCGCAATCCGCAGGGATGCGAGTTCCCGGGTGAGGTACTCGGTGTCGGACAGGTTGCGCTCGGCGCGCTGGCGGTCCTGCTGGAGCGAGACGCGGTCGCGGTCGTCCTGCCGGTTCTGGGCGAGCAGCAGAAGGGGTGCGGCGTAGGAGGCCTGGAGGGACAGCATCAGCGTCAGCAGGGTGAAACCAAGCGCGCGGGAATCGAACTGCCACTCAAGCGGCGCCCAGGTGTTCCACGCCAGCCAGATGACCACGAAGACCGTCATGTAGACCAGGAACTGCGGGGTGCCCATGAAGCGGGCAAAGCCCTCCGTGGCGTGGCCGAAGGCATCGGGATCCGGGGAGAACTTGGGCAGGATCCGCTGGCGGCCGCTCAGGGGTGTGTCCAGGCTGCCTTTGTCGGCCGTCTTCCTGGCGGGCGTCCGCTGGTTCGGATTTTTTGGTGCGCTGCTCTCAGCCAATACGGCCACCCAGCCTTCTTATCGGGGCTTCGCCGTCATGGGCGCGCCAGTCATCCGGCAACAGATGATCCAAAACATCATCAACAGTCACCGCCCCCACAAGCCGGCCGGCGTCGTTGACCACGGGGAGGGAGTTCAAATTGTAGGTCGCCAGCGTGCGTGCCACTTCGCTGATGTGTGCCTGGTCCGACAGCGGTTCGAGGTTCTTGTCCACCAGGTTGCCGAGCGGTTCGAACGGCGGGAACCGGAGCAGCTGCTGGATGTGGACCACACCCAGGAAGCGGCCGGTCGGCGTCTCCAGCGGCGGCCTGGCGATGAAGATGGAGGAGGCAAGCGCCGGGGAGAGTTCCTCCCGGCGCACGTGGGCCAGCGCCTCGGCAACCGTGGCCTCGGGAGGAAGGATCACCGGCACGGGGGTCATGAGCCCGCCGGCGGTGTCCTCGTCGTACTCCAGCAGCCGCCGGACGTCCTCGGCGCCCTCCGGCTCCATCAGCTGGAGCAGCTCCTCCGCCTGGGCAGAGGGGAGCTCGCCAAGGAGGTCGGCGGCGTCGTCGGGATCCATTTCCTCCAGCACGTCGGCTGCGCGCTGCACGTCAAGGGCGGAGAGGATCTCCACTTGGTCATCTTCCGGGAGCTCCTGGAGGACGTCGGCCAGCCGTTCGTCCTGCAGCTCGCTGGCCACCTCGAAACGGCGTTTGTCGCTCATTTCCTGCAGTGCTTCGGCGAAGTCTGCCGGCTTGAGGTCCTCATGGTTGGCCACGAACTGGGTGGCCGCCTGCGGCTCCGTGCGCGGGCCCTGGAGGGCGTCGGCCCAGTCGATGATCAGGGTTTCGTTGCGGCGGAGCCGGCTGAGCGGGGAAAGGGAATGGCCCCGCCGGACAAAGAGCTTGCTGACGAACCAGTCCCGCGAGCGGTGCTGGTCCATGGCGATGTCCTCGATGGTGGCGTCGCCGCTGCCGTCCCGCAGGGTGACGCGGCGGTCGAACATCTCGGCCACCACCAGCGTCTCGGCGCCGCGCTGCTCGAAGCGGCGGAGGTTCACCAGCCCGGTGCAGATGATCTGGGTCTGGTCGATGGAGGTAATGCGCGTCATGGGCACGAAGACGCGCTTCTTGCCGGGAACTTCGACGACGATGCCCACCACGTGCGGTGCGCCCTGCGTTCCCCGGGACAGCACAACAACATCGCGCAGCCGGCCCAGCCGGTCGCCCAGCGGGTCGAAGACGTCGAGGCCCAAAAGGCGCGCCACGAAGACGCGGGTAGGAGTTGTGCTCACTCCTACAGGCTACCGAGTCTGCTCTCTTTTAGCTGAATTTACAGGCAGCACACATGCTCATGGGCAAGAATGGGGGTATGGCAAACATATTTGGTGCTCCCAAGGCCGGCGGGCCCGGCGGAATGGATGAAGCCCGGGCCGTTCCAACCGGCGATACCGTGGGTTCCTACACGTCCTACCTGGATGCCCAGAAGGCCGTGGATTACCTTGCGGACCAGCAGTTCCCCGTCCACATGGTGTCCATCGTGGGCAACGAGCTGAAGATGGTGGAGCGGGTGACCGGCCGCCTGAGCTACCCCAGGGTGGCGCTTTCCGGAGCACTGAGCGGCATGTGGTTCGGCCTGTTCGTGGGTGTCATGCTGTCCTTCTTCGCACCGTCACCGGGGTACTTCTCCATTCTTACCTCGGTGCTGATGGGTGCAGCGTTCTTTATGCTCTTCGGCATCGTCACCTATGCCATGCAGCGCGGCAAGCGCGACTTCACCTCCACCAACCAGGTGGTGGCCACCAGCTACGACGTCGTGGTGTCGCCGGAGGCTGCCCACGAGGCACGGCGGCTGCTCCAGCAGCTGCCGATGACCCGCTCGGATGCGGCCGCCGGCGGTGGCCCCTACACCCAGCGCGACTACCACAGCCAGCCTTACCAGCAGAACCAGCCCGGCCAGGGTCCGGTCCGTCCCTCAGGCTGGAGCGATCCTTACGGGCAGCAGTCGTCCGGGTCGTCGGCCCAGGCACATCCTGTCCAGGAGGACCAGGGCCAGCCTGCTGCCGCGCCGCAGGAGCAGCCCGCCCCGGCCCGGACCGTACGGTACCCGGACCTGCCGGATGGCCGGCCGCAGTATGGCGTGCGGCTGCCGCAGGCCCCCGCCGCCGGCACCGGGCACCCCGAGGGCGGCCAGCAGCAGCCCACGCAGGGGGAGCGGGTTGATGGCCAGCAGGACGCGCCCGGGCACGCTCCTGAGCAGCACCCGGGCGAGCCGCGGCAATAGCCCGCAGCGGCCTGGCAGGCAAACAAAAGCGGGGCTGCCGGAACACTTGTTCCGGCAGCCCCGCTTTTTTGTTTATTCAGCAGGTTGGCAGGGGGCGGCGTCAATAACAGCCCCCCACAACCGCGGGCTGCTGGCTAGGCTTCCTGGGCCCCGTCCGCTTCACGGTAAATGCCCGCCATCCAGTCCTGCACGTCCTCGGCCTTGCGCGGCAGGGCGGCGCTCAGGTTGACCGGGCCGTCGGCGGTCATCAGGACGTCATCCTCAATCCTGACGCCGATTCCCCGGTACTCCTCCGGGATCGCAAGGTCCTCGGCCTTGAAGTACAGGCCGGGTTCGATGGTGAAGACCATCCCTTCGGTGAGGATGCCGTCCAGGTAGAGTTCCCGTTTGGCCTGGGCGCAGTCATGGACGTCCAGCCCCAGGTGGTGGCTGGTGCCGTGCGGCATCCACCGGCGGTGCTGCTGGCCCTCGGGACTGATGGCCTCCTCCACCGTCACCGGCAGGAGCCCCCACTCCGCAAGCCGCTCGGCAAGCACTGTGGTGGCCGCGGTGTGGATATCGCGGAACTTCGCCCCGGGCTGTGCTGCGGCAAACCCGGCGTCGGCCGCGTCGAGCACGGCTTCGTAGACTTTGCGCTGGATGTCGGTGAACACGCCGCTGGCGGGGAGGGTGCGGGTGATGTCCGCCGTGTACAGGGAATCGGCTTCCACGCCGGCGTCCAGCAGGAGGAGTTCTCCGGCGTGGATCTTCCCCGTATTGCGGGTCCAGTGCAGCACTGTGGCGTTGTTGCCGGAGGCCGCGATGGTGTCGTATCCCAGTTCGTTGCCCACCTCGCGCGCCCGGGCGAAGAAGGCTCCTTCCACCACGCGCTCGCCGCGGGCGTGCGTGAGGGCGCGAGGCAGGACTTTTACGACTTCCTCGAACCCTTCAACGGTGGCAGCCACCGCGAGCTTCATTTGCCCGATCTCCCAGTCGTCCTTGAGGAGGCGCAGTTCGGAGAGGGCTTCGCTCAGCTTTTCGTCCAGGGCATCGAGGACGGCGAGGTCCAGGTTGTCCGGGTCCTTCGCCGTGTTGTAGCGGGCGGTGTCCACCAGCGCGTCGATGTTCTCGTCCACCTTGCGGACCAGGCGGATGGAGATGCCGCCGATTTCGGGGGCGCCCACGTCCTTGGTGATGGCTGTCTCCAGCTGGTCGATATGTGCCGTTGCCAGGCCAAGGCGTGACTCGAACTCCGCGAGGGTGGGACGGGCGCCGATCCAGAACTCGCCGGCCCGGGAGTCTGCGTAGAACTGTTCCGTGTCCCGCCCGGCCAGCGGCCGGAAGTAGAGCGTTGCCCGGTGGTGGCCGCCGTCGTCGCCCTTTCCTTCCCCGACGGGTTCAAGGATCAGGACGGCGTCAGGCTCGTGGTCGAGGCCGAGCCCGGTGAGGTGCGCGAATCCGGAGTGGGGGCGGAAGCGGTAGTCGCAGTCGTTGGAGCGGACTTTCAGCGGGCCGGCGGGGATCACCAGGCGTTCGCCCTTGAACTGTCCGGAGATTGCCTTGCGCCGGGCCGAGGCGTAGCCGGCTACGGCGTCACGTGCCGGGAGCTCCTGGCTGGCGGGCGCCCAGTTGCCGGCCATGAAGGCCTTGAACGCGTCGGAACTGGGCCGCTGCGAGCGGTTGTTGACGCGCTCCTCCAACGGCTGGGAAGCAGAGGTGGGGGTGTTTTCGGCATCTTTCACCGCACCATCGTCTCACCAGCTCCGCGGCTGCGCGAACAGGCGGAGCCGGTGCCGGCGGGACGGGAACGCGGGAGTTGCGGCCGGCCATACACAGGGTGAACGCCGGGTCAACTAGTCTGGATAGGTGAGGATCGACCTGCATGCCCACTCCAATGTCTCGGACGGCACCGAGAATCCCGCAGACGTCATGGCTTCCGCGGCCCGCGCCGGCCTGGACGTCGTAGCGCTGACGGACCACGATTCCACGGCCGGCTGGGACGAGGCTTCTGCTGCAGCCGTTGAACACGGGGTGGCCTTGGTCCCCGGGATGGAGGTTTCCTGCCGGACAGAGGAGGGCATCAGCGTCCACCTCCTGAGCTATCTGCACGACCCGAAGCATCCGGGACTGCTGGAGGAAATCACCAAAGCCAAGGACGCGCGGCATACCCGTGCCGAGCGGATGGTCACCCTGCTTGCTGAGGACTACCCCCTCACCTGGGACGACGTCATCCACCATGTCGCCCCCGGCGCGACCCTCGGCCGCCCCCACATCGCGGACGCCCTCGTGGCGGCCGGGGTGGTGGAGGACCGCTCCGAGGCCTTTGCCTCCATCCTCACCTCACGCTCGCGCTACTTCATCCAGCACTACGCACCCGCGCCGGCCATCGCCGTCGAACTGGTCCGTGCCGCCGGCGGGGTCCCCGTCTTTGCCCACCCCGTGGCGTCCTCCCGCGGCAGGATCGTAGGCGAGCGGGTGTACCAGGAGATGATCGACGCCGGCCTGGCGGGCCTGGAAGTCAACCACCGTGACAATCCGGAGGAGGGTCGCCGGTTCCTGCGGCGGCTCGCCGGCAGGCACGACCTCCTGATTACCGGGTCATCGGACTACCACGGCACCGGCAAGCCGAACCTGCTGGGGGAGAACCTCACCGAGCCGGACGTCCTGGCGCGGATCGAGGAAATGGGGACAGGGACCGCTGTCGTCCGTCCCTGATCACGGCAACCAGGTAGCAGCACATGTCGTTTTGGAGTCCCAAACCGACATGTGCTGCTACCTAGTTGGGCGGGAACGCGGTGAACTCCGCGTGGGCACCCAGGCGCCGGGCCATGATGTCGATGGCCGGCTGGTTCTGGTCCACACACACAAACCTGCGGTCCATCTTCGCGGCCACCGCACCCAGGGTTCCGGAACCGGCGAAGAAGTCCAGGCACCAGTCACCGGGCCGGCTGGACGCCGCCACCACGCGGCGGATGAGGCCCTCCGGCTTTTGGGTGGGATACCCGGTCTTTTCCTTGCCGGTGGGCGAGACGATGGTGTGCCACCAGACGTCGGTGGGCAGTTTGCCCAGTTCGCGTTTGGCTGGCGTGACAAGGCCCGGTGCCATGTAGGGTTCGCGGTCCACCTCGGCGCTGTCGAAGTGGTACTTCGAGGGATTCTTCACGTACACCAGGATGTTGTCGTGCTTGGTGGGCCAGCGGTTCTTGGCCCGGGCGCCGTAGTCATAGGCCCAGATGATCTCGTTCAGGAAGCATTCACGGCCGAAGATCGCATCCAGCATCACCTTGGCGTAGTGCACCTCGCGGTAGTCGAGGTGCAGGTACAGGGTGCCGTCCTCCGCCAGCAGCCGCCACGCCTCCACGAGCCGCGGCTCCAGGAAGGACCAGTAGTCACTGAAGGCGTCGTCGTAGCGGTGGAGCGCGCCTTTGATGGTGTCGTAGGAGCGCCCCTTGAAGCCGACACGGTCGCCGGTGCCGTCCGCGTTGACCACCATGGTGGTCTGCTGGCGCCGCTGGGCCCGGCCCGTGTTGAACGGGGGGTCCACGTAGATAAGTGTGAAGGCGCCGTCCGGCAGCGAGGGGAGGAAGTCCGCGTTGTCCGCGTGGACCACCAGGCTGCTGCCGTCCGGCGCCCAGACAGTGTCAGTCATGAAGGGGGTTAGGCCTCGGTGCTGCCGGACTGTGCGGCGTTTCCGCCGCCCACCACTTCACCGTTGCGGCGCCGGGTGCGGGTGCGGGGGCGCCGGGTGCGTGAGGGCTGCTCGGCCTCGGTCGCTGCCGGAGCGTCACCGGCGCCAGCGGGGGCTGCGGCGGCATCGGGAGTACGACGGCGGCGCTCGCCGGAGCGGGCAGCGGAGTCGCCGCTGCGGCCGCCTTCGCGCTTGGCGCCGCGGTCACGGCTGTCCCGGCCACGGCCGTCGCGGTCGCGGGAACTGCCGGCGTCGCGGCCACCGCGGGCGTTCTTCTTGCCCGTTTCGCCCAGGTCCTCCAGCACCTCGGCGTCAACACCGGCCAGGGTGCGCTTGTCGCGCGGCAGCCGGCCCTTGGTGCCCTCGGGAATGTCCAGGTCCTCGTAAAGGTGCGGGGAGGAGGAATAGGTTTCGATGGGTTCCGGAACGCTCAGGCCCAGTGCCTTGTTGATCAGTCCCCAGCGCGGCATGTCGTCCCAGTCCACGAAGGTCACGGCGGTGCCTTTGTTGCCGGCGCGGCCGGTGCGGCCCACCCGGTGCAGGTAGATCTTTTCGTCTTCCACGCACTGGTAGTTGATGACATGGGTGACGTCGTCCACGTCGATGCCGCGGGCGGCCACATCGGTTGCCACCAGGACATCCACCTTGTTGTTGCGGAAGGCCCGGAGCGCCTGCTCGCGTGCGCCCTGCCCGAGGTCGCCGTGGATCGCGGCGGCCGCGAACCCGCGGTCCACCAGTTCCTCGGCAACCTTGGCTGCGGTGCGCTTGGTCTTGGTGAAGATGATGGTCCGGCCGCGGCCCCTGGCCTGGAGGATGCGGGCCACCACCTCGATCTTGTCCATGCTGTGCGCGCGGTAGATCAGCTGGCGGATGTCCCGCTTGGTGAGGCCTTCGTCATCCGGATCAGCAGCACGGATGTGGGTGGGCTGGGTCATGTAGCGGCGGGCCATGGCAATGACGGGGCCGGGCATGGTGGCGGAGAACAGCAGGGTCTGGCGGACCGCCGGCGTGGCCGCGATCAGGGTCTCGACGTCCGGCAGGAAGCCGAGGTCAAGCATTTCGTCGGCCTCGTCCAGGATGACGACCTTGACGTTCTTCAGGCTCAGGTGCTTCTGCTTGTAGAGGTCGATGAGGCGTCCGGGGGTTCCCACCACAACCTCCACGCCGTTCTTCAGGGCTTCCACCTGGGGCTCGTAGGCCCGGCCGCCATAGATGGTGGCGATGCGTGCGTTCCTCTTGCGGGAGGCCGTCTGCAGGTCGTTGGCCACCTGCACCGCGAGTTCACGGGTGGGGACGATGACCAGGGCCTGCGGTGCGCCGGGTACTGCGAGTTTCTCGTAGCCGGCGTCGTCACGGCCCACCACGCGCTGCAGGGCGGGGATGCCGAAGCCCAGGGTCTTGCCGGTGCCGGTCTTGGCCTGGCCGATGATGTCGTGGCCGGAGAGGGCCACCGGCAGGGTCATCGCCTGGATGGGGAAGGGGTGGGTGATCCCGGCGTCCGCCAGGGATTCCACAATGTCGGCGCGGACGTTGAAGTCCGCGAAGGACTTCTCCTCAATCTCGTGCGGCTTCTCGTCGGAGATGATGGTTTCTTCCGGCTCAAGCGTTTCGGTGCCGGAGTCGTCCGTCAGAAGCTGGTGGGTATGCAATTCACTCACGTGGAGTTTCCTTATTCATTTGGGCAATGGCGCTGCCTGCTCAACGGGCCGGCCGGCAGGCCGTTCCGGAGCACGCTCAGGCGCGCAAGCAATTCCAGTGGAAGCCGATCGCGGGCTATCTAAAATGCTGGCACTGGTGACCAGCGGGTGTATCTCAAGATCGCGTAGGGGCGGGCTTGTTGGTTTCAAATCAAGGAAATCAACGACCGGGCATCCATTTCTACCTCTTCAGTCTAGCCGCACGGGCACGGAAACCCGGCTTTGGCCCGGTGTGCCTGCACGCCGGCAGGAAAAACGGCCCCGCTCAGGACAGGGGCGGGACCAGCTCGAAATGTACTTCCCGGGTGGCAATGTCGGAGGACACGAGGCGCACCCGGACCTTGGTTCCGGCCTCCAGCTCACCGGCGCAGCGGGCCGTGACGGCAGGCTCGGCAATCTGGATGATGCCTGAGCCGCCGTTGCCGTTGCCGTTGCGGCCGTTGCCGTTCTTTCCGTTGCCGCCGTTGCCGTTGTCCTTCTGGGGCTTGGATCCGGAGATCACGATCGCGTCGAACTCCTGCCCGATGTGGTTGACCAGGAGCGCCGCCTCCACGGTGTCCAGGGCCATGCGCTCCATCCGGGACGCCAGCTGGTCCGAGCCGGCCATGATCTCGGGAAGCGACGGCAGCGCCTCACGGACCCAGCCGGGCACGTCGCCGCCGTTGCACAGGGCTTCGCAGGTCACCAGGACAAAGCGGTCCACCAGGCGGCGCAGCGGCGCGGTGGTGTGGGCGTAGGCAGCGCCGATGGCGGACTGCACGGCGTCCTCGGGAACCGCGCCGTCGAACGCCGTATACGCCGCACCGCGGAAGAGCATGCCGGCTGAGTGCATAATGGCCAGCTGGCGGGGATCCGTGGGGTCCAGGCTGCGCAGGTACTCGCCGTAGCTGACCTCACCGTCCCAGGGCTTCCCGAGGGCCTCTGTCTGGAGCCGGAAGTGGTGCAGGGACCGCTCATCCGGTGAGGGCATGGTGCGGAGGATGCCCACTTTGCCGGCCAGCATGAGCTGCGCAGCGGCCATTCCCGTCATGAGCGAGATCTGGGCGTTCCAGTCCTCCACGGGCAGCTGCGGGGCCGCGGCAATCCGGTAGCCGCCGTCGGGAAGCTGGACAATTTCCTGGTCCGGCATGTTCAGGCTGGCACCCTCACGGGCGCGCTCCAGCTCCACGCGCTTGAGCCCCACCTCCTTGAGGAGGACCAGGACTTCTGAAGGGCTGCCGCCGTCCAGTTCCGCCTGGGCGCCCTTGTAGCTGAGCTTGGCGCGGCTGCGCATCCGGGCCCGTCCCACCGTCACCGCGGTGACTTCGGCGCGGACATCGAGGCGGAAGTCCCAGACGAACGCGGAACAGTCCTGTCCCGGCAGGAGGCTTCCGGCGCCCTCGCTGATGACTTCAGGGTGCAGCGGAATGCGGCCGTCCGGGGTGTAAAAAGTCTGGCCGCGGCGCCTGGTCTCGGCATCCAGCGGGCCGCCGGGAGCCACGAAGGCGGGAACGTCGGCAATGGCGTAGAGCACGCGGTAGCTGCTGCCGTCCCGTTCAATAAAGAGCGCCTGGTCAAGGTCCGTGGACGACGCCGGGTCGATGGTGATGAAGTCTATGCCCGTCAGGTCATGGGACGGCAGCTTCAGTGCCGACACGGCGGCCTCGGCGTCCTTCACGGCTTCGGCCGGGTACTCACCAGGCAGCTCGAGCTCCGTCCGCAGGGCGCTGAGTGCAGCCTCGAGGGCGTTGGTGTGCTCGTGGACACTGGGGGCCAGCCGATGATGTGACACGAAAATCAGCGTAGCCCGAATTCCGCGAATAGTGCAGGGAGCCGCCCGCGGGATGCGGTGCGGATCCGGCGCCGCGTCACGGGCGGGCGGCGTCCAGCGCGTCGAGCAGCGATGCGGCCGCCGCTGACGGATCGTCGGCCTCCGTAATGGCCCGGACCACAACGATCCTGCTGGCCCCGGCCTCCACCACCTGTTCCACGTTGCCGTGGTCAATCCCGCCGATCGCGAACCAGGGCACACCGCCGTCGGACTGTCCCTGCCCTTGCGCCGCTGAGGCCGCCGCCGCATACGTCACCAGGTCCAGCCCGACGGCGGCGCGGCCGGGCTTGGTGGGTGTTGCCCACAGCGGGCCCACGCAGAAATAGTCGAGCGCCGCCGGGCCGGCGGCCGCTGCCAGGGCGGCATCCACCTGTCCAGGGCTGTGGCTGGACAGGCCGATGGCGGCGTTCCCGTTCAGCAGCGTCCGGGCTGCCTGGAGGGGAAGGTCCTTCTGCCCGATGTGGAAGACCGGCGCTCCGGACAGCACAGCAATGTCGGCGCGGTCGTTCACTGCCCACAGCCTGCCGTGCCGGACCGCTGCCTCCTTCAGGACGGCGAGGAGTTCCAGCTCCTCGGCGGCTTCGATGGACTTGTCCCGGAGCTGGATGATGTCCACGCCGCCGGCGAACGCGGCATCCACGAACTGTTCAAAGTCGCCCTGGCTGCGGCGCGCATCCGTGCAGAGGTAGAGGCGCGCATCGTGCAGCCCGGCGCTGCCCTCCGCGTTGATAAAGGCGTCGGAACCGGACGGACGGGCAGCGGCGGCAGGGGGGTGGGACACATTCATGGGAGCCAGCCTAGTTCCTCTACACTGGGCTCGTACTGCGGGAGCCGCGGCAGCTGTCACAAAGCGCCGGGCTGAGAGGGCGTCAGAGCCGACCGCTTGACCTGATCCGGTTAATACCGGCGTAGGGAAGGAGACAACCGATGCCTGACGTGCACGCCGCAACCGGCCCCTGTCCTTCCGGCTCCACCATCACGGCCGACGTGGCGGTGATCGGCGGAGGAGCCATCGGCCACGGGATCGCCTGGGAGGCGAGGCGTTCGGGCCGTTCCGTGGTGGTGATCGATGACGCCCCCGGCTCCGGAGCCAGCTGGGCTGCCGCGGGGATGCTGGCGCCGGTGAGCGAACTGCACTACCAGGAGGAGGACCTCCTGGAACTCATGCTCGAGGCCTCCGCCCGCTGGCCCGGTTTCGCTGCGGACCTCGCTGCGGCCGCGGGCTCGGATCCCGGATATCTTACGACGCCGACCCTCGCCGTGGGTGCCGACGCCGCAGACCGGAAGGCCTTGCTGGACCTGCGTGCCGTCCAGCGGGCCAACGGCCTCACGGTTGAACCGCTCACCATCCGCGAAGCCCGGCGCCGCGAGCCCTTGCTAAGCCCGGGCATTGCCTGTGCGCTGGATACGCCGGCGGACCACCAGGTGGACCCCCGGCTGCTGGTGGCCTGCCTCCGCCGGGCCCTCGCCGGGGAGGCCCGCTCCACCGGAAGCGGCGTGGCCGGCGCCGCCGACGGATTCGCCGTGCCGGACAAGGCAGCCGGCCTGCTCTGGCAGGACGGGGCCGTAGCCGGAGTAGCCCTGGAAGGTGGAGGGACCGTACTGGCCGGGGAGACCGTGGTGGCCAACGGACTGCACGCCCCGGAACTCACGGGACTGCCGATCGACCTGCACCTGCCGCTGCGGCCGGTCCAGGGGGACATCCTGCGGCTCGCGGTACCGGCGCACCTCAGGCCGCTGGTGACCTCAACAGTCCGCGGACTGGTGCGCGGGGTCCCCGTCTATATCGTTCCGCGGCGGGACGGAACCGTCGTGATCGGGGCAACCCAGCGTGAGGACGCACTGGGCAGTGGGAGTGGCAGTGGCAGGGGCTCCAGCGCCGGTGCGGTGTCGGCAGGGGGTGTGTACCAGCTTCTCCGCGATGCCCAGGTGCTGGTGCCCGCCGTCGCTGAGCTGGAGCTCCTTGAGTGCACGGCCCGCGCCCGGCCCGGCACGCCGGACAACGCCCCGCTGCTCGGAAGGGTATCGCTGCCCGGAGGACCCGTGGGCCGGCAGCCCGCGCCTGGAAGGTCCGGCCTCCAAGGGTCCCGCCACGTGCAGGGGCTCATCATTGCCACCGGATTCTTCCGCCACGGCATCCTGCTCACCCCGGCTGCGGCCGCAATCTGCCGGGAACTCATGGACGGCACGGAAGACCCCCGCTGGGCCCCGTTCAACCCCGGCCGGTTTTCCCCGGCTCCCTTTCGCATGGCTGAAGCGGCTGCCACGCCATCCAACACCCAGGAGACAGCATGAACATCACCCTGAACGGAACCGGCCACACCGTGGCCGACGACGCTTCCCTCACCGCGCTCGTCAGCGAGGTCACCGGCCGTCCGCTGGCCGCGGACGGCCGGGCCACGGACGGGCGGAAGCTGGGCGTGGCCGTAGCACGCAACGCCCAGGTGGTGCCCCGGAGCCTGTGGTCCGCCACGGCGCTCGCCGAGGGCGACGACGTCGAACTTGTCACGGCAGTACAGGGAGGCTGACCACCATGACCGGAACCACCGTCACCAACAGCCAGCTGTCCGGGCTCCAGGACCCCCTGGTGATCGACGGCGTCCCCCTGGCATCCCGGCTCATCATGGGCACCGGCGGCGCCCCCAGCCTGGACGGCCTGGGCGCCGCGCTCCTCGCCTCCGGCACCTCGCTGACCACCGTTGCCATGCGGCGCTATTCGCCGGACGAGGCGGGTTCGCTGTTCCAGCTGCTGGTGGACCACGGCATCCGGGTCCTGCCCAACACGGCGGGGTGTTTCACGGCGCGTGACGCTGTGCTCACTGCTGAACTGGCACGGGAGGCCCTGGAAACCGACTGGGTGAAGCTCGAGGTCATCGCCGACGAACACACCCTCCTGCCGGATGCCGTTGAGCTCGTGGACGCCACCGAGCAGCTGGTCAACAGGGGATTCAAGGTGTTTGCGTACACCAATGACGACCCCGTGCTGGCCCTGCGGCTGGAGAACCTCGGAGCCACTGCTGTGATGCCGCTCGGCTCGCCCATCGGGACGGGCCTGGGCATCCTCAATCCGCACAACATCGAGCTCATCGTGTCCCGGGCCTCGGTGCCGGTAGTGCTGGACGCGGGCATCGGTACGGCCTCCGACGCCGCCCTCGCCATGGAACTGGGCTGCGACGCCGTGCTCCTGGCCACGGCAGTGACCCGGGCGCAGAACCCCGCCTTGATGGGGAAGGCCTTCAAGCACGCCGTCATCGCCGGTAGGCTGGCGAAAGCGGCTGGTCGCATACCCCGCCGTGAACATGCGCTGGCGTCGTCGGCAATGGAGGGCCGGGCCGAGTTCCTGTAGGCCCACCTTCTGCCGGCCGGCGCCCGGATCCCAGGAGCAGCAGTGGCCGGCAAAGATGCACTTTCCCCGGAACGGATCGACGAAGCCCTGGCGGAACTGCCTGATTGGCGGGCCGGCAACGGCGGGTTGGTCACCGTCTTCAAAATGCCGACGGCGGCTGCCGCACTCGAGCTGATTGCGGCCGTCGGACGCCTGGCCGAGGAACAGAACCACCATCCTGACCTTGACTGGCGTTACAACCGCGTCTTTATCCGCTACACGTCACACGACGCCGGGGGACAGGTGACCGGCCGGGACCTCGCGGCAGCCGCGGCAGCAAGTGAAGCTGCGGCAGCGGCGGGCGCCAAGGCAGAGCCGGCAAAGTACGTGCAGGGGCAGTAGCCGGCTGCGGGGCGCTCATTGCCCGCCCGGCAGAACAAAAGGGCCGCTGAGCGCCCACGTCTCCAAGCCCTGTGCTCTTAACCGGCAGCGGCCGCCATCCCCTCAGGGGTGGCGGCCGCTGCCGGTTGATTAGTGCGTGCAGCACAAGGTGCTGCGCAGGCCTCAGGCCCGAAGGATTGCCGTGAGCCGTTCGGTATCCTGGCGCGCACGTGAACGGCCCAGGTAGATGGCGGCCGCCGTTGCGGACGCGGCTCCGAGCACGATCGGCAGGACCCATGGAATCCAGGTGCGTCCCGGCAGGTATCCGAATCCGGCGGCCATCAGGATGATCCATGCCAGGGCTGCCACGGCCACGGAAACCCCGGCGGGCACGCCGGCCCCGTACTTGGCATGCCGCTTGTCGTTTGCCCAGACAATACAGCCTGCGGCGGCGGCGGCCAGCACAACGATGGTCAGCGAAAGCATGGTCCTCCTTGGGCTCTGGGTGGCTCGTCAGCAGGCCCTAGAACTGGCCGAAACCTACGCGCCGTGCTTCTTCGGCCCCGATTTCCACATAGCCCAGGGCGTTTCCGGGAACAATGATCAGGCGTCCCTTGTCATCCTTCAGGCGGAGTTCGCTGCCCTTGGTGATGGCGGCCTCCACGATCTTGGCTACCGAATCCGCGTCCTCATTTGATTCCAGGACAATTTCGCGGCCGATATTCTGAACGCCGATCTTAATTTCCACAGGGGCCTCCCAGCCATTCACATTCGTTGGTTATGTCTTATTTGTAGTCTAGGACTCTTTGGGGAAGCGAGAGATTCCGCGCCAAGCTAAACGGTAGATGAGGTCGCTGGCAACGTCGAGGTCCAGGTTGCCGTCCGTTTCAAGCCAGTAGCGGGCACTGACCTGCGCCATTCCAGCGAGTCCCCGGCCCAGGAGCTGCGCCTCCAGATGGGGGAGCTTGGTGTCCTCGGCGATGACGCGCGCGATGGCGTCGGCAAACGTCCTGTTGAAGGTTTCCAGCCGTGCGCTGACGTCCGGGTCATTGATCAGGTCCGACTCAAAAACCAGCCGGTGGGCCTGGTCATCGTTGGCGATGAACTGGAAGTAGGCCCGCATGACGGCCTGGACGCGCTCGTCATTGTCCGTGGTGGAGTTCAGGGCCCCCAGCATGAGGTCCGTCAGGGACGCAAGGTGGCTTTCCAGCAGGGCCAGGTACAGCTCCCGTTTTGAGGGAAAGTGCTGGTAGAGCACCGGCTTGCTGACGTGGGCCGTCTCCGCGATTTCATCCATGGCTGCACCGTGGTAACCGTTGGCCACAAAGACTTCCTGGGCTGCCATGAGGAGCTGGGCGCGCCGCTCGTCCCGGGGAAGCCTGGCTGACCGTTGGCCTGCAGGACGCGAGGGCGTTTGCGGTTCGGCGGCCGGCGGGCGGCTAGCCCGTGCTTCATGGACCACGGTTGTCCTTCTTTCGTTGCAGTTACCTCCACTTTACTGCGGGGTAATATGACCGGGCGGTATCCCGGGGCATACATTGAAGTATGGCTTCGACAATCAGCGCAAATGTTTCACCTCTGTCCCTGGATCCGCTGGTGGAACCGGCAGCCGACCTCACCGCCGCAGAGGTGGAACGCTACTCGAGGCATCTCATCATTCCCGAGATCGGCGCCCTCGGGCAGCGGCGGCTCAAGAACGCAAAGGTGCTGGTGATCGGCGCCGGCGGACTAGGATCCCCTGCCCTCCTGTACCTTGCGGCCGCCGGCGTGGGCACGCTGGGAATCATCGACGACGACGACGTTGACCTCAGCAACCTCCAGCGCCAGGTCATCCACGGGGTGGCGGACGTTGGCCGCCCCAAGATCGAGTCGGCACGCGATGCCATCGCCGCGCTGAACCCGCTGGTGGACGTCCGGCTGCACAATGTCCGCCTGGATGCCTCCAACGCCCTGGAACTGTTCGCCGGCTACGACCTGATCCTCGACGGCGCGGACAATTTCGCCACCCGCTACCTGGTTAATGATGCTGCCGCCATCCTGGGAAAACCCTACGTCTGGGGCTCCATTTTCCGCTTTGACGGACAAGTCAGCGTGTTCTGGGAAAAGCACGGGCCCACCTACCGGGACCTCTACCCTGAGGCTCCGCCTGCTGGCTCTGTGCCCTCCTGCGGCGAGGGCGGCGTGTTCGGCATGCTGTGCGCGGCCGTGGGGTCGCTGATGGTGACCGAAGCGGTCAAACTGATTACTGGCGTCGGCCGTTCCCTGCTGGGGCGGGTGGCGCTGTTTGATGCGCTGGGCGGAAGCTGGCGGGAGATCCGCGTTTCCAAGGACCCGGCGGCGGAACCGATCACGGAGCTGACGGATTATGAGGCCTTCTGCGGGATTGCGCCGGCTGGACCGGCGGACACCGAGCATTCCGTCACGGCCGCGCAGCTCGCCACCATGCTGGCCTCCCGGAAGGCGGGCCTCAAGGACTTTGACCTGGTGGACGTGCGGGAACCGGGCGAGCACGACATTGTCCGCATCGACGGTGCCGTGCTGATCCCGCAGGGCAGGATCCTCGCGGGGGAGGCCTGGGCGGAACTCCCGCAGGACCGCGACATCGTGTTCCACTGCAAGGCAGGCACACGGTCGGCCAACGTCCTGGCCGCGGCCAGGAAAGCGGGCTACCAGCGGGTCAGCCATCTCGACGGCGGCATCCTCGCCTGGGTGCGTGAGGTGGAACCCAACAAACCCGTCTACTAGGACGCTCTCCCACTTGATGTCGGTTAAACAGAAACGCTC
Source organism: Pseudarthrobacter oxydans (assembly GCF_013314975.1). Classification (GTDB taxonomy): domain Bacteria; phylum Actinomycetota; class Actinomycetes; order Actinomycetales; family Micrococcaceae; genus Arthrobacter; species Arthrobacter oxydans. The sequence continues at coordinate 50,678 of NZ_JABTYH010000006.1, read as the reverse complement.
TATCACTTACCGCAGGAAAACCTGAAACCCTCCCTCACCTCCCAGCAGGGGGTGAGGGAGGGTTGCCGGGAAAAGCGCGTCAAGTGAGAGAGGGCCTCTAAAAAGGGCGCAGGATGTGAGGGAGCGTTGCTGGGGGAAGGGCTGGTCAGGCGGTTTCGAGGCCCCGGTGGTCCACCGGGCATTCGGCCTGCGGGGCCGCGGCGGCCGGCTGCTCCACAGTGATGCCGTAGAGGGCTTCCAGGGCTGCCACGTAGTCGTCCTGCTGGCCGTTGGCGGCAAGCTCGCGGGCGCGCACCGTGGGTACATGGAGCAGCTGCTTGACCATGCGGCGGAGAGCGAATTCCACTTCCTCTGCGGCGGCCGTGCAGCCGTGCCGGGCCCTGACCTTTTCCATTTCCGCGTCCAGGACGCTCATGGTGTGCCGTCGCAGCGCAACTATGGCCGAGTCCACGGACCTGACCTCGCGCTCGTGTTCGAACGCCTTGGCGGCGCCGCTGACGATGCCGCTGGCCTGGGCCAGCGACTCGGCCTGCTCCTGGGGGGCCGCAAGGCGGACTGACTCCAGCGTGAGGAGCTCCACGCCGTCCAGTTCGCCAACCCCGGGGTCGAAGTCGTGGGTGAGTGCAAGGTCGATGGCAATCAGCGGCTGCGGCGAATCCGCTCGGACGTCAGCCAGTTCATCGGCTTCCACCCGGGTGTCGGAACCGCTGCATCCGATCATCACGTCCGCCGCCGCCACGGCCGGCCGGAGTGATTCGGCGTTGAGGGCGATGCCGCCCCTGGTCGCCACGAAACCTTCGGCGCGGCCGGAAGAGGAGAAAACCGAGATGTCGGTGCAGCCGCGTTCGCGCAGGAGGGCCATGGTGGCGCCGGCGTAGGCTCCCGTGCCGAAGACCACGACCTTCTTGCTGGACCAGTCCGGATTTTCCGACAGGTCCGTTGCCAGATCCAAAGCGACGGACACGATGGACAGGCCCCGGGAGCCGAGGGCGGTCTGCGCGCCCACATCCTTGGCGGTCTTGGAGGCCGCCTGGAACAGCCGGACGAGGCCGGAACTGGCCGTGCCTTCATGCTGTGCGGTGATAAGGGCACGCCTGACCTGCCCGGCGATTTCACGTTCTCCGACCACGGCGGAGTCCAGGCCTGCGCTGACGGCAAAGAGGTGCTGGCTGACTTCCGGACCGGTGCGGGTGCTGAAGGAGCGTGAGACGAGGGGTTCGCTCAGTCCGCTGACTTCGCTGATCTGGGCCACCAAGGCCGCGCGGGCAGCCTCCACATCATCAGGATGGGGGGCCTCGCCGTAGATTTCGTAGCGGTTGCAGGTGGCAAGGACAATGGCACCCGTCACTGCCGGCGATCCGGAGAGGGCGGATGTGGCGATCCCCGAGGAACCGCTGCTCAACTGAGCAACGGTCTCAAGATCGATGTCGGCGTGTGTAGCCACCAATGAAAAAAGAACCACAGCAGGACAATCATAGCTTTTTCGTTACTCGGTAGAACAACTCCAGGCGCGGGCCAGGGCACGAGAAGGCTGTGATTCCCGCCACGGCGCGGCCGGCGCGCCTCCGGATGACACTTTGTCGTTATCTTTTGTAGCCGATTTTGGGCACAATCAGAGGCATGACTTCCAGCCCTGCCATGTCCCCTGCCGGCGCACTCGCCGCAGACCACCCGCTGCTGGACGGCCGCACCGCAGATTCCCCGCTGATCACGGCCTACCGCGGCGGCAAACCGTCCCGGCGCCCGGTCTGGTTCATGCGGCAGGCCGGACGCTCCCTGCCTGAGTACCTCAAGGTCCGCGAAGGCGTCGCCATGCTGGACTCCTGCCTCCGCCCGGAGCTGGCTTCCGAAATCACGCTCCAGCCGGTCCGCCGCCACGACGTTGATGCGGGCATCTTCTTCTCCGACATCGTCATTCCCCTGAAGCTTGCAGGGGTAGGCGTGGACATCGTCCCGGGAGTGGGACCTGTCCTGGACACTCCGGTCCGCACGGCCGCAGATGTTGCAGCGCTGCCGCAGCTCACCTGGGAGTCACTGGAACCGATCCGTGAAGCGGTCCGCCTCACCGTTGCCGAGCTCGGGAGCACCCCCCTGATCGGCTTCGCCGGCGCACCGTTTACGCTGGCTGCCTACATGGTGGAGGGCAGGCCGTCCCGTGACCACCTGGGCCCGCGCACCATGATGCACGCCGACCCTGAAACCTGGAGCGCCCTGGCCAACTGGGCGGCTGACGCCTCCGGCATGTTCCTGCAGGCACAGCTTGAGGCCGGCGCCTCCGCAGCCCAGCTGTTCGACTCCTGGGCAGGTTCGCTGGGCCTGGCCGACTACACCAGGTACGTGGCGCCGGCCTCGGCCCGCGCCCTGGACCATGTACGGCACCTCGGCGCTCCGCTCATCCACTTCGGCACAGGCACGTCTGAGCTCCTGGTCGCCATGCGTGACGTAGGGGTGGACGTGGTGGGCGTTGACTACCGCCTTCCGCTCGATGAGGCCAACCGGCGGCTGGGCGGCACGGTGCCCCTGCAGGGAAACATCGACCCCGCCCTGCTGCCGGCACCCTGGGAAATCCTCGAGGCCCACGTCCGCGACGTCATCGCCGCAGGCTCGGCGGCCCCCGGGCACGTGGTCAACCTGGGGCACGGCGTCCCGCCGGAGACTGATCCCGCCGTCCTCACGCGGGTGGTTGAACTCATCCACTCCATCTCCCCGGAGTAGTCCCATGGGCAGCATGCCGGCACAGGCCCGGACCGCGCTGGTCCTGGGCGGCGGAATGTCCGGACTGCTGTCTGCCCGGGAGCTGGCTTCCGCCGGCTATCAGGTCACAGTCCTGGAGGCCGGAACGGAATGGGGCGGTTGCGTGGGCAGCCACACCGTAGCCGGCCTGACCCTGGACAGCGGCGCGGAATCCTTCGCCACCCGGTCCGACGCCGTTGCGCGGCTTGCTGCTGAGCTCGGCCTTGCCGGCAGCATTGTTCCGCCGCGGCCCGGCGGAGCCTGGGTCCAGCTCCCGGACGGCCCGCGCGAACTTCCCAAGACGGGCGTCCTGGGCATCCCGGCCAACCCCTGGGACCCGGAAGTCCGGAGGTCGTTGGGCCCGGTTGGAACCCTCCGGGCCGCGCTGGACAGGTTCCTGCCGGCGTCGGTGGGGACGGCGGACGACGTCATCAGCGTCTCCGCCTTGGTGAAGGCGCGCATGGGGAGCAGGGTCCTGGAGCGCCTGGTGGCGCCGGTGGTAGGAGGCGTCCATTCCGCGGATCCCGGACTGCTCGACGTCGACATGGTGGCGCCGGGGCTTCGCGCCGGAATCAGGCGGCACGGCTCCCTGGCTGCCGCAGTTTCCGCGCAGCGTCGCGCCGGCGCAGGGTCACCTTCGAATAGCGGCCCCAGGCAGGAGCCCCCGGCTCAGGCAAAGGCGGGCTCTGCCGTTGCCGGCCTTGAACGCGGGATGCACACGCTGGTCACCGCGTTGGTGGGTGACCTCCGCGACCGGGGGGTGACGCTCCTGTCCGGGACGCCTGCCTCAGCGGTGGTCCGGATGCCTGAAGGGTGGCGGGTCAGCTCCCACGGAGCAACGTTCGACGCCGGCACGCTGGTTGTGGGCGTGGACGGTCCGGCCGCCGTCGACCTCCTGGAAGCCGCAGTCCCCGCGCTGGCGGGGCGCCGGCCCCCTGGCGGGCCGGACGTCAAGCTCGTCACACTCGTGGTCAACAGGCCCGAACTGGACCGCCGGCCGCGAGGCACAGGCATCCTGGTGGCGCCCCAGACCCCCGGCATCGAAGCCAAGGCCCTCACCCACGCCACCGGCAAATGGGATTGGCTGGCTGAAGCGGCCGGTCCTGGCCGGCACGTGGTCAGGCTCTCATACGGCCGGGTGGACGGGGCCGGCGGGCAGCCCGGTGGGCCGGACACCGACGATGAGCTCTTTGCCGCGTCCCTGCGTGATGCACAGGCCCTGCTGGGCGTGGCCATCGCAGCGGAGGACGTCGTGGACTGGGACGTGGTCCGGTGGCGGGGGTCCCTGCCCTTCGCCGCCGTGGGGCACCGCGCCCGCGTGGCGGAGATCCGGAAAGCCTGTGCTGCGGTGGGAAACCTGGCCGTCGTAGGCGGCTGGGTGGCCGGCAACGGGCTGGCAGCTGTGGTCTCCGACACGATCGATCAAATCCGGAACCTGGACCGCTGACCGTCACTGCTGGTCAGGGCCCTGTGACCGTCGAGGGACCCCTGCCAAAGAGCTAAGCCGCTGTTTTGTCCGGCTTTTATTTCGCTTTGCAATGTGGCTAGGGTCGATGACTATGTCTCACAACAGGTCCGAAATTTTCATGACCCGGACCGGTATCCATGGGGGAATCCGGCGCGGCACTGCAGCTGCGGCGGTCGGAGCGGTACTGGTCCTTGCAGCAGGCGTCCCGGCGTCCCAGGCCGAGGAGGGGGAGCCTCGGCCCGGCAGCAGTTCGGCTCCCGCCAGGGAGGACGCCCCGGGCCAGGGCGGGGGTGGCGAGGGCGCATTCAAGAGCGCCGGCAAGGAACCAGGCGCGGAACCACACACGGAACAAACGGACGACGGCGGCAGGCCTGCCAGGCAGCCGGCTGCCCCGCCTCCCGCTCCTGCCACGCTGCCTGTTCCCACAGCCCTTCTTCCGGCGATCACGGCTTCGCTCGCTCCCTCAGCCACCGCCTCGCCCTCGCCTGCAGCGTCAACGCCCCTTCCGCTGCCTTCAGGCGTGCCGGTCTCCCCGTCACCAACGCTTGCCGTCCCAACTGTTCCGGTGCCCTCCTTGACCTCGCCGGGGACTCCGGCCGAGAGCGCGGCGCCTGCCGCCTCAGCCCCATCCACAACGGCCGGCACTCCTTCCCGAACGCCCGTGCCGTCGTCGGAGGCTGGCGCCCGGGCGGACAGCCCTGCCGCTGACGGCAACGGCTCGAGCCTGGCCGGGGCAGGCAAGCCCACTGCAGGCCTGCCCGGCACGGAGCAGCCAGGCGCTCAGGGGGAAGCGGCTGCGCCGCCGCAGGCAGCCAGCCCGGACGCCGGGGCCAGCGCGGCGGGCGCTCCCGGAGCAGGCGAAGCAGCGCAGCCCGTCCCCACCGGGGAACCAGGTGGGCGAACACCCCAGGCGGGCGCGCCGTTGCCTGGCGGCAGGCAGCATGTGGGCTCCTATATCAGCACGCAGCCGCAACTGGAGGCAGCGATGGTTGGACTCGGCCTGGGGCTGGTGGGCCTGGGCGCGGCTGCGGGTGCGGTCTACCTTCGGTTGCGGAAGCCCTAGAAGCCGGGCAGGCCTGCCCGGCGAGTCCCCGGATGTGACGTTGCTCACTTCTACGGCTTGTAGAAGTTGTTGGTTTCGACTTGACGGGTACGAAGGGGCAAACTTGTAACCATGAGCCACACTTCTGCCGAATCTGTCACTAAAACCGAAGAATCAGCCGAGCAGTTTTTCACCCTCTGGACGGTATTCAAGCGCTCCGAAACCCTGATCCGCAGCGCCGACGCCGCCGCTGACTTCGAGGCCCTCCTGGAACGGCTGGCCCGGGCCGGAGTGACGCACCGAGGCAGCTACGACGTCTCCGCCATGCGGGCAGATGCTGACGTCATGGTGTGGCTCCACGGTCCCAGGCCGGAAGCGCTGCAGCAGGCCATCCGCGACATCCGCCGCAGCACCCTGTTTGCGGGCACCGAGATTGTCTGGTCCGCCATGGGCGTGCACCGTGAGGCCGAGTTCGCCAAGAACCACACGCCCGCATACTCCCGCGGGGTCGCGCCGGCGGAATGGCTGTGCGTCTACCCGTTCGTCCGCTCCTATGAGTGGTACATCCTTCCTGAGGAAGAGCGGGGCGCGATGCTTCGGGAACACGGCCTCCTGGGCCGGGAGTTCCCGCAGGTCATCTCCAACACCGTTTCTTCGTTCGCCTTGGGCGACTGGGAATGGATCCTGGGCCTTGAGGCCCCCGAGCTGGTGGACCTGGTGGACCTGATGCGCCACCTGCGCGCCACCGAGGCACGCAACCACGTCCGGGAGGAAGTCCCGTTCTATACCGGACGCCGGATTTCCCCGGCAGAAGTAGCGGAGGTGCTCGCATGAGCCAGCTTGACCCCACAAACGCCGGCGGCGCCGCCGTCGTCAACCCTGTCACCGAGGCAGGGCGGATGGCACCCAAGAACTACGACGCCGTCCTCCTCGCCTCCTTCGGCGGGCCGGAAGGCCAGGAGGACGTCATTCCGTTCCTCCGAAACGTCACCCGCGGGCGCGGCATCCCGGATGAGCGGCTGGAAGAGGTCTCGCACCACTACCGCGCCAACGGGGGCATCAGCCCGATCAACCAGCAGAACCGCGAGCTCAAGGCCGCCCTGGAAGCGGAACTCGCTGCCCGCGGTATCGAACTGCCGGTCCTCTGGGGCAACCGCAACTGGGCGCCGTACATTCCGCAGACCCTGCAGGACGCGTACGACGCCGGCCACCGCCGCCTCCTGATGATCACCACGAGCGCCTACTCCTGTTACTCCAGCTGCCGCCAGTACCGTGAGGACATCGGCATGGCGCTGACCGAAACCGGCCTGGACGGCCGGCTGGAAGTGGACAAGGTGCGCCAGTACTTCGACCACCCCGGGTTCGTGGAGCCGTTCGTTGAGGGCACCGCCGCCGGCCTCGCGGAAGTCCGGGAAAAGCTCGCGGCCGCAGGCACTCCCGATGCGCCGGTGCAGATCCTCTTCGCCACCCACTCCATCCCCACCCGGGATGCGGAGGCCGCGGGCCGCTCCGAAGGCGAACCGCGCGAATTCGCGGAAGGGTCCGCCTACGTGGCCCAGCACCTCGCCACGGCTGCCGCTGTCATCCAGCGCGTGGAAGAGGAATCAGGCCTGACGGCACCGTGGTCCCTGGTGTACCAGTCCCGCTCCGGGGCACCGCACGTGCCCTGGCTGGAACCGGACATCAACGACGCCATTGAGGAACTGGCCGGCCAGGATGTCAAGGGAATCGTCATCGTCCCGCTCGGCTTCGTCAGTGACCACATGGAAGTTGTCTGGGACCTGGACACCGAAGCCCTGGAAACCTGCGCCAACCTGGGGCTCACCGCCACGCGCGTCCCCACACCCGGCACGCACCGCAAGTTCGTCAACGGCATGGTGGACCTGATTTCGGAGCGGACGGCGGCCAACAACATCGCTGACCGCCCGGCACTGACGGACCTCGGTCCCTGGTACGACGTCTGCCGGCCAGGGTGCTGCCAGAACTTCCGGGGCGAAAAGCCCACCATTGCCGGCGCGGACACAACCGTGGGCACCGGGCACGACGCCTATCCCGGCGAAGCAGGCGCCAGCCAGCCAGCGGCGGCCGGGGGAGCGCCGCAGCAGTGACGGTCCGGATCGGCACCCGCGCCAGCAAGCTGGCGCTTACCCAAACGCAGCAGACAGCGGACCAGCTGGCCGCCGTCGGAGGCTTTCCTGTGGAGCTCGTCCACATCCGGACCGACGGCGATGTCCTGACCGGCTCGCTCTCCCAGATGGGCGGCACCGGCGTTTTTGTCGCCGCCCTGCGGGATGCGCTGCTGCGCAACGAATGCGATGTGGCCATCCATTCGCTTAAGGACCTGCCCACCGGGGCGGCCGTCGGGCTCAGCCTCGCGGCAACGCCGCGGCGGGTGGATGTCCGCGACGTCCTGTGCGCCCGGGACGGGCTGAAACTGTCTGACCTCCCCGCGGGTGCACGGGTGGGCACCGGCTCGCCCCGGCGCGGCGCCCAGCTCCGCGCCGCACGGCCGGACCTGGAGATCATCGACATCCGCGGCAACGTGGACACCCGCCTGGGCCGCGTCCCCGGGCTGCCGGGCAACGCCGTCACCGACGTGGTGCCCGGCAAGTCCTGCGACCTGGACGCCGTGGTGCTGGCCGCCGCAGGCCTGGAACGCATCAGCAGGCTGGATACCGTCAGCGAGTTCCTCGAAACGGACGTTATGCTTCCCGCCGCCGGGCAGGGGTCGCTGGCCATCGAGTGCCGCACGGCCGACGCCCCGCCCCGCCCCGGCTCTGCCGAGGGCTCCAAGGACGTCCTGGCCCAGGCGCTCAGTGCACTTGACGATCCGGACACCCGGCTCGCGGTCACGGCTGAACGGGCCCTGCTGGCCCGCCTGGAGGCCGGCTGCGCGGCACCGGTTGGCGCCTACGCCTTCCGCAAGGGCAGCATGCTCTACCTGGAAGCCGTGGTGTGCGCCGTGGACGGCACGGCCTCGGTCCGGGATAAGCGCGCAACCGACGGCCTCACTGAGGTGGGTGCCACGCTGCTGGGCATTGAACTGGCCGAAGTCCTGCTGGCCGCCGGTGCCGCGGACATCGCAGACCTGCAGGCCTCCTGATTCCGGCCATGCGATTGCCTGTCCAGTGCGTCCGGCAGGCCCGGCCGGGACGCGGATAAACATGCGGGACAAGGATCGGCCGCGGGAGCGGCCACTGGCCGGGGCGCGGGTATTGATCACGCGCAGCCCGGAGCGGTCGCTGGCCCTCGTGGACGCGCTGCAGGATGCAGGTGCCAGCGCACTCCTGCTGCCCTTGATCGACTTCGAGCGTGCACCGGACCAGCACTCCCTCGATGTGGCCTGCGATGCCCTGGGCGCCGGGGCTTTCGACTGGCTGGTGGTCAGCAGCGCCACCACAGTCCATGTGCTCACGGCCAAAGCCGCCGAACGTGGACTGGTGCCTGCCCAGTGGATCCCGGCTGCCACCCGCATAGCCGCGGTGGGGGCGGCGACGCGCAAACTCCTGGAGGACCGGGGGCTGGCCGTGGCACTGACACCAGCGGATGACCAGTCCGCGGCAGGCCTGCTCGCTGTGTGGCCGGAAGCGGGCGGCAAGGTCCTGCTGCCACAGGCCGACATCGCGTCACCGCGCCTGGCGGAAGGCTTGTCGGCAGCCGGAAGTTCCGTGACGTCAGTGACCGCATACCGCACGGTCGACTACCCCGCCGCGGCGGAGCGCAGGCTGGCCATCCCGGCGGAAGGCGGGGGAGCGGCCCTGCAGCCGCCGTCGTACGCCCTGCTGACACCTGAAAGCGCCGCAGCTGAACTTGCGGATGGCCGCCTCGACGCCGTCATTGCCGCTTCCCCCAGCGCCGCCCGGCGCATCCATGGGCTGTCCCCGCTGCTCGGGTGCCGGTTCGTGGCCATTGGGCGTTCGACGGCGGACCAGGCCGCCGCGCTGGGCATACCGGTGGCTGCCATCGCGGCTGAGCCGTCGCCGGCAGGGCTTGTAGCCGCCGTCGCGGCAGCGCTCATCGCAGCGGAGGATGCAGGCGGAGAACCACCCTGACACGCGGGACGCCCGCCAGCGGCCACCCACTCACCGCCCGAACCAACGCCAAGGACAGGACCATGACTTTTCCCAGCCACCGCCCCCGCCGCCTGCGCACCACGCCTGCCATGCGCCGGCTGACCGCCGAAACCCGCCTGGCACCGGCGGAACTAATCCTTCCCGCCTTCATCCGTGAAGGCCTCACGGAACCCAACCCCATCACCTCCATGCCGGGCGTTGTCCAGCACACCACGGAAACCCTGAAGCGTGCTGCTGCTGAAGCGGTGGAGCTCGGGCTGGGCGGCATCATGCTGTTCGGCATCCCGGAAACCCGGGACGCCGAGGGAACGGCGTCCCTCGACCCGGATGGCGTCCTGAACAAGGCCATCAGGGACGTGCGCGCCGAGGTGGGAGACGACCTGGTGGTCATGAGCGACGTGTGCCTGGACGAATTCACGGACCACGGCCATTGCGGCGTGCTCGACGCCGACGGTTACGTGGACAATGACCGCACCGTGGAGATTTACGCACGCATGGCCGTGGCCCAGGCTGACGCCGGCGCCCACATGCTGGGCCCCTCCGGCATGATGGACGGCCAAATCGCCGCCATCCGTTCCGCCCTGGACGGTGCGGGCCACACCAGCACATCCGTTATCGCGTACTCCGCCAAGTACGCCTCCGCTTTCTACGGTCCGTTCCGTGAAGCTGTCGACTCCCAGTTGAAAGGCGACCGGCGGACCTACCAGATGGACGCCGGAAACCGCACTGAGGCCCTTCGCGAGGTGGAACTGGACCTCGCAGAGGGGGCCGACATCGTGATGGTCAAACCGGCCATGAGCTATCTGGACATCGTGGCCGATGTCGCCGCCATGAGCCCGGTACCGGTGGCGGCGTACCAGATCTCCGGCGAGTACGCCATGATCGAGGCCGCCGCCGCCAACGGCTGGATCGACCGGCGCGCCGCCATCAACGAGTCCGTGCTGGGCATCCGGCGCGCCGGCGCCCACATGGTCCTGACCTACTGGGCCGCCGAACTGGCCGGCTGGCTGAAGGAGTCCTGATGACCGACACCCCGGCTCCCCGATCCGCAGCGGGTCCCGAGGGCCCCACCGCCCCGGTGGGACCTGGCCGGATCCTCCTGGGCCTGAACACGTTCGGCGATGTCGGTGAGAACCCGGACGGAAGCCCGCAGCCGCATGCCCGGGTGCTGCGCCAGCTGCTCGAAGAGGCCCAGCTGGCGGACGCCGTCGGACTCCATGCCTTTGGCGTGGGCGAGCACCACCGCAAGGACTACGCGGTGTCCGCTCCGGAAGTCTTCCTCGCCGCCGCTGCCGCCCGCACCACCCGGATCCGCCTGGGCTCGGCGGTTACCGTCCTGAGTTCCGATGATCCCATCAGGGTGTTCCAGCGGTTCTCCACCGTGGACGCCATCTCCAACGGCCGTGCCGAAGTCATGCTGGGCCGTGGCTCCTTCATCGAATCGTTTCCGCTGTTCGGACTGGACCTGGCCGACTACGAGGTCCTGTTCGAGGAGAAACTCGAGCTGTTCGACAAGGTCCGGGCGCAGAAACCGGTGCACTGGGAAGGCCGCACCAGGCCCGCCGTGTCCGGGCTGAGCGTGTACCCGCCGCTGGAGCGCCACCTGCTGCCCACCTGGATCGGAGTGGGCGGCACACCGGAATCCGTGCTGCGCTGCGCCCAGTACGGCTACCCCATCATTTTCGCCATCATCGGCGGGCAACCGCGCGCCTTCCGTCCGCTTGTGGACCTCTACCGGGAAGCCATGGCCAAGTACGGCCACCCCATGCAGCAGGTGGCCACCCATTCACCCGGACACGTGGCCGACACCGACGAGCAGGCCAGGGAAGAACTCTTCCCGCACTGGCTGAAGCTGCGGAACAAACTTGGCGCCGAGCGGGGCTGGGGACCGGCGGGGAGGGGCGAGTTCGACGCCCTGTGCGCACCCGAGGGCGCCCTCTACGTCGGCTCTCCCGAGACGGTGGCCCGGAAGATCGTCCTGCTGAAACAAAACCTGGGGGTCGACCGGTTCGACCTCAAATACAGCAACGGGCCGCTGCCGCACTCCGCCATGATGCGCTCCATTGAGCTGATGGGCACGGCGGTGGCACCCCGCGTGGCAGAACTGCTCGGCACCTGACGCACCCGGCAAAAGACAGCGCCGGCCACCTGAGAGAATAGGATCCATGACTTCCAGCAACCCTCGCAACGAGGAACTTTTCGACCGCGCCCGCCAGCTCATGCCGGGCGGGGTCAATTCGCCGGTCCGTGCCTTCGGGTCCGTGGGCGGAACGCCGCGCTTCATGGTCTCGGCCAAGGGTCCGTACCTGACCGACGCCGACGGCAAGGAATATGTGGACCTGGTCTGCTCCTGGGGTCCGGCGCTGCTGGGCCACGCCCACCCCGCCGTGCTGGACGCGGTCCACGCAGCCGTGGACCGCGGACTCTCCTTCGGCGCCTCCACCCCGGATGAGGCGAACCTGGCCGAAATCGTCAAGGAACGCGTTCCCGCCGTCGAACGCCTCCGGATGGTGTCCACCGGCACCGAGGCCACCATGACCGCCGTCCGCCTGGCGCGCGGCTTCACGGGACGCAACCTCATCATCAAGTTCGCCGGCTGCTACCACGGCCACCTGGACGGACTCCTCGCGGCTGCAGGTTCCGGCGTCGCCACCCTCGCCCTGCCCGGCTCCGCGGGTGTCACGGAGGCCACCGCCGCCGAAACCCTGGTGCTGCCCTACAACGACCTCACCGCCGTCAAGGAAGCCTTCGCCGCCCACGGGCAGAACATCGCGGCCGTGATCACCGAAGCCGCCCCCGCCAACATGGGCGTGGTGACCCCGGGGGAGGGCTTCAACCTCGGCCTGTCACGCATCACCCGTGAGCACGGGGCACTGCTCATCGTGGATGAGGTGCTCACCGGTTTCCGTACCGGCTACTCAGGCTATTGGGGGCTTACCGGCGGAGCGCCGGACGCCGCCGAGCCGTGGACCCCGGACCTGCTCACCTTCGGCAAGGTCATCGGCGGAGGAATGCCGACGGCGGCCCTCGGCGGTCGTGCCGACGTCATGGACTACCTGGCCCCCACGGGGCCCGTCTACCAGGCCGGAACGCTCTCCGGAAACCCGGTGGCGATGGCGGCCGGTGTGGCCACCCTGACCCACGCCACCCGGGACGTCTACTCCTTTATCGATGTCCGCTCGCTGGAACTTTCCTCGGCACTGTCCAGCGCCCTGGACTCCGCCGGGGTGGACCACTCCATCCAGTTCGCCGGCAACCTGTTCTCGGTGGCGTTCGGCACCTCGGCCAACGGCGTCCACAACTACGCCGATGCCCAGGCGCAGGAGAGCTTCCGCTATGCGCCGTTCTTCCACTCGATGCTGGAGGCCGGGGTATACCTGCCGCCGTCGGTCTTCGAAGCCTGGTTCCTCTCCGCCGCACACGATGACACCGCGATGAACCGGATCTTCGACGCACTGCCGGCTGCAGCGAAAGCTGCCGCCGCGGCGCAAGCCTAGCTCCGCCGTCGTTCGCCCTTCCTCAACACAAAGAAATCCCCGCCTTCCGGACAAGTCCCCCTTGCGTGCAAGGGGGCAATGTCCAGGAGGCGGGGATTTTCTGTCGGTGCCTGCCTGTGAACCTAGAGGACGTCCGAGAGGAAGCCCTTCAGCCGGTCCGTCCGGGGCGCGGTGAAGATCTGCTCCGGCGGGCCGGATTCCACGACGACGCCGGCATCCATGAAGGTCACGGTGTCCGACACGTTGCGGGAGAATCCCATCTCGTGGGTCACCACCACCATGGTCATGCCACCCTTGGCCAGGTCGGCCATCAGCGCCAGGACGCCTTTGACGAGTTCCGGGTCAAGGGCAGAGGTCGCCTCATCGAAGAACATGACCTCAGGCTTCATGGCCAGGGCCCGGGCGATGGCCACACGCTGCTGCTGTCCACCGGAAAGGTTGGCCGGCCGGGAGTCGGCCTTGTGCTTCAGGCCCACCAGGTCCAGCTGTTCCAGGGCTTCGGCGCGGGCCTGCTCCTTGGACAGCTTCCGCAGCTTCCGCAGCGCCAGGGACACATTGTCCACCACCGTTTTGTGCGGGAACAGGTTGAACTGCTGGAACACCATGCCGATCCGCTGGCGGAGTTCGTCAGGGTTGTCCTTCAGCACCGAACGGCCGTCCAGGAGGATGTCGCCCTGGTCGGGTTCGATCAGCCGGTTCATCACGCGCAGCAGCGTTGACTTGCCGGATCCCGACGGGCCGATCACGGAGGCCGTGGTGCCCTTCTCCACATGCAGGTCAATGCCGCGGAGAACATGGTTGTGGCCGAAAGAAAGGTGCAGGTTCTTGCCGGTCAGGGTTCCGGAAGCGAATTCCGTCATGCCTGTGCCCCCTTGCCGATAGGCGCTGCCAGCTCGTCCGGTTCCTTCTTTTCCGGCTTGCCGGTCCGCAGCCGGTTGTCGATGAAGTTCACGAAGTGCGTCAGCGGAACGGTCAGGATCAGGTACAGTACCCCGGCCGCCACCAGCGGTGACAGGTTTCCGGTGTTGGCCATGGCGTCATTTCCGATCCGGAAGATTTCCCGGTCCGAAGCAGCGAGGCCAAGCATGAACACCAGCGAAGAATCCTTCAGCAGCGAGATGAACTGGTTCACCAGTGCGGGCAGGACCCGCCGGATTCCCTGCGGCACCACCACCAGGCGCATGGAACTGCCGTAGCTGAAGCCCAGCGCCCGGGATGCCTCCAGCTGGCCCTTCTCAACGCTCTGGATACCCGAACGGAATATTTCACCGATGTAGGCAGCCGCGATCAGGGTCAAAGCCAGGATGCCCAGGGGGTACGGGTTCCGGGACCCGGTGATTTCCCTGGCGATGGGGCTGAGCCCGATGCCGATGACCAGGATCACCAGGATGGCGGGCAGGCCACGGAAGATGTCGGTATAGATACGTGCCACCCACCGGGCTCCCGCGTTGCGGGAAATGCCCATCATGGCCAGCGCGAGACCCAGCAGGGAACCGAAGATGCCGGAAGCCACAGCCAGTATCAGCGTGTTGGGCAGGCCCACCATGAGCAGGGCGGGAATGACTTTGGCCATTTCCTCCCAGTTGAAGAAAGTGTCGGCCAGTTGGTCCAGGAGATCCATAAACGTCCCGGCTCAATCAGCTCTGCGGAACCGTGGCGGCCTTGCTGCCCGGCTTCCAGTCGGCCGGCATTTCGCGGTCCGGGTACCACTCCTTGGTCAGCTTGGACCAGGTTCCGTCGGCGATTACGGCGTCCAGGCCGGAGTTCAGCGCGTCGATCAGCGGCTGGTTGTCCTTGGCCACGGCGTAGGCCGTGAAGTTCTGCGTGTTGACGACGGATTCGGCGATGACCGTGCCGTCGCCTTCCTTGACCTGGCCCGTGGCCTGCTGGGACGGCGCCACCCAGGCGTCCACCTGGCCGTTGCGTACGTTGGCGTACACGGTGGCGTAGTCCGGGAAGCGGATCGGCTCGAGCTTGAGGGTGTTGGTGACGTAGTCGTCCTGGACGGTGCCCTGGACCACGCCGATGCGGAGGTCGCCGGTGAGGTCGGCGAAGCCCTTGACATCGCTGTCGGTCTTGGCAACCACGGCCATGAAGCCAAAGTCGTAGCCGTTGGTGAAACCGACGTTCTGGCGGCGGGCGTCCGTGGTGGAGATGGAGGAGGACCCGACGTCGAACTGCTTGGTCTGGACCTGGGACAGGAGTGCCGAGAAATCGGTGGCGACGAATTCGACCTCGAGGCCGAGCTTGCCGGCGATCGCGCGCAGCAGTTCGTTGTCGTAGCCCGTGAACTTGCCCGAGGGGTCAATGAAGATGTTTGGCGGGGCGTCGGACAGCGTGCCCACCTCAAGCTTGCCTTCGGTGTTCAGGCCCAGCTTGGTTGTGTCGATCTGGTCGATCGGGGTGACGTCGGCGGTGGTGTACTTGTCCAGCGTCTGCTGGTCGCTGCCGGCGAGGGCGTCCGTGGGTGTCCCCGACGGCTCGGCGGACCCTGAGCCGCAGGCGGCGAGGGAGACAGCCAGGGCGAGTGCCACGGGAGCCGTGGTGAGCCACTTCATCGCTTTGATTTTCATCAGGTTGTCGCTTTCATCTGAGTCATTAGTCAACCGGGCCGCGAGGCTGCGCTGGTGGCGCCTGGCACCTGCCCGGCGCTGTTCAAGCACGGCAAGGCAGGGGTGACCGCAAAACTTTATTCTCTCACCTGGGGTTTTTCGGTGAACTTTCAAACAAACGCACCGGCGGCATGCTCAGGAGCAAATATTATTCGATGTTTGGGCAATACTGCGCTTCGACCGAGCGGTCCGGGCAAGGTGGCGCCGAATACCGGAGGTGGTTGCCTGCCCGCCTATGTGAAGCCCTGTTACTGTGACTTGCCTCGCATCCGCGCGGCAGCACTATGTCAGAAACCGCCGAGGCTCGCGTCCTGCGGGGGAAGTACCGGCCAG
The DNA here is from genome assembly GCF_013314975.1 of Pseudarthrobacter oxydans. Taxonomy (GTDB): domain Bacteria; phylum Actinomycetota; class Actinomycetes; order Actinomycetales; family Micrococcaceae; genus Arthrobacter; species Arthrobacter oxydans. The sequence goes on along the minus strand of NZ_JABTYH010000006.1, from coordinate 34,920 downwards.
TCGCCCTCGATGACGGCAGCCGGCTTGGTCTTCCGGAGGTAGCCCTGGAAGTCTGCCGCCTGGCTGGTGGCCCAGTCCACCTGCAGCTGGTGGAGCTGGCTCGCGGGCATCATCAGCTTTGGGAATTTGCCGGCCATGGCGTCCAGGACCCGCAGCGTTGCCAGGGCATCGGCCGCAGAGGTGTGGGCATTGTCCAGGACCACGCCATACTCCTCGCACAGCGCCGTCAGGGTGCGCTTGCCCTTCCGGTAGCGGTCCACCTGCTTGTTCATGATGTAGGGATCCAGGACCGGGAAGCGGCTTAGCTGGGGCACGCCGTAGCGCGCCGATTCCGCGGCCAGGACAGTGAAATCGTAGCTTGCGTTGAAAGCGATGACGGGGATGTTCGTGTCAAAAAGGTCCTGCAGGACTGCGGCAAGTTCCTGCGTCACCTCATGCGCGGGCCTGCCTTCCCGACGGGCCTTTTCGGTGGTGACACCGTGTACGTCGCTGGCTTCCGTGGGAATCTCCACCCCGGGATCGGCCAGCCACTCATGTTCCCTGATGACGTCGCCGTTATGGTCCACCACCGTTACGGAGGCCGTGACAATACGTGCAGCCCGCGAGTTGCGGCCCGTGGTTTCCAGGTCGAAAGCTGCGCGGGGGAGGGTGTTCCAGGTGCTCATATGTCAACGCTAAAGGGCACCACTGACAATTCCGTGGAGCGCCACTGCCGCTAGATTGGATCAATGCGGATTGAGTACGTGGAGGCGGTGCTGGCCGTCGTGGAACTGGTGCCCGCCGCATCCGCCGTGGCGTACGGCGACGTTGCCGAGCTGCTGGGGTCCGGCGGCCCCAGGCAGGTGGGCGCCGTCATGAGCCACTACGGGAGCGGCGTGCCCTGGTGGCGGATCCTCAAGGCGAGCGGCCATGCACCTGCCGGGCACGAGGCAGAGGCCCTCCGCCACTACCTTGCCGAGGGGACGCCCCTCCTTGGTGCCTATCTGGAATACCAGCGGACCCGGGAAGGACGCTGGCGTGTGGATCTTCAGGCCGCCCGGTGGGCGCCCGCCGAAGATGAACTGGACGTGATTGATGCCGTTGCCGAGGAGCTGGAGCGGCGGCTGCATGGATTGTCGGTGGCTGATGATGGAATGTCTGTGTGACAGTAACAACGCCCTTCACCGGCCCACGTGACGAGTACAGGGACGATTCCGCGGAAGGTCCTGCACCTGATGCTGACACAACGGCGGGCCCTGGAGCCGGCAGCACGGACCGCAGCCAGGGAAGACCGGCCGCGACAGGCCTGAAGCTGCTGCCACCCCGCCACGTCCATGCGGCAGAGCCGCTGCTGTCGGCGGACCAGCAGGCCGCGGTTGATGTACCCCAGGGGGCCGGGCCGGTACTGATGCCCGGTGCCCCGGGAACCGGTAAGACCACCACCCTCGTCGAGGCCGCCGTCCGCCGGGTGTTCCGGGACGGCGTGGATCCAGAGCGCATGCTGATCCTGGCACCAAGCCGCCTCGCAGCCGACACCCTCCGCGACCGCTTCACCGCACGGCTGGACAGGAGCCTGAGCACAACGCCGGCGCGTACCTGGGCGTCCTACGCCTTCGATGTCATCAGGCGCGCCAAAGCTGAAGGGCTTCTTTCCTTGTCCAGGCCGCCGAGGCTCCTCTCCGGGCCTGAGCAGGACCTCATCATCAAGGAACTCCTTGAAGGACACCGCCTCCCGGGCCTGGAACTGCCCTGGCCTGCCGATATGGAGGGGGCGCTGGAAACGCGCGGCTTCCGGCAGGAAGTCCGGCAGTTGTTTGACCGGATCATTGAATCAGGGCGCACTCCGGAGGACGTGGTGCGGCTCGGACGTGACTGCGGCAGGCCTGACTGGCTTGCCGCTGCCGCGCTGTATTCCGAGTACCGGGATGTCCTGGACCTTCGGATGCCGGAGGCTTTCGACCCCGCCGGGATCATCACGGCCGCCCGGCAGGTGTTCCAGGATTTTCCTGCGTTCCTGGCCGCGGAACGGGAGCGCCTGCAGGTCATCCTCGTGGACGACATCCAGGAGGCCAACCCCGCAGTCTTTGAGTTGCTGGCCGACATAGCCGGAGGCAAGGACTCCTTCGTGGCCTTCTGCCCGGACACCGTCGTCCAGGGCTTCCGCGGGGCAAGGCCGGACCTCGTCGCGGAACTGCCGCACCTGCTGTCGCCGGGGGCGCCTGTGGTGGAGCGTCCGCTGCGGTATGCCCACCGGCAGGGGACCAGGGTTTCCGAAGCCTGGCTAAGTGTCGCCGGACGGATCTCCCAGCGGGCGGGCGGCCAGCTTGCCAGGCGCCTCGACCAGCCCGGCGGCGACAGCCCGGAAGGGGCAGTGGAGGCACACCTTGTTCCGTCCGCCGTGCACGAACTGCGGTACGTGGCCCAGCGGATCCTGGACCAGCACATCAACCACGGCCGTGACCTGGCCGACGTCGCGGTCATTGTGCGCAACGGCGCCCAGGTCAGCGAGTTCCAGCGGTATTTGTCCGGACAGGGGATCGCCGTGCGTGTCCCCGTGGCAGAGTCCGCTGTCCGGGACGAGGTGGCCGTCCGTCCGCTGCTTGATGCCTTCGCCATCGCGCTGGACCCGGCACTGCTCACCCCCGAAGCCGCAGTATCGCTCCTGACCTCGCGGATCGGCGGTGCGACGTCCATCGAGCTCCGCCGGTTGCGGCAATCGCTGAGAAGGGAAGAAATCCTGGGCGGCGGAGGCCGTACCAGCGACGCACTGCTGGTCGAAGCGCTGCTGGAGCCTAATGCGCTGTCAACCCTTGGCATCGAGGGCCGCGCCGCACGCCGGGCGGCACGCATGATCCAGGCAGGCAGCAGGGCGGCTGCTGAACCCGGCGCCAACGCCGAGTCAGTCCTCTGGGCCCTCTGGAACTCCACCGGGCTCGCCGGCGCCTGGACGGAGACGGCCCTTTCGGGCGGACCGCACGGAGCACGCGCGGACCGCGACCTGGATGCCATGATGGCGCTTTTCCACACCGCGGAGCGTTACGTTGACCAGGTGCCCGGTGCGGGTCCTGAGCAGTTCCTTGAATATCTCCTGAACCAGGAGCTGCCCATGGACACCCTTGCCGCACGCGCACAGGTGGACGACGCCGTCGAGCTGATGACGCCTGCCAGCGCAGCCGGACGTGAATGGCCGGTGGTGATTGTTGCCGGCCTCCAGGAGGGCGTCTGGCCCAACACACGGCTCCGCGGCGAGCTGCTTGGAAGCACCCTGTACAGCGATGCCGTGGAGCACGGCCCAGGCTACGCCCTGCAACGGGATCCCCTAAGCCGGCTTCGCGATATCCGGTATGACGAGCTCCGGAGTTTCTCCACAGCAGTCTCCCGTGCCCGCGAACTGCTGCTCTGCACCGCCGTATCCTCCGAAGACGACCAGCCGTCCTCGTTCCTCGACTATGTGGCGCCCCTGGCTCCCGGCCAGGAAACCCGCGGCTTCACTCCCGTTGAGCGTCCCATGACGCTCCGCGCGCTTGTTGCCGAACTGCGGCAGCACGCCCAGCTGGACGGACATGACGCTCCGCAGGCGGAGGAAGCGGCCAGGGTGCTTGCACGCCTGGCCAGGGCGGAGCCGCCCGTTCCGGGCGCGCATCCGCAGAGCTGGTGGGGTCTTCCCCCGCTGAGCTCCGAAGCGGCGGTGGTTCCACCCGGCGGCACGGTGTTCGTGTCACCGTCAAAAGTTGAGACAGTCCAAAAATCACCGCTCGACTGGTTCGTCCAGGCCGCAGGAGGTGAGGCTGCCACCGACTTCGCACGGAGCCTGGGCACCCTGGTCCACGCGATTGCCCAGGAACTCCCGGACGCCTCCGGCTCCGAGTACGTCGCGGAACTCGTCCGGCGCTGGCCCGCGCTGGGAATGAAGGACAATTGGGAGGGCAGGCTTGATTTCCAGCGTGCCGAGTCCATGGTGCGAAAGCTGGCCCAGTATGTCCTCCTGATGCGGAGCGAGGGGAGGAGCCTCGCAGGCGTGGAGCAGGATTTCGAGGTGGCGCTTGGAACGGTCCCTGTTGATGATGCCCCGGACCGCGACGCCGTCCTGCGCGGCCAGGTGGACCGGCTGGAGATCGACGCTGAGGGCCGTCTGGTGATCGTGGACCTGAAGACGGGGAAACGTCAGCCCGGCAAGGGGGAGCTGGCGCGGCATCCGCAGCTGGGTGCCTACCAGGCAGCGGTGCTTGCCGGCGGGTTCGACGACGGTCCGGGCGGCCAGGCGGGACCGGTACCCGGCGGGGCGGTACTGGCCCAGCTCGGAACCGGAGCAAAAAATCCGGCCATCCAGCAGCAGGACCCGATCGATCAGGAGGACAACTGGGCCCTGGACATGGTGAAGGATGCAGCTTCGGTGATGGGCGGCAGCGCCTTCGAAGCGCGGCACGATCCATCCAAAGGCAGCCACGGCGGCCACGGCTGCCGGCTCCCCGAAGTTTGTCCGTTGTGCGTGCGTGGAAGGCAAGTGACTGAATGATGCAGGACGTGCAAGAGCAGGGGTCGTCCCTTGCCGCCGGGCCTTCAGGCGCCCTGGCCTTGGCTGCCCGGGAAGCAGCACCGGCCGCCACACCGCCCCGGCCGCGGTTCAGCCCGGAAGAGCTTTCCGCGCTGCTGGGTGAAAAAAACGTGCCGACGCCGGAACAGTCGGCGATCATTTCGTCGCCGCTGACCCCGCGGCTGGTTATTGCGGGGGCAGGATCGGGGAAGACAGCCACCATGGCGGACCGCGTGGTGTGGCTCGTGGCCAACGGGTGGGTCAGGCCGGAAGAAGTCCTGGGTGTGACCTTTACCCGGAAGGCTGCCGGTGAGCTGGCATCGCGCATCCGTGCGAAGCTGGCTGCCCTCCAGCGGCTGGTTGCCCAGGACAAGATGGCCCAGGACACGGTTGGCCGGGAAAGGGGTCACACGGTTTTCCCCGAGGGGCTGCTCAGCAGCGACGCCCTGGAACCGAAGGTGTCCACCTACCACTCGTTCGCCAGCGGCATCGTCTCCGACTACGGGCTCCGGCTGGGGGTGGAGCGTGATGTGGTCCTGCTGGGCGGTGCGCAGGCCTGGCAGCTGGCCAGCGAGGTCGTGGAGGCCTACGACGGCGAATACGGACATTTCCGGGCAGCAAAGTCCACGCTGGTGAAGGCAGTCATCCAGCTGGCCGGTGAATGCGCCGAGCACCTCCAAGAACCCGAGGACGTCGAGGCCTGGCTGATGGCGCGGTTGTCCGACTTCGAGTCACTTCCTTACCTTGCCGACAAAAAGAAGAATCCCCCGCAGGCAGCGGCCGATCTCGCCGGAATGCTGCGGACCAGGGCTTCCGTGGCCGACATGGTGGGACGCTATGCAGGGGCCAAACGGGCCCGCGGTGCGCTGGACTTCGGCGACCTGGTGGCCCTCGCTGCCCGAGTGGCACGCGAAGTCCCCCTGGCTGCGCAGATGGAGCGGCAGCGCTACAAGGTGGTGCTGCTGGACGAGTTCCAGGATACGTCCCACGCCCAGCTCGTCCTGTTTTCAAGGCTCTTCGGCGGCGGACATGCGGTGACGGCCGTGGGTGATCCCAACCAGTCGATCTACGGATTCCGCGGAGCCTCGGCCGGGCAGCTCTTCCATTTTGTCCGGGAGTTTCCGGTGAGGCTGGAGACGGCCCCCCAGGGGTCGGAAGAAGGCGCCGCGGGGGAGCGTCCAGCGGAGGACACCGGGACCTGGGCTCCTGCGCCGACGTCCTACCTGACGACGGCCTGGCGGAACGGCCGCTCGATCCTGGCCGCGGCCAACGTCATGTCCGAGTCCCTGGGACGGGCGGCCGCGCAGCGCGGCCCCGCCGGCGGGGGAGGGGCCGTGGCCCCCGAAGTTCCGCCGCTGCAGCCCAGTCCGCACGCGGCGGCAGGATCCGTGGTGCTGGGCCGGTTTGCCAGCGACGTGGACGAAGCTGCCGCGCTCGCTGACGACATCCTCAAATACCGTGTGACGGACTTTGAGCTCAAGCCCGACGGTTCCCCGGTTCCGCCCGCCATCGCCGTGCTGTGCCGGCGCCGTGCGCAAATGGAACCCATCCGGCGCCAACTGGAGGCCCGAGGCATCGCCTACGAGATTGTCGGTCTCGGCGGCCTCCTCGATACCCCGGAAATCGTGGATCTAGTGGCCACCCTGCGCGTCCTCGCCGACCCCGGCCGCTCCGACGCGCTGATGCGCCTGCTCGCGGGGGCCCGCTGGCGGATAGGCCCGGCAGATTTGATGGCGCTGAGGGACTGGTCCAGCCAGCTCGCCCGGAGACGCGGCCAGGCCGGAGCGGCTGATGACACCGTCCCGGATGCCGAACCGGCCGTCCTGGAAGGCGACCTGACGGACACCGCCAGCCTCGTTGAAGCCCTGGACTGGCTGCCGCGCGAGGGGTGGACCTCATCGAACGGCAGGTCCCTCACCCCGGCCGCACGCGGACGGATGCTTCGGCTTTCGGCGGAGCTGCGCCAGCTCCGGGGCTACCTGGGGGACGACCTCACCACGCTGCTGGGAGAAGTGGAGAGGGCCATGCTCCTTGACATCGAGGTCGCCGCCAGGCCGGGCATCAGCATCCACCAGGCCCGCCGGAACCTTGACGCCTTCCAGGATGCAGCGGCCGGCTTCCTGCGCACCTCACAGCGCGTGGACATCCTCGCCTTCCTGTCCTGGCTGGAAGCGGCATCAGCTGAAGAAAACGGCTTGGAAGCACCGCCAAGCGATGTCAACCGTGAGGCGGTCCAGCTGCTCACCGTGCATGCCTCCAAAGGGCTGGAATGGGATGTTGTCTTTGTTCCGGGCCTGAATGCCAAGGACTTTCCCAGCGACCGTGACTCGCGCTGGAGCAGCGGATCCGCGGCCCTGCCCTGGCCGCTGCGCGGCGACCGGGCAGACCTGCCCCAGTGGGACCTGGACCAGCCGGACCAAAAAGGATGGCTGGACGCGGAAAAGGACTTCAAGGCAGCCGTCCAGGCGCACGGGGAGTCGGAGGAACGCCGCCTGGCCTACGTGGCGTACACCCGGGCCAAGCACGTCCTCTGGGCGTCCAGCGCAGCCTGGGTGGGGTCGAGGTCCGGGCGGGCCGACATGTCACAGTTCCTGGCCGAGCTGGAGCCATTGGCTGCGCCGGCCCGCGAAGGTCTCCCGGTGCAGGCAGGCATCCACCCGCGGTCTGTGGAGGAGGCTTCGTTGCCGGAGGCCAGCCCGCTGACCCTCGATGTGGAGGTGGCCGGCTGGCCCTACGATCCCTTGGAGGGGCCGGTGGATCCCCGGACGGGTGGGCGCCTCCGCCTTGGCACGGGCCGCAGGGATGCCATGGAACGGGCGTCCGCCCGGGTGGCAGCTGCCCTGGAGTCCATGCACCATGGAAGGGCCCTGCCCCATGAGCGGGCCCTGCCCCTGCCGGATGCCGGAGCGCCCGCGAATGCTCTATCCGGCCAGGACAACTTCATGATGGTCCCGGCTCCGCAGCTCAGCGGTCCGGCTGCCGGCTGGGCGAGGGAAGCAGCACTGCTGCTGGAACGCCGGGCAAGGAAGTCGTCCGCCCAGGAGGTGCACCTTCCCACCCATATTTCCGCATCCACACTTGTGGACCTCAACGAAGACCCGGAGGCGGTGCTCTGGCGGCTCCGCAGGCCGGTGCCGCGTGAACCGGGCATGTCGGCACGGAAGGGAACAGCCTTCCACGCGTGGGTGGAAGAGTACTTCGGGAGTGCAGGCATGCTGGACCTTGGCGAGGCGCCGGGTTCCGATGACCACATCGATGCGGCCTACGACCTCGACGCCATGGTGGCCACCTTCAGGTCCTCCCCGTGGGCCCACCGCTCCCCGGCTTTTGTTGAGGTCCCGGTGGAGACCCGCGTAGGTGACGTTGTGGTCCGTGGACGGATCGACGCCGTCTTCCAGGACGCGGACGGCCGCTGGGACCTGGTGGACTGGAAGACCGGACGGCGGCCGTCCGGGCCCCAGCTGCGGACCCGGGCGGTGCAGCTTGCCGTCTACCGGCTGGCGTGGTCGCGGCTGAAAGGCGTGCCACTGGAGGATGTCCGGGCGGCCTTCTTCTACGTTGCAGACAACAAGATCGTGCGGCCGCATGACCTCGCATCCGCTGACCAGCTGGAGGAGATGGTGGCGGCTGCCTTCACCTCTGCCTGAAAGTGCGTCGTGGACGTCCTTTAGCTGTCTCGCGCCCCGAGGCTAGCGCTTGTTGGCCTCAACAATGGTGAGGGCAGCCGTCGACGTGTCATCCGGACCACCTGGTGCGTCAGGGGCGCCGCCCCCGGTGCCGGCCGGGGGAGTTGCAGGTGCAGGTGTGGGGTCGACGGGGATAGGGGTCACGTGCACGGCCGGCTGGACTGCCGGTACCGGAAAGACGGTGACCGGAGGCACCGCTGCCGGCACATCGCCGTCGGCCGCCCGTAACCCGGGGCCAGCCCCTGCCCCCGCTGCAGGTTCCACGGAAGCAGGCGCAGCCTCGGCGGGGACCGTGGCAGCCGCCGGGGACGGAAGGGGCTCAATGCTGATGGGCTGCCCGCCGTGCTCTGCAATGTCGCTGGCCAGGGTGGCCAACATCTCTTCCGCCTCCGCCACCATGGTGGCATCGCCGGCCGCGATGCCCTTGACCAGATACTGGGCCAGGGCGAATTCGGCCGACAGCGCTGCCCGCCGAAGCAGGTGCTTGTCGGGCTTGTCGCGGCGGCCGGCGGTGTAAGCGGCCAGGACGGCGCCCACGAAGTCCTGCTCGTTGGATGCCACCAGCCAGGCAAAGTCGTCGGCGGGGTCGCCGATGCGGAGGTCTGTCCAGCCGGTCACGGCGGTGACCCGGGAGCCCTCCACGAGAAGGTTGTCCTCATGCAGGTCCCCGTGCACCACGGAGGGATTGAAGCGCCACAAGGACACGTCCTCAAGTGCGTGCTCCCAGCGCAGCAGCAGGGCCGGAGGAATTTTTCCGGTGGTGGCGGCCTGGTCCAGCTCGTTCAGCCTGCGCTGCCGGAATTCGTTGGGGGTATAGCTGGGCAGGTCGGCATTGCTGACGATCGCGCGGGGCAGATCGTGGATGGCCGCCAGTGCCACGCCGATTTCCCGGGCCAGGGCATCCGGCCCGGCCGTCAGTTCCTCAACGCTGCGGGTGCTGCCGCCCAGATGCGAGTACACGAAAGTGCTCAGGCTTCCCAGGCGCACGCTGCCGGCAACCGTGGGCATCAGGAAGGGCAGTTCGGCGCGGATGGCCGGCGCGAAGGCGCGCAGCACCAGGAATTCTGTTTCCAGGCGGGCGCTGGCCTCGGCGTGGCGCGGCGACCTGACCCGCCAGCGCTTCCCTTCCGAGTCGAGGAGCAGCGCTGAGTCGAAGTCCGCGGGGTCGTCCGGAGCAGAGCTAACTGCCGTCGGTGTCAGCCCGGGGACTGCCGCGGTTGCAACGGCTGCCAGTTCAATCGCTTTTCTTCTCACCTTTCAACGGTAGATTGCCTGCGGGCCGGGAGGCCGGTCCGGCGGCGGCGAGTCTTGAGATACCTGCAAATAGGGGGGGGGTGGTGCCGCGGTGGGACGGCTGGAAATGTCATTTGTCAGCCCCAGTCAGTACGGTGGACCTATGAGCCATGCGGAGTCTGTTACACCGGTCTACCAGGGGCAGCCGGCAACGCTGCCTGCGAACCACCTCATGGACACCCTCCTCCCCGTCAGGCCGGCGCTGGTGGACCGCGGGTCGGCCGTCCGGACGGCGCCGGGGATCGTGGACGAACAACTGGCCAGTCCCGGAACGCTCGCTGTTGTGCTGTCCGGGCGGCAGGGCCTGGTGCAGGGCGGCGGCCTGTGCGTAGCCGCCGCACAGCCGTTGTTCCAGGAGCTCACGGCAGCCGGGTCGGCGCCTGAACTGGTCATCTACCTGGGCTCCGCGCTTCCGGATTCGGATCTGCCGGCTGGAACGGGGCTCCTGCTTTATGTGCTCCCGGAGCAGGTTGCTCCGGGTACAGCCGGGATCCCGTCCGATGCCCGCTGGGCCGGCTTCCGCGAGGTCGCAGCGGGGCTGAGCGCCACACACACTGCCCTCTTTGTGGAGGCCAGTGCCATCACCAACTGGCACGCCGGGCACACCCACTGCCCGCGCTGCGGTACCCCCACGGAGGTCGAGGCCGGCGGCTGGGTCCGCCGGTGTCCTGCGGATTCCTCGGAACACTACCCACGGACAGACCCGGCCATCATCGTTACCGTTGTGGGTCCGGACGGACGGCTGCTGCTGGGCGGCGGCGGTCCGCTGGACGCCAGGAACTATTCCACGCTGGCCGGCTTCGTGGAGCCCGGGGAATCACTCGAACAGGCCGTGGTCCGCGAGATTTATGAGGAGGTGGGAGTCCGGGTGACCACATGCCAGTACCTCGGATCGCAGTCGTGGCCGTTCCCGGCCTCCCTTATGCTTGGATTTACCGCCGTCACCGAAGACGCCGAGGCAAGGCCCGACGGCGTTGAGGTCACCAGGGCGCGCTGGTTCAGCCGGGAGGAACTCCAGGAGGCTGTACTCGCCGGCGATATCACCATTTCGAGCCGGCTTTCCATTGCCCGCTCGCTGATAGAGCACTGGTATGGCGGACGCATCCGGGACCTGGCCGAGGCCTGACCCACCACGAATCCACCAGACTCCAGCACGCGGTAGTCGAGACAAAGAGCAGCAGAAGTGACTACAGAACAATTTGACGGGGCAGCATCCCTTGAGGACCGCATCCTGGGAGGCCTGGACGCGGAGCAGCGGGAGGTGGCCAGCACCCTGAGCGGGCCGCTGTGCGTCCTGGCCGGGGCGGGGACCGGAAAGACCCGCGCCATCACCCACCGCATCGCCTACGGCGTCCATTCCGGCGTCTACTCGCCGCAGCGGCTGCTGGCCGTGACTTTCACGGCCCGCGCTGCGGCCGAGATGCGCAGCCGGCTGCGTGACCTTGGAGCGGGAAACGTTCAGGCGCGCACCTTCCATGCCGCGGCGCTGCGCCAGCTGCAGTTTTTCTGGCCGCAGGCTGTTGGCGGTACCCTGCCCAACCTGCTGGACCACAAAGCCCAGATGCTGGCCGAGGCCGCCCGGCGGCTCCGGCTCAGCACCGACAGGGCTTCCATCCGCGACCTCGCCTCGGAGATCGAATGGGCCAAGGTGTCCATGCTCACGCCGGCAAACTACCTGGAAAACGCGCAGGACAGGGGAGCCCCGGGCGGCTTCGACCTCACCGCCGTAGCCCGCGTCTTCCAGTCCTACGAGGACGTCAAGACCGACCGCAACGTCATTGACTTCGAGGACGTCCTGCTGATCACGGTGGGAATCCTCCAGGAGGACGAGAAGGTCGCTGCCACCGTCCGTGAGCAGTACCGCCACTTCGTGGTGGACGAGTACCAGGACGTTTCCCCCTTGCAGCAGCGGCTCCTGGAACTCTGGCTGGGCGGCCGCGACGAGCTCTGCGTTGTTGGAGACGCAAGCCAGACCATCTATTCGTTCACCGGAGCTTCCCCTAAGCACCTGCTGGAGTTCAAAGCCCGCTATCCGCAGGCCAACGTGGTCAAGCTCATCCGGGACTACCGCTCCACGCCTCAGGTGGTGAAGCTCGCGAACGACCTTTTGGCGGGCAGGCGCAGCGGAGGTCCCGTGGCCGACGCCGCCTGGGCCTCGCCCCTGCAGCTTGTGGCCCAGCGGCCGGCAGGCCCGGCGCCGCAGTTTACGGAATGTGCGGATGACGAGGCGGAGGCCGCCACGGTTGCCCAAAAGATCAAGGCACTGCTCGACGCCGGGACACCCGCCAGCGAGGTTGCTGTCCTGTTCCGCACCAACGGCCAGTCCGAGGCATACGAACAGGCCCTCGCCGCCGCCGGCATCGGCTACCAGCTGCGCGGCGGTGAACGGTTCTTTGCCCGCAAGGAGGTGCGCGACGCCATCCTGCAGCTGCGCGCGGCCACCCGGGCCGTCGCCGAGACGGACTCCCCCCAGCCGCTCGGGCAGCTGGTCCGCGACATCGTCTCCTCGCTTGGCTACACGGATGCGGCCCCGCACAGCGGCGGGGCCCTCCGGGAGCGCTGGGAGTCTCTGGCCGCGCTGGTTGCCCTTGCGGATGAACTGGTCCAGGTACGGGGCACACAGTTCAGCCTGGCCGACTTCGTCAACGAACTCCAGGAACGTTCCCTGGCGCAGCACGCCCCCACCGTCCAGGGTGTAACTCTTGCCTCCCTCCACGCAGCCAAGGGCCTGGAATGGGACGCCGTCTTCCTGGTGGGGCTCAGTGAAGGGCTGATGCCCATTTCGTTTGCCGACTCCCCGGAATCGGTGGACGAGGAACGCCGGCTCCTGTACGTGGGAATCACCCGGGCACGTGAACACCTGTCCCTGTCATGGTCCACCGCCCGGACCCCGGGCGGCCGCGCCAACCGCAAACCCTCAAGGTTCCTTGATGGATTGCGTCCCGACTCCGTGGCCAGTTCAAGCACCCGGGGGAAGGTGACGGTGACCCGCAGGAAAGCCGCCGCTCCCGCCATGTGCAGGGTCTGCGGAAGCATGCTCGGCACCGGGGCGGAACGCAAAGTGGGCCGGTGCAACTCCTGTCCGCCGGGCTACGAGGAACAAACCTTCGACGCCCTCCGTAACTGGCGCCGGGAGGTTGCCCTCTCCGCCGAGGTGCCCGCATTCGTGGTGTTCACCGACGCAACCCTGACGGCCATTGCCGAAGCACGCCCAGCGTCGCTCGAAGAGCTCGCCCGGCTGGCAGGGGTGGGACCTGCAAAGCTTGAACGGTATGGGGAAGACGTCCTGCGTGTCCTGACGGAAAGCACGTCGCTGTAATGGCCGGCCACTTCGCGGGGCATAAGGTGGCGGCTGCTGCTTCCATCACCACGGAGGACGGCGCGCCTGTAGTGGTCCGGCGTTCGTCCCGGCGCACCCGCACCGTAGCCGCGTTCTGGGAGAACGGAACCGCGGTGGTCGCGATACCCGCCCGGTTCACTGCTGCCCAGGAAGCCGAATGGGTGCACAAGATGGTGGCAAAGCTGCAGCGCCAGGGGGAGCGGCGGGCGGCAGCGGGCAGGAGGCGGCCGGCCACGGACGCTGCCCTCGCGGAACATGCGGCTCAATTGTCTGCCAAGTACCTGGGGGGACGCGCCGTACCGACGTCGGTGCGCTGGGTCAGCAACCAGAACTCGCGTTGGGGTTCTGCCACTCCGGCAGAGGGAACCATCAGGCTCTCGGACAAACTGCGTCCCATGCCCCAGTGGGTGATCGACTACGTCCTGCTCCATGAGCTCGCCCACTTGCTGGTGGCTGCGCACAACGCTGCCTTCTGGCAGCTGCTCGAGGCGTACCCGGAGACGCAGCGGGCCAAGGCGTTCCTTGAGGGTGTTTCCTTTGCCACCGGACGCGGCATGGCAGACCCCGACGCTGACTGAATCCGTACTGCCGGCAGCCACCGCCGGGGCGGGGTCCTAGCCTTTCGGCTGGCCCTCCTGGCCCTCACTGCCCTCGTCGTCGGGACGCCCGCCGTCGTCCTTCTTTGCAGTGCCGTCCTGTCCGCCGGCGCCACTGCCTTCTTCCGCTTCCGGCGGGGAGTCGAAGCCGCCGCTGAGGAGCTTCTGCAAAGCGTCGTCCACTTCGCTGTCACTTGCTTCTGCCAGCTTGCGGCGCCCGCTGAAGCCCTTGGGATCGTCCAGGTCCTCGGCAGTGGGCAGCAGGTCCGGGTGGTGCCAGATGGCGTCGCGGCCCTCGATGCCGCGTTCTTCCTTGAGGGTGGCCCACAACGTGGCGGCGTCGCGCAGCCTGCGGGGCCGCAGCTCCAGCCCCACCAGGGAGGCAAAGGCGTGCTCCGCCGGACCGCCGGTTGCCCGCCGGCGCCGCACGGTCTCCCGCAGCGCGCCCGCGGACGGCAGCAGGTTCTCGGTGGCCGCGGCAGTGAGCTCGTCCACCCAGCCCTCCACCAGCGCCAGGGCGGTCTCCAGCTTTTCGAGGGCCTGGTCCTGCGCCGGCGTCCGCTGCGGCATGAAGACACCCTGCGACAGGGCCTCCTGGATGCCTTCCGGGTTGCTGGGGTCAAGGTCCCGTGCAAGTTCCTCGATGCGCGAGGTGTCGATGTGGATACCGCGGGCGTACGCCTCGATGGCACCCAGCAGGTGTCCGCGGAGCCAAGGAACCTGGACGAACAGCCGTGCGTGGGCGGCTTCCCGCACTGCGAGGAAGAGCCGGATGTCGTTCTCGGGCAGGGACAGGCCCTCCCCGAACGCCGCGACGTTGGCCGGCAGCAGAGCCATCTCCAGGTCCGCGAGGGGGACCCCGATGTCGGTGGAACTGACCACATCAGCGGAGAGGGCACCGATGGCCTGGCCCAACTGCATGCCGAAGATGGCGCCGCCCATGTTCTGGAGCATCGAGGACGCCCCGCCCATCATGGACTTCATTTCCTCGGGCATCTGCTCCGTCATGGCCGAGGACAGCGCATTTGCGATGCTGTTGGCCACCGGCTCGGTCAGCCGCTTCCAGGTGCCCAGCGTGGCCTCTACCCATTCCGCCCGGGACCAGGCCCGGCCGATCAGGCCCGTGGCGGGAAGGTCCGTGACGGGGTCCAGCCACAGCTCCGCCAGGCGGAGGGCCTCGTCAACCTCGCGTGACTGCTGGGACGTTACCGAAGGGTCGCTGCCGCTCGCGGCAACACGGCGGGCGTTGTCGTGGGCAAGCTGCCAGTTGACGGGCCCCTCCGAAGGGGCGCTCATCATTGCCTGCACCTGGGAGAACATCTGCGCCAGCAGGTTGGGGTCGTTCGGAAGCCCCGCAGCCTTGGCCAGTTCAGCGGGGTCGAAATTCTCCATCCCCTTGCCGCCCATCAGGTTCTGCAGCATCTCGGTCAATGGATCCTTGGGGGTGTCGTCGCCGTTGGACGGATTGAGTGGATTGGAGGTCATGATCCCGCCGATCGTCGGTGTGGCTGTCAACCTTCACGGTACCCCGGCCATGGTCGGCTGTCTGCCGGACGGCGTCGTCGTTCGCTCTAGGCAAAGAGCTGGCATCCACCTGCACCGCGTAGTCTTGGTTGGGTGACTACAACCCGTGGCGGCCACCCCTCAGACGACCACGCTCCTGAGCTCTTCACCCGCGGCCTGCCTGCGCAAACAGGCGAAACACGCGTGCCGGGCACGTCCGCCCATGAGGAAAGGGCCGACGACGGCACGGCGGGCGGTGCGCCCGCTCCGGAACGCGCTCCCCGGGACAGGAAAGTGTCGGCGATGCTGCTCGCGGGAATGTCGGCGCTGGGCCTGGGAATTGCCGTGGGCACCCTCCCCGTTCCTTACGTCGTGGAGTCGCCCGGCCCGACGTACAACACCCTGGGCGAAAGCCAGGGGAGCCCGGTCATCAGCATCAGCGGCCGGGAAACCTACCCGGCCAAGGGAAACCTGGACCTGACCACGGTCTACGTGGACGGCGGCCCCAACGGCCCGGTCAGCATCCTGGATGCGTTTTCGGCGTGGGTTGACCCTTCCAAAGCCGTGCACCCCGTGGAACTGCTTTATCCCACGGGCACCACCAGGGAAGAGGCAGAGGAACAGAGTTCCGTGGCGATGACCACGTCACAGGAGAACGCCGTAGCTTCTGCCCTCAAAGAGCTTGATATCCCGTTCGGGCAGCAGCTGCAGGCCGCCGGCCTCTCCGAGAATTCGGCCTCGGACGGAAAGATCCAGCCCGGCGACATCCTGAAGACCATTAACGGCAAGGACATCACCTCGGTGGCGGTCGTCCAGGAGGAACTGGCCGCGGGAAACGGCGTGCCGGTCTCTGTGGCAGTGGAGCGTGACGGGAAGTCCGTCACCGAAACCATCACCCCCCAGGACAACGGCGAGGGCCGCTTCATCCTCGGAGTAATGCTCAAATACCTGTTCACCTTCCCCTTCGACGTCGAGATCTCGCTGGAGAAAGTCGGCGGTCCCAGCGCGGGGCTGATGTTCTCCCTGGGGATCATCGACACCGTCACACCGGGAGACCTGACGGGCGGCAAGCACATCGCAGGGACCGGAACCATCTCCCCGGACGGCCTCGTGGGCCCCATCGGCGGCATCGAACAGAAACTGCAGGGGGCCCGGGCCGCGGGAGCAACGTTGTTCCTTGCCCCCGCCGCGAACTGCCAGGAAGTAGCAGGGCACATCCCCGACGGGCTGCAGGTAGTCCGGGTGGAGACCCTGGCAGAGGCGCGCGACGCCGTCAAACGTGCAGGTAACGGTCAGGACACGTCCGGCCTTCCGGCCTGCCCGGGCAACTAGACTGGGCGCAACTAGACTCGACAGGAACTAAGCTCTACCGCCACTCGTGGCAAATATGACGGACGAAACCGGCCGTTTGACCGGTGCCGGACGTCGCACGCACGCACGCTCTGATTTATCTGACGACCAGCTATGAGGTACCCAGTTTGTCCCGTCCCGCCAGCACCATGTCCACAGGCAGGCCCCCTTCACGACGCGGGGCGTTGACGCCCACCTTGATCGTTGTTGCCCTGGTGGTAGTGGGCTTCATCTTCTTTGCCAACGTCTGGACCGACGTCCTCTGGTACCGGCAGTTGGGGTTCATCGAGGTCTTCGTCACCGAGAACCTGGTCCGGATCGGTATCTTTGCCGCCGGTTTCGCCATCATGTTCCTGGCGGTGTTCTTCGCGATCCGCATCGCGTACAACGCCCGCCCGGTGTACGCGCCCGACTCCGAAATCAGGGACAACCTGAACCGCTACCAGGCGCAGCTGGAACCCGTCCGGCGCGTTGTCATGATCGGGCTCCCCGTCCTCTTCGGGCTCTTCGCCGGCAGCGCCGCCGCGAGCCAGTGGCAGAAGGTCCTCCTGTTCTTCAACCAGGAGCCCTTCGGCAAAGAAGACCCCGAATTTGGTATGGACATCAGCTTCTACCTGATGTCGCTCCCGTTTTTTGGTTTCGTGACCGGCTTCCTGATCAGCGTTGTGGTGATTGCCGGGATCGCGGGCATCCTGACGCATTACCTCTACGGCAGCATCCGCCTGATGGAACGCGGCGTCTTCACCAGCCGGGCCGCACAGATCCATATCGCCGTCGCCGGCGCTTCCTTCCTGGTGCTTCTGGGACTCAACTTCTGGCTGGACCGCTTCACTGCGGTCCAGAGCAACAGCGGACGCTGGGCCGGCGCCCTGTACACGGATGTCAACGCCGTCATTCCCACGAAGGCCATCCTCGCCGTGGCGGCGGTGCTCGTTGCCGTCCTGTTCGTTGTCGCTGCCATCATCGGCAAGTGGCGGCTGCCGGTTATCGGAACCGCCATGCTGGTCATCACGTCCATCCTGGCCGGCGGTGTCTACCCGTGGGTGATCCAGCAGTTCCAGGTTCGTCCCTCGGAGGAGACGCTGGAAAAGGAATACATCCAGCGCAATATCAACAACACGCGTGAGGCCTACGGCCTGGACAAGATCCAGGTGGACCGCTACAATGCCACCAACACGGCCAGCACCGGAGCCCTCGCGCCCGATGCCCAGACCACGGCAAACATCCGGTTGCTGGACCCGAACCTGATTTCGGATGCGTTCTCCCAGCTTGAGCAGTACCGCCCCTACTACCAGTTCCCGGAAGCCCTCAATGTGGACCGGTATGAGGTGGACGGCAAGATCCAGGACACCGTGATCGCGGTCCGCGAACTCAACCCCGCCAACGTGGCAACCAACCAGCAGGGCTGGCTCAACCAGCATGTTGTGTACACCCATGGCTACGGTGTTGTGGCTGCAAAGGGCAACAAGTTCACCGTGGACGGCAAGCCGGAATTCCTGCAGTCGGGTATTCCGTCAACAGGTGTCCTGGGTGACGATTCAACCTATGAGCCCCGAATCTACTTCGGTGAATCCTCTCCCGACTACTCGATCGTTGGCGCGCCGGACGGCGCCCCAGCCCGCGAGCAGGACCGGCCGTCGGGCAGGGAAGGCGAGGGGGACAACCAGTACACCTTTGAAGGCAACGGCGGCCCCAACGTGGGCACGTTCTTCAACCGCGTGCTCTACTCCATCAAGTTCCAGTCCTCGGACCTGCTGCTTTCGGACGGCGTCAACCCCGAGTCGCAGATCCTGTATGACCGCAGTCCCCGTGAGCGCGTGGAAAAGGTTGCCCCATACCTGACCGTCGATGGGAACGCTTATCCGGCAGTGGTGGACGGCCGCGTCAAATGGATCGTGGATGGCTACACCACCAGCCAGTTCTACCCGTACTCCCAGCAGGAGCGGCTTTCCGATGCCACGGCGGACACCCAGACCACGTCCGGCCGCGCGGTTGCCTTGCCCAACAGCACCGTCAATTACATCCGGAACTCGGTGAAGGCCACCGTTGATGCATACGACGGTTCGGTCACCCTGTACGCCTGGGACGACCAAGACCCGCTGCTGAAGTCCTGGCAGAAGGTGTTCCCCGCCTCTCTCAAGCCTTTCTCGGAGATGTCCGGCGATGTCATGAGCCACGTCCGGTACCCGGAGGACCTGTTCAAGGTCCAGCGCCAGCTCTTGGGGGAGTACCACGTGACCGATCCGTCCACGTTCTACCAGACCAAGGATGTCTGGAGCGTGCCGGCGGATCCCACCGTTGAATCCAACAGCGGCGTTAAGCAGCCGCCGTTCTACATGTCCCTCCAGATGCCGGACCAGGACAAGCCCGCCTTCCAGCTGACGTCGTCGTTCATCCCGCAGATTGTCAACGGGAACGCACGCAACGTGCTCTATGGCTTCCTTGCCGCTGACTCGGATGCCGGGAACGAGGCGGGTGTGAAGGCGGAGAGCTACGGCAAGCTGAGGCTGCTGCAGATCCCGCCGGAGATCCAGGTGCCGGGTCCCGGCCAGGCGCAAAACAAGTTCAACTCCGATCCCACGGTTTCGCAGGCCCTCAACCTGCTGCGCCAGGGAGCGTCTGAAGTGCTCAACGGCAACCTGCTGACGCTTCCGGTAGGCGGCGGCATCCTGTACGTCCAGCCTGTCTACCTCAAGTCGACCGGCGAAACGTCGTACCCCACACTGCAGCGCGTCCTGGTGGCATTCGGCGACAAGGTGGGCTTCGCCCCCACCCTGGACGAGGCACTGAAGCAGCTCTTCGGAGGAGACTCCGGGGCTGCCGCGGGCGATTCGGACAACAACGGACAGACCCCGGTAGATCCGGCTGCGCCGGGAACCCCTGCGGGAGCTGACGCCAAGGCTGAGCTGAAGGCCGCGCTGGATGAAGCGAATGCGGCGATCCGGGAGGGCCAGTCGGCTCTAGCTGCAGGGGACTTCGCAGCCTACGGCGAGGCGCAGAAGAAGATTGCGGCTGCCCTCCAGAAGGCAGTGGCTGCGGAAGCGAAGATCCCGGTTGCCGCACCCGAGGCCACGCCCGCGCCGGCAGCCACCGATGCGCCTGAAGCGAGCCCGTCACCCTCAGCCACCAGCTGATCACGACGGCGGACAACGGCACCTGCTCCTTCGGGGCAGGTGCCGTTTGCGTTGGCGAGACGGAGATCACGCGTCCACGATTTGGCCTTGTGTTCACGTACCGGTAAAGTAGTTCTTGCGACGCGGGGTGGAGCAGTTCGGTAGCTCGCTGGGCTCATAACCCAGAGGTCACAGGTTCAAATCCTGTCCCCGCAACTGATGGAAGCATCCGGACACTGGAAACAGTGTCCGGATGTTTTTGTTTAAGCGCCGGGGACTTCCTGCCGACCCAGGCGAGAATTCCCGAGTGGAAAACGCGGCCGGAAAACTAGTGTAGTGTTGTTTCAGCGACGCGGGGTGGAGCAGTTCGGTAGCTCGCTGGGCTCATAACCCAGAGGTCACAGGTTCAAATCCTGTCCCCGCAACTATGTGAAGACCCTGACCGGCTACCAGCCGGCCGGGGTCTTCTTTTTTCCGTGGATACGTGCAGTTCCTAGTATTCTCTTTCGCAGAGCCTCACACGCCGTGAGCACTTGGCCAGTCATTCTCGAGAGGAATGTTGTTCGATGTCCACACCCACGAAGAAGCCCCGTACCGCGGCGGGTCAGCGGTCGCGACTCTACTGGGGGGTGCCTGCCGTCCTCGGAGGGCTGGTCCTGGTGGTGCTGGTTGCCAGGTGGCTGATGGGGCTGCCCGCCGTCGCTTCCTTCGTGGCTGACTATCCGGGCCATTCGGAGCTTCCGGACAATGCCCCCGTGGGCTTTCCCGCCTGGCTTGCCTGGCAGCACTTCCTGAATGCGTTCTTCCTGCTGCTGATCATCCGTACCGGGTGGCAGGTGCGGACCACCACCCGCCCCAGCGGGCACTGGACACGGAACAACAAGGGCCTGATCAAGACGAAGAACCCGCCCACCAAAATCAGCCTTGAGCTGTGGTTCCACCTGACGCTGGATGTCCTGTGGATCCTCAACGGCCTGGTGTTTGCGGTGCTGCTTTTCGCCACCGGCCAGTGGATGCGGATCGTGCCCACCAGCTGGGACGTCTTCCCCAACGCGCTCTCCGCGGCACTGCAGTACGCGTCCCTGGACTGGCCTACCGAGAACGGCTGGGTCAACTACAACGCGCTGCAGTTGCTGTCCTACTTCGCCACAGTCTTCATTGCCGCTCCGCTGGCGTTCATCACGGGCCTGCGGATGTCCGGTGCCTGGCCCAAGAAGGCTGCCGGCCTCAACAAGGCGTTCCCCATCGATTGGGCGCGCGCCGTCCACTTCCCGGTGATGATCTACTTCGTGGCCTTCATCGCCGTGCACGTCTTCCTGGTGCTCGCCACCGGAGCCCTGCGCAACCTCAACCACATGTACGCCGTGCGCGACGACGACGGGTGGTTGGGTTTCTGGGTGTTCCTCGCCTCGGTGGTGGTCATGGTGGCCGCCTGGTTCCTGGCGCGCCCGCTGTTCCTGCGGCCCATCGCGTCCCTGATGGGCAAGGTCAGCCGCTGACGGGCGCCTGGCAGCAGCCCACGCCCGTGGAGCGGGTCAGCTGTCCCTGAGCTTCTGGTAGGCCTCAAGGGCCCGCTCCCTGGACTCGGGCAGGTCCACCAGGGGCCCTGGATATCCCTCCAGTTCCACGCCGGCCTTCCAGGGCTCGTGGATCGTCATTCCGTCCAGGTCCGCCAGCTCGGGGAGGTAGTGGCGCAGGTAGGTGCCCGCGGCGTCGAATTTCTTGCTCTGGGTGACGGGGTTGAAGATCCGGTAGTACGGTGAGGCGTCCGCTCCTGAGCCGGCAACCCACTGCCAGTTGGCGGGATTGCTGGCCGCGTCCGCGTCCACGAGGGTGTCCCAGAACCAGGCTTCCCCGACGCGCCAGTCCGTCAGGAGGTTCTTGACCAGGAAAGACGCCGCGGCCATCCTCACCCGGTTATGCATCCAGCCGGTCTGCCACAGCTGGCGCATGCCTGCATCGACGAACGGATACCCGGTCCGGCCCTGCTGCCAGGCTTCCAGCTCATCCTTGCCGGGCTTCTCCCATTCGAACCGGTCGAAGTCCGGACGGTAGTTGCGGGTGGCAAGATCCGGGTTGGTGTATAGAAGGTGCCAGCAGAATTCCCGCCAGCCGAGCTCCGAGCGGAAGATGCCGACGTCGGCAGGCACCTTGTCCGGGTAGCGGCGGCGGATCTGCCGCCACACACGGAAGGGGCTGACTTCGCCGAACCGCAGATGGGGTGAAAGCCGGCTGGTACCTTCCACCCCGGGGATATTCCGGCCGGTTCCGTATTCCTCCGCCGGCCCGTCCAGGAAATCTTTGAGCCGGCGCCCGGCGCCGTCCTCGCCCGGCTCCCAGACCGCGGCGAGTCCGCCGCTCCAGTCGGGGGTGGAGGGCAGGAGTGCCCAGCCATCAAGGGTGTCGCCCGCCTGCGTGGTCCCGGTTGACTTCGGGGGCGCCGGCAGCGTTCCCGGAACCTGGAGGGGATCGCGGATATCAGCGCCGGCAAGGCAGGCCCGCCAGAACGGCGTGAACACCTTGTAGGGTCCGCCGGCGCCGGTCCGGACAGTCCAGGGCTCAAACAGGAGGTTCGCCTGGTAGCTCGAGGCGTGGATACCGTTCTCAGTGGCCCACGCCTTGACAGCGGCGTCCACCGTGCGCTCCGGCCGGCCGTAGCGGCGGTTCCAGAAGAGGTGGCGGGCGTTGGTTTCGGCTGCGAGCTCCCTGACGACCTCTTCGGCCGGCCCGCGGCGGAGGAGCAGGCGGGAGCCTTTGGCTTCCAGTGCACCCGCGAGTGAGGCAAGGGAATGGTGCAGCCACCACTTCGTGGCTCCTCCAAGCGGCCGGACGCCTTCTGACTCCTCATCGAGGACGTAGACGACCGTCAGGGGCAGCCCGAGCGCGGCTGCTTCGGAAAGCGCGGGGTTGTCATCAAGCCGAAGGTCGTCGCGGAGCCAGACGATGGAAGTCTCAGTGGAGGAAGCCATGCAACCACGCTACACACTGGCGGGAACGGATAGGGCCGGGGCCATCAGTGGCCCCGGCCCTACCGGTTGTCTCTAGAGCAGGCGGAACGTCCCGCCGCCGGTCACAGTTTGTCGAAGTCTGCTTCGTCCACCGTTGAGCCCGTTGCTGCCGAGCCTGCGGCGCCGAGGGCCGGCTTCGACGAGTTGCCGGACTTCAGCGCGGCCAGGCGTGCCTCGATCTCAACCTGCTCACCGAGGTCCTCCAACTGGTTGAACTGCGCGTCCAGGCTTGAGGCTGCGAGTTCCTGCTGGCCACGGACCTTGGCTTCCTCGCGGCGGATTTTCTCCTCGAAGCGGCCCACTTCGCTGGTGGGATCCATGAAGTCGATGCTCTTGATGGCATCGTGGACCTGGGACTGGGCTGCAGCGGTCTTGGACCTGGCCACCAGCTCATTCCGCTTGCTGGTCAGCTCGTTCAGCTTGCCCTTCATCTGGTCCAGGCCGGTCTTGAGCTTGTCCACCACTTCACGTTGGGAGGCGATGCTGGGTTCTGCCCCCTTGGCCTCATTCTCGGCGGACATCTGGCGCTGCAGGGCCACCTTGGCAAGGTTGTCGAACTTCTCGGCGTCAACAGTGTCGCCGCTGGCCCGGTATTCGTCCGCCTTCCGCGACGCCGCGAGGGCTTTGTTACCCCAGTCCTGTGCGTTCTTAACGTCCTCGCGGTAGTCATCCTCGAGCATCCGCAGGTTCCCGATGGTCTGCGCCACGGCGGACTCGGCCTCCGCGATGTTGTTCGTGTAGTCCCGGACCATCTGGTCCAGCATCTTCTGGGGATCCTCAGCGTTGTCCAGCAAAGTGTTGATGTTTGCCTTAGCCAGCTGCGCGATACGGCCAAAGATGGACTGCTTAACCATGTTGCTACCTTTCGTCCTGCTCTGTGGTGACCACTGAAATCAGTGAACAGTTATGGTGTGGCTTGTGCGGGGCCCGGACTACAGGGGCGTTCACTCCGGCCGCGGCCTAGAAATCTCCGCCGCCGCCGGAGTCGCCGCCCCAGCCGCCGCCCATGTCCCCGCCGCCAAAATCTCCGCCGCCCCAGCCGCCGCCGTCGCTGTGGCCACCGCCCCAGCCCGCGCCGCCGCCTCCATTGAGGATGGAGTTGATCAGGATGCCGCCCAGGATGGCGCCGCCGAGGCCTCCGCCGCCGCCTCCGCCGAACATGCCTCCGCGGCCGTAGCCCTGGTTGGCGTAGCCACCGAAGTGGTCCACATCAGCCTGTGCCAGCTGGGCTGCCTGCGCCGCCAGGGCATGCCCCTGCTGGGCGTAGGTGAGGGCAGTCACAGGATCGGTGCGTGCAATGGACAGTGCGTAATCCAGGTTCCGCTGGGACTCGGCCAGGCGTGTGCGTGCCTCTGTCCCCACACCGCCGCGGCGGGCGGTGATGTAGTCCGAGGTCGCGCTGATCTGTGCCTGGGCAGACATTATGGTCTGCTGGAGCGAGGCCTGTGCCCGGCGGGCCTGTTCCTGCTGGTCCCTGATGCCGCTGAGGGCCTGGTCCAGTGACTGGTGGGCAGTCTCGACGCGCTGCAGGGTGGCAATAGGGTCGATTTTGCCGCCCTGGATCTCCGCCTTGACCTGCGCCAAGGCATTTTCAACTCCGGCGACCGGACCGGCGAGCTCGGGGTGGGCGCCCGACTGGATCATGGCCCGCGCCTGGGCGAGGTCCTGGGAGGTGTCCACTACTGCGCTCTCGAGGCTGCTCCGGGCTTCATCCAGGTTGGAGGAAACCTTGGCGATGGCGTCGAGGAGGACGTTCGTCTGGTGCAGGCTCTCTTCGGCTGCGCGGACTGCCACTGCGGCAAGGCTGCCTTCGCCCTCAGCCAGCTTCTGCTGCGCGGTGGCGGTAGCGTTCTGCACGAATGCCAGGCGTTCCTTGGCCTGCAGGATGTTGTCGGAAACCTGGGTCAGGGCACTTTCCGCATACCTGGCACGGAGGGAGGTAAGGGACTCTTCGGCACTGGAGATTTTCGAGTCCGCTTCGCGCGCACCGGCGTTGACTGCTGCCAGTGCCTGCGGTGCGTTCTTCTCAAGTTCACGCAGGGAATCGAAGTCGGCCTTCTGCTCCTGGAGCGATGCCAGCGCGGCTTCGGACCGGCGGATGATCTCGCCGAGCCACGTCCGCTGCTGCTCTTCGGTGTCGGGGATGTGATCGTCCAGCTGCTGCTGCAGCTTGAAGGATTCGCTCAAGTGGGCCTTGGCTTCATGCAGCGCCTTGGTGAAATTGCCGACGGCGGAGTCACCGTACTGTGCCTGGGCGAACATGAGTTCCTGCTCGCTGGACTTGATGGCGTCGTCCGCCTCGATCAGGAGGGAGCCGCCCTTGCGGCGAAGTTCCTCGATGCTCAGCGACGCGAGCGGATCGAGTTCAGCGCCCTGCGGACCGTAGCTGGCGTTGGCTGCCTGCCCGGCTGCTGCTTTTTTGCGCTTGTTGCGGAAGTAGAGGTAAGCGCCGGCTCCGCCGGCAGCTACAACACCTGTTCCCACAAGAACTGCGGCCCCGGCACCGTCGCCGGGGACATTGCCGCTGCCACCGCCGGCGGCATCGCCGATTGCTGCTGCTGTGTTGATTGCCGCCTGCGCATAGTTGTCGTTCGCGAGCTCCGGACCGATGGCCTTGCTCTTGATGTTCTCGATCTGGGCAGCCGTGATCTTGCTGCCGCCCTTGTTCAGGACGTACTGCCTGGTCTCGGTAGCTACCGCGAAGATCAACGCGTTGGAGCCCAGATTGGCTTTTTCGGCCACAGCGTCCGACCAGGCTTCCCGGTCTGCCGGGTTCTCAAACCTCTTGACGGTGACGACGTGCAGCACAGTGGCGTGATCCGCGCCGAGCTTTTTAATGGCATCCTGGACCTCGCCCTTCTGCGAGCCAAGGACTCCGGCAGCATCCACAATTTTGGTTGCGGGGTCCAGGGCGACCGGATCCTCGGCCCAGGCCGCGCCAGCGGGCAACGCCAGGAAGGCGGTAAGGCCGATCACGGCGAATAAACGTTTGAACTTTGACCGCATGTGCAACCCTTCAGCACGCCTGACACCGATTCGGGACGAATCAGTCGTCTCAGAATCCAGCAGCGCCCCCACGCTTGGTGTGAAGCCGCAGGTCGCTGTGGCAATTCATCTTGATTCTATGGTGCACCCCACAGCCCGTCCATCGGCCCGAATATGCCAGCAGCGAAACGCCGGTCCGCACGTCAGCCGCGCCAGGAACCGGCGCTCAGGAAGCTCTCAGCAAACATCCGAGCTTGTTCCAGCCAGGGAGTCCATAGTTAATGCAGACGAGGATGAAAGGAAGTCCCATGACTGAGAACCAGACGCCGGGTCCGGCTTCGCGGAACAGCGGCCAGGACCGGCAGGATCCCTGGGGGCAGAACAACGGGCAGGCAGAGCGGCCGGCCGCGGGGGATCAGCCGGCAGGTGCTCCCGGAGCGAATGTATCCGGCCCCCGCCAGTACCCCACCGACCGCATTGAGCAGCAGGGCACCAACCCCACCCAGGAACTCCCCGGAGCCCAGCGTCCCGTCTATCCCCAGCGGCAGCCCTCCTACGGCGGGCAGTACGCGGCGGGGCAGGACCCGTCCGCCGCGCAGGCGCCCGGGCACCAGGCGCCCCACCCCGGCTACGGCTATACCGGCCAGGAAAACCAGTACGCGGGCCAGGGCCACGGCACCAACAACCTGACTGGTGCCAACAGCGCCCACAGCGGGACTGCCTTTACCCCCAACCCCAAGGACGCGCCACGGCGGAAAGCGACATTCGGCGTGGGCACCCTCGTCGCCAGCATCCTCGCGGCCGGACTGGTGGGAGGGGGAGTGGCCACGGTCGGTTCCGCGGAACTTTTCGGCAACACCGGATCGGGTGCTGCAGTGAGCAGCAACAGCCAGCCCGGGACGGTCATCGTCAACAACAAGGACAACGTCAACGCCATAACGGCAGCTGCCCTGAAGGCCTCGTCCAGCGTGGTGACCATCAGTGCCTCAAGCGGCGGCTCCGGCGGCACGGGCTCCGGGATCGTCCTGGACGACCAGGGGCATATCCTCACCAACACCCACGTCGTCACCCTGGACGGCCAGACGGCCGACGCTGCCCTGGAAGTGCGGACCAGTGATGGGAAGGTTCTCACCGCCAAACTCGTTGGCACAGACCCGTTGTCTGACCTCGCAGTGATCAAGGTGGACAACGCCTCCGGCCTGACCCCGGCCACCCTGGGCGATTCCGGGAAACTGAACGTGGGGGACACCGCCATTGCCATCGGCTCGCCGCTGGGCCTGACCGGCACCGTGACCGACGGCATCGTTTCAACGCTCAACCGGACCATCAGTGTTGCCTCCGCGGCCGCCCCCGAAGAGGGGGACAACGCCGAGGGCGATGACGAGGGCGGATTCCAGTTCGCGCCTCCGGGCGGCGGACAGAGCCAGCAGACGGCCGACCAGGGCGAGATCTCCATTAACGTCATCCAGACCGACGCCGCCATTAACCCCGGAAACTCCGGCGGTGCACTGGTGAACAGCAGCGGCGAAGTGATTGGCGTTAACGTGGCCATCGCGTCCGCGGGATCGAGCGCATCCTCGACCAGCGGCAACATCGGCGTTGGCTTCAGCATCCCCATCAACCATGCCAAGCGGGTGGCGCAGGAAATCATTGACACCGGCAAGGCCTCGCACGGCCAGCTGGGTGTCAGCGTCAAGAAGAAGACGGCCTCAAGCGCCGCTTCCGGGTTCTCGGTGGGCGCGGACGTTGCCACTGTGGAGGCGGACTCTGCGGCCGGCAAGGCAGGGATCAAGGTGGGCGACGTGATCACCAAGTTCAACGACCTCGCCATCGGGGAACCGGAGCAGCTGACCGCGGCTGTCCGGGAACAGCCCGCCGGGTCCAGCGTCAAGATCACGGTCCTGCGAAACGGCAAGGAGCAGACGTTCGACGTCACGCTGGGCGCCGCCGCCAGCTAGCACGGTGCCGGCAACACTTCCAGGCTGAACCTACGACGGCGGCGTCCCCCTTTGGCGGGCGCCGCCGTCGTGATGCATCCGCCGCGCACAGCGGCGGGGGAGCGCTGACACAGGCGTTAACGGAAGAGGGCGCCGGGGCACGCCTATATGGTTAGCTAGGAGCTACCCGCATGCCGGGGCATTCCGCGGCCATGACCTCACCCGGCTGGCTGTCCACAAGCATGGAAGGCTGCTGTAAACACAGTGGAAGATACATTGAAGATCATCGTCCTGGTCAAGCATGTACCGGACGCCCAGTTTGACCGCCACCTCACCGGTGAGGGCTACACGACTGACCGCGACGAGAGCATCCTGTCCGAGCTTGACGAATACGCCCTGGAGGCGGCGCTGCAGCTGGCCGAAGCCCGTGGAGGAGCGAAGGCGGGAAACCAGGTCATCGCGCTGAGCATGGGCCCCTCGGGTGCCGTCAACGCCATCAAGAAGGCGCTGCAGATCGGTGCAACCGAAGGTGTGCACCTGACCGATGACGCCCTGGCAGGTTCGGATGCCGCGGCCACGTCGCTGGCGCTCGCTGCCGCCATCCGGCACCTGGGCAGCGACGCCCCCGTGGACCTGGTCCTGACCGGCATGGCGTCAACCGACGGGGAAACCTCGCTGGTCCCCGCGCAGCTTGCGGAGCGCCTGGACCTGCCACAGGTCACCTTCGCCTCGTCGCTGGAGGTCGACGGCGGCCGGCTCACCGCACGCCGGGACGCCGACACGTCCTCCGAGACAGTGGAGGCCCCGCTGCCGGCAGTGGTTTCGGTGACGGACCAGATCAACGAGCCGCGCTACCCCAACTTCAAGGGCATCATCGCTGCCAAGCGCAAGAGCATCACCACCCTCTCCCTTGCTGACATCGGGGTGGACCCGGCGCAGGTTGGGCATGCAGGGTCCTGGACCAGCGTGCTCAGCGCCGAGGAACGTCCGCCCCGCACTGCCGGCACCATCATCACCGACGAAGGCGACGCCGGCATCAAGCTCGTTGACTTCCTGGCCGCCCAGAAGCTGCTCTAAGAGGGACCACAGACATGGCAAAAGTACTTGTATACATTGACAACCCCGGCACGTCGCTCAAAAAGAGCAGCCTCGAGCTGCTCACCCTGGGCCGCGCGCTCGGGGAAACCGCGGTTGCCCTCAACGGAAAGCTGCACGACGACGTTGCGGCCGCCTTTGCGGAGTACGGCGTCGGCACGGTGCTGCTTCCCTCGGCCGAGGACCTTGATGATTTCCTGGTGGCACCCAAAGCGGCCTACCTGGCCGCTGCCGCCGGGCAGGCCGGGGCCGATATCGTCCTGCTCGACAACTCGCCGGAGGGCAAGGAAATTGCTGCACGGGCAGGAATCCGCCTCAATGCGGGCGTCATCACGGACGTCGTGGCAGTGGACGCGGACGGCACCGCGCACAAGTCGGTCCTGGCCGGCTCCTACAACACCGCCTGCAAGGCCGGAACTGCAGTGAGCGTCCTGACCGTGAAGGCGAACAACGTAGTCCCCGAACCCGCTGCTGCTCCGGCCGCGCTGGAGACGGTCACCGTTGAGGTTCCCGCCGTCAGCGCCGCGGCCCGGATCACCGCCCGGGAACAGAAGGTTGCCAGCGGCCGCCCGGACCTCACGGACGCACGGATCGTCGTAGCCGGCGGACGCGGCCTGGACGGGGACTTCGGGCCGGTGGAGGAACTGGCCGATGCCCTTGGAGCGGCGGTGGGCGCCTCCCGTGCGGCCACCGACGCCGGCTGGATCAGCCACGACGCGCAGGTGGGGCAGACCGGAAAGACCGTGTCCCCGCAGCTGTACATCTCGGCGGGCATCTCCGGCGCCATCCAGCAGAAGGCCGGCATGCAGACCGCAAAGGTCATCGTTGCCGTGAACAAGGATGCCGAATCCCCGGTGTTCGAGATCGCGGACTTCGGCATCGTCGGGGACCTGTTCGACGTCCTCCCGCAGGCCACTGCAGAGATCAAGAAACGAAAAGGCTGATTCTTTGACTGCTTTTCCCCAGCAGGCACAGAGCCCGTTCAACCCGGACGAACACCGGGTTGGGCGGGTGCTCTGTTTTGCGGCGCACCCCGACGACATCGATTTCGGTGCTGCCGGCACCATCGCTGCCTGGACGGCCGCGGGCGTTAAGGTCAGCTACTGCATCATGACCGACGGTGACGCAGGTGGCTTTGACCCCGCGCACCGGGCCGACATCATCGCCCTTCGCGACGCTGAACAGCGCCGGGCCGCCGAACTGGTGGGGGTTACCGACATCCACTACCTCCACCAGCGGGACGGGTACCTTGAACCGTCGCACGAGGTGATGAAGGGCGTGGTGCGGCTGATCCGGGAAATCCGTCCCGACGTCGTGCTGTCCATGCACCCGGAACGGAACTGGAAGCGCATCCAGAAGAGCCACCCGGACCACCTCGCGGTGGGGGAGGCCGTAACGCGTGCCGTGTACCCTGCCGTGGAAAACCCGTTCGCCTACCCGGAACTTGCCGAGGCCGGACTGGAGGCCTACAAGCTTCCCTGGCTGTGGCTCTACGCCGGGCCCGAGGAGCGGGAAAACCACTTCGTGGATGTCACGGAGCACGTGGAGTCCAAGCTCGGGGCGATCCATGTCCATGTCAGCCAGCACCCCGACGTGGACGCCATGGAGGCAACCGTCCGGCGGGGCATGCGGGACAACGCCGGCCGGGCGGGCCTTGCGGACGGAAGGAGCGCTGAGGCCTTCCACGTGGTGGCTGTCAACGGACCCGGGACCATAGCCGGCTTTTGAGGACACAACAGCGAAAGCGCCCCGTTCCTTCCCTTGACGGAATGGAACGGGGCGCTTTGTGCGTCTTCCCGGGCTTGTGCCTTATGCCCCCAGCGGGGCAGCGGCAACGGTGGGCAGGGTGGGGGACTGGGATCCGCCTGCCGGCTCAACAGTGATCCCGAGCGCTGCGGCAGAGGAGATCCCCTCCACCACGGCGGGCTTGGAGAGGGCTTCCTCATCCATCAGGCCTTGGGACACCGGCGCGGAGCCATCCTTGGGGATCAGCCACATCTGGTAGACCTTCCCCGCCGGCGGGGCGGGAACGCCGTTCATCTTGACGACGGCGGCGTCCTCCGATGAGGAAATCAGGAGGGTCGCTGTGCCGCCACCGGCCACGTCCACCGATGCTTCCCGCAGGTCACCGGCGCGGACCACCTGGTTGAGGGGATCGTTCTGGTCTGCCAGGTAGGACCCGACGCCGACGCCGCCCAAAGCTATGGCGGCGGCAGCCGCGACTCCGGCGAGCCAGCGGCGGGTGCTGCCAGGCCTGCGCCGTTCCTCGCGGCGCTGCCGGGCCCGGGCGAGTTCGTCTCCGCCGCCGGGCTGCACACTGGCCGGCTGCGACGCTACGGGCTGTCCCGGTGCGAACTGTCCTGCTGCACTTTGTCCGGGTGCAGGTGGAGCCGGGGTATTTGCGTCCGGCCCGCCCTGGGCAGGGAGTTGGGCAACGATACGGTCGAAAAGGTCAGCGGGAGGCTGCTCCTCGACACGGAAGGTCCTTACGAGGGTTTCCCTTGCCTGGCGCACCCGGTCGAAGAACTCGGTCCGTTCCGCTGCAGGCGCGGCCGACATGTACTGTTCGATCGCCCGGCGTTCCTCTTCAGTTACTGCATCCAGTGCATAGAGTTCGGCCAGGTCCACGGCGCGGCCGGAAGCGAGGTCCATGGCAACGGTGTCGCCAAAGGAACCGGAACGGCCGTTGCGGCCGCTGTTGGTTTCAGTCATCTCAACTCACCCCCAGACAGGTCTTCAGTCGGATCAATCCATCGCGGATTCGGGATTTTATGGTGGGCACTGCGGCGTTCAGGCGTTCGGCAACCTCACGGTAGGTAAGCCCGCCGTAGTACGCCAGGCGCACAGACTCCTGTTGCGTTTCGGTCAGTGTTTCCAGGCACCGCACCACGGCCTCTGCCTCCAGCCTGCTTCCCACCTGGTCGGCCACGGAGTCGTGGTCGATGTTCTGGGTGCTGGCGCCGTACTTGGCCTCGCGGTCCGTGGAGGACTGCGAGGAACGGACCCTGTCCACGGCCCGCCGGTGCGAAATGGTCATCAGCCAGGAGAGCGGACTCCCTGCCTTGGGGTCGAACTTCGATGCGTTCTGCCACACCTGGAGGAAGACCTCCTGTGTGGTGTCCTCGCTAAGTTCGGGATCGATCAGGACCCTGCGGGCCATCCCGAAAACGCGGCGTGACGTCAGCTGGTAGAACTCGGCAAAGGCCGCCTGGTCACCCCGGCCTATGCGGTCCAACAGGACTGAAAGCCGTTGGCTGAGGTCGGCCGGAGGGTCTGTCACCGCGGCCTGGGCCTCGGAATGTGGCGCGTTGGGGGTTTCCATCACTACCAAGCATAAGTCTCCGGACCGCGAATCCTCAGCAGTAGCGCCGTGGCTGCTGCGGGAGGTCCTGGAACCTGACTCCAGCAATGTCACCTGCAGCTCCTCGAACGCCTGGGAATGTTGTCAGGAGTGATTCGGAACAGCCGCGCGGATGGATTGGCCGGATGCGCAAAGAAGTTGCAGGCCTGTGCAGCGTCAGATTTTGGCGCCGGCAAATCCCTGCTGGCGCCAGGCTTCATAGACGGCGATGGACGCGGCGTTGGCCAGGTTCAGGGAACGCAGGGCCGGCAGCATGGGCAGCCGCACCGTGGCCGTCACATGCGGATCGGCCTTCAGTTCCGGCGGCAGCCCCACAGATTCGCGGCCGAACATCAGGACGTCGCCCGGCTGGTAGGAGATATCGGTGTAGCTGGCGGTTCCGTCAGACGTGAAGGCATAGACCCGCTCCGGTTGCAGGTGCTTCCAGGCATCCTCGATGCTGGGGTGCACGGTGACGACGGCCAGGTCGTGGTAATCCAGGCCGGCACGGCGGAGCTTCGCATCCGAGAAGTCGAAACCCAGCGGTTCCACGAGGTGCAGTTCGGCGCCGGTGATGGCTGCGAGCCGGATGGCGTTGCCGGTATTGCCGGGGATTTCGGGGGCATGGAAAAGGATGCGGAACACCGTTCCATCCTAGCCACCGTTGTCAGTGCATGCCGCGCAGCAGCCTGGCCAGCACCGGAACGTTCACCGTGTTGGGCGCGGGCCCGGCAGCAAGGAATTCCTTCAGGCCGCGCACCATCCCTGCCGCGTTGACAACCTGCACTGCCTCGAGGGCCCCTGCTGTACGGCGGTGGTTGTCTATCACCGGCTCGTGGAGGTTGCCGCCGGGGTTGAGCACCACGGTCCATCCCGTGACGTTCAGTTCCGGGAAGATGTCCTGCATGGCCCTGACAACGTGCGCGAGCTGCGGCGGAGCAATGGCGCGGCCCCCGTGGTTCAGTGTGCGCCCGTCCCAGGCATAGGCGCCCTTGGGCAGGAGCATGGAGCCGATCAGCGCCAGCCGGTAACCGGACAGGACGGCGTGGTCGATGTGGCTGTTGTCGGCAGGGGACTGGAGGCCGTTGATCAGGCGTGCGGCCGGGATGGCCGGCAGGACCTGGCGGGTCAGGAGCTGGACCGTGCGCATCTCCCGCTGGATGCGTGCCTCGGCCCCGAAAATGCCGCGTTTGCGAGGCATGCCGTGCACCTGCCGGCTGGCGACTGCCAGGGGAACCAGCGGAACCTCGCCGGCAGGGGCATCCTCATACGGCGGGACGTACACAGGGGGATCGCCGGCGGTGTTGCGGATGTTGCCTTGCCGGTGCACTGTGGCCGACGCGCGGCTGCCCGCCGGCGGCGCGTCGAAATGGGCCTCCGTGTCAGAGTCCTCGTTGCGCAGCGTCCCGGCGGCATAGGAGCGGTCGTATGCCTTCCGGCGGATGGGGTCGATAAGGGTTTCGTAGGCGCGCGTCACCTGCCGGAACGCGGCGGCATCACCGCCGTGATCTGGATGGGCCGTCCGGGCGGCCCGGCGGTAGGCCACCTTGATCTCCTTCTCCGTGGCCGTTACCGCCACGCGAAGTACCTGGTAATAGGAGCTGCTGCTCTCGGTCAAGCCCTCATCCTTCTCTTGATATGGCC
The DNA here is from genome assembly GCF_013314975.1 of Pseudarthrobacter oxydans. Lineage (GTDB taxonomy): Bacteria > Actinomycetota > Actinomycetes > Actinomycetales > Micrococcaceae > Arthrobacter > Arthrobacter oxydans. Next base: position 1,517 of record NZ_JABTYH010000006.1, on the reverse strand, counting down.
AGTCTTCGCAGGTAGCCCGGTCCGCACAGTTTAACGGCCTGTCCTGAACAACGACGCTCCGGCACCCCAGGGTTCCCCGGTGGCCGAGACCGGGTGCGGGCGCCGCAGGCAAGTGCCTTTAGACTCGTGCATGCGCGGCCGTCCCGGCTGCGGCTCAACGTATTGGGGCAGGAATGGAAATGCCGACGACGGCGGGAATGGCCGGCAGGGCCAGGCGGCGGGTGGTGCCGGTGTTGGCAGCCGCAATGGGAGCTTTGCTGGTTGGCGGCTGCAGCGTGGACGTGCGGGACCCTGCAGCTCCCCAACCTGTCGCCAGCACGCCGGCGGCGCTGGCCACCCCAACCATCACACCCGGGCACGATGCCGCCGCTGTGGCCGCGCAGGACCTTCCCTTTGCCGCCGGCGGCAGCCTGGCCCCGGGCATGCCCGTAGGCATCGGGGACGGACTGAAGGACGCGCCGGGATGGAAGCCCGCCGGCAGCGTGGCCGCCGAAGCCCGGTACGCGAAGGAAAACGGCTGCCTGGTGGCAGCCAGGGTGAGCACCAACCAGGCTGCCCTGGTCCGGGGTGACGACAGGGAATCCACCGTTGCGCTTTTTGAGTACCTGGACCCGTCCATCTTGCCCGGCTACCTGAAGACGGAGACGCTGCAGTGGGGCGCGGGCCCTGAAGGGCCGGCCAGGACCGTCGAGGTCCTGGCCCTGGAGCAGGCAGCCCAGCCGGCTGGAAGGGCAACTGCGGTGCTGGCCAGGCTGTTCGGCACGGCCGGGTCCTCCGTCTACATCTCCCTCTCGTGCCCGGATGCTGCCGCGCTCGCAGGGGCGAGGGCCGACGTCGCCCGTTTCCTGCCGGTGGTCCCGCCGTCCGCCTAGCACCGGACGGCGGGACGCCCGGCAGGGCGGGCCGGTAGAATTGTGCGGTGCCCGTCTACCTCGATCATGCAGCAACCACCCCCCTTGCGCCGGAAGCGCTGGCAGCGCTGACCCGTGAACTGGCCCGCACCGGAAACCCGTCCTCGCTGCACGGTTCCGGCCGGCGGGCCCGCCGTGCCGTGGAGGACGCCCGTGAAGCTGTTGCTGCCGCCGCGGGAGGGCACCCGTCGGAAGTCATTTTCACGTCGGGCGGTACGGAGGCTGACAACCTGGCCGTGAAGGGGCTGTACTGGTCCCGCGTGGCTGACGCGCCAGCGCGGCGCCGCATTCTTTGCTCCGCCGTCGAACACCACGCGGTCCTGGACACAGTGGAGTGGCTGGAACGGCACGAAGGCGCCGAGGTGGCCTGGCTGCCGGTGGACAGCGACGGGGTGGTGGACCTTGCCGTCCTTGACGCCGAACTTTCCCGTGACCCGGCCACCATCGCCCTTGTCACCGTGATGTGGGCCAACAACGAGGTGGGCACCATCCAGCCCATCACCAGGATCGTGGAGCTGGCGCACGCCGCCGGCGTCCCCGTCCACTCGGACGCGGTCCAGGCGTTCGGCTCCCTCCCCGTTGATTTCAAGGCCTCAGGCCTTGACG
>NZ_JABTYH010000059.1 GCF_013314975.1 Pseudarthrobacter oxydans | reverse complement strand
ACGATCCCCCCAACAAAAGGACGAGAAGTGGTAAGCAGCAGGTGTCTGGCAGGTCTCGTGCAGGAGTTTGAAGCGCGTACACCGCGATCCCGAGAAGTCGCAGATCGGGCACGCAGGGTCCTGCCAGGCGGTGAAACCAGGTCCATTACGTTCTATCCGCCGTATCCCGCGAGCATCACCAAGGCTTCCGGTTCGGTGATCACCGACGTCGACGGAAATATCTACTTGGACGTCCTGAATAACTACACGTCTCTGGTGCACGGGCATGCATTCCCTCCTGTCGTAGAGGTTGCGAAGGCTGCCGCGTGCGAAGGCGTCGTCTACCCGGCCCCTCATGAAGCACAACTGGATCTCGCCGAACACCTGGTTGCCCGGCACCCTGTAGCCGAGCAAATTCGCTTCACAAACTCGGGAACAGAGGCCACCTTACTTGCGATGCGAACTGCCCAAGCAGTTACCGGCCGAGACCGCTTCGTACTCTTTGAAGGCGGTTATCACGGCTCGGCTCCGCTAATCAGCGGCCCCCATCCGCAAGTCACCCGGGTGCCCTTTAATGATGCGGCTGCTGTTAAAGAGGCGCTGGATGACACCGTAGCTGCGGTTTTCATCGAGCTGTGTCTGGGTGTGGGTGGCGTGATCCCCGCAGAACGTGAATTCGTCAAGCAGCTCAGGACCATGACGCAGAGCGTGGGAGCGTTGTTGGTCGTCGATGAGGTACAGACATTCAGGGCTTCGTACGGAGGAGCAACCGAAGTGTACGGCCTGGAGGCGGACCTCGTTATTATGGCCAAATTGATCGGCGGCGGGTACCCGACCGGAGCCTTGGGCGGACCAGCGAGACTCTTACGCGTACTCGATCAGGGCACACCGGGCGCCATCAAGCATTCCGGGACCTTCAACGGCCATTTGGTATCCGCCCGGGCCGGACTCGTGGCGTTGGAACATCTCACGCAATCTGCCATCGACCAGATGAACGCATCTGCCAGCAAGCTGGCCGATGGGATTGAAGCGGCTGGCCGGGCAAATAGATTCCCCACGATAGTGACCAGATTCGGGTCAATGCTTCACGTGCATCTCCAGGAACGGCAGCCTAACAACGCGGGACAGGTCCTACCGGACCGTACTGACGTAGCAGCCTTGCACCTAGCGCTGCTACTGGAGGGAGTCTTTGCCGCGCCACGAGGCCTGATTGCCCTGTCAAGTGTTCTAACGGCTGATCAGGCAGATTCAGTAGCCGCTGCTTATGGGCGGGCTTTCGCACGCATGACATCCGACTGACCTTGACGCCCCAGGTCGATTCGCCAGAGGAAGCAAGTCGCCGCCTGCTCCTCGGGTCCGGAACCTACCTCTTTTGGTAGCCTCTGTCATCGCGCACGCCTCGGCGTTCTTGTAAGGGTCACACGCCGACCAGGTAAGTGAAGTCGGGCCGCGGAGCCCCGGCGATGACCAGTAGGCCGTCAGCACGATGTATTGCCTAATAAGCTGCCTTTGCCAGCGAATTCAGGTAAGCGGGGTAGTCCGTGTAGCGCTTGGCCCCGTTGGCCGGTTCGCCGTAGAACGCGGCCGGATCCATTCCATTTGGCGGAAGACCATCCTTCCAACGCCGGGCAAGATCAGGGTTGGCGATGGCGGGCCGGCCAACGACGACGGCGTCGGGGTGCCCGTCAGCGACGAGGGAGACCAGGTGGTACCAAAGCACTGAGTCGCCGCGAGCTTGAGGCTCATTTCCCGATGCTGACAGCTCTGCCCGTAGGCCGGAGACCTAAAGGCCACCTGCGCCCGACGCGAATGTCACGGCCGTTGGTTAGTTGGCCATGGAGGGCCTCAGGCTATGCCGGGAGGGGCGCGGCCGGCAGGCCCTCTATGAAGTGGGTGTGGCCAGATGTCCGCAGATACTGCAGGTGGGCAGCAGTTTCGCTGAGGGCCAGGCGTAGCTGGAGGTTACCCAGGGACTCAAATCCCCGGGACCAACTCAGCTTGGCGGCAACAGTCCAAACCGTCGGGTTTCTTTGGGCGCTAAGTTCCCGTACCACTTCTTCAGAACGCTGTAACGCCAGGGACTTCAGCTGGCGCACCCGGTCCTGGAGGCCCCTGAAGCGGTACTCATGTGCGGGCAGGACCTCGAAATGCGTGTCGGCCTCAATCCGGTCAAGTGACTCCAGGCAACTGCGCAATGGATCAGCGTCGCCTCGGATTTCCAAAGAAACGTTGGGCGAAATGCGGGGAAGCACGTGGTCCCCGCTAATGAAGATTTCCCGGGATTCTTCCCGGAGGCAGATGTGTCCGGGGGTATGGCCCGGCGTTTCTATGACAGCAAGCTCGAACCCGGGGATGGGCACTCTGTCTCCGTTACCGACCCGTAGGTCAGGGTCTGCCAGGCGCCGCATGTGGAGCAGGTCCTCAACGCTCATGGCAGCCTCGCCTACCCGGTCTTCCGGCACGCCCCAAGTCCGCATCCGGTTACGGTCGGCCTCGCTTTCCTCCGCAGGGTCTTCAAACGCGGAGATATATCGCTTCTCTTCCTTGCCCAGCGCCAGCCACGCGCCGGATGCGCGCCGGAGCCAGCCGGCCATTCCGAGATGATCGGTATGGAAATGGGTCGCCAGGATGCCAGAGACGTCACGGATGCCGACTCCGGCGGCCCGCAGGCCCACTTTGAGGTCGAGCCTTCCCTGTGGACTGTCAAAGCCCGGGTCGATCACCAAGCAGTCGCCCCCGTCGACAATGACATACGCGAGGGTGTAGCGCATGGGGTTCCGTGGGAATACCACCGGAACGGACCACAGGCCGTTTCCAAGGAATTCGACCGGTGGAATGACCTTGTTCAACCATGCCTGACGCTGGACTATGCCTGTGACTTCCACGGCATCAGCCCTGGGCTTGGTCAAACCATTGGAAGATCTGGGTGGCACCGCCGTCGATGACAAGATCCGCGCCGTTGATGCTCCGAGCGTCATTAGTCAGAAGGAAGCTGATCAAGGCGCCGATCTCGTCAGGATCAATTATTTTGCCGGTGGGAACTTTGTGCGGGACTTGGTCGCGGACCTGCTGAATGACCATGGGAGTGTCCACGACCCCGGGGCATACAGAGTTGACCGTTATGCCGGTACCCCAGAAGTCGACGAGCAACGATCGCGTGAGGTTCGAGAGTCCCGCCTTGGACGCGGCATAGCTGGGATAGGGATACCCGGTGGTCCCCGCGATGGAGGATACGTTGACGATGCGTCCCCAGTTTGCGGCCAACAGGTCCTCCGCAAATGCCCTGATCAAGGCAAAGGGTCCTACCAGGTTGATGTCGATGGCCCGGGAGAAGGAATCCACATCGTGGTCCAGCAGCATCTTCTGATCCAGAACCCCTGCAGCGTTGATCAGGGCATGAACCTCCCCCACGACTGCTTTGACGTCAGTCCTAAGGCGTTCGACGTCGTCCTGCCGAGTGACGTCCGCAGCGAACGCATGCGCTGTGAATCCTTCGATGCGAAGCTCGTCGACTGCTGCCTGGCAGCGCTCCAGATCAAGGTCGACACATAACAGCGTGTGCCCAGCCCGTCCCAAGCGCTTGTTGATTCCCCGGCACATTCCGCCCGCTGCCCCGCTTACCAAGACGTTGAGTCCACGTTGGGAGTTTCCAGTTTCACCTGGGTTTTGTTCCGCCATTTCTTTTGGCCCTCTCTGATCAGGCTCTAATTGAAAATTGGAGTTTGGGATAGTCGATGTACCCTGCGGGCCGACCGCCATACAGGTCGTGACATATCCATGAGCGCCGCACCCGCTTGAATTCGGCGTGGAAGGTCAGGGTGGCAATAAACAGGCCGCCAAGGTCGACGAGGTCTGCAACTCCTGCACCCGATGGCCGCAGCACCCGTCCGGGGAGCGTGGCCAAATGTCACGATGACCGGGCCATCGAAAAGGCTTCCCAATGCCGCGCTCTAAGTGCTCTCTTCCTCCGGGTCTGCGTCTGTCGGTGACGGTCGAAAAGTGGGCCATTGTGACGGTTGAAAACTGAGCCACCCGTTCCAAACGATTGGGTGGGTGATCACAGTGGAGGATTGGGCGCTTATTCGGCGGTTGCATCTGGCCGAGGGTGAGTCGATGAGGTCGATAGCTGCGCGGTTGGGTATCTCCCGGAACACGGTTGCGAAGGCAGTCAGTGCTGACAGTCCGCCAACCTATGTTCGGGCGCCGCAGGATTCCGGGATCAAGGCTGTGGAACCGGCAATTCGTGCGCTGCTGCTGGAGAACCCGCGGATGCCGGCGACGGTGTTGGCTGAACGGGTGGGCTGGTCTGGGTCCGCGGCCTGGTTCCGAGAGAACGTTGCCCGGATCCGGCCCGAGTATGCGCCGGCTGATCCAGCTGACCGGATCACGTATGAGCCCGGGGATCAGGCGCAGTGCGATCTGTGGTTCCCCGAGGTCCGGATACCCGTCGGTGCCGGCAAGGCCAAGGTGTTGCCGGTCCTGGTGATGGTCTGCTCGCATTCGCGGTTCATCATGGCCCGGATGATCCCGTCCCGGATGACCGGGGACCTGCTGGCCGGGATGTGGGAGCTGCTCGGATCCCTGGGTGCGGTTCCGCGGCGGCTAATCTGGGACAACGAAACCGGCATCGGCCGGCGGAACAGCTACGCCGCCGGAGTCGCGGCTTTCGCCGGTGTCTTGGCCACCCGAATCGTGCAGGTCAAGCCCTGTGATCCGGAGAGCAAGGGCGTGGTGGAGCGGGCCAACCAGTTCCTGGAGACGTCCTTCCTGCCGGGCCGGGTCTTCGCCTCCCCGGAGGACTTCAACAACCAGCTCGCCCAGTGGCTGCCGAGGGCCAACGCCCGGCTGGTCAGGCGGACCGGCGCCCGTCCGACGGACCTTCTCCCAGCGGACAAAGCGGCCATGCTGGCATTGCCACCGGTCCCACCGGTCACCGGCTTCACCGCAAGGGTCCGGCTCCCGAGGGACTACTACGTCCGGATGGGATCCAACGACTACTCCGTCCACCCGCAGGCCATCGGCCGGTTCGTCGACGTCACCGCCGACCTCGAAACCGTCACGATCAGTCTGGACGGCAGATCCGTCGGGACCCACTCCCGGTCCTGGGGCACCGGCCTGACCATCACCGATCCGGACCACGTTGAGGCGGCACGGGCGCTGCGGAAGGCCTTCCAAACCCCTCACCCGGTGGGCGAGACAACCGGGCTGCGGGACCTGGCGGACTACGACCGGGCGTTCGGGGTTGTCCTCGATGACGGGCAGGTCGCCTGATGTCGGCCGCCAAGGAAACCGTCGGCCAGATCGAGTACTACTCCCGGGCGATGAAAGCACCCCGGATCCGGGAAGCAGCAACCCGGCTCGCAGACCAGGCCCGTGAGACCGGCTGGACGCATGAGGAATACCTCGCCGCGGTCCTGTCCCGGGAAGTCGCGGCCAGGGAAGCCTCCGGTGCCGAGATCAGGGCCCGGGCCGCAGGGTTCCCCGCCCGGAAATCACTCGAGGACTTCAACTTCGATCACCAGCCCGGCCTCAAACGCGACACCATCGCGCACCTGGCCACCGGGGCGTTCCTCACCGAAGCGTCCAACATCGTCCTGCTCGGACCGCCCGGCACCGGCAAAACCCACCTCGCGACCGGTTTGGGCTTACGGGCCACCCAGCTCGGCCACCGGGTTCTGTTTGCCACCGCGATTGACTGGGTCGCCCGGCTCCAGGCAGCCCATCAGAACGGCAGGCTGCCCCAGGAACTGGTCAGGCTGCGCCGCTACGGCTTGATCATCGTGGACGAAGTCGGCTACATCCCGTTCGAGCAGGACGCCGCCAACCTGTTCTTCCAACTGGTCTCATCACGCTACGAGCACGCCTCGCTGATCCTGACCTCGAACCTGCCCTTCGCCCGCTGGGGAGACGTCTTTGGTGATCAGGTCGTCGCCTCGGCCATGATCGACCGCATCGTCCACCACGCCGAAGTCATCACCCTCAAAGGCTCCAGCTACCGCCTAAAACACACCCAGGTCGATTCACTGCCCTCGACAAGACCGGAAAATACGGCAGAATAACCAGCGTCAAGTGGCTCACTTTTCAGCCCACGAAATGGCTCACTTTTCGACCATCGCTGACAGCGTCGAGAGAGCCCAATCCCTGATTCAACCAGGTGAAGGTATGCCAGGCCTCGTCGGTTGGAGCTGGCACCAACGCCCAGTAGAGGCTCCGCTTGTCCGGATCAAAGACGTCCGTACAGCTGGACGACGCAGAAATACGCACCCCAATGCGGTTGGCGGTGATCTCAACGCTGACTGCATCGATCACTTCCTGGAGGGATCGCATGCGTGTTCTGTACTGATCTGCCGTGCCCGTCCGTCCGTTGGCGTTGGAGTTTTAAGAACTGGTCAAAAAGGTAGCCGTTTGCCGCGTGCGGTTCCACACGGTCGAAGCTGGCCCTCAGGACGCTGCCTGGGACCACAAAACCGCGGCCCCCTAATAAGGCGCGCCGCTGGGGACCATGGGGCGCCACCCGGCCTGCTCATCTGAAAACAGCCCCGGGACCGTGCATAGGAAGCACCCTATGGAATACCACCGTGCCCTCTTGGAATCAGCAATTTAGTAGACCCGGCGCTGGCCCCGACTCTCGGGTGCGTGTTGCGGATCCGCTGCCAGCACCGGGAAAATAGGAGTCCCTGCCCCAGGAAGCAGGCCTCATGGGTGGAAGGTTCTAAAGCGACCTGAGAATGACTGCGGATCCTTGGCCGCCGCCGCCGCAAATTCCTGCAGCGCCCAGCTGTCCCGGTCCCAGCTCGGCGAGTTGGCGTGCCAGTGTTCCAATGATGCGGGCGCCTGAGGCGCCGATAGGATGTCCAAGTGCGATGGCACCGCCGCGGGTATTGACGATGTCTGGGCTGACCCCAAGTCTCTGTGCCGAGCGGAGGGAAACGGCAGCGAATGCCTCGTTAATCTCTACCGCCGCCAGTTCCTCTACCCCGCTGTTAATGTTCTTGAGCGCGGTCAGAATCGCGTTCGCCGGCTGGTCGTGCAGCCGGACATCTGGTCCGGCCACCAGAGCGTGCGCTTCCACGATGGCGATGGGTGACAGGCCCAGACGCTCTGCAGCTGCTTGGCTTACCAGAACCAACGCAGCTGCCCCGTCCGTGATCTGCGAGGAATTGCCGGCAGTTATTGTCCCTTCCTTACTGAAGGCCGGGCGGAGTCTTCCCAATGCTTCTGCAGTCGTCCCGGTTCTTACGCCGTCATCGTCAGAAACTACGGTGTCTCCGGTGCGTGATGCCAAGGTATAGGGGGCGATTTCTCCAGCGTGGAATGCCGCATGTGTTTTGGCACGCTGGTGTGAGGACGCGGCCCACTCATCCTGACTGGCCCGGTCCAGGTCATAGGCTGTGTTCCCATCTTCCGTGGAAAGCCCCATGGAGCGCCCTTCGAAGGCGTCAGTCAGCCCATCAAGCTCCAGCGTGTCCACGACTTCCAGGGCCCCGTACTTGTGCCCTGCCCGGGCATTGAACACGTGGGGCGCCAACGACATTGATTCCTGCCCTAGGGCTACGACGACGTCCGCCTCACCGCGGTCAATCAGCCGTTCAGCAGCAACTACAGCTTCCATCCCCGAGAGACATACTGCGTTCAGAGTAAGTGCCGGAACGCTGAAGGGGATGCCGGCCGCCACGGCAGACTGCCGGGCGGGGTTCTGTCCAGCGCCGCCCTGCAGAACGTGTCCGGCAATCACCCTCTGGACCTCTTCCGGATCCACGTCCGCGCGGTTCAGGGCAGCTGTAATGGCGTGGGCGCCAAGGGCCGTGGCAGGTACGGAGGCAAAGCGGCCGTTGAACCGTGAGAACGGGGTCCGGGCATATCCGGCGATGTACGCGCTCATGCGTCAGCGCCAATTCGCTGGGACGGGGTCGCCGGATTGGAGGAAGACAGGGATGTCTCCGCGCCTCCCGCGCCGTCCAGATCGGGGTCCACGCTAAAAGGGGCCGCCGTCAGTTCCCTGATCTCCGCGACAGTATGACCTGGCGCCGTCTGCCGCAGGACCAAGCCCCCGTTCACGACGTCGAAGACCGCCCGGTCGCTGATGATGCGATCGACTACGCCCACGCCGGTCAGGGGAAGGTTGCATTCTGTAACGATTTTCGGGCTGCCATCCTTGGAAACATGGTCAGTAATCACGATTACCCGCGGCGTACCTGCTACCAGGTCCATCGCACCTCCCATGCCCTTGACAAGCTTGCCGGGTATGGTCCAGTTGGCCAGGTCGCCTGACCCTGAGACTTGCAGGGCGCCAAGGATAGCCGTCTGCACATGTCCGCCGCGAATCATGCCGAAGGAAACGGCAGAGTCGAAGAAGCTGCCACCGGGCAGTACCGTGACTGTCTGCTTCCCGGCATTGATGAGGTCCGGGTCTTCCTCCCCTTCATAGGGAAAAGGCCCCATGCCGAGCAGGCCGTTCTCGCTTTGCAGTGTCACCCGAACACCCTCGGGCAGATGGTTGGCGACCAGGGTTGGGATACCTATGCCCAGATTTACGTACTGG
>NZ_JABTYH010000058.1 GCF_013314975.1 Pseudarthrobacter oxydans | reverse complement strand
ACTTTAGAGCGACGGGTGTTGCTGCTCTTAGCCCGCAGATTTGTGTGATTCCTCCCACAGGGTTACATTGTAGACAATCTACTAAGCCCCATTGGAGGTGTGCTTTGCTCTTCAGCGAAGAGGAGTACGCGGCGCGTCTAGCTGGCGTACGGTTGCGGATGGAAAAGCAAGGCCTGGGCGCCCTGCTGGTCACCGATCCAGCCAACATTTACTATCTCACTGGCTACAACGCCTGGTCCTTTTATACCCCGCAGCTGGTTTTTGTGCCGGCGAGCGGACCCATGCTCCTCTTTACGCGGGCGATGGACGCCGGTGGCGCCTTCCGTACCACGTGGCTTCCCCAAGACTGCATCATTGGTTACCCGGAGCAGTACGTCCACCGGCCGCATGTCCATCCTTTCGACTGGGTGGCCTTCGCCCTGCGCGAGCGCTTCCTTATAGCCCCGGCGGCGAAGGGGTGCGTGGGCCTGGAAATGGATTCCCACTTCTTCTCCCCCAAGGCCTACCGCTCCTTGCTTAATGCGATCCCGGAGTGGACCCTGGTGGACAGCTTCGAGCTAGTCAACTGGGTCCGCTCGATCAAGTCCCCGGCCGAGATCCAGCTGATGCGCGGAGCCGCGAAGGTCTGCATGGCTGCCATGCAGGCCGCCGTCGAGACGATCGATGTGGGGGTCCGCCAGTGTGATGCCGCCGCAGCCATCAGCGAAGCCCAGATCAAAGGCGCAGGAGGGGTAGGCGGGGACTACCCGGCCATCGTGCCTATGCTTCCTACAGGAGAAGCAGCGGACACCCCTCACCTGACCTGGAGCGAAGACCGCTTCGAGGCGGATCAGGCCGTGGTCATCGAACTGGCCGGTGCCCACAAGCGCTACCACACACCCCTGGCGCGTACCTTGGTGCTCGGCAAGAAGCCGGAACGTCTGGAAAAGCTGGCGGACGCCGTCGCGGACGGCCTTAACGCGGTGCTGACCGAAGTGCAGCCCGGTGTCCCCGTCCGCGAACTGGCACGGGCCTGGAACTGGACATTGGCCAAGTACGGCCTGGAAAAGCCCTCCCGCATCGGTTACTCGATTGGCGTGGGTTATCCGCCGGATTGGGGCGAGCGCACCATCTCCATCCGCTCCGAGGATGAATCCATCCTTGCGGAGAACATGACCTTTCACTTGATCGGCGGCATGTGGATGGATAACTACGGCTACGAACTCTCAGAATCCATCCGCGTCACTGCCGACGGCGTGGAAACCTTCACCAGCTTCCCCCGCGACCTCATCCAGAAAGGCGCCTAGACATGACGATCAACCACTTTGGGACCCGTTCCCCCGCTGCCCTTCCCTTAGCAGACCGAGCTGTCGGCCTGGTCGGTTCGGTCATCGACTCCAGCACGTCCCTGTTGGCAGCCCAGACGCATGACATTGTCCGGTTTGCCATGGGCTCGCCCGCTGACGAAGCCGTGCCGCTGGAAGAATTCCGGGACATCGCCGACAAGGTCATGGACCACAGCTCCCTGACCTACGGCGCCACCGAAGGCGAGCCGGTACTGTTGAAAGCCCTCGTGGAGTACCTGGCTGGCACCTCTGACCCTACCGTCGAGGAGCGCGTCACGATCACCGCCGGCGGAATGCAGGGTCTTGACCTGGCCTGCAAGATCTTCATCAACCCTGGCGACCTGGTGATCGTTGAGAGTCCCACCTACACCAACGGCAGCGGCACCGCCCTGAGCTACGGGGCCGAGCTGCTTGAGGCGCCTATGGACCAGAACGGTCTCATCGTCGAGGCCCTTCCGGATCTGGTAGCAGCTGCTGGCCGTACCCCCAAGGCCATCTACACCATTCCCAATTTCCAGAACCCGTCCGGTGTCACCCTCTCGCTGTCCCGCCGCCACCAGCTGCTGGAGCTGGCCCACGAGTGGAATGCCGTCATCATCGACGATGACCCGTATGGCCTGCTCCGTTTTCAGGGTGAGGACCTGCCCTCCTTCCAGGCATTGAGCCCCGGTGATCCACTGCTCTTTTCCGTCCGGACGTTCTCCAAGATCCTGGCCCCGGGGCTGCGGGTGGGCTGGGTTGACACTGATCCGTCCCTGCGCCAGTTGGTTATCAATGCCAAGCAGGCGATGGACACCTGCACCAACGTCCCTGCCCAGCACATCGTGGCCGAATTCATCCGCCGCGGCGGCCTGGACAACCATCTTGCCGGCCTGCGCTCGGAGTACAAGAGGCGTAAGGACGCCATGCAGGAAAGCCTGCACCGCAACCTCGGCAGCAGGATCACCACCACTGACCCCGAAGGTGGATTCTTCCTCTGGCTCACCCTCCAGGGCGAAGACGCGAGGATCAACACGAGCAAGCTCTTCGAGACGGCGCTGGCGGAGGGAGTCGCTTTCATCCCTGGGCCGGCACTGTCCGCCAGCGGAAAATTTGGGGACGCGCTGCGGCTCTGCTTCGCGTCCACCACTCCCGAGCGGGCAGAGGAAGGCATCATCCGCCTCCGCCGTGCGATGGACCGTGAGCTCGCGGCCCTGGAAGAGGGAGCCAGCGCGTGAAAACCGCTGCTCTCGGGCAGGATAGCCAGCAGGATTCTGCGGGCAAGAACCTCGAACAGAAGGTCCTGGACCTAATAAACGAAGCGGAGCTCGTCTCACTGACCACAGCGCTGGTGGCAGCCGGCGGCGAAAACCCTGGTGGCACCGAAGAAGCAACAGTGGCGGTCATGAAAAGCTTTAGCTTGGATGCAGGCCTCGACGTGTCGGCCGAGACCGTCGCGCCGGGACGTCCCAACTTCACCGCCGTCCTGCCGGGCGGACCTCAGCCGGGGCTGCTGTTTCTGGGCCACTCCGACGTGGTGCCCGCCGGTAGCGGTTGGGAGCAGCCGCCGTTTGCGCCGTACGTGCGGGACGGACGGCTGTTCGGCCGCGGCTCCACGGACATGAAGGGCGGGTTGGCCGCGGTCCTTATAGCTTTGAAGGCCCTCAAGGACGCGGGCGCGGAGTTGCGCGGCAACGCCGCGTTGGCCTGCACTGTGGACGAAGAGGACTTGGGTATTGGCATTCGGGCCTACACGCCGGCAGCGCTGGCGGATCCTCATTTTTCCTACTCAGGGTGCGTCGTCGCCGAACCCACCGACCTGGAAACGGTTATCGGTTGCCGTGGCGACAGCTATATCGAGCTAAAAATCACTGGCAAATCTGCACATTCGGGGCGTCCCGCTGATGGGCGCAACGCCATCGACTCCGCGGCGAGGATTCTAGATCTGGTCCGCGCGGATCACGCCCGACTCCAATCGGCAATGGATCCGCTCCTTGGTGCCGGAAGCTGGAACACAGGCCTCATCCGCGGCGGCACGGGAACATCCATGGTGGCAGCCGAATGCACCGTCTCCCTGGACCGCCGGCTCATGCCCGATGAGAACGCCCAAGTGATCCTTGACCAGCTCCTTGGCCAGATCAACGGCGCAGGCATTGATACGGACGGCATCACGGTGGAAGCAAAGGTCACCATGGACATGCCGGGCTTCCGCACCCCTGAGGTCCACCCCCTGGTGGCTAACTCAGTGGCCGCCCTGGCCGATGCCGGCGTGGACAGTGCCGTGACGGGCTGGACCGCAGCCTGTGATGGTGGCTTCATTGCCCGTGACCTCGGCGTCCCCACCATCGTTATGGGGCCCGGCGGACTCAACGACCAGGCCCATCAGGTCAATGAATCAGTGAAGATCGCAGAGCTTGTGGCGGCGGCCCGCGCCTATGCACTCATGTGCCTCCGGCACGGGCATAGCTGACGTAAAACGAAGAACGGCCGACGGCATGTAGCGCCCTCGGCCGTTCTTTGTCGTTTCTTGGGGGTGTCTATTCAGAGTCCTCAGCGCGGCTGTAGGTCAACGTCTCATCCCGGGCACCGCCCATCCAGATATCCTGGCAAGCCGCCGCCATCTCGTCCAGGCCTTCAACAATGGTGGCAAAGACGTTTCCGGGAACCCAACCCGTGTCGCCGTTGAGCAGCAGGTTGTTGCGCCCGTAGAAAACGGCGAGGTCGACGATGGTCTGGACTTCATCAGTCCCTGAGTCCGCCTCGTACCCGTGCGAAGGCGTCTTCAGGTCATTGGACGTGAACGTGAAGTAGCAGACGTCGCCGGGAATTGGCGTCACCGTGGTGTTCTCGGCGCCGGGCTCCTTAGGAGCGAAAGCCGGGACGAGGTTGTATATCTCATTACGGGCATACTTCCCATGGAATACCTGGCTGCTTAGTGGTAGAGCGTCCCAGACTGCATTGCTCGTGCGGGGCGCAACGTCGTCGAGTAGGACCGCCTTGCAGGTCACTCCCCGCTTCTCGAGAGTGATGTTGATGTAACGAGCCATGTTTCTGCCTGTCTTCCTTTAGTGCACGCCGCAGGTGCACGGTGCTTATATAGGTCGCGTTGAGACTATGTGGGTAGGATCACAGTTGTCAACAATCCTACCAAACTGCCTTGGTGTCCAAAAGATGCGCTAGGGCTCGCGGCAGTGTACTATTGTCAACAATCTACCTCGTACATGTAAGGCGATACTCATGCTCCACGGCGAACAAGTGGCATACGACAGGGTCACGGGCAGCGGCCGCGTGAAGCGGGGCATGGCTGAGATGCTCAAGGGCGGCGTCATCATGGACGTCGTCAACGTCGAACAGGCCCGCATCGCCGAAGATGCCGGTGCTGTTGCTGTGATGGCGCTGGAGCGCGTTCCGGCCGATATCCGTGCCCAGGGCGGCGTGTCCCGGATGTCCGATCCGGACATGATCGACAAGATCATTGACGCCGTCTCCGTGCCGGTCATGGCCAAGGCCCGGATCGGCCACTTCGTCGAGGCCCAGGTCCTGCAGTCCCTGGGGGTGGACTACATTGACGAGTCCGAGGTCCTGACCCCGGCCGACTATGTCAACCACATCGACAAGTGGAAGTACACCGTTCCCTTCGTTTGCGGTGCCACCAACCTCGGTGAGGCGTTGCGCCGCATCAACGAGGGCGCGGCGATGATCCGCTCCAAGGGCGAGGCCGGCACCGGGGATGTGTCCAACGCGACCGGGCACATGCGACAGATCCGCTCGGAGATCGCCAAGCTCGCTGCGCTGCCCGAGGACGAGCTCTATGTCGCGGCCAAGGAACTGCAGGCCCCATACGAATTGGTCAGGGAAGTTGCCGCTGTCGGCAAGCTCCCCGTGGTCCTGTTCACCGCCGGCGGCATCGCCACCCCGTCCGACGCTGCCATGATGATGCAGCTCGGCGCGGACGGCGTGTTTGTCGGTTCGGGTATCTTCAAGTCCGGCAATCCCGCCCAGCGCGCGGCCGCCGTCGTGAAGGCCACCACCTTCTTCGACGATCCCGATGTCATCGCCAAGGCCTCCCGCGGCCTGGGTGAAGCGATGGTGGGCATCAACGTCGACGAAATCCCGCAGCCGCACCGCCTCGCCGAACGCGGCTGGTAACCCCCTTTATGTTCGAAAGGACATACGTGTCTACCACAGAATCAGTCCAGGAGGACCCGCTGCACCCGGCGCCCGCCGCCCCTTTCGCCTTTCCGCCTTCGTCGGAGTTCGCTGCGAACGCTGTGGTCACCGCGGATGAGTATCAGAAGGCCGAGGCGGACCGGCCGGCTTTTTGGGCCCGGCAGGCGCGGGAGCTGCTGACCTGGAGCAAGGATTTCGACGAGGCGCTGGACTGGTCCAATCCGCCGTTCGCCAAGTGGTTTGTGGGCGGGGAGGTCAACGCCGCCTACAACGCGCTGGACCGGCACGTGGAGAACGGCCAGGGGGACCGGGTGGCCATCTACTTCGAGGGCGAACCGGGTGACACCCGCACCTACACCTATGCGGAGCTGACCGATGAGGTGAAGAAGGCAGCGAACGCGTTCGAGTCCCTGGGCGTGGCCAAGGGCGACCGGGTTGCCGTTTACCTGCCGATGATCCCCGAAGCGGTGATCACGCTGCTGGCGTGCGCCCGGATCGGCGCCGTGCACTCGGTGGTGTTCGGCGGGTTCTCCGCCGACGCGCTGCGTTCCCGCATAGAGGATGCCGAGGCCAAGCTCGTGGTCACCGCGGATGGCACGTACCGCCGTGGCAAGCCCAGCGCCCTCAAAACGGCCGTCGACGACGCCCTTGCGCGCCCCGGCCATACAGTGCAGAACGTCATCGTAGTTCGACGTAATGAGCAACCAATTACATGGGTTATGGGCCGGGACCAATGGTGGGCCGACACCGTGGAGGCCGCCTCCGCCGAGCACACCGCCGTGGGCCACGACTCCGAGCACCCGCTCTTCATCCTCTACACCTCCGGCACCACCGGCAAACCCAAGGGCATCCTCCACACCACCGGCGGATACCTCACCCAGACTGCCTACACCCACCGCGCAGTGTTCGACCTGCACCCTGAGACGGACGTCTACTGGTGCACGGCCGACGTCGGATGGGTCACCGGCCACTCCTACGTCGCCTACGCCCCGCTCATCAACGGCGCCACCCAGGTGATGTATGAGGGCACGCCGGACTCCCCGCACCAGGGCCGCTGGTGGGAAATCGTGGAGAAGTACAAGGTCTCTATCCTTTACACCGCACCCACCGCGATCCGGACGTTCATGAAGTGGGGCCGTGAGATTCCTGACAAGTACGACCTGACCTCCCTGCGCGTGCTGGGCTCCGTGGGCGAGCCCATCAACCCCGAAGCCTGGATGTGGTACCGGAAGGTCATCGGCGGGGACAAAACCCCCATCGTGGATACCTGGTGGCAGACCGAGACCGGCGCGCAAATGATCGCCCCACTGCCCGGAGTGACCGCCACCAAGCCGGGCTCCGCCCAGGTCCCGCTGCCCGGCATTGCCGTGGACGTCGTGGACGAGATGGGCGAATCGGTACCCAACGGACACGGCGGCTTCCTGGTGATCCGGGAACCCTGGCCCGCCATGCTCCGCGGCATCTGGGGTGACCCGGAACGCTTCAAGGACACCTACTGGTCCCGCTTCGAAACCATGTATTTCGCCGGGGACGGTGCCAAGAAGGACGAGGACGGCGACGTCTGGCTCCTGGGCCGGGTGGACGACGTCATGAACGTCTCCGGGCACCGGCTCTCGACCACCGAGATCGAGTCCGCCCTGGTCTCCCACCCCGCCGTGGCAGAGGCCGCCGTCGTTGGCGCCGCGGACGAGACCACCGGCCAGGCCGTCGTCGCGTTCGTCATCCTCCGCGGCGACGCAGTGGACTCGGGCGACGACATCGTCCAGGAACTCCGGAACCACGTGGGCAAAGAAATCGGGCCCATCGCCAAGCCGAAGGCCATCCTGGTAGTCCCGGAACTGCCCAAGACGCGCTCCGGCAAGATCATGCGCCGCCTGCTGAAGGACGTCGCCGAAGGCCGCGACCCCGGCGACGCCACCACCCTCTCCGACCCCACGATCATGCAACAGATCGCGCAGTCGCTCAGGAAGTAGTGCGCGAATGGACCGGTAATAGGGCCCACGTTGGGTCGGCCCCATGAATTAGGGACGCTTAGGGGGTGATTGGAAGAAGTAGACCTCCGGACGCAATAGGTCTGTGGCGAAATCCCGTTCCACATAGGGAGCGGATCCATGTCTTACGTTGGCACGCGCCCGCCTCTCACGTCGGCACACGCCGCAGCGCTGCCAATTCCAAAGTGCCACCTGCGACTGGCCATGGTTTCAGGGAGTGCTGTACTCCAGAACTGTTGAGAACCAGTTAGGGGCTGCGGCGAAAAAGGAGCTCTTCCACCAAACTGAACAGCAGGTGCCGGGCATGCCGACACCGCTGATGATCCCCCTCGAGCACTGCTGTTGCCAGGGACTTGCGGCCCCCTCGGAGAACAGGCTCCGCCAGTAGCATCATGTGGGCACCTGCCCCTCAGGTGGAGGCTATTTTGTAACGTACCCCAGTTTTTTGTCCACCTGGTTGAGGAGTGGCTCGCTTTGGAGCCAGCGATCCAGGTTCGCTGCGAACTGGTCGGCGAGGGTTTCTCGCCAGCCCACGACATCTCCGCACATATGAGCGGAAATATGGACGTTGTTCATGCTCCAAAAAGGATGGTCGCCTGGCAGCGGTTCGACGTGAAAGACGTCCAGTGATGCCGCAGCAATACTGCCGGCCCGGAGGGCTTCCACCAAAGCGTCTTCGTCCACGAGGGCACCCCGCCCCACGTTCACAACATGGGCGGAAGGCTTCATCGCCGCCAGCACCGAACTGCTCAGGATCCCACGGGTATCCCTGGTCAAGGGTGCAATCAGCACCAGGTGGTCTGCCCAGCCGGCATGGCTGATTAAGTCCGCGCTGGCCACTACCTCGTTGAAGTCCGCGTCGTAGGTGCGCACAGTTCGTCCCGCGCCTATAACATTCAGGCCCACCGCTTTCAGCAGCTTGGCAGTGGCCCGGCCGATTCCCCCGGTACCAACGATCAGGGCGTTCTGTCCGGCAGTCCGCTGGACCTCGCGGTGCTTCCAGACCTTCTGGTTCTGCAGATCTTTACTGGTATGCAGTTGCTTGTCATGAGCCAGGATCGAGGCGAGCACAAACTCTGCAATTGATCCATCGAAGGCCCCGTGGGCGTTGGTAACTAAAACCTCCGAATTCCGCAGCTCGTCAAAGAGCAGCGAATCCACGCCGGCAGCCGCGACGTGCACCCAGCGCACCGAGTCAGCATGCTCCCAGGCGTCACGCAATGCAGTGGAGAAGAAGTCCCAAAGGAATAGGACCTCCGCTCCGGGCAGTGCCTCGGCCAGCCCAGCTGCATCGGTCATAACCACATCGGCGCGCGATCGAAGGGTCTCCAGATTATTGGGAGGAACAACGCCCTCCGCAGTCAGAATGACGATCTTTGGGCGGGGCGTGTTGGCCGGCTTGGTCGTTGTATCCACCTCTTCACCCTAACCCAGTCTG
>NZ_JABTYH010000057.1 GCF_013314975.1 Pseudarthrobacter oxydans | reverse complement strand
GAGCGTGGACAGGTCACGGGTCACGTCCCCGAGCAGCTCACCCAGCGAGGCGTTGTCCGCCTTCTGGTGCGCCGCACTCGGAGCGGGTTCTGGAATGGAACTGCTCACAGCTGGCGTCCTTCCGATGACCGGTAACCGCCGTCGGTGCTGCGGTAGGAGCCGTCCTCGTCCCGGTAGGGGTCGTCCTCGAACCGGAGGGGAGTCTCTTCGGCCGTGCCGGAGGGCAGGGAAGTAGTGGATACCGGAGCACCGGCGCCCACAACAGGCTCGCTGTAGAGGTCGTCGTTACCGGCTGCGTAACCCGTCTCCTGGTGGAGGGGTGCAACCGGCTGGTTCTGCACGGACGGCTGCGATGGTGAGCCATACGCTGCGCCGCGGGACTCGGGTGCGCCTGCGGTCAGGCCGCGGGTGAGCCGGCCGGCCAGGACGCCCGCTCCGGCTGCAAGCAGCAGGAAAGTTCCGGGGTTGTTGCGGGCAAACCGCTGGACCTCGCCGAGAATGTCGCCCGGCTGCTTGTTCTCCAGCCAGGAGGCCACGGTGTCGGTGGTGCCGGCAGCCTGCCGGATCAGGTCGCTGGCCATGCCCTGCTGGTCCGGCGCGTCGGCCATGCTGTGCAGCTGGCTGGAAATGGTGCGGATGCCTTCGGCGGCCTTCTGCTGCTGGGTGCCGGCCTGGCTTGTCAGGCCTGACTTCGCCTGGTGCAGCAGGTCCTGCGCGCTGTGCTTCGCCTCGGACGCCACGTGCGCGGCTTCGTCCTTGGCGGACTGCGCTACGTTCTGGGCGGACGTCGCGGCCTGGCCGGCAACATTGGACGCCTCTTCCTTGGCCGCCTGGCTCTTGGAGGTTCCGGCGGAACCCCCAGCGGGGGTGGTGCCATAGTTTTCTTCGGCACCTGCTGCGGTCACACCGTAGGGATCGGTGGTTGCAGTGCCGGGGGTCTGGGGCCATTGGTTCTCTGTCATCGGGCTCTCTTTCCTGAAGGGTCAGCTGGCGATCAAGAACCAGCAACGCTGGCTAGTAGTAAGCATGGTTACTATTTAGATACTAAGCACACTTTCCATTTGAAGCGCAAGAGGGTCGCCTAATAAGGGGGCCTCAGGGAGCATGCTGGGCCCGGCGGATAGTAAGCCTACTTGCGAATTGGATGCTAAGCATGCTTATTGTAGAGAACGTAGCGACGCAACAAGAGGTGATAACACCCTGCACTTCGCCACCCACAGGAAGGCCACGGCCCGATGACCAGCAATCTCGATCCAGATGCCCGCACCAGCTACCGCCTGATTTCTGTGGCGGCCAGGCTGGTTCAACGGCGCCAGGACGACGCCCTGGCGCACTTGGGCCTGACCCGCGCGGCTGTAATAGCCCTTGAAGGCCTTGCCGGCGGGCCCTTGAACCAGGAACAGCTCGCCGAAACGATCCGGGTCCAGAGCCAGACCCTTGGACGGGTCCTGATCCGGCTGGAGGGCGCCGGTCACATCACCAGGACGCGCCAGTCCGCCGACCGCAGGCAATTCAAGGTGGAACTCACGGAATCAGGGGAAGCCATCCTTGAGGCCGCGCGCCGGGAAGAAATAAATGCCTACCCTGATGATCCCAACATCAGCTGGAAGGTCCTCAGTGAGGAACTGTCAAAGTTCGTGAATGCACTGCCGGCAAGCCGGAACCAGGAGGTGGTCCCGTTTGCTCCGCCCGAGCACCGTACTGCAAGGCGCCCCCAGGGGCCGCGCGGAACCGGCCTTCGCGGCATGGACCAGTCAGGCCACTAAGGCGGGCTGGCCCGGCACCCCAGGCCGGCACTGAAACGGGCTATGGGCCGTTCCGGCCTGCGCCGGGCGGCTAAGCCTAAGCCGAGCAGGCGTCCTCAAGTGCCTGGACGGACTCTGCCGGCACCTCGTCTCCGGCTTCCGCAATCTGGCCCAACGGCGTCGTAATTTCAGCCGGGACCCCGGCCGTGGACGCTGCAGAGACGAGGCCCGCCAGCAGTTGCTTGTCCTCAACGCTGACCAGCCCATCCTGGACCACAGCGCAGATCTGGCGCTTTACTTCGGCAGCGCCGGCCGTTGCCACCTTCGAGGCGGCGTCGCTGACGGCGTTGCCCGCTGCCTCCTCAACGGCACCACAGCCGGAAAGGAGCAGGAGCAGGGGAGCGGCGGACAGGACTGCGAGGCGGCGGTTCATCAGCCCAGCCTATCGGGTGGGCACAACGTGCTACCGCGCGCTGGCCGCCGGTACCCCCAGGATGCTGTCCAGCAGCCCGTTCCGGAACTTGCCGTCCGGATCGTGCGCCGACGCCAGTGAACGGAAGTCGGCGAAGCGGGGGTACAGCGCTTCCCAGTCGTGCCCTGCGGGGGAGAAGAGCTTTCCCCAATGCGGACGGGCCCCGAAGGGCCTCAGCAGATCCTCGAGCTCCGGCAGGACCGCTTCCACGTCGGGCTGCAGCGGCCTCCACGTAAAGTGCAGGGCGACGCTCTGTTGCCGGTAGAAGGGGCTGAGCCAGAACCCGTCCGCGGCACCGGTTCGGATCTCCGAAACAAAAAGCAGCGGCGCGAGCTTGTCCGCGAGTCCGCGGACTGCCTCAATGGCGGCCGGGGCATGCTCCAGCGGGAGGATGAACTCGCTCTGCAGCTCCTCACCCTTGCTCGGCGTGAATTCGTGGCGGAAGTGGGGAAGGCGGTCCAGCCACCGGCCGGGTTCGTCCAACTGCACTGTGCAGTTTTCCGCGGACATGTCCGGCAGTGGGTGCCGGGGCCGCACGGCAGCGGTGGCACCGAACAGCCCGTCCAGGGGCGGCTCCGAGTCCAGGGCCTTGAGCCAGACCTGGCTGATGGAATCCCCGGCATAGTCCGTGAAAAGGCTGACGCTGTAGGCGCTGGACACGAGTTCGCGGAAGCTGCCCAGCGCCTGGTCCCACGGCAGGTTCTCCAGAACGCGCTGGCGCATCCGGAAGCTCGGCTGGACGGCGAGTTCCAGGCCGGTCACGATCCCCAAGGCGCCGAGTCCCACCACGCTGGCCAGGAATTCGTCGCCATCGGCGCGGGTGAGGGAAACCTGTTCGCCGGACGGCCGCACGAGGTCGATCGACTGGACGGCTCCCGCCAGGGACTGGTTGTTGACGCCGGAGCCGTGCGTTCCGGTCTGGACTGCGCCCGCCACGGAGATGTGCGGGAGTGACGCGAGATTATGAATGGCGGCGCCGGACTGCTCCAGGGCGCGGCACAGTTCCCCGTAGCTGACGCCGCCGCTGACCCGCACCGTGGTGCGGTCCGGGGAGAGTTCGATCCGCTGGGGCAGCGCATCCAGCAGCACATGCACGCCGTCGGTGTCGCCCACCCGGTTGAACGAGTGCCGCGATCCAAGGGCCTTGACCCGGCCGGCACCGGCCACGATTCCGGCAAGTTCTTCCACCGAGGCTGGCCGCCGGACCTCCGCGGAGGCGTATTCAAGGTTCCCTGCCCAGTTCTTCATTGAGTCGGCTTTCCGGTTGGAGGTGCAATTGGCTCCCTCAACTGTCAGCGCTAACAATCACAGTGTCAAGGCGCGTTCACGCTGCCGGGCGGCGGCCGTCCACGGGGTGCTGCGACAAGCGCGCACCTGACTTTCTATCGCTGTAAACCTGCCGGGTCACCCGCTTGTGCGGGGCGGCGGAACCCTGCGCCTGCCGGTGGCTTCAAACGCGGCAGCAAGCCGCAGCAGGGCTGTATCGCTGTAAGCCCTGCCGGCAAAGGTCAGGCCCACGGGCATGGCGATGTCCCCGGCAAGCCCCATGGGGACCGTCACCGTGGGAATGCCGAGATGCCGCGGAACCAGGTTGCCGTTGGACACCCAGACGCCGTTGCGCCACGCCAGGTCTGCCGAGCGCCCGTTGCGGTCCGCGTCGGCGGGGCCGATGTCGGCGGCTGCCGGGAAGACCACGGCGTCGAGGCCCAGGCCGTCCATCCACTGCTCCAGGTCAACGCGCCGTGTTTCCTCCAGCCCTCGCAGTCCCTCGGCCAGGTGGGGGATGTCCACGAGGGAGGGGACCCCGTGCTTCCGGATCCAGGCGGGATAGTCGCTGATGTCGTCGTCGAACCCGTGGTACCGGTCAGGGAGGGAACCGTCTGGAGCAGGGAAGATGGCAGCACCGTCGACGTCGGCCAGCCGGCAGAGGTCCGGGTCCCCGTTGGCATCCAGGAAGTCGTGCCAGGCCCAGGCTGAGAGGTCCACAATCTCGCGGCGCAGGTACTCCGGCGGCACCAGGCCGCGGGTGGCGATGGTGGGCGCGCCGGGCCGGTCGCCCTCGTAGTTGGACACCACCGGGAAATCGACCTCGACGACGTGGGCGCCGGCGGCTTCGAGGTCCTGCCGCGCGGCGTTCCACAGCTCCATGAAGGACTGCCGGGTCTCGATGCGCTGCCCGGTGGGGCCGCCGATCCCGCCACCGGGGGCCGTTCCGGCCTCCGGGTCCGCGTTGATGTACATGCGGGGGATCCCCAGCCGCTTGCCGGCGAGCACCTTCCCGGCGGCGGTGCTGTCCCGGACCGTGAGGTCCAGGTAGGAGGCGGGACGGACCTCGGAGGCCCTGGGGATCGGCACCCACTGCTGGACCCGCCAGAAGTCGCCCCGGGTTTCTGCGTCATCCGCCACCACAACATCCAGTACCTCCAGGAGGTCGGCCATGGTCCGGGTGTGCGGCACCACCACGTCCATGGTGGGCACCAGCGGCCAGTTGCCGCGGACAGAGATGACGCCCCGGGACGGGGTGTAGGCGCAGAGGGCGTTGTTCGACGCCGGCGCCCGGCCGGAGGACCAGGTTTCCTCCGCGAGCCCGAAGGCGGCGAAGCTGGCGGCCGTGGCCGTTCCGGACCCGTTGGAGGATCCGGAGGCGAAGGCTGCCGTCAGGTAGTCCGCGTTGTAGGGGCTCTCGGCGCGCCCATATACGCCGCGCTGCATACCTCCGTTGGCCATGGGCGGCATGTTGGTCAGCCCGATCAGGACGGCACCGCCCGCGCGCAGCCGTCCGATGGTGAAGGCGTCCCTCCGGGCCACCAAATCCTTGAAGGCGGGGGACCCTGCGGCCACGGTGAGGCCGGTCGCCTGGTAGCTGTCCTTCGCGGTGTAGGGGATGCCGTCCAGGGGGCCCAGCGTGGCGTTGCGGGCACGGCGTCCGTCGGACGCCCGCGCGTCGGCTATGGCGTCCGGGTTCATCACCACCAGCGCGTTCAGACGTATTCCGGACGAGTCATATTTCGCGATCCGCGCCAGGTACAACCGCACCAGTTCCTCACTGGTGACCTTCCCGTCCTCCAGTGCCGCACGGAGTTCGCTGAGGGAGGCCTCGACGACGTCGAAGCTGCCCTGGGTGCCAGGCGAGCCGGCCGTCCCGGAGGGCATCACGCCGCACCTCCGCCAGCTGCCGGCTGCTGCTGGGTGATGCAGTGGATGCCGCCGCCAAAGGCGAAGATATCGCGCGCGTCCACCAGTTCCACGGTGCGGCCCGGGTAGGCGCGCTCCAGGATGCCGGCGGCAATGGCGTCATTGGGATCGTTGAAGGCGCACAGGACCACCACGTTGTTGGCCACGTAGTGGTTGATATAGGACCAGTCCACAAAGCCTTCCTCGTCCTTCAGGGCGGTGGGGGCGGGAACATCGATGATCCGGAGGGGCCGTCCCTGGGCGTCGACCTCGCCCGACAGGACGTCCCGGAGTTCCCGGTAGACCTCGTAGTCCGGGTGGGAGGGGTTGTCCTGGCGGTGCAGCAGGATGGTGCCCGCGCCGGCGAAGGCGGCCACGATGTCCACGTGCCCGCGCGTGCCGAACTCGCCGTAGTCGCGGGTGAGTCCGCGGGGAAGCCAGATGGCCTTGGTGGTGCCCAGCGCGGCGTGGATCCCGGCCTCCACCGAGTCCCTCGTGGCTCCCGGGTTGCGGCCGGGATCCAGCTGGACGGTTTCCGTCAACAGCACGGTCCCTTGACCGTCCACATGGAAGCCGCCACCCTCGTTGACCAGGGAGCTGGACCTGACGGTTACGCAACTTTCCGCCGCGACGGTGCGGGCAACGTCCTTGTCCTTGTCCCACGCGGCCCATTCCTGGGCGCCCCACCCGTTGAAGATCCAGTCCACCGCAGCCAGCGAGCCGTCCGGCCGGTGCACGAAGGTGGGTCCGCTGTCCCGCAGCCAGGCATCGTCGAGGGGAACCTCGAGCACCGTAATGCCGTCGCCGAGCCATTCGCGGGCTGCGGTGGCATCGCGGGGGTCGGCCACCACAGTGACGGGTTCGTAGCCGGCGATGGTCTGCGCCACCTTGGTCCAGGCGGCGCGGGCGCGGTCCAGGGTGGGGCTTCCTGCTTCGCCGAAGGTGTCGTTGGGCGGTGGAAAGGCCATCCACGTGCGCTGGTGGGCTTCCCATTCGGCAGGCATGTGGGTGGCCGTGGCGTCGGTGGCAGTGGCGTCCAGGGAGGCTAGCGGGGAGGAATAAATGAATGACATTCATTTATTATGGATTCGAGAATGCCCGCAGGCAAGGGATTGGGAAAAATTAAGCTCCGGCTAGCTGGTAGCCGTCCTGTCCACGGCAGCCGTGATGGCCCGGGCCAGTTCCGCTGGCTTGGTGAACTGGGGCCAGTGGCCGGTGGGCAGGTCCACGTACTCCACGTCCCGCATCCTGGAAAGCTCCGCCACAAAGGGGTGGCCCCCCTGGATCCACTCCTGCAGCAGCGACGACGGGAACTCGCACGCAATGACGGTGGCGGGCACGTCGTAGCGCCTGTCGTCCTGCAGATGCTGCTGGTCGTAGGCAACGCCCCTTGGCTGCGGAATGGCCCGTGCCCGGAAAGCCTCGCGGAGGCCGTCGTCGAGGTCCACCAGGTCGGCGTCCTCGAACGCTTCCCACGGCGGCAGCGGAACGTCGTCGCCGTCGGCCGGCAGTTCATCGTTGATCACGCCGCCCTCACCCAGTGGCCCGCTGTCCACGTAGACCGCACGTTCCACCCGGTCCGGGCGGGAGTCCAGGGCGCCGTGGATGATGGCGCCGCCGCCGGAATGGCCCACGAGCACCACCTTGTTGTCCAAGGCATCAATGGCGGCAACCACGGCATCGATGTGGTCCCGCAGGCCGATGCCGGAGCGGTCTGCGTCGACGGATTGCATCCCGGGAAGCGTGAGCGGGTGTGGCCGGTGCCCCGCCGCCTCAAGCGCCGGTGACACCTTCTCCCACGACGAAGCGTCCAACCAGAAATCGGGAACCAGGATGATGTCCATGGTGGAACCCTACTCCCGGCGGAGGGGGGTGCGGGTGATCCGGGGGCATGCGGAGCACCAGGGCTTTCGCGCAGCCCCGGCGGGCAGTAAAGTCCCCGAGTAGCCTGCGTTTCTCCGACGTGACCTGAGAGGGAGCCCTCATGAAACGGCCAGAATGCTTTTGCGGACCCGCCGGCGCCGTGCCGGGCCCAGGCGCAGCCGGAGGTGTGGAGGCATGAGCGGCTCACCGTCGCAGGGCCAGGCCGCTCCGGCGAAGCGTGAGACGTTCTCCTCGCGCCGGCTGTTTATCCTCTCGGCCATTGGCTCGGCGGTCGGCCTGGGCAATATCTGGCGCTTTCCCTATATCGCCTATGACAATGGCGGCGGCGCCTTCCTGATCCCCTACCTGGTGGCATTGCTGACGGCCGGCATCCCGTTGCTGTTCCTCGATTACGCCGTGGGCCACAAGTTCCGCGGGTCTGCGCCGCTGGCCTACCGCCGGCTCCACCGTGCAGCCGAGCCGCTGGGATGGTGGCAGGTGCTGGTGTGCTTCGTCATCGCGGCCTATTACGCAGTGATCATCGCCTGGTCGCTGATGTACACCATCTTTTCCTTCACGGAGGCGTGGGGTGACGACGCCGAGGGCTACTTCTTCGGGAACTTCCTGGCCGTTGCGGAGGCCCCGGGCATCGGCTTCACCTACGTGCCGTCCGTCTTCTTCCCGCTCCTGCTGGTCTGGGTGGCGGTCATCGTCATCATGGTGGCCGGAATCCGCAAGGGCATCTCCCGCGCCAACTCCATCCTCCTGCCCTTGCTGATGGTGATGTTCCTTCTCCTGGTGGTCCAGTCGCTCTTCCTTCCCGGCGCAGCGGAAGGCCTTAACGCGTTCTTCACGCCGGACTGGGCCGCACTCGCAGATCCCTCTGTGTGGGCTGCAGCCTACGGACACATCTTCTTCTCGCTGTCCGTGGGCTACGGCATCATGGTTACGTATTCGTCCTACCTCAAGCGCCGGACGGACCTTACCGGTTCCGGCATGGTGGTGGCCTTCTCCAACTCCGGATTCGAAATCCTCGCCGGCATCGGTGTTTTTGCGGCCCTGGGGTTCATGGCACAGGCAGCAGGCACGGGCGTGAACGACGTCGTGACCCAGGGCATCGGCCTTGCCTTCGTCGCATTCCCCACCATCGTGTCCCAGGCACCCTTCGGCGGGCTCATGGGCGTGCTCTTCTTCGGATCGCTGGTGTTCGCGGGAATCACCTCCCTCATTTCCGTGCTGGAGGTAATCGTGGCCGCCGTGCAGGACAAGCTCGGCTGGGGCCGGGTCAAGGCTTCAGTGGTGGTCAGCGTGCTGGTGGCAGCTGTCTCCCTGGGCCTGTTCCCCACTGCTACGGGCCTCTACCTGCTGGATACCTCGGACGCTTTCGTCAACAGCTTCGGAATCACCCTGGGCGCGCTGGTCACCGTGGTGGTGCTCGCGTGGTTCCTGCGCAAGCTGCCGCTGCTCTCGGCCCACCTGAACCGCGTCTCAACCATCAAGATGGGGCGGGCGTGGATGGTGCTGGTGGCCGGGGTGGTGCCCCTCGCCCTGATCTACATGGTGGCCAACGAGTTCATCAGCAAGATCGGCACCACCTACGAGGGGTACCCCGAGTGGTTCGTGGGCCTGTTTGGCTGGGGCATGGCCGGCGCACTGGTGGTTTTGGCCCTCATCCTGACGGCCATTCCCTGGAGCCGCACTTCCAAAGCCCACCATGACCCCGAATACGACGACGTGGTCAAAGAGGATGCACAGGAGGCGGCACCATGACACCCATCGCCATCACCATGATGATCATTGCGATCCTCACTGTCTGGGGCGGGCTGGCACTCGCGCTGGTCAACCTCAAGAGGCACCCCGAGGACGAGGGCGCCCTGCCCGAAGAGCACGCACCCGAGCT
>NZ_JABTYH010000056.1 GCF_013314975.1 Pseudarthrobacter oxydans | reverse complement strand
CTAGGGCGAGGCGACCTCAGAGAAACTTTTACGGGCAAGGCGTGCGGGAACCCTCACACGGCTCCTGCTTCGTGGCATTACCCGATAGCTACTTGACCGAATATCCATTCTCGGCGTTGCCGTGGCCCCGTGGCGGGGAACGGCGGCCGCCTCTATCGGGAACCGATTAGTGAAGCATCGTCTTCAAAGTGTATTCAGCGCTTCCACGGGGGTCTCGGTACCAGATGACCACCCTGCATTTTCTTCCGGCACAAGGATCAGGTCGAGGTAGCCCTTGAGGATGCCGGGCACGTCCACGGTGTCAGGATTGAGGAGCCACTCGGTTTGAATTCCTTCCCATAGAGCCACGATGGTAGGGCCCGCGACATCTGGGTCGACGCCCGGCCGAAGCCGGCCAATGCTCGCGAGGTACCGCAGCTCCCCACTGTATTCCTTCCGAAGCCGGGCGAAGCGTTGGACGAAGTAGTTACGGGCCGGGTGGTCCTCAGTCGTGGCTTCTCCGGAGAGGACGGAGTAGAGCTCTACGAGGTGGGGAATCCGCTCATTGTGTTTCGCCTGCCGCACGATGGTTTCGGCAAACCGCTCCCGTGTGCCCGGGGTGCTCGTGGAGATCCGGTCGCGGTACTCGAGCACCGCCACGAGCAGCTGAGCCTTGGTGGGGAAATGGTGGAGGAGCGTGGTCTGGTTGATCCCTGCCCGGTCCGCGACGTCCTGGATGCTGCCGCCGTTGTAGCCCCGTGACCCGAAGACCTCTACGGCGGCTTCAAGAATTTGCCGTTGGCGCTCAGCGGTCTTGGCGTAGGGGCCGCGCGGGCCTGAGCGTGCGTTCGCCTTCTTAGTCATGGAATCCAGTCTAGTTTCATTAAAAACTGAGCATCCACTCAGCTTTTGTGTTAGCCTTGTCACGTCGGGCCGCACGGCCCCGGCGCCGTGTCCGCGGCGCTGACCATAACGAAGTGGGACTCATGCCATCTCTGACACGACGACAACTCCTTTGCGGTGGACTCGGCGCCTCCGCCTTTGCCCTTCTCACCGGATGCGCCACTCCGGGCACTGTTTCCGTCAATGCCGCACCTGCCATTCCTGCGGCCAGTACCGGTGAGAAGGTGACACTCACGTACTGGTCTTGGCTCAAGAATGTTCAGAAGGTCGCCGATATCTGGAACGCGAGCCACCCCAATGTCCAGGTTGAGACGGTCTGGATCCCCAGCGGCAACCGTGGTGGGTACTCCAAGCTTTACGCCGCGCTAGCGGCGGGCGGCGGCCCTGACCTAGCGCAGGTTGAAATGCGTACCGTTCCTGAGTTCATGCTCGTCAACGGGCTCGTGGATCTCTCGCGCTACGGTGCCCGTGAATACGCACACCTTTATGACCCCGCACTTTGGAGCCAGGTGAGCTTCTCCGGGGGCGTCTACGGCATCCCCCAGGACTCGGGGCCGATGGCCACGTTCTACCGCCCCGACGTCCTGGCCAAGGTAGGCGCGGCGGCACCGGTGACTTGGGAGGAGTGGGCAGCCGTTGGGAAGGAACTCCGCGGTGCCAACGCCTACATCGACTGCTTTTCTCTCGCGGACACCTCCTACTTCGTCTCTTTCGCCGCACAGGCTGGCGCTTCCTGGCTGCGCCCAGCCGAGGACGGATGGGTCATCAACATGACCGACGACTCAACGCTGAACGTCGCGCGTTTCTTTGACCGGGCAATCGACGACGGCATCGTCACCACCGCCTATGGACCCTTCACCCCCGGCTGGTACGCGGCGGCTGCGAAGGGGGAGCTCGCGTCGCTCACGAGCGGCAGCTGGGCCGATGCCCTTGTGCAGAGCGTCAGCGGCGGAGCGGGCAAGTGGCGCGTGGCGCCCATGCCCATTTGGGACCCCAGAGGGTATGGCTCAAGCTACCTCGGCGGCTCCACCGCGGCGGTCCTGGCTAACAGCAAGCACCCCCGCGAGGCCCTCGAGTTCGCTGTCTGGATGACGTCCACGCAGGCCGGCATCGACGCCGAGATCGCCAACAGTGGCATCGGATGGTCGCCCGTGCCGGGCATCATCGGTGCAAAGCGCGAGAGGCCCTCCGACTTTTTCGGGGGGCAGAACTACAACCAGGACGTGATCGTGCCGGCGAGTAAGTCGCAGAACATGGACTGGTCTTGGTGGCCCGTCACCACGCAGTCTTTCAACATCCTGGGCGACGGGTTCCGCCGTAAGGCATCGGGCACGAGCCTAGTCGACACCGTAGCAGCCGCCGAGCAGCAGATCATGACCGCCTTCAGGAACAAAGGTCTGACGATTAGGAAGGAGCAGGCATGAGCGCCACGGCAGATACCGCACAAGCACATCCGTCAGCAGTCCAGCGGGAGGGGCACGGACGGGCAAGGCAGCAGCGCCGCGTCGTCACCCGTGCACCCTGGATACTGCTCGCGCCCTTCCTGGCGCTCTTTGCCCTCACGTTCATCTTCCCGATCATCGCTGCTGTCGGTTCGAGCTTTACGAAAGTGACCCGCAGTGGCCTCTTCGGCGAGACGGGCGTCCACTCCGGGTTTGCGGGGTTCGAGAACTATGCCCGCGCCCTCGGGGACGGTAGCTTCCTCGCCTCGATCGGCCGCGTACTGCTCTTCGGCGTGGTCCAGGTTCCTGTCATGATCGCCCTATGTACAGTCCTTGCGCTCCTGCTGGAGTCGGCCTCGGCTAAGTGGCCCGGGTTCTTCCGCGCGGCCTACTTCATGCCGTACGGCGTGCCGGGTGTCATCGCGACCATTCTCTGGTCTTTTCTCTACGTCCCGGGCCTGAGCCCGCTCGTGGACGCTGCCACGTCCGTAGGCCTCACCGTGAACTTCCTCGGCCCGGACACCGTGCTGTGGTCCATCGCCAACATCGTTACGTGGAGCTACACGGGCTACAACATGCTCATCGTCATAGCCCAGCTTAAGTCGATCCCCGGCGAGATATATGAAGCTGCGCGCGTGGACGGTGCCGGGCCCTTCCGTGTCGCGTGGACCATTCAGCTGCCGCTTATCCGGCCCGCTCTCGTGCTCACAACGGTGTTCTCGATCATCGGCACGCTTCAACTTTTCGCCGAGGCGCAAGTCCTTCAGACTGTGGCTCCGGCCGTCGACAGCCAATACACCCCGAACCTCTCCGCCTACACCACTGCCTTTGCATACAACGACTACAACGTCGCCGCAGCCCAGGCCGTGCTCATTGCCCTCGCGGCCTTCATCCTCTCCTTCACCTTCCTCCGGTTCACGAACAGGAAGTCCTCATGACTGCCACTCCCACCCTTAGCCGGCCCCAGAGCGTCGCCGGGGAGCCACCTGTGACGCGGCGCCGACGCCCGGGCTCCACAACGATTCTTGTCACGGGGCTGCTTGTCGTAGCCGCGCTCTACTTCCTGGTCCCGGTCTATTGGGTGGTGGTCGCTGCGACCAAGACCAGCGGAGACCTGTTCGCGACCAACGGTTTCTTGTTCGCGCCTAATTTCGTCCTATGGGACAACCTGGCGAACGTCCTCTCCTACGGGGACGGCGTCTTTGTGCGCTGGTTCCTCAACTCAATTCTGTATGCAGGGGTTGGCGCATTGGCCGCGACGTACTTCGCCGCTGCTGGCGGCTACGCCTTGGCCAAGTACAACTTCCGGGGCAACAGTCTCATCTTCGGGCTCGTCCTCGGAGGCGTCCTCGTCCCCGGCACCGCCACAGCCCTGCCCCTGTTTCTGTTCTTCAGCCAGCTCGGCATCGCCAACACGTACTGGAGCGTCCTGTTGCCCTCACTCGTCTCGCCGTTTGGCCTGTTTCTGTGTCGGGTTTATGCGCAGGCAACAGTGGATCCGGCGCTGTTGGAGGCTGCGCGAATCGACGGCGCGGGCGAACTTCGCATCTTCCACTCCGTGGGGCTGCGGGTTCTCACTCCCGCCCTGGTGACGGTGTTCTTGTTCCAGCTCGTGGGCATCTGGAACAACTACTTCC
Source organism: Pseudarthrobacter oxydans (assembly GCF_013314975.1). Classification (GTDB taxonomy): domain Bacteria; phylum Actinomycetota; class Actinomycetes; order Actinomycetales; family Micrococcaceae; genus Arthrobacter; species Arthrobacter oxydans. The sequence continues at coordinate 7,176 of NZ_JABTYH010000056.1, read as the reverse complement.
TGCCGCTGGTGATGCTCTCCGACTCGAAGCTGTTCCCCATCACGGTAGGTCTGAATAACTGGCTTAGCCAGGCAGACCGGCTCCCGGAGTTCTACCAGCTGACCACCGGCGGCGTACTGCTGTCTGTCATCCCGCTCGCCATCGCCATGATCGTCCTTCAGCGCTTCTGGCGTGGAGGCCTCACAGAAGGAGCCGTCAAATGAGCCCCCGTCCAGCGGAGGCCACAGCCTCCACCGCCTACGTCACCGACCCGGGCCCGGGAGAAGGACGGCGAGAACCGGCCCGTTCCTGGCTTCACACCGACGCCCCGTCCCTGTCCCTCGACGGGCAATGGCGATTCCGACTCCTCAAGGGAGTCCCCGGAACACCCGGCGGGCGTGGGGTGCTGTCCCCGGGGGAGGCCGCGGAGGCGATGGCCGCTGCGGAGTACGACGACTCTTCGTGGGCGTCGCTGACCGTACCCTCCCACTGGGTGCTCCAGGGCGACGGATCGTACGGCCGCCCGATCTACACGAACGTGCAGTTCCCGTTCCCAATCGACCCGCCGTTCGTCCCCGACGAAAACCCCACCGGGGACTATCGCCGTACGTTCGAGCTGCCCGACGGCTGGAAGGCCGACGACACAGGCGGCGAGAGCCGCGTCGTCCTGCGCTTTGACGGCGTCGAATCCCGGTACAAGGTATGGGTCAACGGCACAGAGATCGGATGGGGCGCCGGAAGTCGCCTCGCCCAGGAGTTCGACGTCACCGACGCCGTCAGCACAGGTACCAACACCATCGCAGTCCGCGTCCATCAATGGTCCGCTTCCAGCTACCTCGAAGACCAAGACCAGTGGTGGCTGCCGGGAATTTTCCGATCGGTGACCCTCTTGTCCCGCCCGGCCGATGGCATCGAGGACGTGTGGCTCCGGACCGGCTACAACGACGGGGCGGGGACCCTGGAACCGGAAGTGAAAGCGCCGGCATCGTCGTACCCTGTTCGCCTCCGCGTACCCGAGCTCGGCATCGACGTCGAGTGGGCCAATCCCGGTGATGTTGCACCGGTACCTGTTTCTGCCGTCGAGCCCTGGACCGCCGAAACCCCGCGGCTCTACGATGCGACCGTGGCCAGCAAGGCCGAGACGGTGTCACTGCGGATCGGCTTCCGCACCGTAGAAATCGTGGGAGACCAATTTCTGGTCAACGGACGCAAAGTGGTGTTCCACGGTGTCAATCGCCACGAGACCCACCCCACGCTCGGCCGCGTCTTCGACGAGGACTTCGCCCGCGAGGACCTCGCGCTCATGAAGCGCTCCAACGTCAACGCAATCCGTACCAGCCACTACCCGCCCCACCCGCGACTGCTCGAGCTCGCGGACGAGATGGGCTTCTGGGTAATCCTCGAGTGCGACCTCGAAACGCACGGGTTCGAGCGGCACGGCTGGGCCCGGAACCCGAGCGACGAGCCGATGTGGCGCGAGGCGCTCCTTGACCGGATCGAACGGACCGTGGAGCGGGACAAGAACCGTCCCTCGATCGTCATGTGGTCCCTCGGCAACGAGTCCGGCACAGGACAGAATCTCGCCGCTATGTCCGCGTGGGTGCATGCACGGGATGCGGGCAGACCAGTCCACTACGAGAACGACTACGCCGGCGCGTACACCGACGTGTACTCCCGCATGTACGCGACACTGCCCGAGGTGGAGACAATCGGCCGCGACGGCGACACCACACCGCTGCTGGGCTGCTCCCCTGCCGAGGGGGCGCGGCAGCGGACCAAGCCGTTTATTCTGTGCGAGTACGTCCACGCAATGGGCAACGGGCCCGGGAACATATCGCTGTACGAGGACCTCATCGCGAAATACCCGCGGCTGCACGGCGGGTTCGTCTGGGAGTGGCGCGACCACGGTATCGCCGCCCGTACCGCGGACGGCACCGAATACTTCGCCTACGGCGGCGACTTCGGCGAGGAAATCCATGACGGCAACTTCGTGCTCGACGGCCTCATCCTCTCCGACTCCACGCCCTCGCCGGGACTATATGAGTTCAAGACCGTCGTGGCGCCCGTGAGACTTGCCTTTGACGGGCTCGAGCCGGGCGGCAAGCCCTTTATACGGGTGACCAACCTGCGACACAGCGCGGATCTGGGAGACATGGTCTTTCGCTGGCGGATCGAGGACGACGGCGAACCAGTCGCCTCCGGTGAGCTCGCCGTCGATGGGCTCGACGGCGGCCCACTCACCCCTGGCGCCTCGGCCGCGGTCCCCCTTCCGGTGTCCGCCGAGGGATGCACTGGAGAGGTATGGGTGACCGTCGAGGCGGTCCTCGAGCAGGATGCCGGGTGGGCGCATTCCGGGCACGAAGTCGCCTCAGCGCAGGGCCGCCTCGCGTCGCCCGCGAGGCGCCCGCTGCCGTTTGCAGCCGGGCTCCTGGGCGGAAATTGGCGGCCGGGAGAAGGCGCCGGGCTCCTGGAGCTCGGGCCGGCAGTCTTCGATGAAGGGCGGCTCGTTACACTCGCTGGCCTCCCTGTGGATGGGCCCCGGCTTGAGCTGTTCCGGGCGCCCACGGACAATGACCGCGGCGAATCCCGGGGCGGATACATCGACACCGACCCTTGGGCACCAGACGCAGACGGCATCCCGGGTGTAGGAGCTCCCGGGCCTTCGTCGGCAGCGCGTTGGCACGCGGCCGGTCTGGACCGGCTGCACGGGCGTGTTGAGGCAGTCGAAGTGCTCGATGACCGTGCCCTCCGCGTGCGCACCCGGTACGCCGCGGCGGACCAGGTGCGCACCGTCACCGTCGAGGAGCAATGGATTCTCGACCCCGAAGGTTTGTGGCTGCGGGTGGACATTCTGCCATCCTCCGATTGGGACGGTGTGTGGCCCCGTGTCGGTGTGCGGTTCGGGCTGCCCGCCGACGTGGACGCGGCGTCATGGTTCGGGCTGGGACCGCACGAGTCCTACCCTGACAGCCTCGAAGCCGCGCTTGTGGGACGGTACGCAGCCGGGATCGATCAGCTCGCCGTGCCGTATGCGTGCCCGCAGGAGACCGGTCACCGCGGAGGTATGCGCTCCCTCGACCTGCTCCGGGGCTCGGAGCCGTGGGTACGGGTAGACGCGTTCGCGGACTCGCGGGGCCGCCTGCCGGGCTTCACCCTGAGCCGGTACACGGCCCAGGAGCTCGCCGCGGCCCGGCACCCGCATGAGCTGCCCGCGGCCACGCGTTCATGGTTATACCTCGACGCGGCCCAGCACGGGCTCGGCACTCGCTCGTGTGGCCCGGATGTCTGGCCCGAGTCCGCCTTGGCGCCGGAGGCGCGGACGCTCACCTTCCGCCTGGCGGCCTCCGAATGACCAGCCTCGTGATGTCCAGGATGAGCGCCGATACCGTTCCGATCTCAGGTAGGCAGACCACGCTGCGCTGCGGCCCCTACACCGCCGAAATAGCCAGCGTCGGTGCATCGTTACGCTCCTTGCGCTACAACGGCAGGGACCTGATTCTCCCCTTTTCGGAACATCAGGTCCGCCCCGCCTACCGAGGGGCAGTATTGGTGCCTTGGCCTAACAGGGTTATCGCGGGACGGTATGAATTCGAAGGCGTGGAATACCAGCTCGGTATCAACGAACCGAGCCGGGGCCACGCACTTCATGGCCTATTGGCCTGGGAAGACTGGTGCCCGGTTAAATCCGACGAGTCCTCGGCCATTCTGTCCACCGTCGTTCAAGCGAGGAGCGGTTACCCCTTCCGCCTGGACGTACAGGTGTCCTACCAGCTGGACTTTTCCGGGCTGCACACCACTGTTACAGCCACCAACACCGGCCCCGGCTCAGCACCTTACGGGGCCGCCGGGCACCCATACTTGGTCGCCGGGGAGGGCCGGGTCGACGACTGGATTCTCGAGCTGCCCGCACGAAAAGTGCAGCAAGTCACCCCGGACCTTTTGATACCTACAGGAGTTAGCGACGTTTCAGAGGACCGACACTACGACTTTGTTGCCCCCCGCCCCATCGGTTCCATAACACTCGACCATGCCTTCACTGATCTCGTACGTGACAACGAAGGTTACTCAACCGCACGCCTGACTACATGGGACGGGTCCGGAACTTCGATGACATGGGGTCGGGACTGCCCCTGGGTGCAGATACACACAGCCGACCTCCCAGATGCGGAATCCAGCAGAGCCGGCCTGGCAGTAGAACCAATGACCTGTCCGCCTAATGCCTTCAACACCAGGACAGACCTCATAGTCCTCCTCCCGGGGCAGAGTCATACCGCGAGCTGGAACATCGAAGCGATACCAGCCAACCCAACCCACACCCGCTCATGAAAATCCTGGTCACAGGGGGCACGGGCTACATCGGTTCCCACACCGTTCTTTCCCTGCAGGAAGCCGGCCACGACGTGGTCGTCATCGACAACCTGGTCAACTCCAGCGAGGAATCGCTGCGCCGCGTAGCGGAACTCAGCGGCAAGACCGCAGAGTTCCACCACGTCGACCTCGTGAACGAGGCAGCCATCGACAAGGTCTTTGCCGGCGCAGCCATCGACGCCGTCATCCACTTCGCTGGCCTCAAAGCGGTGGGCAAATCTGTGCGGGAGCCGTTGAAGTACTACTACAACAACCTTGTAGGCACTCTGAACCTGATCCGCGTCATGGACAGGCATGACGTCCGCTCCATCGTCTTCAGCTCCTCCGCCACCGTCTACGGCGAACGCAACCCCATCCCCTATGTGGAAAAGATGGAGATCGGGGCCAACAACCCCTACGGGCGCACCAAGGAACAGATCGAGGACATCCTCTCCGACCTCGGCGCTGCCGACCCGCGCTGGCACATAGCCCTGCTGCGCTATTTCAACCCGGTGGGTGCACACCCATCCGGACGGATTGGCGAGGACCCGCAGGGTATCCCCAACAATCTGGTGCCGTTCATCGCCCAAGTGGCCGTGGGCCGCCGCGACAAGCTCATAGTCTTCGGGGGCGACTACGACACCCCCGACGGCACCTGCCTGCGCGACTACATCCACGTGGTGGACCTCGCGGAAGGGCACATAGCGGCCCTGAACCATATCGCGGACACCACCGGCGTGTTCCGCTGGAACCTCGGCTCCGGCAAGGGCTCCTCCGTCCTAGAGGTCCTGCGCTCCTTTGAGAAGGCCGTGGGCAAGCCCATCCCCTACGACATCACCGGCCGCCGCGCCGGAGACCTCCCTGCCTTCTGGGCCGACGCCACCTCCGCGCTGGCCGACCTCAGCTGGTCCACCACCAAGACCGTGGACCAAATGTGCAAAGACCACTGGCGCTGGCAAAAGAACAACCCCCAAGGCTATATATCCAACCCCGAATGAACAATAGGAGCAGTGGATAAATGCAGGCAGAGAATTCCACCTGCACCGATTTCCACGAGCATGTACCCACGCAGCACGATTCCATCACCATCCACGTCCACACGCGATCCCACTTGGAGGCCGCCGTGGAGGCCGCCGTCCAACAACTCTCTGCTCGTGCGAGGTACCGGAAGCAGGGAATTCTGGTAACCCGGACGGCTCCGGGAACGGTCATCGTAAGCCTTGACCCAAATGTTCCCTACGGCATGAGCTACGAACGAACAACCTGGTAGTACACGAAGGCGATAGGCGAAATCAGCCTCATGCCTGTCTTGGGCTTTTCTGATGGCCCCTTTCCAACATGGCAACTGAACCTAGGAATCACGCATGAAAATTGGAATCCTCACCAGCGGTGGTGACTGCCCCGGACTGAACGCGGTCATCCGCGGCGCCGTACTCAAGGGCATCGCCATCCACGGCCACGAATTCGTGGGTTTCCTCGACGGCTGGCGCGGCGTGGTGGAGGGCGACATCATCGACATCCCCCGCACCATGGTCCGCGGTATCGCCAAGCAGGGCGGCACCATCCTTGGCACGTCCCGCACCAACCCCTTCGACAACGGCGGCGGCCCGGAGGTCATCAAAGCCCACATGGACCGCCTGGGCATCGACGCCATCATCGCAATCGGCGGTGAGGGCACGCTGGCGGCCGCCAAGCGCCTTACGGATGCCGGGCTGAAGATCGTCGGTGTTCCCAAGACCGTTGACAACGACCTGGACGCTACGGACTACACCTTCGGTTTCGACACCGCCGTGCAGATCGCCACGGAGGCCATCGACAGGCTCCGCACCACCGGCGAATCCCACCACCGCTGCATGATCGCCGAAGTGATGGGCCGCCACGTGGGCTGGATCGCGCTGCACGCCGGCATGGCCGCAGGCGCCCACGCCATCCTGATCCCGGAACAAAAAGTCAGCATCGAGCAAATCACCCAGTGGGTAAAGGAAGCCCACCACCGCGGCCGCGCACCCCTGGTGGTCGTCGCCGAAGGCTTCGTTCCCGAGCATATGGATGAGGCCCATTCTGAACGGGGCCTGGACGCCTTCGGCCGCCCCCGGCTTGGCGGCATCGCGGACCAGCTGGTCCCGGAGCTGGAAGCCCGCACCGGCATCGAAACCCGTGCCACGATCCTTGGCCACATCCAGCGCGGCGGCGTCCCCTCAGCCTTCGACCGGGTCCTTGCCACCCGGCTGGGCATGGCCGCCATCGACTCCGTGGTCGAAGGCTACTGGGGCACCATGGTCGCCCTGAAGGGAACAGACATCCAACATGTCGCCTTCGAGGAGGCCCTGGGCCAGCTCAAGACCGTCCCACAAAACCGCTACGACGAAGCAGCCGTCCTGTTCGGCTAAGCGCTCAAAATACAAACATCATCCGAACGCTTTGCTACCCGTCACAAATTTGCTCAGCATCCTGCTGCTATGAAGCTCGAGGACGAGATGCCAACAAGCATGACGCCGAATCAAGACCAAACAAACATCCACTCTTTCGCATCGTGGCAGCCTATTGACGACTGGACTGTGCTGACCGGCCAAGACGTCGAAGTTCACACTCGCGGCAGCGTAACCGACCGCGGCCGCGTCGAAGCTGTCATGGCCGACGGATCTCTACTGTGGCTGATGCAGGACGGAGCCCACAGCCGGCGCGTCGTAGAACAACAACCAGGAACGTACATCCGCCGTACCTGGATCTGACGGCGATCGTGTTGGGGGGAACTAGATCTGCGCACTCAAGCTTCAACCGCCCGCGGCGCATTCGGATGGTGTAACTCCGAGGGCTTCTCGTCAGTGAAGGGCACACCCCAACCTGACG
>NZ_JABTYH010000055.1 GCF_013314975.1 Pseudarthrobacter oxydans | reverse complement strand
GTGTCCCCGGCGGCCGGACAGCCAGTGCAGGGGTGGGGCGTGGCTCCTCCGCGACAGTCTTGGTGAAGCACTCCTCAATCAGCGATGTCGGCAGGGTGATAATGCTGTCCACCCGCAGGGCAAGGTGTTCAGCCACGGAGGTGACGCCGAGCCGATGGTTGGGGTTATCCAGGCCCACCAGGACAACCTTCATGCCCAGGTCCTGGGCTTCCTCGACGGCCTCGGCCAGGTCATCGTCCCCAGACATCAGGAAAGCCACGGACGCCGCCCTGTTCCGGGCCACACCAACCAGGTCCAGGCCGAGCTTGAGGTCGACACCCTTCTGCTCTCCGTTGAAGGAGATCCGGCCCAGGCGGACCTTCACATCCGGCAGCAGACCGATCCGCTTGTGCTCGTCGGTGAAGAGTGCGTCTTTGGAGGCGTCGTACCAGTAGACCCGTAGGACATCCAGACCGCAGTGGTCCGCGGTGCGCTTCAGAATGCCCTGAATGAGCTTCTCGTAGTTGACCTTGAAGGCTGACCGCAGCGAGGTGCCGGCGACGTGTGTGCCGCCCACCGCGAGGAGGAAGCCTGCATCAACGAAAATCGCGCTCTGGGTCACCATGGACTCAACAGTACTGGCAGGCGCTGACCCTTTTGGATGGGTTCAGCGTTTGGCCGGAACGGGCCTGTGCCGGTCGGCAAAAGCGGCCAGCTCCCGCTCCAACTCGGGGACCCGATCAAGGACATCAATGGGCCTTGCTGTGCCGGAAGCGCGCACGGGAGTGACCATCCAGGCCGCGAAAACGTTGTGGGGGACCTTCAGCTCCAGCGCCGCGTCAAAGAGCCGCAGCACCGCCGGGACCGGATCCCCGTCCTGGAACTGGAACCCGGGACAGAAGGTGCCTTCGCCGATGAAGACCCGGACAAACGATGGGAGCGGCTGGTCCGAGCTCGCCTGGAACCGGCGGGTCACATCCTCCAGTGACGGCAGCCCGAACTCGGACCGGATCCGGTCCCAGACATCATCACCTATGGCCGGCCAGAACCGTCCGGGAAGCTCAGCCTTCACATTCAATGCAGTAGGAGTGCCCGTTCTTCTCCCGGGCGACCTGGGAGCGGTGGCGGACCAGGAAGCAGGAGTAGCAGGTGAATTCGTCATCCGCCTGCGGCACGACCTCGACGACGAGTTCCTCGGCGATGAACTCACCACCAGGTGTGAGGCCATCGAAGACATCGGCTTCATCGAGTTCCTGAACGACGGACTTCGCGTCCGGAGCTTTGGCGGACTGCAGCGCTTCAAGGGAGTCGTTCTGGGATTCCTTGACGTCTGTGCGCAGTTCGTCGTAGTCGGTTGCCACGGGGGTGCTTCTCATTTCTGTTGGGTTTGTCGGCGACTGCAACATACCGAAGAACGGAAGAATTCCCTAGTCGGCAGGCAGGAGGGCCGGCGCAATGCCCCGACCCTCCTGTGGGTCCGATCTGGTGACCCGAGCAGTGCTACTGCATGCCGGTTACCCGCACACGACCCGGTACTTGGATGCGACCATAAGGGCTTCTCTGTTGCTGGCCGACGAACTGAATATCAGGCATCCGTTAGGAGACTTCCTGGCATCCATGGTGACGGAGTTGGTCTGGTACAAGGCCCACCCTGCGTCGGTCACGCGGGGCGTCACGGTGTTTTCCGGGTGCACGTCCATGCTCACCCAAGTGCGCTCTCCGTACGCCCATCCGGCCTTCACCATCACCCCGCAAAAGATCGGGCCGTCGCGGTAGATGCCCATGCGGCCCATGATCGCGCCGTTGCTGTTGTACAAGGTGTCCATAGACACCTGTGTGCCGCTACAGGACAGCGCAGCATGGGCCGGCGCGGCCGGCAGAACCGCCAACGTGCTCGCCAGAGCCACCGCTCCCAGTCCGGCCATGGCTTGTTTGATGCTCAACTTCATCATTCCCCCCTTTTGGAAAAGGCCCTGCCCCCTGCAGAGCCGTGCTAAGACTACCGATCAGCACTCACCGGTGGACGCTTTTTTGCCCAAGCGTTTCCGGATGCGTGGGGCAGAATGGGCCCATGTGCGGAAGATACGTGATGTCCAAAGCCACAGGAGACCTGCTGTCCTTCTTTGATGCAAAGGAAGTCGAGGGGACCCCGCCGCCGCCGAGCTGGAACGTGGCGCCGACCCAGAGCGTTCCGATTGTGGCCGAGCGCCTGGATGAGGGCAGCATCGAGCGGCACCTGCTGATCGCCCGGTGGGGCCTGGTGCCGTCCTGGGCCAAGGACATCAAGATCGGCTCCAAGCTGATCAACGCCCGCAGCGAGTCCATCCTGGAAAAACCGTCTTTCCGGAAGGCCGTGGTGAAGCGCCGCGCGATCGTCCCAGCCGAGGGCTACTACGAGTGGCAGAAGACCGAGGACGGCAAGAAGATCCCCAACTACCTGTACTCCGAGAACGATCCGCTGCTCGGCTTTGCAGGCCTCTACGAGTGGTGGGCCGACCCTTCCCTGCCGGAAGATGATCCAGGCAAGTGGCTGCTCAGCTGCACAGTGCTCACGACCACCACACAGGACGCCCTGGGGCACGTCCACGACAGGTCGCCTGTCATCATCCCGAGAGACAGATTTGGGGAATGGCTGGACCCCGACCTATCAGACAAGGCAGATGTACAGCACTTGCTGGACTCCCTGCCCGAACCCACCCTGACTCCGCGGATTGTCAGCGACCGGGTGAACAGCGTCCGCAACAACGGACCCGAGCTGATCGAGCCGGCCGCATGAGCAGCTTCCAGGCCGCCGCCCTGTTCCCGAACGGTCTGCTGTGGCTCATGTCCGAGGATGGCAAGCAGATAGAAGTCCCGGACGTCGATGGTGTGGCCAACTTCTGGACCAGTCAGAACGCCTGGGGGATCGCCGTCCTGCACGACGCCGACGGCACGGTGCAGGTCAGCATCGGAGACAGCCCGCCGGATGGCCCGGCCCTGGCGCTGCTCCACGAAGGCGTCCTCCACTCCAGCCGCCAACTGATCGAGGTGCAGACCGTCTACATCGAGCCGATCGCCCGCTTCCGCACCCGTTCCACCGACGCTGGGATCAGCATCTGGGGTGACGATCCAGGGCAGCCGGAGAGGATCCATATCCAATGCCAAGACATCGAGGGTGAGGTCGTGCCGTGATCGTTGAGCAGCTGCGCAAGCACTATACGCAGGTCGTCGGTACCGAGCCGGCCTACCGGGCGCTGCGGACCAGGGACGGACACGCCCTGGGAGTCTTCGAATGGTCCGCCGGCACCAGTCGCCTGGGTGTCCACTTCTACGCATCCGCAGGTGCCAGCCAGTACGGCCCCGATGCCCTCCAGCACGCCGTCGAGCTGTTCGTCGGCGTAAGGCCCGGAGATGAAGCCGTCCTGGAAGGCTTCGCCGACATGGCCCTCAGTGTCCTCAAGAGCGGAACAGTGCCGCGGCATGGTGTGTTCGTCGCCGGGGACTGGAAGGTCATCAAGGGCCGGGACTTCACCGGCTGCGTACTAACTGAGCGCCCCGATGACCTGATCCCTCAACTGGACCTGCCCGATGGCCGGCACGTGGTCTTCCTAGACGCGCTGCCCGTCTTTCGGGAGGAAGCCGAGTACAGACACGGCAACCGGGCGGATGAGCTCTTCGACATCTGGGAGGCTGAAAGAGTGAAGTCCTGGGATCTGGACCGCGCACTACCGGCCGAGATCGAGCCACGAAACAAGGGGCTATCCGCCTGGCTGGGACGCTCCCTGGGGAATGTTAGGCGCGGATGAGCGAGGAGTATCCGGCCGTCCAGGAACCCACCCTCGGCGGCCATTCTCGCCAGAACAACATGAACGTGGTTCGCCGACCTCGTGACTATACGAGCTGACCTCAAGTCAGCTCGCTCCAGCAGGAACCGGATACAAGCAACACCCATGCCCCCTAGCCAGAATGAAAGGATGATGGCATGATCCTGGACCTAATTACTGCAGCGGAGCCCGTGGCCGCTCCACCGGACTACACCCCTGCCCTCATCGGCATCGGAGGGGTGATCATCGGTGGCCTGATCCAGACAGCCTTTGGAGTTGTCAAAATGCGTGATGAGCAAGCACAAAAGCTAAGAGCGGATGTAGCGGACTTTTGCCACGACGCGGGGGTTTATCTTGGTCGCGTGCAACAGTATGTCGACTTTGCCAGGGCTGGACATCTCCATAAGAAATCCGATGACTACCGGACTCAGGCTACTGAAGATGTCACCGAGAAATACACTCGGCTTCGGGCGTCCGGCTACAAGCTCCTTGCGAGTACAGACCAGCGCATCGCAGCCCGCTCTAACTGCATCACCGAGGACATTGCTGCACATTCCCATGAACTAAGTGACCTGTTCCTGCTTCCCGAGCCCGGAAAGGAAAAGTCCGATTGGCCAGATGTACGCGCACTTCTTTCCCAAGTCAATGAGTTGGCAACGATGGTGGAACCGCGACTCTACGAGAGGCATAGCAGGTTCAGAAGTCTTCATCGTGCCAAGAAGTTGATTATCAAGCAGAGGAAAAAACTCCACGCGGAAAGGACCCAGCGCGGTAGATGAAGTATGTCACGGAGGACTGCGGTCAGGTGGCTTCGGGTTCTTCTTCCGGTATCTCGCCGGCCGCGATCCTCTCGGCCGTGGTCTTGTATGCCTGGCTGATGTAGTCCTCGACGTCGGTGGAGGCTACCCTTCCAGATGCCTCGGCCTCCGATCTGTATTCCGCGCAGCTCGCCGCTTCGGAGGAGTGCCCGAACGAGCGGCTGGCCGACGTTGAGTTCTTCGGCTACCTGCTCGATGGTCAGGAAGCGGCGCTTCTGTTCCTCGGGTGCGTTCTAGGAAGTCATGTCCCATCCTGCCCTAAGGGTGATGTCAGCCGTCGCCTCTACGCTTCACGGATGGTGAAGTTTGATCCGGAAGGTTTCGCGGCAATGATGGGGCGGATAGCCGCGGAGGATGAGGCGGAAGCTGCGGCGGCCAGGTACGAGGACCTGGAGCCCGACTACGAGTACATGACGGCAACGGCGCGCTGCTGCTGCCCTTGCCACTGAACAGGAGTCGCTATGGCCGGCGGGGGCGAACTGGAGCGCTTGGCAGCGGAGATCGCCGGGTTGCGGGAAGAGGTGAGCCAGCTAAGCGAGGCGATCAAACCTCCATCGCAGGACCGCTACTTGACCACCCGAGAGGTAGCGGACATGTTCCGGATCTCCTATGACTGTCCGGCGCCGTGTCGCGGATGGGAAGTGGCCCGCCATAATAATCGGGAGGCAGGCCAGGTTCGGGCCCGAGGAGATCGCAGCTATCCGGCAGAGCCTAGTCAAGCGTGCCCCGGAGCCTCCGGCGGGCAGCTGGGAGGGCCGGCAGCGGAACAAGCGGCGTCGGGCTCGCCACCCTGCGGGATGGTGATCACTCCGTGCTCACGGACAGAACTGCCCAGCCGTGGCAAAGGTTCCAGCGCGGTCAGCTGATACGGAATCAGACGGTGAGCCTCGCCTCCGAGCTCCAGCGCCCATTCGTTTTCGTCGGCTTCGTCCACCAGGAGGGCTTGATCGACAGGTTCCAGAATTGCTGAAAAAACCATCTCGCCTGATTCGACCTCGATTTCTGCTACACCGTCAGGTTCTAGGAGCCAGTCATTGAGGGAAACGCCAGGCAAGCGAACGCACGGGTGCGGGAAATCATGCGCACGTTGCTCGCTGCCCGGGAGTCCGTCACCGCTGACTGGCCCTTGCGGCGCCTGAACCGGAGTATGCGGCTGAGAGGTCGGCGGACGGATTTGAATCTGTCCGAATGCAGGCCCTACCTGCGAAAATGCAAGTTGCTGTAGTAGATACACGCCAGTAGCTTTGTACGGGCGGCTTCCCATTTTCCCCCATTTGGGAGGGCGCCTTAGAGAGGCCCCGCGGCGACCCCCAATGCCACGGGGCCTCTCGCATGCCCGTCCTGCTCACCGTCGCTTCCTCAGGTCCCTGTGAGCATCCGGTGTCATACAAACGAATTCGCTCGGTTGAGTCGGGTAAGGCTCCGGATCTCCTCGGAGACGTCTATAAGACATTCGTCTACCTCTGACTCCAGCTCATGCAGCCTTTGGCGCATCGCCAATTGCGCTTGCTGATACCAAGCGCGGTGCCGTCAAGCGGCGGCCGGAGGCGAACTTCACCGCCGCACTTCGGACAGGTGTCAGGGATGTCCTGTGGCGTCGTCATGCCCTGACGTCCTCAAGATGGTCAGCCCGAAAGGACCTGATCTCGCCCGTATCGTCGATGCAGATGTCGATCACCCGAACGTTCCACTCACTGCCGATCGATGCCAGGCGCCCGATGCTTGAGGTCCCGTTGCTTGAGCTAACTGCAGTTCCGGTCTCGCCCGTGGCCTTGACCCTGAATCGGAGATCCCTTTTCTGCGGTGAGTTTATGACTTGGATGTTCGGCATTGTGATGACTCCCCCTCTGGTAATAGATGCGTGACGCCTTCAGTCTGCCTTACACCTCCTGCAGTTCTCGTGCAGCTTGTGCTTCGCCCTGTGCTCACGACGTGGGCACAACGTAAACCGGCCAGCTATAGCAAGGCCCTTCGATTTGTCATCTGACCTCAAGAAGGTCAAAACCCGAGTCCAGCTCTTAAGACGAGTTTGAGTTGGGCCCGCTCCCTTTTTGTGCTTTCCCCATGTCCTCCAGAAGCCAAGCCATGTCGATGCCCAACGAAAAGTCCGGCACGAGGTCTGGCAGCTGAACATAGTGCTTTCGTGTTGTCTCAGGTGATGAATGACCCAGTTGCTTCTGCGCCGCCTCATAGTTGAAGGTCTCGGCAACCCCACTACCGACTGTGGATCGGAACGTGTGCGGCGTGATCTTTTCGCTAAGCCCAGCAGCTTTCATTGCCTCCTTTAAGGCCGTGCGAAAGTTGCTCAGCCTCATGAAGGTGCCATTACGCGTTGGAAAGACGGCATTCGTCCGCGTTTCACTCTTATCTGTGTAGCGTCTACGGAACATTTCCAGCAGGACAGGATTCGTTAGCTGTAGCGTCCGGTAGCTCTTGGAGCTTTTCGGGTAAATCTGCCGGTAGAAGCCGCCCTTCTCGATGAGCGTGCCGCTGACGGTAACCAAAACCATGGCCCTCTTGATCTGGACGTCGTCCCAGCGAATTCCGAGGCCTTCTCCTACCCGCATACCAGTTCCTTGAAGGAGGAGGACAACGTCTGACAGCCTGCTCGTCGGCCTTGGTCCGCCTATTCCGGGTTCCGGCACACGAGTACGTACCGCGTCCTGAACAGCAGCGAGCGTGTCCGTGGGCAGTTTCACCGGCACCTTATGCCTGCTGGGAACTTTAGACACAAAACGGACCGGGTTATCCAGTCGATGTCCTTGTCGTACGGCGTAGTCCATGATCTGACTGAGAACTTGCTTGGCCATTTCTGCTGTTCTGTAGCCCTCCCCTGTCTCATTGTCGTACATCCCATGAATGGCTTCTTCGAGATGCGGGGTCCTCACTTCGATAAGGGCAAAGTGTCCAAGTTCAGGCAACACGTGATTGCGCAGGTTGTCCGCATACGAGATCCATGTCTGCATACGGATTTGCCTCGTAGGAGGAGTACCCGACTGCAGCCTTTCGTCGATTTGCACTGGCGCAGGCCTCTTTCTTTCCAGCCAGCTTTCCGCCACTTCTGCGAGGGTCAGTACAGGCGCTTCCCTTGCCTCCTCAGCCTCCTTCTTCAGCCGTTCGGCCTCCTCCTTCAGCTGCTCTGACCGTTCTTTCGCCTCAGCGACCGCACGTTGCATGGCTAACTTCAAAGCCCCTTTTTTGCGGGCTGACCGTTTGACCGCGTGCCGAATTCCGGCGTCATCGTTGTAGTAGCTTCGGGCGATCCATGTGCCGTCGTCGTTTTCCTTAGGGACGTACTCAAACAGTTGCCAGGCTGGGGTCTTTGCGCGAGCCATCAGGCGACCTTCTTTGCCTGGTGCTCCACCCAGATGTCTATATCGTCCCTGCGGTATAGGACGCGCCCCCTGCCTATGCGCACATATTCAGGGCCGCTATCTTGGCTTGCCCAGTTCGCGAGGGTTGCAGGGCTGAGGCGCATGTGCTCTGCGGCTTCTTTGCGCGTCAGCCAGATGGTCTTCTCGTTGTCTTCATTCTGATGGGTCACGCTGTTCTCTATGCAGGCTTCGCCGTGGCGGCGGTCAGCGCGGGACAAACAGGACCATGGGCACACTTTGGGGCATACTTTGAAAAGTGATTCGCAGGAGCGCGCATGAATGCTTTGCCTAGAAGAAACAGCTAGATGACGGGCTTCAGGGCACAAACGGGAGCACGCAGGAACGTGCGGGATACCTTCACTCGTAATGAAAAGGTCATCAGTTCGATTCTGATAGGAAGCTCGGGATAAACCCCGGACAACCCGTAGTTTTAGGGGTTTCCGGGGTTTTTCGCTGGTTAAGCGGTAACCCCCTTTTAGGTCCACAGCTGGCGCTGGGATTATTACCGCAGACGCAGAGCTACCGTCGCAGCCTGTCCAGGCTGCGACGGTAGTAGGTGCGCTGCTGGGATGGCCGGTTTCCTTTGTTTTAGGCCGTCAGTAACTCACAGCGAAGATTGAGGCCTGCTCCCTTCCCGTCCGCGCCTGCCATTGCGCGGCCTGTTCGCTGGTCTCCGGGTTTTCAGCCCCGTACGCGATCTTTTTACCGGCGCCCAGCTTGATGGTGTTGCGATGGGTGATGATCCCGGCGGGTATTTGCCTGTCGCCGCTGTTGCGGGTGTAGTTGTCCCGCGCCCCAAGGAAACTGTTGCCCGTGATTTCCACGTCCACAGGGACTTCCATGGAATAGGTCAACAGGTGCGTTCCCTTGCCGTCCCGGTCGGACCGGATGAGTGCGGCCCACGAGTAGCCGGCGTCAATGCAGGTGTTGTTTATGAACCTGCACCTAAGAAATCCCGTGCCGCCGCCCTTACCCCACAGTTCCAGCGACATGTTGCAGTTCTCAAGCCGATTGGATTCCCACGTAATGTCGGTCCAGCCTGCCGTGCCGGTACCCTGTGCCGACAGCGCGACGTCGTACGTCTGCCGGATTACGTTCTCCCGGATCATGACCCTCGCCGCGCCCACGTAAAGTTCCACCCCGTTGCCGTATCGCGTAGTTCCCGAGAGGGCAGAACCGCCTATCCACTCGATTTCGTTCCGCTGGATAACAACGTTCTTGCCGCCGGTAGTAACACCGTGCGCTCCGGTGCCGCCAAGGTACAGGTCCTGCACTGTGGTGTGCGAGGCCAGCCGCAAAAGGTCCCGTTGAACGGAAATGGCCACGCCCGCCCCAGGGTTTACCCCCAAGCGAACGTACACGTACGTGGAATCGCTGAAAAACTCCCAGTCTGCCGCCAACTCGGAAATAGCCCAACGTTTCCGGCCGTGAATCATGCCAGCAGCCTTCAGAAATCCCACGTTGGTGGAAGCCTCGGACGTGTTACCCGAATACTGGCCACTGTTCGCCGCGATGTTCAGCTTCCAAATGTTCCCGCTGTACTGCGTCCATGCAGCCTTGCTCACCTTATAGCCCAGTAAGCGGGGCCGAGCTCCCTCACCGTACGCGCCGATAGTCAGCGTTCCTGAAGATCCGATCAGGGACGGCATATGGATGGACCCGTAAAAGTCGTCCCCGCGCTTGAACAGGACAGTGGAACCGCGTTGCAGGTCGCCCGATGCCATGGCTGAGCGTACCTTGGCAAGCGTGCGCCAGGGTGCCGTCACGCTTCCCGGATTACTGTCTGAACCTGATGCGCTGACATACCGGACGTTTCCATTCGCGTACGCCGGAGCCGCGCCGGCCAGGGCCGTCGCGAAAAACGCCACCGCACCCTGAAGAATTGACCGCCGATTGACTCCCTGTTTTGTAGGCCGCTGTTCCCCGGCAACATATGCCCGCTTCGTGGTGGCGGAACGGACGATGATCCCGGTGAGGAACAGGACGAGTCCCAGCACGATGAAGGTCCACGTCGGCACAGCCACGGCGTCCATGACACTCTCACAGGTGCGTTCCCCACCACCCATGCCCTGCAACGTCCCGTACGACTTGACCAACCCTTCCTTCGGGCCAACGACGCTTCGGCACGCCGCTCCTGCACTCGCGAAACCTGTGATGAGACCAACAACACTCAGAATGGGGCCGATTACAATCAGCCAGATCCAGGCACGAGACCTCTTCGATGCCTGCGGAATGGTTTTAGACATGCTTCCCCCTTGAAAGCTTCCAATGATGCAGTGGCATCGTATCCGTGGGTGATCATGCAGGGTCCCGGGCGCGCCCAAGCCCGGGATGAACACCTTCGGAGAGCGTCTCTGACCCAAGGAACTCCGGCGGAGGATCTCCCGCGCGGTTGCGGCAGTTACCACGGTCGCCCCAACAACCGGCGTCATGCCGCCGGTTGTTGGGGCGCGTGTGCGTCGGGTATCTAAGATGGCGTGCATGGAAGACAAGGTCCTGGCAGAGGTCGCCAACCAGCTCTACGCCGGGCCGCTGGAAGATTTTGTGGCAGCCCGGGCCAGTGCTGCCAAGGAAGCAGCCTCGGCGGACAAAGAGCTGGCGGCTGCGGTGCGGGCACTGCCGAAGCCCTCGGTTGCCGCCTGGGCGGTGAATATGCTGGCCCAGCACCAACCGGATGTCCTGGCCCAGCTGACGGAACTCGGCGGCAGGATGCGCGCGGCACAGGTGGCGCTGGACGCCGCGTCGCTCCGTGACCTGGGACGTGAGCGCCGCACTTCGCTCGCCGCCGCCGTCGACACCGCCCGTTCCGTGGCCCGGGAGCACGGCCGGGCCATCAGCGATTCCATGGCAGGCGAGGTCGAGGAGACACTTCGCGCGCTGACAGCGGATGAGGGAGCAGCAGCGGCCGTGCGGAGCGGGCGGCTGCTCAAGACATTGCAGGCAGACGGCGTAAACGCCGTTGACCTGGATGGCACCGTGGCAGTCCCCTCGGTCCTTCCGCCCGTTGCCGCAGCTCCCGCCTCCGGGCCTGCAGCTCCCGCCGGCAGGAAGATGCGTTCGACGACGGCGGCAGCGCCGCAACAGCGCAAGCCGGACAAGCCGCGGCTTGAGGCGGTCCGGCAGACTCCGCGGCCTGCGTCACCGCCGGCGTTGGAAAGGGCCAGTGCGGCCCTAAAAGATGCACAGGCAGCAGAGGCCGCGGCGGCCCTTGCGGCACGGGAGCTGCAGGACCAGGCCGACGACCTACGGACCGACATTGCGGAACTGGTCCGGGAGACCGCAGATCTGCGTGCCCGGCTGAGGACAGCAGAAGAGCAGCTGGAGCGCTCAAAGAAGAAGCTGGCGGCCACCGTCGCCGAGGCGAAACAGGCGGTGCGTGCCACGGACAAAGCCGAGCGGACGGCAGTCCTTGCGCAGGAACGGGTCCTTAGGCTGGGCAACACGCGGGACTGATTCCCGTGATTGTCAGACCCCGGTTGCAGACTGGATTCATGGAAAAGCAACTGGTACAGGAATTTCACGTCACGTACTTCGACGCCGACTGCGGCCGGGCACGGGCTGAGGTCTTTGACACCCTGGCAGAGGCGGAGCGCTTCGCCAGCCGGCACTGCGCCGGGGAGGACAGCTGGGCTGTCGTTGACGCCGTGGCCATAGAGCAGCTCCGCACAGCCGCCTAAACAGTTCCCGCTTAAACACAAAGCGCCCTGCCTGTAAGAACAGGCAGGGCGCTGTGCGCGGCTAAAGCCCTGGCGCGGGCGCCGCCTGGCAGTTACGCGAAGTCGGAAACAGCCGGGTCTGCGCCGATGCGGCCTTCGCCCTGGGCCGAGCGGTCAAGGGCGTTGATCGCCTCGATGTCCTCGGCGTCCAGGTTTACCTCAAGAGCCGCGTAGTTCTCGCGGATCCGGGATTCGGTGACGGACTTGGGGATCACCACGTTGCCGATGGCGAGATGCCAGGCGATGACCACCTGCGCTGGCGTGGCGCCGTGCTTGGCGGCAATGGAGGCCACCGTAGCGTCCTCGAGCAGCTCGCCGCCCTGGCCCAGCGGCGACCAAGCCTGGGTCAGGATGCCCTTCGAAGCACCAAACTCGCGCAGTTCACGCTGGCTGAAGTACGGGTGCAGTTCAATCTGGTGGATGGCAGGGACAACGCCCGTTTCATCGATGAGCCGCTGCAGGCCCTCGGCGGTGAAGTTGGATACGCCGATGGACTTGACCCTGCCGCGCTTCTGGAGCTCGATCAGCGCCTTCCAGGTGTCCAGGTACTTGTCCTGCTTGGGCTGCATCCAGTGGATCAGGTACAGGTCCAGCGTCTCGAGCCCCAGCCTGTCCATCGAGGCCTCAAAGGCTGCCAGGGTGGACTCGTAGCCCTGGTCAGCGTTCCAGAGCTTGGTGGTGATGAAGAGCTGCTCCGGGGAAAGGCCGGAACTGGCGATCGCCCGCCCCACACCTGCCTCGTTGCCATAGATCTTGGCGGTGTCAATGTGGCGGAAGCCTGCTTCAAACGCCTGCCGGACCACCTTTTCGGCGACGTCGTCCTCAACCTGCCAGACGCCATAGCCGAGCTGGGGAATCGTGTTTCCGTCATTGAACGTCAATGTAGGTGAAAGAGTCATTCGTCTATCCTGCCAAACCCCTGGGCCCAGCAGGAGGGTATCGGCCGGAAGTAAGCCAGGCGCTTAACCGGGAATATCCGCTGCCGCGGTC
>NZ_JABTYH010000054.1 GCF_013314975.1 Pseudarthrobacter oxydans | reverse complement strand
TCCTTCGGCTGGCCGCATCGATCAAGACCGGCACCGTGACGGCCTCCTTGATGATGCGCAAGCTCGGTGCCTACCCGCGCCAAAACGGGCTCGCCACCGCGCTGCGGGAACTGGGCAGACTGGAACGGACCCTTTTCCTGCTGGATTGGCTCCAAGATCCCGGCTTGCGTCCCAAGGTGACTGCCGGGCTGAACAAGGGCGAGGCCCGGAACACCCTGGCCCGGGCAGTGTTCTTCAACCGCCTCGGAGAGATCCGCGACCGGTCCTTCGAGCAGCAGCGCTACCGGGCTTCAGGGCTGAATCTTCTCACCGCAGCCATCGTTCTCTGGAACACCGTCTACCTCGACCGGTCCATCACTACCCTGAACAGCGACGGCAAGGCCACTGACCCGGAGCTGCTGCGGTTCCTCTCGCCCCTGGGGTGGGAACACATCAACCTGACCGGCGACTACACCTGGCCCCGCGCCAACCACATCAAACCCGGCAAATACAGGCCGCTACGACGCTCGGCAAAACCTTAGCGTCGGATATTTCACTTTTTCACAAGCCGCCCCTAGTCCCGGGGAGGTCGGTGACCGCCACGGCGGTGCCTGACCCCAAGCGCGCTGCGAGGTGGTCGAACATCGCCTTCCCCGGCGATACGCAAGTTTCTGGTCGCTCTGGATTTGGGTGCAGGAGTCATTACCCACGGGGATGCGTGGGGCCGCCGTTTAGTTTTTGGCGTCATCCGCGGTCAGGAGTTGCGCGATGCGGTAGGTGACGAGTTCACGCATGACAAGTCCGGTATTTGTGCGTTTGACGCCGTCAGTGCCGAGGATTCGCCCGGCGATGCGGTACAGATCGTCCGCGTCGCGGGCGACCACGTGGACCAGCAGATCGCTGACTCCGCTCAATCCCTGTACTTCCAGGACCTCTGGTATCTCGCCAAGGGCCTTGCCTACAGAGGCCAGTTTGCGTTGCGTGACCTTGGTAACGACGTAAGCACTCAGTGGGTAACCGAGGAATGCGGGGTCGATTCTGCGCTCGAAGGAGCGCAGCGCTGCTTCTTCCGCATATCGGGCGAGCCGGGAACGGACGGTATTGCGGGCGAGTCCCGTGGACTCGGCAACGGCGATGTTTGTGGCGTCAGGGTCGGCGATGAGCGCTTTTAGCAAAGCCGCATCGATGGGGTCAGCCTTCCGGTGTGTGGTCATTTTGCTTAGTCTCCTGAAACGGTACGGGTGATCAAATGCGCATTTTGCTCATTTTACACAACACAGCTTGCGCAGAGTGTTTATGCATGGTGGACTTATGAGCAATCCCCGCCGCGGTATGAGCGATCACTGGCTATCTGCCACCGGTCAGCTGGGGGCAGCTTCACGAGAGCTGCCCCTCCCCGTCCACCCCCTGACGGGTCTTTTAAACCCCTCCTCGATTTCCCCCGAAAATTATTAGTTGAAGGCACTCTTATGAACCTGAGCCCTGTCAGTGAGGATGTGGCGGCGGATGCTGCTTCGTTCTACGGCGATCCGCGTTTGGATGCCTTGGCCGCGATCGAGCGTCGTGTGTTGTGGCTTTCGACCTCGATCATTCACCACGCGAATCGGGTGCGCCCGAACGTGTCCGGGATCAAGGTCGGCGGGCATCAGGCTTCGAGTGCCTCGATCGCCACGATCATGACCTCGCTCTGGTTCGGCCAGCTCCGTCCGGAGGACCGGGTGTCTGTGAAGCCGCATGCCTCCCCGGTGCTGCATGGGATCAATTATCTGCTGGGCAGCCTGGAGGAGAAGTACCTCACGACGCTGCGGGAGTTCGGCGGGCTTCAGAGTTACCCGAGCCGGTCCAAGGACCCGGACCCGGTGGACTACTCCACCGGTTCGGTCGGTATCGGTGCGACGGCGCCGATCTGGGGGGCGATCTCGCGGCGTTACACCGAGACGGTGAGCGGGGTCCCGAGCCGGGGGCGCCAGTATTCGCTCGTCGGTGACGCCGAGCTGGACGAGGGGGCTGTCTGGGAGACTGTCCTGGATTCCAATGTTGCCGATCTTGGTGAGATCGTGTGGATTGTTGATCTGAACCGGCAGTCCCTGGACCGGGTCGTGCCCAACATCGCCGCGGGCAAGTTCGAGCGTCTGTTCGCGGCTGCCGGCTGGCAGGTCATTACCGTGCGCTTCGGGCACCTCCTGGAAAGCCTCATGGCCCGCACCGGAGGCGATGCCCTGCGGGAACGCATTGTTGAGATGTCCAACCCGGAGTACCAGCGGCTCCTGCGTTGCTCCGCCGAAGAGCTGCGCCGCCGCCTCCCGGGTGAGGGCGCAGGGAGTGAGGCCATCGCCGGCCTCATCGCGGGCGTCGAAGATGAGGTGTTGATCCGGGCGATCAGGAACCTGGGCGGCCACGACCTGGCCGCGCTGCGCGAGGCCTACTCGCAGATCGATGACACCAAACCGACCGTCATCATCGCCTACACCGTCAAGGGCAACGGCCTGCCCACCGAGGGCCACCCGCAGAACCACTCCTCGCTGCTCACGGTCGAGCAATACCGGCAGCTCGCAGACCGGATGGGTGAGAACCCTGATGCCCCCTGGACGCGTTTTGACCCCTCAAGCCCCGAGGGGCAGCTGGTCCGGACAACGGCTGAAACCCTCCATCGCGACACCCAACCGGTCGTGGCGCCGCCGACAGTTCCGACTGATTTCGGCCGGACCCCCTCGGGCACGGCAACCACGCAGGCCGCACTCGGGCGGGCGCTGCTTGACCTCAAGCGGGCCGCGCCCGAGGTCGCCCGGCGCGTCGTGACCGTCAGTCCCGACGTGAGCTCCAGTACCAACCTCGCCGGCTGGGTGAACAAGGTCGGCGTGTGGTCCGTTGAAGAGCGCCAGAACTGGTTCAGTGACGACGCCGAGACCGTGATGCACTGGCGGGAAAATCCCACCGGACAACACATCGAACTCGGCATCGCCGAAGTCAACCTGGTAAGCCTCCTGGGCGAGCTCGGCGCGACCTGGAGCCGCTGGGGCCAGCCGCTTTTCCCGATCGGTGTGCTCTATGACCCGTTCGTCGAACGCGCCCTCGAACCCTGGTCCTACGGTATCTACGCCGGCGGGCAATCCATCCTCGTCGGGACACCGTCCGGTGTCACGCTAGCCCCCGAAGGCGGGGCACACCAGTCCATCAAGACCCCCTCCATCGGGTTGGAACAGCCCGGGTGCACCAGCTACGAACCGGCATTCGCCATCGACGCCGAATGGACGCTGCTCGCCTCCATGTCCCAACTCGGCCGACCCGAGGGCAAATCCGCATATCTGCGGCTCTCCACCAAACCGGTCGACCAGCAGCTGGCCGCCGTGCCCGAGGACCCGGCCGCCCGTGAGCGTCGCCGCCGCCAGGTGGTTGCCGGCGGTTACGTGCTGCGCGCGGCCACCGACCCGTCCGCGACGATCGTCACCATGGGAGCCCTGGTCCCCGAAGCACTGGCAGCCTCCGAACGCCTCGCGGCCCACGGCACCCCGGTCGACGTCGTATGTATCACCAGCCCGGGCCTGCTCTACGAAGCACTCCAGGGCCGCAACGGACAGAACCAGGACGCACCCTCCTGGATCCTGGACCAGATCCTGCCACCAGAACGTGCCGTTCCCATGGTCACCGTACTCGACGGACACCCCCACACACTCGCGTTCCTCGCCGGCGTGCACCAGGTCAAAAGCCGCAACCTCGGCGTAGACAGCTTCGGCCAGGCCGGTGACATCGACGACGTCTACCGCTACCACGGCATCGACGTCGACAGCATCGTCCGCGCCACCCTGGACCTCACCCAATGACAGACACGACGACAACGACGTTCACTCTGCCAGCGATGGGAGCGGGCGGAACGGTCGCGCCCCTTTCGCGCTGGCTGAAAAAACCAGGAGATCCGGTCACCGACGGCGAGCCGTTACTCGAGGTGGCGACGGACAAGGTCGATACCGAGATATCTGTTCCCTTCTCAGGCACGCTGGTCCGTATCCTCGTCCACGAGGAGGACGCCGTCGAAGAGGGAACCGAACTAGCCGTCATCGAACACCTGACGATCGCGCAGCCGGCTTCTGTTCCCCAGCCGCCGCCCGTGGCCGGCCCCTCCCAGGACAACCCGTCGGCCACCGCCAGGGCGTTTTCCCCGGAAGCCGGCCCCGGAGCTGGTGGTTCTGTCACCGGCCCCTCCCAGGGCATACCGGTTCCGTCCTCACTCGCGCCTGCGGTATCTTCCGTTTCTGTCGCCGTCCGGGCCGGGGAGCGCCGGGAGAAGCTCACGCCGATCCGGCGCGTGATCGCGGACAGGATGATGGAGTCAACAGCGCAGCTGACCACTGTCGTGGAGGTCGACGCGTCACCGCGGTTTCCAGGATGAGAAAGAGCTACAAGGCCGAGGGTCGCAAGATCTCCTACCTTCCGTTCTTTATCAGGCCGCCGTCGAGGCTCAGCAGGTCTATCCGGTGTTCAACACCACGACCGCGAACAGTGGCACGGAGCTCGTTTACTATGACTCGGTCAACCTGGGCATCGCAGTTGATTCGCGCAAAGGACTGATGGTTCCTGTGGTGCGCAATGCCCAGACGAAGGGCGTTGACGAGATCGCCGCGGCTGTGGACGATCTCGCCGGCCGGTGCGTACCGGCAGCATAACTCCCGGTGACATGGAGGGCGGGACTTTCACGATCACCAACACCGGCAGTAGGGGCTCGCTGTTCGATACCCCCAACCTTAACTACCCGCAGACAGCAATCCTCGGCACCGGGGCCGTTGTGGAACGCGTCGTGCCTCTCCCCTCAGAGGATGTCCGTATCGGGCATCAGATCCTTTGTCTACCTGGTCCTGACCCACGACCACCGGATCGTCGACGGAGCAGACGCCGCCCGCTTCCTCTCACAAATCAAGACACACATCGAAACAGGCGCGGCCGACGGAATCTCTAAGCCGTGGATCCGGTGTGGGCCAACGAGAGGCTATGGATTAAGCCAGCCGCCAGAGCGAAAGGAGCACCGGCATGAGCCTGCACCAACAGTCCAGGGACAGCGTCCTCCTCAACGGGCGGGGCTACAACCGCGTCGGCGAGGCCGCGAAGGAAACGTTGTTAGCCCTGACCATCCAGAATCCTACGGCTACCGGGGCCAGCCAAACGCTCCTCATGAAGCAGTGGAAGCGCCTCTGGCCGCAGGAATTTGTCGAGCTTCGCCGCGGTCTCCAGGTAGTTGGCACCGGATGGGTTGATGAAGTCACCCGGGACGGCAGTATCATCTGGATCCATCTGAGCGGCGGATGGGGTCGGGTGATGATCCACGAGGGCGGCGACGGGATCGACATGCCAAGATTTGAGATGGTAAATGTTCCTGCTGAAATGTCGGCCATGCCCAGCTTCCTGACACGGGCCTTCTCGACAGCTTCCTGCAGGAGCAGTCCGGCACCTAGCGTGGTCGGCACCGGAACCCCTAAACTCTGGGGACTGCATTGATGAATCCGGGCCCAACCGGGCGATGTTCGTGCGGGGTTGGAGGCCTTATCTCGGCAGCACAATTCCGAGCCGGGCCATCCGTCTGTAGATGGTGGCCCGGCTCAATCCAAGCTCGTCGGCCGCCATCCCGACGGTGATTCCCGGTCGGGAAAGGCACCGGACAATTTCGTCGCGTTCAAAGGACTCGATTCGCGTGAGATGAGGGCCGGGTGGCCCGGCTAGCGCGGGTGGCAGGTGCTGGACATCGATTGTCTCGGTACGCAAGGACGCGGCATGAATCACACGGAAAAGCTCGTCGATGTTCCCCGGCCAGTCGTAGCCGGTCAGTACCCGTTCCGCTGCGGAGCTAACGTCCACCTCACGCAGACGGGTCTGGCGGGCGGCGTATCGGGCCAGTGGCATAATGTCGCCGCTGCGCTCCCGCAGTGACGGGACCGATACGACCGTGTCGACCATGGCGCCGAGTGGTTGCGGGATCGCGGCCAGGTCATCGGAAGTGACTGCCCAAACCAAGGCAGGAGGGCTGCCGTCGGAAGCCGGCCGCAGTGACCGCAGCGCAGCGGTGGCACGCTCGTGCAGAGCCTGGGCGCCCCACGCGGGGAGAGCATCGACGTTCTCTACGATGACAGCGGTTTCGGGTTTGGCCAGTTCGGGGGTCCAGAGGGACAGCCACGCTTCGACGTCCTCGGGAGCGGGCGCCGCGGCGCACAGGATGCGGCTGCGCGGGTGCGCTTGGCGCAGTGCCTGGCCCAGGAGGGTGGCACGTCCTGTGCCTGGCTCACCGACCGCTGCCACCACTCGGCACGCTGCCAGGGCCCGTGTCGCCTGATCGAGTGCGTCGGTCCACACTGATGACATTGCTCGCAAAGTTCCCGAGCCGGGTTCGAACCGGCCCCGCTGAACCCGGAAGACCCCGCCGCGCGGTGCGGGTTTTCTTGATCGTCCCTGGGACCTGGCAAGCATAAGCGTGGACGTGTTGCTTGCCGCGGACTGTGCCAGGGCAAGCAGGAGTTCCGGTGAAGACTTGGACCAGGTGGTGATGTTGACGCTGCCTTCCAGGCGGCCGGTGACGGGATCCAGCACGGGAACTGCGGCGCACGTGTAGGTTCGTAGGCTGGCGCTGTAGTGTTCCTCGGCCCGCACGAGTGTGGGCGTGCGGTCGGCTAGGGCAAGCCCCAACCCGTTCGTTCCGGCGTCCCGTTCCGAGAACGCGAAGCCTGGTGCCAGGTACACCTTGTCCAGTGCCCGCAAAAGCGAGGTGTCGCCGCTGAACCGGTTGAGGACGAGCCCGTCTGCGTCGGTGAGCATGAGGCTGAGAGGTTCGTTAGCCAACGTGCTGTGCAGCCCGGTGAGGACTTCGCGCCCGCACTGGAAGAACAGCGAATCGCTCTCGATGTTACCGGCCCACGCCGGTTCTGCGGTTTCGGCCGAGACCCCATATTCTTCACTGCGCTGCCATGACGCGAGGAGTCGCTTGGCGGCAGTCATGATCTGGCCAGGTTGGGCCTCGCGGGCCAGCCTGGCGAGTCGTTCATCTTGGTTCGGCGCCATTGCCGCCTCCTTGGTTCTGTCACTCGAGAATACTGCGAGCCGGGAGTCCCGGCCGCATGGCGTGTCTCAAATTGAGACACCAGTCACACGCCTGGAGCCGTTGACCGGGCCTAACGTCATGGGGGACGCGACTATGGCAGTCGCGGAAGGAGAGACCAGACATGTACAGCAAAGACGGCGAAAACTACTTCATTGTGGACGCCCACATCGCCTTATGGGACGCCCGGCCGGAGAACCAGCGCAACATTCACGGCAAGCAGTTCATCGACTGCTTCTACGACTATCACCGCAATCTCTCCCCGGAGGCGGAGCAGTGGTCCTACGAGGAGTACCTCTACCAAGGCGGCGAACGCCTCATGAAAGACCTGTTCGACGACGGTTACGTGGATCACGCGATCTTCCAGCCGGCCTACCTCGGAGAATTCTACAAGAACGGTTTCGCGCAGGTCCAGGAGGCCTACGGCCTCGCGGCCGCCAACCCGGACAAGCTCACCTACAACCACTGCTACGATCCCCGGCACGGGGAGGCCGGCCTCGACCGGCTGCGGGCCGACCACGAAAAAATGAACTTCACCGGCGTCAAGCTCTACACCGCCGAATGGCATGGGGAATCGCGGGGCTACAAGCTCTCGGACCCATGGTCGTACCGGTACTTCGAGGAGTGCCGCAAGCTCGGCATCAAGAACATCCACATCCACAAGGGGCCCACCATCCGCCCGCTGGACCGGGACGCCTTCGACGTCGCGGACGTCGACCACGCCGCCTCGGATTTCACTGACCTCAACTTCATCGTCGAACACGTTGGCCTGCCCCGGCTCGAAGACTTCTGCTGGATCGCCACCCAGGAGCCCAACGTCCACGGCGGGTTGGCCGTCGCGATGCCGTTCATGCACACCCGACCCCGATACTTCGCCCAGATCATCGGCGAGCTCATCTACTGGATCGGGGAGGACCGGATCCAGTTCTCCAGTGACTACGCACTCTGGACGCCACGCTGGCTGATCGAGCGGTTCGTCGATTTCCAGATCCCGGAGGACATGACGGAGTACGCGCCGCTCACGACAGTTCAGAAGAAGAAGATCCTCGGGCTCAACGCAGCCAAGATGTACAACATCCCCGTCCCCGCAGAGCTCCAACTACCGAACGCAGAAGAGACCGCAACCGGACCCCGCCAGCCGGAACGGGCCGACCTGGCCGGCGTCCGATGACTGCCGTCCACGCGGAACCTTGCGCGGCCCGGGCGACCAGCAGGGTCACCAAAGAAGACGTTCGCGTTGCGCTGGGCGCCGTTCTCGATCCAGAACTCGACGAGCCGATCACGGACCTTGGATTCGTCCGCTCGTTGGAGGTCGCGGCCGGCAGTGACGGTGCCGTTGTGAGGCTTCATCTGCGCCTGCCCACCTCGTTCTGCTCACCGAATTTTGCCTACCTCATGGCCTCCGACAGCAAGGACGTCATCACGGCACTCAAAGGAGTGGCGAGCGTTACCGTCGAACTCGACGACCACCACGACTCCGACCTCATCAATGCCGGCTTAGCCGCCGACGCCGGCTACCGCGGCACGTTCAAGCACGAGGCGGAAGACAGCCTGGAGGAACTGCGATGGACATTCCGCCGGAAGGCACACACGGCCGCCATGGAACGATGCCTCACCGAACTCCTGCGGTCCGACCCCGACCTTTTGGAAACGGACATGGGGAACGTGCGTCTCTGGGACCTTCCGGAGGGGAGGAACAAAGAGGCACTGCTGCGCAGACGCACCGCCCTCGGCCTGCCGGGAGGAACGAACTCGATTGTCCTGGTCAACCACGAAGGCCACCCCTACCCCGCCGAGGCGGTGCCCATGGCATTGCGCCGTGCCCGCTCGACACGCATTTCCATTGACGGAAACGCCCACTTTTGCCGCGGCCTGCTCCGCACCCGCTATGACGGATCCGGCGCAGACCAGACCGCCCGGCCCGAAGGCGCCGAAGCCACCCCCAACCACGAACAACTTCCCTTTACAGTCAAGGAGACCCACCAATGAACACCATGCGAGCCGTCCAAGTGGTCGGCTACCACCAGGAACTCAAGATGGCCGAAGTGCCGGTCCCCAGCGTCACCGGCCCCCTGGACGTCGTGGTCAAAATCGGCGGGGCCGGAGTGTGCCGAACGGATCTGCACATCCTGGAGGGCCAGTGGGCTGACAAGTCCCACGTCCACCTGCCGTACACGATCGGCCACGAAAACGCCGGCTGGGTCCATGCAGTCGGGAGCGCCGTCACCAACGTGAAGGAAGGGGACAAAGTCATCCTTCACCCGCTCATCACCTGCGGCCTGTGCCGAGCCTGCCGCTCGGGCGACGATGTGCACTGCGAGGAGAGCAAATTCCCCGGCATCGACACCGGCGGAGGGTACGCCGAGTACGTCCTGACGTCCGCGCGCTCCGTCGTCAAAATCGACGATGCCCTGGAACCGGCCGACGTCGCCGCCCTGGCCGACGCCGGCCTGACGGCCTATCACGCGGCCGCTAAAGCAGCCAAGCGGCTGACAGCCCGGGACACCTGCGTGGTCATCGGAGCCGGGGGCCTGGGACACATCGGAATCCAGGTCCTCAAAGCACTCACCCCCGCCCGAATCGTGGTCGTCGACCGCAGCGCCGCCGCCCTGGACCTGGCAAGAGAGATCGGCGCGGACGCCGGCGTCCTCGCCGACGGGTCGCAGATCGACCAAGTCCTCGCACTCACCGGCGGAAAGGGCGCCCAGGCGCTGATCGACTTCGTCGGAGAAGGCGGCGCAACCGCTCAAGGGCTTGCAATGCTGCGCCAGGCAGGGGACTACTACGTCGTGGGCTACGGCGAGAACATCAACGTCCCCACCATCGACATCGTCTCAGCCGAGATTAACATCATCGGCAACCTCGTCGGCTCCTACAACGATCTGCAGGACCTCATGGCCCTCGCCGCACGCGGGGCCGTCACCCTCCATACCCAGAAATACACCCTGGACGACTTCCAGCACGCGATCAGCGACCTCGAAGCAGGCCTGGTGCGCGGCCGGGCCATTCTCGTGCCCTGAAAAGCTCACCCGGACTTCAACACATCACAAGGAGCATGAAATGAAACCGTACATAGGCGTGGGGTTATCTGTCGGCATACTGGCCGGCATCTGGACACAAGTAAGCATCGAACTGGGCCTCATCACCTGGGTGGCCTTCATAGCCTGGGCATGCTTCTTCGCCGCAGGCGGAGGAGCCCACGGATTCAGAAACGGCCTGGCGGCCAATCTGTCAGGAGTCGTCTACGGCTGGCTTGTCGCGCTGCTGACCACCGTGGCGGACTTCCCGGGCGTCCTGGCCGTCGGCGTGGGCGTTGCAGCCCTGGCCATGTGTCTGCAGGCAGGATGGGCCCCGCTGTCATTCATTCCAGGAGCTTTCGCCGGCACTGCTGCGTTTTTCGGCACAGCGCTCTCATTCTGGCCCACCGTAGCGGCGCTCGTGATCGGCGCAGGCCTGGGTTGGGCCTCGGCACTCATCGGCGACCGGCTGCAGCGACTCCTCATCAAACCAGAGGCTGCCGCAGGAGCCCGCGATCCTAACCATCCAGTGCAGACAGCCTGACCGTCATCTCGGCCGACCGGGCCGTCTCGATCCGGGCGGCCCACGAAGGAGCCGAAATTGATCTTCATCACCGCAAAATCCCAGGTCAAACCGGAGCACGCGGAGGCCTGGCCCGAAATCGCCAAGGACTTCACCGATGCAACCAACGCAGAATGCCCGTTCGGGTGACGGCCTGGCGGTCCCGGTAAGATCTCTCAACAAAAACAGCCATTGAAATGGTGCCGGTTCCTGTGAAAACCATGCGCCACCCCAACGGCCGACAGCTGCTATGTCAGTCGTTTCACCCCGGCCGCGGGGCTGAACTTAGTTCTGTTGCGAAGGAGAGCCACCCTCACTGGTGATCCGCGACGTGCAGCGGGTCTTAGGGCTGCTCTCCCACGGGCCCTCGCCCCTGGGGTAGCAGAACGATGCCTCCGGTGAATAGAAGCCCCATGTCACCTGAAGTGGGTCCGCAGGACGCAGCGCATAGACGGGATGGGTGGTGGGGTCAAGGAACTCGAAGCTGGTCACCCCCCAGCCTTCGGCCAGCGGAGCCTGGAAGGGATATATGCCGGTGGTCAATGTTTCTTCGACGCTGGCCAGGTAGCGGAGCTGGCCACGGCGGACGGCGGCGATGCCACCGCCCACAGCAACGGTCGTCCGAATGATCGGGGCACCGTTGGCTTCCTTTGTGGCAGTGAATGGTCTCGATCACCGATCCGTGCAGTCCGTCGAGAACGTCCTGGAAACTCTCGCCGGGTACGACGTGCACCCTCTTGACTCCGTGGGCGAGCAGGCTGTCGACAATGACATGTGCAGCAGTTTTGGACCAGGATGCTGATCGAAGTGGCCTGGTACTGCGTTCGACCGTCGTTTGGGTCATCGTCTGGTGGTGCTTTCTGTCGTTGGTGTCAGGGGCATCGCAGCGGACGTCGTTCTCTTGTCTTGCCAAGCGGAGTTCGGACGCCTCGCCCCATGCATTGTTCCGTGGTGGAGAGGCTGACGGAAAGGCTCCGGGCTTCACAGTGATTGAAGCCCGGAGCCTTAGATATCCGGTTGCTACTTTTCGTTCAGTGGGAGGGGATCGTTCTCAGAATCCACGTGCTCAACAGTGGTGAACACAATTTCGTTGTCGCCGACATTCTCGATGTCATGCAGCAGGTACTCTCCGGCACCGAAATGGAAGTGGCGGGTTTCTCCCGGCTGATAGGTTACATCGCGGGTGGTGCCGTCGAAGGTGTGCTGGCGGCTGCGACCGCCGTTGACTGCCGTCCAGAAGTAATCCAGGACATGGCGATGTACGTGCCAGCGCTCACCCGGGGCGAGCCTGATTTCCCAGACACGGACCCTGTCGTTTTCGCTCAGAAGCTTGGAACCGACGGCACCGTCGAATGCGTGCTCTTCGAACTCCTTTTTCAGTTCGTCGGACCACCCTTCGAAGTTGGTGCCGATGAGCTCACCGGCGAGGGGAAGATCGGAAAGGAATCGTGTTTCAGTCATGCGCTCAGCACCACTTTCAGGGCATCGGTTTCGGCTGCGTTTTTGAAGATTTTGTAACCCTTTTCCACGTCCGAGAGCTTCAGACGGTGGGCGATCAGGGCCGTAGGGCCAAAGGTTTCTGGGGAAATATCGTCTGGGATTATCGGGTCTGGGTGGTTGCGCCACTCGGCCTGCCCAGGTCCGAAATAAACGTGAGCCAGCATGGCTTCCCTCCGAGGTTGTGTTGAAGACTTGTGCACATAGACGCGGCGCGGGACGGGACTACTGTCCGGGTCCATAGAGGCCGAACCGGAGGTCCGGATCCCCAGGAGTCCACGTGTTTTGAAACTGGGAGCGTGCACCCATCCTGGTCACTCGGTCGATGAGGTCGCGGCCGACCTGAAGCTGTCCTGGTTCCCACTTGGCCAAGGCTGTTGCGACGTTGTCGTTTTCGCTCAGAGCCGCGGCTAGGGCCCAGGCGTCTGCGGCTGCTTTGGCGGGTAATTGAGCAGGCGCTTGCCAACTTCGAAGCCGTTGTCCGGGCCCGGGATCGGGTACATGCAGATGTGGGTGTCCGGGCCCACCGAGTATGTCAAAGAGCTGCCCAGTAACTCTGCCGTTTCGGGGGAGACGTCGCTTTCCAGAACCGTGCCGCGCCAGCCGATGTAACCCGAATAGGAGAGGCCGGCGTCGGGGTAAAGGCGCTTCCGCCCTACGGAGGTGATGCCGTCCGCGAAGACCACGAGATCGGCGCGCTCTGTCCTGCCGCTGACGAAGCGGACATCGACCCCCTCGGGGTCCTGATCGAACCCGACGGCGTATTCGCCCAGGACGTAGCTTTCTCGCCCGAAGTCCGCCAGCAGCGAGTTGTACATGACACTCCAGGAGCTGTAATGCCACTCGGCCTTCTCTTCGAAGATGACCTTGTTTTCTGCTCCCAGATAGCGGAGGAACTGCGTGGAAGTGCTGACGTCCTCAGGGGTGATAGTGCTTCGTTCCCTGAACCATCGAAGGGTGTCAGGCTGAAGGACGATGCCGCCTCCACGATTACCCAACTCGGTGGGCGTCCGTTCGAAGATCGTGACATCAAACCCTTGTTCCTTGAGTAGAAGGCCTGCGGTAAGTCCGCCAATGGACCCCCCCAGGACCAGCGCCCGCCTGC
>NZ_JABTYH010000053.1 GCF_013314975.1 Pseudarthrobacter oxydans | reverse complement strand
CCCAACTGGGCGCAGTCAGGGAGTATGACGATCGTGCTCCTCGTCTCGCAACTATCAATGACTATCGGTGCCAACGCACCCAGTTTCGGTACATAGTTCCAAGAATCAACGGGGTTCCCGGACTAACGTAGTCCGCTGTCATTTTCCGAAGGTGAGTGCACGAATGTCCGAAGTCCTGCTCACCGAGTGTTTTTGTCAACAGTGGTCAGCACGGAAATTCAGGCAACCTCAGCACAATCCGCCGGTCCGTACCCAAGCATTCATGATGGAACGGTGACCATTACAAGAACTGTCCTGTTATTCGTCTTGGCCGCCGCTGCTGAGATTGGAGGGGCCTGGCTGGTCTGGCAGGCCGTCAGGGAGGGCAAGGAGTGGTGGTGGGCCGGGCTGGGAGTCATAGCCCTCGGTATCTACGGGTTTGCCGCGACGCTGCAGCCTGATCCACACTTCGGCAGGATCCTCGCCGCGTACGGTGGTGTGTTCGTTGCCGGGTCGTTGGCCTGGGGCATGGTCTTTGACGGGTTCAGGCCCGACCGGTGGGACGTGGCGGGATCCGTCATCTGCCTGCTCGGAGTGGCAGTAATCATGTTCGCCCCGCGAAACGCTGGTTAAATTTTCCTCTGCCGCTGTAAGCAGGACGGGCGTTGAGTGGCGTGACTCAGGTTGGGGTACGGAGCCGCAAGGCGATCCAGAGCCCGCATCGTCGGCAAATATACGCCGGTTCGGTGCCGAGGGCATGAAGTTTTTCGCGTTGCATTGTTCGCCCGCAACAGGAACATTGGCGGTAAGTGTCAGAGGCCATGATTCCTCAGGGCTTCCATCACTTGATAGACCGTCGGTACACCGGCATGACCTTCGGGTGTGGGGTAAATCCGGCATGCGAGATCGTTGCTGGGTGCTCCGTCGGGGAAGATGTCGGCTCCGTCTGCTGTGATCGTAGGCGAACCGGCAAATCCGGTCCCTGCTGTATCGGCCGGGGATCTGATGTGCCGCAGATGGACTGAGACATCTTCATGCCCCATGGCTGCCAGGGCAGCTTCCACCTGCTCAAGTGCTTTTGCCGTGTTGGGGCAGTCCTCGATGTGGAGCAGCTCTATCCTCATACGGTCATTGTCCCCGCGCCTCACCGGCTATGTCGCGGCTGGACCATTTTCCATCGATCCAGCGCCGGGGGAAAGAAGCCCATCCATGGGGGACCGGCGGGCTTTCCGGATCAGACGCTACCTGCAATCAATGCGTGACGGAGAGCAGTGACGGAACCAACAACGCGCATTTTCATTTTCTAGAACGATGGATTTCAAGACCAGCTGAATCGAGAACCCTCAGCGTTTACCTCGGTGGCCAGGGTCCCTCTCGGTTCCGCGGGAGTGGTCAATGCTGCGGGTGGGCATTCGAATCACTCCTCTGCTGTTGTGTGGTCCTGAGCCGTCGTTTTCCCGTGTGGTCGGTCCGGCTTGGAGGTGGTCCTGCTGTGGGAGACGGTGATGAGGATTGCTGAGAGCGCGCCGGCGAGGAGCAGTACCAGACCGGCGCGGTGTTGGTCAGCAGCCGCGGAGGGTTCCCATGTGCGTGCAAGACCTGCGAACCATTCCTGTTCAATTCCTGCAGGCTTGAGGAAACGAAGGCCTGTCGCTCCAATTGCTGCTGATGTTGCGGTGAGGGCAGCGTTCCTGAAATTCCGGGATCCTGGTTTTTCACTACCGGACCGGATCGCAGTGACAAAGAAAACGCCGGCGGTGAGAAAAAGTACCAAGCTGGTTTCGTGCGCCAGATGTTCGCGGAGGCTCAGTTCAAGGGCAGGTGTCAGATAAAACAGGACGGTCAGCGATCCCAGAGTCAGTCCGGAAATCAGCGGCCCTGGTTTGGCAGTCATATGTGCAAACCACAGAATGCCTTCCCGTGGCCCAACGCTGCCGTCAGTCCGTTCCGGCAGAACTTTCAGGGCCAGCTTCAAGGGCCGTGCAGCCATAAGGAGGCACGGTATCGGCAGGGCCATTCCCATCGTTCCGGCGACATGGACACTAAGCAGGACGGGGCCGTATACGGCGGGAGGTCCGGAGGTGATAAAGGTCAGCAGTATCAGGGCACTGAACCAGCTAAGCAGGCAGCGTTTGGGCCACGCGATCCTGGCTCGACGGGCACTTGTGTATGCCCGCCCGTAGGAGAGCGCTGCGAGGATAGCTGCAGTGATCCACAGCCAGTCAGGCCGCCACTGGGTGAACCACACAGTGATATCGGGCTCAGGAGGCAGCAGGTATCCGGTGAGGATCTGGGCTGGAGTAGCGTCCGGGTCTGGTTCCAGCGGCACGGGTGAGGGGCTGCGGGCCAGAGCGACCGCAAGGCCCATGACAGCGCCCATGATCAGCAGTTCGACCGCAAGTACCTGCCACAGCAGACGGGGCAGGCGGCCAGAAACAGCCAATGCCGGTATGACCCGTCGCCGATGAATTAGGCCCAACAGCCCGAGGAGCAGGGTCCCGGCCGTCTTGGACAGGAGCAACGCGCCGTAGGGGGAAACCAGCCCGTCAATACTGCCCAGACGGTAGAGCGCACTGATGGTCCCCGTGACAACGACCAAGGCAACGGTCAGGCCGGCGAGGACCGAAAAGCGCCGGAGGACGGTTTGTGCTGCTGTGTGGCCCGTTCCCGGGCGGGTGAGAGCGGGAATGGCGGCGGCAAGGGCAATGATGCCTCCGACCCATACGGTTCCTGCCACCACATGCAGGCCCAGGGCATTGCTGGCGCCGATGTGATCAACGCTGCCTGCAGCATGGCCGATTGCTGCAGTGGCCGGGATGATGCTGCAAAGCGCGAGCACGGCGGTAGCCAGGAGCGCAACGGCTGAGCGCACGGCGACGACCAGCATACTGACCAGGACGGCGATGACCAGGATGGCCAGCCGGGCCCTGCCGGCCGCGACGTCGGTGACGAACAGCCAGAGCTGGTCCGTGAACTCTGCGTCGCCGCTCAGGGGCCGGCCTGCGATATCGGCATACGTCAGCAGGAGCACCGCCGCCGCGGCCAGCACCCATACCCCCGCTGCCCACGCCACTACTCTCAGCGCCACCTTGATTGAAGGGTGCTCCTTGGGACCATGGTGCCGGGGCAGGATAGCAGCGGCGAAAATCAGCGTCCCGGCGACGGCAGCCAACGCGAGGTGATGCAGTGCCAGGACCGGCGGCAGGCCCCAGCGCACAACTGCGCCGGGGTCCGACAGTAAACGGTCCTGGGCTGAACCGGAGTAGCCCACACCGGCCAGGGCAGCCATGACGGCAGCGGCAAGAACGCCCGCGCTCCATGCCGCCACCGTCGCGGTCCCGGGAGGTCCCGTCCGTAACCTCACTTCATTCCTTCCGTAATTTCCGGATGCCGCGCTCTCCGGGCACCCACTGGGGGGTGTGAGGCAGAACTGGGGGCACTGGTGCTGGTGTCTACAGCCAGGCCGAGGGATCGACTGTCTGGCCGTTGACAATAACTTCGAAGTGCAGATGGCAGCCGGTGGAGTTGCCGGTTGTACCGGCAATCCCGATCCGAGTGCCGGTTTCGACGGCCTGATTTATCTTTACGCCGATCGTTTCGAGGTGGTTGTAGGTCGTTTGGAGGCCGTTCCCATGGTCAATGACAATGCGGTTGCCGCCGCCGTAGGGGCTGAATCCCGCTTCGATGACGGTGCCCTTGCCGGCGCTGAAGACTTCCGTGCCGCAACCGGCGGCGAAATCCTGGCCGGTGTGCAGTTCACCTGCCGACCCGGTCAAGGGATTGGTCCTGTATCCGAATGGAGAATTGGTCACCGGATTTAGTACCGGAGAGCTGAGCCTGGCTCCGGGCGCTGGAGCCGCCTTTGCGGAACCCTGCGGGGGAGCTGGAGCCGCCTTTACGGAACCCTGTGGGGGTGCCGTTGCCTTGTCGGGTAAAGCTGTTTCGGCGGCATGCGTCTCCTGAGGCGGCGGAGCAGCAGGGGCTGGGCTGGTGCTCACCTCGGTCCGTTCGAAGTTCAGCTGCGCTCCGGCGGCGGCAGCCACGGGCACATACTCCGCTGGCGCGGTGGTTCCTGCTGATTGTGTTTGGGGGAGGGTAGTGGCCCGCGGGGTGGTTGCGTGGGCGGAGGCCAGTGACGCTGTCAGGGCCACGCCGGAGGCAATGACTGCCAGCGCGGCCTTGCGTCCGCGGTGGCGTGATGACCCGTCAGCGGACGGGTCTGCCCGGCGCCTGCCCTGAAGTGGGGGCGCGGCGCGGCGCCGCCCACCGGAGGGCCTTGCAGTGGCGGGCGGGTGCGTACCGGGCACAGGGGAGTCCCCGGCAGGAGTGTGGTTGTTCACAAGATGTCCTTTTGCCGGCGCCTGCGGGGTTAGCTGTCGGATTCGGGTCAGGAACAATAACCCGGCCCCTGCCCGCACGCACCGGACATGGCTGCATAGCGGTTCGGGGGCTTCACCCCAAGACGGCCGAAGGGCCGTCACTGATGGGTTCCCCACCTCTGCCAGGTGAACTTGAATGGGCCGGCCGGCTGGCAGAGTTCGGCGCACCGCCCGGGAAACACCCTGTTGATGGCATTTCCACCCCAGTATTGACCTTCCACCGCGGGGGAAGGTCAACACTGGAGGGAAGAACATCACATCCAGCGCCCGGATCAGCGGTACGGCCCGTCCCGGGCAGGCAGAATGGAAACAGAAGACATGCAACATAACCCTTGCACCGCTCCACGAGGTTCCTTATGACGAGCGGCAAGTCATCCAAACAGGCACGTCAAGACGGCGCTGCCAAACTGGCATTGGTGAAGGCACAGCAGGCGCGGCGGGCTACGAGACGCAGGATCGCCGCCGTGATCGGTTCCCTTACAGCGGTCGGAGTGGTGGTCGGCCTGGTCCTGCTCGCCCTGGTGAACGATCCAGCGCCGCAGGCCCGTGGGGACATTGAGGTTACCGGCCTGCAGACTTTCAGCGGCCTCAGCGCGAACCAT
This sequence comes from Pseudarthrobacter oxydans, assembly GCF_013314975.1. Taxonomy (GTDB): domain Bacteria; phylum Actinomycetota; class Actinomycetes; order Actinomycetales; family Micrococcaceae; genus Arthrobacter; species Arthrobacter oxydans. The sequence continues at coordinate 9,789 of NZ_JABTYH010000053.1, read as the reverse complement.
GTCAAGGACCCGGTCAGCTATCAACAGGCTCCGCCGGTTGGTGGGGACCACTCGCCGGTCTGGCTCAACTGCGGCGTCTACGGCCAGCCGGTACCGGACGAGAATGCTGTCCACGCACTCGAGCACGGGGCCATCTGGGCCACGTACGACCCGGCAAGGATCACCGCTGCGCAGGCCGAAGCACTGCAGGGCGCACTTCCTGACACCTATGCCGTGCTCTCGCCCTTGGAAGGAACCAGCTCGCCCATCATGCTCACAGCTTGGGGAGCGCAGGTCGGGGTTGACTCGCCAGAGGACGAGCGGATCGAACTTTTTGTCTCCAAATACTGGCAGTCACCGGATGCACCCGAGCCTGGAGCCACTTGCACGGGGGGACTGGACGCCCCTGGGCGCAAGTGATGACGGCAAAATCTATGTTTTGGCGCGTTACCGCTGCCGGTGCCGCGCTGGTGTTGGTCTTGCTCGCCGGGTGGGCGGTTGGACGCCTGACTGCGCGGACCGGAGTCCCAGGCGAAGGCAGCCCGGAGGCCGGGTTCGCCCGGGATATGCAGACCCACCATCTCCAGGCCGTGGACATGAGCTTGACGGTCCGGGACCGCACCGAGGACCCCGAAATAGGCCAGCTGGCCTACGATATCGCCCGGTCCCAGCAGCAGCAGTCCGGCCAGATGTACGGCTGGCTCTCGGTATGGGGCCTGCCCCAGGCCGGATCCGAACCCTCGATGGCCTGGGCCGGCAGCCATGGCACTCACGGCGGAACGGAAACGAACGGGACTTCCGGCGTCACTCCGATGCCGGGAATGGCCACTCCCCAGGACCTGGCCAGACTCCGTCAGGCCGACGGCATAGAAGCGGAGAAGCTCTACCTTGAGCTGATGATTGAGCATCACGGGGCAGGGGTCGAGATGGCAGAAGCAATCCTTGCCCGCACCGATGATCAAGCCGTGACCTCCCTGGCCCGCTCCATTGCCACGGCCCAGCTGTCCGAGATCGGGTACATGGAGGAGCTTCTCGCCGCCCGCCAATAGGGCGGTCGAACGGTTTAGCACTCCCAGGATCAGCCCCCATTTGAGGGCATTTCCCTTACCGGTATTGACCTTCCGCTATAGGGGAAGGTCAACACTGGGTCTAAGAGCCTGACAATTTGCGACGGCTCCGGCCCTGTCAGGATCCCGGAGCGCTGAGAGGAACCCGCGTGCCAACTACGACAAAGGACCGGAGCAACCGGACAGCGTGGGCTGTCGGCGGTTTTTTCCTGCTCCATGTGCTGTGCTGCGGGCTGCCGCTGCTAATCGCGGCCGGCGCCCTGGGCGCGGCGGGCTCCGTTCTGGCAAATCCATGGGTCATTGCCGCCGCCGCGTTCCTGGCCGCGGGCGTCCTGGTCCGGGCGCTCCAGCGCCGCCGGAAAGCCGCTTCAGGGGACACGGAGGACTGCTGCGCCCCCGGTGCCGGGTCAGGTCCAGATCCCGTCCCGGGCAGAATCACGGCGCGCACCAACCGATGACGACCCGTCCGGCCGCGCGAACGGACGGGGCTCCGGCGCCGCCGAAATGGCCCTCAGTGCGGAATCTCCTCGCACTGCTGCTTGCCGCCGCATCAGCAGCAGCACTGCTCGTATCGTTGACGTCCAACCCGGCTACGCGGGAAGCCGGGGCGGGGGAGGACCCGGCGCTGGGCACCGGGTTTACCGCCCTGACAAGCCAGGGGGAGCAGGTGTCGGTGCCGGGATCGAAACCGAGCGTGCTCTTTTTCTTCTCCATTGAGTGCGGCGCCTGCGGGCCGGGAACCCGGGTGCTCGCCGAGGTCCAGCGAAGCTCTCCCGCTGCCGTGAACTATGTCGCCGTGGACATCGCGCCCTACGAAACGGCCGACCAAATCCGGGAATTCCTGGCCGGAAACGGGGCGTCATCCCTGGCCTTTGCCTCTGATACCGATACACGGCTCATTACCGCCTATGGCATAAACCAGGTAAGCACCGCTGTGGTCCTGGACGCCGCCGGCACGGAGGTCTTCCGGGCTGTGGAGCCAGACGCTGCGGAACTGCGGACGGCACTGGCCGCGACGGGAGCCGGCTAGGCGAAGGGCCTCACCCAGAGGCGGTCAGATGTAACTGCAGATTTGTTCAGCATCACAGCGCTGAGGGTCGGCCCCCTCGGCGGTGGCATATTGTTCGGCCACGGTCACCCGAAGCGCCGTGAGCTCCGCGATTTTCCGGTCCAGGTCCATCAGCTGTTTCCCCAAGACGTCCCGAACATGGGTGCACGGCGTAATGCCGTCATCGCGGATCCGCAGAATGCCCTGGATCTGCGCCAGGGTAAGCCCGGCGATCTGGCTGCGGCGGATAAATTCGAGGCGGCTGAGAGTGTCGTGCGAGTAGTCGCGATATCCGTTCGCGGAACGTTCAGCCGGCGGGAGCAGCCCCCGGTCCTCGTAAAACCTGATCGTCTTCGTAGTCATGCCGACAGCGTCAGCAGCTTCACCAATTCGCATTTCGGTTCCCTAATTTCGTTCCGAAAACGCACATAACCATTCCATTGTACTGGAAGGTTTCGCGCCGGACCTGTGCCGAGACAGGCGCTGCGACTCTGCTTGACCTTCCCCTGCGGTGGAAGGTCAATGATGGGTTGAAACGGACTACTGGCCGTCCGGTTTTGTGTCCGGCCCCCTGTCGGGGCTGACACGGGACCGGACATTGGAAGGGATGATCATGTCAATAAAAGCGAACGGCCGGGAGCGCCCTGTCCTGGTGCTTGCGACCGGCGCTCTACTGTCCTCCCTTGGTGTTGTGATGGTGGCGCTCGTGTGCTGCGGGATACCCGCTCTGACAGGCGCAGCCGGTGTACTCACTGCAGCCGGCGCAAGGGCTGGCAACCTCTGGATGGTCGCCGCCGCAGCCCTTGCCGCGGGGCTCCTGCTTTTGCAGGCGCAGCGCCGGACCAGCCCGCAGACGGATTGCTGCGCCCGCTCCCGTCCGGGGGACAGCCTGTCCGCGGCCGGTTTGAGGCCAAGAAGCCGTTTATCGCCGGAGCAGGAGCGGTTCGGGCTCCACCGGAGCGGTGCTTCTGCCGCTAAGGATGCAGGGTCACGGGCATGACGGGGGTTTTGGGTCTGGCGTTTCTGACCGGGATGCTGGCCACGGTGAATCCTTGCGGCTTTGCGATGCTGCCAACCTATCTGGCGTACTTCATTGGTTCCGGCCCCGGCGAGGGACGGAAGCGGCCGCTGCTTGCAGGTCTTCGGGCCGGTGTGGCCCTCAGCGCCGGTTTCGCCACCGTCTTTGTGACCGCAGGCCTGCTCGCCGCTGTGGGTCTGCGGTCGGTCGCGTCGGCGCTGCCGTGGGCGGCAGCGCTGATGGGAGCGGTCATTGTGGCCGCCGGGCTTGGCATGGTGTTCGGATGGCAGCTTCCCGGGACGAAGTTGAACCTGCCCCGGATTTTGAAGACGGACGGGACCGGGTCGGGCCTCAGGGCCGTCTTTGGCTACGGCGTGGCATACGCGGTGGCCGCGCTTTCCTGCAGCCTGGCCCTGCTGCTCGCTGTCGTCGCCCAGGCCGTGTCCACCGGAAGCCTGGCCGGACTGCTGGCGGTCTTCGCCGCGTACGCCCTGGGCTCCTCGGTGGTGCTGGTACTTCTGTCCCTCGGTGCAGCGGTGGCCCGCGACGCCCTGGCACGCCACGTCCGAAAGCTGCTGCCCTTCGTCAACCGTCTCGGCGGAGCCGCGCTCATCCTCGCGGGCATCTACCTGCTGCTCTACTGGGTGCCGGCCCTCTCCGGCGGGCAGGCCGGAGGGATCATGAGCGGGGCGGTCACCGAAGCCAGCACCGTGCTGTCCGGTTTCATCTCGGGCAACTGGCCGATCATCGCCCTCACCGCGGTGGCAGCCGTCCTCGCCGCCCTTGCCCTGTCCCTGCGGCGCCGCAACAACAGCAAGGCCCAGCACACCAGCGCAACCACGGACCGGGCTGACAGCAGCGACAGTCCCGAATCGTGCTGCAGCCCGGAACCCCTTCTTCCCGACCCGGCGCCAGGGCGCAACAACCAGCAAGGAAACCCATGACAACGACCAAAAACCACCGGCGCATCTTCACCATTACCGCCGTCATAGCCGCCGCGGCGCTCATCCTGATCCTTTCCCTCACAGCACTGAACCGCGGGAGCGAAACCGCTCCAGCCGCCGGGCCGGCGGGCGGAAAAAATGTGGACAGAATCGAGCTAACAGCCGTGGACGGCAAGGCCCTCACCGTCCCCTCCAGCCGCCCGACAGTGCTGTATTTCATGGCCAGCTGGTGCTATACCTGCGTTCCGCAGGCAAAAGCGATGAAGGAACTGGAACAGCAATACGCCGACAAGGCAGACTTCGTCGCCGTAGACGTGACCCCGGAGAACACCAAAACCCAGGTGGACGAGTTCCGTGAACTGGCCGACACACCCGGATACCCCTTCGTTGTCGACCAAACCGGGGAGCTCACCCAAAAGTACGCGGTCACATCCCTGGACAGCACTGTCGTCATCGCACCTGACGGCGACATCCTGGGTCGGGCCGACGCCCGGCCCATGAAGACCGATGCCTTGAAGGCATTCCTTGACACAACACTTCCGTAGCAAACACCCAACTCTTCGCTTCCGCTCTTGACCTTCCCGTGCAGGGGAAGGTGCAAACTGGGGACAGCACGCACCAGAAGAACACCTCGGGTGTTCATCCAAGACTCCATGGAGGACCAATGCCTGAGGCAGCACCGGATTTCGATTTAGCCGTGATCGGTTCCGGCGGCGGCGCCTTCGCCGCCGCCATCCGGGCCACCAAGCTGGGCAAGCGGGTCGTGATGATCGAACGCTCCACGGTAGGCGGGACCTGCGTGAACACCGGGTGTGTTCCCTCCAAAGCCCTCCTGGCAGCCGCAGAAGCCCGCCATGTCGCATTGGATGCGACCGGAAGGTTCCCCGGGATCAGCACCACGGCGGCCCCGGTGGACATGGGCGCGCTGATCGACGGGAAACGCTCCCTCGTTGAAACCATGCGCTCGGATAAATACGTTGATCTGGCCGCCGATTACGGGTGGGACCTGCGTCATGGCACCGCGGTGTTCGCCGGCACCCCGGAGGAACCTGTCCTGGAAATCACCGGACCTGACGGCGCACGCGAGTCCCTGACCGCCGCCCATTACCTGGTCGCGACCGGTTCAACCCCGTGGGCACCCCCGGTGCCGGGACTGGATGAAGTCAACTACCTGACCTCGACCACCGCGATGGAACTGAACGAGGTGCCGGAGTCCCTGATCGTCTTCGGCGGCGGATACGTGGCCCTGGAACAGGCGCAGCTCTTTGCCCGCCTCGGATCGAAAGTGACCCTGCTGGTCCGCTCCAGGCTTGCCTCGCACGAGGAACCGGAAGCCTCCCGTGCCCTGATGGGCGTCTTCGCCGACGAGGGTATCCGTGTCGTCCGCCGCGCAGCCGTGACATCGGTCCGCACAGATCCGGCCACCGCAGAAATCATTGCGACCGCTACGGTCGCCGGGGGCCAGGAGGAATTCCGCGCCGCGAAGCTGCTGGTAGCCACCGGACGCCGCCCCGTCACCGACGGACTGAACCTGGACGCCGTCGGCGTCAAAACCGGCGACACCGGCCAGATCCTGGTCGAAAACACCCTCGCCAGCTCCAACCCCAGGATCTGGGCCGCAGGGGACGTCACCGGGCACCGGGAATTCGTCTACGTCGCGTCCGCTCACGGAACCCTGATGGTGGAAAACGCCTTCAACAACGCCGACCGTCAGGTCGACTACCGGCACCTGCCCCGCGTAACGTTCACCAGCCCGACGCTGGCCGCGGTCGGCATGACCGACAAGGAAGCCAACGAGGCGGGCATCCGGTGTGAATGCCGGGTCCTGCCCCTGGAATACGTACCAAGGGCACTGGTAAACCGGGACACCCGCGGCTTCATCAAAATCGTCGCCGACAACAGCACCGGCCGCATCGTCGGGATCACCGCGGTCGGCAAGGAAGCCGGGGACCTCGCCGCCGCCGGCGTCTACATCCTCGAGGCAGGAATGACCGTGGACCAGGTCGCGAACCTCTGGTCCCCCTACCTGACCATGGCCGAAGGCATCAAAATCGCCGCACAGTCCTTCACCACCGACGTCTCCAAACTCTCCTGCTGCGCCTCCTGACCCGCGCCAGCTCCCAGCCCAATCCCCACCTGAAGGAAACAACGATGACGAACAACGTCAGCCAGGTCACTGACCGCCTCGCCTCCTCCGAAACCGGCATGCAGCCCTGGCTGTGGCTGCCCCTGCTGAAACTCCTCGCCCTCGGCGACCCGGTGGACGCAGCGGACCTTGCCGCCGCCACGGGCCGTCCCGTCAAAGAAGTCCGCGACGCGCTTGCGGCCATGCCCGACGCCGAGTACGACGGATCAGGCCGGATCGTCGGCATGGGACTGACCCAGCGCCCCACCCGGCACCGCTTCGAAGTGGACGGCGAACAGCTCTACACCTGGTGTGCACTGGACACCCTGATCTTCCCCACCCTTCTGGACGCCTCCGCACGAATCGAATCCGCCTACGACTCCGCCAGCACCCCCGTGCGCCTGCGCGCCGGCAGCTCCGGCGTCACCAGTGTTGAGCCGGCCACCGCGGTGGTGTCCCTGATCAACCCGGAAGACATCACTTCCGTCCGCTCATCCTTCTGCAACCAGGTCCACTTCTTCGCCTCACCCGAAGAGGCCGAACCATGGCTTAAAAACCACCCCGAGGGCACCGTGATCCCCGTCGCGGACGCGTACCGGCTCGCTTCTGACATGGCCGGAAAAATGCTCTCCCAGACCAACGCGCAGGAAACCGGAAAACCGGGAACCCGGGTCAACAGCTGCAGCTGCTGACACCAGGACCCTCCGGCCCCACGGTGATGCCGAAAAGACGTTTGACGAGCAGAACCCGAAAGATCAAACCAATCTGAAGGAGATCAGCGTGAACGAACAATTCGAAGTTGCCGTGCTTGGTATGGGACCCGGCGGGGAGGTCGCCGCGGACCGCCTTCTGAAAGCAGGGAAGAAAGTAGTCATCTTCGAGCGGGAACTAATCGGCGGGGAATGCGCCTACTGGGCCTGCATCCCGTCCAAAACGGTCCTGCGGCCGCCGGAAGCACGCATGGAGGTAGAAAAAGCCGCCGGAGTCAGCGGTGCCGAACTGGACTGGGACGAAACGGCCAAATACCGGGACTACATGATCCGGAACCTGGACGACAAAGCCCAAGTGAACGGTTACGCGAAGCAGGGCGCCGAGATAATCAAGGAAGAGGCACGGCTCACCGGGCCGGGCCGGATCCGCGCGGGAGACCGCGACATCACCGCTGAACACCTCATCATCGCCACAGGGTCAGACTCGGTAATACCTCCCCTGGAGGGCATCGAACAGATCACCGCATGGACCAACCGGGAGACCTACACCGCCGCAACCCTGCCCGAACGGGCAGTGATCATCGGCGGCAGCGCGGTCGGGGTTGAAACAGCGACGTTCCTGGCACGCTTCGGCGTCAAAGTCACCCTGGTCCACCGCGGACAGCGGCTGATCGACCGCGAAGATCCACGCGTCGGCGAACTGGCCCACAAATACCTTCAGGAAACCGGCGTCGACGTCCGCCTCGGCGCCTCCGCTGCCCGCGCCAGACGCGAGGGCACCGACAGCATCATCGAACTCCGCCAAGCAGGCGGCGAAAACGGCGGGGAAGTCGCAGCCGACGTCGTCATCTTCGGCACCGGCCGAACACCGCGCACCAAAGACCTCGGCCTGGAACATTCCGGGATTAAACTCGGGGACCACGGTGAAGTACTGGTCGACGAGCACTGCCGCGCCGCAGAGAACACCTGGGCCATCGGGGACGTCACAGGCATCATGCCCTTCACCCACGTAGCCAAATACCAAGGCAGGATCGCCGCCGACGCCATTCTCGGCAGGCCCCGCCCCGCCACCTATGACGGCATACCGCGCGTAGTGTTCGCCGACCCCGAAATCGCCACCGCCGGACTGACCGCCCACCAGGCACAACAACGCGGGATCCGGGTAGCCGCGTCCGAACTCGACCTGACCAAAGCCATCGCCCGACCCTGGACCTACGAAAAAGATCCCCGCGGACACCTGGGCCTGCTGGCCGACGCCGACCGGAAAATCCTCATCGGCGCCTGGGCAGTCGGGCCAATGGCCGGGGAATGGATACACCACGCCTCCCTGGCCATCCGGGCGCAAATACCCATCGACACACTCCTGGACCAGGTCGCACAATTCCCCACCTACCACGAGGCCTACCACGCGGCACTGGAAAAACTGGACCTCTGACTTCCCCCTCCGTTCCTGCATGTTTCGGCAGGGACAAGAGCTCCGCCGTACTCGCCGGATGCAAGCCGTTCCTGGGACGCCAGGGGTTCGGTGATCTGCTTGCGGGGGTGGCCATCGTCATGTTCGCGCCCCGCAGCACAGTTTTGCCAACTGCTCGTGCGGATGACTTGCAAACTGACTACAGCAGTCGCAATCTACCGGGGTGGTCGGCTGAGACTCAACTGTCGCGCGTGGAAGTCAAAATGCTGTGTGGGGTACGCGTAGACGTCGTTAAGTGTCATCGACGGCTTAAAGAACGGATCCCACCGGTCCGGGAAGGGCATAGCCCGTGACAGCGACATAGCATTCTCACGCTCGAGCCTGTGAGTGATGCCGCTGATGGTCTTTTCGAGTTTCCGGGCCATCCGTCGCCTGTTGTAGACGAGGGCCGCGCCGCGGGAACCCCAGTAGTTGACGACGTCGAACGGGCGGGTACCTGCGTTCAGGAGTGCGGCGAAGGCCTTACCGACGGGTGCGGGCAGTCGGCTGATTATGTGGACCAGTGGGAGCAGGGCACGGACGACCATGTAGCCGAAAACCATGTGGAAAAGCAGTTCTTCATTGGTCCATCTCGTCCCGCTGCTCCGCCGGGAAAGGTCCTCCGCCGTCGCGCTGTTTAGCCAGGCGTCCAGGTCAGAGCGTGCCCGACTGTATTCGGCCAGGATGTCTTCTTCAGTTGGCCCCACGTAGCACCCCCGATTTACAACAGGTTGCTGGTTGCAGAGCGCAGGGCGGCCTGGACGTCCTCCTGCGACGGCAACCCGGCGTAGCCGTCAGCGCGTAGGTAGACCCGGCATGTAAGGGCCGGTGACGCTGTTGAGGGAAACAGGTCATGGCCGTCAGCGATGAAGGACGGCGAGCCGCGGAAGTGCAGCGCCTCGGCTTGTTCATCACTGTCCAGTTGAACAACGCGGACGCCTTCATCGAAGTTCTCCGCTGCCAAGGCTTGGCGGAACAGGTCCAGGGCCGGTGCACTGTTCGGGCATTCGGCGATAATCCGCAGCTCGTAGTCCATGAGCCCAGTATTTCAGCAGGTGGATGCTGGGCACGCCCCCGACGGGGAGTTGTTGCTCCACGTTGCCAACCCCCAGATGCCAGAGCCAACCCCTTTCGCGGGGCGCTCCCCCGCCAGTTTCAGTAAGCCGATAATGGATATTCCGTCAACTTGCCGCAGCTGGGCGAACCCGTGCTTGCTGATCACGCGGCCGGAACTGGTTGCGACTTTAGTCCGTCCATGGCTGGGGTCAATTCAGGTTATCCACGGCTGGAATTGGGAGCCATTGGGGTAGCTCCCTGACAGCAGTAGCGGTGGATAACCTAGGAGAATTGTCCCCGGCTGTGGACGGGCGGACCGGACTTCTCGGTCAAACGTAGATCAATTCCGGTTGCTCGGAGGACCAGGCAAGGAACCGTGTGTCAGCTTT
>NZ_JABTYH010000052.1 GCF_013314975.1 Pseudarthrobacter oxydans | reverse complement strand
GCCCGCCGCAGCATTTCATCACCAAGGGTTTTAGACGAGTAGGGAAGCAAAGGCGTGATTCAGTGCGACTCTGACGGCCCCGAGCAGGGGTGCGTGATCAGTTAGCGTCGAGGCGGCGAGGTGTGGATGAGCCGAGTTGAGGCCGTCTAACTCTTTGTTAAGCGATGGAATGAGGACATCTCCTGCGCCCGCTGGACCGCCTGAAAGCACGATCATCTGTGGGTCCAGGAAGGTGGCGACCACGGCGATAACCCGTGCGGTACGTTCAGTCACCACCTCTAGCACTTCCCGGGCTGCCGGATCACCCTTTCGGGCTGCGTTGATGACCATCTCGGCCTCCATTGAGGCAGGTATTCCCCCACACTGTTGCAGAAGCTCGCTGTCATTTGCATGTCCGGGGCGTTCTCCATCTAGTATTTCGGCCGCGGCTATGGCCCCTAGTTCACGGCACATACCGCCAATTGCATCTGTATTTCCAACGCCCTCCACTAATTCCAAAAACCGCATTTCGCCCGCTGCCCCGCCACCTCGGATGAGCTGACCACCGAGGTAGATTCCGGCGCCAAGCCTTTCGCCGGATAGGAGCACGACGACGTCGTCAACGTCCTGGGCAATGCCAAGCCAGCGCTCAGCGATAACAGCGAGGTTGGCGTCGTTATCGACAATCAAGGGCCAATCGAAGTCCGGGAGCAACGCGAGACGCAGATCCAAGGCGGCAAGCCCGGGAAGGTACGACTCCAGGGCAACCGCGTGACCGTTTGGCCTTACTGGCGCAGGTACAGCCATTCCGGCCGCCATCACCTTTGATGGTTCTACACCCGCTTGCGCCAGGACCTCCCATGCGGCCCGGCGGGCAACCATCAGGCGTTCGGGTGCCCCAACGTGCTCGTCCCGCCACCTTTCAGAGTGTTCCGAGACGATGGTGCCAGCAAGATCTGCCAAGCAGATCTGAAGTTTCGTGGCCCCCAGGTCGATGCCCAGCACATATCCTGCAGCGGCATTCAGCGTGAACCGTCGGGATGGCCGTCCGCTTCGCGCAGCCAACCGGGAAGATGTCTCGATTTCGCTTACCCAGCCGAGCTTGAGCAATTCGTCGCAGACTGTCAGCACTGTGGGTCTGGAAAGGCCGGTCGCCTCCATAAGACCTGTGGCGTCAAGCGTTGCGCCTGAGACAAGAGCCCGCATGACTGCAGAGGCTGAGATCTTGCGCAAAACCGGGAGCGTGGCCTCTGTTTTTCTTGTGCTGCTTTTCAACGCCAACCCCTTGACCGATGCGACTTCTGATCCACATACTAGTGGGGCGTTTATTAACGCCTTTTATATATTTCCTCACCAGTGGTACTGGCGGAAATTCTAGTGCCCAGAATCCCCAGGAGAGCAATGAAGCATCACCTCAGAACGACCTGTGCTGCGGCGGCCCTTGCGGTCGCAGCATCGGCGGCCGCCTTCTCCCCCGCCGTCGCAGAAGCCGAACCAGCGCCGGGGGCGCCGGGGGCTTCGGCAACGTGGACAAAAGGTGACAAGGAAGGCGTTGGAACGTCGGTCAGTACGGCGTCGAAGGTCTGGTACACCCTCACCGAGGGAACTCTCAGCGAGGTGTACTACCCGCGGGCCGATACCCCCAATACCCGGGAACTCCAATTCGCCGTCAGCGACGGATCACGCACGCAGCGCGAGAATGAGGACACGACCCGGCGGGTGGAGCTCGCTGACCCACAAGCGCTGAGCTATCGGCAGATCACTGAAGACAGTGCCGGTCGCTGGCGGCTGACGAAGACTTACGTGACAGACCCGCAACGTTCTGCTGTGGTGCTCGGGGTTACCTTCGAGGTACTCGATGGTGGGGATTACCAGCTTCATGCCTTATTCGATCCTTCCCTGGCCGGGACCTCCGGCGGGGACTCCGGCAGGACTGTCGGTACTGCCCTGGTGGCAGAGGACCTCTCGATTCCGGACACCCCGGTTGCCTCTGCATTGGTTTCGAGCTCAGGATTCAGCACCACCAGCACCGGATATGTCGGCACCAGCGACGGAGGAACCGACCTTGGCGCAGATGGCAAACTTGACGGCGCCTACACCGACGCCGGGCCGGGAAATATCGCCCAGACGGGAACGATCGCGCTGACAGGAGCAAAGACGGAATTCTCTCTTGCGCTGGGCTTTGGCGCGAATGCGCAGGAGGCGCTCGACACCGCTAACGCGAGCGTGAAGCGGGGCTTCCCCAAGGTGTCCAAGGACTACACGAAAGAGTGGAAGCAGTACCTGCAGTCCCTGGACAAGCCGGCCAAATCCCTGGACGGTGACCTCGGGACTCAATACAACGTCTCCCTGATGACGGTCAAAGCCCATGAAGACAAGACCTTTCCCGGCGCTTTCATCGCATCGCTGACTACGCCGTGGGGGCAAGTGGCGAACGCGGAGCAGCACCGTGAGGGGTACCACGCTGTGTGGGCACGTGACATGTACCAGTCGGTGACTGCCCTGCTGGCTGCCGGGGACGAGGAAGCTGCCCGCCGCGGCGTTGAGTGGCTGTTCAAGTATCAGCAGTTGCCGGACGGACATTTCCCCCAGACTTCCAAGGTTGACGGGACCGTTGGTCAAAATGGGATTCAGTTGGATGAAACAGCGTTCCCCATCCTGCTGGCGAACCAAATCGGACGCACAGATGCTGACTTCTACGCGAATGAGCTCAAGCCAGCCGCGGACTACCTGGTCGCCGCCGGTCCCAAGACCCCGCAGGAACGCTGGGAGGAAACAGGCGGATATTCAACGTCGACGCTGGCCTCGCAGATTGCCGCGCTGGCGGCCGCGGGAGACATTGCAGAAATGAACGGTGATGCCGGTTCCGCTGCGATTTACCGGGCGACCGCGGACGAGTGGCAGCGCAATACGGAAAAGTGGATGTTCACGACCAATGGACCGGTAGGTGACGGCAACTACTACCTGCGCATCAGCGGAAGCGGTAACCCTAACGATGGCGCAGTCCGCGACTGGGGCAACGGCGCAGGCGTACATCCGGAAAACGCCGTGTTGGACGCCGGCTTCCTGGAGTTTGTTCGGCTTGGTGTGAAGCCGCCCACCGACACGCACGTAGCGGACTCTCTTGCCGAGACAGACGCCTCCATTTCACAGGACACTCCGGGGGGCCGGATGTGGCACCGCTACACCTATGACGGCTACGGGGAAAAGGCCGACGGTTCTCCTTGGGACGGCACCGGCATCGGGCGGCTCTGGCCGCTGCTGACAGGCGAGCGGGGCGAATACGAACTGGCGAACGGCAAGGATGCGCTCCCCTACCTGGCAACTATGCACTCCGCAGCCAATGACGGCTTCATGATTCCCGAGCAGGTTTGGGACCAGGATGAACCGACTGCATACGGTCATGAACTGGGCCGCAGCACCGGCTCTGCCTCGCCGCTCTCGTGGGCGATGGCACAGTATGTGCGGCTTGCTGCGGGCATGAAGAACGGAGCACCTGTCGAAACTCCGCAGAACGTCGCCCAGCGATACGCCTCAGGTGCTGTCGCCGAACCCGCACTTACGATCAGTTCGCCCGCCCAGCTCACTACCTCCGGCTCCCCCACTACCACTGTTGCGGGTACCACGGCGGCAGAGAAGGTTTACATTTCCGTCAACGGCAAGATCACCGAGGCCCCGCTTACCGCCGCGGGCGACGGCACATCCACGTTCTCATTGGACGTTTCCCTTCCCGGCACCAAGAACACCGTGACCGTGGCCGCGGTGGGAGCCGATGGAGGCACTGCCGTCGAGGACCGGACCGTCCTGCATTACGGCACACGAATCGGCGGACTGCAGGACCCCTCTGGAGACGATAACGGCCCCGGCAGCTACACCTACCCGACCAACCCGGTCTACGCCCCGGGCACTTTCGACCTCACCGGCGTCGACGTCTACGACGCCGGTGACAAGTATGCATTCGTGAGCACCATTGCCGGTGACGTCACCAACCCCTGGGGCGGCCAGGGTATCTCGCACCAGCGCATCAACGTCTACCTCAGCAACGGCGACGCAACCGCCACCCCTGCCCTGCCCGGCACGAACGTCAACGTTGAGCACACCTGGGATTCCGTCATCGTCACCGACGGCCGGTTTGACGGCGCCGGCGTTTACAGCCCGGACGGCACCCGCACCTCGGCGGTCAGTCTGCTGGCAGTACCCGAAGCCAAGCAGATTGTGACCATGGTGCCCAAGGAAGCGCTCGGAACACTCGATCCAGCGTCGGTAAAGTTCGCCGTGGCCATGTTCGGCAACGCCGAAGCCGGCGAGGGCATCGGCAACGTCCGCCCCGTCTATGACGGCGCGTACTGGGCTGCCGGCGACCCGTCCTGGATCAAGGAGTGGCGCTTCGGCGGCGGAGCCGGTGTCTTCGACGGCGGCATCGCCTCCCGGGATACGGACACCAGCGATCCGAACGCACTGGACGTGATTGTCCGTGACGGCCAAAGCCAGGCCGACGTGCTCAACTGGCAGGCGGGCTCGCCCGTGGTGATTCCTATGGTGGGAATGACGCCGTAACCCAAATTCCCAAGGCGGGGCCGGAAATTCCGGCCCCGCCTTTCCCATCCATGCCCCAATTGGAACCAAAAGAAAGACCCAGACAGTTGTAACTGGAATGATTTAGAACAGGGGAAAGCAATGAAGCATTACCTCCGTCTATTGGCCTCAGCATTTGCGCTGCTGCTCCTGCTGCCGGCTGCCGGCCAGGAGCCAGCCGCTGCGACAGAACAGACCGGTTTCACTGCCACCGGACCCGACCTTCGGACCTGGTGGCACAACAACTACGAATACAACCCAACCTCACCCACCCAGAACGGCACAGTCCGCCGGTCATCCTTTTACGAGGTGCAAGTAGCCACAGCAACGGCACCAGGAACGCGCTACGACTCCTTCGCCTACATGAGCATTCCCCGCAGCGGAAAGGGGAAGACCGGCTACACGGAGCCGGACGGAGCAGAGTTCTCTTCGTCAGCGAACCTCTCAATGAGCTGGTCCAGCTTTGAGTACTCAACGGACGTCTGGGTGGACGTCAAACTCACGACAGGCCAAACGATCACGTCTGTGGATCAGGTAACGATCCGGCCCAGCAAGTACACCTTCGAGAAAGAGCTGGTGAACCCCAGCACCATCCGGGTCAAAGTCCCCTACTCGTCGACGGGCTACCGGCTCTCAGTGGAATTCGCGCCCCAGCTCTTCACTGCATACAACGACATGTCCGGAACGGCAGGGGTGTTGACTGAAACCGGTGGCGGGGATCACCGCGCCATCCATACCGAACCACGGAATTCCATGATGATCTTCGCCGAGCCGACCCTGGGCGGCGGCGAGGCGGAGCGGTTGATTCCCACCTCCGCATCCGGAGCTATCAACTATCCGCAGGAAGGCCTGGTCGACAACCTGGGGTCGGTCACCGAGGAGATCATCTACTTCCGGCCCGGGACGTATTACATGGGATCGGACCACCGGGCCTCGATGCCGCCCAACGTCAAATGGATCTACCTGGCTCCCGGGGCGTATGTCAAAGGTGCCTTCTACTTCCCCAACTCGACGCAGGGCGTCTACAAGGTCACTGGCCGCGGCGTGCTCTCCGGCGAACAGTACGTCTATGAAGCCGATACAACCACCAGCGGGTACACGCATTCAACCGGCGCTAATTGCCACAACACCTGCGTGAAGATGCTGGAATTCACGTCTTCATCGACCATGCAGCAGTACTTGGACGTGGAGGGAATCACCATCAGCGAACCTCCCTACCACTCCTTTGTCATTTACGGGCCGCAAAACGCCTATGAGATGGAAATGCGGGTGGATAACTACAAGCAGGTGGGCAGCTGGTACTGGCAGACCGACGGGATGGAACTCTACGAGGGCGGGCGGATGAACAACACCTTTTTCCACTCCAATGATGACGTCCTGAAGCTCTACCACAGCAACGTGACGGTGGATAACACGGTGATCTGGAAGAACGAGAACGGTCCGGTCATCCAGTGGGGTTGGGCGCCGTACAACATTGACAATGTGGTCGTCACCAACACAGACGTCATCCACAACCGCATGTATTGGAAGGACGTCAAATACAACACCTGCATCATCAACTCGTCCTCCCACTACGCGGACATGGGCTCCTCCACCACGGCGAACCCCGCCACCACGATCAGGAATTTCCGGCTGGAGAACATTACTGTCGAAGGAATGACCAACTGCGCCCTCAGGATCTATGCGCTTTCCAACACCGAGAACATCCACATCAAGAACCTGAATATCGGAAGCTGGAACGGGTTGGACCACACGTCCCAGGTGAGCCACCTGAAGCGCTATTCAGACACTGCCAACAACAAGGTCTGGCTGGGCAACGAGACTGTC
The DNA here is from genome assembly GCF_013314975.1 of Pseudarthrobacter oxydans. Taxonomy (GTDB): domain Bacteria; phylum Actinomycetota; class Actinomycetes; order Actinomycetales; family Micrococcaceae; genus Arthrobacter; species Arthrobacter oxydans. Next base: position 10,112 of record NZ_JABTYH010000052.1, on the reverse strand, counting down.
GACAGCAGAGGCATCAAGCTCGAGAACTACACCGTCGGCGGGGCCAGGATCGACAAAACCACGACCAACTGGAGCGATAACCAGGCGGGCCGTCTCGGCTTCGACGGCGAAAACTGGGATAACTGGAACGCATGGTGAGACCGAAGACTTCCTAACCCGAAGCCTTTCCGGCGGCTGGGGAGCTCATGTCCGGGCTCCCCAGCGGTCCAACCCCGCGCTGATCTTCCGGGGACTTACACCCCGGGCAGCGTGCCGTGCACAAATGCCTGGATGGCCAGGACAGCAGCACCACGGCACCAATCGACATTGTTCTTGGTTCCGAGAACGATAGGAGGCGTCGAGGCGCGCGGGTCGCGGTCCCTGGCAATGCCTTCCCTTATGGCGTCAGCGACAATGGAGGCGAGCCGGACGCCTTCACCGGCGATGATGATCCGCTGCGGAAGCGTCAGGTTACACACGGCGGCGATGAGCCGGCCAAGTCCCCGCCCTGCGTCCTCTGTCACACGTCTGGCCGCGGGGTCACCGGCTTCCGCCAGGTCCAGAGCCTGCTCATAGTCCACTGGGCGTCCCAATGCATCGGAGACATGGCGCGCGATGGAATCTGAGTTAAGCACACTGGTGGCGCAGCCGCGGTGACCGGCGAAGCACAGCGGTCCCGCTGGATCCAGCGGCCAATGTCCCACTAATCCAATCCCGTAGTCCTGGCCGGTAACGATTGCACCATTAGCCACCAGCCCGAATCCGGTGCCGGCTCCCAACGTGATGACGGCGAACCTGTCATCGTCACGGCCCTCGCCGAACCAGTGCTCATACTCGGTGAAGGCAACAAGGTCATTGTCGACGAGCGTCGGGATTCCGGTCGCCTCACCTACAAGCTTGGCCAAAGGCACGCCACTCCAGCCAAGGAACGTCGCATCCACTACGTACTCACGATTCCGAATAAGTCCGCCGATACCAATACCGATGCCGTTGATCGGCGCGTCTGCACCCAGTTCCCCAGCTAGTTGGGCAATTTGCCGAACCACCGCTTCCGGTGTCCTATCGCCGATACTCACTGATTCTTGATGCTGGATCTCTCCCCGCAGATTGGTTCGGGCCGCGATGATCTCGTGCTCGCGGAGCTTCATGCCCACAAAGTGCTTCGAATCGATGTCTACGTCCAACAGCCGTGTAGGCCGGCCGACGCGGCCATCGTTGTGCTCACCAACCTCCCGGAGCAGACCGCCCTCCAGCAGTGGGGCACTCAGCCGGGTCAACGACCCAGGCGAAAGCTGAAGCCGACGGGCTATCGCCGCCCGGGAAATGGGACCTCTTCGGAGAACTTCGATAGCCACAGGCAGGGAAGCATTCGTCGGAGCGACCGACCACGTTGAGGGGCTCTTCACCCCTCCATCATGGCATGCGCAGATACTTTTGTCACAAAAGATATTTCTCGTTATGCACTTGCCAAGAGTGATGTTTAGCACTTTGAATAGTTCCGCATCAGAATAAACTGCAGCCCCTAGACGGGCTTCCTCAGACCAACGGAGCTCACCGATGTTCAACCACAACAAACTCTCGCGGCGGGCCTTCACGGCCCTGGCAACAACTGCGGCCGCCGCACTCGCCCTGTCCGCATGTTCTGCACCGCAAGCCGCGCCCGAGGCAAAAACCCTCAAGGTTTGGTGGTGGGAAAACGACGACAGCGCACTGGCCACTGGCTGGAACCGGGCCATCGAAATCTTCAAGGAAAAGCACCCTGACGTGGAGGTGCAGTTCGAGCTCAAAACCTACGAACAGATGCAGCAGTCCGGCCAGCTCCTGCTGGACTCCAACGACGCACCGGACGTCCTGGAGTACCTGAAGGGCAACGCCACGGCCGGGGTGGTCTCGCAGGCCGGACTCCTGACTGACTTGACGGACGTGGCTAAGGAACGCGGCTGGGATCTGGACAGCTCGGCCCAGGATGTGGGCCTGTACGAGGATGGTGTGATGGGTTCGGGCCAGCGGTATGGCCTCACCAACTACGGCGAATACGTTTCGGTCTGGTACAACAAGGACCTCTTCGCCCAGCAGAACCTGCAGGTCCCCACCTCGCTCCAGGAACTGGAACAGGCGATGGACAAGTTCACCGGTGCAGGCATCACTCCGCTGGCCCTCGGTTCCCAGGACTACCCCGGAACCCACCTGCTGTACGAACTGGCACTGGCCAACATGGATAAGGACGCCTGGTCCGCCTACCAGAAGTTCGAAGGCGACGTGGATTGGACTGCCTGGGAAAAGGCTGCCCGGACTGTGCAGGACTGGACGCAGAAGGGCTTCATCAGTAAGGACTCCACCGGTATCGCAGCCCAGGACGCCGGCAACGCCTTCGTGGCCGGACAGTACCCGATCTTTGTCTCCGGAACCTGGTGGGCCGGCAGCTTCGCGGATGAAATCAAGGACTTCGAATTCGACCAGTTCCTCTTCCCGTCAACGGACCTGCACCCGGGCTCCGGCGGCAACCTGTGGGTCGTGCCCGAGAAGGCACGCAACAAGGAACTCGCCTATGACTTCATGGAAATCACCATGAGCCCGGAGATCCAGAACCTCCTGGGCAACGAAGGCGCCGTCCCCGTAGCCGCAGATGAGTCCGCCATCACCACCCCCATCGGCAAGCTCACCACGCCGCGGTTCAACGAACTGCTCAACAGCAATGACGCCGGCCTTGGCTGGTACCCCGACTGGCCCGTGGCCGGACTCAACGACGTCCTGGTGGCCCAGACCAGCGACCTGGTCCAGGGCAACGTAACCCCTGAAAAGGCCGTCGAAAACATCAAGGCAGCATACGAACAGGGCAAACCCAGCAAGTAGCCGGCACCAACACGTGTGGCGGCGCACCGGACGGGTGCGCCGCCACATCCCAAAGGACACGTCATGACCGCAGTTACCCCTGCCCCACCGGCCACCGCCACCCGAAAAGTCCAGCGCACGACAAGAACCCCGAAACGATCTGCACGGGAGAGCTCGCGCGGCTATTGGATCTACCTCATTCCCGGTGCCGTCGGTTTCTTGGCCGTCGTGGCCGTTCCGTTCGGAATGAACCTCTACTACAGCCTCACCAGCTGGCGCGGCGTCGGGACCCCAAAATTCGTCGGCCTGGACAACTACGTCCGGCTCATGGCCGATCCCGCGTTCTGGGCATCCTTCCTGCACAGCACCGCATTCATCCTGGCCATGGCGGTCATTCCCACCGCCCTGGGCGTCTTCCTGGCTGCCGTCCTCTTCGACTACATCGCTCCCAAGTTCGGCTCCCGCGCAGCCAGCATCCTCCGAGCCACCTTTTACCTCCCGCAGATCCTCCCCATCGTGGTCGCCGGCGTCCTGTGGAAATGGCTCTACCAGCCCCAGTACGGAATCATCAACACGGTCCTGGACGGGCTGGGCCTTAGCTGGTTGCAACAGAACTGGCTCGGCGACTCGGACACCGCAATGCTCGCCGTCATGAATGTTCTGATCTGGCTGCAGATCGGCTACACCGTCGTGGTCTTCATGGCAGGGCTTTCCCGCGTTGACCCCGCCCTCTACGAAGCCGCCGAGATCGACGGTGCCGGCTGGTTCCAGCGCTTCTGGAGCATCACAATCCCGCAGCTGCGCCCGGAGATCGCCGTCGTCCTGATCACCACCTCCGTGGCAGCGCTGAAGGTCTTCGCCCCGATCTACGTCCTCACCAAGGGCGGACCCGGGACCAGCACCATCGTCCCGGCCTACTTCTCGTACTCAAACTTCTTCACCACCACACAGGTGGGCTACGGCGCCGCCGTCGCCTCACTCCTGGCGCTGCTCGTCACCATCATCGCGATCGTCCTGCTGCGCTACCAGACCCGCAACGCCGAGGGATTCGAAAAGTGACCACCACAGCCCCCGCCCCTGAAACAGACCGACCAACGCGCGAACCGCGGCAAAAGCCGGAGCGCACCAACAGGAGCGCCAGGTCCCGGCGCGGCATCAGCGGCTGGACCATCCTGATCCTCCTGGCCGGGGCAGCTGCCCTGATGATTTTTCCGTTCTGGCTGGCCCTCATCAACGCATTCAAACCCTCCGCGGAGTACATCGCCGACGGCCCGATCGGAATTCCCACCGAGCTCGACTTCACAGCGATCATCGACTTCTGGATCGGAGTGAACTTCAACCAGAAACTGCTTAACAGCGTCATCCTCTCCGGCAGCGTTGCCCTGATCGCAGCCACGCTGAGCCTGCTCAGCGCCTTCGCCATCGGCATCGGCCGGATTAAGGGCAGGGTATGGATCCTGGCTGTCTTTATGCTTGCCTTCACCATCCCGCAGGAAGCCCTGGTCTACCCGCTCTTCGTCCTCTCCCGGGAACTTAACCTCTATGACTCCCTGCTCGGCGTGACCATTATCCTGGCCGTCCTGCAGAGCGCGTTCGGCACCTACATGCTCGCCTCAGTGCTCGGATCCTTCCCCATGGAAGTCCTCGAGGCAGCACGGCTGGACGGGGCAAGCCGCTTCCAGATCCTCCGGCTCATCGTCCTGCCCCTCACCCGCCCAACCCTGGCCGTGCTGGTCACCTTCTTCTTCATCTGGACCTGGAACGACTTCTTCCTCCCACTGGTCCTGCTGCCATCTGCCTCCAACCAGACCGTCTCCGTGTCCCTGGGCGCCCTCAGCGGCCAGTACACCAGCGACCCCACCGCACTGGCCGCGGCATCCATGGCCGGCATCCTGCCCGCCCTGATCTTCTTCCTTCTCTTCCAGCGCACCCTCATGCGCGGCGTAAACATCGGAGCCATCAAGTGACCACCCTCCAGCCCGTCCTCCGGCACTCCAGCCTCCGCCCCAGCGATGAATGGTGGAAAGCCGCCGTCGTCTACCAGGTCTATCCACGCAGCTTCGCCGACTCCAACGGCGACGGCGTCGGCGACATCCGCGGCATCATCAACCGCCTGGACCACCTGGAAGACCTTGGCATCGACGTCGTCTGGCTCTCCCCCGTCTACGCCTCACCCCAGGACGACAACGGCTACGACATCAGCGACTACTACGCCGTGGACCCCACCTTCGGGACCCTGCAGGACCTCGACGAACTCATCGCCGCCCTTCATGCCCGCGGCATGAAGCTGGTCATGGACCTCGTGGTCAACCACACCTCCGACGAGCACGCCTGGTTCCAGGAATCCCGAACCAGCAGAACCAGCGCCAAACGCGACTGGTACATCTGGCGCGACCCCAAGGAAGGCGCCGAACCAAACAACTGGGGCTCCTTCTTCTCCGGCTCCGCCTGGGAACTGGACCAACCCAGCGGGCAGTACTTCCTCCACCTGTTTTCCCGGAAACAGCCGGACCTGAACTGGGACCACCCGGAAGTCCGCGCTGCCATCTACCAGATGATGAATTGGTGGCTGGACCGCGGCATCGATGGTTTCCGAATGGACGTCATCAGCTTCATCTCCAAGCACCCCGCCCTCCCCGACGGCCCAGTGGAGGACGGCGGAACCTGGGGCAACGGCATCCCGTTCTACGGGTCGGGGCCGCGGGTCCATGAATATCTCCAGGAGATGCACCGCGAAGTCTTCGGACATCGGGAGGCTGACCTGATGACCGTGGGCGAAATGGTGGACGCCACCCCGGAGCTCGCCCGGCTCTATACCGACCAGGACCGTCGGGAGCTGGACATGGTGTTCCAGTTCGAGCACGTGGGCCTGGATCACGGTACGGGGGGCAAGTTCACCCGGAAGCCCCTGGACCTGGTGGCCGTGAAGCACTCCTTCGCCCGGTGGCAGGAAGCCTTGGCGGACGTCGGCTGGAACAGCCTGTACTGGAACAACCATGACCAGCCTCGTGCCGTCTCCCGCTTCGGCAATGACACCGGCTACTGGTACGAATCCGCAACGGCCCTTGCGACGGTGCTGCACCTGATGCGCGGCACGCCCTACATCTACCAGGGCGAAGAGCTGGGCATGACCAACATGCCCTTTTCCAGCATCGACGACTTCCGCGACCTGGAAAGCCTGAACTACTACCGCGAAGCCCTCGCCGGCAGCGACGGCAGCGAGGCCGCCGAACTCCTTGCAGGCATCGCCGTGGGCGGACGCGACAACGCCCGGACACCCGTGCAGTGGGACGCCACACCGAACGCCGGCTTCACGACCGGCGAGCCCTGGATCCCGGTGAACCCCAACCACACCTGGCTCAACGCCGCGACCCAGAGGACCGACCCCGGTTCCGTCTTCGCCTGGTACCGCTCCCTGGTCCGGCTCCGGCACGAAGAGGCTGTCCTGATCGACGGGCGCTTCACCCTCCTGTACCCGGAGGACCCGCAGCTGTTCGCCTACACGCGCACCAACGAAACCACCAGCCTGCTGGTCCTGGCGAACTGCTCAACCAAGCCAATGGCACTGAACATTCAGCTGGCCCGTGAGCTGGCCACGGAGTGGGCGCCAGCGGAAGTGGTCCTGCATAACCACCCGGCCAACCCTGGGACCGCCAGGAATTGCAGCCCTGGGAGGTGGCAGTCCTCCGCCGCCTCCTATGAGGCCCTTCCAGTACCAGTCCATCCGACGAAAGGAACCATTATGCCCGGAACAGGGCTGGGCCGATTGGCCAAACGCATGACAGCGGCCGCCGCCGTCTTCCTTATCAGCAGTGGCGCCGTCCTCCCGGCGCAGGCAGCCACGACAGCGGGGCACACCCCCTCTACGGCGCCTGCTGCGCCTACCGACAAACACGCCATTACCACTGCGGACAACGGCAACCTTCACACCTGGTGGCATGACAACGCCGTTTTCAACACCACCGGCCCAACTGGCAACGACGAAGTGCGGCGGTCCTCCTTCTACGACCTGCAGGTGGCCCAGGAGAACCAGCCGGACAAGGCTTATGACGCCTTCACTTACATGAGCATCCCCCGCAGCGGCAAGGACAAGATCGGCTACACCAAGGAAGACGGCGCCGAATTCTCCTCCCAGGCCGGCCTTACCATGAGCTGGTCCAGCTTCGAATATGCCAAAGACGTCTGGGTGGACGTAAGCCTCCGCACCGGCCAGACCATCACCTCAGCGGACCAGGTGCAGATCCGCCCCAGCAGCTACAACTTCGAAAAGCAGCTCGTTGACGCGGACACCGTCAAAATCAAAGTGCCCTACTCCGATGCCGGCTACCGGTTCTCAGTGGAATTCGAGCCACAGTTGTATACGGCCTACAACGACATGTCCGGGGACAGCGGCAAGCTGACCACCGAAGCCGAGGGCAACCGCGCCATCCACACCGAACCCCGCAATTCAATGATGATCTTCGCGGAACCTAAACTCCGCGGAGAGCAAAAGGAACGATTGGTTCCCACAGAGGAGTCGGGCAGCATCCATTACCCTGCCGAAGGTGAGGTGACCAACCTCAATGCCGTTACCGAGGAAATCATCTACTTCAAGCCCGGCACCTACAGCATGGGATCGGACTACCACGCGGTCCTGCCGCCCAACGTCAAGTGGGTCTACCTGGCACCGGGCGCTTACGTAAAGGGAGCCTTCCGGTTCCTCCATGACAACCAGAGCCAGTACAAGGTCACCGGCTACGGTGTCCTCTCCGGCGAGCAGTACGTGTACGAGGCAGACACCAATAACAACTACAACCACCTCAGCGGAGCGTCCAACTGCCACTCGTCGTGCGTGAAGATGCTGCAGTTCGCTTCCGCCGATGCCGAGCAGAAGCTGGACCTTCAGGGCGTTACTGTCGCCGAGCCCCCGTACCACTCCTTTGTGGTCTACGGAAACGAGCAGACCTTCCACATGAACGTTGAGAACTACAAGCAGGTGGGCAGCTGGTACTGGCAGACCGACGGCATCGAACTGTACAAGGGCAGCACCATGAAGAACACCTTCTTCAACGCGAACGACGACGTGCTGAAGATGTACCACAGCGACGTCACCATCGATAACACCGTGATTTGGAAGAACGAGAACGGACCCGTGATCCAGTGGGGCTGGACGCCCCGGAACATCGACAACGTGAACGTCACCAACACCACGGTCATCCACAACCGGATGTACTGGAAGGACGTCAAGTACAACACCTGCATCCTGAACTCCTCGTCGCACTGGGAAGACATGGGTTCCACCACCAAGGCGGATCCCAACACCACCGTGAAGAACATGCGCTTCGAGAACATCACGGTGGAGGGCATGACCAACTGTGCCATCCGCGTCTATGCCCTCTCCGATACCGAGAACATCCACGTGAAAAACCTCAACATCGACGCTTGGAACGGGCTGGACTGGACCTCACAGGTCAGCCACCTCAAGCGCTACACCAACCCTGCCGGCGAAAAAGTCACAATCGGAAACGAGATTCCTGACGGCAACGGACTAGCCCTGGAGAACTACTCCGTGGGCGGCGAAGTGATCGAAAAAACCGCCGACAACTGGGCCGACCACCAGCTGGGCCGCATCGGCTTCGACGGCGAAAACTGGAACAGCTGGAACGCCTGGCGGACCACCCCGTAGCAGCGGCGGAACATGGACCGATCCTAAAACTCTGCGAACCCAAGGAAGTGGGCAGCGCCAAAACGAGCCGCTGCCCACTTCCGGCACACAACGAACATGCATCAGCCGCCGCACTCCCACGCGTTTCGGTCTTTGCCCGGAGAGGGTGTGCATCCAAACGAATGAGCTCCCTATGGACACGCAGGGCACACCACCGGGCCAGTCGCCCCACCCTTGCATTGGCTCGCATGCAAAGGCTCCCCCTAGCAGCGGCTACTTACCCGCCTAGGTCCTATAAGTTCGCCCGTATCCAACGTCCTAGTTCATCCCCCGAGGAGGGCACATGTCTCACCTTGTTCACAACCCCCGCAGCGATGAGGACAGCTCCATCACAGCCACAGAACGACTCCCACTGTCCCTTGAAGTCACGACGGACAACGACCCGCTAAGCCGGGACAACAAGCTCAGCGAAGCGGTCGACCTGCTAATACCTGCCGCGTTCGAACGCAGACACGGCATACTCGTCACCCAACGCGGCTGGGGCAGGTACACCATCCAGGTTGATCCTGGCGTGCCGTGCGGCACTATCCACGAAAAGCGCTGCTGAACTGCGCCCTTTGGGCACATAACTACACCAAAAGGGTCGGGGGCCGATCACTTCCCGCCGCCATGCCGACCCCTGTCTTGAACGGAAGCTCAATGGACGAGATGTTGCAACAGAATCCTCCACTGATCGGCATCGACATCGGTGGAACCGGAATCAAAGGAGGCATCGTCGACCCCAAAAGCGGCATTCTTTTAAGTGAAACGATCCGTGTACCCACCCCTCAGCCCGCAACCCCGGAAGCTGTTACCGCGGCAGTGGCAGTGGTGGTCGCCGAGCTTTCGACATCTCCCCAGGCACCAGAAGCCCGTTCCCCGGTAGGCGTCACTTTCCCCGGCATCATCCAGCACGGCGTAGTCCACTCGGCTGCCAATGTGGACAAGAGTTGGCTCCATACCGATATCGATTCGCTCCTGACCGCCCAGCTGAGCCGACCCGTAAAGGTCATCAACGACGCCGATGCCGCCGGCCTGGCCGAAGCACGCTACGGCGCCGGCAAGGGCGTGACGGGCAGCGTGCTGGTGATCACCCTGGGCACCGGAATCGGCTCAGCCTTCATCTTTGACGGCAAACTCGTCCCGAACGCCGAACTTGGCCACCTGGAAATCGACGGCTTCGACGCCGAGACCCAATCGTCCGCTGTGGCCCGGGAACGGAACGGACTGTCCTGGGCTGAATACAGCGTGCTGCTGCAGCGTTACTTCTCACATGTGGAGTTCCTATTCTCCCCGGAGCTATTCATCGTCGGCGGCGGCATCTCCATGCGTGCCGACGAGTACCTTCCCAGGCTCAAGCTGCGCACCCCCATCGTCCCCGCGGTCCTCCGGAATGAAGCAGGCATCGTGGGTGCCACCATCGACATTGGGCTGAAGCTCAACTTCGCCGTATTGCGGGCAAGTTAGGAATTGCAGCATTGGGCACTTACTCGCGCTATGTCAGCCTCTCGCACGCCCAGTTACGGCTCCTGGAGTTAAGCCCTCAAGTATGCGAATGATGCAGGAGAGTCGCCGTCTTTGGGGTGAAGCGCAGATAGTGTCATCCAGACGTACACCC
>NZ_JABTYH010000051.1 GCF_013314975.1 Pseudarthrobacter oxydans | reverse complement strand
GCTGCCGTATGGCCCACGGCGGCAGTGCCGCTGCTGGTGCTTGCAGGCTTTGTTGAGGGTGCCGTCCTGGGGTGGTTCCAGGTGCGGGTTCTCAGGACCAGGCTCCCCGCCGTTTCCGCCCGGCGCTGGGTGTTGCTCACGGCTGCCGGGGCCGTTGTTGCCTGGACTGTGGGCCTCACCTTTTTCGGCAACGGGTCCTGGCAGGGATGGCCGGCAGCAGCCCAATTCATTACGGGAACCGGGGCCGCGGTGGTGCTCCTGGTGTCGATTGGCTGCGCCCAATGGTTCGAACTGCGCCGCCACGTCCCGCTGGCCTGGCGGTGGATCGCCGGAAGTGCCGCCGCCTGGGCCCTGGGACTGGGAGTCTTTATGGCAGTTGCAACCCCGCTCTGGCAGCCTGGCCAGGACCTGTGGCTCACAGCCGCCATCGGGATGGGGGCGGCCGTCCTGATGGCACTGGCCATGGCCGCAGTGACCGGCCTGGTGATGGTCCGGCTCCTGCCAACGCCATGAGGACGCTGCCCCGGTGCGGCAAAGATGCTGGAATGCTGGACCTGCCTAGAACGCGTGGCGCCGGAAGCGCTTGTCCACGGCGACAACGAGTGAAGCCAGCACGGCGATGCCCAGGATCCGCAGCCACGTGTCCACGCTGATGGGGGCCGTGTGGAAGAGTCCGTTCATCACCGGTGAGTAGGTGATGGCCAGCTGGCCGGCCGCCTGCACCAGGACGCCCAGGATCACCCAGCGGTTGCTGAAGAAGCCGATCCGCCAGACAGACCTCGTGAGGGAACGGCAGCTGAAGAGGTAGAACAGTTCCACCGCCACAAAGACGTTCACGGCGGCAGTCCGGGCTTCGGCAAGGGACGCACCACCGGCCAGTTCGAGTTCGAATATCCACCAGGTGCCTGCCACGAGCAGGGTGGAGACCAGCAGGATACGGAGCGTGAGGGTCCAGGTCAGGAGTGGCCTGCCGGGCGCCCGGGGTGGGCGGGACATGAGGCCCGGCTCCTTCGGTTCGAAGGCCAGCATCAGGCCCAGGCACACAGCGGTGGTCATGTTGATCCAGAGGATCTGGGTGGGCAGGACGGGCAGCGTTGCTCCGGCCAGGATCGCCACGAGGATCACCAGGCCTTCCCCCATGTTGGTGGGCAGCGTCCAGACGATGAACTTGGTCAGGTTGTCAAAGACGTTCCTGCCTTCCTCGACAGCTGCCTCAATGGTGGCGAAGTCATCGTCGGTGAGGACGATGTCCGAGGCCTCCTTCGCCACTTCCGTCCCCGACCGTCCCATGGCGATGCCTACGTTCGCCTGGCGGAGTGCCGGCGCATCGTTGACGCCGTCCCCGGTCATGGCGGCCACGTGCCCCCGGGACTGCAGGGCGCCGATGAGGCGGAGCTTCTGCTCGGGCGACACCCGCGCGAAGACGGTTGCGCGCTCCACCGCATCCGGCAGCTGGTCTGCGGGAATCGCGTCCAGCTCGGTTCCGGTCAGCGCTGTCCTGTCTGCCCGGTCCGCGGTGATGCCTACGGCCCCGGCGATGGTTGCGGCCGTTCCCACGTGGTCCCCGGTGATCATCTTGACGGCCACTCCGGCCTGGTGGCAGGCACGGACTGCCGCCGCGGCCGCCTCCCGCGGCGGATCGAACATCGCCTGGAGTCCTGTCAGCGTCATGTGCCCGTGCAGGTTTGCGTCGGAGAGGGCGGTGCCGGCAGGCAGGTGCATAACGGCAGTCGCCAGGACCCGCAAGCCTGTGCCGGCAAACCGGTGGGCAACCTCCAGGACAGCCTGCGTAGTGAGGTGCCCATCGACGCCGTGGCTGTCCATCTGCCTGGAGCACAGCTCCAGTACCCTTTCCACGGCGCCCTTCACCAACACGGTGTCCTGCCCGGTGGCGCTGCCGTCCGGGAGCCGGGGGGAGTGGAGTGTGGCCATATATTGGCGCTCCGACGTGAACGGCAATGCGCCGCGGCGCGGGGTGGCGGCGAGGAAGTGCGCAGCGTCCACGCCGCCCTTGCCGGCGGCCACCAGCATCGCGGCCTCCGTGGGATCCCCCTGGACCTGCCAGGCGTCCCCTTCCCTGATCACTTTCGCGTCATTGCAGGCGCCGCCCGCCAGCAGGGACCAGTGCAACGCAACGTCCGCCGTCGCCGTCGCCGCCGCCCCACCAGCCTCTTCCGCGGCGCCGCGGACACCTGCACCTGCGGGAAGGATGCGCCCCTCCGGGCCGTACCCGGAGCCAGTCACGTCGTAAGCGCCGGCCGGAGTCCAGATGGCCCGCACCGTCATCTGGTTTTCGGTGAACGTGCCGGTCTTGTCAGAACAGATCACGGTGGTGCTGCCCAGCGTCTCAACAACCGGCAGCCGGCGCACCACCGCCCGGCGCCTGGCCATCCGGCGAACGCCGATGGCGAGCGTTACCGTGACCGCCGCGGGAAGGCCTTCCGGGATTGCCCCCACCGCCAGCGCGACGGCGGCAGTAAACATTTGGGCGGGCTCCTGGCCGCGTGCCACGCCGGCAAGGAAGGCCACGGCGGCCAAGGCAAGGATGGCCACGGTCAGCGTCATGCTGAAGCGTGCCAGTTTTTGGGTCAGGGGGGTGGCCACCGGCTGGACCGCGCCCATCAGCCGGTGGATCTCACCGAGCTCCGTCTCGCCGCCGATGGCGACGACGACCCCGGCGCCCGTGCCGGCCGTCACCAGGGTGCCGCTGTAGACCATGTTCCGGCGGTCCGCCACCGGTGTGGTCAGGGGAAGGACCACCTCGTCCTTTGCCACTGCGTCGGATTCGCCTGTCAGCGCGGATTCGTCCGCACGCAGGCCGGACAGCCGGACCAGCCGCAGGTCGGCCGGGACCTTGTCGCCGGCGTCGAGCAGGACCAGGTCTCCGGGGACCAGGTCCTCCGAGGGAACCTCCTGCCTTTGCCCGTCCCTGACCACCGCCGCACGCGTGCGGACCAGGGAGTGGAGTGCATCCAGGGCAGCCTCTGCCCGGACTTCCTGAACAAAGCCAATCACGGTGTTCACCAGGACGACGGCCAGGATGACGCCCGAATCCAGGTACTCGCCAAGGAACAACGTGACGGCCGCCGCTGCCAGCAGCACGTACACCAGCGGATTGTTGAACTGCCGCGCGAGTTTCCGGAAGATCCCCCCGCCGCGTGAGCGCGGAAGGACGTTGGCGCCGAACTGGACCTGGCGGCGGGCCACCTCCGCGGATGCGAGGCCCTGCACGTGGTCCGTCCCGAGCAGCAGGACCACCTCATGCAGGGGGAGCCCGTGGTGTGCGGGGTCAGCCGTTCCGCCGGCTGCCGCAGCCGGACGCCTGCCGGTGGATCCCGCCTGCCTGGTCCTTTCCATGGCTGGCCCTTTCTCTCCTAGGGGGCCAGCAGCGCGTCAAGGGTGGCGAAGCCGTACCCTGCGGCGCTGATCCGGTCGATGATGTCCGGCAGCGCGTCGGCGTCAAGCGTGGAACCGTCGTCGGGATTCGAACCGATGTGCATGAGGACGATTTCGCCCGGCTGCAGGGCGGCCAGCGTGCGGTCCGCGACCGCCTGCGCGGTCACGCCGCCACTGGTGCCCTTCCACCCCAGGGTGTCCACGGTCCACCGGACCGCAGCGTAGCCGAGGCTGTTGACAACGGCAATGGTGCGGGCATCCCGTTCACCGAAAGGAAAGCGGAACAGCGGGCGCGGATCGCCTCCGGCCGCCAGGATGGTTTGCTCCGCTCCCCGGACCTGCCGGGCTATCTGCGTGCCGTCCATCCCGGTGAAACCCGGATGGGTCATGGAGTGGTTGGCCACCCGGTGCCCCGCGGAGACAATCTGGCCCACCCCGCCGGGGTTGGCCTCCACCCAGTTGCCGGTGAGGAAGAACGTGCCCGTGACCCCTTTGGCTGACAGGGTGGACAGGATTTTCGGCAGGCCCGCCGTGTTGGCACCGGCATCAAAAGTCAGCGCCACCACGCGGCCCGCGTTCGGGATGGCCGTGAGGTCCTGGCCCAGGAGCGCGGAAGGGAACGGCGCCGCCGGCGGCCCTGGATCCGGCGCAGGGCCGGGTCCGGCGTCCGGCGCGGACGGTGGGACCGGGACGGGCGGCACAGTGGCGGGTGGCTGGACAGGATCCTGCCCTGCCTCCGGCATTTCCGTCGATGGCTCCACGGGCTGGGATGGAGAGGGCTGGGCTGTTGAGGGAGAGGCGCCGGAAGCAGCCGGGCCGGGGCTGGTGGACGCGCCCGGGGCAGTGGAGGGCGCCGCCGGCTGCGGAGGACTTTCCGCCGGTTCCCTCAGAAGGACGGCAAGAACGATGGCGAGGACAATCAGGGCAAGCACGACGGCGGCTACCGCCATCCGCCGTCGTGCGTCACCTCGCAGCGGCTCCGTCAACGGTCTGCGCCTGCCGTAGTCCCGGCCACGTGGACCTCCTCCGGAATGTCCTAGGACTGTTCATCCGGGGTGTGGACCACCAGCACCGGGCAGTGGGCGTGGGCCACCAGGGCTGAGCTGACCGAGCCCAGCAGCAGCCCGCCGAAACCGCCGTGTCCGCGCCTTCCCACCACTACCATGTCCGCGTCGCGGCTGGCTTCGATCAGCGATTCGCGCGGATGACCGCGGACCAGGCTGGGAATAACGTTCGACGGCGTTTCGTCACCGAACGCTGTTTTGACCGCCTCGTCGAGGATCTCCCCGGCGCGCTCCTCGAAGCCTTCAATGCCCATCATCACGTGGCCCGCATAGACCTGCGGGTAATCCCAGTAGGCGTTGGCCAGGACCTTCGCGCCCAGCGGAGTTGCCAGGCGCTGGGCCTGCCGCAAGGCTTCGATGGACGGTTCCGAGCCGTCGACGCCCACAAGGATCCGGGCAAATGGTGCTCCAGCAGTACTCATCTCAGCTCCTCAGGTGACCCGTGCGGTCCATCGTAATGATGTCCCGGCGGGACGACGGGAGGTAGGGCCGAAAGTCACTGCGGGGGTTCCCGGCAGGTTAAGGGAGAGTCGCTGGTGGCTCCTGCAGAGGTGGTTCCTGGCGTGGCGGTTCCTGGTGACCTGGTCCCACCACCACCGCGGGCGGGACGTCGGCGGGCCCCTGGTCAAGCCGGAACGGCGGGTATTCATCGCGCATCAGGGCGGTGTAGGCCAGGACGCGGTAGATCCAGCGGTTGATGCCGAGGATGAAATCGAACAGCGGCCGCTGGTACCGTCCGGTGAACAGCAAGGCAACCACGGCGACCAGGACGAGCAGGCCCAGCAGGGACGGGCCTGTTGCGCGCTCGTAGGTGGTCCCCAGATCAGTGGTTTCCGCCTCCCATGTCCATGTGGCGCCGGACAGTGCTGCGATGATCAGCAGATGCGGGAGGGACAGGAGCCACCACTTCACCAGGACCAGTCCGCGCGAGAGCCGCTCCGGGTAGTCCACTTCGAAGTCCGCCGGATAGTCCGTGCGTGCCAGGGTGAAGGGCGGGTAGCGGTCTGTGCCCGCGGCGGCGTAGGCGTAAAACGCCACCCGCCAGTTCCACCGCAGAACTCCCACGTTGAAGTCGAACAGCGGCCGGGGGTAGCGGCCGGTAAACAGGATGGCGAAGCCTGCCACAATCGTGGTCACGAGGAACGCAAACCACAGGAAGACCAGCACGATGAAGTGCGGGATCGCCAAGAACCACTTGACCAGCCACATCGCCCGGGACAGCGCGGGGTCAAGGTCACCGAAGAGCCGGGCGGGATAAGGGGCGCGGTCTACCCGGTCTGCGGCGCCGGGGAGGGGCAGCGGCCGAACTCCCTGGACCGCGGCTCCCGGCACGCCCGGCGCTCCCTGGGTGCCGGGGGCTGATGCCCCGATCCCTCCTCCTGCATACCCGGGCGGCGGTTCCTGTCCGGGCATTGGGGCAGACCCGGCCGCGTTGCCAGGCGGTGGGCCATACCCGGCTGCGTAGCCCGGCTGTGTGCCATATCCCGGCCCGTAACCTGTTGGCGGTCCGTACCCGGGCGGCGGTGCGGCAGGTCCGCGGGGATACTGCCGCGCGTGCCGGCCGAGCCCTACGGCGCCCAGGACCAGCAGGGGGATTCCGATGGCCAGTGCAACGGCCCCTCCCACCAGCAGCCCCCTGGCCGCCGGCATGATCAGATCGGAGCGGAAGCCCGCCTGCACCTCGGCGTCCACCCCAAGGCTGCCATCGGCGTTCATGATGACTATTGCCCAGCTGCCGGCCGCCAGGTCCCAGGTCAGTTCCTGTTCACCAGGGCCTGAGGCGGACGTGCTCCAGAACGCCTGCTCAGCAGGCGGTGCGGGCGTGCCGGTGCCTGGAATGTCACGGTATTCGGCCCGGAAGGGCCGGCTGTCCACTTCAAGCAGTTCCGAATGGTGCACGCCCGAAAGGTACCGCTCAACGTCGTCCTGCGGGGCAACCCCAATGAAGATCTCCTTGCCCGGGTCCGCGGACGTGGCCCGCAGCCTCAGCGTCCCGACGTCGAAAGGCAGGCGGGGCGGGATACCCTCGCCCACCGCATCAAGCCGGGGCGAGGTCAGGGCGTGGGACCCGACGGCCAGGCGGGCGGTGCCTGACGTGAGGTATCCGTCTCCCTGTGCGGATCCCACTACCGATGCCACCGCGCCTCCGGCCAGAGTGGCGAGGCCAACCATCGAGATGAGGATCCCAAGGATGAGCATTATTACTGAAGCAGTCTTCTTCATGGTGCCAACCCGGAACATAGGAGGAGGGACAGAAAATGAGCAGGAGAAGCGGGGGCCGGTCCGGCCTAGTTCTTGTTCTTGCTGGCCTGGATCCTGGTAATGACGGTGGGGCACGGGAGGTGCCGCAGAACGCCATGGGCCGTGGAGCCCAGCAGGAGCCGCTGGATCGCGCCCCTGCCGCGGTTGCCCACCACAAGCATCCTGGCGTTCAGGGCGGCATCCACCAGGGCTTCAACTGGACCCCGCTCGGTTTCCAGCACCTGGCGTACCTGCAGGCCTGGATAGTCCACCTTGAGCCCGGCCACCGTCTCGGCCAAAACAAGGCGCTCCTCTTCGGCGATCAACTCGGCGAGGCTCGTGGATGTCAGGCCGGCATCCACCACCCGGTCCGGGGCGATGATGGCATACACCACGGTCAGTTCGTCACCTTCCCGGTCTGCCTCTGCTGCGGCGAAAGCCACGGCCTGGGTGGCTTCCTTTGAACCGTCAACACCCACCACCACGCCGGAGCGGCCCTCCAGGTCCTGCGTTCCCACCACGGCCACCGGAACCTTCGAAGAGGCTGCGACCTGAAGGGCCCGGTCGGCCAGCGAACCGCCCAGGTGGCCGGTGCCCGAGCCGATGACCAGCATGGACGCCTTGGCTGAGTACTTCGCAATTGAACGTCCTATGCTCCCGGTGAGGAGCCGGGTGGTAATGCTGATGGGGAACGCGTCCCGGACGCGTCCGGCCGCCGTCTGCAGGAGCCGGTCCCCGGCCTCTTCCATGACGCCGATCCATGGGTACGGCTCCGCCACCCACCTGTCGTCCACAACATGAAGGATCACCAGGGGCAAACCGGCCCGCTCCGCCCGGCGTGCAGCCCACAGCACCGCCGCCTGGCTCTGCGGTGAGTCGTTGGTGGCAGCCGCGATTGGTTTACGAGTTGTCATGGCCGGATCTCCTGGTTCGCGCGGGCGTGGTCACTTTCAAGACTGGCCCCGCGCCCACGGCAGACATAGGGCCAAAGGTCACGGCAAAATCCCGGCGTTGATTCGTTGTCAACAGCGCCACCATGTGGTCAGTATGCTTACTATCGTTACTCCAGCGGTTCACGAGAAAGGCATCACCATGACGGAACAGAACCTTCCCGACGAGGGTCTTGAAATTGTCCAGGATGACGACGTGCTCCTTGATGAGACGCCCGGCGCGGCTGCCTCCCTTGAACTTGACCCCGTGCATGGCGAGCCGGACAGCTACCCGGGCGCGGCCGAGAATAATCCGGACCGCTGGCAGGAGGATCCGCTGATCCAGGATGAGCCCGTTGCCGACGCCGAGTTTGGCGAGGCCGCTGCCAGCGATGCTGAGGAAACCTACGGCGGGTCGCCGCTCAGTGAATTCGAACCGGACGATCTGGAGCGTTGAGAAGCCGGAAAGCACGTAAGCCGGGCAGGTGAAGCCAGGGGACGAAAGACTCTGGCCCCCGACGGCCCCCTGCCGGGATAGTCGAGCAAGTGCCGGCAACAGGGCGGAGGAGCAGCGATGATGTACTGGGACGGGAACATGGGCGCCTGGGGTTTCGTCCTGATGGTGGTCAGCTTCATCCTGTTCTGGGGTGCGGTCATCGCTGCCATCGTCCTTTTTGCCCGCTCCATGTCCCCGGGTAACCGCGGGCGCGGAAGCGCCGGTCCCGGTCAAAGCGCGGCGGAGGACCTGCTTGCCGAACGCTTCGCCCGCGGCGACATAGACGAGACGGAATACACTTCGCGGCTGGCGGCGCTCCGCCGCGCCCGCGGAGCCTAGGCATCCGGCTGCCAGCTCTTCGCAGGTGGGATATGGACCTTCGGATTGTGTCCCGGGTGTTGTCCCTCCGCGCTGCCTGGCGGAGACGGGACCAGTGGGACGCCATGAAAATCGCCGCACATCAGGAACACGCACTGCAGGAACTGCGCCGCGCAGCCTATGCGGGTTCAGCATTCTACCGGCGCCATCATGCCGGCCTCCAAGAGGCGCCCTTCGGCCAGTTGCCTCCAGTGACCAAGGCAGACCTCATGCGCCACTTCGATGAGGCCGTGACTGCGCCGGGCCTGAAGCTTGCAGATGTGGAGCAGCACCTCAGGTCGCTGGCCGCGGAGGACGGAGACCCCGGCGTGCCATGGAGGGGGCGCTGGTGGACCGCAGCGACGGCTGGAACCGCGGGGCCGCGCGGCACCTTCATCTGGAACCGTTCCGAGTGGGCAACCGTGGTGGCTTCCTACGCCAGGGCGAACGACTGGGCAGGAATCAAGGCCGGGCCGGGCCGTCCACTGAAACTGGCGCTGGTTACGTCCCGCGTCCCCACGCACCAGTCCGCCGTCCTTGGAGCGTCACTGCGCTCCGGGCTGGTCCCGACGCTCCGCCTGGATGTGGCAGCCCCGATCGGTGAGACGGTGGCCGCGCTGAACGGGTTCCAGCCCAGGGTACTTGTTGGTTATCCCTCAGCCCTGGGCCCTCTGGCGGTGGAACAGTTGGCCGGCCGCCTGAGGATCTTGCCACAGGCAGTGATGTCAGCCGCCGAGGTGCTTACGCCCGTCGCCGCCGAAGAACTGGAGAAGGCCTGGGGGAGTGCGCCGGTGGATGTTTACGCTGCCACCGAAACGGCCGGCATCGCCTCCCCGTGTGTCTACCGCAACAGCCACCTCTACGAGGACCTGCTGATCGTCGAACCCGTAGACCAGGGCGGGAACCCGGCACCGCCGGGAGAAACGGGGGCCAAGGTGCTGGTCACAGTCCTGTTCTCACGGACCCTTCCCCTCATCCGGTACGAAATGTCGGACAACGTAAGGCTGGGCGGCCGGGGCTGTCCGTGTGGACGCTCCTTCACCCTGCTGGAGGACATCGAAGGTCGGATCGAGGATGTCCTGGAACTGCCCGGTACGGCGGGTCCGGTCAGGGTCCACCCCATCGTCTTCCACCACGTTCTCGACCAGGCAGCTGCCGGCGGATGGCAGGTGGTGCAGGAGCCGGCGGGGCTGCGCGTTCTGCTTCTGGGCCTTGCCGCAGGAAACACCGCCCAGGGGGTCCAGGCTGCGGTTGCCGGCGCGCTCCACGCCGCGGGGGTCATCGGGACACCCGTTGACGTGGGGATGGTGGACCACCTTGAACGGACACCGCTGGGCAAGGCGCCCTTTGTCCGCCGGCTTAGCCGCTAAGCCTGTCCGCCCAAGGTGGTTTCCCCTACTGGAAGTCGGCCTGCCAGAGGTCCGGACCGAACACTTCGTACTGGATGTCCTTCGGCGGAATGCCCTTGGAGATGAGGCTGCTCCGCACGGACTGGAGGAAGGGCAGCGGGCCGCACAGGTAGTACTCGGCGTCGAGCGGGAGTTCGACGTCGTTCACGTCCATGAATCCGGTAAAGCCGGAGGCGTCGGCGTCCTGGTTGAGGAACCAGGTGTGCATGGTGCCGTCGGACAGCAACTCAAGGTCCCGGGCGACCTGCCGGCGCAGGGGAAAAGATTCCGGGCTGTCGTCGGCATGCAGGAGCATGACCTGGCGCTGGCTGCCGGCCTTCACCAGATGCGAGAGCATGCCCGCCATCGGCGTCACCCCGATCCCGGCACTGGCCATGACCACCGGCCGGTCCGTGTACTCCAGTACTACATCCCCGAACGGGGCTGAGAGCACCACTTCGTCCCCGACTTTGACGTCGTCGTGCAGCAGATTGGACATTTCACCGTCGGGAGTTCCCTGCCCGTGCACCCGCTTGACGGCGAAGTGGCGGTGCCTGCCGTCGTCCGCGCGGGTAAGGCTGTACTGCCGCGGCTGGTGGACGCCGTCCTTCATGCGCATCTTGATGGTCACATACTGTCCCGGCAGGGAAGGCTTCACCTCCCTCTCGTCGACGCGCTCCACAACGAAAGTGACGACGTCGTCCGTCTCCTGGATGCGCTCAGCCACCCGCCAGGTGCGCCAGATGGTCTCCGGTGACAAGTGCACAGCGTTGTACAGCCCCCGCTCCTGGTTGATCAACATGTTGCCCATCAGCCAGTAGACCTCGTCCCACGCAGCAGCCACGTCCGGCGTTACGGCCTCGCCGAGCACATCAACGATGGCCCAGAACAGGTGCTCGTGGACAATCTGGTACTGGTCAGGGCTCAGGCCCAGCGAGACATGTTTGTGGGCAACCCTGGACAGCAGGTGGTCAGGCAACTGGTCCGGTTTCTCCACGAGGTAACGGGCGAACGCTGCGATGGATCCGGCCAGCGCCTGTTGCTGCCGGCCGTCAGCCTGGTTTCCCCGGTTGAACAGGCCGTCCAGCAACTCCGGCCGTGCCTCGAACATGTGCTGGTAGAACCGTTTGGCGATCTCCTGGATATTTTCGCCGACCACAGGCAGCGTTGCCCTGATCACGGGGAGGGAGGTGTCTGAAAGCATGATGGTTACCTTCCGGATAACGGGTTTCCTGGCGCGGGGGGTGGCCCAAGGCGTGCAAATTTAGCAGCCGCACCAGCTCGCCGGTAGGGACCACCGCCCCTGTTCCCGAGCCACCCGGGCCACGTTGCAGACTCAACCTCACGGTGGGGGATGTTTGGCCAATTTCCTCGACCTGCGGCCAAACTAGGCTAAAATCATAAGCAGGCTGATGAATATCGGTTGGCAGGATCACTACTGAAGGAGTTTCACATGAACTTGGGAAGCATGATCAAAAATGCCGCTGGACGATTCGCAGGCAGGACGGGGACCGGCGGGGCTGCCCGCGGGACCGGGCTGAACGCCACCGGACGGACGCCCGGCACCACGGGTGCCGCAGGTGCAAGGCCGGGCGGCGCAGCCGGCAGGATCATGGGAATGCTCCGGCGGCGCTAAGCCGCCGCCGCATCCAACAAAGCAGGTACCGGAACTTCCGGCACCTGCTTTTTGGCCCTTAAAACCATGCGCGAGCTCGTTGTCCTCGGCACCGCTTCCCAGGTCCCCACCCGGACCAGGAACCATAACGGCTACCTCCTGCGCTGGGACGGCGAGGGCCTGCTTTTTGATCCGGGCGAGGGCACGCAGCGCCAGATGATCCACGCCGGGGTTTCCGCAAACATGGTCACCCGCATCTGCCTCACGCACGTGCACGGTGACCATTGCTTCGGGCTGCCGGGCGTGCTCTCGCGCATGGCCCTCGATGCTGTGCCCCACCCGGTCCACCTCCACTATCCGTCCTCCGGCGCGGACGTGGTCCGCGCCCTGGTATCCGTCAGCACCCCGGGTATCGACCTCAGGCTGCACCCGCACGGTGAAGGCGGACCGGTAGCCGAAGGGCTTGACGTCCGTCCCCTCAGGCACCGCATCGAAACCTACGGCTACCGGCTGGCCGAACCGGACGGCCGGACCCTGCTGCCGGAACGCCTGC
Organism: Pseudarthrobacter oxydans; assembly: GCF_013314975.1. Lineage (GTDB taxonomy): Bacteria > Actinomycetota > Actinomycetes > Actinomycetales > Micrococcaceae > Arthrobacter > Arthrobacter oxydans. Next base: position 6,853 of record NZ_JABTYH010000051.1, on the reverse strand, counting down.
GCGCGGCACGGATTGCCGGGCCGGACGCAGGGCGCCTGCAGCGCCAGGGGACCCTGGGCGGGGTGCGGCTCGATGACGTCAGCGTCGCCCGCCCGGGCCAGCGTTTCGCCTTCGTCATGGACACTGCGCCCTGCCCGGGCGCAGAGGAACTTGCCGACGGCGCCGATCTCCTCGTCGCCGAATCGACCTTTGCCGACGACGACGCCGGGCTGGCCGGCCAGTACCGCCACCTCACGGCAGGGCAGGCGGGAGAGCTGGCGGCACATTCCGGCGCCCGGAGCCTGGTGCTCACGCATTTCTCCTCGCGGTATGGCGGCGACGCCGCACTGCTCTCGGCCCAAGCGCGCGCCCGTGCGGGTACTGCTGCGGTCATCGCGGCAGAGGACCTGCAGCGCATCGGCTTTCCCCAGCGGCGGCGCTGGTCCCAAGGCGCCGTGCTGCAGCACGGGCCGCTTACCGCATCGATGCCGAACCCCTCATCCAGCCAAGCCAGCCATGGAGGTCACTCATGAGTGCAGCTTCAGAAGAAGTGTCAGACGTTACTGCGCATGGCAAGGAGCCCACCCTCAAGAGAGTGCTTGGACCCAAGCTCCTCCTGCTGTTCATCGTGGGGGACATCCTCGGCGCCGGCGTCTATGCGGTGACCGGGACCATGGCCGGCACCGTGGGGGGAATCGTCTGGCTGCCGTTCCTGCTGGCCTTCGTGGTGGCCACGCTGACCGCCTTCTCGTACCTTGAACTGGTGACGCAGTATCCCCAGGCGGCGGGGGCTGCGCTGTACACGCATAAGGCGTTCGGCATACACTTCGTCACTTTCCTGGTGGCCTTTGCGGTGGTCTGCTCCGGAATCACCAGCGCGTCCACCTCGGCGAACGTCCTGGCGCAGAACTTTTTTGGCGGCCTTGAGATTAACGGCTGGATGGGCAAACCCGGCCAGGGCGTGATCACCGCGGTTGCCCTTGGATTCATGCTCCTCCTGGCCGCCATCAACCTGCGTGGGGTGGGGGAGAGCGTCAAGTTCAATGTGGTGCTCACGGTGGTGGAGATGGCCGCATTGTGCATTGTGATCGGCGTCGGGTTCTTTGTCATGGCCCAGGGGACCGGAAACCCGGGCGAGATCTTTGTCTTCAACGACTCCCAGGACAAGGGGCTCTTCCTGGCCGTCACCGCAGCCACCTCCATCGCGTTTTTTGCCATGGTGGGCTTCGAGGACTCGGTCAACATGGTGGAAGAGACCCGGAATCCCGAGAAGATCTTTCCCCGCACCATGCTCACCGGCCTGGGCATCGCAGTACTGCTGTACATGCTGGTGGCGGTGTCCGTGGTGAGCGTCCTCTCGCCCACCGAACTCGAGGGCATCCGGGAAGCTGAGGGCGCTGCCCTGCTTGAAGTGGTCCACAAGGGCTCACCGGACTTCCCCATCGACAGGGTCTTCCCCTTCCTGGCAGTCTTCGCGGTCGCCAACACGGCCCTCATCAACATGCTGATGGCCAGCCGGCTGATTTACGGCATGGCCCGCCAGCACGTCCTGCCCGGTGCCTTGGGGAAAGTCCTTCCGGTCCGGCGCACCCCGTGGGCCGGAATTGCCTTCTCCACTGTCCTGGCACTGGGCCTCATCCTGTACGTCACCAGTGATCCCGAAAGCAACATTGTGGCCAACCTGTCCGGCACCACAGCCTTCCTGCTGCTGTGCGTGTTCACTGCGGTCAACGTGGCCTGCCTGGTGCTGCGCCGCAAGCGGGATCCCCACCGCAAGGTCTTCTTCACTTCACCCGGCCCGCTCCCGCTGGTGGCCGCCATGCTCTGCGCTTTCCTGGCCGGGCCGTGGGTGGGCAGGAACATCATCCAGTACCAGATCGCCGGCGGACTGATGGCCATTGGGGTCATCCTGTGGCTTATCACCTGGCTGATCAACCGCAGGACAAACGACGGCGATAGGGTTGATTCATGACTGCAGCAGCAGAATCAACTGTCACCTTCGAGGGACTATTCGCCAGTTCACTCCCGGAACTCGCTGTTCCCTGGCAGGCTGAGGAAGCGCCCGAACCCGGGCTCCTGGTCCTCAACGATGCCCTCGCCGGCGAGCTGGGACTTGCCCCCGAATACCTCAAGACCCCCGAAGGCGTGCGGCTGCTCCTGGGGAACCACGTCCCGGCCGGCGCCACCCCGGTTGCCCAGGCATACGCCGGGCACCAGTTCGGCGGCTACTCGCCGCTGCTCGGCGACGGCCGGGCGCTCCTGCTCGGCGAACTGGTGGACGTTGCCGGGCGCCGCCGGGACATACATCTCAAAGGCTCCGGCCGTACGCCCTTCGCCCGGGCAGGCGACGGCCGCGCCGTCGTCGGCCCCATGCTGCGGGAATACCTCGTCAGCGAGGCAATGCACGCCTTGAACATTCCCACCACCCGGGCCCTGGCCGTTGTGGCCACAGGACGCCCGGTGCGCCGGGACACGATGCTGCCCGGCGCCGTCCTGGCCCGGGTGGCCAGCAGCCATCTCCGGGTGGGCAGCTTCCAATATGCCCGGGCCACGGACAACATGGAGCTCCTGCGCCGGCTGGCGGACCATGCCATCAGCCGGCACTACCCGGCCGCAGCCCGGGCGGAACATCCCTACCTGGAACTGTTCGCCTCCGTGGTGGCCGCCCAGGCCGGGCTGGTGGCCCGGTGGATGCTGGTGGGGTTCGTGCACGGCGTCATGAACACGGACAACATGACCATTTCCGGCGAAACCATCGACTACGGCCCCTGCGCCTTCATGGACGCTTTCAACCCCGGTGCCGTGTACAGCTCCATCGACGTCGGCGGCCGCTACGCCTACGCCAACCAGCCGGTGGTGGCTGAGTGGAACCTTGCGCGGCTGGCGGAGGCCATGCTGCCGCTCTTCCATGAGGACCAGGAACAGGCAGTCGCCCCCGCCGTGGAGGCGCTGGGGAAGTTCCGCAGCCACTACAGCGACGCCTGGTTCAACGGCATGAAGGCAAAGCTTGGTATCAAAGGCGGACCGGCCGGAAGCAAGGAGGGAGACGAGGCATCGGAACTGGTGGACGGGGTAATCGCCCTGCTGAAGGACGGCCCTGTCGATTACACACAGTTCTTCCGGAGCCTGGGCCAGGCTGCCCGGGGCGATGACAGGCCGGCGCGCGGCATGGTCCTGGATCTCGCCGCGTTTGATGCCTGGGCTGGGCGCTGGGCAGCCCTGAAGCCCGACGCCGGGCTGATGGACAGCGTCAATCCGGTGTACATTCCCCGGAACCACCTGGTGGAGGAAGCGCTGGCGGCTGCAACGGAGGGGGACATGGCCCCGTTCAACCGTTTCCTGAATGTGGTGAGGTCCCCGTTCCAGGAACGCCGGGGGCTGGAACGCTACACCGAGGGCCCGCCGGAAGGCTTCGGCGCCTACCGGACCTTCTGCGGCACCTGACCCGGGAAGGCGCCGGCCTCCGGACGGATCCGGAATAAAAAGCGTGGACGCACACAAGGGCGGCAGCCGGGAGAACCCGGCTGCCGCCCTTGTGTGCAGTGGCCTGGCCCTTACGGGCCGGCTGCTGTTGCCGTGGTGACTATGCCACCCGGACGAAGGAAGCGCCGCTGAGCCAGCTGATGGAGTGCACAGCAGTCTGGTTGCCGTTTACGCCGCCGCTGACAACCTGGCCGTCGCCGGCGTACACGCCTACGTGGCCGGCGGTGATCACCAGGTCACCGGGGGCGGGGGTGCCCACGGTGGTGCCGTACTGGTAGAACTGGCCGGGGGCCAGGTCACCAACGGACTTGCCGACGGTGCGCAGGGCCTTCTCCACCATGGCGGTGCAGTCCTGGATCTGGCCAACCTGGCCGTAGGCGTTGGCCAGGATGGCTGCACCGGCGCCGCTGCCCGTGGCTGCAACCGGTGCTGACGCGTAGGACATGTTCATTCCGGTGTTCGCCGGGGCGGCGGCAGCGGTCTGGACAGGAGCCGGTGCCGGTGCTGCAGCCGGTGCTACGTAGGCTGCGGCCGGAGCAGAGCCCGCCGCGGGAATCTGGATCTGGTCACCGGGGTAGATGATCGTGGAGACTGAAAGCCCGTTGGCTGACAGGACGTCATTCAGGCTGACACCGTGCATCGACGCGATGGCACCAAGGGTGTCGCCCGATACAACCGTGTGGACGTTGCCGGCCGCTGCGGCGGGGGCTGCAACTGCCGCAGCGGGGGCGGCGGACGCCTGGACGCTAGCGGTCTCGGTGGTGTCCGGACCGTTCACACCGGCGTGGGCCGGGGCGCCGACGCCGAAGGCAATGCCGGAGGCTGCTGCTACGGCGAGAGCCGGACGGCCCAGGGACTTGGCCGAAACAGCCAGTCCCTCGATCACGATGGAGCGGGCCGGGGTTGCGCGGTGACGGGCAGTGGTGGAATTTTTTGACACAGTTGATCGCCTCTCCCATGCCTGCGGGGTGAGCTGTCGGGTTCGGGTTGGAGATACCCGGCCGGTAACAACTCCGAATGGAACGGAGGCACTATCGACTTAACCCCAAGGCCTTCTGAAGGCCGCGGAAACTTGGTTCCCCCGTCCCTGCCAGCTGGAAAGCGTTGGTTCCCGGGTCAGTGGCAGGGCTCGGCATTCTGACGGGGAATGTCCCGTCTGGGAGGGACACCAGAAGACCATAACCCGACTTACTACCCATTGTCACATTTGGATAACATGCGAGGCGGTTCTCTCGGTTGCGCCATCGACTGGATTTCGCGTGCCATGGGGCTGTAGGTGCGGATACAAGGCGCGCCGATTTTGCAGAGAGTGTTTTTTATCACAAAGCGATAAAGGTGGGAGCAAAGACCGCCGGGAAACCTTGTCCGGAGCTGGCTGGGGGAGGAGTATGTTCGGCACCCCCGAGGAGGCAGACCGTGACGCAGCTTGGCAAGTTTGAGAGATACCTGATCGAGGAATTCTTCGATGACTACCGGTCCGGCGTGCTGAGCCAGCGGACCTTTACCCGGCGTGTCGCCTTCATCACCGGCAGCATGGCGGCAGCGTCGGCGGCAATGCTGCTGGTGGGCTGTACCCCCACTGAGGTGCCACGGAGCACAGACCCCATGCCCACCCCGGAACCATCCCCGACGTCCGCTGCGGGGACCGCGGGGTCGGGTGCGGTGCCAGGGGCCAAAAGCCCGCTCTCCGTCCCGGAGGGGGCGCCAGGATTGACGACGACGTCCGTTCAGTTTCCGTCCGGCGGCGCCTCCGTCAGTGCCTACCTGGCCAGGCCCGGGCAGGAAGGGCGTGCTCCTGCCGTGCTGATCTGCCATGAGAACCGCGGGCTGACGCCCCATATCGAAGACGTGGCCCGCCGGTTCGCGAAGGAGGGTTACGCGGCCCTCGCGCTCGACCTGCTCAGCCGCGAAGGCGGGACGGCCGGCATGGACCGGGACGGTGTACCCGGCGCCCTCACCCAGGCCGGCGCCCAGCGGCACGTGGCCGACTTCGCGGCAGCACTGGAGTACCTCCAGGCCCAGGACTTCGTGGATGGCGGCCGCGTCGCGATGACCGGCTACTGCTTCGGCGGCGGCATCACCTGGCAGGCGGCCACCGAGCTGGACGGCCTGAAGGCAACCGCGGCGTTTTACGGACCTGCCCCTGACCTTGCCAAAGTGCCGGACATCAAGGCGGCCGTATTCGGGGTCTACGCTGAACTCGATCAACGCATCACCGGGCCCATGCCTGCGCTCAAGGATGCGCTGGCAGCCTCCGGTGTTGTCCACCAGCTCACGGTCTACCCCGGCGTGGACCACGCCTTCCATAACGACACAGGCGACCGCTACAACGAGGCCCAGGCAACGGCAGCGTGGAACGACACCCTTGCCTGGTTCGGCCGGCATCTGTAAAGGGCCGGCACTTCTGCCCTTTCCGTCAACGTAGCTGCCTCCGGTCCATAACGATGTAGAAACGTCGGCCTTCAACCTGAGGGTGAAGGCGGTAGGCTTCCCGACTATGTGCCGGTTCGTTACCAAACCCAGGGCGCGGCTCGCCGCGGCGCTTCTGTCGTGTGCGCTGGTGGGAACCCTATGGCTTACCCCGGCGGTTGCTGTGGAGGCCCCGCCCGGCGGTGAGTACCCTTCCTGGGAGGAGGTGCAGGACGCGAAAGAGAGCGAAGCCGGGAAAGCCGCGGAAATTGCAAGGATTGGTGTTTTGCTGTCCGCCCTCCAGGACCAGTCCGAGACCGCCGGCTCCGTGGCGGTGCAGGCAGCGGCGGAGTATGCGGTGACGGATGCGGCCTTGCAGGCTGCCTCTGCAAGGGTGGAAGCCCTGGCAGTCCAGGCCGCGCAGGCCGACTCCGAGCTGGTCCGGCACAGGAAAGAGCTCGGTGCGCTGGCGGCCCAGTCATACAAAACCGGTGGTACCAACATGGGATTCTTTGTTGCCCTCGACGCCGTCCAGGGCAACACCGTGCATGGGCTCAACGTGGTGCAGATCGTGGGGGACAAGACCGCCGCGCTCGTGCACAAGGCGCAGGCCGCAGGAAAAATTGCTGCTGCGCTGGCGGCCCAGGAACAGGCTGCGAAGGATGAGCGCGGGCGGCTGTCTTTTGAAGCCGAAGCCAGGCTCACGGAGGCCCGGTCAGCCCAGGATGCCGTGGCCCGCCAGGCGGCGGAGGAGAAGCAGCGCAGCGAGCAGTTAACGGCGCAGCTGGCGTCGCTCAAAGGCACGACGGCGGAGGTGGAGAACGCCTACCGGCAGGGCCAGGCGGCGCTGGCTGCCTACGAGGCATCCCAGGCAGCCAAACGCGCCGCAGCTGAAGAGCAGTCCCGCCGTCAGGCCGACGCAGCTGCCCCGGCGGCGCCGCTGCCGGCCGCCCGGCCCGTGGCTCCGGAAGCGCCCCGGCCT
>NZ_JABTYH010000050.1 GCF_013314975.1 Pseudarthrobacter oxydans | reverse complement strand
CTATCCAGGCACCTCACCTGTTCGGTGATTAGCCAATAACTAAGACCAGGCAATTGCCACATGTGGCATGTAGTCTACGACTTCAAACCCGGGGAGACCACAGGACGAATTGAGGCATGGTGCCGCCCAAGGCTGGACCAGCGTCCACGGTGAGTGGAGCCGTGATTAGTTCAAAGCGCCAACCAGTTCGCCCGACGACATAGTTGCCATGTCCAAGCCGTTACCTATCTCCGGCCTCAAGTGGACGCGTAGAGTTTGATTACAGGAGCAACAGAGACTGGGTGGAGGACTGCTACGACAGTCCGAAAATTTACAGGTATTAAGTTCGCAAGCTAGACGGCCAGGGATCGTGAACACCGCCAGTGAGTGGCCGAGTACCCGACGCGGCATGCTGCCTTTCGGTTTATTTCCCGTAGGTTGAACCCCCTAGTGCCCTCGATTAACATCACTTTTCCGAAGATTTGTGGTGTTATCGGGATGCGGGGGCAACAATGGCAGCATCAAGAAGACGTGAAGATTTCCCGGAAGAGGGAGCCCAATGAGAAAGAAAATTGGAGCCCTGCCAGCTATCGTTGCCCTCACCTTCTTGGCGGGCTGCAGCGGTCGCCCTGGCAGCGTGCCGCCTAACAGCAACACTATGCAGACGCCGCAGCCCACGATCGACCAGGCCCCGATAGCAACTCCGACACCTGCACCTACGCGGGCCACGTCCGCCCCGCTGGGCGGCACAATCAACGTTCCCCAGAGGAGTAGAGGTATCGGTGTCACCGCCTGAAGTGGTGCCTGGGTGACGGGCAGTACGCCTACGGCGCGGTGGAGGGAAACATCATTCTGTTCACCGTCACCGTGGTTAACGAGGGTACCGAGCCCGTGAACGGCTTCACGATGGCCTACCCGAGGGTGACCTACGGGGCAACGGGCACCGAGGCGCAGCGGGCCAACAACGAGAATGTGGGGGCGGCACGCTCAGCACCATCCTGCCGGGTGCGACACAGTCCGTGAAGGTCGGCTTCGGCATCCCGCAGGTGGAACTGCCCTCGGTCCGCGTCGAAGTGAGGGGCTAAGCTACAGCGACTTCCCTGCAATCTTCAAGAATTAGTCATCGGCCTGCGTGACCTGGCAGGAGCTGCCCGTAAGCCGATTTCGCAACGGGGATGTGCAGACGGCTTTGGACATTCTGTGCAGTCGACTTCGGAAACTGACATAGGTGGCGGGACAATTGGCTCTTGGAACTACTGCGGAGTTTGCCAGCAACAATCAGTGGCCAGGATGGCCAACCTATGATGTCTCGCCACAAGCCTTTTCGAAGCACGCGAAGAATGGAGGTATCGGCAGTGCGCAACCCTAACTCTGTTGCAATCGTATGCGCCGAATGTTCTGCTACCACACGGTTAAATGTTCTAACCGGCCGTATCTACTCCCACCCTTTGCCGGGACGGCTGGAGGTGTGCGCCAATTCGGGCAGGCAAGTCGAGGTTCCGACGGACGGGGAAAGGTTTGAAGTTAGACGGCTCAGATACGTGGCTAAGCCGTCCGTGTATCGCGTGGCCGAGCCTGATGGTTCCTCCAGCATCAAGACCATCAGTGGGGGTCTGCCGGGCAAGGGACGTCGTCGCTAGGGTTTAGAAGACCGGCATGAGCGCCTCTTGGTCACTGTAAGAGGATTGTGCTTGACAGATGACAAGGCCTTAACGCTTATGTGGCAGAGCGACAGGTCTTTGCACCCTTTGAAGGTACGTATTATGTGAGTCCAGCCGCTTCTGACCAACCAAGTTGGCTTCTAAATCACCGTTCAACACCCAAATATTGGCTGGCAGGGATCACCGGTCTCGTGGGCGGGAGCTGATTTCGCGGAGGCGGTATCCGAGTTTTTTAAATTCCGCGGGTATCTCGGTCATGGAGGTTGCTGCGCGTCTGACGTTGGACACCGATGTATCGGCCCCGTAGGTGTATGTAAGCCAGACCTTAAACTCGTGCAGGCGCTTTGTCTTGTCTAGGGATGGCAGTGCGGTGTCGTGCTCATGCCGTAGTTCGTCCCAAGATTTACCGGCTTTGGGGACCAGGACCTCGACGGGAAGATATTCGATGATGTCGCGGGCCTTCAGTCCCCAAGGATTTATGCGGGCGGCAACGCCTTTCTGGAGTGCGCGGTTGAGCCAAGTGCCGATCCACTCGTACTCCTCTTTGCCCTTTTTGCCTTTGTACTTATTGAATTCGCCGTTCAGGTATTCAATCGCCGACTCTCCGTCGCCGGACAAGTAGCGTGTCTGGGCTTCCATCCAGGCAGCCGTGATTTCCTCGGTGCGAACATTGTCGAGGACTGCCACGAGGTGTGCATCACTGAGGTCGAACAACACATGGCTTTCCACTGTTCTTGGTAGATGGCTTGCACCCCGTACGGGAATGATTTTCACTCGGGCGGCTTCGAGAAAATCACCGCATAGTGCCTGGATGACGTCCTTGTCGTGCTCTCCTTCTACAAGTAGGAAAATCCGGTAAAGGCCAAGTAGGTCCGAAGGTGATAAACCGAGCTTTTCCAGTGTTTCGGGTCCCAGCGCGGGCATTTGGCCCACACTAGTTCGACCGTCCTTTTTAGAGACGTGGATCAACCCTGTTGTCTGTGCATTGAGGACCTCTGGGGAATGGGTCGCAACTACGACTTGCGGCCCCAGCGTCGTGAGTCCATCGAGTCCCCGAGCCATATGTCGCTCGGCGGCCCGGTGAAGTGCTGCTTCTGGTTCGTCAATGATCAGTGCGGTTGATACGCCGGTCAGGTCCAGTGCTCGACGGACCGCGATCCGCGCCCAACGGGTTTCCGCGCGGGAGAGGCCTGCGATGGGAACCTTACGGAGCCCGTAGGCGCCGTACGCAACGTGCCAGTGCATCGCCCCCTCAACCGCCCACCGACCCAAGGGGCGCACCTCTAGCTGCAGACGCGGGGCATCCTGTAACAGAGAGGCATACACATCGTTCGCATCATCGTTCAACTGGAGCGTCCATCGCTTCATGCTTTTAGTCAGGGCGAGGGAACCCACAGCAGCTTGGAGTTTCTTTCCGAAAACGGCAGCGAAGGCCTCAGCTGTGGCAGCATCAATGTCTGCGTCGTCATCGTCATCTTCCAACACGAGGGGAATTTCGCGGGAGGCAAAGAGTTTGACGATGGGAATCGGAAGGTTATCGGCCAGCATAGGATCCAGCCAGTTTTGAGCCGTACCCGGGTCGGGCAGATAAGCATACTCCCAAAGCAAAGCTGCTAAGGGCTCGTAGAGAGGGGACCAAGACAGCTGGATGAGTTCCTCGAAGCGCTGTTCCAACTCCTCCTCGATTGCTTCGTATTGTTCGTCGGTTAGATCTCCATGGTCGCCCGATTCCAAGTCCCTGCTTTCCTGCAAGTCACGGTCTTCCGCTCGGGCTACTTCTTCGACGACGCGGAAGTAGTTTGCTACCGCACGGGCACAGGCAGGAAAGCGGGCCACGTCGCCTGGAATGCACAACCAGACGTCCCACTCAGGTTCCAAATTCCCTGTCGGGATCAGTGCGAATGTCGTTACGGTGGATAATTCGTCAACCAGGTCAGATGGAATGTCATCCTCGTCGTAATAGGGCTTAAGATACCTGCCACCACGGTCAAACCACGCCTCAATTGCCTCCCGCAGCCATGCCCTATCGCGATCCCTTGTGGCGTCGGAAGACCGGAAATCACGTGCCGTTCGTGCTACATGGTCCAGCGCCCACCCATAGCCGATGGATCCATGCTCGAACTCGCACAGCAATTGAGTAATCCCTATCGAATGCCCCCGCATTGCGTGCCTCAGAGAGTTCAAGATCCATGTCTTCCCCGCCCCGTTCTGCCCATAAAAGCAGGTCACATCGGGACCAAAGGTGAAGGCCACGTTAGCGAGAGGGCCGGCGCTGGACCGCATTCCCAAAAGCGAAGTCCTAGGCTGTAAGGCAGGTTGTTTATCCATGGCCCCATTCTGACAAGTCATTCAGCCAAGCCTCTAGCCCTCACATGACGAATTTGGGGAGTAGCGTCGCAAGAAAGCGCGGGCCCGCAGGAGATAGGAGACGTCGTGCCTGAATCACTACCGCGCGGCAGCTTTTTAGGCACATGAGGGGCGCGGCCCGGTCGTACCAACGGATGACCACAGTCGCCGGTGGCGGGACTCATCGTTCCTGTCATTTTCGAAGCTGACTGCACAGAAGCTCTCGTGCATATTGGAGTTGTGCAGAGGACTCTAGAGCACTGGTCGGTCGATAGTCCCTTGGAAAATGGGACTTTTGATCGGTACTCCTGTTCAAAGGAGGAAGGCGTGAACAGGACCAGGGTCGGATTTTGAGGATCGGCTACAGGGCACTGCTGAGCGCCGAAGAGCTCATGGGGCCCGGGCGCTCACCGAAACTTGCCCAGGCCACAATTGCGGCAACGACGACAACCACCAGCAGAAGAGCAGCGATAAGAGTTCCGCGAGGTTTCATAACCGCAGACTAATCGGCGCCGCAGCGTGGAGGGCGCATTTTATCGCTCCCGACGTCCCGTAAGCCGATCCCCTACGCCCCAGGAACGGTTGTGCAGACCGCTTCTGACATTCCGTGCAGATGACTTCGGAAAACGACAGCGGGGGCACCTTTCTGCAGGCGTCTGAACTGTCTCAGAAACCCATGGACTTGGTAAGACACTTTCTAGGACCTCTGCGGCCTAGGTCTGCACGTCGTGGATGTCCTTGACCAGAACCCCGGTGGAGGTGCAGACGGTCAGCGCGGCGGCGGCAATCATCAGGGAGACGGTCAGGGTGGACGCGCGGTTCTTCATGGCCTCTATGTGTGCGGAGATCGGCGTAACTGTCAGCGGCCCGGAGTAGTCTGGACCACCCCCGGTCCAAGGTGGTCCACGTAGTGGTCCGCAACTGGTCCAGGCCGGTCCGCCGCCTACTGGATGTGTGGACCAGAACGGCTCTAGACTGAGCGTCCCGAGTGGTCCAGGGGATGCGCTGCTGACGGTGTGTGAGGGAGAACGTAACTGATGAGAAGCTCGAGAATTGAACCCGACAGCCGGACGATGACGATGGCGTCCATGGCCTTGGTGGGTGTTCTGGCCGTTGCCAGCTTTACCCTTTCCTTCCAGGGCCTGATTCGGGCAGCCGAGTGGGCGGGCATCGCTCCCCAGCTGCGGTGGCTGGTGCCCATCGTGGTTGACTCCACCATCCTGGTGTACGCCGTGGCGGCCTCCGTTCAGCGTGCACGCGGCGAATCAACCCTGCTGTCCTGGTGCGCCGTCGGATTCTTCACTGCCGTCTCGGTTGCGGCGAACGCCGCCCACGTCCTTGCGCCCGGGGGCGTTCCGGTACCCATCAACGGCACCGTCATCTTCGGGGCCTTCCTCGCGGCCATCATGCCCATCAGTCTGTTTTTCGCCACCGAGACGACGGTGCAGCTCGCAGTCGCTCCCCCGGTGGGCTCGGTGTCCCAGCGCCGGAAGCGTGCCCTGGCCCGGCTGGTCCAGGAACGTGGTGGACCAGAGAACGTGGACCAGTCTGGGGTAATTTCTGGACCACCTGCGGGGCAGCGCGGACCAGCGGCTGGACCGGTCCGTGGACCACTTGTGGACCACCCTTCTGGACCACCGCGGACCAAAGCCGAGGTGAAGCCCGAACGCATCCTGGAACTGGCCGAGCAGAGGCTCTCCCAGCGGGCCATCGCCCAGCGGCTGGGAACCTCCAAGTCCACCGTGGCGCGCGTCCTCGCCGAACACGCCGAGTCCCGCGGGGAATCCTCAACGAAGGTAGCGGCACTGTCTTAGGGCAGGGATTTGTTTTCACAGCAAATTGGGCATTACCAGGGCACGTCAGATGAACTCGCGTGCGATGTTTCATATTTGTGCTGGCTCCGCTATAAATATGACATTTCGGGCCCACTGCAGGCTCCCGGGCGGACAGAGGCAATCAAGAACCATGGGCGCATCCGTGTTGCGGACATGGTGGAGTGTCGCCATCAACGTGGTTGGAAGCTGAAACCTCCGCACAGACCTCGGGACTTGCGCAGTCAAAACTGGGCTAGCTCGACCTTGCCAGGTAGCGCTGTACGACGTCGTCCTTGACCCGGCCGCGGGAGTTGACGTCGATGCCGTTCTCTGCCGCCCAGGCACGCACTGCCTTCACATCAGCCGCAGGCGCAAGGCGGCGGACAGCGGGGACAGACTTTGCGTTGCCCGCAGTCTTCCGGCCAGCGTCTAAAAAACGGCCCAGGATGCCGCGCAGCTCATCTGCGTTCTGTCCGGCCAGGTCGATCTCGTACTCGGTTCCGTCGAGACCGAAGCGTACAGTCTCGGTCGCCTCGGATCCGTCGAGGTCATCAATCAGTTCAATCACAGTGCGTGTAGCCATCCGAAGATCCTAACCATCGTCCCTGTTCAGCGCGGGATGCAACGCTGGAAAGAGCGCACATGATTCAGCCCACACGGCCTGTCCGGCGCCGGTGACGGGCCCGGCTAAGTCCGTACACATGGCGGCCATGACCACGAACCTTCGCTCCGCCCTTGAAAGTCTCGCCAAGAAATGGAGCGTCACGTTCCCCAACGGGGGAACCAGCAAGAGCGAATTCTTCGGCGTCGAACTCACTTCGCTGCTGTCCACGACGACGGACGATGACCTGCCCGTCGCCGCCGCGGCCCTCGCTGACAACTGGGGCAATGCCGGCGGTGGCGTCCCAGACTACGCCAGCTACACCCGCGGCTACTTCGCCTTCGACGTGCAGCAAGCCATCAGGACCAGCGCCACGCCCGGCACCTAAACCCCGAAAGACCCCCATGACCATGAGCATCGACGAAATTCTCACGTCCACCGGCGAAGACCGGAAAGAACTGAACAGCATAGTCCGGCAGTACCGGGAGATGTCCGCCACCTCCGAGATGGTCCTCGCTGACCACTGGGGCGTCGAAGACCTGGTCTGCAGCATCGAAGATCTGGCAACCAGGCTCCAGACCATCCGCGAGCTGGCCTCCCAGGTCCCCGACGACGGAAGCGCCAGGAGTCAGCTCGCGCTGGCCATTGAGGAGATCGCGTTACCGACCCACCCCGCCGCCAGCGACGTCCTTCGCGACCACCTGGGCTTGAGTGACCCCACGCCTGAGGGGAACAAGCTCCTCCTCTCCGACAAGCCCATTTACGGCTGGCCGCACCTGCGCTTCGCCACCCACGCAGAGCTCAGCATGAGCCACCGGGCAATGATCTTTAGCAGCTACATCGTCAACCCCGCTACTGGAGCCGTGGGGTCCGTCGACGGCGATGAAACAGCGGACGAAACTATACGCCGGCACGGGGACGCCTTCTTCGCCGGCTGATCCCTGCGAGGAGGCAGTCATGCGGCTCCGTACACATTGGAGGTGTCTCCGCCATCTGATGAAAGGTCCGCTATGTTCGAGTTCGCTGCCGCCATGCTCTTGGCCGGCGGAGGCGTCGCTGCCTTGGCAGTACTGATTGCCGTCCTGCTCGTCGGGCTCGCTTTCGCCGTCGAAGGTCAGTCAGCCTCCCCCGCCGCACACATCCCCAGTACAGGAATATCCGACAGGGAAGGGCACATCCCATCATGAACGTCATCCATATCGACACACGCAGGATCAGGGAGATCAACTCGGCCACCGAGCTTGGTGACGATCCGTTGCACGAGCTGCTCCGCAAGACGGTGGTCCACTGGCGCCGCGCGCACCTGCCCAAAGCCAAAGCTCACATGAGCCGGAGCAACCTCTCCACCGCGTACACCTACATGGACGCCATCGCAATCGTTCTGGGCAAGGAGGGGATCCCGGCTGAGTTGAGCCTCCGCCTGGCCGCCGGCGTCTTCGACATCCGGAAGCTTGCACGCGCTGCCAGGGAATGGTCCGGTCCCGCTGGAGCCTGACCATCAGCCACGAAGGCCCTCGCTTCGGCGGGGGCCTTCGCTGTGTCCAGGGAAGGTATGCGCGTGGCGGATGATGCCGCACGATTTCCCGCCCTGGACACCGTCTACTGGAACTTCCAACGCTGGAATGAAGACGGTACGACCGACCGGCTCCACGACGCGCTGCGCGACGCGGTCTGGCAGGCCGCCGGGCGGAATACGGCGGCCTCGGCCGGGATCGTCGACTCCCAGTCCGTCAAGGGCGCCGACACCGTCGGGAGCGATTCGCGCGGGTACGACGCGGGCAAGAAGGTCAACGGCCGCAAGCGGCACATCGTCACCGACACCACCGGCCTGCTGGTGGCCGTGCTGGTCACTGCCGCCAGCCTGCAGGACCGCGACGGCGGGCGACCGGTCCTGGAGAGGTCCGGGGCGAAGATGCCCTCGCTCGTGCGGGTCTGGGCCGACGGCGGCCACGCCGGCAAGCTGGTGGAGACCGTCCGGGACCTGCTTGGGATCACCCTCGACATCGTGAAGAAGCCCGAGGGAACCACACCTTCGAGGTACTGCCCCGGCGTTGGGTGGCTGAACGCACCCTGTCCTGGCTGGTGCGCTGCCGGCGCCTGGGCAGGGACTACGAGCGCCTCCCGGGCCACGCGGAGGCCATGGTCAAGTGGGCCATGATCGGGCTGATGACCCGACGGTTCGCCCCGGCCCCGGGCCGGCGGTCCTGGCAGGCCGCCTAAATCCCCTTCCCAAACACTTACTAAGGATCACCCCTCGAGGTCGTGTCTCTGGGCCGTTGAGTTTCCTCTTCGGCCGGCGTAGGGCAGCCCGCAACAAACGAGTGCTTCGGCGGTGATGAATTAGTCTTTGCCCATGCCCCGTTCCCCTCGCACTTCTGTCGATACGCTCGCCGCCGCCGCCGCGGCTCTGTCATTGACTCTTATGTTGGCCGCGTGCAGCTCTGGTGCATACCCCAACGACCAGCCCGATCCCCTTGAGCCGCCAGATGACGTCTCGACGACTGTTGAGCCTTCCACCGCGTGCCCCGCGCTCGTTGCAGCACCGGCCGGTTTGGCCCGGAAAAAGGCCGCGGAGATTGGTTGCATCGAGGACGGCAATGGAAACTGGGTTCCCAAGGGCCAGCCCGCTCCAGCTGATGCAGCCGCTCTTCCAGCTGCCTCGGCTCAACCTGACGGAGGGATTCCTTGGAATCAGGCCGTGGAGTACGCCTGGACAACACAGCGCGTCTGCGGCCCCCTCGCCGGTGGTGGCAACTCGGGCGACGATGTCTTCCTCAATCTCGGCCGCGACTACCCCGACCGGCAACGTTTCCAGATCGTGGTGTGGGACGTCGGCGGCCTTGAGCCGATCGACGGCGGTGCCACTTTGTGCACCTCAGGCCAGATCACCCTTTACGAAGGCGTGGCGCAGATCGAGCTGACCGACCCGGGGCTCATTGAGGTTTACAGATAGCTTCAGCGGTCTGGAAGAGCATGCCGCTTGGGATCACTGGTCACTCCGTGGTCGCGGCTGACGGGAGGTACCGTTGTGCGCACATTGCCGTTGAAGAGGATGAGGTCAACTTGAGCTGCTAGGGGTAACGGCTGCTGTGGCTGGGATTTTCGCGGTAGTAGAACGTCACGTGCTCGAAAACCGTGTCTGGCTCGATCCCGAGCCGCTCGGCAGTGGTCGGTGAAGGACCCCGGCCGCTCCGTACACATGTTGGCTATGACGAACCCCTTCCGCCGGCTGCGGCCGTCGTCGCCTCTATCCGGGGCCACCAGCGCTGACCTCTTTATGCTTAGGACTCTCGCTGCCGCAGTACAGCGCTGGGAGACCGCGGCACGGAACGACCGGTACTACTACCTTCCGCTCGCGCACCAGCTCCTGCACAACGACGGCGGACTCCACCAGGCCAGCGTACTTCAGGAATTTCAGGACCGTGCCTGGACGCGGCTGTCGAGGCTCCCCAACTGGGAAAGCATCTGCGAGGAGGATCGGGTCGCAAGGTTGCGCTGGCATGATCCGCAGGCTTACGAGGTACACCAGCTGCGCGAAGAGCTCGCCGCCCACAAGGCATCCTGCAGGTGAGGGTCATGACCGTCTGCGGACACGAACAGAACCGGGCGTGCGACCGCTGCCCGCGCGAACATCTCGACCGGCTCTTCGCCTCCATCGGTGTGGTGGCGAGGCAGCTGGCCGACGCTGGCGCTGACCTCAAATGAGCGCACAGACGGACACGTCGCAGCCCAGATCCTGCCCGAAGTGCGGCCAACCAATGGCACTCTTCGACAAGACCACCTGGGCACACGCGAGCGTCTTCGACATGCTCGTGTGCGATGAGGTCAAAGCAGTCCCGGGCGGACCCGCCGCCATGTCCAGCGAGGACTTCGCGGCAAGGCTGGCCAGGCAATCACGAGAAGCACTCGAAACCAAAGATTGGGGTACAACATGAGCGCCGGCGTTGAGTTCCGGGAGAAGTGGAAGTTCACCGGCCGCGAGCTGAAAGATGGAGTCCCCCACCTGATGTGGAAGTGCGAAGCCGTCGAAACCGAGGGCCGCGGCCGCCACCGCGCCGAGGTGCCCGACTGGGAATGGGGCTGCGCCGTCGACGAGTTCCGACAGGTCACGGTCGGCTCAGCCCGCCGCAGCACCCGCCGGTAAGATCGGCCCACGTCTCCGCACACATGGAGTCCATGGACATTACCGGCCCGACGCCTCCAGCTGCCAAGACCTTCGCCGACTTCCTCAACGCAGAGTCGTCGGCCCCGCGCGGACCCCAGCGGCACAGGATCACCTGGTTCATCGACGGGTTCGTAAGCTTCGAGATGGAGTGCCTGCACGAGGAGATGGCGCCCCGGTTCGTCTGCGACAAGGAGAGCGCCGAGGAAGACCGTTCCTGGTTCATCGAATGCTTCGAGGGCGACAAAACCCCGCTGCGGGACGGCGTCATCGAGTCCTGGTGGGATGGCACCGGCGAGGACTCCGTACTGTCATGGAGGTACGCCGCCGAGCCTGCGGCCCTGGACACCGTGCCGGGGCCGGACGAGAAGCTTCTGATCGAGCTGCGCGCCCTGGAAGAGTCGCTGGCAACTGCCCTGGCCGATGAGCGGCAGCGCGAAACCGCCTTCATGCCATCGACTGCCTTTGTCCTGGCACTCACCGAGGTTCGCGACATGCTTCGCCGACACAGCGAGCCGGAGGACACCATGGAGGCCGACGCCAAGAGCCTCGCCCAGCTGGCCGACGAGATCGGCTACTGCCTGTACTTCCGCCCGCTGACGTCCATGAGGCCAGACACCCCTGCTGCGCAGAAGGTCTCCCGCTTGGCTGACTGGCTACAGACCGCCGGGTGGCGCCGCACCGGACCCGTTCGCCCCTTGGACAAGTTCGCGTCCTGACGGTGTCCTCGCTGCTACCTTGAGCCCATGACACAGTCACAGGCAGCGAATTTGTTCGGGGGCAAGTCTTTCTGGACTTTCGCCATCGGGGTCTCTGTGATCTTCGCTGTCATAAGTTCCTGCAGCGAGCAGAACGAGAAGGCCGACGCCGCCAAGGAGACTGCCCGGGCGAAATCACTCGCCACCGAAAGCGGCGCCGTCAACACCTGCAAGGCCTGGATGTACGACCTCTATGGCGAAGGGGACCCGGCCTTCAAAGTGGTGAAGACGGCCATCACCCGCAAGGGCGAGTTCAACTACACCATGGACCTTCTCATCAAGCAGACAGGCCTTGCGAGCAAGAGCGTCTTCCAATATGTCGAGGACTGTGAGGTGTACTGGAGCTACAAAGAAGGTGCCTGGGAGACCCGCGTCCGGTGACCCGAGGCCCCGGATCCGCACACATGGGTTCCATGACAGACAGCACCTCTCCGGCAAGCACCGGCGCCCCCACCTTCTGGCAATGGTTCCTCATGAGGCGGAAGCACCTGGCTTACCCGTTCACCACTTTCCTCATCTTCTTCGCCTTATACTCCACAGCCAACATCGCCGCGGCGATCGCCGGCGTTCCCCTGGGCTTCTCCTTCATCATCATGGGCGCGACCCTGATCATGATCATCGCCACCCTCGCCAACTACTACCGGCAGTACCGGAGCGAGGAAAGGCCCACGGGTGCCACCCGCACTATTACGTCAGGCCCCGCCACGGGATCCACCGGCGGGGACAGCCCAGTAGCCCTCGGCTTCCTTCCGTTCGCCGACGGCGGCGACAGCCACAGCCATGGGCACGGCCACCATGGCGGCCATGGTGATCACGCAGCTGGTCACGGCGGCGGCCATAGCGGTGACTCCGGCGGTGGAGACGGCGGCGGTGGCGGGGGCGACTAACCTCGTTTTTTCGATGAAGGCATCTTGCTCTCGGGCCGGGTGCCTTCGCCATGTCGAGGACTCGCTTTCTGTCCGCACACATGGGCGCCATGACAGAGAAGACTTGTCCCGACCTGGACGCGGCACGGTACGCATCAGAGCACGGGCTCCCGCTGCCGGCGGGAGAATGCGACCACCAGCAGGAGGACTGCCCGCACTGGACCGTGCTGACCCCAGAGCAGGAAGCGGAGATCGACGCGCTGCCCTGTGACATGGTCCGCGAGGAGCCCTACGACTTCGCCTACTGCGCCGTCCACGACACCACGTTTGCCCTGGGCGACGTGTGCAAGTACCAGAAGATGAACTCCCGGCAGGCCGAGGTCACCGAATGATCGAACTCGACAGCAAAACAGCCGAGGAGCTCGACCGTATCCGATCGGTTCACTCGTGGCTTGTCCGCGCGCATCGCATGTCGTGCAGCGATCCCGACGACCCGAAGCGGGTGACCACGTACAGCCAATCGGCCGACGCCATCACCCGACTCCTCTCCGCCGTCGACGCGGTGATCGCCGAGTGCGGCGCAACTGACACCGACACTGATGAGGCCCTGCAGGGCGACCTGGTGAACCGCATCGAAGCTGCGATCAGCAAGGCAATTGGTACGCCGGCGTGAGGTCCTGACCCAGACCACTCCGAAGGCACCTGGCTCACGGGCCGGGTGCCTTCGCCATGTCGAGGGACTATCCGGGGTCCGCACACATGATGCCCATGACTGATCAGCTCACCGCCGTGGCCACCCGCGCCCTCGACTCGGATCCCCGACCAGGCTTCAAGGACTGGGCAATGGGAATCGCCGAAGCGGTGGCTACCCGCGCCGACTGCTCGCGCGCGCAGGTCGGCGCTGTCATTGTCACCTCGGACCAACGCATCGTCGCCACCGGCTACAACGGCGCCCCTTCCGGAACACCGGGCTGCCTGACCAGCGGCGCGTGCCCACGGGCAACGGTCGGCAAGGACTACGGCAGCTCCTACGACACCGGCCCCGGCGCCTGCATCAGCATCCACGCCGAAGCCAACGCCATCATTCGCGCCAGCTGGGACGACATGGCCGGGTCAACACTCACCACCACCAAGAAGCCGTGCGACGGCTGCTGGAAGCTCATCCTGGCGACACCGCTGGCCAGAGTTGAGTGGCCCGGCGGCGGCCACGGCATCAAGTAGCACTCCGGTCTCCAGCCTCCGGCGTTGACGCCTCGCGCGTTGAAGGCACCAGCCGCTTCCGCACATATGATCCCCATGACAGACCAACAGGCACCTGCCGGAGCGGCAGCAGTGCTGGCCGCCGGAGTCGGCGTGTCGATCGAGTTGGTTGCTGCCCTCTCCTCTGACCACCGGCGAGGACACCCGCTCCGTCCGCACACATGAATGCCATGAGCATCCTCGTCCCACAGAACCAGCTGCGCGCCGCCGCCAAGACCCTCCTAGCGTTCGCGGTCCCCGTGCAGCAGTTCGGTGCCGTCGCAACCTCCGGGCTGATCTCCACGGTCGCCACCGAGATGTTCAACCTCGCCAGCACCCAGTCCACCATCGGCCTTCACGCCAACGCCGTCAACATCTGCCGCGTGCAGACCTGCATGGAAAACCTGCGGGCCGCGGCCCTGGTCCTTGCCGAGCCACCCTTCGCGGCCGACGGCGGCCGGGACGCGGTGGACGACGCCCTGACTTTACTCACCCAGGTCAACGCCGACCTGCTCACCTACGACGACGAACTGAAAGCTGCCTGACATGCCCACGATCAAAGGCTTCATGCCCGTAAGCAACTCCGACTTCGTGCGCTGCCAGGACGGCAGCTTTATGCACGTCCGGCGGGGGCGCGGCTTCGCACCCATGTACCTCAGCCGCGAGGTGGCCGAGCAGAACTGCGGTGAGTACGAGCAAGTCGAAGCCGTCGAACTGACCGTCGGCGAGAACGACTTCTTCCGCTTCCAGCACGGCATGCTCAAGTCCGAGTACACCGACTACCGGCACTACCGGAACGCACTCCGCCGGTGGAAGAGTGCCAAACACCCTTACGCCAAGATCCTCGTCGTGGAACAACGTACCGAGGTCACCGAAACGATCACCTTCGCCGACGACAAGACTGCTGTAACAGAGACTGCCATCCGTTTTAGGGACCGTCGGCTCTCCAACTACCTGACCTTTCCTGAGCGGACCGGTGTCACCGTCTAGCCGGCACTGGCTTCCCTCCCTGGCGGCCGTCACCACCCTGGCGTTCCTGGCAGCAGGTGTCGCGGTCAAACAGGAATTACCGCCCGTGACGGCGGCATCAGAGCCGATCACCCCGTCGTCGGACGTCGACCCGACGGGCCCGCTTATGCTCGTCACCAAAGACCTGCCGCTGCCGGACGGTTACGTTCCCGCCGACCTGGTCCACCCCAACGTCCCGTCCGCTTCCCCCGGCGCCGCACCACTCCTGAACGCTGCGACAGCTGCCGCGGCGGAAGCCATGTTCGCCGCCGCCCGCGCCGACGGCGTAGCTATCACCCTGGTCAGCGGGTACCGCTCTTTCACCACCCAGGCCATAATCCGTGAAGGCCACACGTCCGCGCTCGGTGCTGAAGCAGCCGAGGCTGTCAGCGCACGCCCGGGCCACTCCGAACACCAGACCGGCTGGGCCATGGACATCGGTGACGGCAGCGGGACGTGCAGCATGACGGCGTGCTTCGCGGATCAGCCGGCCGCAGCCTGGGCAGCAGCGAACGCCCATCTCTTCGGGTTCATCATCCGGTACCCGCCAGGAGCGGAGCACATCACCGGCTACGTCTACGAGCCCTGGCACCTCCGCTACGTCGGCGTCGGACCCGCCACCGAGATCGCCGCCCGCGGCATCACGCTCGAGGAGTACCTCGGCAGCGTGGCCGGGTAGAACACTGCTCCCCCTCTAGGGGGTCGGAGCTCCGACCCCTCCGCCGCCGTTCTCAACGAACACCTCGACCGCAACCACGTGCGCCTCGCCCAACCCCTGCACCGGATCCGGGTTCTCCAGCAGGACCGGCTTCCCGAGGGCATGGGCCCACTCCCGCGCGTCCGGCCCAAGCACGTCATCAATCCACACGACCGAATCCCAGTCGGCGTCACCGGCGTCTTCCATCCTGGCCAGCCACCTGGTGACCGAGCGCAGCTTCGGTGTCGGCTCATCACCGTCACCGGCTCGCAACAGCAGGGTCACCCGCAGCGGCTCGACATCCAGCTCCAGCTGCCGCTCCAGCGTGGCCGTCATCTCTGCCGGCCACGTCGACACCCAGGCGATGCGCCCGGACCGTGACAGCCGGCGGACCAGGGACTTCTTCTCACAGGACAGCTGTGGGTCCGGCGCCAGGTCACCGGGCCGTGCGCGCAGGGCCGGGTTGAGCACACCGTCGATGTCGAGGAGGATGACCGGCTTCATGGCGCCTGAGTCTACGCCCGCACGATGGCACTTGATCCGCAAGCTTTGGTCAAGACCGTCCCGCGACCGCCCCGGCCCCGATACGATGCGTTCACGCCGCAGTGTCTCGTCGCTGGAAGGGGGAAGCCGTGCACCGCACAACCGCGATCACCCTGGTGGCCGTCGCCCTGGGCCTGACCTCCTGCACCGTCCCCGCTGCCGACAATGAGCCTGCTCCCGGCCCCCGCATCAGCGCTGTCCGCAACGAGTTCATGCTGCAGTGCATGGACGCGATGAAGACTCCGGTGAGCTTCTGGACCGTGGAGGAAGCGTGGGAAAAATCGAGCCCGGACACCCTCCACGGCTGTCGGGTCACGAGAACACAAGGTGTCGGAGTTGCTTCGTTCTCGGCCGACGACCGGGAGGCCATCCGACTCGCGAAAGGCACCGAGACCTCGGCGTACTGGACCGACGAACGGGTGTACGCGCTGATCATCGAGGCCTGCGCTTCCTGGGAACCCTTCGTCTACACCAAGACCAACCCGGAGAACGGACAAATGATGCACGCCGCCCGCATCGTCTGCCCCGACGCCCCGTTCGCCGAGGAACTGGACGAGGCCATCGACTCCGGCGTCACCGTCCGCGACGCCAAGTCCACAACCTGACTCTCCGCAGTCTGACCTGCCAGGCCGTGTGGTCCGAGGGGACGGCCGGCTTCAAGGCGGTCTCCTACATCGTGGGTACGGCGCTGAACACAACCATTACGGAGAAGAGCAGCCCGAAGATCGCGATGGCGTATCCGATGGCCAGAGCACCGCGCGCGAGCTGCCGGCCCTGCCCACCGTCGAAGTTGATCTGGTTGACGGCGACGTGCCCGGCGCCGACGGCGAAAACCGCCAGGACGGTGAGGCCTGCGAAGAAGAATCCGGCCACCGCAACGACGGCGCAGACCACCGAAATGATGGCCATCCGGTTGTACCCGGCCGCCGCCGGTGAAGCTGCTGCTGACATTCCCATGAGTCCCCCAACCCTGATCGTTTCGACCGAGTCTACTCCGCGGACACCACCGGTCAGCGGCCCGGCGATAGCCGCGACCCCGGCCCGCCCGCTCCGCTGGCTGGCTCGCCGGACGCGGAGTGTTCGGGCGGGCGATAGCCCCAAGCCGTGTCGGCCTGTGAGTCCCGGTGACTGCTGTGAGCTTGGTCGGCGGAGGGTCGGGGGTTGGCATATTAAGAGGGGCTCAGGCGCTGCGCGCCTTCGCCCGGACCCTTCAAGTTCCCCGGTTCGTTTTCCTTCTCGTCCGTCACACTGATCGCTTCCTTTATGTTGACCTCTTGGCCGCTGCGCGGCCTGGCTTCCCGTTGGCGCGGGGCGCCGGGCTGAGCGAGGACCTGGGCGCTGCGCGCCCTGGTCCGGTGCGGGGCCCGCCCGCCTGGTGCCGGCGTCGCTGCGCTCCTTGGGGCACCCGGCTGGGCTGCCTTCTGTGTTGGCCTGGGCTTTCCCTGCGGGGCTAGGCGGCTGCGCCGCCCGTACCGTTGTGCTTCCCGTTGGCTGCTCGTTTCCCCTGGGGCTTCTGGTCGGGTGGTTAGGCGCTTCGCGCCGGGGAGTTGGCCGAAGACATGGCGTCTCGTGTTCCGGTCCGTTGCACTCCTCGGTGTCTTTGCGTGGTCCTGGTCCGGCTGCCGCCGGCCCTTCCCTTCACGTTGGGCTGTTCGTTGTCGGCCCGTTGACCTGCTGCTTCGCAGCGGGGCTTCTCACCCGGTGGGCTTCCTGCAAGGACGATGGCCTGCGGCCAGGAGCCGGACTTCGTCCGTCCGGTTGACTGATCGTTGGCTGCACGATTCGTCGAGCTGGACGTGCCACGACCCGGTGACTGTGCGCTCCTCCTCGCTGCTCGCGCAGCGTGCTCCCCTTCTCGATGACTCTGAGCCGAACGCGTCGATGACCCCTGCCTTCCCGGGGCGAAGCCCCTACCACCACAAGAGCTCCGCAGGACGAGGGCCTGACCGTTCCACGACGTCACCGCGCGCAGCGCTGTCCAACCGGTCCACTGTCAGCCGAGGCTGGGAGATGATTGGCTCATCCTGGGGCGAAGCCCCTTGCACGGCGGCCGCAGGCTGACGGGCCGGGACGGCAGTCCCGTCGGGTTGGGGGTCGGCCGGAGGGCCATGATGGGTGAGGCCCAGGGCGGAGCCCGGCCACCGAATGGGACGAAGGCCAGCGGCCCGCAGGGCTGCTCCTCTGCGAGGGATGCCGCACACTGAGAAGTACAGGCGGGATCCGAGAAGATGAGGGCTCCTATCCTCCACAAACCACACGTAGGAGAGGCCCGAAGCCGGGCAAAACCTCGGATCCTGGCTTCCCGCGTTTTACGGGTTTTGCATTTTTAAGTGCGGAATCCGTAAGCCCGTAAATCCGGGGTATGAGGTCTCTGGGACGCGGGGGTCGATTCTACGCATGGTCTAGGGCATGGACCTTCGGATTTTCAGGCTCTCCCGCGCAGGCGGCATCGACACCAACCCCACCACCTTCACGCAACGGGCAGGCACCTTCGCCTCCGCCGTCGCCCAGAGCGGTTCCGCAACCTTGCTCACCCGCCGTGAGGCCACCGGCCTTCACGGCTACGTCATCCTCGACGGCAAAACGGTCGCCGCCAACGCACCGGTCTCTGCGAAAAGCAAAGATGAAGACCTTCGCTGCCCGGTCCCTCCCAAAGGAGTTGTCGATGGAGACACTGCTGAAGATTTGGGAGATTATCGACCGCGTCCGGAAGTAGACCCATCAGCCCTGAGCATCCCCGGAACAAGGGAAGCATCAGGGCAAGTATCATGAGCACATCCGAAGCCCTCCCGGCTCGGAAATTTCTAATGGGGGACCCTTGAAAGCACTGCCTTTCTCGCTACTGACCGCAGCTGCACTGATACTGACAGGATGCGGAGCTCCGGCCGAAACAGCCACGCAGGAAGTGTCGCCAACGTCATCGCCGTCGGCGTCGGCCGCCACCTTGAAGAAGGACACTGTGCCGCTGCTGACCACCTGTATGTCCCTTTTTGGCGAGGGCTCCAGTTCCCTGGCCACCGAGTCCTTGGTCTTCCTGCGAGACGTCGAATCCATTGACGCGGACACGGCTGAGACCGCCGACGCGTACGCAACGCGTTTTGCCGAGGTGGCAGAAACCGCCAAGCCCGAACTGGCCGAGCCTCTTCACGAAATGCGGATCCTCTTCGAGGATTTCGTCCAGGCACATGAGGATTCCGGCTCATGGTCGGTGGGTGACTCATTCGCCGCAGCGAAGGACAAAGTGGTTGAGACCTGCACGCCGGAGCTGGACGCCGCCGACAAAGCGGTCTCAGGCGCGGCTCCAGCAGTAACGGACGATGAGAAGTTCCTGAACGCTCTGCGGTCAGCCCACCCCGCCATGAAGTCGACGGACACGGTGAACCAGCTCGAGGTCGCAAAGATCTTCTGCGACGTCTACGACACGGGTGTGGAGAAGGGCACGGAGAAAGAGGCGGCCATCGCATCCGACGGTCTCGTTACGGCTCCTGCCGGCATCGAATACACGCACGAAGAGCTAAAGTCGATCCGTAAGCTTGGCGTCACTACCTTCTGCCCGCAACACTTGGACAAGGTCCCTTAGCCGGCCACCGACTGCCACCCTTTCCTTGGCAGACCAGGGGGCAGGTCGTCCTGACGAAACCTCGGCGGCGCACAACGCGGGCATGAGCACACTTCAGACCCTCCCCGGAGCTCATACCGGGCCCTGGACTGCGGCACCGTTGTCGCCGCACTCCCCCGCAACAACCAATACCCCGCCATCGGCTGACCGTCCTCTACCGGATTATGACGCGGCCCGTCAAGTCAATTGCCGGGTTGTGCCGTACGATTCCGTTATTTCATCAATCACATGGGGGACCCATTGAATAAGCTTTTTCCTGCTGCGGCAGCGGCCGTTGTCCTTGTCCTGACCGGATGCGGCGGGGCCACTGCAGGCTCAACGGCGGAGCCATCCGCGGCACCTGCCACCACCAAACCGGCTTTCACCGCCGAACAGACCTGCCACCAGCTCTTTGCCAACGGCGACGAGGGCCGAATGTTCGCAGCGGTCAACTTCCTGAGCGGCCTGCCCGACTCGATTGGCAAGTCCGACCAGACCCAGGCGAAAATCTACGCCACCGACCTTGAGTTCGTGGCCAACACCGCCAACGACGATCTGAAGCCGCTCATCACCGAGATGGCTGCTCCCCTGAATGACCTCGCCACCGCCAAGGGGACCGACTTCGAGTTCGTGGCAGAACCGTTCAGGACCGCGGCCTCTAAGGTCCTCGAACTCTGTCCGGAGCAGGCGGCAGCCTACGACAAGGACAAGGTGGACAAGGCTGCTGCAGCCAAGGCCGAAGCTGACGCCGCCGCCAAGAAGGCCGCCGACGAAGCAGCCGCCAAGGCCGCGGCCGAAGCCCCCAAGGAGTACGCCGGCGCGGGCGCTGATGTCGTTTCCATCACCAAGCACGGGACCGGCCCCCAGGTCGCTGTCATCACGCACAACGGTTACAGCAACTTTGCCGTCCACACCTTGGATGCCTCGCTGGGCAACTCGGACCTGCTCGTGAACACGATCGGCAACTACAGCGGAACGGTCCTGTTCGACGTGCGGACCAGTCGGGGCGAGACGACGGCACTGAAAATCACCGCCGATGGGGCCTGGACGGTCAAGCTTGTGCCGCTGGCCAGCGTCCGAACCTTTGACGGGACGGCGCCGATGACAGGGCACGGGGATGATGTCTTCTACTACAAGGGCGCTGCCAAGCCGGCAACCTTCACGCACAGCGGCTCGTCCAACATTGCGGTGCACAGCTACGGCACCCGCGCGGACCTGCTGATCAACGAGATCGGAGCCTACAACGGCACCGTGGTCTGGGCTCCGGGCTTATACGAGGTCACTGCTGACGGGGACTGGTCGGCAACCCTGAAGTAGGGATGTGCATTTCGGGCGGCGGCAACGGAAGCAATCCGTTCTGAAGAACACGTGCAGCAGGGCTTAGATCAGCTGATCCAGCTTCGTCCAGAAGGCTTCGCGCAGCGCGCGGCGGACGGCCTGCAGGTCGGTCTTGTATTCGCCGATCCGCTGGGCGCAATCTTTCAGGAGCACTCGGTCGATGTCGGCGGGCAGGATGGGCCGGTCGGCAAGGAGTTCGTTGAGCTCGCCCTGGGTGACGGTGCCGTACCAGCTGGCGGCCACGCTCTCTCCGACGTCGTGGGCGACGTCCATGGCACTGTCCTCCTGCGGCACGATGGTTGGCCCGTTGCCACCGGAGCTGTAGACCAGGTGCGCCTCGGAGCGGTGCGGC
>NZ_JABTYH010000005.1 GCF_013314975.1 Pseudarthrobacter oxydans | reverse complement strand
GCGAAAGGGCCTGAAAGGCGTTGCCATTTCGAAACCCTAGGGATTCGAAGCAGCCTGTCTGCGACAGTGCCGCCGCCGGTAGAGGAACCGATACCGGGCAGGGTGGACGCGACCGCAACCGCGGTGAATCACAGGGCTGGAAGAACGACTTTCCGTTCTCCATATTCCAGTGTGACCTCGCGTGAGACATCCACAGCACTTGGAGTCCTCATCACGTAGGTTCGAGGAGCCATGTCGGCTGTACAGTTTGGCCCGCCTCGGCTCTCAATGTTCAGCTTCATGTGATGAGAACTGACGACTTCAATGGAGGCTGGGAAAGCAGGACAACTCGAACTGCCGCTCAGCACGACCGCGAACCTTGCGCCGGAATCTAGCCAACCTGCAGTAGCAAAGGGAAATGATGGATCTGGAGCCGAACTGGGCTGGGCGGTGATTGCTTCAGCTGGGAGGCCACCTTGGCGTTCAGACTCGACGATTGAGGCAGGAACCGCTGAACAACCTGTAAGTAGCGCCGACAAACCGAAAACAAGAAGTCGAAGTGAGATCCCCATATGCAGAGGCTACGCTGTTGCCGAACCGATCCCTTTGACAAGCATTGGCTGGGTGAACAGCCCGGGACGACACACTTGCCTGACGCCCGCAAGCGGATCCTCCCGAAACAGCTGAACCACCGTGTCTCATAACTTCTGTGCCTCGAATTCCTAGCCAAGAGAGACAGTCTGCGCGAGGCGGCGTTCGCTGCCCCCGGCATGGCTAGGAGCAGGTGCCCCCATACATGGGCACCGAAACTGTGGAGGATTTACCGGTAGCAGTCGTGGTCACTTTGATAACCACACAGGCTGGCCCTTGGACCAAAGTCATTCCGGGGAACTGCGTAGGCCGGTCTTCACATGCGCTGAGGGTATAAGAACTCGGTAAGTCGAAGTCTCCTTGTCGGAGCTCTTCGCTGGTTTCCCATTCTGTCGCAGAGGAAACGATGAGTGACGCGTCTGCGGGGTTGTCGATGGTGATGGTCCGTTCCCCGGATCCTGCCGCTACGGTTATCGGCGTCTTCCAAGCCCCATATTTCGTGCCTCCGCCGTCCGTGTAGGAATATCCGGTCATCTCGTCTCGGATGGGCCATGAATAGCTGGCAGGGCTGCCCTTCCATGCAAGCGATGAGACACCTTCGGCTGTCGGAGCTTCAGGTGCAGGTGGTGGACTACCTTGCCATGCATCCTGGCAAGTCAAATTGGAGGAAAGGTGAAGCCGCGGACTGGCGGTACCCAATACCGGATCCGGTTGGGTCGGCGTGCAAGCAGTGACTACCGCTAAAACAACCAACACCGCTGGCGGTGCGATCCGAATTGAGTGCATAGCTGCCCCCATTGAGCTATTGAACCTGCTTTAAGCACAGCACGGACCATTCCAAACTGGAACCCCAACCCGGTACGGGGTCCCCTTACGGGCAGCTGAACGCCAGTGCCTCATAACCTCAACGTCTCGAATCCATAGGGTTTCGAAGCAGCTTGTCTGTACGGTCCGGTGACGGATCGACTAACGGGCATGTGTTGTTGTATCAGTTGGAAGGGACAGGGATAGCTGGGTATCCGGTTTCTGTTGGCGACAAACCCGGGCAAGGCCATGCCTCACCGGGACCTAGTGTTGGCGGGACTCCCGCGCATTCCGGCGCCGGCTCTCCAACGACCCCGAAGTTCCCGGCAGAATAGCTGATGACGAATTCACCTACGACCGTCTTGCCAGTCACGTTGTAAACGGGAATGGCAAAGTCTTTGCCTAGGCGGGCTTCCTGCCATGCGAGGGCTTCTGCCGGACTCTTGAAGGTCTTCATCGCTGCGGTACCGTCGGCATCTTCAAGTTCTGTCCGGTAGACATAGCCTCTGGTCCCATTGGTTGCTATCACGGCGACCATGTCGGGGCTTCCGTTCTCGTTCTGCGCGCCGTAGGTGTCTCCGTCGGCGTTGGTTGCCCACTCGGTGGTCTTGGTGTTGACGTACTGGGCGGTGATTTTCCAGCTGGCATCGGGGCTTGTTGTGATGGTGATGCTTTCCTCCCCGGGGGTGAGGGGAATTGTGTATCCGGTCCAGTCCTGGGGGGTTCCTACATCGTCCTGGTCGCAGGTGTTACTGGCCCCGCGGGAGTAAGAAAAAGTTCCCGCACTCAGGCAGTGCAACTGCATTTCAATGCCCGTTGTGCCTTCCGGGGGCGGACCGAGCTGCACGGTGGCCGTCCCCGTGTGAGTCTCCGTTACTGGGGATGCCAAGGGCGTTACCTGCGTGGATCCAGGGGTGACGAAAAGGCCGGCGGCGGTCGCGCCTACGCCGCCGAGGACGCCGATGCCGGCGACTACTGCGGTCCCGGCCCAAAGCCTGGTGCGTTTCCGGGCGCGGACAGGTGCGGCTTTCTCAACTCTTGCAGTGAGTTCGGCGCGTAGCGCGTCACTGAACACGTTGTCGACGTGGAGCTGGTTCATGGCCGTTCTCCTTCCAAAACTGGTGTGGGAGCGGTGGGAGGGTTCTGCGCTGATGCCTTGCCGTCGAGGGCGGCCCGTAGTCGTTGCCGGGCCCGGTGCATCCGTGATTTTGCTGCGGCTGGTGTCAGATGGAGGACGGCAGCGGCCGCGGCGATGGTGTGCTCTTCGAAAACGATCAGGCTCACCAGGTGCAGGTCTTCTGCAGACAGCGTGGCAAGAGCCTGCGCAAGGTCCTGATCGAGTTGGTTTTGGTATCTGCGGAAGGGATCCGCAGTGGGGTCACTGTCTTCTTGGGTACGGGGCAGGGAGTTCAGGAGCCGTTGGTAGCGGGCTACAGCGCGGGCGCGGTTACGGGCCATGTTCGTTGTCGTGACCAGTAGCCAGGGAAGTATTGATCCTTCGACCACCCGGACGTGCTTTCGTCGTCGCCAAAGTTCGAGGAAGGCGGCAGCCATGATATCTTCGCCATCGTGGTGGTTCCCGCACAGCCGGTAGGCGTGGCGGAAGACCCTGTCCCGGTGCCGGTCGTACAGGGCGCCGAAGGCGTCTCCCTGGCCCAGAAGGCTCTGGCGCCAAAGCCCCTCGTCGCCGGTTTCTATGCTCCCCATGCCCTTTAGTGTCCGGCAAAGCCTAAAAGGTTTCGCAGAATCAAAAAAACTTCAGATTCATGTCCAGACCTAAAGATGTCTCAACCAGGGCCGGTCCCGCGAGCAATGAGCTGGTTATACGGTAGGTGCCCTGGTGAAGGATCTCTCAGCGGGACGTTCTGAGGGATTTATGTGTCAGCCCTAGCAGGTGCTGGGACCTCAGGGCCCAGCGTTGCGCTCCTAAAGCTATCGCCTAGGGACTGGGCTCGGGATCGGTTTTTAGGGCAAGTCCAAGAGTGCCGCAGACTCTTTCGTCACCGGGAATCACAGCGGCCCTACCGTCCTGGAGGACGCATACAGTCAGAGGGCTCGGCACCGGGTGGGATGAGCTGGGGTCGTAAAGGCTTGGATGTGCTCGGCCGTCAGGGTCATTGGGGTCGATAGCGTTTTGTGCCCACGCTGCTCGGCATAGTGACAGAGCGTCTTCGATCATAATTGTGCTGTCTGGGCGTTCGGCTGTGCTTGGTACTCCCAGGACCATGGTTGTTCCGGGGAAGCTGTTGCCATGGAGTTCGGCTCTTGCCAGGCAGGCTATGGAGCTTTTGTCCGTGACTGGCATCTGCATGACCAGCGCCCCACCGGTTGCAAGAAGGGCGATAGCGACACCAGACAGCAATATTCGTTTGCCTTTGGTGTTCTGGAAATGCTGGTTTTCCGGGGTCCCAGTTTGCGCGACTTTTGTCACAAGAGACTCGATGGCTGCGCTGCGGGCCGGGTCAAATTTCGGCGAATGTGATTTGTTGGTCATGCTTAGTCCTCCTCAGACGTTAAAGCGGTCCGTGGCGGCAGGAGCCCAGTAGATGGGTTCATCAGCTGTGAGAGCTTGCTCTTTGCGCGTGAGAGCCTGGATTTCACCGTGCCTGGAGGAATTCCTAACAGTGCACTCACCTGAGACGTACTCATGTCCTCGTAGACACATAGGGCGATGATTTCCTGGTCCTGCCGGCCCAGTGCGCGGTAGGCGCGATGCAGAAGCTGGGAACGGCGGCCCTCGTCAACTGCTTCAGCTACGGAGTCACTGTGATCCGGCACGGTGGGGCTTTGGGGAAGTTTCCGCAGCAGCCGTTCATATCGAAGCCTTGACCTGATCTTGTTCCTGGCAACATTTGTGGCAGTTACCAATAGCCAGCCGAGCATCGAGTCGTCAACGAGTCGCACTTTGGATCTGCAGCGCCATGCTTCAAGGAACACCACCGCTGTGACGTCTTCAGCTTCAAATGCGGTTCGCACCAGCCGGAGGCTGTGGACAAAGACCCGGTCCCTGTGGCGCTTGAAAAGCGAGGCAAAAGCCGGGCCGTCGCCGTCGATGGCGCGTTGCCAAAGCTCCTTGTCTGTGGATGAGTCCTTACTGTCCCCCATATCTATAAGTGTCCGGCAACCCAACCAAGGTTCCATAAGAATTCGCCAGTCATTTCCACGCCCGCTAGGTGCGAGGATTCGCAGTTGTTCGGCCCAGTCCCGTGCCGAGCTTTTGCGACCCGAGGCGTCCACTTAGCACTGCCCGTAAGCCGGCCCTTCAACGTCTACGCACTTAGTACGCCCACGTTCGTCAGGCTTCTAATCGGTCAGCAGATTGCTAATTCCCATTGGACGCGGCGTAGGACTGCCGGTGAAGGTGCGGCGTCCGCTAAACCTTGAGTGGTCTCGAAACCCTTGGGATTCGAGGCGCTGAGGTTTTGAGACGCGGGCGCAGTACTATCGGTCGCTAGATAGCGGTACCGAATGACCCCCCGGCTGATCCGTATGCCTACTGCGTCCACGCCATGGGGGATGCAGTGGACGCAGCCGTAGCATGGTCTGTGCGTCGGCGAGTTGAATTCGACGCAGGGCCTTTCCGGTCCCTGCTCGCCCTACTTCACGACAATCGGTAAGGATCCTCAACCGGTCGCAACACGCGCGATTCGCTGTCTTTTATGGCTAGGGATTCGAGGCGACGAAGTTTCGAGACACATCAACGCAATGCGGAGCACGGTCCAGCTGCCCGTGAGGGGACCGGGCAACGGCAGACGTTTCAGTCGTGTACATATTGAGCATGGGACTAGAAGCTCAAATATCGGACCGGAACGATTGCCTGTTCTGCGGCATCGTTGACCGCGATCCCGGAGACCAAATTTTCTTTGCCGACAACGACGTCGTGGCTTTTCTCGATATCGCTCCAGCGACTCAGGGGCACACCTTGGTCGTGCCACGCATGCATGCGGTCAACGCATTCGATGTGGGAGGTGATGAATTTTCAGCCACAATGCGAGGCGCATGGAGCGTTGCCAGCCTCCTCAAACGACAGCTGAATCCTCAAGGACTGACCCTGATTCAGAGCAGCGGAGAGGCGGCCTGGCAGGACGTTTTTCACCTGCATGTTCATCTCATTCCTCGATATCAAGGAGACGGCCTCGTCCGCCCCTGGGGTCATATTCCGAGCAAGCCTGAGGCGGTTGGACAGATAAACAATTCCCGCGCCTTGACCGTCGACCTGCGTCGGGCAAGCGGCTACCAGGGCTAAACCGGTCTCTGCCACAGGATCCCTCAACGGGAAAGATTCAGTCTCTGAACTCAGACGAAGGCATCATCGAAATCGCCGCTGCCCCGGCCACACTGCAGCAGCTCCAGGAAGCCCCTTGATTCGGCACCATCGTAGCTGTCGCCGTGCAGGATCTGCTCAGCTGTGCCTTCCTGGACGCCGCCAGGACCACAGCTCACCTGGGCCGTCTCGAAACCTCAGCGCCTCGAATCCCTAGGGATACGAGGCGCTCGGGTTATGAGACATACGGGTTCAGCTGTCTCAAGAGGAACCTTTACGCGACGGTCTCAATTAAAAGTGACCTGAACGGGCTTGAACCTGAAAGGCCCCCCGCATCCGACCCCGAAAGGATGTTCTCCGGTGGATGCAGTTTCTACTGGCAGTTCAACCGCTGTTCGGCCGCCAATGGCAGCTGTGGCCTCAACTTTGATCGAAGTAACGCTTACGGGCTTGTTCAGGTAAGGCGCGGATTGGGGCACCAGCCACTTCCGCTCATCATTTTGTGCCACCGGTTCAGGCATGCACTCTTCCCCAAAACAAGCTGCAACGGACGTCGGCGGAGTGGAAAACACCAACTCCACGGGACCTGTATAGGCATAACCAATGGCTGGGCACGCACGGGGAATACGGGACCCGCCGCCGATCACAGCGATTACCGCCAACACTGCGACGATGCTGCCGACTGCAAGGAGGAGTGCCCACCCACGCTTCATGGAGCCAGACTAGCGCTGTACGGGACAACCGCGCGCATCGAGCCATTACGGTAATGGATCCCCTATCAGGGCGGGAACTGCTCGAATTGCGACTATAGAAAGAAGGCAGCCAGTCCCGTATTGTCACGATGAAATGACGGTACCGTGCTCTGCGAGCTTGGTGCATAGTCCTGAACATGGGGTGGGAATGTTTGGAGTAGGGCCGTTTTCGCGTTCGCAGAAGTTGATACTGACGGTCGGCACGTCAATTCTCACCTTTCTGGCTCTGACCAGATGCGTGATCTTTGTAATTACGGGCAATAGTGAGTGGCCGTGGACAGCGTGGCCAGTCCTGGTGGGAGTAGTCATGCTCATATGGATTCGTCGCGTTCCGATCAAGGAGCCGGGCCGATGACTCCAGTAGGGGTGACGCTTTTCGGGCTGGGGTTCCTGGGCCTGCTGGTTTCGGTACTTTACGGATTCATCGACAAACAGCGGACCGGTCAACTCTTCAGGCGGAAAGAGATCTTTGTCCCTTTGCTTATCGTTTCAGGGGCCCTCGGCTTCTCAGGAATATTCGTCGTTTACCTCTCGCAGTCCCAGTAACAGCACAGCAACCTCGATCAAGACACTTGGTCCTGGGTGTGGGATGTCCGGCTTCCGGTGAAGGATCCCCAGCCAGATCGTTAGGGGGCATCCGAGGAGTCTCGCCGCTCCGAAGACAACAATGCTGTCTTCTATAGCTAGGGATGCAAGGCGTTTAGGTTATGAGACACGGGGGAATTGAGCTGTCCCGTAAGGGGATCCCTCACCGGACACTGTTCCGTTAGCCAAGTTGGCAGCTTTCGAGCCGCAGTGCGTGGTTCTTATCCGAACCGGCACTTTCCGGCTCGTTTTCAGGTTTCCAGCTGCTTAAGCCAGTCATTCAAAATGTCGAATTCGGCCGCTTCGATGAGGGCAAAGGCCTGGATGACCTCGTCAGGCGTTAGCTGATGGCGTACCTTGTCGACACGCCGCCTCCACGTCCCGATCTCTTCAAACCGGAGCGACGCCTGGGCGTACTGATAAAAGTCCGCGACGGCTTGCTCATCCCGATCTAGAAGTTCGAACAGCTTTCCGGGGTCAGCAACAAAGTATTCGTCCCCTAGTACCCAATCCCGTTCCGTCTCTATGGCGAACCGCCAATGAGGGGGAAGAGCCATGTCAAAGGTCTCGAATGCCTTTATTGGCCACCAACTGGGAGCGAAAACCCGTTCCCCCCACCCCGAGGAAGCTAAGCATTCCAAGCTGTCACCTTGGCTACTGATTGCCCACAGGGTATACGGGTGCCCGAGCTCAAGGTCCACAAGCTGGTTCAGTTCATCCCGCGAAAAAGCGTGACGACTACTCACTGCCCAGATCTGCACAATTAGCCTGTCTCTCGTTTTGCTGACGACGCTATCCGCTCGAAGCGACATTCACAGCAACCTATTACATTCCATTGACTTGCGATGCGCCCGTAAGCCGGTCCCCAGCCGGGTCAGTGCGACAGACAGGTGATTTCCATTGAGGAGCGTGGCATCCCGGTGCCCGACGATTCCCGTAAGACCCGCCCGAAAAAATGCCCGGTGAAGGTGCCCCAAACGCTACACATCAAATCGCCTCGAAACCCTTGGGAGACAGTCACGTCTCGGGGACCAGGTGAGGACCGCGGCGGCACCACTGCAAGAGTCGCGGGATGCTGGAGTTCGTCCCCCGGTCGACAATTCCCGTGACTATGTCTGGTAATTTCCAGTCAGACCCCTAACCCAAATCCGCATTCCCGGCCGAAGCCAACGGCAGCATGCGTCCCCAGAAGTCCTCCGGGATGCTCCACTGCGCCAGGCGTGCCGCCTCGGCCACCCGCTCTGGCTCCGCCATCCCCACGATGGTTGAGGTGATGCGGGGATCGCGGGTGGAGAACTGCAGGGCCGCGGCGGCGAGCGGCACCGAATACTCGCGGCAGAGCTCCTGCATCTTCCGGACACGGCCCAGCAGTTCCGGGCTGGCCGGCCGGTAACAGTAGTTGGTGGTGGCATCGGGCCCCTTCACCAGCAGGCCGCCGCCAAAAGGCGCGGCATTGATGAAGGCGACGCCCCGCCGTCGTGCGTCCTCGATGAGCGGCTCCGCCGTCTGGTCGACCAGCGTGTACCGGTTGTGGCTGATCACCACGTCGAACACATCCAGGGCCAGGTACTTCAGTTCCAGGTCGATGGGTCCGCCGGCCACGCCGAGGTGCCCAATCACCCCCTGGTCCCTCAGATCAACGAGCGCCTCCAACGGCCCGCCCGCCGCAACACCCTCCCCGAAGCTGATCTTCTCCGGATCGTGGAAGTGGACCAGCGGCAGCCTGTCCAGCCCCAGCCGCTCAAGGCTTTCCTCCACGCTGCGCCGGACACGGTCCCCGGAGTAGTCCGCCGTCCCCAGGATGGGATCCACTTTCGTGGACAGGACAAAGCCTTCCGGCAGCCCGCCCGCTTCCCGGATGACCTGCCCGATCCAGCGCTCGCTGCCGCCGTCGTGACCGTATTCGTTGGAGGTGTCCAGGAAGTTGAAAGGCCCGGCCAGGGCGGCGCGGACGGCCGCCACTGCCGTTGCCTTCCGCTCCGCCGCGGTGCCGTTCCGCGGCGGCGCGGACGGCCGCCACTGCCGTTGCCTTCCGCTCCGCCGCGGTGCCGTTCCGCGGGTGGTTTCCCAGCGAACTCGTGCCGACGCACACATCGTTGACAGGGAGGCCAGTGCGGCCCAGGGTCTTCATGGCTGTGGGTATCCTCGCCTCGGTGACAGATTCCATCAGGCTACGACGGCGGACACGTCGCCGCCGCTGACGGTCACCTCAAAGTCCGTGGTGGAACCGTCCGGCGACGGCACGTCGATGCGCCGTGTCCCGTCCGCCGCCGCGAACGCCCGGAACTGCATGTCCCGTGCCCAGTCGTAGTCCGGCCGGTCCGACACTGTACCGATGGGCAGCACAGCCCCTTCCCTGACCCACGTGGCAGCCTGCATCACCGAATACTCCTTGCGGTGCCAGCGCGGGCCCGCCAGCTGCTCCCCTGTTTCCAGGTGCGTCCAGGTGCCCTCGGGCAGGTAGAAGGACACGGTGCCGGACGGGTCCATGACCGGTGCCACCAGGATGTCCGGCCCCAGCATGTACTGCCGGTCCAGGTGCGCGCAGCCCGGGTCCTGGGGGAACTCCATAAAAAGCGGACGCATCAGGGGAATCCCCTCCGCGTACGCCTGCTCCGCCGCCATCTGCAGGTAGGGCATCAGCCGCATCTTCTGCTCCGTGAAGTGCCGGAGCACGTCCACGGATTCCTCATCCACCAGCCACGGCACACGGTAGGAGTTGGACCCGTGCAGCCTCGAGTGCGAGGACAGCAGCCCGAACGCGATCCACCGCTTGAAGATTTCCGGCTCGGGCGTGCCCTCAAAGCCGCCGATGTCGTGGCTCCAGAAGGAGAAGCCCGACGCCGCCAGGGACAGCCCGCCGCGCAGCGATTCAGCCATGGCAGCGAACGTGGATTCGCAGTCCCCGCCCCAGTGCACCGGCATGGTCTGGCCGCCGGCCGTGGCGGATCGCGCAAACACCACGGCTTCGCCTTCGCCCAGCTCCTTGGACAGCAGGTCGAAAACCGTCCTGTTGTACAGCTGCGCGTAGTAGTTGTGCATCCTGTCCGGATCGGACCCGTCGTGCCACACCACATCGGTGGGGATGCGCTCGCCGAAGTCCGTCTTGAACGAGTCCACACCCTGGCCCAGCAGGCCGCGGAGTTTGTCCTGGTACCAGAGCACGGCGTCAGGGTTGGTGAAGTCCACCAGCCCCATGCCGGCCTGCCACATGTCCCACTGCCACACCGACCCGTCCGGCCGCTTGACCAGGAAGCCCCGCTCCAGCCCCTCCCGGAACAGGTGCGAGCGCTGGGCGATGTACGGGTTGATCCAGACGCAGACCTTCAGCCCCCGGTCGTGGAGCCGGGCCAGCATGCCTTCCGGGTCCGGGAACGTGGCGGGGTCCCAGACGAAGTCGCTCCAGTGGAAGGACCTCATCCAGTGGCAGTCGAAGTGGAAGACGGACAGGGGCAGCTTCCGCTCCTCCATGCCGTCAATGAACGAGTTCACGGTCTTTTCGTCGTAGTCCGTGGTGAAGGAGGTGGAGAGCCACAGGCCGTATGACCAGGCCGGGATCCGCGATGGCCGCCCGGTCAGTTCGGTGTACCGGCGGATGATGTCCTTGGGCGAGGGCCCGTGGACGATGAAGTACTGGAGCCTCTGGCCCTCCACGCTGAACTGGGTTCGGGACACCACCTCCGACCCCACCTCGAAGGACACCTTCTCCGGGTGGTTCACGAACACCCCGTAGCCGTCGTTGGTGATGAAGAACGGCACGTTCTTGTAGGCGAGGTCGCTGGAGGTGCCGCCGTCCTCGTTCCAGATGTCTACCGACTGGCCGTTCTTGACGAACGCGCCGAAGCGCTCGCCCAGGCCGTACACGTTGGTGCCCACGCCCAGGCTGAGCTGTTCGTGCACAAAGGTCCGCCCGCCGTCGTCCGTGATGACGCCGACGCTGCGCGGCGTGGAGGTGGTCAGCAGCCTGCCGTTCCCCAGGAAATCGACGCCCCAGTCCCCGGCCGTGCTGATCCGTGCCGTGAGCCCGCCGGAGGTGATGCTGGCCGTGTCCGCGTCCCGGCTGAACTGCGGCGCCGGTCCCGTGCGGTTCACGTCAAAGTGCGGGCCGTTGTCCAGCCCGCCCTGGAAGTGCTCGATGGTCACGCCGATGACGTCCGGCAGGGGCGCGTCGAAGGTGACCGTCAGCTGTGGAAGGTTCAGGGCATCGCCGCGGGAGGTGATGCGCTTGGTGGGTGCGTAGACCGTCAGGCTCCGCTCGTCCTCCACAACGTCGGAAACGTCGCGCGGGTGCAGCGCCGAGAAGCCTTTGCGGTACAGCCAGTAGCCGTCGGTAAATTTCATGGGATGTCAGTTTCCGTTCTCAAGAGGGTCTGGGCTGTCTTTGAGGACCAGGGCGCCGTACGGTTCCAGGGCCAGGCGGGGCCCGCAGGCGTCCCCGGTGAGCACGTCCACAGACTGCCCGGTGAGCGTCACGGTGCGTGGTTCCGCGCCGTGGTTCAGCAGGAAGTGGTGGCCGCCGCGGGTGGCGAGTTCGACGTCGTCCGGCAGCGTTCCTGCCACCGGCAAGGAGATGCGGGCTGCTGCCAGGGCCTCCCCCACGATGTGCCCCAGCGCAGGACCGGGCAGGTCGCACCCCGCGTACCAGGCGGTGCCGCTGCCGTGGCTGTTCCGGACTACCGCCGGTTTTCCAGCCAGGGAGCCGGAGGCAAACGTGGCCGCCGCCGCAGCGCCGGGGCCGTCCAGGCGGAGGTCCTCGGACCAGACAGTGGCCTGGAGCCCGGCCGGCACATCTGCAGTGACGCCGTCCTGGGGCGCCGCGAAGTCGAGGCCGATTCCTTCCGCCAGGGGCCGCCATTCCTCGCCGCTGACGCCGAGCATGGACGCCAGGACAGAGGGGAACCGCCCCTGCCGGAGGTGGCCGTTGCTGTCCGCCACCCCGGTGAAGGGCCCGACGACGGCCGTCCCGCCCCGGTGCACCCAGGACGCCAGCGCCCCGGCGTTGTCCTCGGTGAGGAGGAAGAGGCTGGGGACGAGCACCAGGTCGAACCGGTCCAGCGGCGTTGAGGGGTGCACCACCTCCACGGACAGGCCGCGCCGCAGCAGCGGCCGGTAGTAGGCCTGCAGCTGGTCCAGGACGCCGAGCCTGTCCGTGGGGCAGTCCGGGGCCTCCGCCGCCCACCAGCTGTTCCAGTCGAAGAGGACAGCGATCCGGGACGGCGCCGGGGTCCCGGCGAGGAGCCGCAGGTCCTGCAACTGGGAGCCGAGCTCCGCGACTTCGCGGAACACGCGGGTGTCCTCCCCTGCCAGCGGCACCACGGCAGAGTGGAAGCGTTCGGCGCCGAAGGCGGACTGGCGGAACTGGAAGAAGCAGATGCCGTCGGAACCGCGGGCCAGGGCGGAGAACGAGTCCACGCGGAGGGCCCCGGGTTCCTTGGCGCTGTTGTGGGGCCGCCAGTTCACCGCGGAGGCTGCCGATTCCATCAGTAGCCAGGGTGTTCCTCCGGCCAGTCCGCGGCACAGGTCGTGGGTGAGGGCGCCCAGTTCCCAGGTCTGCGGCTGCCCGGGATCGGTGTACCAGTTGTTGCCCACCAGGTCCGTTTCCCCCGCGAAGCTGAAGTAGTCCGCGCCGCGGAAGAACCCCATCAGGTTGGTGGTGACCGGTACATCCGGGGAGTACTGGCGGATGATGTCCCGTTCAGCGGTGAAAAGTCTGAGCAGCGACTCCGAGGTGAAGCGCTTGAAATCCAGGACCTGCGTGGGGTTGTGGAGGTACGGCGCCGTGCGCGGCGGCAGGATTTCCTCCCAGGTGCTGTAGCCCTGGCTCCAGAAAGTGGTCCCCCAGGCCGAGTTCAGGTGTTCCAGGGAGCCGTAGCGGCGCAGCAGCCAGGTGCGGAACGCGGCGGCCGTTTCGTCGTCGTAACTGATCTGTCCCAGCTCGTTCCCCACGTGCCACATCACCACGGCGGGGTGCTGGCCGTACCGCTCGGCGAGCGCTGCGGTGACCTGCCGTGCGGCGCTGCGGTACACGGCCGACGACGGCGAGAACTGGTTGCGGGAGCCGTACCAGAGCGTCGTCCCGGCGGCGTCCGTGGGCAGCGTGCTGGGGTAGCGGTGCCCCAGCCAGGGCGGCGGCGATGCGGTGGGCGTGGCCAGGCAGACCTTGATGTTTCCCTCGTCGAGGAGGGCAAGGATCCGGTCAAGCCAGCCGAAGTCCCAGGTGCCCTCGGTTGGCTGCAGGCGTGCCCAGCTGAAGACGCCGAGGGTGACCAGGTTGATGCCGGCCTGCTGCATCAGCCGGATGTCCTCCGGCCAGCTTTCCTCCGGCCACTGCTCGGGGTTGTAATCGGCGCCGAAGAGCAGCCCGGCCCGCTCTGTCACGGCGCTCAGGCCGTGGCTTCGAGGATGCATGGAATTCCTTGGTTAAATGATGGATAT
Source organism: Pseudarthrobacter oxydans (assembly GCF_013314975.1). Taxonomy (GTDB): domain Bacteria; phylum Actinomycetota; class Actinomycetes; order Actinomycetales; family Micrococcaceae; genus Arthrobacter; species Arthrobacter oxydans. The sequence goes on along the minus strand of NZ_JABTYH010000005.1, from coordinate 182,683 downwards.
GAGTAATCGAAAGGCTTCAACGGCGGCGACCATCAGTGACGTGGCCAAAGAGGCAGGGGTTTCCACGAGCACCGTGTCCTACGTGATGAGCGGGAACCGTCCCATATCGAAAGAAACCCGCGAAATCGTCGAAGCGGCCATGCGGCGGCTGAAGTACAGTCCCCGGTCCAGTGCCCGCGCTCTGGCCTCCAGCCGCTCCAACGTCCTGGGGCTGGTGGTGCCCCTCCGCGCGGACGTCAACGTGGGAGTGGTGATGCAGTTCGTCACCGCCGTGGTGACTACGGCCCGGACGTTCAACCAGGACGTCCTGCTCCTGACCCAGGACGACGCCGGCAGCATTGAGCGGGTGACGTCCCAGTCCATGGTGGACGGCCTGGTGATGATGGACATCGAGGCCCGCGATCCGCGCATCCCCGTGCTGGCCAAGCTGGACAAGCCCGCAGTGCTGATCGGCATGCCGGACGATCCGCGTGGCCTCAGCTGCGTTGACTTCGACTTCGCCGGCGCCTCCCGCACCGCGGTCCGCCATCTGGTGGAGCTGGGCCACCGCGGCATCGCCTTCATCGGTTCCCCGCCCGCCTCGCTGCGCCGGCACGCCACCTATGCGGACCGGGCCCTGCGCGGTTTTGAGGAGGCATGCCGGGAACTTGAGGTCACGCATGTTTCGGTGGCCTGCGAGGCGAACTCCAAGGACCTGGCCCGCGCGCTGGACAAGGTCTTCGCCGGTCCGGAGGCCATCACCGCCCTCCTGGTGCACAACGAGGGACTGCTGCCCATCCTGCGCGAGAACCTCGCCGCGCACAGCCTCTCCGTCCCGGAAGACATCTCGGTGGTGGTCATAGCCCCCGCCGATGTGGCCACGTCCGCCTTCCTGCCCTGGACGGCGGTGTCCATCCCCGCCATGGACATCGGCCGCGCCGCCGTGGAGATGGTGATGGACCGGCTGAGCCTGGCCAAGCCCGCCGAGCTGCGGCTCATCGCCCCCACCCTCTCCGAGGGGGCAAGCACCGCGGCGGTCCGCTGACAGCTGCCGCAGGGACACGGGAACGCTCATCCCTTGACCGCGCCGATCATCACGCCTTTGGTGAAGTGCTTCTGCACGAAGGGGTAGACGATCAGGATGGGGATCATGGCGAGCACGATCACGGCCATCTGCAGCGCCGGGCCTGCCGCCGCCCCGGTGCCAACATCCACTTGGCCGGGAACAGAAACACCCTGGAGCACGTAGGACCGGAGCACCACCTGCAGCGGGTTCATGGAGCTGTCGTTGATGTAAAGGATGGCGTTGAAGAACGCGTTCCAGTAGCCCACCCCGTAAAACAGGGCGATGACGGCGGTGACGGCCTTGGACATGGGCAGCACGATCTGGGTGAGGGTGCGCCACTCGCTGGCGCCGTCAATCCTGGCGCTGTCCAGGATCCCCCGGTCGATGCCCATGAAGAAGCCGCGCAGGATGATGATGTTGAACACCGAGATGCAGCTGGGCAGGATCAGCGCCCAGTAGGTGTTGATCAGGCCCAGGCCGGACACCAGCAGGTACGCCGGGATGATGCCTGCGCTAAAGAACATGGTGATCAGCAGGGTGAACAGGATAGGCGTGTGGGCGAAGGACCCCGGCCGGGACAGGCCGTACGCGCAGAGGATGGACACCACCATGCTCAGGGCCGTTCCGGTGGCCGTGACGCCCACGCTGACCAGCACCGCCCTGGTGACCACCCCGCCGCTGAGGATCTGCTGGTAGGCGGCGAAGGAGATTTCCCCGGGGACCAGGACCAGTCCGCCGGCCTGCGTGATGGTGGCCTGGGAGGAGATGCTGGTGAGGACGATCGTGTACAGCGGTCCCAGGACTGCCAGGACGACGACGGCGAGCACCACGATCTTGCCGGCCTTCGCCGCTGCTCCGGGTTCTTCGTCCCAGATAGGGCGTTCCGGTTTGGTGCGCGGCTGCCTGGGAGGTTTGGCGGCACTGGCTCGAGTGGGCGCCTTATTGGTTAGTGTGCTCATTTGGAATAGACACCGCTCTCACCGAAGATGTGGGCAACTTTGTTGGCGGTCAGGATCAGCGCCAGGCTCACCAGGCCCTTGATCAGGCCTGCGGCGGCAGCGTAGCTCCAGTCGCCGTTCTGCACGCCGGTGTAGTACACGAAGGTGTCCAGGACCTCGGAGGCCTCGGCCCCCACGGCGTCCCGCTGCAGGATCATCTGCTCGAAGCCCACGGTCAGCGAGTCGCCCAGCCGGAGGATGAGCAGCAGAACGATGACGCTGCGGAGCCCGGGAAGGGTGACGTGCCACATGCGCTTCCACCGGCCGGCCCCGTCCACGGCCGCTGCTTCATACTGCGCGGGGTCGATGGCACTGAGGGCTGCGAGGAACACGATGATGCCCCAGCCTGCGTCCTTCCAGACGGCCTGGGAGGTGAGCAGGAACAGGAACGTGTCCGGGTTGGTCATGATGTCCACGGCCTGCCAGCCGTTGGCGCGCAGCGACTGGTTCAGCAACCCGGCGCCGCCGAAGATCTGCTGGAACACGGAGACCACCAGCACCCAGGAAAAGAAGTGCGGCAGGTACACCACGGCCTGGATGGCGGCCCGGAGCCGCGGGTTGACCAGGGAGTTGAGCAGCATGGCCAGGGCGATGGGGATGGGAAAGAAGAACACCAGCTGGAACGCCGTGATCACCAGGGTGTTCTTGACGGCCAGCCAGAAGTCCGGGTCCGCCAGCACCCGCGCGAAGTTGTCCATCCCCACCCAGGGGCTGTCCGGAATCCCCACATACGGGGAGTAGTCCTGGAAGGCCACCACGTTGCCCAGCATGGGAAGGTAGGCAAAGACGGCCAGCAGGATCACGGCGGGCAGTGCCATGAACACCAGGGAGCGGTCCCGGTTGAACCGCAGTCTGAGGTTGGCCTTCGGCCTCAGGGCGGGGGCCTTGCGCTCTGTTCCGGTGCTCATCCTTGCCATCTCCTAGGCCAGGAATCCGGCGTAGAAGTCCCGGAGTTCGTCGCCGCCCTTGCTCTTCCAGGTGGCGAGTTCGGCATCGAGGTCCTTCATGCTCTTGCGGCCGCGGATGATGTCCTTGGCAAGGTCGTCAAAGGGCTTGGACAGTGAGCCGAACTTGGCTGGCTCCTGGATCTGCATGCCGAAGAAGGCGTCCTCCACAACGTTGGGTGCCTGGCGCGCCTCCCACTCGGACTGGGACTGGACCAGCCCCGGGTACTGGACCATGGAGTTCACGATCGGGGCGTTCACCAGGAACGCGTAGGTGCTGGTGACTTCCTCGGTGCCCTTGGCCGTGGCCTTCGGGATGCCCTGGGCGTCCCTGGTGAAGTGGACGCCCTCCACACCGTTGTTGATCAGCACGTTCTCCTCGGTGCCAAACGGGGCCGCCATGAAGTTGGCCAGCGCCAGCATCTCCTCCACCTTGGCGGGCTCCGTCTTCTTGATGAAGCTGAAGATCGCTGCCGGCTGGGCCCGGAACAGGGTGGGCTTCCCGCCGTCCGGGGCGAAGTAGTCCATGGGCTGCATGTTGAACTTCGGATTGGACGGAAGGACGCGGGCCAGGGCCTCGTGCCAGGAGCCCATGCCGTCGGAGGCCATCAGCGAGGCGCCGGATTCGAAGCGCTGCTTGGACTGCTGCGCGTTGCCGGCCACGGCGTCCGGGTGGACCGAGCCGTCGGCAAACAGTTTCGCCGTCCACTCAAGGGCAGCCCGGTACTCTTCGGTTTCCACCTTGTTCTGCAGCGTGCCGTCCACCTGCTTCCACTTGGGGACCACGCCGTGCATGATCTGCGCGCCGGTCCAGACGTCTTCCGAACCCCAGCGATTCTTCGATTCGTCCGTGAGTTCCTTGGCCAGAGTGCGGTATTCGTCGGCGGAGGTGGGCGGCTTGGCGCCGAGTTCCTCGAAGAGGTCCGCGCGGTAGAAGATGGCGTCCGAGATCACGACATCATCACTTCCCGCTCCACGTACCTGTACAGCCGCGCGGAACCCCTGTACGCGCTGGGGCACGGACTGACGTACGGCGAGGTGCACTACGAATCTGTGGCCCAGCGCGAACTGCCGGGCGAAGGCCCCCAGGGTGCGGACCAGGTGGAACTCGTGGTGGAACTGCGCAACGCCGGCGCCCGCCCGGCGTGGGAACTGGTGCAGGTGTACGCGTCCGCCCCGGACCACCGCTTCGATTTCCCCCGCCGGCTCCTGGTGGGCCACCAGCGGGTGAAGGTCCCGGCCGGAGGCACGGCCACCGCAAGGATCCGGGTGCCGCTCGAGAGGCTTGCCACCTACAGCGTGGTGGAGGAACGGATGCTGGTGGAACCCGGTACGTACCAGCTTCTGGTGGGCGCGTCCGCGGAGGATCTTCCGCTGGCAGTCCCATTCAGTGTGGCGGGGAGCGCCGGATCCGGGCGCCGGGCCGGCCGGTGGTTCCGGGCTGAGAACTTCGACTCCTGCCACCATCTGGCGCTGGTGCCCGAAACGCCGCTGGCCGGCACGGCGATCGCACCGGCGGACACTACCCGGCCCGGCTGGGCGCTCTACCGCGGCTGGGAGCTGGCCCCTGCCGACGGCGGTCATGAGGTGATGCTTGACCTGGTTTCCGGCGAACCGGCGGGGCCTGCCGGCCTGGTCCGCATCCAGGTACCCGGCCCTGCGGACACCTGGAACACCGCGGGCAGCGCCAGGGTTGCCGCGGGCTTCAGTGGTGAGCTTGTGATTCAGCTTCGCCCCGGCACAACATTCCGCGTGCGCGGCGGCGCCTTCCGGCTGGTGCTGGAAGGCGCCGTAAAAGTCACCCGGGTGCAGCTGGCGTAGCCGCGGCCGGCAGCCACCCGGTACGAAGCGGTCAGGCGCGCGTGATCAGGCGTTTTTGGTCTGGCGCGTCTGGTCGGGAGCGTCTGTTCAGGCGCCGATCATTTCGGCGTCCGCCTGCGCCTGGCGCTCCGGCAGGTCGGGAATCATTGACGCACGCCGCTCAATGTAGGCGCCGACCTCCTCGTCGTCCAGCACCAGCAGCTCGGCCTGGCCGCGGAGCCAGGCGGCGTTGAGCGCCGTGATGTTCTCCCTCTCCAGCAGATCCTCAAACTCGCCGTCAAGCTCCTCCATCCGGAGGACGCCGTCGGGAACTTCCTCGGAGTCCTCATCCAGGCCACCGTCCAGGTAGCGCTCCTCGTCTTCTTCGGACAAGTCATCAAATGCCTCGACAGCCCGGTTGAAGAGGTCAAGATGGGCAGGGGCACCCATGCCCGCCATGCCTTCGCGGACCAGGGTGTCCGTTTCGGAGCGGTCGACGGCGGTGAACACGTACTGCGCGAAGCCTCCCTCCAACGCCTGGGTCAGATAGAAGTCCACGCAATAGCTGCGCACGGCCACGGGCGACATCTCTTCGGCCCGCAACAGGGCGCTGTGCATGGCATCCACAACGCTGACGTTCGCCTCCACGACGTCCTCGTCGCTGGAGTCGATGCTGCTGCTGGTCAGGACGACGGGCTGCTGGCTGGTGATCATGGCAATCCTCACGGCTGGTACGGGTGGTGCTCGGAACGTTTTTCACGCTACGTGGACTGGGCCGGTGCGCCGTTGAGGGGGAAATGAACGTCCGGCGAAGTTTTCGTCGTAGGCAGGTTTTCCTTCCGCCGGCCGTCGTGGCCGCCCTTGCCGCCGGACGGCCCGCCCACCGAGCCGCGCTTCACGAGGGTCGCGGCGAATTCGGGTTTGGCCGCCGGCGCTTTCCTGCCCTGGATCTGCCGGATGAGGGCCTCGGCTGCTGCCACGCCCATCTCGTACACAGGCTGGGCGATCACCGTCAAAGGAGGCCTGGTGAGGCGGGTCCAGGCGAAATCGTCGTACATGAGGAACGAGACATCATCCGGAATAGCGAGGCCGAGGTCCTGGATGGCCTCCACAACGCTGAGCCCGATCAGGCCGTCAGAGGCGATGATGGCCGTTGCAGGGTCCGGCTGCTGCAGCAGTTCACGGGTGATCTTCTTGATGGTTTCCGGTCCGTCGGCGTTGAAGCGCACCAGATCGTCGGGTTCCTTGAGACCCGCTTCCCGGAACGCCCGCATGATTCCGTCCCGCCGGTCCGAGATCTGGGAAGAGCCCAGCGACAGGCCCGTGGCGTAGGAGTCATTCGTCCGAAGCGTGGAGATGAAGGCGATCCGGCTGTGTCCGGCCTCAATCAAATAGCGGGTTGACTCATGGGAAATGCCTTCCATGTCCACGGCCACCGTGTCCACATCCAGCCCCTGCGCCGTACGGTCCAGCAGGACCAGCGGCCTTCCCGAGCTGTGGACTTCCTGGAGGTGCTGGGTCTCCACGGAAGAGGCGGGTGCCACGATCAGGCCGTCAACCCGCTTGTCCAGCAGCACCCTGACGGCGTCCACTTCCGCAGCCCTGTCCTCATCCGTGTTGACCAGGATGACGTTGAAGCCGCTCCTCTTGGCGGTGTCAGTTATTCCCCGGGTGGCCAGGCCGAAGTGCGGGTTTTCGATGTCGCCCACCACCACGCCGATGGTGTTGGACTTCCCCGTGTTCATGCTGCGGGCGAGCTCGTTGGGCCGGTAGTTCAGCTCCTCCGCGGCGGCCTGCACCCGCTCCCGGACGTCCTCGCTCACTGCGCCGTAATTTCCCAGGGCACGGGCCGCCTGGGCCTTGGACACCTGCGCGGCCTTGGCGACGTCGGCAACGGTGACGTCGCGTCGACGGGAAGCATCAGTACTCATGTCGGCCTTTCGTAATGGACCCTTGACGCCCTTAGTGGCGTCGATTACATTTCTATCCATCGATGTGAGTCCGGTCTCAATCGTAGGCATTGAGACCGGACTCAGCAAGGGTTTCCGGCAAACCCCGCCACGGCGGATCTTGATCCTCCATCTCCCGCTTCCTCACGATTGGAAAACTCGCTGTGATTACTCGAACCACTGTGCGCCCCGCGGCGCTCATTGCCGCGGCCGTTGCCGCTGTCCTGGCACTCTCCGGCTGCGGCGGCTCCTCATCAGCCTCGTCCTCGCCGGCCGAAAACCCCTACGGCCTCATTGAGCCGGGCTCCATCCGGGTTGCAAGCCTGGGCGATTCGAAGCCCTATACGTTCACGGATGCCCAGGGCAAGTTCACCGGCTTCGACGTGGAACTCTTTACGGACGTTGCCTCCCGCGCCGGCGTAGACGATGTGGTCTTCACCGGACAGGACTTCTCCGGCCTGCTGGCCGCCGTAGCCAACGGGCAGTTTGACGCCGGCGTGGCGGCCATCGGCATCACGGACAAGCGCAAGGAAACTGTCGATTTCTCCGACGGATACCTGGCCGGCTACCTCACCGTCATCACCACCAAGTCCTCCGGCATCAGCAACGCCGACGGACTTTCCGGAAAACGCCTGGGCGTGGTGCAAGGAACACTGCAGGAAGCCTATGCAGTGAAGAACTTCACCTCGGCCAGCCTGGTGCGGTTCCCGGACAACAACACGGCAATCTCCGCCGTCAACAGCGGTTCTGTGGATGCACACTTCCTGGACTACGAAGCCGCGAAGTCCTACCAGGAACAGTTCGGACTGGTCAGCGCCGCGGACATCCCGTCCTTCGACGCACCGGCCGGGTTCGCCGTCGCCAAGGGCAAGACCGCCCTCAAGGAGGCCCTCAACAAGGGCCTGGCCGAAGCCATGGAGGACGGCACCTGGAAGAAGCTCTACGAGAAGTGGTTCCCGGGTTCCCCGATGCCCGAGCAGTACCTCCCGAAGTCAGAACAGACCGCAACCCCGGCCCAGACAGCAAGCAAGTAGACCACGGGCATGTCCGGGCGGGCCGAACGCTTCCATGCCAAGGCCCGCCCGGCTGCTACCGGAACAACTAACACCTGAGAGCATTCAATGGACTGGCTCAACACCATCATCCGCACCTTCTTCGACTTCGGCGCCATGGCTGAAGTCCTGCCCCAGCTCCTGGCGGTAGGCCTCCTCAACACCCTCATCATCTCCGTCGCCGCCACCGTCATTGGCGTGGTCCTGGGCATGGTGGTGGCCGTCATGGGCATCTCACCGTCCAGGTGGCTGCGCATCCCGGCCCGCATCTACACGGACCTCTTCCGCGGCCTGCCGGCCATCCTGACCATCCTCCTGATCGGCCAGGGCTTTGCCCGCCTCAGCCAGTCGATCTTCGGCCCCTCGCCCTACCCCCTGGGCATCATCGCCCTCAGCCTGATTGCCAGCGCCTACATCGGCGAAATCTTTCGCGCCGGCATCCAAAGCGTGGACAAGGGCCAGGGCGAAGCATGCCGCGCCCTGGGCATGAGCTACGGCAAATCGATGGCACTGGTGGTGATCCCCCAGGGCATCCGCCGCGTCCTGCCTGCCCTCGTGAACCAGTTCATCGCCATCGTGAAGGACTCCTCGCTGGTGTACTTCCTCGGACTGCTGGTCAGCGAACGCGAACTCTTCCGCGTGGGCCAGGACGCCGCAGTGCTCTCCGGGAACCTCTCCCCCCTGGTCATGGCGGGCATCTTCTACCTCATCATCACCGTGCCGCTCACCCACCTGGTCAACTACTTCGATACCCGCTTCCGCACAGGAAAGCGCCGTCCCTCGGCCCCCACCAGCGGCCTCAATGAAGTCAAGGAACTGGACGCGGCCTCACCGCTCACCACCGGGAGCAACACATGATCACCAGCACCAGCACAAATACCACTGCTGACATCGAAACCTTCCACGGCTCCAGCCTGGAGCTGAAGAACCTGACCATGGCCTACGGGGATATTGAGGTCCTCCGCAACGTCAGCCTGGCCGTGGCACCCGGCACCACCACCTGCATCATCGGGCCGTCCGGCTCAGGCAAGTCCACCCTCCTGCGGGGCGTGAACAGGCTGCATGAGCCCAAGAGCGGTGACGTTGTACTCGCCGGCGAAAGTGCGCTAAACGTCAACCCGGACATCCTGCGCAGCCGGATCGGCATGGTGTTCCAGCACTTCAACCTCTTCCCGGACCACACCGCGCTGGAAAACGTGGCCCTCGCCCTCTGGAGCGTCAAGAAGATGTCCAAGGCGGAGGCACGGGAACGCGCGCGCCTCCGCCTGGCCGAAGTGGGACTCGCCGAACGCGCCGACCACCGCCCCCGGGACCTTTCCGGCGGGCAGCAGCAGCGCGTTGCCATCGCCCGCGCCCTCGCCATGGAACCGGAAGTAATGCTTTTCGACGAGGCCACCAGCGCCCTGGACCCCGAGCTCGTTAAGGGAGTCCTGACCCTGATGGCGTCGCTGGCCAAGAGGGGAATGACCATGGTGGTGGTCACGCACGAGATGGGCTTCGCCCGGAAGGTGGCCGACCAGGTGGTCTTTATGGACGAAGGCGAAGTCGTGGAAGCCGGCACCCCGGCGGAGATCTTCGACAACCCGCGCAGCGAGCGCCTCCAGCGTTTCCTCTCCGAGGTCCTCTGATGGGGTCCGCAGGCAAAGGACCCATCCGTACCGCCGTCGTCGGCTTTGGCATCTCGGGACGGGTCTTCCATGCACCCCTCATTGAGGCAGACCCGTCCTATTCACTCGATGTCATTGTCACCGCAGATCCGGAACGGGCCGCCGCAGCGGCTGCCCGCTACCCGCACGCGCGAGTCGTGCCGACGGCGGAGGCCATGTTCGCGCTGGCGGCGGACCTCGACCTGGTGGTCCTGGGAACCCCTCCGGCCACGCATTTTGGCATGGCATCGACGGCGATCGCCCACAAGCTGCACGTGGTGGTGGACAAGCCGTTTGTCACCACCTCGGCCCAGGGGCAGGAACTCTTGGCATTGGCGTCAGAGACCGGCATGCAGCTGACGGTTTTCCAGAACCGCCGCTGGGACTCGGACTTCCTCACCCTCAGGAAGCTCCTCCACGAGGGCGCGCTGGGCGAGGTCCGGACCTTCGAATCCCGGTTTGAGTGGTGGCGCCCCGAGGGATTCGGGAACTGGCGCGATTCCGCCACCACAGCCGAGGGCGGAGGAATCCTCCACGACCTGGGTGCCCACCTCATTGACCAGGCCGTCCAACTGTTCGGCCCCGTGGCGCGCAGCTACGGCGAAACAGCGCGCCAGGGCCTGAACCCGGATGCGGCCGACACGGAAGCGTTCGTGTCCCTGCTGCATGACTCGGGGGTGCGCTCCCGGCTGTGGATGAACGGCATGGCCGCCCAGGCAGGCCCCCGGTTCCACGTCCTGGGCTCCCACGCCGGCTACACAAAGTGGGGACTGGACGGCCAGGAACCCGCGCTCGACGCCGGCCTGCCGCCGTCGGACCCGGCATATGGCGTTGAGTCCCAGGAGTCTTGGGGGCTCCTGGGAGTCGACGGCGCAACACGCGCCGTGCCCGCCGAGCGGGGCGCGTATCCCCAGTTCTACCGGCTCCTCGCCGGAGCCCTCCTGCACGGCGGGCCGGTCCCTGTTGACCCGGCGGACGCCGTCGCGGTCCTCAAAGTCATCGAAGAAGTCCATGTCCTCGCCTGACGTACGTCGCCACGGCACACCTTCACACCACCAATCTTCCACACCAGGAAAGCGAGACACCATGTCCTCCGCAAACCCCGCCAGGAAAGTCGCCGTCATCGGCGGCGGAATCCTTGGCGTTTCCACCGCCGTCCACCTGGCAAAGGGAGGCGCGCATGTCACACTCGTCACGTCCGGTCCGCTGGCAAGCGGAGCCTCCGGCCGCTCGATCGCATGGCTGAACTCCTCCGGCGCCCGATCCGCCGAGTACCACTACCTCCGGATGCTCGCCATCGACCGCTACCGCACCTGGAGCGCGCACCACCCCGAAAGCCGCGACTATCTGAGGTTCGATGGTGCACTGAAATGGGCCGGCCCGGACGAAACCTTCCGCGATACCTTCGCTTTCGAGCGTTCGGGCGGATACCACTCCGTCTGGGTGGACAGCAGGGACGTGGCCCGGATCGCCCCGGATGTGGACGCCGCTGCGGTGGCCGACGAGGGTGCCATTTATAACCCTGGTGAAGGCTGGGTCAACATGCCCGACTTCATTACGGCATTGGCTTCCGAGGCGGCGGACAACGGGGCGGTGATCATCAAGGATGCCGGGGATGTCCAGGTGGATGTGAGGGACAGCGCCGCGGTCGGCGTCATCCTGGGCGACGGGACGCGGCTGGAAGCCGACCAGGTGGTATTGGCCACCGGCGGTGAGGTCCCGGCCCAGCTCGCAGCCCTGGGCGTAACGGTTCCTGATGCCACGCCGGCCGCCTTCGTGGTGTTCACCGAACCGCTCGACGTGAAAGTGCAGACCGTCCTGAACACGCCGCGGGTCGCTGTGCGGCCCACGCCTGACGGCGGGCTGGTACTTGACGCGGACTGGGCAGAGCAGTCCGTGATCATCGAAGACGACGGATCCTTCACGGTTCCCGAGGAGTCCGTCCAGGGCCTGCTCGAGGAAGCCTCGAAGGTACTCGCGGGGAATCCCCGGCTGACCGTCCGGCGGGTGGCTGCAGGCCTGAAACCCATTCCCGGCGACGGTGAACCGGTGGTGGGCCCGGTGTCTTCGATACCAGGCCTGCACACGGTTTTCACCCATTCGGGCGCCACGCTGGGGCTGATCCTCGGTGAGCTCCTCGCGGAGGAAATCCTTACCGGAACCCCCTCTCCCGTACTCGCCGCCTTCCGGCTTGACCGGTTCGACGCCGGCGCCCCCGCCCGCGAGGCCGTGGGGACCGGTGCTTGGGCGCCGGTGCACCAGAGCTGACAGGCCGGGCGGTGGTGCGGGCCGAAGCCCCACCACCTCCCGGGCCGGCTGCGGCATTCCGCTGCAGTTGCCTCCCTGGTTGTCCATGTGATCCCACCCTGCCGCCCTCAAGTCGCCGGCGGCGCCCTTCGCCCCGTCGGCGAACTAAGATGGATCAGATGACCAACCACCGGCCCGGCCCCGCCGTGGCCTGCTGAAAGTAGCGCGCACCATGCCATCCCAACCGGACGAGAGTGCGGCACTGGCAATACAGACTCCCGCCATCAACGACCGCTCGCTGGCGGCCGGGCTGGCGTATGCCATGGGAAGCCGCGTCTCGGGCATCTCGTTCGACGCCGGCACCGGGCTCATGCTGGGCAAGGTCCGCGGCGGCGCGGACGTGCCCTACTCCACCACCGCCAAGCTGGTCCGCAAGGGCGGCGGCTGGAGCTGCACCGTGGGCGTGTGCAGCTGCCCGGTCCGCAAGGACTGCAAGCACGTGGCGGCGCTGCTCTTCGCTGCCGAGGACAACCCGGCCATCCGGGTCCAGCTGCTCACGCCGTCCACCTCCACCCAGCTGTCCCGCACCCCGCCCGGCGCCGCCCTGTCCGACTGGGAACAGGCCCTCAGCCCGCTGATCTCCCAGCCGGGAGCCGTCCCCTCCAACGCCGGAGTTCCGCTGGCGCTCCAGTTCGAGGTGGAAGAACCCGCGCCGCACTTTTCCTACACCGGCCGGCGCGATCCGCAGCGCAGCGTCCGCCAGCTCAAGGCCCGGCCCGTCATCATGGGCGCCAAGGGCAAGTGGATCCGCGGCGACGTTTCCTGGACCACGCTGAACTACCTGAACTTCCGGCGCGAGTGCAATCCCGCGCATGTGGAGTGGATGCAGGAGTTCCTGGCCGCCCATTCCGCGGCAGCCGGCCGGACCTACAACTCCTCCGGCTTCTGGCTGGGGCTGAACTCGTACGCCGGGAAGAATCTGTGGAGCCTGCTGGAAGACGCCGGGAAGATCGGCCTTGCGCTGGTGCACTCGCGCGGCACTGAGCCGGTCCGCCTCGCAGGGTCCCCCGCCGCCGTCGGCCTTAGCCTGAGCCGTCACGGCTCGCCGCTCGACGGTGCGACCGCAGCGGAGGGGGCGGTACCCGCGGCGGCCGCCAAGGACCAGGCGTCCGACGGCGGCCTGGAGCTTGCGCCCACCATCGCCATTGAGGGCGTGGAGGTTGATCCGGCGTCCGTGGGAACCATCGGCCGCCCGGCCCACGGCATCTTCTTCACCACCGACGGCGGCGCGCTGCCCGGTGTTGGCGAGGCACCGGCGGGCGAGAACGTGATCACGCTGGCTCCGCTGGAAGGCGGCCTGAGCGAGGAACTGCTGACGTTCGTGACAGCCGGCAGCACGCTGCACATCCCGGCCAGGGACGAGTCGCGGTTCCTGACGGGCTTCTACCCGAAGCTGAAGCAGACGGCCCGGGTCACGGCCCGGGACGAGTCCGTGGAACTCCCGGCGCTGGCCGTCCCCACCCTGTCCCTGCTGGCAAACTACGGCGCCGACCACAGGGTGCGGCTGCACTGGGAGTGGCATTACAAAAGCGGAAACCTGGTCACGGCGCAGCCCCTCTGGAGGCACCCCGGCGACCACGGCTACCGCGACGACACCGCGGAAGCCCGAATCCTCGAAGGCCTCGGCCAGCCGTGGGACGTGGTGCCCGCCCTGGGTGAGTCCGCCACCGGCGGCTGGGGCACCCCGCGGCTTGCGGCGTCAGCGGAACTGAAGGGCCTGGACACACTGGCCTTCACCGAGGAGGTCCTCCCCAGGCTGCGCGAAGCCCCGGACGTCGAGGTGGACACCGTGGGTGAAATCGCCGAATACCGTGAGGCCGAGGAAGCGCCGGTGGTGTCCATCTCCACCAAGGCCACCGAGCAGCGCGACTGGTTCGACCTCGGCATCCAGATCACCCTTGAAGGGCAGCCGGTCTCCTTCGCGGCGGTGTTCTCCGCGCTGGCGTCCGGCCAGACCAAGATGCTGCTGCCCAGCGGCGCCTACTTCTCCCTGGACCTGCCCGAGCTGCACCAGCTGCGCGCACTGATCGAGGAGGCGCGCTCCCTGCAGGACAACAAGGACGCGCCCCTGCAGATCAGCCGCTTCCAGGCCGGGCTGTGGGACGAGCTTGCCCAGCTGGGAATCGTGGACGAGCAGGCGGCCGCGTGGCGTTCAGCGGTGGGCGGCCTGCTTGAAGGCGGCGTGGACGGCCTGCCGCTCCCGGCCACCCTCAATGCGGAGCTCCGGCCATACCAGCTGGAGGGCTTCAACTGGCTGACGTTCCTGTACCGGCACAGCCTGGGCGGGATCCTCGCGGACGATATGGGCCTGGGCAAGACCGTCCAGGCCCTTGCCCTGATGTGCGCGGCGAAGGAGCTTTCCCTGGCGGCAGCAGGCGTGTCAGCAGGCCAGCCCGACGCCGGCGCCCCCTTCTTGGTGGTTGCCCCCACCAGCGTCGTGGGCAACTGGGCAGCGGAAGCGGCGCGTTTTGCCCCCGGACTGAAGGTCCAGGCCGTCAGCGAGACCTTCGCCAAGAGCAACCAGGCGCCGGCCGAAGCACTGGCCGGGGCCGATATTGTGATCACGTCCTACGCCCTGTTCCGGATCGACTACGAGGCCTACGCCTCCCGCATCTGGTCCGGCCTGGTCCTGGACGAGGCGCAGTTTGTGAAGAACCACCAGTCCAAGGCGTACCAGTGCGCCCGGAAACTGCCGGCGGCTTTCAAGCTGGCCATCACGGGCACGCCGCTGGAGAACAACCTCATGGAGTTCTGGGCGCTCACCTCGATCGTTGCACCCGGACTGTTTTCCAGCCCCAAGCGCTTCGCCGAGTATTACCAGAAGCCGGTGGAGAAGAACGGCGACAAGGGGCAGCTGGACAAGCTCCGCCGTCGGGTCCGTCCGCTGATGATGCGCCGCACCAAGGACCAGGTGATCAAGGACCTGCCGCCCAAGCAGGAGCAGATCCTGGAGGTTGTGCTCAACCCCCGCCACCAGAAGGTCTACCAGACGCACCTGCAGCGCGAACGGCAGAAGATCCTGGGGCTCATCGAGGACGTGAACAAGAACCGGTTCACCATCTTCCAGTCGCTGACCCTGCTGCGGCAGCTCAGCCTGGACGCCTCCCTGGTGGACCCGGCGCTTTCGGCAGTGCGGTCAAGCAAGCTGGACGTGCTGTTCGAGCAGCTGGAGGACCTGGTGGCTGAGGGCCACCGCGCCCTGATCTTCAGCCAGTTCACCGGCTTCCTGGGGAAGGTCCGGGAGCGCCTGGACGAGGAGAAGATCGAATACTGCTACCTCGACGGCGGCACCCGCAACCGCGCGGACGTGGTCAACGAGTTCAAGAACGGCAGCGCTCCGGTGTTCCTGATTTCGCTGAAGGCCGGCGGGTTTGGGCTGAACCTTACCGAGGCCGACTACGTGTTCCTGCTGGACCCCTGGTGGAACCCGGCTTCCGAAGCGCAGGCTGTGGACCGGACCCACCGCATTGGGCAGGCACGGAACGTGATGGTGTACCGGCTGGTTGCCAAGGACACCATCGAGGAAAAGGTCATGGCGCTCAAGGCCCGGAAGTCGCAGCTGTTTTCCGATGTGATGGAAGGCGATGCCCTGGCCGGGGGCGCCATCACGGCGGAGGACCTCGCGGGGCTGTTCAAGGAGTAGCGGTGAAGGCGGGGCTTTGGGCCCTACGCCTGCACCATGGCCGGACTTAATCTGGGATCAGCAGAGCGACTGGCGGGCGCCTGCCACATCCCGGGAGGCAAACCGTGAAATCGGCCAACGCGAGCATCATCGCCGGCATCGTCCTGATCTCGGCTGGCGTGCTGCTGTTGCTGGACCTGCTCAACGTCATCGAGAGCGCGGCCTATGTGCCGATGCTGATCTTCGCCGCCATAGGGGCTGTGTTCCTGTCCCTCTTCATCCGCAGCCCGGAGAACTGGTGGGCCGCGATCCCCGGTTCGGTGTTCCTGGGTTTGGCAGCCGTGGTCGCCGCCTCCCAATTTACGGACGGCGGCGCCGGCGCGAGCTTCCTGTTCCTGTTCATGGCCGCCGGATTCGCCGCCGTCTACCTGCGCCAGCGGGGCAACTGGTGGGCGGTGATCCCCAGCGGCGTGATGCTGGCCCTCGCCGTCATTGTTACCCTCCCGCAGGATCTGCAGGGCATGCCCGTGGCAGCCGTCCTCTTCCTCGGCCTGGCGGCCACCTTCGGCGTGCTGTCCCTGGTGCCCGTCCCCGACGCCGGGCCCACCGGGCGGCTGAAGTGGCCCCTGATCCCGGCGGCGGTCCTGGGCGTGCTGGGCGTAATCTTCGCCCTGCAGTCAACGGCACTGCTCATCGCTGCGGACATCCTTGTGCTCACCCTCATGATCCTGGCGGGCGTCGCCCTTCTGGTGTACGCCTACCGCGCCCTGCATGGCGGGCACGGCAAGGCCCACGGCTAGGACCTGACAAGGCCAGGCGGAGGGCACCGGGAGGATCAGGCACGGCCCGGACGCGTCGCATAAGCTGGTACTCCAAGGAACTACAACGTTGGAGAACCAGTGCAAGAGCCGCTCACTCCCCTGCGTCCCGACGCCTTCAGGACGCCGTACCGCGATCCGGTCTGGGACGGCCCGACGGATCCGGTCCTGGTTCCGGACCACCTCACCGGTGAGTGGGTGCTGTTCTACACCCAGCGCCGGGCCACGGCACCGGGCCTCCAAGGAGTGGAGTGGGTGCACGGCACGGCCATCGGTTCAGCACGATCCTCGGACGGCGGCGCCACCTGGCAGTACCAGGGCACCGTGGACGGACTGGTGCCGCCCGGAACCGAACTGCCGGCAACCCTCTGGGCACCCGACGTCGTACGCATCGGCGATGAGTGGCTGATGTACCTGACCGTCTTGGGCGGGGTGCGGAAGGACTGGAACGGAAACGCGGCAATCGTGCAGTTCGCCAGCGGGAACCTGGTGAATTGGGAGTACCTGGGCCCCATCGACCTCGATTCGCCTCGGGTGATCGACGCCGCCGTCGCACCGTGCGGGGACGGCCGCTACCGGCTCTGGTACAAGGACGAGGCACGCGGCTCCGCCACGTACAGCGCGGTGAGCGATACGCCGCGGGACCCCTCGTCCTGGACCCTGGAAGGCATCACCATTCCCGGCCGCCCGCATGAGGGGCCCAAGGTGTTCCGGCTCGAGGGCACCTACTGGATGATCGTGGATGAGTGGCGGGGCCAGGCGGTGTACCGCTCGGCGGACGCCAGCGGCACCTGGGTCCGGCAGGAGCACCTGGACGGGCTGATCCTCACCCGGCCGGAGCACGTGGACGGGCGGCCCGTCGTCGGACGCCACGCGGACGTGGTGCCGCTCGACCCCACGGAAGACGGCAAGGAGCGGGCCCTGCTGGCCTACTTCACCCATCCGTACTGGGGCGGCGAGGACATCGACACCATGGCCCCGAACCCCGAAACCCGCCTGAGCCACCTCCGCGGCGCGGTCCTGGAAGTCCGGGACGGGAACCTTGTGTGTACTGAACACTGATTTCCGGCCGACCAGGCGCTTGACACCATGACAGAGGACCAACCCCTGGAACTATAAGCCGGCTCATGCCGGCACCGGTCCACAGGTTGGCCCTCTGCCTGACTCGTCCTCCGGATGGAACCCACCCGGAATCCTTCGAAAACCTACGCGCGCTGCGGGGAGCCCAGCTCCACCGGATCCTCATCCGTAAGGTAAGCGAGCTCGGAGTGTGCCGCGAGGTCGATGCCGCGCATCTCGTCCTCCGGGTTGATCCGCAGGCCGATCGTCTTGTCCAGGATCTTGGCGAGGACCCAGGTGATGCCGAACGAGTAGGCCAGCACCGTGACGGTTGCGAGCGACTGGACGCCGAGCAATTCCACGCCGCCGCCGTAGAAGAGTCCGCTGACTCCGTTCGGGGCAGCATCGGTGGCGAAGAGGCCGATCAGCAGGGTGCCCAGGATGCCGCCCACCAGGTGGACGCCCACGACGTCGAGCGAGTCGTCGTAGCCCAGGCGGTACTTCAGTTCAATGGCAAGCGAGCAGACGGCCCCGGCAATCGCGCCGATGGCCACCGCACCCAGCGGGCTGACCGCACCGCAGGCGGGGGTGATGGCCACGAGGGCGGAGATCAGGCCGGAGGCTGCGCCCATGCTGGTGGCAGCGCCGCGGCGGACCCGTTCCACCAGGGCCCAGGCCAGCAGGCCGGCCGAGGCAGCCACAGCGGTGTTGAGGAACACCACCGACGCCGAGTGGCCGGCGGACAGTGCCGAGCCGGCATTGAAGCCGAACCAGCCGACCCAGAGGAGGCCTGCACCCACCAGCACCAGCGGCCGGCTGTGCGGCTTCGCGTGCTCCACCTTGGGCCAGCCCGAGCTCTTGCCCAGGACCAGCGCCAGGGCCAGGGCGGCTGCGCCTGCGTTCATGTGCACGGCGGTGCCGCCGGCAAAGTCGATGGCCTCGATGCCGCTGGCGATCCAGCCACCGGTCACGCTGCCGTCCTCGGAGGAGAAGGCGAACACCCAGTGCGCCACCGGGAAGTACACGATGGTGGCCCAGATGCCGGCAAACAGCATCCAGGCACCGAACTTCATGCGCCCGGCAGCCGCGCCCGCCACCAGCGCGGTGGTGACACAGGCGAAGAACAGCTGGAAGGCCGCGAACAGGGCCACCGGAATGGACGCCTCCCCATCCTCAGCCATCAGCTGCCCCAGGCCGGGGAACTCGGTGATGTCACCGATCAGGCCCAGCCCGCCCACTGAATTGCCAAAGGCCAGCGAGTATCCGAACAGCGCCCAGAGGACGGCCACCAGGCTGGCGCCGCCAAAACACATCATCATCATGTTGAGAATGCGGCGCGACCCCACCATGCCCCCGTAAAACAGGGCAAGGGCGGGGATCATCATGCAGACCAGCGCTGCGCTGGCCAAAATCCAAGCGACATTTCCCGAATCCATGGGAAACCCCTTTCGTGATGCGAGGAGAGAACGCCAAATCGCCCGTTGGAGCCACTCCGGAGGAGGGACGCGGAGTCAGTACCACGTTCATCGGAGGGCAGCTATTGCCGTCTGGTTCCAACTGTATGGCGGCAGTAATGGCCTGGGTTTCCGGTGTGTTAAATGATCGTTTCAGTCATCCACACGGAAGTTTCAGCCGTCCCGCAGAGCGCAGGGGTGGGGGTGGGAAGGGCTGGATCCTACTTGGCGGAGATGGCCAGGAACGTGATGGGGAGGTCCAGCAGTTCCAGCGGCCCGTGCGGCCCTTCGCCGTCCAGCAGCAGGGAATCGCCCGGCTCCATGGCGTACTCGTATGAGCCGTGGCCGTACACCATCCTGCCCGCGAGCATGTAGATGAACTCCGTGCCGGGGTGCTGGAACAGCGGGAACACGTCGGAGGCGTCGGTGAGCGTCACCAGCGTGGGTTCCAGGGCGTCGGTCCTGCCCTTGAGCGTGCCCAGGACGCGGTATTCGTGGCCGTGCCGGGTGCCGCTCCGGACCGTAAGGCTTCCCTGGCCGCTCTTGGTGAAGGTGGCGTCGCGGTCCGTGTCTGCGCCGCGGAACAATGCGGTGACCGGGACTTCCAGCCCGTCCGCAAGCCGCTGCAGCGTGGTGAGGGAACACGAGGTGGTGGCGGTTTCCACCCGGGAGATCATCGCCTTGGAAAGGCCGGTCCGGGCGGCCAGTTCCGCCGAGGACAGCCCGGCTGCCGTACGGTAGTGCCGCACCTGGCGTGCGATGACCTGCTCCAGCCGGCCCGCAGCCTGCCCGTCAGCCTGAGCCCCGTCGTCGTCACCGGCGTGATCGGCTGCGTGTTCGGTCATAGCAGCCATCTTAGGCACGGAACCGCGCGGGAGGACGACGGCGGCGGCGCTACCTGGGTGCGCGGGCGTCGCCTGCCAGCCCCGCGAGTGAGTCCGCCAGCGCGAGTGCGCCGGCCTCGGCGTCCCAGTCCTCCACCAGTTCCTCGGGGGAATGGGAGATGCCGGTGGGATTGCGGACAAAGATCATGGCTGTGGGCAGGTGTGGCCCCAGGACGCCGGCGTCGTGCCCTGCCCCCGTGGCCAGGACCGGCGCGGCCGGGAGCAGTTCCTGCAGCCGGCTGCGCAGCCCGCCGTCGAAATGCACCGTGGGGCTGAGCGATTCCATGGTCATGGCCGCGGTGCAGCCTTCCTCCGCGGCGAACACCTGCGCATTCAGCCCGATGGCCTCCACCAGCGCCGCGGTGACGGAGTCGTCCGGATGCCGGGCATCAATCCACAGGTCCACGCGTGAGGCGATCACGTTGGTGCCCCCGGGTACCGGCTGGACCCTGCCCACGGTGGCCCTGGCGTCCCGGTACTTCCGTGCAGTGTCCCGGATGCTGACCATGATTTTCGCGGCGGCCACCATGGGGTCCCTGCGGTCCCTCATCAGGGTGGTGCCGGCGTGGTTGCCCTGGCCGCTGATGCTGAGCTTCCAACGGCCGTGGCCCAGGATCGAGGAACCGATGGCCACGGGCTGGTCGAGGTCAGCCAGTCCCCTGCCCTGCTCCACGTGCAGTTCCACAAAGACGCCCAGCTGCTGGAGCGTTGCGTAGTCAGCTCCGATGAGCCGCGGGTCCTGCCCGTTCGCGGCGGCGACATCCGCGTAGGTGTTGCCCTCCGGGTCCTTCAGCCGGCGTGCTTTGTCCGGGTCCAGCGATCCGGTGAGGAGGCGGGAGCCCAGGCACGCAACGCCGAACCGGGAGCCTTCCTCTTCCGGAAAGACCGCAATGGCCAGCGGGCGCCGGGGCCGGAGTCCGCGGGCTTTGAGGATGTCGACGGCGATCAACGCCGAGGCGACACCGAGCGGGCCGTCGTACCCACCACCGCCGGGGACGGAATCGAGGTGGCTTCCGGTCACGACGGCGTCCTTCCGGGTCCGCGCGGCGGTGTCCCACCAGGCCCAGATGATGCCGTTCTGGTCCGTGTGGACATCCAGGCACCGCCGGCCGGCCTGCTCAACGAACCAGCCGCGCAGGTCCGTTTCCGCGGTGGAAAACACCGGCCGCGAGTACCCGCCCCGGAAGGTGTCCGTGCCGATGGTGGAGATGTCCTGCAGGAGGCTGGCAACAGTGGGGTCGCTGGTCCTGCCGGAAGGCAGGGCAGCCGCTGCGGGGTCTCCCGTGGGTATTGTCTGTGGAAGGCTCACTGGTATCCGTCCTAGGTGGTCGCAGCTGTGGAGGACGCGGTCCGGAACCGCCCGGGAACACCGCCTGTGCCGTCGGCCAGGTCCGCCGCCCACCGGCCGAGCAGCGGCGCGAACTTGGCGCCGTGGCCGGAACAGGGCGAGAGGACGGTCAGGTTGTCCACGCGGTCGATGAGGAAGTCCTCGCTGGGGGTGTTGGTGAATAAGCAGGTTGTTTCGGCGTAGGGCTCCGGGTCCAGGCCGGGCAGGTAGCGCTGCACATACTCCACCACCCGGCGGCGGTTTGCCGGGTCCACCGCACCCGTCTGCTGCGCCGCGGAAGGGATCAGCCTGCCACCGTTGTACTCCGCCACCTTCTGGCCGGCGAAGCCTGCGTCGCGCCCGCCCGGCAGGCCGTAGGCCTGGATGCCGGCAGCCTTGTGGATGAACGTCGGCCAGCCTCCGGCACCGGAAGCAGCACCGCCGTCGTGGTATTCAGGTGCGTGGTCCGCAAAACCGTTGTCCCGGTACCTGAAGTGGAAGGCCTGCTCCTGCCGAACGGTGATCTCCGGGAGCCCGGCCACGAACCCTGCCGGGAGGGACAGCCCGCCCAGCAGCGCCGGCAGCCAGCCGCCCGCGCTGACCACCACGTTGCCGGCGTCGTACGTTTGCCCGGTGGTGGAGTGCAGCCGGTAGCCGCCGCCCTGCCGTGACAGGCTCTCCAGCTCCCAGCCGGTCAGCAGCCGGGCGCCGCGTTCCACCGCGAGGGACACCATGGCATTAACGGCAGTCTCGGCGTCGATCACCCCGGCGCCGGGGTGCCACAGCACGTCCGTGTCGAAGGCGAACTGCGGCCAGCGCTGCCGGGCTTCGGCGGCGGAAAGCAACTGGTGCTCGATGCCTTCGTCAGCCAGCACGGACGCCAGCAGCCCCGGATTGCGCGTCGGCCCGTAGTCCACGGCACCGCAGGGAGTGATCAGCGGGGTCCCGCACGCGGCGGAGAGTCCGTCCCACAGGCTTTTCGATTCCACCACCGCGCGGGTGTAGAAGGGGTCCGGATAGGCGTAGCGGAAGATCCGGGCGGACCCGTGGGAGCTGCCGTCGTGGCTGGCCGGGATGTTGCGTTCCAGGATGGCCACCTGGTGGCCGCGGGCGGCAAGCTGCCAGGCGGTGGCGGCACCGGCCAGGCCCGCGCCCACCACCACATAGTCTGAGGAGCCAGCGCCGGGCATCAAAAGCTCCCTTGGCCCGGGATCCACGAGGTTCCGGCCAGCGGCACCCGGGCCATGGCGGAGGCCTCGATGGTGAGCGCCACGAGGTCCTCGGGCTCCAGATTGTGCAGGTGCGACTTGCCGCACGCCCGGGCGATGGTCTGGGCCTCCATGGTGAGGACACGGAGGTAGTTGGCCAGGCGCTTGCCGGCAACCACCGGGTCCAGGCGGGAGGAGAGTTCCGGGTCCTGGGTGGTGATGCCTGCGGGGTCGCGGCCGTCCTGGAAGTCGTCGTAGAACCCGGCGGCGGAACCGAGGGCGGAATATTCGGCGGCGTAGCGGGGATCGTTGTCGCCCAGGGCAATGAGCGCGGCCGTTCCGATCGCCACGGCGTCTGCGCCGAGGGCCATGGCCTTGGCGACGTCGGCCCCGGTGCGGATACCGCCGGAGACGATGAGCTGGACCTTCCGGTGCACCCCGAGTTCCTGCAGGGCCTGCACTGCCTGCGGGATGGCAGCGAGGGTGGGGATCCCGACGTTTTCGATGAACACCTGCTGCGTGGCAGCGGTGCCGCCCTGCATGCCGTCCACCACCACCACGTCGGCCCCGGACTTCACGGCCAGGGCGGTGTCGTAGTACGGCCGGGAGGCGCCGATCTTGACGTAGATGGGGGTCTTCCAGTCGGTGATTTCGCGGAGTTCGCCGATCTTGATTTCCAGGTCGTCCGGGCCGGTCCAGTCCGGGTGGCGGCTGGCGGAACGCTGGTCGATGCCGACAGGCAGGGTGCGCATTCCGGCCACGCGTTCGGTGATCTTCTGGCCCAGCAGCATGCCGCCGCCGCCGGGCTTGGCGCCCTGGCCCAGCACAATTTCGATGGCGTCGGCCTTGCGGAGGTCGTCCGGGTTCATGCCGTACCGGGACGGCAGGTACTGGTAGACGAGGTGTTTGGACTGGCCGCGCTCCTCAGGCGTCATGCCGCCGTCGCCCGTAGTGGTGGAGGTCCCCACCTCGGACGCGCCGCGGCCCAGCGCTTCCTTGGCGTTGGCGGAGAGGGCGCCAAAGCTCATGCCGGCGATGGTCACCGGGGTCTGCAGGTGCAGGGGCCGGGTGGCGTGCCGGTCGCCGAGAACGACGTCGGTATCGCACTTTTCGCGGTAGCCCTCCAGCGGGTAGCGGGACATGGAGGCGCCCAGGAACAGCAGGTCGTCGAAGTGCGGGACCTTGCGTTTGGCGCCCCAGCCGCGGATGTCGTACACGCCGGTGGAGGCGGCGCGCTGGATGTCGGCGATGGTGGCGCGGTCAAAGGTGGCGGACTCGCGGAGGCCCAGGGCGGCGATGTCTGTGGGCGCCGGGGCGGGGATGGAGGTGATGGTCATGGGTGCCTCCTAGTAGGCAGTCGAGTTGTCGACGTGGAAGTGGTAGAGGTTCCGGGCGGAGCCGTAGCGCTTGAAATCGGCAGGGTTGTCGGTGCGGCCGGCGGCGGCCAGCAGTTCTGCCAGTTCGGCAAGGTGCTCTTCGCGCAGCGGCTTCTCGACGCAGTCCGCACCGAGGGAGGCCACCGTCCCTTTGACGTAGATCCGCGCCTCGTAGATCGAGTCGCCCAGGGCGTCACCGGCGTCGCCGCAGACCACCAGGCGTCCGGCCTGCGCCATGAACGCGGACATGTGGCCGATGTTGCCGCCGACCACGATGTCCACGCCCTTCATGGAGATCCCGCACCGGGCACCGGCGTTGCCGTCGATGACCACCAGGCCGCCGTGGCCGGTGGCGGCTGCGGACTGGGAAGCATCGCCCGTCACGTGGATGCGGCCGGACATGATGTTCTCCGCCAGGCCGACGCCGGCGTTGCCGGTGATGGTGACGCCGCCTTTTTGGTGCATCCCGGCGGCGTAGTAGCCGGCGTGGCCTTCGATGGTCACCGCGATGTCCGCGTCGATGCCGACGGCGAGGCTGTGCTTGCCGCCCGGGTTGGTGACAGTCCACGCTTGACCGTCCGCGGCGTTGTGGATGGCCTGGTTGAGTTCCCGGACGCTGGTGACGGCCAGGTCCACGGTGGTGGACTCCGGCACCCGGGCTTCCGGGGCGGTGTTTGCCGTGCTTTCGGGGGCTGTCAGAGTGACCATGTGTAGACCTTTCCGGGTTCCGGTTCAAAGATGCGGGCGTTGTCGATGCCGGGCAGGCCGGCCAGGGCGCGGTATTCGGAGGCCATGGCCACGTAGTCGTCGGTTTCGGCGATGATGGCGGGCTTGCAGGCGATGGGGTCGCGGACCACGGCCATGCTGTCCGCCGTTGTGACCACCAGGGTGTAGAAGCCGTCCAGGACCTTGCCCAGGTTCACCAGCGCTTCCTCGAGGGTGTCGCCCTGCTTGAGCCGGGAGGCGACGTAGCGGGCACCCACCTCGGTGTCGTTGTCGGAATCGAACACCACGCCTTCGCGCCTTAGGTCGCGGCGGACCGTGGCGTGGTTGGAGAAGGAGCCGTTGTGGACCAGGCAGAGGTCGTCGGCCACGGAGAAGGGGTGCGAGCCGCCCGCAGTGACGGCGGATTCCGTGGCCATCCGGGTGTGGGACAGGCCCTGGCTGCCGGCCATGGCCTCCAGTCCGTGATCGGCGGCGATCTCCATGGGGTGGCCCACGCTCTTCATCACGGCCACGTGTTCGCCGCGGCCAATGATGGTGGATCCGCGCAGCGTTTCGCTGACGGCCTTCACCAGCAGATCAGTACCGACGGCGGCGCTCACCAGGGTGGTGTCGCCCACCACCTGTACGGCTGCCTGTGCGTCGGACGGGAGGAGCGCCGCGACGCCCGCGGTGATGGCCGCCGTCGTGATGCCCTGGTCCCTGCCGAGCAGGCTCAGCGTGGAGGTTCCTTCCGACACCAGGCCGGGGGTGTTGTAGACGGCGAGGCCGGCGGAGTCCGGCCCGCGGTCCACGATCTGGCACAGCATGGAGGACAGCAGGCTGCCCATCCGGGGATGCAGCGAGGGATTGCGCAGCTGCAGCGCGGCGATTCCGCACATGGAAAGTCCTTTGCTTGGGTTCTTGGTGGTTCGGGTGGAGGGCTAGATCGAAGTGAGGTAGGTCCGGATTTCCCAGTCGCTGACCTGGTTGTGCCAGCTCAGGAACTCCTCTTCCTTGGCGTCCGCGTAGTACTTGCCAATTTCCGGGTCGCCGCTGAGGCTGGCCAGGATGACCGGGTCCTGCCGCAGGGCTTCCACGGCGTGGAGCAGGGTGGCCGGCAGCTGGTGCGCGTCCGGCCTGGACTCGCCGGGACCGGATGGGGCACCCGGGTCTGCGGCTTTCTCCACTCCGTCCAGCCCGGCGGAAACCGCGGTGGCGATGGCCAGGTACGGGTTGGCGGAGCCGTCGCCGGAACGCAGTTCAATCCGGTTGGTGTCCGGGACGCGGATCATGTGGGTCCGGTCGTTGCCGCCAAAGGATGCCTTCCGCGGCGACCACGTGGCACCGGATGAGCTGGTGGTGGCGCCTGTCCGTTTGTAGGAATTCACTGTCGGGGCGAGGAACGCCTGAAGTGCCGGAGCATGGTCCAGGATGCCGGCGATGAAGGAGTAGGCGAGGCCGGAAATCCCAAGGCCCCTGCCGTCGTCGTTGTTTCCCTTGCCTTCCGTCCCGCTGCCCGCGGCCGGGAACAGTGGCTCGGCGCCGGACCAGAGGGACAGGTGGAAGTGGAGGCCGGTGCCGGTGCGGTCGGTGAAGGGCTTGGGCATGAACGTGGCGGTCATGCCCCGCTGTTCGGCCAGGATGTTCAGGATGTAGCGGAGGGTGACCACCCGGTCTGCTGTGGTGAGTGCATCGGCGTAGTTGAAGTTCTGCTCGAACTGGCCGGCGGCGTCCTCGTGGTCGTTGGCGTAGTTGCCCCAGCCCAGGCCGTTCATGGCCTCGGAGATGGAAGTGAGGTGGTCATACATCCGGGTGACCCCGCGGGCGTCGTAGCACGGGCGGGGCGAATCGTCCCTGGCGTCGGCGGTACTCAGCGTCCCGTCGTCGTTCTTTTTCACCAGGAAGTACTCCACCTCGGCGCCCACCTTGGCCTGCATGCCCTTCTCCGCAAGGCGGGCCAGGGTGTTCTTCAGTATCACGCGCGGGGCGTAGGGCCAGGGCGTGCCGTTGACATGGGGGTCGCAGTGGATGATGGCCAGGCCCTCCTTGATGAAGGGCACCGGGGTGAAGGAATCCAGGTCCGGCACGGCGATCAGGTCCGGGTCCTGTGGCTTCTGCCCCATCAGGCCTGCGGCGAATCCGGCGAAGCCCATGGCCCCTTTTTCGAGGTCGCCGGCGGCTTCCACCGGGACCAGTTTGGCGCAGGGCTTGCCGGTCATGTCCACGAAGGTGGCCAGCAGGAAGCGGACGCCGTGGGCCCTGGCGATGTCTGCCAGGGAAATGGCGGGAGCCCCGGAAATTTCCCGCTCTTCGGCGAACGGCAGGGCGGTTACAGCAGGGGTTGCGACACTGGTCATCGAAACGTTCCTGTTCGGTTGGTGTTAGCTATCAGTAAACCTTGTTGCATAAGAGTATCCAAAATCATGTTTCGGCGGACCGGCGGCTAGGTTAATTTGGTGTTTCGTGGCAGGCCCTTGCGGGCTTCCGTCACGCCAGGCACGCTTTGAGACGATCGAGGCTGACAGCCTCCCGGAATCACGGGGGAGGCAGCGGCGCGGCAGGTCAAAAGCGTGCCGCGCGTGACGCCGGGGCGGTTCGGGGAGCTGCACCACCTCCCGCTGGATGCCGGGCGGCCCCCGGCAGGCGGCTAAGCTGAGGGAAAACCCGGCAGCACGGCGCGGGTACAGCGTGGATCCGGCAGTGGGGATCTCCATCACTGGCCGCGGGAGGAATTCGTCATGGCGCGAGCGACAGTCCAGGACGTCGCCAAGACGGCCGGAGTTTCGGTGGGGACCGTATCCCGCGTCCTGAACGGCAGTCCGGCCGTCAGCGAATCAAGCAAGGCAAAGGTGGCGGCGGCCATCCGCCAGCTCAATTACCGCCCCCTCGCTTCCGCCCGCGACCTGCGCCGGGACCGCACCATGCGGATTCTTGCCCTGGCCAAGAACTTGTACTCGCCGGTCATCAGCGAAGTCTTCCGGGGTGCCGGCGATGCTGCCGCACGGTCCGGCTACGTCACCCTGATCGCCCCCACAGCCGGCGATCCGGAGCGGGAACAGCAGTTGGTGGACATGCTGCGCAACGGCTCGGTGGACGGGCTGATCATGTTTTCGCCAACGATGCCGGATGAGGACGTCGGAGACATGGCGGAGCAGTTGAGCGTCGTCCAGGTCTGCGAGATCGCCGACGCCGAGGCGGCCTTCGGCGTTTCCATCGACGACCGGCAGGCGGCATTCGACATTGTGCGGCACCTCATTGAGACCGGCGGGCGGCGATTGGCGATGATCGGCACCAGGGCGGCCCGTTCCGGCCGGCTCCGGGAGGAAGGCTTCCGCAAGGCCGTTGCCGAAGCGGGATTGTCGCCCGATCAAATGCTTTTCACGGACGGGGACTTCGACTTCCACGCCGGCCGGCGCCTCGCGAGGGAACTCCTCGGGACCCGCCCCCTGCCCGATGCCGTCTTCTGCGGCAGCGATACGGTGGCCGCCGGATGCGTCCGCGAAATTACCGACGCCGGGCTGCGGGTGCCCGGGGACATCGCCGTTGCAGGTTTTGACGACTCCATCCAGGCAGAGATGTGCGTCCCGGAACTGACCACCATCCGGCAGCCGGCCTACGCCATGGGACAGCTGGCCTTTGAGGCACTCCTGGCCCGGATGACCGAACCGGAAGGGCACCGCCGCGGCCGGACCTTCCTCCCCCATGAACTCATCGTCAGGGACTCGACGAACGGTTGACGCCAAGGGTTGACAGCCCAACGTGGCTCCTGTCACACTTCTTTGGAATCGATTCCAAACCTACTGGCACCACTTTTGCACCATCGGTGGAATCGATTCCAAATTGACCCTCGAAAAGAAGCCAGCCAGGCAAAGGAGCCACTTGTGGACTTGATTCGACCTTCCTTCCCGTTGCACGAGGAGACCACCGCCGCATCCGTGCCCAGCGCGCGCAGGAGCGGAATGGGCGCCGCGTCCCGGCGTCGCACACGCATCACCGCTGCCGCGGCTGCGGCCATGGCTGCCGGCCTGCTTCTGACCGCGTGCGGTGGCGGCGCGGCCACCCAGGGTGCGGACCAGCCGGCGGCAGCCGATCCGGCGTCGGCCGCCAATGCCACCGGCAGCCTCAACGTCTGCGGCGGCAAGGACGCCTCCGGCATCTACAAGGGCACGGTTGAGGCCTTCACCAAGGCCAACGGCAAGGTCACCGCGAAATACACCGAAATCGGAGCCACCACCGATGAGGCCCGCACGCAGGCCGTGCAGCGGCTCGAAGGCAAGTCCTCGGAGTGCGACATCTTCGTCACGGACGTCATCTGGACCTCCGAGTTCGCATCCCAGGGCTGGCTCCTGGACCAGACCAAACTCGTCGAGGCCAACAAGGACCGCCTCATTCCCTCCACCGTGGAGACGGCGAAGTACGAGGACAAGTACTGGGCTTCCCCGTTCTTCACCAACGCCGGACTCGTCTACTACCAGAAGGACAAGGTGGCCAAACCCGAAACCTGGCAGCAGCTCTACGCTGAGGCAGCCGGGGCTGAGGGCAACAGCTACGTCTACCAGGGCAAGCAGTATGAGGGCCTCACGGTGAACTTCCTTGAAATGCTCTACAGCGCCGGCGGAGAGGTGCTGGACGAGAACGGCGAGGTCAGGATCGACTCGCCGGAGACCCGTGAGGTCCTCGACTTCATGGTGAAGGGCCTCGAGGACGGCTCGGCGGACCGTGCAGTGCTGACCTACAACGAGGACCCGGCGCGCCTGGCCTACGAGTCCGGCAACTTTGGCTACCAGCGCAACTGGCCGCATGTCTACCGCCTGCTGAACGCCACCCCGTTGGCGGGCACCTTCGGCGTGGCTCCGCTTCCGGCCTGGGAAGGCGGCAAGGCTTCCGGTGTCCTGGGCGGCTGGAACCTGGCCATCTCGGCCCACTCCACCAACCAGGCCGGCGCCGTTGCCTTCATCGACTTCGCCACCACCCCGGACTGGCAGAAGCACGTGGCCATGGACTTCTCGCAGGCCCCCGTCAACGAGGCAGCCTACGCCGACCCCGAGGTCCTGGCGAAAATGCCTTTTGCCACCGAACTGCTCGCCTCCGTCAAGGGCGCCAAGCCGCGCCCCATCTCCCCGGTCTACCCGCAGATCTCCCAGGCGATCTACAAAAACGTCTACGCCGTGCTGTCCGGCGCCGCCACCACCGAGGATGCGGTCAAGACCATGGCGGAAGAGATCACGGCCGCAAAGGCGAGCTTCTGAGCATGGCAACCAAGTCCCTGTCCCCCGGCCGCTGGGGATCCAGCAGCGGCATGAACGGCCGCGACCGGGAGGAGCGGCGCCTCGCGTTCCGGATGACCGCTCCGTCCCTGGTCCTCATGGCCCTGGTGGCGGCAGTCCCCATCGGTTACGCGCTCTGGCTTTCCCTCAACCAATACAGCGTCCGCACTGCCGGCCTGTCCCGCTTCGTCGGCCTGGACAACTACGTCGCGGCCCTCAGCGGGCCGCACTGGTGGGCAGCCTTCGGCCAGACGTTCCTCTTCGCAGGGCTCTCGGTCTCACTCGAACTGGTGCTGGGCACGGCCATGGCACTGCTGCTCAATCTTGCCTTCAAGGGCCGCGCACTGCTGCGTACCGTGGTGCTGCTGCCATACGCGGTGGTGACGGTGGTCAGCGCCATCACCTGGGAAACGATGTTCCAGCCCAACCTGGGCCTGGTCACCAATGTCCTGTCAACGCTGGGCCTTCCGGGCGGGGACGTCATCTGGCTCGGCGAGCACGGCTACGCGATGGCCGTGATCGTCCTGGCCGATGTCTGGAAGACGACGCCGTTCGCAGCCCTCATCATCCTGGCCGGGCTGCAGGTCATCCCTGCCGAAACCTACGAGGCGGCGGAACTTGATGGCGCCAGCAAGTGGCAGGCCTTCGTCCATGTGACCCTGCCCCTGCTCCGTCCGGCGATTGTGCTGGCGGCGATCTTCCGCACCATGGATGCCCTGCGCGTCTTCGACCTGCCGTTCGTGCTCACCCGGGGCGCCAACGGCACCGAGTCCATGTCCATGCTGGCCTACACCCAGCTGCGCGAGAACCGCCTGGTGGGTGAAGGATCGGCGCTGTCCATCCTCACCTTCCTCACCGTCATGGTGGTCTCAGTGGTGTACATCCGCTTCGCGGGCGGCAACATCCGTGAAGTTGCCAAGGAGGAACAATGAGCACGCTGACCGCACAGCGAACGGCGGCCGGGACCGCCACCCCGGGCGCCAGGACGCCCAAGCGCAGGCCGCGAGGCAGGGCAGAGCTTCATCCGATGGTGTGGGTATTCGTTATCGCCGTGATGGGCTTCTCGCTCATCCCGTTCTACTGGCTGGTCAACACCTCCCTCAAAAAGGGCGTGAGCCTGTCCCAGGGTGAACTCTTCCCCAGCCAGCCGACCTTCGAGAACTACGTGGCTGTGTTCCAGAACGCCGAGTTCCTCCTTGCCCTGCGCAACTCGGTGATCATCGCCGTCGTCACCACCACGGTGGCCCTGGTGTTCGCCTCCTTCGCCGCCTATGCCCTGGCCAGGCTCAAAATGCGCCGCAAAGCGCTGATCCTGACCCTTATCCTCTCGGTCACCACCTTCCCGGCCATTGCCATCGCGGCACCCCTGTTCTCCATCTGGCGGGAAATCGGCCTGTACGACACGCTCCTTGGCCTGATCATCCCGAAGCTGACCTTCGCGCTGCCCCTGGCGATCTACACGCTGACCTCCTTCTTCAGGGAGATCCCGCGGGAGCTGGAGGAATCGGCCTACATGGACGGGGCCACCCCCTTTACCGCCTTCCGCAAAGTCATCCTGCCGCTGGCTGTCCCGGGCCTTGCCACGACGGCGATCCTCGTGTTCATCTCGGTATGGAACGAATTCCTGCTTGCCGTCACCCTGACCACTTCCCCGGAGGCCCGTCCGGTCCCGGTGGCCATTGCATTCTTCAGCGGGACCAGCGAGTTTGACCAGCCGCTGGGCACCATCAGTGCGGCCTCGGTGATCATCACGGTCCCGCTCGTCGTCCTGGTGCTCCTGTGCCAGAAACGCATTGTCTCCGGCATGACCGCCGGCGCCGTCAAGGGCTAGAAACCTGAAGT
This sequence comes from Pseudarthrobacter oxydans, assembly GCF_013314975.1. Classification (GTDB taxonomy): domain Bacteria; phylum Actinomycetota; class Actinomycetes; order Actinomycetales; family Micrococcaceae; genus Arthrobacter; species Arthrobacter oxydans. The sequence continues at coordinate 151,380 of NZ_JABTYH010000005.1, read as the reverse complement.
CCCCAACCACAACACAAAGGAAAACCCCGTGAGCAACGAGCAGTCCCCCAGCCGGCAGGCTTCTGACCTGCAACAACCAGGCTCCAAAGAACTGAGGGTGGGCGTCGTCGGCATCGGCTGGGCCGGACAGCAGCACCTCATGGCCTACAACGGCCTGGACGGCGTCCGCATCGTGGCGCTGGCCGGGATGGAGCAGGACCTCCGCGACTCGCTGCAGGCGGAATACTCCATTCCCAACGCGTTCGCGGATTGGAAGGACATGCTGGAGCACGGCGGGCTGGACGCGATCAGCGTGGCAGTGCCCACCTTCCTGCACGCACCAATTGCCATCGCCGCCCTGGAGCGGGGAATCCACGTGCTGAGCGAGAAGCCCATCGCGCGCAACGCCGTCGAAGGCCAGGCCATGGTGGATGCCGCCCGCAAGGCGGGGCGCGTCCTGGATGTGGCCTTCAACCACCGCCGCCGCGGCGACATCAAGGCACTCAAGGGTGTCATCGACGACGGCGGACTGGGCCGGCCGTACTACGCCAAGGCCTCCTGGCTCCGGCGCTCCGGCATCCCCACGCTGGGCAGCTGGTTCACCAACCCGGAGCTTGCCGGCGGCGGACCGCTGGCGGACATCGGCGTCCACGCGCTGGACTACGCCCTGCACCTTCTCGGTGAACCCAAAGTGGTGGCCGTCTCCGCCGCCACGCATTCCGAGCTGGGTCCCCAGGGGCGGGGCGGCGGAAGCCGGTACTCCGCCCAGGCCACCAGCCACGCGTTCGAGGTTGAGGACTTCGCCTCGGCGTTCCTCCGGCTGGAGGGCGGCGGAACTCTGGTGATCGAAGCCAGCTGGGCCACGTACCGGGAAACGGACGACCTGCTGGACTTCACCGTCTACGGCACCGATGGCGGCGCGGAACTCAAAGTGCAGGGGGCGCCCTTCCCGCCCGTCGGGCAGCTGCGGGTGTTCACCGACAAGGAGGGCGAATCCGCCGACTACGTGCCGCCCGTGCTGCCGGGCCGCGCCCACGACGCAGTGGTGGAAGACTTCATCACGGCAGTGCGCGGCGGCGAGCAGGCCTGGGGCGGGCACGATGGCTCCCTGGCGCTCTACCGGGCACAGATCATCGATGCGTGCTACCTGTCCGCACGCGAACAAAGGGAGGTTCGTCTCTAATGAACGACAAGCTGAGAATCCGCGTCTGGAACGAGGGCGTCCACGAGGCCAACAACGAGCCGTCACACATCGGGGAGATCTACCCGGACGGCATCCACGGCGCCATCGCCGCGGGGCTCCGTTCCTATTACCCCGAGGCGGAAATCACGACGGCGGTGCTGGCCACCGACGATGAGCACGGCCTGGATGAGGAGGTGCTCGCCGAGACGGACGTCCTGCTCTGGTGGGGCCACGTGGCCCACCACGAGGTGAGCGATGCCGTCGTCGAACGCGTCCACCGGCACGTGCTCGGCGGCATGGGGCTCATCGTGCTCCACTCGGGGCACTTCGCCAAGGTCTTCACCAAGCTGCTGGGCACCACCTGCTCGCTGGCCTGGCGGAACGACGGCGAGCGCGAGCTGGTGTGGACCGTGAAGCCGTCACACCCCATTGCCGAAGGCGTGGACAGCCCCATCGTCATCCCCGAGCAGGAGATGTACGGGGAACTGTTCGACATCCCGGACCCGGACGACCTGATCTTCATCAGCTCGTTCGCTGGCGGCGAGGTGTTCCGCTCCGGCGTCACCTTCACCCGCGGCAAGGGACGCATCTTCTACTTCAGCCCCGGCGACCAGGAATACCCGGTGTACCACCACCCGCAGATCCAGCGGGTGCTGGCCAACGGCGTGAAGTGGGCGGCCCAGCCGCAGCTGCACCGTTCCATTCCGGAAGTCACCAACCCTTCCCGGGACTGGTTCGGCGAGCCGTAGGGAGTTTGTCCGGATATGCAGGGTTGCGGGGCCTTTAAATCGGCTTATCTGGACAAAAACTCCACTGCCCTGGCGCCGGCCCCGCTGCCCCAGCTGCGGATTTTCCCCATAGCCGGGGCGGGTTCCAGCAGGTACAACTGAGAGATGACTACCCCAGAGCTGGTCCTAGGCCCCATGATGCGGTACGTGGACCAGACTTCGGCGAGCATCTGGGTGGAAACCCGGGACAACGCCCGGGTGACGGTCAGCGCCGGGGCCGCGGAGTGGGAAGCCCGGACCTTCGCCGTCCATGGCCACCACTATGCGCTGGTGGAAGCGGACGGGCTGGAGCCCGGGTCCGTGACTCCCTACACGGTGGCAGTCAACGGGGTACCGGTGTGGCCTGAACCCGGGACGGGGTTCCTGCCGCCGGTGATCGCCACCCTCAAACCCGGCAAGCCGCTGCGCCTGGCCTTCGGTTCCTGCCGCACCAGCGTCCCGCACGACGGGTCCGGCAACCGGAGCCACGGCGTGGATGCCTTGCGGGCCTACGCCCTGGCAATGAGCTCCGGCGGCAAGGAACCCTGGCCGGACCTGGTGGCGTTCCTCGGGGACCAGGTCTACGCCGATTCCACCAGCGGGCAGATGCAGGAATTCATCAAAGCCCGGCGCGACATCACGGAGCCTCCCGGCGAGGAACTCAAGGATTTCGAGGAATACGCGCACCTCTACAACCTGGCCTGGTCCGACCCCGCCAACCGGTGGCTGCTGTCCACCCTGCCCAGTGCCATGATTTTTGACGACCATGACATCCGTGACGACTGGAATGCCTCGCGGAGCTGGCGGGAGGCCATGGAGGACACGGACTGGTGGCACGGACGGATCGTGGCGGGCCTTGCGTCCTACTGGGTGTACCAGCACCTGGGGAACCTGTCCCCGCAGGAGCGCGCCGCGGATGTGGTCTGGCAGAAGATTGCCTCCCACCGCAGGGACGGCGAACCGGACATCAGCACTGAGCTGGACGGTTTCGCCGAACGGGCCGACCAGGATCCGGAAACCTACCGGTGGAGCTTCTGCCGCGACTTTGGCGACACCCGGCTCCTCGTGGTTGATTCCCGGGCCGCCCGGAACCTGGACCCGGACCACCGCGCCCTGCTGGATGATGCCGAGATGGACTGGCTGGACGCCCGGATGCGCGGCGGTTTCCGGCACCTGCTGGTGGCAACGTCCCTGCCGTTCCTCCTGCCCATGGGCCTGCACCACCTTGAGGCCTGGGACGAGGCAGTCTCCGAAGGCGCCTGGGGGAAAATTCCGGCGCGGTTCGGCGAAAAACTGCGCCAGGCCGTGGACCTGGAGCACTGGGCCGCCTTCCAGGAGAGCTTCCGGCGGGTTGCCGCGATGGCCGAGGACGTGGCCGACGGCGGCCGCGGACCTGCCCCCGGCAGCGTCACCTTCCTGTCCGGGGACGTGCATTTTTCCTACGTCTCCGAGGTGGAGCGGACTGCGGGCAGCCGCATCATCCAGGCCGTCTGCTCGCCCATCCGCAATCCGCTCCCGCGGGTAATGCGGTCCTTCGGCGCCGTGATGTCCTACGGCCTGGCCACGCCGATCGGAGCATTGGCCGCACGGTCAGCCAAAGTCCCGGACCCGCCGTTCCGCTGGTCCGGGATCAAGGGCCCGTGGTTCGACAACAACCTGGCCTGCCTTGAAGTGGTGCCGGAGGGGCTGAAGCTGTGGTGGCAGCGGGGCGTCGTGGAGGGAGGCGACAACCTCAACCCGCGCCTCGAACGCGTGGCTGAAATAACGGTCGCGTCCCGCAAGGCCGGGTCACCGGCCAGGGAACGGTTGTAAAACGGCTGATGCCGGGCCCGGCTGCCGCCGGAGCCGGGCCACGAGCGTCGCGGCGAGCAGCGCCGTCGTAAGCTCCAGGCCAATGACCAGCAACAGTTGGGCGGCGCCGGTTGTGTCCGGAATGCGCGACGTCGGCCCTCCGCCGTGGGCATGTCCCGCACCGCCTGCTCCGAGCAGCAACACGGCATGCAGCGCGGCCATTGCGACGGCCGCCGTCGCGACCTGCTGCGGTGCGCCCACGCGGCTGTGCCGCCAGATATGGAAGGCACATGGCACGCATACGGCGGCCAGGGCAACCATCAGGACACCAAGCCAGGGGCCATGGTGGCCTGAGGCCGCCAACCACAGGTGCACCAGGCAGGACCCTGCGGTGGCCGTGGCACACATGCGCCGGTGCAGGACGAGCCCTGCCTCCCGGGCCCTGCCCGGCGTCGTCGTGATGTCCCTCATCCCGTGGCCGGTCCTAGTGGCAGCCACCAGCGCCTGCATCACTGTGGCAGGCCGAGGCCGGCTGGTTCGGGTTGGCCGGAACGTCCAGGACGGGGCTGCGGTCGAAGAAGCCTTCGGGGCGGAGCTTGAAGCCTACGGTGTCCACCGGCATGATGGGCCAGTCCTCAACACGCGGGAAGTGCGTCAACCCAAAGGTGTGCCACACCACGATGTCCTGGGCATCGATGTCCCGGTCCTGCGCGACGTACTCGGGCAGGCCTGCTCCCCCGGAGTGCTGGTTCACGAAATCGCCCGTCGGGTAGCGCTCCTCCTCCGCGTAACGGGTGACCCACAGGTCCTTGGTGGCGAAAGCGGCACGGCGGGCGATGGAGGAGTCCGGATCGGCCAGCAGCGTGGGCTGGTTGTGCGAGTGGAGCTTGTAGCCCACCGGTTCGCCCAGCCGGTTGCGGGACTCGGGGTTGGAGATGATCCAGGTCCGGCCGGCGCGTGCATCGGCCTCCCTGACGGCCTCCGATTCACGGGCCAGGACGGTGCGCTTGCGGGAGAAGGCGTTGCCGCGCTCATTGCCCGGCCCCATGGCCTGGCGGACCACGTCCTCTTCCTCCACCCGGTTGGTAAAGCCGTCGATGGCCATGTCCAGCCGGGCACTGAAGAGATGCTGGTGGAACGGAGCGCCCAAGCCCGGTGCCAGTTGGGAGATGTTGTCGGAACCGCCATCCGGGAACGCGGAGGTGAACACAACGCCGGTGGCCTTAGCCTCGAATTCGATGGTGCCGTCCAGGTAGAGGTACCAGTAGAAGCCGTAATCGTAGTTGCCGATGGTGGTAAAGAAGGAGATCACCAGGCGGCGGTTCCGGCGGGTGTAGTTCACCCCGCTCCAGAAATCCGAGTGCTTGGACAGGATGCCCCAGTCCTCCTCGTGCATGCAGATGCCATTGCGGATCTCGCGGGGGTTGCCGAAGGCGTCCGAGATGACAGGGCTCAGGTAAGTGATGTCCCCCAGGCAGTCACAACCGAGCTCCAGCGAGTTGGCGTACTGGCCCACCAGGTACTCACCGGTGTCAAAGTAGTTCTGCCAGGACCGGATGGGTGACGGATCGCCGTAAGGGACCACCATCTCGGCAATGGAAGCACGGTTGATGATCGGCCGGAGCCGCTCTCCGTCCTGGAAGGAGAGGTTGTGCAGGACCACGCCCTCACGGACATCGAAGCCGACGTCCACGCTCCATTTTTCCCATTCCACGTGGTTGCCGCCGGTGACGGTAAAGCTGGGGCCTTCCGGCTGGGTGATGCTGATGGGCTTCTGGGTGGTCCGCAGCGGTCCGGTCAGTTCCGGGTCCGTGTAGTTGCCATGCTCTGCGGGCACCGGCATGGCGCCGAGGTCGACGACCTGGGTGACTTCCTTGTTGACCACGTCCACGTACGCCACCAGCCCGTCCACCGGGTGCGCCCAGGCGCTGTCCTCCGGGAACTCCTGGGCGAACGCCAGGCCACGAAGGATGCGCCGGCCCTTCTCCTCGGTGTACTCGAAGACTCCAGCCGAGAGCGGCGCCACGCGGACTTTGTCGACGTCAAGGTCCCTTGCGGCTAGGGCCGCCAGCCAGCGCTCATCGGTGGCCAACAGGGACTCCACCACCTCAAACTCCTCCTCCAGCACCGGGAGCTCACCGGTGACCGCGGTGTCGAGTTCGACGTCGGACACCACCTTCCCGTGGGTGGCGGAGACGATCACGTCGCGGGGCGCACCGCCGGAGACGTCGTGGATGAAGACCCGGAAGCGCCGGTCAACCTGCCCTTCCGTGCGGGCTGCAGCCCGCGGCGGTTCCAGGAGACCGAGGTAGGCGATGCGGTGCTGCGGACCCAGGTGGCCCCCGGAGGAGAGGACGGACCGGACCTCGAGGATCTCGTCGCCGGTGGCCAGGCGGAAAGGGGACGCGATGTCAGTTGGAGCGAGTGTCATGGTGAACCTTTGTCCGGACCGTTTCGGGTCGGTGGTTTATTTTCTATAGTTGTAGAGAATAAACCTCCGTAACATGGCTCACAAGAGTCTGAGCAAAAAATTTCCTGGGAGTGGCCTGCGGTGCCGAAGATAGTTGACCATGACGAGCGCCGCCTGGAACTGGTGGATGCCACCTGGCGCATCATCGCCCGGCAAGGCCTGGAAGGGGCCACCATGCGCGAGATCGCAATGGAGGCGGGCTTCGCCAACGGAGCACTCAAACCCTACTTCCCCACCAAGGACACACTCCTGGAATTCGCCTTCGGCCACGTGTTCAACCGCACCAACCAGCGGATCGCCGAGGTCACCCGCGGCAAGTCCGGCCTGGCTGCCCTGCGCGCCTTCTGCCGTGAGGTCCTCCCGCTGGATGAAGAGCGCGTCAACGAAGCGCGGATCGTTATCCCGTTCTGGCAGAAGGCGGTCAACGATTCGCAGAAGGCCGCGATTCACCAGCAGTCCATGAACGAGTGGGCAACCACCATCCGGCGCTTCCTGGCCGAGGCGCGGGACAGCGGCGACATCCACGCCGCCGTCGACGATTCCATCCTGGCCGGCCAACTCCTGAACATGCTGCTCGGCGCGCAGATCGAGGCGGCCCTGGCGCCGGAGGGCGGCAGGGACTTCGGACATGCCGCACAGCTCGAAGGCTATCTGGCCCTGCTGTGACCAGACCGCCTGGCATCCCCGCCGCGATTGACACGCCGGACATCCTGATCGACCTCGACATCCTCGAGCGGAACATCGCCCGAATGGCGGAAACCATCCGGGCAAAAGGCCTTACCCTTCGCCCGCACGCCAAGACGCACAAGATCCCCGAGATCGCCGCGCTCCAGCTGGAGGCCGGGGCCGTGGGACTCACGGTTGCAACGATCGGCGAGGCCGAAGTCTTCGCAGCCGCCGGAGTGAAGGATCTCTTCATCGCCTACCCCTTGTGGACTTCAGCCCGGAAGGCCGAAAGGCTGCGGCGCCTGGCAGGCACGGCAACGGTGGCCGTAGGGGTGGACTCCCCCGATGGCGCGGCGAGGCTCGGGGCAGGCCTGGGTCCGGCGGCGTCAAGAGTGGGCGTGCTGGTCGAGATCGACAGCGGCCACCACCGCAGCGGTGTACACCCGAGCGCGGCTGCGGACGTGGCACAAGCAGCGTCCGACGCCGGCCTGAAGGTGGCCGGGATCTTCACCTTTCCCGGCCACAGCTACGCACCGGGAATGCCGGCGGAAGCAGCAGCGCAGGAGCAGGAAGCCCTGCGGGCGGCCGCGGAATCGCTCGCCGCAGCCGGGTTCGAGACCACTGTACGGAGCGGAGGCTCCACGCCAACAGCGCTCTTGACCAACGGCCCCGTGGCTACCGAGGTGCGCCCCGGCGTCTACGTGTTCGGTGACGCCCAGCAGCTTGAGCTCGGCAGGTGTGGACCGGAGGAGATAGCGCTGACCGTGGCGGCAACGGTGGTAAGCCACCACGAGGCCAGGCCCGGCATGCCGGAACGCTTCATTGTCGACGCCGGCAGCAAGATCCTGGGCAGTGACCGGCCGGCCTGGGCCAGCGGCTTTGGCCGCCTGATGGATTACCCCGCAGCCCGCATCACCGCCCTCTCGGAGCACCATGCCACGGTCGAATGGCATGGCCCCGGAAGAATGCCCGCGCTGGGCGCCCGCCTGCGCGTCGTCCCGAACCACGTCTGCCTGGCCATCAACCTCGTAGACAGCGCGGCCGTCATCAGCGCCGGAAAAAATAAGGGCCGCTGGACAGTGGCGGCCCGCGGGAAGAACGCCTAGCGCCCGGGGAAAATCTTTTTTCGCCGACTGTTGAAAAAAGAAACGGACGGCCCTAACCTGAAGGGACTGTGTTGCAGGACACAGCTCCCGGGGGAACGTCAGATGGCCATCCGTCGTCAGGAACATCCATGCCAGCAACAGCAAATACTGCGGCCCGCCCCGCACACCAAAACCTCACGTCCAGCGTCGCCACCTCCTTTGACCACTGGAAGCACCTGGTGGCCGAGTCCTTCGTGCCGCTCGCCGCCCAGACAGCGGACGTGGATGGCTTCCGTGGGCGGATGCGCTCGCGGGTGCTGGACCGGATGTCCATCGTTGAAGTCACCGCCACGTCCCACGAGGTGCACCGCACGCCGGCCCTGATTGCCCGGGCCCATGAGCGCTATTTCAAGCTCAACCTGCAACTGGAGGGCACCGGCCTGCTCGTCCAGGACAACCGCGAGGCCGTGCTCCGGCCCGGCGACCTGGCCATCTACGACACCAGCCGCCCCTATACGCTGACGTTCGAGGAGCAGGCGCGGAGATGGTGGTGATGTTCCCCTGCGACGCACTGGCCCTGCCCGCCGACTACGTGGGCCAGCTGGCAGCCGTGCGGATGGCGGGCAGCGCCGGCCTCAGCGGAATCGTGGGGCAGTTCATCCGCCAGCTCTCAGAGAACCTGGACGTCCTCAGCGGGCCCAGCGGTTCGCGGCTGGCAGCCAACGCCCTGGACCTGGTGTCCACAATGCTCCACGCCGAGATGGACATCGCGCCGGACCGGATGAAGCCGCAGGCACTCCTGGCAGTTTCGATCCGGGAGTACATCGACGCCAACCTGTCCGACCCCCTCCTGTCGCCCGCCACCATCGCCGCCGCACACTTCATCTCTACCCGGCACCTGCACAACGTTTTCCATGAATCCGGGACAACTGTGGCCAGCTGGATCCGGAGCCAGCGCCTGGAAGGTGCCAGGCGCGATCTCCGCGACCCGCTGCATGCCGGGAAGTCCGTGGGCGCCGTCGCGGCGCACTGGGGATTCCTGGATGCTGCGCACTTCAGCCGCACCTTCCGGGACGCTTTTGGCGTCCCGCCGAGCGACTGGCGGCGGGGCGGGTAGCGCCCGTCCCTGCGTCCCGGGCCATCCAACGTCTGGAGGAACGACGACGGCGGGTTGCGCTAAATGAGCCCCTGGGCGAGCATCGCGTCGGCCACCTTCACGAAACCGCCGATGTTGGCGCCCAGGACGTAGTTGCCCGGGTCCCCGTACTCGTCAGCAGTTGACGCGCACCGGTGGTGGATGCCCACCATGATCTCGGTCAGCCGCTCTTCCGTGTGCTCGAAGGTCCAGGAATCGCGGCTGGCATTCTGCTGCATCTCAAGCGCGGACGTGGCAACACCGCCGGCATTGGCGGCCTTGCCCGGGCCGAACAGGACGCCGGCTTCCTGGAAAACGGCGACGGCCTCGCGGGTGGACGGCATGTTGGCGCCTTCGCCGACGGCAAGGAGCCCTCCGCGCACCAACCCGGCGGCAGCAGCGCCGTCGAGCTCGTTCTGCGTGGCGCACGGCAGCGCCACGGAGGCGTCCACGTCCCAGACGGAGCCGCCCTCAACGTAGGAGACGCCGGAACGGCGCTCGGCGTAGTCCTTGAGGCGGCCGCGTTCCACTTCCTTGACTTCGCGAAGAAGCGCGACGTCGATGCCCGCCTCATCCACCACGTAGCCGGAGGAGTCGGAGCAGGCCACCACGGTGGCGCCGAGGTCCTGGGCTTTGGCGATGGCATTGATGGCGACATTTCCGGAGCCGGAAACCACCACGCGCTGGCCGTCAAAGGATGCCCCACGGGTCTTCAGCATTTCCTGGGTGAAGATCACTGTTCCGAAGCCGGTAGCCTCGGGCCGGACCAGGGAACCGCCCCACGAGATGCCCTTGCCCGTGAGGACGCCTGATTCGTAGCGGTTGGTGATGCGCTTGTACTGGCCGAAGAGGTAGCCGATCTCCCGCCCGCCCACGCCGATGTCGCCGGCCGGGACGTCGGTGTATTCGCCGATGTGCCGGTACAGCTCGGTCATGAAGGACTGGCAGAAGCGCATGACTTCTCCGTCGCTGCGGCCGCGGGGGTCGAAGTCGGAGCCGCCTTTGCCGCCGCCGATGGGCATGCCGGTGAGGGCGTTCTTGAAGATCTGTTCGAAGCCCAGGAACTTGACGATGCCCAGGTAGACGGAGGGGTGGAACCGCAGGCCGCCCTTATAGGGGCCCAGTGCGGAATTGAATTCCACCCGGAAGCCGCGGTTGATCTGTACACGTCCGGCATCATCGGTCCAGGGCACGCGGAAGATGATTTGCCGCTCGGGCTCGCAGAGCCGCTCCAGGATGGCGGCTTCGAGGAATTCGGGGTGCCTGTCATGGACGGGTCCGAGGCTCTCGAAGACTTCCACCACCGCCTGGTGGAACTCCGCTTCGCCCGGATTCCTTGCCAGGACAGTATCCCTGATGGCTTCCAGCCGTGAATCCATGTGTCTTCCTCACCTCTGCGTGAACGTGGGACGGCCGAAAGCGATCCCGGACGCACCTATAGTTGAGATTTCAACTTTATCGGATTATGACCGCGCGCCCCCAGACGGCCTGCCCGTCATCCCTTATTATCCGTATTGTGACAGACTTATTCCGTAGAACGAAAACTAGGTGCGTCCGGGACTGCATCCGCGGGGCCGCCTGATGGCGCACATCTGCCTGCTGCTGTCCGGGGCGGCCCTGCTCCTCAATGGGCTGGCCATGCTCGGATTCCTGCCCCGCCGGGACGCAGCAGTGTTCAGCCTGGTGGTGGGATCCATCCAGTTGGCGCTCGGCGTGGGCTACGTGGCGACGGCTGGGGCGGGTGCAACGCCGCTGCTGACTGCCGCGGGAATGTTCCTCTTCGGCCTGACGTACCTCTATGTGGGCCTGGACGTCCTGCTGCGCCTCGGTTCGGGGGGACTGGGATGGTTCTGCGGCATGGTGGGAGGTTGTGGCCTGCTGCTTGCCGCGGCCTGGCTGGGAACAGATCCCCTGCTGGCGGTCCTTTGGTTGTGCTGGTCAGCCCTGTGGGGACTGTTCTTTGCGTCCATGGCAGCTGGCCTGGGACACCTTGACCCTTTCATCGGCTGGGCGCTTGTGCTGACGAGTCAGGTGACGGCCACCCTCCCCGCATTCCTCGGCCTGGCGGGGATATGGCCGAGTGAGCCTGTCGTGGCGGGGCTGGCAGCAGCTTTCCTCGCCGCGCTTTTTGTCCTGGCAGGCATCCTGGCACGCGTGCCGGCCCGGCGCAGAGTTGCTCCTCGCCGGGCCGGCACAGGACACGTTGCCGTTTCTGCCGGCCCCAAAGCGCCCGTTAGTTGAGTGTATGGCCGAGGCTCTCCGCCCTGTGCCGGCGCTGCACCCGGTCCTCCACCAGCACCCCGGCCGCAAACACCACGGGAACAACCACCAGGAGCGCGGCCGCCGTCCCGGTGCTGCCGCCGATCAATGCGGTGAAGTTGCTGACCACGAGGAACAGGATCCATCCCAGCAGCAGGTCCGCGAGCGCCGGTGCGATCAGCGTCTGCCACAGCCCGGCGTCACCGCGGTCCCTGCGGAAGAATGCGACGACGGCGGCGGAGCAGAGCATGTACAGCACCAGGAGCGCCGCTACAGCCAGTCCGCTGAACCAGGAGAACAGGGTCAGCACGGGATCCAGCGCCAGGACGGCGAACGGAACCACGAGAATGACGGCGGCGGCGGTCTGGATCCAGGCTGCAGAGGCCGGGGCGCAGTGCCGGTTGGTTCGGGCCACGACGGCGGGCATGGAACCGCGCAGGGCCAGGGAGTGCAGGTAGCGGTTGATGCCGTTGTGGAAGGCGATGATGCCTGCCAGCAGTGACGTCACCAGCAGGACGCCTGTCACCACGCCCGCCCAGGGACCGAACAGTTCCACGATCGGCCCCAGGACGAAGGAGGTGGAATCGCCTGACTCAAGGGCCGCTCCCGCTGCATCCATGACCTGGGACGGGCCGTAATAGCTGACCAGCATCCAGGAGATGAAGGAGAAGAAGACGGCGATGACGCCCACGGACAGGTAGGTTGCCCGTGCCACGGTGCGGTGCGGGTCCTTGGCCTCTGCCGAATAGATGGCCGTCGACTCGAAGCCGAACATGGACGCCACAGCGAACATGATGGCCACTCCCGGAGCGCCGGTGGCGATGGCTTCCGGTGAGAAGGATGCCGCCAGGCTGATGCCTTCCGGTCCGCCGCCGCTGAACAGCACGGCGACGCCGAACAGCAGCAGCACTGCCACCTCCAGCCCCACCAGCACGGCCAGCACGCGGGCTCCGAGTTCGATATTGAGGGATCCAAGCACCTGGACTCCGGCGATGGTTGCCAGGGCCAGAAGCCACCAGGGCACCTCGAGGCCCATCGACGCGAGCAGGCCGGAGAATGCCGCCCCGTACAGGCCGTACATCGCGGCCTGGATGGTGTTGTAGGCCAGCAGCGCAAGCCAGGCCGCGCCCGCGCCAATCCTCCTGCCGAACGCTGCGGTGATATAGGCGTAAAAAGCGCCGTTCGCCTGGATCCTGCGGCTCATGGCCACGAATCCCACGGCAAAGATGACAATGACAATGCCGACAATCAGGTAGGCGCCGGGGGCGCCTGCCCCGTTGCCAAGGGCTGCGGCGAGCGGCGAAGCTCCCACGATGCCGGTCAGGGGCGCCTGGGCGGACAGGACAAAAAACAGGATGCCCAGGACGCCGATGCTTCCTGCGCGGAGGGCTGTGGAATGCTCCTTGGCCGGAGCGTCGGCAGTCCGGGACCCGAAATTCGAAATACTCATTTGATCCTTCTTAATGGTCATGAGCGTGGGGAAGATTATTGGTCATGAGCGTGGGGAAGAGCTGTGGAATCCAGCGTGGCAGCGGGCGGCTGCAGGTCTTTGTCCGTCAGCGATCAGTTCTTGTCCGTCAGCGCAGTGCCGTGCGCGCAGTGTCGTCCGGGCAGCGCCGGAAGCGGTGCCGCGGTCCCGGCGGCAGGGTGCGTACACAGAAACACGCCGTCCCGGGGCTGACCTAAGGAAGCCGCACCCCGCCGTCGGGCGTTCCCCTGCCGTGTGACATGGGATACTGCCGTAACATCTTTCCTGCCGGAAACCCCGGCGGAAGCCGGAAGGAGCCGTGGGCATGCAGGAATCCGTCAGGGTGGACGAAACGGCGCTGGAGCACGTGCTGGACGCACTGTCCCGCGAACGGAGCCTCGGACTCGCCCCTGATCCGGCATTCGACCGGCGCCTGGAGCAGCATTTCCCGGACCTGTGCCGGCTCTTCCGGTCCCTGTACGAAGCCCGGCAGGACTGGCTGGACCAGCTGACCGCCCTGGTGGTGGAGAGCGCACGCTCATGGCAGGAGCGGCCCGCTGACCTGAAGGCACTCGACGCCCAGCGGGAGGCGGACAGCGGTTGGTTCCTCTCCAACACCATGCTTGGCGGCGTCTGCTACGTGGACCGGTACGCGGACAACCTGGACGGGCTCCGCAAGCACATCCCGTACTTCAAGGAACTGGGACTGACCTACCTGCACCTCATGCCGCTGTTCCTTGCTCCGGAGCCACACTCCGACGGCGGCTACGCGGTTTCGAGCTACCGCCAGGTCAACCCGAAGCTGGGCACCATGGAACAGCTCCGCGACCTCGCGGCAGAGTTCCGCGGCCACGGCATCAGCCTGGTGGTGGACTTCATCTTCAACCACACCTCCGACGAGCACGAGTGGGCCAGGCGGGCCGCTGCCGGCGACCCTAAGTACAGCGACTACTACTGGATCTACCCGGACCGGACCATGCCGGACGCCTTCGAGCAGAACGTGCGCGAGATCTTCCCGGAAAACCACCCTGGGTCCTTCATCCGCATGGAGGACGGCCGCTGGGTGTGGGCCACCTTCCACACGTACCAGTGGGACCTGAACTACTCCAACCCGGACGTGTTCCGGGCGATGGCCGGCGAGATGCTGTTCCTGGCCAACCAGGGCGTGGACATCCTGCGGATGGATGCGGTGGCGTTCATCTGGAAGCAGCTGGGCACCCCCTGCGAGAACCTGCCCGAGGCCCACATCCTCCTGCAGGCCTTCAACGCCGTGTGCCGGCTGGCCGCCCCCTCGCTGCTGTTCAAGTCGGAGGCAATCGTGCACCCGGACGAGGTGGCGCTCTACATCGACCCCGCCGAATGCCAGCTCTCCTACAATCCGCTGCAGATGGCGCTCATCTGGGAATCCCTGGCCACCCGGGACGTTTCGCTCCTGGCCCAGGCACTGGAGCGGAGGCACAATATCCCGGGCGGCACCTCATGGGTGAACTACGTCCGCAGCCACGACGACATCGGCTGGACGTTCGCGGACGAGGACGCGGCAGAGCTCGGAATTAACGGCTTCGACCACCGCCGTTTCCTGAACTCCTTCTACGTCAATCGCTTCCCCGGCAGCTTCGCCCGCGGCGTGCCGTTCCAGGACAACCCCAAGACCGGTGACTGCCGCATTTCGGGTACGACAGCGTCGCTGTGCGGCATGGAGGTGGACCCCGCTGAGGCGGTGGAGCGGATCCTCCTGGCCCACTCGGTTGCCTTCAGCACCGGCGGCATCCCCCTGCTGTACCTCGGCGACGAAGTGGGCCAGCTTAACGACTACGGCTACGCGAAGGAGGAAGGGCACGACGCCGACAGCCGCTGGGTGCACCGGCCCCACTATCCGAAGGAACAGTACGCCCGGCGGCACGATGCGTCCACGCCGGAAGGCGCGGTGTATGCGGGCCTGAAGCGCATGATCGAGGTCCGCGGCGCTGCTCCTGAACTTGCGGGAACAACGCTCCTCGATTTCGATACCCACAACAGGGGCGTCCTGGCCTACCAGCGGCCGGCAAGTGCGGCCGACGGCGCGGAGACGAGAATCCTGGCGCTCGCCAACTTCAGCGACGAGCCCCAGACCCTGCCCGCCGAAACCTTCTCCGGTTTCTCAGACACCGCCGTCGACCTCCTCTCCGAAGCCGCACTGCAGCTGGACGAGGGCGTCACGCTCCTCCCCCGCCAGTACACCTGGCTGCGCGTCACTCCGGTCTAGTCCCGTCCTTCCCCAACTGGGTAGCAGCAGATGTCCTTTTGGGCCCCCATACCGACATCTGCTGCGACCCAGTTGGGCCTGCGGGCTCGGTCCGTGAAACCATACGGATCATGGCCCAGAAGATTGCGTACCAGGGTGAGCCCGGCGCCAACTCCAATATCGCGTGCAAGCAGATGTTCCCGGACATGGAAAGCGTGCCCTGCGCGAGCTTCGAGGATGCGTTCGAACTCGTGGCCAGCGGCGAGGCGGAGCTGGCCATGATTCCCATCGAGAACTCCATTGCCGGCCGAGTGGCGGACATCCACATCCTGTTGCCGCAGTCCAACCTGCAGATCGTGGGTGAGTTCTTCCTGCCCATCCACTTCGACCTGCTGGGCATCCCGGGCAGCACCATTGAGGACGCAACCGAGGTCCACAGCCACATCCACGCCCTGGGCCAGTGCCGGAAGCTCATCCGCGAGCACGGCCTCAAGCCAGTCATCGCCGGTGACACTGCAGGCTCCGCCCGGGAGGTCAGCGAGTGGAACGATCCGCGCAAGCTGTCCCTGGCACCGCCGCTGGCCGCGCAGATCTACGGCCTGGACGTCCTGGCCTCACGGGTTGAGGATGACCCTTCCAACACCACCCGCTTCGTGGTCCTGGCCCGGGAAAAGGAACTGCCGGCCCGGGATGAGCTTTCCGGACCGGCAGTGACCAGCTTCGTGTTCCGCGTCCGCAACGTCCCCTCAGCGCTGTACAAGGCACTGGGCGGCTTCGCGACGAACGGGGTGAACATGACGCGGCTGGAAAGCTACATGGTGGGCAACGAGTTTGCCGCCACCATGTTCATGGCCGACGTCGAGGGCCACCCCGAGGACCTGCCGCTGAAGCTGGCCCTCGAGGAGCTGGACTTTTTCACCACGGAGGTGCGGATCCTGGGCGTTTACGCTGCCGCGGAATACCGGACGGGTCAGACAGTCAGCGGCTGACCGGCCGGACGGCTTTTGAGGAGCGGCCCGAAGAACTGCGCCAGTTCGGTGGTGGCCGTCAGCGGCAGGACGTTCGCCACGTACTGGTCCGGCCGCACCACCACCACAACGCCGCCGCGGTCCAGGCCGCGGAGCTCGAAGATGTCTGCTGAGGGGTCCGTGCCGTAAACCTTCTCGTAGTCCGTGAGCTTGAATGGGCCCACCTGCGGCTTGAAAACCGCCGGCACCGCGTTGATGTCAAGCTCCGTGTGGGGCTGCTGGTAGATCACCTTCACGTCGAACCACGCGTCAGGATCAGCGTCCGACGGCGTTGCCGCCAGCGGTGATTCGGCCGCCTCCGCCAGCCACTGGGCCAGCTTGTCCGTGGCAGAGCCGGTGCCCGGAAGCGCGGCGTCGGCGAACACGTAGATCCGCCAGCGTCCGTCTGCCGTGGCGTGGTGGCCCAGATGCATGGGATTTGTGTCGCCTACCCGCACCACGGGCGCTGACTTGAACCGCTTGCCCACCGGGAAGCCGGCTGCAAGGGCCTGGTGGTCTGCCGGTGCCACGAGCATGGACGGCGCGTACTCGGTCATGAAACCGGCCGGGAACTCGGCAGTGCGGACATAAAAGTCCTCAAGGTCCGAGGGGTTCTCGAACTCCTCGGGCTTCTTGGCCATCATGGTGGACCATTCCTTGTCGAAGTCGATCAGGTTCTTGGCCACCACCTGGCGCTCCTCCGAGTAGGTGGACAGGAGGCTTTCAGGGCTGCGGCCTTCCAGGACATGCCCCAGCTTCCAGGCAATGTTGAAGCCGTCCTGCATGGACACGTTCATGCCCTGGCCGGCTTTGGCACTGTGCGTGTGGCACGCGTCGCCGGTGATGAACACCCGGGGGGTCCGTGTGCCGCGGTCCTCCGGCAGGACGTCGTCGAACCTGTCCGTGAGCCGGTGCCCCACTTCGTAGACGCTGTGCCACGCCACGTTGCGCACGTCGAGGGTGTAGGGATGGAGGATCTCGTTGGCTTTGGCGATGATCTGCTCGATGGTTGTACTTCTCACGGCGTGATGGGTAGCCGGATCCACCTCACCCAGGTCCACATACATGCGGAACAAGTACCCGCCCTCGCGCGGGATCAGCAGGATGCTGCCTTTTTCGCCCTGGATGGCGCACTTGGTGCGGATGTCGGGGAAGTCGGTCACGGCGAGCGCGTCCATCACGCCCCAGGCATGGTTGGCCTGGTCCCCGGCGAGGGTGCAGCCAATCGCTGCGCGCACTTTGCTCCGGGCGCCGTCGGCACCAATAACGTACTTCGCCCGGACTACGCGCTCCTGGCCCTCGTTCGGTCCGTCGGTATGCAGCAGCGTTACGCTGACGGGATATTCGTCCCCTTCCGTGATGTTGAGGGACTGGAAGTCGTAGCCGTAGTCGGGCGTCATGCGGGTGGGTGCGTTGGCCATGTACTCGGCGAAGTAGTCCAGCACACGGGCCTGGTTGACGATAAGGTGCGGGAACTCGCTGATGCCCATCTCGTCGTCGACGGCCCGGGCGGCCCGGGCGATGTTGGCGCGGTTCGCGGGGTCCGGCTTCCAGAACGCCATCTCGGTGATGTGGAAAGCCTCGGCAATAATCCGCTCAGCGAAGCCGAAGGCCTGGAAGGTCTCGACGCTGCGCGCCTGGATGCCGTCAGCCTGGCCGATGGCGAGGCGGCCCGGACGGCGCTCAATGATCCGGGTGGTGATGTTCGGGAAGCGGGACAGCTGCGCTGCCGCAAGCATTCCCGCAGGCCCGGTGCCAACAATCAGCACGTCGACTTCCTCCGGAAGCTCCTGGGGCCGGTTCAGGCCAACGCCGGCGGCGGGCAGGACTCGCGGGTCTCCGGATACGTAGCCGTGGTGGTGGAATTGCACGGGATTTCCTCACTTCGTTGTGGTGGATTATCGCTACTTCGCAGCAGTTACCTGCCCCGTCGATTGGTGTTCTATATAAGAACACCCCATTCGATAATCGAAAACTGGAGCTTTGGCTTCAACTGTACGCCGGATGTGATTCAGGCGACAAGTGCCATATTCCCGAAAGCCAAACGCCGCAATTGGGGGTTGACGATCCGCCTCCGACGGACGATAGTGATCGTATACGATTTCGTACCTGATGAGGGAGACAGTTTTGGAGCACGTCAACGGCGACACCTTGGCAGCAGCACGGAAGGTGGTCGCGGTGCACATCAACTACCCCAGCCGTGCAGCCCAGCGCGGCCGGACTCCCGCCCAGCCGTCGTACTTCCTCAAGCCCTCCAGCTCCCTGGCCCTGAGCGGCAGCACGGTGGAGCGGCCTGCAGGCTGTGAACTGCTCGGCTATGAAGGCGAGATCGCCTTGATTATCGGCAAGGCTGCCCGCAGGGTGGGCATAGAGGACGCCTGGAGCCATGTTGCTGCAGTGACCGCCAGCAATGACCTGGGCGTTTATGACCTGCGCTGGGCGGACAAGGGTTCCAACCTGCGTTCCAAGGGCGGGGACGGCTTCACGCCGGTGGGCCCGGCACTGATTCCTGCAGACGCCGTCGACCCCGCCCAACTGCGGATCCGCACCTGGCACAACGGGGAGCTGGTCCAGGACGACACCACGGGGGACCTGCTCTTCCCGTTCGCCCGACTGGTGGCGGACCTGTCCCAGCTGCTCACCCTCGAAGAGGGGGACATCATCCTCACCGGCACCCCGGCCGGCGCCTCCGTCGCCAAGCCGGGGGACGTCCTGGAAGTCGAGGTTTCCGCCGGCGACCTCACCACCGGCCGGCTGGTCACCAGGGTGGAGGAAGGTACGACGCCGTTCGCGGACTTTGGTGCCGGACCCAAGGTTGATGACCTGCAGCGGGAGGAAGCGTACGGTTCGCGGGCAGCGGCGGGGCTGCCGGCCTTCGCCTCCGCGCTTAGCCCGGAACTGAAGGCCAAGCTCGAAAGCGTCGCCACGGCCACCCTGTCCTCGCAGATGCGAAAGCGCGGCCTCAACAACGTCAGTATCGACGGCCTGCAGGCCACCCGCCCGGACCGCAAGGTGGTGGGCCTGGCCCGGACCCTGCGCTACGTCCCCAACCGTGAGGACCTCTTCAAGGCCCACGGCGGCGGCTTCAACGCCCAGAAACGCGCCATCGATTCCGTGAACGAGGGCGAGATCCTGGTCATGGAAGCTCGGGGCGAGAAGGGCACCGGAACCGTTGGCGACATCCTGGCCCTGCGCGCCCAAGTGCGCGGCGCCGCAGCAATCATTACCGACGGCGGCGTCCGCGACTACACCGCCGTGGCCGGGCTGGAGATGCCCACGTACTTTGCCAACCCGCATCCTGCCGTGCTGGGCCGCCGCCACATCCCGTGGGACACGGATATCACCATCGCCTGCGGCGGCGCCACAGTGCAGCCCGGCGACATCATCGTGGCCGATTCCGACGGCATCCTGGTGGTCCCGCCCGCCATCGCCGAAGAACTCGTGGATGATTGCATCGCCCAGGAGCAGGAGGAAACCTTCATCTTCGAGATGGTCAAGCAGGGCAACAGCGTGGACGGCCTCTACCCGATGAACGCCGCCTGGCAGGCACGGTACAAGGAATGGAAAGCGGGCACTGCGGAGGGGAGCCACCCGAATGACTGAGACAGTGACTGAACCGTCTGCTGCGGCTGCTGCGGGGAGCAAGTCCGAGCAGGCCTACCGGGCCGTCAAGGCACGCATTGTCGAGGGCATCTATTCCCCCGGCTACCGCCTGGTCTTGGGGAGCATCGCCAAGGACCTGGGGGTCAGCGTGGTGCCGGTCAGGGAAGCGATCCGCCGGCTCGAAGCCGAGGGCCTGGTGACCTTCGAACGCAACGTGGGCGCCACCGTGGCCGGAATCGACCCCACCGAATACCTCTACACCATGCAGACCCTGAGCATTGTGGAAGGTGCCGCCACCGCACTGTCCGCCCCACTGGTTGATTCCGTGGCAATTGCCCGGGCCCGTGCGGTGAACGAGGACATGCGCGAATGCCTGGACCACTTCGACCCCGTCCGGTTCACGCAGCTTAACCAGGACTTCCACAGCATCCTGTTCGAGCACTGCCCCAACCCCCACATCCTGGACCTGGTGCACCGCGGCTGGAACCGGCTGGCGTCGCTGCGGTCCTCAACCTTCCGCTTCGTCCCCGGCCGCGCCCGCAATTCCGTGGACGAACACGAGGCACTCCTGAAGCTCATCGAGTCCGGCGCCGACGCCGACGACATCGAGAAAGCCGCCCGGCTCCACCGCTCGGCCACCCTGGACGCCTACCTCGCCCAGGCGAAAACCATCTGAACTCCCCTGATCCCTTCAGAAGCAGTAAGGAAACAACAATGACGTTCACTGCACCGGAAACCGGCACCCATTACGTGCCGCAGGACCTTCCCACCCATATCCAGCACTACATCAACGGCCAGTTCGTTGACTCTGTAGGCGGGGCGACCTTCGACGTCCTGGACCCGGTATCCAACCGGAACTACGCCACCGCCGCGGCAGGCCAGAAAGAGGATATCGACCTCGCCGTCGATGCCGCCCGCGAAGCGTTCGCCAACGGCCCGTGGCCGAAGATGAAGCCCCGCGAACGCGCCCGCGTTCTCAACAGGATCGCCGACGCCGTCGAAGCCCAGGAGGCCCGGCTCGCCGAACTCGAGACCTTTGATACCGGCCTGCCCATCACCCAGGCCAAGGGCCAGGCCCTGCGCGCTGCCGAGAACTTCCGGTTCTTCGCGGACCTGATCGTGGCGCAGTTCGATGACGCCATGAAGGTGCCGGGATCGCAGATCAACTACGTGAACCGCAAGCCGATCGGCGTTGCGGGCCTCATCACCCCCTGGAATACCCCGTTCATGCTGGAGTCCTGGAAGCTCGCCCCGGCCCTGGCCACCGGCAACACCGTGGTGCTCAAACCAGCCGAGTTCACGCCGCTCTCGGCCTCGCTGTGGGCAACGATCTTCAAAGACGCCGGCCTGCCCGACGGCGTGTTCAACCTGGTCAACGGCCTCGGCGAGGAAGCCGGTGACGCCCTGGTCAAACATCCGGACGTCCCGCTGATCTCCTTCACGGGCGAGACCACCACCGGCCAGACGATCTTCCGCAACGCCGCCGCCAACCTCAAGGGCCTGTCCATGGAACTCGGCGGCAAGTCCCCCTGCGTGGTGTTCGCCGACGCCGACCTGGACGCCGCCATCGATTCCGCCCTGTTCGGCGTCTTCTCCCTCAACGGTGAACGCTGCACCGCCGGCTCCCGCATCCTCGTTGAGCGCGCCATCTACGACGAGTTCTGCGAGAAGTACGCCGCCCGCGCGAAGAACATCGTGGTGGGCGATCCGCATGACCCCAGGACCGAGGTGGGCGCCCTGGTCCACCCGGAGCACTACGAAAAGGTGGCCTCGTACGTGGAGATCGGCAAGTCCGAAGGCCGGCTGCTGGCCGGCGGCGGACGGCCCGAAGGCCTCCCGGACGGCAACTACATAGCACCCACGGTGTTTGCCGACGTCGCCCCGGATGCGCGGATCTTCCAGGAGGAAATCTTCGGACCCGTCGTGGCCATCACCCCGTTCGAAAATGACGACGAAGCCCTCGCCCTGGCGAACAACACCAAGTACGGGCTGGCGGCCTACATCTGGACCCAGAACCTGCCCCGGGCACACAACTTCGCGCAGAACGTGGAGGCCGGCATGGTATGGCTGAACAGCCACAACGTCCGCGACCTGCGCACTCCGTTCGGCGGCGTCAAGGCCTCGGGCCTCGGACACGAGGGCGGCTACCGCTCCATCGATTTCTACACCGACCAGCAGGCCGTGCACATCACGCTCGGAACCGTCCACACCCCCAAATTCGGCGCCTGAACCGCCACCCGTCCCTCCTCAAAGAAGAGAGAACACCATGACTGACTTCATTCCCACCCCCACTGTCCCGGCACCGGACATTGTCCGCTGCGCCTACATGGAGATCGTGGTCACCGACCTCGCCAAATCCCGCGAGTTTTACGTGGACATGCTGGGGCTGCACGTCACCGAGGAAGATGAGAACGCCATCTACCTGCGCACCCTGGAAGAGTTCATCCACCACAACCTGGTGCTCCGCAAGGGACCCCTCGCCGCCGTCGCAGCCTTCGCCTACCGGGTAAAGTCCCCCGCCGAAGTGGACGCCGCCGAGGCCTACTACAAGGAACTCGGCTGCCGGGTTGAGCGCCGCAAAGACGGCTTCACCAAGGGCGTCGGCGACTCCGTGCGCGTGGAGGATCCCCTGGGCTTCCCCTACGAGTTCTTCTACGACGTGGTGCACGTGGAGCGCCTCACCCAGCGCTACGACCTGTACTCCGCCGGCGAGCTGGTCCGTCTGGACCACTTCAACCAGGTCACCCCGGACGTCCCCCGCGGCCGCAAGTACCTCGAGGACCTGGGTTTCCGCGTCTCCGAGGACATCCAGGATTCCGACGGCGTCACGTACGCCGCGTGGATGCACCGCAAGCAGACGGTCCATGACACCGCGCTGACCGGCGGCAACGGCCCGCGCATGCACCACGTCGCGTTCGCCACGCACGAGAAGCACAACATCATCCAGATCTGCGACAAGATGGGCGCCCTGCGCATCAGTGACCGGATCGAACGCGGCCCCGGCCGGCACGGTGTGTCCAACGCGTTCTACCTCTACATCCTGGACCCGGACGGCCACCGCATCGAGATCTACACCCAGGACTACTACACCGGCGATCCGGACAACCCCACCATCACCTGGGACGTCCACGACAACCAGCGCCGCGACTGGTGGGGCAACCCCGTCGTCCCGTCCTGGTACACCGAGGCGTCCCTGGTCCTGGACCTGGACGGCAACCCGCAGCCGGTCATCGAGCGCGAGGAAAAGAGCGAAATGGCGGTCACCGTGGGTGCCGACGGTTTCTCCTACACCCGAAAGGACGGCTCCCCCGAAGGTGACCGGACCGGGTTCAAGCTGGGAGCGCAGCTGTAGCCATGCTGGATGACAGGACCATCGAAGCCATCGCGGACGAACTGGTGGAAGCCGGCCGGAACCGGAAGCCCGTCCCCCGCCTGACGGCCCGGTACCCGGAAATGACGGTGGAGGACTCCTACGCGGTGCAGCAGTTATGGCGGCGGCGGAACGAGGAGGCCGGCCGGACCCTGGTGGGCCGCAAGATCGGCCTTACGTCCAAAGCCATGCAGGCGGCCACGGGCATCACCGAGCCGGACTACGGCGCCATCTTCGACGACATGGTGCTCGAGACCGGCTGCTCGGTGGAGTGGGACCAGTACACCCACCCGCGGGTGGAAGTGGAGCTGGCGTTCGTCCTGAAGGACGGCCTCAAGGGCCCCGGCGTCACCATCTTCGACGTCCTGAAAGCCACCGACTACGTGGTTCCGGCCCTCGAAATCCTCGATTCCAGGATTGAGATGGAGGGCCGGACCATCGTGGACACCATCTCGGACAACGCCGCCATGGGTGCCATGGTGATCGGCGGCAACCCGGTGAAGCCGGACGCGGTAGACCTGCGCTGGGTCTCCGCCATCCTCTACAAGAACCAGACCGTGGAGGAAACCGGCGTGGCCGCCGGGGTCCTGGACCATCCCGCCAACGGGGTGCACTGGCTGGCCAACAAGATCGCCGCCCACGGTGATTCCCTGAAAGCCGGGGACATCATCCTGGCCGGCTCCTTCACCCGGCCCCTCTGGGTCTACAAGGGCGACACTGTCCATGCAGACTACGGACCCCTGGGGAGTGTCACATGCCGCTTCGAATAGACGACACCTTCCGCGACGCCCTCGCCAGCCAAACGGGGGAAACCGGCCGCCCGCTGGCAGGGATGTGGGTATGTTCCGGCAGCCCGTTGGTTGCCGAGCTTTGTGCTGGATCCGGACTGGACTGGCTGCTGGTGGACGCAGAGCACAGTCCCAACGGCCTCGAATCCATCCTCGCCCAGCTCCAGGCCATCCACGGCTACCCGGTCCACACCCTGGTCCGGCCGCCAGTGAACGACACTGTGCTGATTAAGCAGTACCTGGACCTGGGTGTGCAGAACCTGCTCCTCCCCATGGTCAACTCCGCTGCTGAGGCGGAAGCCGCCGTGGCCGCAACACGCTACCCGCCGCAGGGCGTCCGCGGCGTCGGGTCCGCGTTGGCCCGGGCCGCCCGCTGGAACCGGGTCCCGGACTACCTGGCCCGGGCCAACGAGACGATCAGCGTCACCGTGCAGATTGAGTCGACGGCGGCGGTCGACTCAGTCCAGGACATCCTGAAAGTCGACGGCGTCGACGCGATTTTCGTGGGCCCGTCAGACCTCGCTTCCTCAATGGGCCTGCTGGGACAGCAGGAACACCCTGAGGTGAGTGCCGCCGTCGAACACTGCCTGGCTGCTGCCAAGGCCGCCGGAAAACCGGCGGGCGTCAACGCCTTCAAGCCGGACACGGCCCGCCACTACCTGGACCACGGCGCCAACTTCATCCTGGTGGGGGCCGACGTCGCCCTCCTCGCCCGCGGCTCCGAAGCCCTCGCCGCGAAGTATGTCACCACGCGTGACGGCGACACCCCCACCAGCTACTGATCCCTCCCCTCTTAAGGACTATTTCAATGACAGTCACTCCTGCGCTGCCCCCTGCCGTTTCGTCGAAGCGTGAGGCTGAGCTCCTCGCCTCCGTTCCCACCGGCCTGCTGATTGGCGGGCAGTGGCGGGATGCGTCCGACGGCGGCACGTTCGATGTGCACGATCCCGCCACCAGGGAGGTCCTCGCCACCCTCGCCTCGGCCACCAGCGACGACGCCATCGCCGCGCTGGACGCCGCCGACGCCGCCCAGGCGTCGTGGGCACGGACCGCACCCCGGGTGCGTGCGGAGATCCTCCGCCGCGCCTTCGACCTGGTGACCGAACGGGCCGAGGACTTCGCCCTGCTGATGACCATGGAAATGGGCAAACCGCTGGCCGAAGCCCGCGGCGAAGTCACCTACGGCGCCGAGTTCCTGCGCTGGTTCTCCGAAGAAACCGTCCGCGACTACGGCCGCTACCTCACCACCCCCGAGGGCAAGAACAAGATCCTGGTCCAGCACAAACCCGTCGGCCCCTGCCTGCTCATCACCCCCTGGAACTTCCCCCTCGCCATGGCCACCCGCAAAGTCGCACCGGCCGTCGCCGCCGGCTGCACCATGGTCCTCAAACCCGCCAAACTCACCCCGCTCACAGCCCAGTACTTCGCCCAGACCATGCTCGACGCCGGCCTCCCCGCCGGAGTCCTCAACGTCGTGTCCTCCTCATCCGCCTCCAGGATTTCCGGGCCGCTGCTGAAGGACTCCCGGCTCCGGAAGGTCTCCTTCACCGGCTCCACCCCGGTCGGTAAGCGCCTGATGGCAGACGCCGCGCAGAACGTCCTCCGCACCTCCATGGAACTCGGCGGCAACGCCCCCTTCATCGTGTTTGAAGACGCCGACCTCGACAAAGCAGTCGACGGGGCCATGGCGGCCAAAATGCGGAACATGGGCGAAGCCTGCACCGCCGCCAACCGCTTCCTCGTCCACGAATCCATCGCCCAGGAATTCACCGCAAAGTTCGCCGCCGCCATGGACGCGCTGGCCACCGGCCGCGGCACCGACCCCAAAACCCAGGTCGGCCCCCTCATCGACGCCGGAGCAAGGGACGACGTCCACGCCCTGGTCACCGCCGCCGTCGACGCCGGAGCAGTAGCCGTCACCGGCGGCGCACCCGCGGACGGGCCCGGCTACTTCTACCCGCCCACCGTCCTGGCAAACGTGCCCAACGACGCCGCGATCCTCGGCCAGGAAATCTTCGGACCCGTCGCCCCCGTCACCACGTTCAGCACCGAAGACGAGGCCATTAAACTGGCCAACGCCAGCGAATACGGCCTCGCGTCCTACCTCTACAGCCGCGACTTCAACCGGCTCCTCCGCGTGGCAGAACAAATCGAATTCGGTATGGTCGGCTTCAACGCCGGCGTCATCTCCAACGCCGCCGCCCCCTTCGGCGGAGTCAAGCAATCAGGGCTCGGCCGCGAAGGCGGCACCGAAGGCATCGCCGAATACACCACCACCCAATACATCGGCATCGCCGACCCCTACGCCGGCTGATACCAGCCGCCCGGCGTGACATCCCGCTAAGCCCGCCTCGCGGGACGCTCCCTGCAGTGAAGAATAAAGGAATGTTCAGCATATTAGCCACCAGCCAGTATAGTGAACGAATGACTTCCACAATCACCCTTGCGATCGCTGTACCGCTCGAAGCAGAGCTGGTGGAACAGATCCGCGCCGTCGATCCGTCAGTTACTGTCCTCTACGAGCCCGAACTCCTGCCGCCCGAGCGTTACCCGGCCGATCACTCCGGCGACCCGGCGTTCAAGCGCACTCCAGCCCAGGAAGAGCGCTACTGGGCCATGCTCAACAGCGCACAGGTGCTGTATGGATTCCCCAACGAAAGCCCCGCCGGCCTGGCCCGCATCGCCCGCGAAAATCCCCGCCTGCAGTGGATCCATGCAATGGCCGCCGGGGCGGGCGGAGCCGCCAAGGCCTCCGGCCTTGACCAGGACATCCTGCAAAAGTTCAAGATCACCACATCGGCCGGCGTCCACGCCCTCCCCCTCGCCGAGTTTGCGGCGCTGGGGATCCTCAACGGCTTCAAACGGAGCGCAGAACTGGCGCAGGACCAGGCTGCCAAAACATGGCCTGAACTCCGGATTCCCACCCGCCTGGTCAACGGCTCCACGCTGGTGGTCACGGGCCTAGGTGAGATCGGGCTGGAGACTGCACGGATTGCCAGGGCACTGGGAATGAAGGTCAGCGGGACCAAGCGGTCCGTGGAACACATCGACGGCATCGAGGAGGTGGTGGACAACACCGGCCTTCCGGCCCTGCTGGCCACGGCTGATGCGGTGGTGAACACGTTGCCCGGCACCGCCTTCACGGAGAACCTTTTCAACCACGAAACCTTCGCCGCCATGAAGCCCGGGACGGTGTTCATCAACGTGGGACGCGGCACCGTTGTTGACGAAGAAGCCCTGCTGGAAGCCCTCAACAACGGGCAGGTCAGCTACGCCTGCCTGGACGTCTTCGCCGTGGAACCCCTCCCGCAGGACAGCCCTCTCTGGGACCACCCCAGGGTCATGGTCTCCCCGCACACATCGGCCCTCAGCGCAGCCGAGAACCGCCTCATTACCGAGCGCTTCTGCAGCAACCTCCGGACCTTCCTCGACGGCGGCGACCTTCCCCACCTCGTGGATACCGTCCACTTCTACTAAGCCCCGGGGGCACGATCAGGAGACCCATGCGCATCGCAAGAATCAAGACAGCAGAGGGCGCCCGGCACGCGGTGGAACGGAGCGGGACATGGCACCAAATTGCCGACCCCTTCGAGGAACCCCTCAGCTACACGGGGCACACCACCCCGGACGCCGACGCCGTGTTCCTTGCCCCGGTCCGGCCTGCGGTGGTGCTCGGCATCGGACACAACAGGACGCTGAACGACCATCCGCTCCCCATCCAGGCATGGCATAAATCCGTGCACACCCTCGCCAATCCCGGCGATCAGGTGGTGGCCGTCCGGGACCGCGGCACGGTCAACGTGGAAGGCGAACTCGCGGTGGTGATCGGGAAACAGGCGAGGGAACTGACGGCGGAGAACGCCCTGGAGTATATCCTCGGGTACACCTGCGTCAACGACGTGACCAACGTGGACCAGGGCCTGGTGGATGAACGGAATTTCCAGGGCAAGGCCGGCGTCAACTACACGCCCCTTGGCCCCTGGATAGAAACCGACCTGCCGGATCCGGACCTTGTGGCAATCGACGTCATCGTCAACGGAGTGGCCCAGGCGAACTCCGGGACATCCAACCTGCCCTCCTCCGTCGTGGAGTGCCTCGTCTACGTCACTTCCTGGCTGACGCTGGAACCCGGAGACGTGCTGATGACCGGGGCTCCCGGCACCGCCGTGGCAGTCCTGCCGGGCGACCAGGTGGACATCGTGATCGAGGGAATCGGAACCCTTAGCAATAGCGTCGCCTGAGCTCCCCTTCAGGAGTACGCCTGGCATAGGGGGCGCGATGTCGCGCGCCCCCTATGATGGATGGTGTTCAGTCAAATGAACACCAGCTCGTCCCGCCGCGGCAACCCGAAGGAGAATCATGGCCGATTCCCGCAACTCAGGTCCTCAACCAGACAACCAGGGCAACGCCTCTCCCGCCCCCGCCGTCACGCGGGCGGCTGCCGTCCTGGATGCGCTGGCTTCCTCCGCCACCGGCCGCCTCACCCTCAGCGACCTCTCGCGGGAAGTAGGCATTCCCAAGTCATCCACGTCGAACCTGCTGCTGGCGCTGGAGGAAGCACGGCTCATCAACCGGCAGGGCAGTGAATTTACCCTTGGCCGCAAACTCGTGGAGCTGGGCGCCGCCTACCTTGGCCGGCTGGATGAAGTGCAGGAGTTCTACCGCTACTGTGAGCAGGCTCCCGTCCTGTCCGGCGAAACGGTTCGCATCGCCATGCTCGACGGCGTGAATGTGATCTACCTCGCCCGCTACGAGGGCCATCCTGCCGTGCGCCTGACATCGAACATCGGCGACAAGATGCCGGTTTCACTCTGTGCGGTGGGCAAAGCGCTGATAGCAAGGCTCCACGACCATGACATCGAGGAGCTTTTCCCTGATGATGCCGAGCTGCCGGTGCTGACGCCGAAGTCGCTGCGCACGGGTGCCGAATTCAAGGCGCAGCTCCAGACCATTCGCGAACAGGGCTACGCCTTTGAGGATGAGGAATCCACCACAGGCGTGGTCTGCCTGGCCGTTGCCGTACCAACCCGGGGAGCCCACGGCCCCAGCCTGGGACTTTCCGTGACGGCCCTCAAGGCCACCTACACGCCCGAGCAGGGTGCCCAGATGGTCAAGGAACTCCAGGAACTCGCCCATTCCCTGGGCAACCCCATGGGTTAGGCGGCGGCACCTCCTTCACAAACGCATTCCCCCTTGTCGTCTGTTCAACTTGCTGTATTGTGTTCAGCATAGTGATCGGCGCAACAGGCGTCTCGCTATCCCACCAGGCCAACGAGGGTCTGGAGTGCGTTTAAGGGAGTTACTGTGACAACTCGTACTAAATCACCGCAGACTGACAGGAACGGCGATGTCGTCGAACCGGAGCAGCTGCGAAGGGCAACGCTTGCCAGCTCTGTGGGATCGGCCCTCGAGTACTACGACTTTTACATTTATGGCCTCGCGTCAGCACTGATCTTTGGTCCACTGTTCTTTTCCCCCCTGGGTGAAAGCGGTGCAGTCATCGCCTCGTTTGCCACGTACGGCGTCGGCTTTGCCGCAAGGCCCTTCGGTGGAGTGGTCTTTGGCTACATCGGAGACCGCTTCGGCCGGAAGATGGTGCTGATCCTCACCATCGGCCTGATGGGAATGGCGAGCTTCGCCATCGGCCTCCTGCCCACCTTTGAACAGGCCGGAATGCTCGGCGCCGTTCTGCTGGTGGCACTCCGCATCCTCCAGGGCCTCGGCGCCGGCGCCGAACAGGCCGGGGCAACCACTCTGATTTCGGAGGTGGCCCCGCGAAGCCGCCGCGGATTCTTCGCCTCCCTGCCCTTCGTGGGCATCCAGCTGGGCACCCTGCTCGGAGCGGGCACGTTCGCCCTGATGGCCCTCGCGGACAGGGATGTCCTGCTGGGCTGGCTGTGGCGGGTACCCTTCCTGGCCAGCGTCATCCTCATTGTCATTGCCGTCTTTATCCGGCTCCGGCTGAAGGAAACTCCGGTCTTCCAGGAGCTTGAGAAGCACAAAGCCGTGGTCAAGAACCCGGTTGGCCAAATTTGGAAGCACTCCAAGAAGAACGTGCTCGTCGGGATCGGCCTGCGCATGGGCGAGAACGGCAACTCGTCGGTTTACTCCGCGCTTCTGGTCTCATTCATCAGCCTTCCGGCCGGCGTCTTTCCGGGCGACAAGTTCATTGGCCCAACAGGCCTGCTGATCGCCGCAGGCTGCGCAGCAGTCATGGTGGTCGTCTTCGGCGCCCTCTCCGACCGGTTCGGCCGGGTTCCCGTGTACCGCTACGGGGCACTTTTCCAGGCCCTCATCGCGCTGCCCGCGTTCTACCTGGTCACGCTGGGCAACGTCACGCTGGTCTGGGCAGTGATGGCGGTGGGCATCGCCCTGGGCGTGCAGTCCATGCTGGGTCCGCAGTGCGCCCTGCTGCCCGAACTCTTCGGCTCGCAGCACCGGTTCACCGGTGTGGCCCTCAGCCGTGAACTCTCGGCAGTCCTCGCCGGCGGTTTCGCACCCATGATCGGCGTTGCCCTGCTCGCAGCAACCAACCACTCCTGGCTGGTTCCCGCGCTGTACTCACTGGTCCTGGCCGCAATCTCCTTTGTCACCACGTTCTTCACTCCCGAAACCAACGGCCGCGACCTGGTGCTCGTGGAGGACGCCAAATAGAAGTCCCTGAACCTTGGGGGCGGCCCCTTGCGGGGCCGCCCCCGGGTTCGTTCGCAGCCCAGCACCCCAAGCCCCGCCTGTCCCCCAAAGGTTGAACATGAACAACGCCACCACCTCCGCCGTTCCACCCTCCGGCGCCGAACATACCCGTCCGCGGGCCGGGTTTGTCGGGCTGGGGCTGATGGGCGCACCCATGGCCGCCAACCTGCTGCGGGCGGGATGGTCCGTCACGGGATGGAACCGCTCCCCCGCCGCTGTTGAAGACCTGCTGCGGCTGGGCGGGAGCGGCGCAGCCACGGTGGCAGACCTGAGGGACGAGCCGGTCATCATTTTTATGCTCCCCGATCTTTCCTTCATTGAAGATGCCGCGGCAGGGCTCCTCGACGCATGGCGGTCCTCGCCGCCTGGACCGGGAACGCTCGTTGTGGTCATGAGCAGCGTTTCACCCGTGGGCGTCCAAGACTTCGGCCGCGCGGTTATCGAGGCAAGCAGCGGGAACGCCACGGTGCTGGACGCGCCCGTCAGCGGCGGCACGCACGGCGCACGGCAAGGGACCCTGGCCATCATGGCAGGCGGCCCGGAAGAGGACTTCGCGCGGATCCTGCCGGTACTGCAGGCCATGGGGGCAACAGTCCGGCGGCTCGGCGGCCTCGGGGCGGGCTCCCTGGCCAAAGCATGCAACCAGTTGGTTGTTGGCACCACGACGGCGGCCCTCGCCGAAGCAGCCGAACTTGCGGAACGCTCCGGCCTGGACGTCACAGCCCTCTTCGACGTGCTCTCCGGCGGGCTCGCTGCAAGCCGCGTACTCGAAATCGTGGGCCCCCGCCTGGCAACAAAGGACTACACTCCCACAGGACCGGCCAAGTTCATGCACAAGGACCTGTCCTTTGTTGTGGAGAGCGCACGAAGCGTCGGTGCCGCTGCGCCGATGGCGTCCGCCGGGACTGAACTCTATGCGCAGTTGCTCGCCCAAGGCCTGGGGGACCTCGACCTGGCTGTGGTGCGTCAGACCATTGCGAACCTCAGCACCACAGACGCTTCCCACAGGGAAACCGAAACGGCCAAGGAGGCTGCACAATGACTTCACTTTTCGACCTGACCGGGCGTACGGCCCTTATTACCGGTTCCAGCCGGGGAATCGGCAACGCTCTTGCCCGGGCCTTGGCGGACGCCGGCGCAACGGTGGTGTTGAACGGGATGGATGCGGACCGCCTCAAGGCTGCAGAAACCTCCATGTCCGCCGGTTTCCCACCCGGCCGCATCCACAGCTGCGCCTTCGACGTGACCAAGGACGCAGAAGTGGGCCGTGCGGTGGCGTGGATTGAGGAGAACGTCGGCCCGCTGGAGATCCTGGTCAACAATGCCGGAATCCAGCACCGCGTGGCGATGCTTGACCTGGACGTCGAGGACTGGGAAAGGGTCATCACCACCGACCTCACCAGTGCTTTCCTCGTGGGCCGGGCAGCCGCGCGCTTTATGCTCCCCCGCGGCCGCGGCAAGATCATCAACATCTGCTCCGTCCAGGCCGACCTTGCGCGGCCCACCATCGCCCCCTACATCGCTGCCAAGGGCGGCCTGCGAAACCTCACCCGCGCCATGACGGCGGAATGGGCGGCTTCGGGCCTGCAGATCAATGCCATCGCCCCTGGTTACATCCACACCGAAATGACGCAGAACCTGGTGGACGATGAGCAGTTCAACTCCTGGATCCTGGGGAGAACCCCCGCGCACCGCTGGGGCACCGTCCAGGACCTCGCCGGACCGGCAGTCTGGCTGGCCTCCAGCGGTTCGGATTTTGTCAACGGACAGACCATCTTCATCGATGGCGGAATGACGGTGGTGGTCTGATGCATGGCGCTCCTGATGCTCCTGGAGCCGGCCGGCGCTACCCGTCCGGACTTCCCGCGGCTAGTCCCGCCGTCGTCGCCCATGCTGCAGGCGACCTGCGCATTGAAAGCATTCCGCTCCCGGCACCCCTGCCCCACCAGGCCGTGGTGGAGATTGCCTACGGCGGAATCTGCGGCTCCGACCTGCACTACTGGCTGCACGGTGCCGCCGGGGAATCGGTCCTGAAGGCCCCCATGGTGCTTGGCCACGAGATCGTGGGGACTGTCATCCGCGCGGCAGCGGACGGGTCGGGACCGGCTGAGGGCGCACAGGTCGCCGTGCATCCGGCCACGCCCGGGCCGGGAGAGGGTCCGGACTATGCCAGGTATCCCGAAGACCGGCCCAACCTGTCCCCAGGCTGCACCTATCTTGGAAGTGCCGCACGGTTCCCGCATACGGACGGCGCCTTCAGCAGGTACGTCAACCTGCCGTCGCGGATGCTGCGGGTCCTGCCGCCTGGCCTGGATCTGGGGACAGCGGCGCTGATTGAACCGGCCAGCGTTGCCTGGCACGCCGTGGCCCGCGCCGGTGATATCAGGGGCAAGACCGCCTTGGTGGTGGGGTGCGGTCCCATCGGGGCGCTGGCCGTCGCCGTGCTTAGGCGCGCTGGCGCAGCCCGCCTTGTTGCCACCGATCTGCACCGCAAACCCCTTGAGACAGCCCAGGCACTCGGCGCTGACGACGTGCTGGAAGCAACAGACAGCCAAGCACTGGCAGAAGTCCACGCCGATGTGGTGATCGAGTCCTCCGGCTCCCACCATGGGCTGGCTACGGCCATCAAGGGAACGGTTCGTGGGGGCAAAGTGGTGATGGTGGGTTTGCTGCCGTCCGGACCCCAGCCTGTACTTATTTCGCTGGCCATCACGCGGGAACTCGAACTTCTGGGATCATTCAGGTTCAACGACGAGATCGATGACGTCATTTCCGCACTGGACGACGGGTCACTTTTCGTGGACCCGGTTATCACGCACGTGTTCCCGCTGGAACGCGGGCTCGAGGCCTTTGAGACCGCCAGGAACTCGGCAGAGTCCGGCAAGGTCCTGCTGGACTTCGCTCCGGTCCGCCACTCCTGACGGGGCGAGGAGCTGACGCCGGTTCCAGGCTGTTCCCTCCACGTCAAGGGCCCTGCGCCCAAACACAAGAGGCCCGGACCGGGCGTACAGCACACTGGGAAGCAACCCGCCAGGCCAACCGGCCGGCGTCCTTGCCTACTCGAAGTGGAGTACACCATGGAAACCTACGATGCGCTTCTGGCGTCCGTCTCTGCCGCACCCGGTACCGGCCGGACCATCCTGGACCCCGCCACGGGAGAGCCCGTAGGCGAAGCCCCCGTCCACAGCCTCGAGTACCTCGAGGCGGCAGTCTCCGCCGCACAGGAAGCGCAGCCGGCGTGGGCTGCGCTGGGCCACAGCGAGAGGTCGGCCGCGCTCCTGAAAGCAGCCGACGCCGTCGAACGTTCCGCCGAGGAACTGGCCCAGCTGCTCTCCCGCGAGCAGGGCAAGCCCCTGAACGGCCCCAATGCCCGGTTCGAAGTGGGCGCGTGCGTGGCCTGGCTGCGCGCCACAGCCAACCTCCCGCTTGAGCCTGAAACGATCGTGGACGACGGCCAGACCCGCGCCGAGCTGCACTACAAGCCCATCGGGGTCGTGGCCGCGATCGGCCCGTGGAACTGGCCCATGATGATCGCCATCTGGCAGATTGCCCCCGCCCTGCGCATGGGCAACGCCGTGGTGGTCAAGCCCTCCGGCAACACCCCGCTTTCCGTCCTGGCGCTGGCCACTGTACTGAATGAGGAACTCCCCGAAGGCATCCTCTCCGTGGTCTCCTGCGGCCGGGAAGTAGGTGCCCGGCTCACGGACCACCCCGCCATCGGAAAGATCATGTTCACCGGCTCCACCGCGGCCGGCCGCGCCATCATCAAGTCCTCCGCGGACACCATCAAGCGGCTCACCCTGGAACTTGGCGGGAACGACGCCGGGATCGTCCTGCCCGACGCCGACCCCAAGGCCATCGCCGAAGATATTTTCTGGGGCGCCTTCCTGAACACCGGCCAGACCTGCGCGGCCCTCAAGCGCCTCTACGTCCACGATGACATCTACGACGCCGTCTGCGAAGAACTCACCGCCGTCGCCGCCACGATGCCCATGGGCAACGGCCTCGACGAGGACAACGTCCTCGGGCCCCTGCAGAACAAGGCACAGTACGACGTCGTTGCAGGCCTCGTGGAGGCAGCGAAGGCTTCCGGCGCACGCGTCCTGCTGGGCGGAAACCCGGAGCCGGACCAGCCCGGCTACTTCTACCCCACCACCCTGGTCGCGGACATCGACAACGACAACCCTCTCGTGGCCGAGGAACAGTTCGGCCCCGCCCTGCCCATCATCCGCTACAGCACCATCGATGAAGCCGTGGAAAATGCCAACGGACTCGACGTCGGACTCGGCGCCTCCGTCTGGTCTTCGGATGTTTCAGCAGCCCGCGGGGTCGCAAGCCGGATCCAGGCCGGCACCGTCTGGATCAACAGGCACGGCGCCGTAGACCCGCGCATCCCCTTCGGCGGCGCCAAACAATCCGGCTACGGACTGGAATTCGGCGTCGAGGGCCTCAAAGCCCTCGGTGTACCGCAGGTCATCAACGGCTGAAACCTGACAACGCAAGAGGGGCACTGCACGCCGACGCGCGCGCAGTACCCCTCTTGCGTTTGCCCGCGGGTGGCGGGGATCAGCCAGCCTAAAGGCCCGTTCCGGGTCCAGTTTGGTTACGCGAGGGAAAGGAAGAGCTTCTCCAGCTCTTTCCGGTCCATGGTGCTGTCCTCGCGGACAATGCACTGCTCGAGGCCGCTGGCGATGATCGCGAAGCCAGCCCTGTCCAGCGCCTTGGATACGGCGGCGAGCTGCGTGACGATGTCTTTGCAGTCCCTGCCCTCCTCCAGCATCCGCGTCACAGCGGCGAGCTGGCCCTGGGCGCGCTTGAGGCGGTTGACCACTGGGGCCAGTTCAGTCGAGTCGAGTTCCATGAGGTCTCCGTAAGTGGGGTTCTTGAGTCCAACTATATACCCCTCGGGGTGTTTTGACTACCCCCGGGGGTATCTGTAATACTCGGTGGGGTATTCACCTTCCCCCAACGAGAGGCCAGCAATGACTTCCCCTTCCACCGCACCGGCCGTTACCGCCCTTGCTCCCGAGACCCTGCGCAGCTGGATCGAACAGCACCAGGACCTCGTCGTCATCGACGTGCGCTCCGCCGCAGAATTCGAGTCCATGCACATCCGCGGCTCTTACAACGTGCCCCTGCCGCTGCTGTCCGAGCACACTGACGAGCTCGCCGCCCGCCTGGGCTCCCGCGTGGTCCTGGTCTGCCAGTCCGGAGCCCGCGCCGAGCAGGCACGCCAGCGGCTGGGCAAGTCCGGGATCGACGGCGCCTACGTCCTGACCGGCGGGGCCCCGGGCTTCGCCGCCGCCGGCGGGGACGTCGTCAAGGGCAAGAACCGCTGGGACCTGGAGCGCCAGGTCCGCCTCGTGGCCGGATCCCTGGTGGTCCTGGGCCTGGCCGGCGGCAAGTTCGTCTCCCCGAAGATCCGGACGCTTGCCGGGGTGATCGGCACCGGACTGACCTTCTCCGCAGCCACCAACACCTGCGCCATGGGCCAGGCCATCTCCGCCATGCCATGGAACAAGGCCGCCAAGGAACCCACCCGCGAAAGCGCCATCCTGACCCTTCCCATCGCTGACGCCCCGGCCCTTGACACCTTGGAGGAGGCCAAAGCCTCATGACCGCCACCCTCATCCTGGTCCTTGCCCTGTCGGTAGTCATCGGGCTCTCGCTCGGTGTCCTGGGCGGCGGCGGATCGATCCTGACAGTCCCGATCCTGGTCTACGTGGCCGGGTTCGAGGCCAAGGAAGCCATCGCAGCCTCCCTGTTCGTCGTCGGCGTCACCTCCGCGGTCAGCGTGTTCAGCCACGCCCGCGGCGGCAGGGTGATGTGGCGGACCGGCCTGATCTTCGGCGCGGCCGGCATGGCCGGTGCGTTCGTCGGCGGCCTCCTGGGCGGGCACATCCCCGGCCAGATCCTGCTCATCGCCTTCGCGGTGATGATGGTGGCCACCTCGGTGGCCATGCTTCGCGGCCGGAAGAAAAAGTCCGACGGCGGCGCACCGCCGGTCAAGCACGAACTTCCCCTTGGGAGGGTGCTGCTTGACGGCGCCGTGGTCGGGCTCGTGACCGGCCTGGTGGGCGCGGGCGGCGGATTCCTGGTGGTCCCGGCCCTTGCACTCCTGGGCGGCCTGCCGATGTCCGTTGCCGTGGGCACCTCCCTGGTGGTCATCGCCATGAAGTCTTTCGCCGGGCTCGCCGGATACCTCACCACGGTGCAGCTCGACTGGGGCATCACCCTCGGCGTGACCGCGGCCGCCATCGCTGGCACTCTTGCCGGGTCCAAACTCGCCGGCCGCATCCCGGAGGCCGCCCTGCGGAAGGCGTTCGGCTGGTTCGTCCTGGCCATGGGGTCCTTCGTCCTCATCCAGCAGGCCCCGGCCGACCTGCGGTGGTTCATCGCCGCCGGAGTCGCAGCCCTGACGGCAGCCACCGCAGGCGTCTGCTGGTTCTTCATCAGCTCGTGCCCCCTGCGCAACCGAAGCGGCCGGCGCAGCAACGTCCCCTCACCCGCCTGACCCCGCCACCAGCAACCAAGGAGAACACCATGGGCCTCATCAGCTCCCTGAAAAAAGCCTTCAGCAAGCCCTATAAAACGGTTTCAGTCGCGGAGGCCAAGGACCTCCTGGCCTCCGGCGCCGCGCTGATCGATGTCCGCTCCGCCCAGGAATGGCGCTCCGGAAGGGCACCCCAGGCGAAGCACATTCCGTTGGACCGGCTGCAATCCGACTTCGCCGGAACCAACACGACCGGAATCAATAAGAACAAGCCCGTGATCGCCGTCTGCGCGTCCGGGGTCCGCTCCGCTTCAGCGGCACGGCTCCTGGCCTCCCAGGGGTACCAGGCGTACTCCCTGCGCGGCGGCATGGGCGCCTGGCGCTCGGCCGGCGAACCCGTCCGCTAGCAACAGTCCACACGCACGTCGAAGGAGAATCCAATGGCTGAAATCACCATCACCGAAGCCGACCAGCGGCGCACTACCGCCCGCATCCTCGATGTCCGCGAGGACTTCGAGGTGGAGGAAGGCATGATCCCCGGCGCCCTGCACATCTTCATGGGCCAGCTGCAGGCACGCCTGTCCGAACTGGACCCCGCCGTCCCCGTCATTGCAGTCTGCCGCAGCGGCAACCGCTCAGCCCGCGTGGCCGACGCCCTTAACGGGGCCGGCTTCACCGCGGACACCATGGCCGGCGGAATGATCGCCTGGACCCGCGCCGGCCTCCCCACCGCCTGAGCCCGCAGTTCCGCCACCCTTCACCCCAAACCACACCCGAAAGGACACGAAAGACGATGGCAACCATCGACGTCACCGAACAGAGCTTCGCCGAGACCCTGGAGAACAGCGAGATCGTCTTCGTTGACTTCTGGGCAGCCTGGTGCGGCCCCTGCCGCATGTTCGCCCCCACCTACGGGAAGGCCGCCGAACGGCACCCGGATATCACCTTCGCCAAGGTGAACACCGAAGCCGAACAGGCCCTCGCCGCCGCCGCGAACATCACCGCCATCCCCACCCTCATGGCCTTCAAGGACAAGACGCTGGTCTTCTCCCAGCCCGGAGCCCTCAACGCCACAGGCCTGGAAGAAGTCATCCAGGACGTAAAGAAGCTGGACATGGACAAGCTCCGGGCTGATGCAGCCCAGCAGCCCGCCTGACCCAGGCACGGATTGCCCGGCGCATACCCCTCATTGCGGGATACCCCCCGGGGTATTACACTGAATTAAAGACCTCCCCAAACACCTACTCCATTGAAGGAGAGCACCAGATGCTTATCGAGCGTATTTACGATGAAGACCTCGCCCAGGCCAGCTACCTGATTGGCTGCCAGGCCAAGGGTGAAGCCATAGTGGTGGACGGCCGCCGCGACATCGCCGTGTACCAGGATCTTGCCGCGAAGAACGGCATGAAGATCGTGGCCGTCACCGAAACCCACATCCACGCCGACTACCTTTCCGGCACCCGCGAACTGGCCGCTGCCACCGGCGCGAAGATCTACGTCTCCGGCGAGGGCGGACCGGACTGGCAGTACGAATTCGACGGCGAACGCCTCCACGACGGCGACGCCATCACCCTGGGCAACATCACCATCAAGGCCCTCCACACCCCGGGACACACCCCCGAGCACCTGTCCTTCCTGGTCACCGACGGCGCGTTCAGCGACCAGCCCGGCTACCTGCTCTCGGGCGACTTCGTCTTCTCCGGCGACCTGGGCCGGCCGGACCTGCTGGACGAGGCAGCCGGCGGCATCGACACCCGCTTCGAAGGGGCCAAGCAGCTCTTCACCAGCCTGCGGGACAAGTTCCTCACCCTTCCCGACTACGTCCAGGTCCACCCCGCCCACGGTGCCGGCAGCGCCTGCGGCAAAGCCCTCGGCGCCATCCCCTCCTCAACCGTGGGCTACGAGCGCCTCTACGCCTGGTGGGGCCCCTACCTCGCCGCCAACGACGAGCAGGGTTTCATCAACGAACTCCTCGACGGCCAGCCCGACGCCCACGCCTACTTCGGCCGGATGAAGCGCGAGAACCGTGAAGGCCCGGCCATCATGGGCGAACGCACCCCGCTGCCCGAGCTCGCACCCGGCATCGTCGCTGCCGGCCTGGCAGAGGACACCCTGACCTTCATCGACACCCGCTCCAACAGCGAGGTCCACGAAGGCACGGTAGCCCGCTCCCTGAACGTGCCGGCAGGCAAGTCCGTAGCCAGCTACGGCGCCTGGGTAGTCAACCCCGAGACAGACAAGAACCCGCTGGTACTGCTGGCACCGGACCAGGAAGCCGCCATGGACACGTGGGACCACCTGGTCCGCGTCGGCATCGACAACGTGGCCGGCTACCTCACCAGCA
The DNA here is from genome assembly GCF_013314975.1 of Pseudarthrobacter oxydans. Lineage (GTDB taxonomy): Bacteria > Actinomycetota > Actinomycetes > Actinomycetales > Micrococcaceae > Arthrobacter > Arthrobacter oxydans. Next base: position 112,055 of record NZ_JABTYH010000005.1, on the reverse strand, counting down.
TCGACGGGCTCCCCACGGCACCCCCTAAGCTCATCCAGCCGGAGGAACTCGACGGCTTTGGCGCCGCCATGGTCCTGGACGTCCGCAACAAAACCGAGCACACCGCCGGGCACATCCCCGGCTCCCACCAGCTCAGCGGCGGCCGCGTCATGTGGCACCTGGACGAACTCCCCGCCAACGGCACCATCGTCACCTACTGCCAGTCCGGCGTCCGGAACTCCGTAGCAGCCAGCGCCCTGCGCCGGGCCGGGTACGACGTCGTCGAACTGGACGGCAGCTACGCCGGCTGGAACGCCTGGCAGCAGACGCGACAGAACGCCGTCTCAGCTAAGTAACCCCCCAGACCGCCCGGGCTGGTCCCCCCTCCGGCCCGGGCAACCTTATACCCGAATTCTGTCCCCACGACGAACGGAGCAGTCCGTATGCAGGGCAGCACACTCCCGCGCCGTGGCCGGGGACCAGCCGGTACCGTGCTGGGGCTTCGGCAAAACCTGGCCCAGTTCATGCTCCTGGTGGCAGTCAACGCCCTGGTGGGCGGCACACTGGGCCAGGAGCGCACCGTGCTGCCGCTGCTGGCGGACCAGGTCTTTGGCCTGGGCCAGTACACGGCCGCCCTGACCTACATTGTTGCGTTCGGTGTGGCCAAAGCCGCCACCAACTACTTCGCCGGAACACTCTCGGACCGCTACGGCCGGAAACCGGTGCTTGTGGCGGGCTGGCTCATCGCCCTCCCGGTCCCGTTCCTGCTGATCTTTGGTGATTCCTGGGGCCTGATCGTCGCAGCCAACGTGGTGCTGGGCATCAGCCAGGGCCTCACCTGGTCCACCACCGTGATGATGAAGATGGACCTTGTGGGCCCCGAACGCCGGGGACTGGCCATGGGACTGAACGAAGCCGCCGGCTACCTCGGCGTTGCCGGCACGGCACTGGCCACCGGCTACATCGCCTCAAGCTTCGGCCTGCGCCCGTGGCCGTTCCTGCTCGGCGCAGCCTTCATCGCCATCGGCCTGGGGCTGTCCGTGCTGACAGTGCGCGAGACACACCACCACGCCAAGGCCGAGGCCGCTGGCCATGTCTCCGTCCATGCGGGAGCAGGGGCCGGCCTGCGCACCCGGGAGGTCTTTACACTCACCAGCTTCCGGGACAGGTCCTTGTCCTCCATCAGCCAGGCCGGCCTGGTGAACAACCTCAACGACGGCCTGGCCTGGGGACTGCTTCCTGTCCTCTTCGCCGCAGCGGGGCTGGGCATTGAACGCATCGGCATCCTTGCCGCGGCCTACCCGGCCGTGTGGGGTGCGGGACAGATGGTCACGGGCCCCCTGTCGGACCGCATCGGCCGCAAACCACTGATTGCCGGAGGCATGCTGGTCCAGGCCGGGGCGCTTTTCCTGGTCGCCGTCGGACAGGATTTCGGAACCTGGCTCGCCGCGCTGGTCCTGCTCGGCGCCGGCACGGCCATGGTTTATCCCACGCTCCTCGCGGCGATCGGCGACGTCGCCCATCCGCTCTGGCGGGCACGTTCCGTGGGGATCTACCGGCTGTGGAGGGACGGCGGCTTCGCTGTGGGGGCCCTGCTTTCCGGGGTACTGGCTGACGCTTACGGCATCCCGGCGGCTGTGCTTGCGGTTGCTGCCATCACCGCAGCATCCGGCCTCCTGGTGGCCGTGCGGATGCGCCGGACGGACCACCACCGGCGCGGCTGAGTTCAGCGCAGTGCATCCGGAGGCGCCGTTACAGCGCTGAAAGGATGCCGGCGATGTCGTCCATCACGCCGGGCACCAGTGAGTAGTAGGCCCAGGTGCCGCGCTTTTCCCGGTGCAGGATCCCGGCTTCCACCAGGATCTTCAGGTGATGGGAAACGGTGGGCTGCCCCAGGTCCAGCGGCTCCGTCAGATCGCAGACGCAGGACTCCCCCGAGTCCTCCGCCTTGACGATGGACAGCAGGCGCAGGCGGTTGGGATCGGCCAGGGCTTTGAAGACCAGGGCTTTGCGCTGGGCCTCTTCGATGCCCAGCACCGGCTTGTCCGAGGGAACGCAGCAGGAAGCGTCGACGGCGGTACCAGCAGTATGGAGGAGGTTCATGACACCCATTATGCACATAGATTGACATTCATCGATATAGGTGGCAATACTTCCTATATCGACTTTCATCAATCTATTACAGAGCAGCGCAGGAGACCCGTGAGCACCCGGACCGAGACACCGCCCACCCGAGGGGACGAGGCCGTCGTCGGCAAACTCTCCACCCTTGACCGCTTCCTCCCTGTATGGATCATTGCCGCAATGGCCTTGGGCCTCCTGCTCGGAAACCTGGTCCCCGGCCTCAACACAGCCCTGGAAGCCGTCAAGGTGGGCGAAGTGTCACTGCCCATCGCCGTCGGCCTGCTGGTCATGATGTACCCGGTCCTGGCGAAGGTCCGCTACGACCAGACCCGCCGCGTGATCGGCGACAGGAAGCTCATGATCTCGTCCCTGGTGATCAACTGGCTGTTGGCCCCGGCGTTTATGTTCGCCTTGGCCTGGCTCTTCCTCGCGGACCTCCCCGAGTACCGGACCGGCCTGATCATCGTGGGCCTTGCCCGCTGCATCGCCATGGTGATGATCTGGAACGACCTCGCCTGCGGGGACAGGGAATCCGCCGCGGTCCTGGTGGCCATCAACTCCGTTTTCCAGGTGGTGGCCTTCGGTGCACTGGGCTGGTTCTACCTGCAGCTCCTGCCGTCCTGGCTTGGCCTGCCCACCACCAGCGCGGACTTCTCCTTCTGGGCCATCACCCTCTCGGTGCTGATCTTCCTGGGCATCCCGCTGCTCGCCGGGTTCCTCACTCGCACCCTCGGCGAAAAAGCCAAGGGCCGCGACTGGTACGAGGGCACGTTCCTTCCCAGGCTCGGCCCGTGGGCGCTTTACGGACTGCTGTTCACCATCACCCTCCTCTTCGCCCTGCAGGGCGAAACCATCGCGGCCCGCCCGCTGGACGTCGCCCGGATCGCACTTCCGCTGCTGGTCTACTTCGTGGTGGTGTTCGGCGCCGGCATGGTGATCGGCAAATGGCTGGACCTCGGCTACGCCAAAACCACCACGCTCGCCTTCACTGCCGCGGGCAACAACTTCGAGCTGGCCATCGCCGTGGCGATTGGCACCTTCGGCGTGACGTCCGGGCAAGCCCTGGCCGGCGTCGTCGGCCCCTTGATTGAAGTGCCGACGCTTGTTGCACTTGTATACGCCGCACTGTGGGCGCGAAAGCGTTTCTTCACCCCCGCCACCGCTTCCTTCTGACCACCGCCACACCCCGGGAGAACACCATGACCACCGAAACCGCCAAGAAGCCCTCCGTCCTGTTCGTCTGCGTCCACAACGCCGGCCGCTCCCAGATGGCCGCCGCCTTCCTCACCAGCCTCTCCAAGGGCGCCATCGAGGTGCGCTCCGCAGGCTCCCAGCCTGCGGACAAGATCAACCCTTCCGCCGTCGAGGCGATGGCGGAGGTGGGCATCGACATGTCCGCGGAGGTCCCCAAGGTCCTGACCACGGAGGCGGTGAAGGAATCCGACGTCGTCATCACCATGGGCTGCGGCGATGAATGCCCGTATTTCCCCGGCAAGCGCTACGAGGACTGGGTCCTGGAGGACCCGGCCGGCAAGGGCGTGGAGTCGGTCCGCCCCATCCGCGACGAGATCAGGGGCCGGATCGAGGACCTGATCGCGTCCCTGACCCCAGCCGCCAAGTAGACCCCCAAGATTCCGACCCCCAGGAGATTCCCGTGAGCGAGACCGCGAACGCAGAGAGCGTAAAGACAGAACAGCTGATCATCATCGGTTCCGGCCCTGCCGGCTACACCGCCGCCATCTACGCCGCCCGCGCCGGGCTGGAGCCCCTGGTCCTGGCCGGCTCGGTCACCGCCGGCGGGGCGCTGATGAACACCACGGAAGTGGAGAACTTCCCCGGCTTCCCGGGCGGCATCCAGGGCCCCGAACTGATGGACGGGCTGCAGCAGCAGGCGGAAAAGTTTGGCGCCAAGGTAGTGTTCGACGACGTCACGGAGGTTGCGCTGTCAGGCCACCTCAAGCGTGTGGTCACCGGCGGCGGCGACGTGCACGAGGCGCCAGCCGTCATCCTCGCCACGGGGTCCGCCTACAAGGAGCTCGGACTGCCGGAGGAGAAGAAGCTCAGCGGCCACGGCGTGTCCTGGTGCGCCACCTGCGACGGGTTCTTCTTCCGCGAGCAGGACATCATCGTGGTGGGCGGCGGGGATTCGGCCATGGAGGAGGCGATGTTCCTGACCCGGTTCGGCAAGTCCGTCACCGTCGTCGTCCGCAAGGGTGAACTGCGCGCCTCCCGCATCATGGCGCAGCGGGCCAAGGACAACCCCAAGATCAGCTTCGCGTGGAACTCTGCCATCACCGCCATCCACGGAGACAGCAAAGTCACCGGCGTCACGCTCACCGACACCCGCACCGGGGAAACCCGCGAACAGGCCGCCACCGGCATCTTCGTCGCGATCGGCCACGTGCCCCGCACCGAACTGGTGGCCGGGCAGGTGGACCTGGACGAGGAGGGCTACATCAAGGTGGACTCCCCCACCACCGTCACCAACCTCTCAGGCGTCTTTGCCTGCGGGGATGCCGTGGACCACCGTTACCGGCAGGCCATCACCGCCGCCGGCACCGGCTGTGCCGCAGCCCTCGACGCGGAACGCTACCTCGCAGCGCTCGAGGACGCGGACAGCATCGCTACCGCCCTGGTGGAAGAACCAACCCACGCCTAGAAGCACTCTCAAGGGAGGGGGTGAGCTGAATGGGTACAGGATGCTGCGGCGACTCCGGCTGCTGCGACGACGATTCCTGCACTGACCAGGACTGCTGCTAAACCAGCCCCTCCCCCAACTAGGTAGCAGCAGGTGTCGTTATGGGCCCTCAAAACGACACTTACTGCTACCTAGTTGGGCCGCCTACCGCACAAGACCTACGGATGAAACAGAGGACAGCATGGATTCAGCGAAGAACCTTCCCGTTGCCGTGATCGGCGCCGGCCCTGTGGGCCTGGCCGCGGCGGCCCACCTGCTGGAGCGCGGCCTTGAGCCGCTCATCCTCGAGGCAGGCACGACGGCGGGAGCGGCCATTGACCAGTGGCGGCACATCCGCCTGTTCTCGCCTTGGCGGTTCAACCTCGATGCCGCCGCGGTGCGCCTGCTGGAATCCGCCGGATGGGAGGCCCCCCGCCCCACCGCGCTGCCCTACGGCGGGGAACTCGTGGACAACTACCTGGCACCGCTGGCTGGGCTGCCGGCGATTGCATCCCGGCTGCAGACCGGAGCCCGCGTGGTCGCCGTAACCCGGGCGGGGATGGACAAGACCCACACCCGCAACCGGGACACCACACCCTTCACCGTCCGAGTGGAGCACGCGGACGGCGAAACACGTGACCACACCGTCGCCGCCGTCATCGACGCGTCCGGAACCTGGTCCCGCCGCAACCCGTTGGGCACCTCCGGCCTTCCCGCCATCGGCGAGGACACCGCAGCGGACCGCATCTCCGCTCCGCTGCCGGACGTTACAGGCCGGGACCGGGCGGCGTTCGCCGGACGCCGTGTCCTGGTGGTGGGCGCCGGCCATTCCGCCGCCAACACGCTGACCAGCCTGGCCGAGCTCGCCAGGGAAGAGCCGGAGACCCGGATCCTCTGGGCCGTCCGCGGCGCGTCGGCGGCGAAAGTCTACGGCGGCGGCGACGCTGACGGCCTTCCTGCCCGTGGACAGCTCGGCGGCCGCGTGCGGCGCCTGGTGGAGGCAGGAAAAATCGAGCTCCACACCGGATTCGGCATCAGCTCGCTAAAGTCTCTCGACTCCCATGTGACGGTGGAAGCCGCAGATGGCCGGACCCTTGATGCCGACATCGTGGTCCCCTGCACCGGTTTCCGGCCCGACCTGGACATCCTCCGCGAAATCCGGCTGGAACTCGATCCCGCCGTTGAGGCTCCCCGTGAGCTCGGCCCCCTGATCGACCCGGAATTCCACTCCTGCGGCACCGTCCCTCCGCACGGTGCCAGGCTCCTCGCCCACCCGGACAAGGACTTCTATATCGTGGGCATGAAGTCCTACGGCCGGGCACCCACCTTCCTCCTCGCCACCGGGTACGAGCAGGTCCGCTCGGTGGTGGCCGCCCTGGCCGGGGACCGCGAGGCCGCCGACACCGTCCAGCTGGAACTTCCCGAAACCGGCGTCTGCTCCACGGACGCGGGCACCAGCTGCGACGTCCCGGCAGCAGCAACCGCAGCCGGGCCCGATGCCGGCTGCTGCGCAGCCCCCGAGCCCGTCCTGGTGGGCTTTCCCACCGGACTTTCCCACGGCCGCTCCGGCGGCAACTAGATCCCTGAACATCGACCTCCGGAGCACCGCCATGTCCAACCCGAGCCACCAGGCCCCCGCCCCCAACACACCAGCCGTCCTCTTTGTCTGCAGCAAGAACGGCGGCAAATCCCAGCTCGCCGCCGGCCTGATGAACCAGATGGCCAACGGGAGGGTCACCGTGTACTCGGCCGGCACCAAACCGGGAAAGTCCCTGAACCCCCAGGCCGTGGAGTCGCTCACCGAGCTGGGCATCGACATCAGCGGCGAACACCCCAAGCCTGTTACCGGGGACGTCCTGGACGCTGTGGACGCGGTGATCGTGCTGGGGACGGAAGCGAAACTGGAGCCACGGGAGGGAACGCGTTTCGAAGTGTGGGAAACCGACGAGCCCTCGGAGCGCGGCATCGAGGGGATGGAGCGCATGCGCCTGGTGCGCGACGACATCACGTCGCGCGTCCGGAAGCTCTATGAAGAGCTGACTGCCGGCTAGCAGCAGGACTTCGCCCGCCGGACAGGGGCCCGAGCCGCTGCAGCCTTCCGCGCTATCCCATCGCGGGGGCGGCGGCGGTCCGTCCGGCGAACTGGCGGCGTGCCCAGCGGGCCAGCTTCTTGCCCTTGCCCTTCCACCAGTTGTCCTCGTCCTTGTCGTGGTGCAGGCGGAAGATGATGGCCACCAGCACGAACATGCCCATGACCACGTCGATCCAGGACCACAGCACCAGGGCGATGAGAACCGTCAGCCCGTTGACGATGATGGACGGAATCGCGAGGGTACGGAAGACCGTGCTGGCCAGGTAGCGCCGGTGGGACCTGGGGACGGACAGTGCGCGCACCATGTCAAAGCAGACACACACCACCACCACCGTCTGTCCGATGGCCAGCAGCATCTGGCCGGGAAGCGAGCCGCTGAACGCTGCCACCGACTCCATCCCCGGGCTCATCGGTGCCCCTCAAATGCAGGGCGGCAAGAATCGAAACCACACATGGAAAAACCCCCAGAAACTTTGGAACACTGCTGCTGATCCAGCAGTGGTTCCATTGAAGTTTCCGGGGGCTCCGGTGGTCACGAGTAGTGGGTACTCTAATTCCCGCCCGTACCCGTGGGGTGGTACTTACCTGCCGATGGCACGCGGCCGCCACAGCACCACGGCCTGCGACCGCGGGCGCGGACGCTGGCCACGCGCCAGGCTCACCACGTCGCCCGCAGCGCCCGCTGCGAAGATCCGGGCGTCCAGTGGCTGCCGGCGCCGGCCAAGTTCCTCGGTCAGTTCCGAAACCCTGCTCTGCAGGGCTGCCACCTGGTTCTCCAGCTCCAGGATCCGTTTGATCCCCTCCAGCGATACGCCCTCCTGGGACAACCGCTGGACCTCACGGAGCATGTTGATGTCCCGCTGCGAGTAGCGGCGGGACTTCCCTGGAGCGCGGCTGGGCGAGACGATGCCCAGGCGGTCGTACTGCCGGAGCGTCTGGGGGTGCATGTCCGCGAGTTCAGCCGCGACCGAGATCACGAAGATAGGCTGGTCAGCACTGACGTCCACAGCACACCTCCCCTGCTACAACCGGGCCTTGGCGGCCAGGCCCTCACGGACATCGGCTCCGGCCGTGGCTTCGGCAAACGCCTTGACCGCGGCTTCGGCTTCCTTGTTCAGGTTCTTGGGAACGGCGACGTCGATGGTCACCAGCAGGTCGCCGGTTCCCTTGGACGTCTTCACGCCTTTGCCTTTGACCCGCAAGGTGCGGCCCGACGGCGTACCGGCCGGCACGCGGACCCGCACCTTTTCGCCGTCGATGGTGGGCACCTCGATGTCCGCTCCCAAAGCAGCCTCGGGGAAGGTGACGGGGACGTGGATGCGGAGGTTGTCGCCGTCGCGCGTGTAGAACGCATGCGGCTGGACGGCGACGGACACCACCAGGTCTCCATAGCCGGCGGCGCCGGGCTGGCCCTTCCCCCGGACGCGGACCTTCTGGCCGTCCTTGATGCCGGCGGGCACGCGGACGTCGATCACTTCGCCGCTGGGTTCCCGCAGGCCGATGGTGGTGCCGCGGATGGCACCGGCGAAGGAAATGCTTGTGGAGGCTGTGCGGTCCGCACCCTTCTGCGGGGTGCGCTGGAATCCGGTCTGGCCGAAGCCGCCGCCGAACAGGTCAGCGAACTCCGGCGGGATGCCGCCCGCGGAGGGGTTGAACCCGCCCGCGTGCCGGCCGGTGTTGCCCGTGAACAGGCCACCGAACATGTCCTCGAACCCGGCGCTGCCAGCCCCGGCGCCGCCGGGGGCGAACCGTGCGCCGCTGCCCATGGCCCGGATGGCGTCATACTGCTGGCGCTCATCGGGATCCGAGAGCACGGAATAGGCCTCGGAGATGTCCTTGAACTTCTTCTCCGAAGCAGCATTCCCCGCGTTGGTGTCCGGGTGGTGCTGCCTGGCGAGCTTCCGGTATGCCTTCTTGATGTCGGCGTCGGAAGCGTCCTTGGCGATACCAAGGATCGCGTAAAAGTCCTTGTCCACCCAATCCTGGCTAGCCAATGGCGTTTCCTTTCAAAAAGTTATGAGTCGGTGGTTGAGCCAACCGGAAATCGGCCGGCTCAACCACCGAAGGTAATGCTACGCAGGTACTGCGACGATGACCTGGGCTGCGCGGAGGACGCGTTCTCCCGACTTGTAGCCGGAACGGAGTACTTGGCTGACGGTGTCAACCTCGATGTCCTCGCCAGGCTGCTGGATCAGGGCCTCGTGGATCGTGGGATCGAACTCCACGCCGGTCTCGTCGATGCGGACCAGGCCGTACGTCTTCAGCGCGTTCTCCAGCTTGGCGGCGATCGCGGCAAACGGTCCGTCGGCCAGGTCGCCGTGCTGGCGGGCTGCGTCGACGTCGTCCAGGACTGGAAGCAGGGAGTTCAGGACGCCGATGACGGCCATTTCCCCTGCCACGGCGCGGTCGCGTTCAACGCGCTTGCGGTAGTTGACGTACTCGGCCTGCAGCCGGAGGAGGTCGTTCCGCAGCTCGGCCGCCTCAGCGTTGGCCGAACCCGTTCCAGCGGCACCCTGCGCGACGGATTCTTCCGCCGGCACCTCGACGCCGTTGAGGATCTCCTCAGCCTGGGCCAGGGCGTCGCCGTCGGAATCCGTGCCGGAAGCCGGACCTGCACCGTGGGAGCTGGTGCCCTCTTCAGGGTGCCGGGCCTGACCGGTCACCGGGTCGACCTTGCGGTTGTCCCGGATGACCGGCTCATGGCTGTCGCCCTGCTGGCCTGCGCGATCGTGGCCGGTGGAAGTGTGCTCTTCCTCGTTACCGTGATGGGGCATGGCTACTTCTTCGCTTCGTCTTCGTCGATGATCTCGGCGTCAACGATGTCCTCGTCGCCAGCTTTGTCACCGGCAGCTGATCCCGCAGCGCCTTCAGCACCTGCAGCGCCGGTGGCACCGTCCGGTGACCCGGCCTGGGCGTAGATGGCCTCGCCCAGCTTGCCCTGGGAAGCCTGCAGCTTCTCGAAGGCGGACTTCACGGCGGCGTCGTCGGTTCCCTCGAGTGCCTTCTTGAGGTTGTCGACGTCGGCCTGGACCTCGGTCTTGACCTCTTCAGGCAGCTTGTCGGCGTTGTCCGCAATCAGCTTGTCCACGGAGTAGGCCAGCTGCTCGGCCGTGTTGCGGGTGTCGGTTGCCTCGCGGCGGGCCTTGTCCTCGGCTGCGTGCTCCTCGGCGTCCCGGACCATGCGGTCGATGTCTTCCTTGGAGAGGCTGGAACCGCCGGTGATGGTCATGGACTGTTCCTTGCCCGTGCCCTTGTCCTTGGCGGACACGTGGACAATGCCGTTGGCGTCGATGTCGAAGGTGACCTCGATCTGCGGAATGCCGCGCGGAGCCGGGGCAATACCGGTCAGCTCGAACGTGCCCAGCGGTTTGTTGTCGCGGGTGAACTCGCGCTCGCCCTGGAAGACCTGGATTGCCACGGACGGCTGGTTGTCGTCGGCCGTGGTGAAGGTCTCGGACCGCTTGGTGGGGATGGCCGTGTTGCGCTCGATCAGGTGCGTCATCACACCGCCCTTGGTTTCGATGCCGAGGGACAGCGGGGTGACGTCGATCAGCAGGACGTCCTTGCGCTCACCCTTCAGGACACCGGCCTGCAGTGCTGCGCCAACAGCCACAACCTCGTCCGGGTTCACGCCCTTGTTCGGTTCCTTGCCGCCGGCGAGTTCCTTGACCAGGTCGTACACGGCGGGCATACGGGTGGAACCGCCCACCAGCACGATGTGGTCGATGTCGGAGAGCTTGATGCCGGCTTCCTTGATGACGTCGTGGAACGGCTTCTTGGTGCGCTCCAGCAGGTCCTTCGTGAGGTCCTGGAACTTGGCGCGGGTCAGCTGCTCGTCCAGGTGGACCGGGCCGTCGGGGGTGACGGACAGGTACTGGAGGGAAACGTTGGTGCTGGTGGAGGAAGAGAGTTCCTTCTTGGCCTGCTCAGCGGCTTCGCGGAGGCGCTGGAGGGCGATCTTGTCCTTGGACAGGTCCATGCCCTTGACCTTGAGCTGGTTGAGCAGGTAGTCGACGACGCGCTGGTCCCAGTCGTCGCCGCCCAGGCGGTTGTCACCGGCGGTGGCGCGGACCTGGATGGTGGAGAAGTTGTCTTCGTCCTTGCCGACTTCCAGCAGCGAGACGTCGAAGGTTCCGCCGCCGAGGTCGAAGACCAGGATGAGTTCGTCTTCCTTGCCCTTGTCCAGGCCGTAGGCCAGGGCTGCGGCAGTGGGCTCGTTGACGATGCGCAGGACGTTCAGGCCTGCAATCTCGCCGGCTTCCTTGGTTGCCTGGCGCTCGGCGTCGTTGAAGTACGCCGGAACGGTGATCACAGCGTCGGTGACCTTTTCACCCAGGTAGGACTCGGCGTCGTTCTTCAGCTTCATGAGGATACGCGCGGAGATTTCCTGCGGGGTGTACTTCTTCTCGTCAATGTTGACGGTCCAGTCCGTGCCCATGTGGCGCTTGACCGAGGCGATGGTGCGCTCGATGTTGTTGACGGCCTGGCGCTTGGCGATTTCGCCCACCAGGACTTCGCCGGACTTGGAGAATGCAACGACGGACGGCGTGGTGCGGCCACCCTCGGCGTTGGCAATAACGGTGGGCTCGCCACCTTCGAGAACGGAGACGACGGAGTTGGTGGTTCCGAGGTCAATACCTACTGCACGTGACATGTGTTGCTTCCTTCTTTCCTTGGAAACTGGTTGGCGCCCTCGTATTGAGCGTTCTGCACTCAACTTTACTCAGCACACGATTGATGTCAATACGAAGTTGAGTGATGTGCGCTCAACTTTGCCTGCCTCCAGCTTCAGGGATCCGCCAGGCTGCCAGCAATCACGCGGCTAACGCCGCTTAAACGCGGACGACGGCGGATCTCCGTTTTCGCTGTTGGAGAACCCGCCGCCGTGCTGCTGCGTGTTGCGGTGCTGCTTTTGCGGCCTCGCTACCTGTCGCTGTCCCGGCCGCCGTGCAGGGGACCGCCTTCCTCCGAGGTGGTGTTCACCTGGCCGTCCGCGGCCCCGTCCCGGACTGCATCGGCTTCCCGGGCCGTACCGGACGTCCCGGCGTCGCCGTAGTCCCCGTCCGGGTACTCGCCGTCCTCAAGGTTCCCGGCGGGCTCTCCCACAGTCCCGGCATCACCGTAGTCACCGTCCACGTACTGCCCGCCCTCGCCTTCCAGCCCGGGGGCGGTGCTTCCTTTGCGGGGCTGCTCGGCCGGGGATTCCTGGTTCTCGGTCATGGTGCATCTCTCCTTTGAGTTCCGCGTCCATGCGGGCGCATGTGCAGTCTATCCAGCAGGCGTTTTGGCCAACAGGGCCTCATCCCGGTCCGGGCGTTCCTCAACCTCCTGCCGCCCCAGCTTGCTGGGCCACCAGATGCCGGGGCCGATGTCGTACGCCAGGGCGGGCACCAGCAGGGACCTCACCAGCACGGTGTCCAGCAGCACACCGAAGGCCACAATGAACGCCAGCTGCACCAGGAACATGATGGGGATGACGCCCAGGGCGGCGAAGGTGGCAGCCAGGACCACGCCGGCGGACGTAATCACCCCGCCGGTGACGCCCAGGCCGCGAAGAATGCCCGGACGGGTGCCGTGCTTCAGCGATTCCTCACGGACCCGGCTCATGAGGAAGATGTTGTAATCCACCCCGAGCGCCACCAGGAACACGAAACCGAACAGCGGAACAGTGGCATCAGCGCCCGGGAAACCGAGGATGTTGTTGAACACGAAGGCCGAAACCCCCATGGCTGCCGCATAGGAGAGCACCACCGAGAGCACCAGCAGCACCGGCGCCAGGACGGAGCGGAGCAGCAGCATCAGGATGAAGAGGATGACCACCAGGACCACGGGGATGATGATCACCAGGTCACGCTGGGCGGTGGTGTTGGTATCCAGCGCCGTCGCGGTCACGCCGCCCACCAGGGCGTCCGGGTCCACGGCCTTCACGTCCTCGCGCAGGGCCTTCACCGCTTCCTCCGCCTCCAGGGAGTCCGCTGCGGAGTTCAGGGTGGCGTTGATAAGCACCTTGCCGTCGCGGACGTCGGGAGCGCTGGGAGCGCCGGGAGCCCCGGTGATGGGCACGCTGCCCTGGGCCAGCAGGTAGGCGTCCCCTACGCCGTCGGCCGCCTTCACCGTGTTAAGCACCTCCTGCGCCTTGCCCTGGTCCGCAACCACGACGGCGGGGCTGCCGCTGCCGGCGTCGAAGTGGCGCGCCAGGGCGTCCTGGCCGTCCACGGCGTTGGAGGCGGTGAGGATGACGTCTGTCTGCGGGACGCCGTTGGCTTTGAGCTGCAGGACGCCGGCCGACGCTACCAGCAACAGCAGGACGGAGGCGATCCACACCGTACGCGGGCGCTGGGAGACCAGGGATCCGGTGGCCCGCCACAGTCCCTTCTGGCCCTCCAGCCCCGTCACCAGTTCGGGTTCGCGGTCTTCCGCCGGGACCAGCTTGGGGCGGAACGGCCAGAATGCCGCCCGGCCCAGGAGCGCCATCAGCGCCGGCAGCAGCGTGAGGGCTGCGAACAGGGAGCAAAGAATGCCGGCAGCAGCCACGGGGCCAAGGGCCTTGTTGGAGTTCAGGTCGGAGAAGAGCAGGCACAGCAGGGCGATGATCACGGTGGCGCCGGAGGCCAGGATCGGCTCGAAGGATGCCTTCCAGGCGGTGAGCACGGCCGCGGTGCGGTTGGCGGTGTGGGTCAGGGCCTCGCGGAACCGTGCCACGTAGAGGAGTGCATAGTCCGTTGCCGCGCCGATGACCAGGATGGACAGGATGCCCTGGCTTTGGCCGTTCAGCTGTATCCACCCGGCCTTGGCCATGCCGAAGACCAGCAGGATGGCCGCGCACAACGCAAAGACGGAGGTCAGGAGCACCATGATGGGCAGCAGAAGGGAGCGGTAAACGATCAGGAGGATCACAAACACGGCGGCCAGGGCCACCAGGAGGAGGATTCCGTCAATTCCGGCGAAGGCAGCCGTGAGGTCCGCCGCGAGTCCGGCCGGGCCGGTCACAAAGGTCTGCATTCCTTCCGGCGCAGACTCTGCCACGGTGTCCCGCAGCTCCTGGACGGCCTCCTTGACCTCCGAGGACGAGTCAATCGGCGCGATGAACTGGACCGCCTTGCCGTCCTCGGAAGGAATCGGGCCCACCACTGCGCTGCCAAGCTGCAGCCCTTCCAGCTCCGCCTTGAGGCCCGCCACTTCCCCGAGCTGGGCCGGGGTGAAGGCCTCGTCGCTCTCGATCACGATTACGCCGGGCACTTCGTCAGAGTCCCGGAACTTCGCCTGCCAGTCCTGGGCAGCCGTGGCCTCGGCGCTGGCGGGCAGGAAGGAAGCCTGGTCGTTGGATGAAACCTCTTCCAGACGGCCAAAAGTGGGGCCTCCGACGCCGGCGAGCGCCAGCCACGTCAGGACCAGGATGACGGGGAGCAGCCAGCGCAGCCAGAACGGGACGCGCTCCGTTCCTGAGGATTTGTGTTTCATGATGCCTTCCGGACGACGGGCGGGGAGTACAGTTGGTTCCATACTAGAGTATCTCCATCATGGAGATAAGCGTCTGGCTAGCTTTCTGTGGATTCCACCGAGAGCAAGGGGCCCCCGCCGCTGAAGTAATATCCGTCAGTACGCAACGCACGGTTGCACTGCAACCAGCCAGGCATGGAGACAACCGGGAGGTGGACATGGCAGAAGGCACCGGCGCGGCACCGCAGGGCGGCCCTCCCGGGACCGCGGGCGGGCCCCACCCCCTGGTCCGCCTCCTGCAGGAATTCACGCTCGAAGCCAACCGCTACGTGGATACAGCAGGCGGCCGCAAGGACATGCACCGGACAGACCTCAACGCGCTGGCCGTCATCATGCGCCACACCGCCAAGGGGAATGTGGTCACGCCGGGGCTCCTGCGCAAGGAGCTGCACCTCAGCTCCCCCGCCACCACCGCCCTCATTGACCGGCTGGACCATTCCGGACACGTGACACGTGAGCGGCACAGTTCGGACCGCCGTCAGGTCCAGCTCAGGATGACCCCTAAGGCCTTCCAGGAGGGCGGCGCCATCTTCGCTCCGCTGGCCCGCCAGATGGGCAGCGCCATGGCCGGGTTCTCGGCTGAAGAGCTGGAGATTGTCACCCGGTTCATGACCGCCATGGTGGAGGCCACGGTCGCTGCGCGCGAAGAGTCTTCCGCCGGCCGGCCGGACACCCCCGCCCCACCCAACTAGGTAGCAGCACATGTCGTTTTGAGGGGTCAAAAGGACACGTGCTGCTACCTGGTTGGGGGTAGCGTTTGGTTATGAGTGCGCAGCAGCCTGAAGACGACGTTTACACGCACGGCCACCACGAATCCGTGGTCCGCGCCCATGCCGCCCGGACCGCCGAGAATTCGGCAGCGTTCGTCCTGCCGCACCTCACACCCGGAGCCAGCGTGCTCGACGTCGGCTGCGGCCCGGGCACCATTACCTGCGACTTCGCCGTCCTGGTGGCGCCGGGCAAGGTGACGGGCCTGGACCGGTCACCGGACATCATCGCCCAGGCAAAGGCGCTCGCCATGGAACGCGAGGTTTCCAACGTGGAGTTCATGGCTGGCAACATCTACGACCTGGACTTTGATGATGAGACGTTCGACGTCGTCCACGCCCACCAGGTGCTCCAGCACCTTACAGACCCCGTGGAGGCGCTGCGTGAGATGCGGCGGGTCGCCAAGCCCGGCGGCATCGTTGCCGTGCGCGACGCCGATTTCCACGGCATGAGCTGGTACCCCGCCATTCCGGAACTGGACGAGTGGATGGAGCTCTACCAGCGCATCGCGCGGCGCAACGGGGCGGAACCCGACGCCGGCCGCCGGCTGGTCAGCTGGGCGCAGGCGGCCGGCTTTAGCGACGTGGCACCCTCCAGCAGCAACTGGCTTTATGCCACAAGCCAGCAGCGGCGGTGGCAGGCGCGCGTGTGGGGGGAACGCGTGCTTCATTCCGCCTTCGCGGAGCAGGCGCTGGAATACGGCTTCGCCAATCCCGCTGACCTGGCCCGGATCTCGGCCGGGTGGCACCGCTGGGGTTCCACCGACGACGGCTGGTTCCTGATCCCCAACGGTGAGGTCATCGCCCGGGCTTGAGCCGGTACTTGTCCAGGCGGCCGCACTCGCAGCACGGCAGTTATGGCCCGCAAGCAGGGCAAACAGGTGATGAGGCGGCGTCAACGGCCACTAAACTTGGATGGTGCAATTCTCCCTTTGGCTCGCCCTGGTGGGCGCCGGAACACTGATCAGCTTCACGCCCGGCGCCGGAGCCATCAACACCATGAGCAATTCCCTGAATGCCGGGTTCCGCCGGTCCATCTGGGGCATCCTGGGACAACAGGCAGCACTGGTGATCCACGTGGTGATCGTGGCGCTCGGCGTGGGCGTCCTGGTGGCAAGCTCTCCCGTCGCCTTCAACGTCATCCGCTTTGCCGGCGCCGCCTACCTGGTATACCTGGGCATCAGGCAGTTCCTGAGCAAGCCGAATGTCGAAGAGCAGCAATCCGCCGCCCTCCGGAACGAACCTGCCTGGTCCATCTTCCGCCGGGGGTTGTGGGTAAACCTGCTCAACCCCAAGGCCATCATTTTCTTCCTGGCGTTCATGCCCCAGTTCATCAGGCCTGAACAGCCGCTCCTCGCCCAGTACGCCGTGCTGACGGCCACGATTATCGGCATCGACATCCTGGTGATGTGGTTCTTCTTCGCGGCAGCCGCCCGGTCCTTCCAGCGGTTTACGCATTCGGCGCGTGGACAAATGGTTCTCAGCAAGGTCTTTGGGGTGCTCTTTGTCGGCGTCGGCATCCTCCTGGCCGTCATGCACTAGGCCCCGTTCAAGTACCTACCGTGACGGAATTAGAAAACCTATTTACAAGTCCGTCACGCAATATGAATGTGATCTCTGGCCAATCCGGCCGATAGCGCGCATGCTTAGTTTCATGAACTCAGCGTCGAGCCCATACCGCGTCATCGCCGTCTGCACCGGCAACATCTGCCGGTCCCCCATGGCTGAGCTCATGCTCGCCGCGGCCCTTGAACGCGAGGGGCTGGACGGTTTAGTAACGGTGGACTCGGCAGGAACCACGGGCTATGAGGCCGGACGCCCCATTGACCCCCGGGCCGCCCGCAGGCTCGCGGCCACCCAGCTTGGATCAGAGCAACACATCGCCCGCGAATGGGAGCTGGACTGGTTCCGGTCCAGGGACCTGATCCTTGCGCTGGATATCGACCACTACGCCTGGCTCAGCCAAGCCGCTCCGGACCAGGAGTCACTGGAAAAGATCCGCATGCTCCGCAGCTTCGATCCCGCCATGTCCGGCCTGGACCTCCTGGACCAGGGCATCGAGGACCCCTGGTACGGCGGACACGCGGACTTCGACGCCGTCTGGCACCAGATCCATGCAGCAATCCCCGGAATCGTGGACCACATCAAAGCCACAGTCCTGGGCAGGGCGGAACTGCAGCGGCAGGACCGCTGACCCAAAGTCCGGCACACGACCTTGGTTTGTAATTGAGAATCATTCTCAACTAGTCTGGGCGCATGGAGCTCATCGTTGTCACTTCCCTGGATGCCCTTTGCCGCCAGCAGGCCTGCGAGGACCTGGCGGCTGCCCGCCCCGGAAGCATCGTGGTCCTTCACGACCTGCTGGAAAACGGGACGGTGGTCCGGCGGACTTTTACCGGGGCCGGCGAGATTGAACGCGGGGAGTCCTTCCTGGAGCACGGATGCCTGAGCTGCGCCGTCCGTCTGGACCTGGTGCCCGGCATTGAACGCCTCATCCAGGACAGCCCGGGCAAGGGAACCCCTGGTCCCATCATCATCGGGCTGGCACCGGCTACCCCTGCGCACGCCGCCATCACTGCGCTCAACGAAAAACTCGCGGACCGTGCCACCGTCTCTTCTGTGATCCTCGCGCTGGCTCCGGATGCCCTGGAGGACCACATCTGGGACGCCCATACCCTGTACGAATCCGGCTTCACGCCGATGGTGGAGGATGAGCGGACGCCCGGCGAATGCCTCATCGGCGAACTGGCCTTTGCGGACACCGTCCTGGTGACCGAACCGGAGATCGTGCCACCGGACCCGGAGGGCCGGGAGCGGGGCCTGCACCTGGTCCGGCAGCTTGCGCCCCACGCGGATCTGGCGGCCAGCGCGAAGGAGGTCCGCCCGGGACGTCACCACTACCTGGGCTCACTGGCCCGGACTGCCCCCGGAACAGTGCCCTCCGGAACGGTGCCTGGGACGGACGCAGAACGGACCGGGGGCGCAGGAACCCGGAATGCTTCGCCGTTCACGACGGTTGTCCAGCGCGTCGAACGGCCACTGCACCCCGGACGTTTCCGGCAGGCCCTGGCAACCCTGGCAGAAGGCTGCTGCGTGGTGCGCGGCCACCTCTGGATTGCCTCGGCGCCGGAGTGCCGCATTGCCATCCAGGGCGTCGGCCCCCGTATCTGGCTCGAGAATACCGGGGCGTGGGACGACGTTCCCGCCACGCGAGTTCCGGCCGGCAACGGAATGCCGGCACCTGCCGCCACGGTTATCACGGCCACCGGCGAGGACCTCGACGCTGCGGAATTCGGGCACCTCCTCACTTCCTGCCAGCTCACGGACGAGGAACTGGCATCAGGCAAGAACCTGCACGACCCCTTCGGCCTTGAACAGGCCGGCTGAGCTTCTTTTCCCCAACCAGTACCAACAATCCAACCCACCCACCAGGAGCACATCATGAAAGTCCGCAACTCACTTCGCGCATTGAAGAAGATCCCGGGAGCCCAGATCGTCCGGCGCCGCGGCCGTACGTTCGTGATCAATAAGAAGAACCCGCGGATGAAAGCCCGGCAGGGATAAAGGTACGCTCTACTCCATGAGCCCAGCCCCCGTCATCATCGCCATTGACGGACGTTCCGGCGCTGGGAAGACGACGCTCGCCGTCGAACTGGCCGCCAGGCTGCGCGCCCACCACAAGGTGTCCCTGTTTCATCTCGAGGACATATACCCCGGCTGGAATGGACTCGCGGCAGGCATCGAGAGGTATGTTTCCACGGTGCTCGCGCCCCTGAGCCGCGGGGAGGCCGCCTCCTGGGTCTGCTGGGACTGGGAGAACCATGACGACGGCGAATCCCGGGTGACGCTTCCGGCAGAGATCGTCATTGTGGAGGGCGTGGGGGCGGCGGCAGCCGCAGCCCGCCCCCTGCTGAGCGCGGTGATCTGGGCCGAGGCTCCGGACGACGTGCGCCGGACCCGTGCGCTGGACCGGGACGGCGAAACCTATGAGCCGTTCTGGGACCAGTGGGCGGCGCAGGAAGAGGAATGGCTCGCGGCGGACAAGGTCCCCCTTGACGCCGATGTCCGCGTGCTGAACCCCGCCGACGGCTCGGCACCGGCTGACGTGCTGCAGGTCCTCCCCTACCTTCCCTCGCTGGCGCCTGCCCTGGCGCCAGAGCTGTCAGCGCGCCGGGGACTGCGCCTCCGCGCGGAACGGCTGAACGTCCGTCCGGACGCCGCGGGACTCTTCGGTTCCCTGTATGGCCGTTCGGCCAACGCCGTCTGGCTGGACTCCTCAAACGCGGGTGCCCCGGACACGGAGGCCGGGGAGGCTGCGGAGCGCAGCCGGTTCAGCATCATGGCTGACGACGGCGGCACGTTCGGCCAGTCGGTAACGCACCGTTCAGGCCACAGCCTGCTGAGCGCGGGGTGCGCCACCGCCACCGTGCAGGGCCCCTTCTTCCGTTGGCTGGACACCGTGTGGGGGCTCTCCGCCGTTGAGATTCCCGAGGCGTACCCCGGCGGCTTCGCGCTCGGCTGGCTCGGCTGCCTGGGCTACGAACTCAAGCGCGAGACCGGCGGCACCGACCTTCCCGCCCCCACCCCCGATGCCGCGCTCATCTTCGCCGGCAGGGCCGTGGTCCTGGACCATGCGGAAGGAGCCGCCTGGCTCCTGGCACTTGACGCCCCCGACGCCGATGACTGGCTGGTCCAGGCGCGGGCCGCCGTGGAAACCGCCGGGCGGGCCGCCGTGGAAACCGCCGGGGCGGCAGCGCAAGCCGGCGGCAGCACCGGCGTCGTGCTCCCGGCGGCGGCGGCGTTCCGCAGCCGGGACACCCGCGCGGAGTACCTGGCCAAAATCTCCGCGGCGCAGCACCAGATCGGCGAGGGGAACTCCTACGAGGTCTGCCTGACCACTGCCCTGTCGGCGGACATTCCGGCAGATGCCCTGGATCCATGGCCCACGTACCTGGCGCTGCGCCGCAGGAATCCCGCACCCTTTGCCAGTTACCTGCGCCTGGGCAGCCTCACGGTGGCCAGCACCTCGCCCGAGCGTTTCCTGAAGATCGCGGCCGACGGCGGGATGCGCGCCGAGCCCATCAAGGGAACCCGCCGCCGGGCTGCCGACCCCGCGGAGGACGCCCGGCTGCGCACGGACCTTGCCACAGCGTTGAAGGACCGCGCTGAAAACATCATGATCGTGGACCTGCTCCGCAATGACCTCAGCCACTTCGCCATCCCCGGCTCGGTGACCGTCAGCAGGCTCTGCGCCATTGAAAGCTACGCCACCGTCCACCAGATGGTGAGCACCATTGACGCGCAGCTGAAGCCCGGTTCCTCCCGGGCCGAGGCCGTGGCCGCCTGCTTCCCCGCCGGATCCATGACCGGCGCACCCAAGATCAGCACCATGGCCATCCTGGACGGCCTGGAAGGCGGCGCCCGCGGGGTCTACTCGGGAGCGATCGGCTACTTTTCGTTGAATGGAGCCACGGACCTCGCCGTCGCGATCCGGACGCTGGTGATCAACGCCCGGGGCGACGGAACGGCGGAACTGACGCTCGGCGTCGGCGGTGCCATTACCGCGGATTCAGATCCGGAAGACGAATACGAGGAAATCCGCACCAAGGCGTTCGGCATCCTCTCCACCCTGGGAGCGGACTTCCCGGATGCCTGACCACAGGAGTTGTTACTGGACGGTGGCGGTCAGCCTGGCCACGTTGTCCACGTAGCGGGCCGCCAGGGGCCGGTTGATCCAGTCCGTCAGCTTGAGCTCGTGGGAGATGTCCCGGTACGTGTCCTCCACGGCCCGCATCTTGGTGACGATGTCCTCGCCCAGCAGCATCACGGACACTTCCATGTTCAGGGAGAAGGAGCGCATGTCCATGTTGCTGGAGCCGAGGACCGCCACCTCGTCGTCGATGGTGAAATGCTTGGCATGGAGCACAAACGGGGCCTTGTAGAGGTAGATCCGGACGCCGGCCTCCAGCAGGGCTTCGTAGTAGGACCGCTGGGCGTGGTGCACCAGGAACTGGTCGCCCTTCTCGGACACGAACAGCTCCACCTCCACGCCGCGCTGGGCAGCTGTGGTGATGGCATAGAGCAGGGAGTCGTCCGGCACAAAGTAGGGGCTGCAGATGGAAATCCGGTGCTGGGCCGAGTAGATCAGGGTGTTGAACAGGCGCAGGTTGTTCTCGGTGATGAACCCCGGGCCGCTGGGAACCACCTGGGCGGTGACGTTCCCCGGCTCCGGGTTGGCCGGGAGCTGCAGCTGGTGCTCCAGCGATTCGTCCGTTTCGCTGAGCCAGTCGGTGGCAAAAACAACGTTCAGCGTGGTGACGATGGGCCCGCGCAGGCAGGCCATCAGCTCCACCCATTCCCGGCCTGCCTTGCGGTGCCGGGGGTTGTTATAGGAAGGCTCAATCAGGTTTTGCGACCCCGTGAAGGCAATTTCGCCGTCGATCACCATGATCTTCCGGTGGTTGCGGAGGTCCGGCCGGCGCCACTGGCCATGGATGGGCAGCAGCGGCAGCATCCGCTTCCACTGGATCTTGCCGGCGCGCAGCCGCTTCAGCAGTTTCCTGTAGCCCTGCACCCGGAGCGTGCCGATGTGGTCGAACAGCACGCGGACTTCCACGCCCCGTTCCGCCGCTTCCTCCATGGCCGTCAGGAGCTCGTCGGTTATATGGTCCGTGCTCATGATGTAGAACTCGGCGTTGACGAACTTCTTCGCCTTGCGGACGGCGTTGGTCATTTCCAGGATGGAATCCGGATAGCCAGGGATGAGGTCCACCGAGTTGCCGTCCACCATGGGGAGGGACCCCAGCCTGCGGTTCAGTTCCCCGGCGGACTTGACCCACTCGGGGCCCGGGTAGTCGCTTTCGACGTCGGCAAGGGACGAGATCCCGGCCCGCACCCTTTCGTTGACCTGCTGCTGCTGCTCCCGCCGGCGGCTGGACAGTTTGAAGTTGCCGAACAGGAGGAACAGGATGATGCCCACGAACGGGACGAAGAAGATGCCCAGCAGCCAGGCCATGGCCGTGGTGGGCCGTCTGTTGCCTGGAATGATGCCCACAGCCAGCACCCTGATCACCAGGTCGGCGATACCCAGCACCACAACCACCCACCCTGGAGCGGTGCCGGCAAGCGAAAATGGCCACAACACGTGAGATAACCCCCGGAAAAATGAGCTCCGGCGGACGGTTTCCGGCCGGGGCACTCCGCCCAGCTTATCGGTGGGGTGCCGCACTAAGCTGGAGCCATGACCTCTCCTGTGCCCGTGGTTCTCGTTTTCCTGGATCCCGCCTTCCCCGGCGGCCGGCTGGCTGACGCCTCGCAGCCGCAGCTGATGGTGACAGACCAGGGGGCCACCCGGGGCGACGGCGTCTTCGAGACCATGCTGGCGGTGGGCGGCAACGTCCGGAAAATCCAGGCCCACCTGGACCGCCTGGCCGGCTCCGCAGACGCGCTTGACCTTGCCATTCCGGGGCAGGACGAGTGGCGCCGCGCCATTGCCACCGCGCTGTCCGAGCACCGGGTCCAGAACCCTGCCCCGGCCGGGTACGAACTGGTGGTAAAACTCGTGGTGACCCGCGGCGCGGAGGGCGCAACCGCCCCCAACTGCTGGGTCCAGGTCTCGCCTGTGGGCGCAGGCGCCCGCCGGCAGCGCGAAACCGGGATCGACGTGATCCTCCTGGACCGCGGCTACGACAGCGACGCCGCCGAGCGTGCACCCTGGCTGCTGCTGGGCGCCAAGACACTCTCCTATGCCGTCAACATGGCCGCCCTGCGCCACGCCCACAAGCAGGGCGCGGACGACGTCATTTTCATCTCCTCGGACGGCAGGGTCCTGGAGGGCCCCACGTCCACCGTGCTGCTGGCCCACGTGGAAAAGGCCGACGACGGCACGTCAGTGAAGCGCCTGATCACGCCCCAGCTGGACAGCGGGATCCTCCCCGGAACGTCGCAGGGGGCGCTGTTCACCGCAGCCAAGGCAGCCGGCTGGGAACTTGGATACGGCCCGCTGGAGCCCCAGGACCTGCTGGACGCCGACGCTGTGTGGCTGATCTCCAGTGTCCGCCTGCTGGCGCCGGTCAACCACATCGACGGCAAGCCGGTCGGGACGCCGTCCGTGCAGAAGGAGCTCACGGCGGAACTGAACGAGGTGTTCGCGGGCATCCAGTAGGCCGGCCCGTGATTCGGGCCGTTGAACTCTAGGTTCCGCAGGGACAGTGGCCGTAAGGTGTGGTTCATGGACTCGCAGACGCAGCCGGAAGGCACCCTGACCTTTGACGAATGCTGGGAACTCCTGGCCAATGACACAGTCGGCCGCCTTGCCGTGGTGGTTGACGGCCACCCCGAGATCTTCCCGATCAATTATGTGGTGCACCGCCGAAGCATCGCCTTCCGGACAGCCGGCGTCACCAAATTGTGGAGCGCCCTGTCCGAACGCCCTGCAGCCCTGGAAATCGACGGCTATGATCCCCACACCGAAGAGGCGTGGAGCGTGGTGCTGCGCGGGGACACCCAGGTCATCGAGGACCAGGCGGACAAGGACGCCGTGGACAGCCTGGGCCTTGAGCCGTGGCAGCCGGGCGAAAAAGCGAACTACATCCGGCTCTCAGCCCGGGCGCTGACGGGCCGCCGCTTCAAGGTGAACCGCCCGGATGTCTGGGCCACCCGGGTGCAGGACAAGCGCCGCGCTTCCTTCGAATAGTGGTGTCCAAGGCTCTCCGGCGGCAGGAAATTTGCGGCGCCGGATGGGCAGTTGCGGGCAGCGGCGGACGGCTTGGGATGGATAATCCAGACGCTTGCTAGATTGGTTGTCTACGGGTAAAGTCTACATTGTAGATGCGGCAGTGACACCTTCATCCACACTCCATTGCCCCGTGCACGGCATTGAGGTTAGCTGCTGTAGCCGAACGGCAGTACCACCGCACTTAGCGAAGGGAAGCCGTCTTGGCACATTCGCAGTTCGACCTCTTTCTCAAAGAAGCCACCTACCTCGACCAGGCCTCGGAATCCACGCTGGACCGCGACCGCCTGTACGGCCTGTACACCAGCTGGTGCTTCATCAACCAGCAGAAGCCCGGACCGGAATCCGAGTTCTGGGCCGCCATGAGCCACCGCAGGATTGCTACCGGCCACAACGGGCTGCGCATGAAGGGCCCCGCTGCCGCCGATTACATCCTGGCGAGCTACCCCGGGCTCGTATAACAAGCCGCAGTAGACAGGTCACGGCGTGGACCACGTGCTTTCGGGCACGGGGTCCACGCCGCTCCTGTATCCGGGGACTCTGCGGGCCTCTACCTGCCGCCGGATGCCGGGTAGGCCGCGTCCACCTCCACTTCCACGAGCCATCCGTTGACGGGCAGGTTCTCGATTTCCAGGGCAAAGCGTGAGGGCCTTGCAGGGTTCACCACAAGAGGCTCTGCTGGCGCCGCGGAGCCCAGCGGAACCTTCACGGCGGAACCGTCGGCGAGGCTGGTGTTCGCAAAGTACTGCCGGTACGCCCGGTTCCAGCCGTCAAAGTCGGCCTTTTCCGCACCGGCAGGGTTCTGGAGGAAAACGCGCATGGTGATGACGTCGTCGTAATCCAATCCTGCCTGTGCAAGGTTCTCGCCGATCCGGCGGAGGGCGTTGATGCCCTGCGCTTCGGTAATGGTGACGCCGGGCGGAAGGACACCTCCCGGGAACACGCCCGTGTCCACGTAGCGCTGCTCACTGCCGGCGGGGGCGGCTGTGTTCAAGGCAGACGGCCCCAGCCCGCTGCTCTTGTAGATGGCGGTGTTCGCACCGATGGCCACGCCGCTGGCGATCATCGGGTTGTCCTGGCCGGCTGGGAGGTTGGACACTGTGGTTCCGGGTTTTGGTGCGGTGAGGTCCTGGAACACTGCAGGAGCCGCGAAAGCGGCGGTTGCGGTGAGGCTTATGCCGGCGATGCCGGCACCGATCAGGGCGAGTCTGCGGCGGAGCATGGGCTTCTTTTCTGTCGAGGTGCGGGTACTGGCGGGGGTTGCGGCGCTCATCCGGCCACCATTGCCGCTGCCCGGGTGTGCAGGGCGGTGACGGCTGCACGGGCGGAGGTCATGGCACCGTGCTGCCAGGCGATGGCGTGGCTGAGGTGGTCGCCGGCGAAGTAGATGTTGCCGGACGGCTCCAGCAGCCGGGCGTATTTGGCATCGGTCTGTGAGGGCCAGCCCACCCAGGCACCTTCGGAAAAGGCGGTGCTGCCCCAGTCCACCGAGAACGACGCCGCAACGTCCTTCCGGTACACGTCACCATGGATCCGTGCCCCTTGGTCGAGGGCGCGGCCCAGGCGCTTCTCCGGGCTGAGTTCCTTGTAGACGCGCGCGCTGGCACCTGTGTTGTAGTAGCCCACCATGGTGCCGCGCTGCCCGTGGAACCCGGTGGACGGGTACCACATGTTGCCGAGGTCGATGTTGGTGTTGGTGATGCCGCCGTAGATCCGGTGGTCCTCCTCCCACCAGCGGCGTGAGTACTCGATGCCGATCTTGCCGGCGTCGCTGGGGCTGGCGAATTTCAGGGCGTCGATGATGTCCGCGGGGAGGTTGCCCGGGACCTTGGCTGCGATGTGCGGCGGGAGGGTGCAGACGGCAAAGTCTGCTTCGATCAGCTTTGCCTGGCCGCCCGGGTTGGTGTACTCCACCGAAACGCCGGCTGCAGTGTTGTTCATGGAGAGGACCTGGGCTCCGTACACGAATTTGTCCTTGCCGATGGCTGACTCGAACGCGTACGGGATGCGGTCCATGCCGCCCACGGGCTGGAACATCATCATGGCCTGGTCCCAGCCGAATTCGAAGGAAAAGTAGTTGCCCACACCGCTGGCGAAAACGTCGGACAGGGCATCCGGCGCCAGGGGCGTGCCCGCTTCCAGGCCGGCCCCCGGAGCCACGGAGTATCCCTTGCGGCCGGTGCCGGTGTACTTGAAGCTCGCCGCGGCATCTCCTGGCACTTTATTGCCAATGGCACCGAAGCTCTTCAGGAAGGAGATCAGGTTCTCCTTGTCCGCTGCGCTCATGTAGCTGTCCAGGGCACCCTGGTCGGTGGCTTTGGCCAGCAGCTCGGAGACGTACCCGTAAACGTCAGCCTTGGCAGCGCGGTGCCGGATGGGGGTGTTGGAGAGCTTGCTGCTGCCTTCACGGAAAAGGTAGCCGTCCGCATTCTGGTTGGTGAAGGGCTCGATGGCCACCCCGAGTTCCTTGCAGTAGTCCAAGGTGATGTGGTGCTGCGGGATGCGGCCCGGCCCCGCGTTCATGTACTGGTCCTTCGAGAACGTGGCCCGCTGGGTGATCCCGCGCATGTCCGTCTCTTCGGTCCCGCCGCGCACGGTCCAGTTCCGCCCGCCCGGACGCATCCGTGCCTCGAGGATCGTGACCTTGTAGCCGGCTTTGCCCAGTTCGTACGCCGTGGTCAGGCCTGCGATTCCCCCGCCCAGGATTACCACGCTCTTGCCCTTGCCCTGCAGGTCGTCGGCACGGGGAGCGGCAAACGCAGGAGCTGCTGTATCAGGGGCAAGGCCCATGGCTGCCATCGTCTGGTACATCACCCCGGCTCCCCCCACCATTCCCACATAGCGGAGGAAGTTCCTGCGAGTAGCATCTGTCATGTCGTTCCCTTTCACCGGAGTGTTACATGGTGAGCGTAGGGATGAAATGTTTCGTCAAATGCTGTGACAGTATCGGTGTTGTGGCGTTTGCGTTTCGGTCACGTAAACCCTGCTCCCGCCCATGGAGCGCCCCCCTGAAAGGTGCCTGGTACATGACTGGCAGCAGTGCCTACCTGCGCGAACGGCTCCTCATCCGGTTGCTCGAGGACTCGGATGCGGCCGCCCTTGCCGGGGCCTATCAGCGCAATCGGGAGCACCTGGCTCCTTGGGAGCCGAAACGCACTGACAGGTTCTTCACCAGCGGGCACCAGGCGGACATCATCCGCGCCAAGCTCGCCCAGCACGCGTTGGGCACCGAAGTCCCTTGGGTCCTGGTCGAAGAGGAGGACGACGGCGGAGGCACAGTGTGCGCCGGCCACCGAGCCGGGCGCGTGGTTGGGGCGGTCACGCTGACGGGAATCGTGCACGGCCCCTTCCTCAGCGCCAACTTGGGCTATTGGGTGGATCACGAACTCACCGGGCAGGGGATCGGCACAGCCGCGGTTCGCCACGCAGCCAACTACGCCCGGACGTCGCTTGGGCTGCACCGTATCCAGGCGGCAACCCTGCTCCACAACACAGCATCGCGGCGGATCCTGCAGCGGGCGGGGTTCCGGGAGATCGGGGTTGCGCCGGAATACCTGAAGATCGCAGGGCAGTGGCAGGACCACCTGCTCCACCAGCTGATCCTGCCGCACTCCTGAGCACCGCGCGTCAGCCCCCGGCAGGAGCGCACGGGCTGCGGTGGCCGGGGAATCCTCAGGTAGGGATGATCTTGAAGAGGAACCGCGTGCGCACCATCACCCAGAGGAGCCCCAGCACCACGGCGTAGGCCAGGGTGTTGATGAGGATGTTCTCTTGCTGGAGGGCCGGGATGTTGGCGATGACGGCGATGAGAACCACATGCATGATGAACACATAGAGGGTGGCGCGGCCCAACGGGACCAGGAACCAGCCCAGGGCGCGCTGTACCGGTTTCCAGTACGCGGTGAGGAAGGCATAGGCCGCCACCACCAGGACCAGGACGTTGAGCAGCCGGCCCGGGGCAAGGTAGGTGCGCCCGAAGAAGAGGTCGTACATGGCCCGGTATGCGGTGTCCGGAATGATGGCAAGGCGGACGTCATACCCGTTGGCGAGGTACGGGTTGCCCCAGGATACGAAGGCGAACGCGAAGGCCAGGGCAGTGCAGGCCACCACCACCCCGGTATGCGATGAAAGCCAGGCCACGATGCTCCGCCGGTGGAACCCGGCCGTCAGGCCGATGACGAACAGCACCTGCCACACCAGCAAGGGGAAGGAATCCTCGAACTGTGACGGCAGGAGCCGGAAACGCGTCACCGTACCCACCGCGTATACGGCCAGCGATGCCGCCAGCACCCAGACAGCCTTGCCGCGGTTGAGGGCGGCCAGGATCAGCGGGCTGGCCAGCAGCAGCACCACGTAGAGGCCCATCACGTTGAACTGCCAGGGCCCGAACTGGAGCAGCAGGATGGCGGGAAGCACCCGCGCCGGAACGGGAAACTGGAACAGCGTTTCCATGCCCGCGTAAAGGTCGTAGGTGCGTCCTGCCCCTTCGTGTCCCGCTCCGCCGGTGCCTTGATCCACGAAGGTTGTGAGCGCGTCGGTCCGGAAGGCCGGCAGCAGCGACATCAGGAAGACGCCCACCAGCACCACGAGCGCCGTTACGTAGAGCTTGCCTGCCCGGCGCGAGGTGAGGTCCACCACCGTTCCAAAATCGTTCTTCGCCCTGGGCCCGTACACCATGCCCACCACCAGGCCGGAGAACAGAACGAACAGCTCGGCACCCGAAACGAAGCCCACCGCCTCCTGGGTCAGGAGCTGGAACAGCGATACCATGCCCAGGTGGTTCACCACCACGAACACGATGGCCAGGCCACGGAGCAGGTCCACGCGTGAGTCCCTGCTGGAAGGGTCGCTGTAGCCCCACGCCGTGACCGCACCCAGCCTGGCGGGGAGTTGCCACAGCGCCACCAGGAGGATGATGAGCGCGGCCCCAACGGTCCAGGCTGCAGCCCCCGAAAGCGTGTTGGACCTCACGAACCCGGGACCCGAACTGACATCGGTAACAGGCCCCGTCACGATGGGCGCGTCCTCAAGCCGGCTGTGGGCAGCGTCCGCGATGCCGGCGTTTCCGGTGAGCCGCCAGTCGATGCTGGCCACACCGGTGTCCCGTGTGCTGGTGCGTTCGTCCCAGACCACTGCCCCGGTCAGTGCGAAGTCGGCTGATCCGGCAACGCCCAGGACCTGGTCCCACCAGCCGTTCTTGATCTCCGCTTCCGCGGCGCCTCCGGAGGACGGGCTGTAGAAGGCGGACGTCTGCAGCATAAAGGGCTTGTCCCGCCCCGCGGCATATGTCCCGTAGAAGCTCTCCCCGCCGGAGGCCGTCAGCATCTCCTGCAGCTCACCGGCTCGGGGCACGGTGTTGACGGCGGCGCCCCCTGCGGTGTCATCGTGGTAGGCAGTCAGGCCCACCCAGTCCACGGCGTCGTCCCCCGGATAGTAGGGCTCATAGGCTTTGTCGGAGCCATTCCAGGTGCCGTCGCCATTGGTATCCAA
Organism: Pseudarthrobacter oxydans; assembly: GCF_013314975.1. Taxonomy (GTDB): domain Bacteria; phylum Actinomycetota; class Actinomycetes; order Actinomycetales; family Micrococcaceae; genus Arthrobacter; species Arthrobacter oxydans. The sequence continues at coordinate 82,692 of NZ_JABTYH010000005.1, read as the reverse complement.
CAGGTTGAAGCCTTCGCTGCCGGGCCCGGGCGCATTCCGGTTCCGGTCAAAGGGGTAGTCCTTGCCCAGGTACGGCTCCCACACCATGACAAAGCTGCCACGGGCACCACCATCCCGAAACGCCGCCGCCACCGCCTGGAATGCCTCCCGGTAGTCGCCAGGCTGTTGCCCCCACTCCACCCAGCTGGTATTCATGTCCGGCGCAAAGCGGATAAGCAACTGGCCCTTGAAATCCCCCTGCATCCGGCGCACTTCCCCGGCAAAGGCTGTGGCAGCGCCAGCGGTGACCTGGTCCAGCGGGACGGCAGGCCTCACCGTGAGCATCGCATGGGCACCCTGCCCGGCGGACTGCTCCAGGAACTCCCGGATATCGTTCTCCTCCGAGGCACGGAACGGGAAGGCGATGTCGTGTCCGAAGATTGCGGGGGATGCCCCGAGCCTTTCGGAGAAGCCGCCGGCGGTGTCCTCTCCCCATTCGAGGACTGCGCCCAGCAGCGGCTTGCCTTCCTCCGTGAAGTTTCGGGCGGCCTGCGCTGAGCCGGCGGGCACCACCACCGCCAGGACGGCCATCATCACGGCGGCGAGGAGCGCGGCCACCCTGTGGAGGGGCTGCAGCCGGCGGCTCCGGGCGGGACGTGTGGGCGCGGCGGCGGATGGCGTGATGATGAAGACCCCCAGGGACTGATTTCTCCAGTAGCGGGGCGGCGGCCCCTGCAGAAACTTTATCGGCCTGACCCGGGCGGCAGGCACCTGGCGCCCGGGCACCCCAGGTGGTGTCGCCGTCGTCCGTTCCAGGGAGGTGGCGGACGCATCTTCGGCGCGGCGCCTCCGCACTGCATCCTTCAGTTACGCAACATGACGACGGCGGCGGTGCGGCGCCGGGCGGCAAGTGTTACGTTTTTGGGGAGTAATGAGTACCGGCGCCAAGCCCTGACTGGCCGGTCGGCAACCCTCCTTCCACGGCGGGGTGCCTCAGGTGAATACTCGGCATATCGACCATTCGAGCTGCAAGCGTGAGAGAAGGAGATCCGTCGTGTCTGACGCACCTGCCCCTGAAGAAAAACTGTCCTACCGCCTCATCAGCGGCCCGGACGACCGCGCTTTCTGTGAGCGCATATCGGCCGCCCTGGCAGAGGGCTATGTGCTGCACGGCAGCCCGGCGGCAACCTTCAACGGCAGCAGCGTCATCGTGGCCCAGGCAGTGGTTCTTCCGGCGGCGATCGCTTCCGCGGACGCCGCAGTGGCGGACGCCGTGGACAACCTCGAAACCACGGGTGACGACCTTGAGTTCGACGGCGAGGGCCACGCATGAGCTACGCAGGGGACCTGACGCCGCAGGAGGCCTGGGACAAGCTGGAACAGGGCGCCATCCTGGTGGATGTACGCACCGAGGGCGAGTGGGCCCACATTGGTATTCCCGACACCAAGGCAACCGAGAACGATCCGCTGTTCATCCAGTGGACTTTCCCCGGCGGCATCCCCAACCCGGACTTCATCAACGACCTCAGCCAGCAGGCGCCCGAGGACCGTTCAACCGAACTGGTGTTCCTGTGCCGCTCCGGCCAGCGGTCCATCGCGGCAGCCATAGCGGCCACCCAGGCCGGCTTCACCTCCTACAACGTGCTGGAGGGCTTTGAAGGCGACCCGGACCGCTTCGGCGAACGCACCGTCAACGGCTGGAAGAACCGCGGCCTGCCAACCAACCTGGGAAAGATCTAAGTGACCTTCAACGAGGACGCCGCCGGCTGGAGCCCCGACACCCAGGCCGTGCGCGGCGGGCTGGACCGCACCAACTTCCAGGAAACCAGCGAAGCCATCTTCCTGAACTCGGGCTTTGTCTACGAATCCGCCGCTGCCGCCGAGCGCGCGTTCACGGGCGAGGACGAGCGCTTTGTGTACTCCCGCTACGGCAACCCCTCCGTGGCCACGTTCCAGGAACGTCTCCGCCTGCTGGAAGGAACCGAGGCGTGCTTTGCGACGGCGTCCGGGATGTCCGCGGTGTTCACCGCGCTGGGTGCCCTGCTGGCCGCCGGCGACCGCGTGGTTGCCGCCCGCTCGCTGTTCGGATCCTGCTTTGTGATCCTCAACGAGATCCTGCCGCGGTGGGGCGTGGAAACCGTCTTCGTGGACGGGCCGGACCTGGAGCAGTGGCGCGAGGCCCTGTCCAAGCCCACCACTGCCGTCTTCTTTGAATCACCATCCAACCCGATGCAGGAGATCGTCGACATTGCCGCGGTCAGCGAACTGGCGCACGCAGCCGGGGCAACCGTCGTCGTCGACAATGTCTTCGCCACTCCCCTGCTGCAGCGCTGCGGGCAGTTCGGCGCGGACGTCATTGTCTACTCGGGCACCAAGCACATCGACGGCCAGGGCAGGGTGCTCGGCGGCGCCATTCTGGGCACCAAGGAGTTCATCGACGGACCGGTGAAGCAGCTGATGCGCCACACCGGACCGGCGTTGTCCGCGTTCAATGCCTGGGTCCTCACCAAGGGCCTTGAGACCATGGCGCTCCGCGTCAACCATTCCTCGGCCACCGCCCTGCGTCTCGCGGAATGGCTGGAGGAGCAGCCCGCCGTCAGCTGGGTGAAGTACCCTCTCCTGAAATCCCACCCACAGTACGAGCTGGCCGCGAAGCAGATGAGCGCGGGCGGCACAGTCCTCACCCTGGAGCTTGCGCCCTCCGGGGGCCGCTCGGGGAAGGAAGCGGCGTTCGCGCTGCTGGACGGCCTGCGGATCATCGACATCTCCAACAACCTGGGCGACGCCAAGTCCCTCATCACCCACCCCGCAACCACCACGCACCGCGCCATGGGTCCGGAGGGCAGGGCGGCAATCGGCCTGAGCGACGGTGTGGTGCGGCTTTCCGTCGGCCTGGAGGACGTGGACGACCTGATCGGCGACCTGGAGCAGGCGCTCAAGCAGATCTAGCACTCCGGACGGTGGTGGGCATGCCTGGAACGGTCGCTGCTCCCGGCTGGCGGCTGCTGTCCACCATCCCCTGCCTGAGCAGACCTGCTGGGCATCGCCGCCGGCGCGGCCCTACAGCGCCTGTTTCCGGTACGTCTTTTGGGGATATCCGGCCCCTATTCATCAGGTGCCGATAACGGAGAGGCTGACTTTCACGGCGTCGCCTTCACTGATCCGGGCCCTGGCCCTGATGGCCTTCTTGACTGGCAGGAGGTACGTCCCCTGGTGAGCGTCCGGGAAGAGCGAGGTCTGCCAGGTGTGGCCGGAAATTTCCGCTGTCACCTGGATTGAGCCGAACGCTTTGCTGTGCCCTGCGTTTCGTGCGCGGATATCGTCCGCCACGTCCGGTGGCAGGGTAAGGAAATGCCAGCCGGCCTCGCCCGGGTACAGCCACAGTTCGGCTGTGAAGGAGTACGACGACGTCACGCGCCGAGTATGGCACGCCTGCGGTAGTGCCGCCAAGGTTGTGGATATCCAGCCGGCCACTAGTCATCCACAGCCCCTGCCACACTGCCCTTTTTGTCAGACCCCCGCTGGAGGATGTCTGTATGGAAAGCACGACGGCGGTGGTGGAGGCGGAGGCGGCAGTTGACGCTTCGGTGGCTGCTTTTAGGGCGGTGCTCAGCGGCGCTGCTGTTTCCGGTACGACCGGTTCTGGGACGGCTGTTTCTGGTCTTGGTGGCGTTGAGCCTGGTGCTGACGCTGGCGGGGTTGGTGATGATCCGTTGCAGCGGGTTGCTGATAATGCGTTGGATGTCCTTGCGGGGGTGGCGCGGTCGGAGGCGAAGCTGGCGGCGGTGAAGGCGCGGGCGGTTCAGGTGCTCGCTGTCGCCACGAGTGTGGTGAACGGTCCGCCGTCATCGCCGCAGGAGGCCACGGCCCAGGACCGGAGCCTGGTGGCCGAGGTCGGGTGTGCGCTGGTGATTGGTGACCGTGCCGCCGGTGCCTTGTTGGCCGAGTCCCACGCCCTGGCCACCGCCCTGCCCCGGACCCTCGCCGCGTTGGGGTCCGGGACGATTTCCTGGGCCCATGCCCGGGAAATGGTGGACCAGACCGTGGGGCTTGACCGGGCCGGGGCCGCCGCCCTGGAGGCCCACTTCCTGGATCCGGACACGCCACGGCCGGCCGGGGCGGCGACGATCGGTGAGATGCCGGCGTACCGGTTCAAGGCCAAGGCCCGGACGTGGCGGGAACGCCACCATCCCGAATCGCTGGAGAAACGCCATACCAAGGCCGCGGCGGACCGGCGGGTCGAATACCGGCCTGACCAGGACGGCATGGCATGGCTCTCGGCCTGCCTACCCGCCGACCAGGCCATGGCAGGCTGGAACCGGCTCACCGCCCTCTCCCGGGGAATGCAAGGCCCCCACGAGGCCCGCACCCTCACCCAACTCCGCGCCGATACCTTCGCCCAAGCCATCCTCACCAGCGGCGCCGGCCCTGGCGCCGGTAGCGGCAACGGCTCTAGTGACGGCGACGGCGCCGTCGCCAGCAACTACGCCGGTACGGGTACTGGTCCTGGGCCGGGCATGCCGATCCGGGCGCAGGTCCTCGTCACCGTGCCGGTCGTCACCCTCATGGACCTGACCGACGAGCCAGCCATGCTGGACGGGTACGGACCCATCCCGGCCTCGATGGCACGGGACCTGGTCGCCAACGGTGCTGATTCGTTCTACCGGGTCCTGGTCGATCCGAGGAAGGGGGCGCCGTTGGAGATCGGCAGGAGCAGCTACCGGGTCACCAAAGCCATGCGGAACTGGCTCCGGCTTCGCGACGGCCAGTGTCCGTTCCCCGGCTGCAGCAACCCGTCTCTGGATAACGAGGCAGACCACCTCCTCGCCTGGCACCACGGCGGGACCACCGGGATCAGCAACCTGGGACAGCCCTGCCCGAAACACCACAAACTCCGGCACACCAGCGGCTGGAAACCAACACCAGCCACCAAAAATCAACCACCCGGCTGGACCTCACCCACCGGACGCCACTACACAAGCGAACACCAGGACTGGGAACCACCCCACTGGCCGGACTGGGTTACTGAATCGTGGAGTGCGGCAACGAAACCGGAAGGACAACCGAGTTTGGCGCTCGGAGGCATGCCCGTCCAGGGCTTTGTTGAGCACTTTGGGATGCCCCAGGACCTGGACCTGCCCGATAATGTCGATCCCCCAGACGTGGACGTTCCAGAAGACCCGGGACCCACCGAGGATGAACTCCCCAAGGACCCGTTCCCTGAGTGGCACCTCCTGCTGGAAGCCTCCCTTGCTGTCCTTTAGGAGAGAGCAAACATCGCCCCTGTAGGACAGAGCAGGATTGCCGGATACCGCGGTCTGCCCAGCGCCCCGGGCATAAAGCGGGCCAGCCTCCCATGGCATATGCCGTGCCGTACGCGCAGCCCCTCGTCGGCCCAGGAGGCAGCCCCTGTCTGCTCAAGAGGCAGCCCCTCGTCGGCCCAGGAGTGCCTATGACTGCCGTACGCGCAGCAGGTCCGGGGCTGCTTCCACTTCTGAAAGGTCCATGGCACCACGCATGGTGATATTCACTGCGTGGTTGACCACGGCGCCCAGGCCTAGGTCCTCGGGCGGTGAACCTTCCATGGCCCTGTCCCGGACCCGGCGCTGTTCAGCCGCTCCGGTGCCGCGGGCGATGATGTCCTCCACCCCCTGCCGAACGATGGCGAGCTCCCCTTGTTCGTCCAGGACCGGCGCCAGGTAATCCACCAGCGAACGCACCACATCCGCGGCCCGGGCCGGCCGGAAGGTGCCGAAGTCCAACAGCTCCCCGCTAAGCCCGCTGCTGCTCGCCTGCCATGCAGCCATGCGCAACAGCACAGTGGGCACCGGCGCGGGGTCCACCCCGTCCCGCCACTCCCGGCTGGCCGACTCCACCAGTGCACGCACCAGGAGTGCGATGAGCGCGGCATCCTCGGCACGGAGGCAGACATCGGCCACCCGCACTTCCACAGTGGGGTGGTTGCGCGAAAGCCTGGCGTCGAAGTAGAGCATCCCCTCGTCCAGCATCACTCCGCTGTCCAGCAACCGCGTGACCACCCGCCTGTACGCAGGGTAGGTCCCGTAGATCCCCGCGGGTCCTGAGGTGGGCCAGCGGTTCCAGGCCTGGGTCCGGTAACTCTCGAAACCGGTCGGCACACCGTTCCAGAACGGCGAGTTCGCACTCAACGCGGTGAGCACGGCAAGCTTGTCCCGGATCCGGTCCAGGACCGCCACGCCTTCCTCCGGCGATTCAATATAGGTGTGCACATGGAAGCCGCACGTGAGCTGCTCCTGCGCTGTGAGGCCGAAGCGCTCCAGCATCCGGGCATACCGGGGGTCCGGCGTCGTATGGCTGGTGGAGGCCAAGGGCGAGGTGGCCAGCGCCGCCACCCTGGCACCGTTCTTTTGGGCAGCCCGGTCAGCAAGCGTCCGGCCAGCACGGATCTGGTCCAGCAGGACGCCGTACTCGAGGCAGGGCCGCGTCTGGGTCTCGATCTGCTCAAGCTTAAGCTCGGCACTCAAGCCCATCTCATCGTCGTCGTAAACGGTCTTGTCTTCGGTTTCCAGCGAGCGGGCATCGGGTGCATCATCGGCCGCCATCCTGTGCCCGGACAACAGGGCATCGGCCAGCGCAAGCGGCTCCCCCGTTGTGGGGTCAACAATCAGGAGCTCTTCCTCGACGCCGAATGTACGCATACTGTCATTCTGCGGCAGGCAGGAAGATTTTGGAGGGGCTCCGCCATTCATGACGAACCGTGAATGATCAGTCCTGGAAGTACTCCACCTTCGCGCCAATGGCGTTCAACCGCTCCGCCAGGTCCTCGTAGCCGCGCTCAATGACGTAGATGTTCCGCAGCTCTGACACTCCACGTGCGGCAAGCATCGCCAGCAGCAGGCAGGCGGCAGGGCGCAGTGCAGGCGGGCAGCCCACCTCCGCGGCACGCCATTTCGTGGGCCCGTTGACATAGATCCGGTGCGGATCCAGCAGCTGCACCTGGGCGCCCAGCCGGTTGAGTTCCGTCAGGTAGATCGCCCGGTTTTCGTAGACCCAGTCATGGATCATGGTCTGGCCCCGAGCATTCGCGGCAATGACGGCGAAGAAGGGCAGGTTGTCTATGTTGAGCCCCGGGAACGGCATGGGATGGATCTTGTCCTCCGGAGCATGCAGCTCCGAAGGCTTGGTGGTGACATCCACCAGGCGCGTCCGGCCATTCCGTGCCATGTACTCGCCCGAGATCTCCAGCTGCTGGCCCATCTGCCCCAGCGTTGCCAGCTCAATTTCCATGAACTCAATGGGCACGCGCCGGATGGTCACCTCGGAATTGGTGACAATGCCCGCGGTGATCAGGCTCATCGCCTCGATGGGGTCCTCCGACGGGAAGTACTCGATGTCGGCGTCGATGGACGGGCGCCCCGTGATCTTCAGGGTGGTGGTGCCGACGCCCTCGATCTCCACGCCCAGCATCTGCAGGTAGAAGCAGAGATCCTGCACCATGTAGTTGGGGCTGGCGTTCCGGATCACGGTTGTACCCTCCCGGTGGGCGGCTGCCATGATGGCGTTTTCGGTGACGGTGTCGCCGCGTTCGGTCAGCACGAACGAGCGGTCCCGGGTGTCCGCGGGCGGGGCCTGGACACTGTAGAAGCCCGCGGTGGCCTCCACCGAGAGTCCGAACTGGCGGAGCGCCTGCATGTGAGGTTCAACCGTCCGGGTGCCGAGGTCGCAGCCGCCCGCATAGGGGAGCCGGTATTTTGCTGATTCGTCCAGCAGGGGGCCCAGGAGCATGATGACGCTCCGCGTGCGGCGCGCGGCGTCAACATCCATGGCGTCCAGGTCCAGCACGGCCGGACGCCGGAGCTGCAGGTCGGTGTCGTTAAGCCACGTGCACTCCACGCCGATGCTGGTCAGGACCTCAACAATCCGGTTTACCTCTTCGATGCGCGCCAGGCGGCGAAGGACAGTGGTGCCCCGGTTGATCAGGCTGGCGCAGAGCAGGGCCACTCCGGCGTTCTTGCTGCTGTTGACGTCCACGGAACCGGAAAGGGTCTGTCCGCCTTCAACCCGCAGGTGCGTCATCTGCGGCTTGCCCACGTTCACGATGCTCCTGCCAAAGATTGCTTCGAGGCGTTGGATCATTTTGAGGCTCAGGTTTTGCTTGCCCTGCTCCATCCGGGCAACGGCGCTTTGGCTCGTCCCCAGTTCGGAAGCCAGCTGGCCCTGGGTCCAGCCCTTCTCACTGCGGGCGTCCCTCAACATGGCGGCAACGTGTTCGGTGGTTTCCTGCGTCATAGTCAAGTTTATATCATGAATGAGCTATCAGGCCTGCCTTTGGAGCCTCAGTGAGCGGTAATAACGATTCGTTACCCGTTCCATGCGATAGAGTCGCACAGTTGCGGCACCTTGACCTTCCCGTGCCAACGGCGGGACACTGGATCAGGACCTCTTCGTCCAGCGGCAACGGAGGCAGTATGCGCCGCACACCAGCCAGCGAAATTCCGCCAAGGACCACCCAGCGGGGCAGGGCGCAGTCCTGCAGGGCACAGCCCGCCGGAAACAGCTTGGCCGTGCCGGGAATGTTTGGCCTGCTTCTTGCCGCGCTGCTCCTGGTCACCGGCGTCCCCGCCTACGCCGTTCCCTCACCCGGGGAGGGGCAGCAGTCATTTCTGGGTAACGACATCTCCTGGCCGCAATGCAACGGAAATTTTCCCTCGGAACAGGCGTTTGCCATCGTGGGCGTCAACAATGGCCTGGCCAACACCACGAACCCCTGTCTGTCCGAGCAGCTCAGGTGGGCGGAAGATTCTGCCGGCCACCCCGGCCAGCCCACCGTCGCGCTGTACGTCAACACGGCCAATCCCGGCGCCGCCGGCTCCTGGTGGCCGGACAACGACGAGTATCCGGCCGGCCAGGAAGTCCATAACCCCTACGGCCCCTGCAGGGCCGGGGACTACGGCAAGGCCTGCGCCTATATGTACGGCTACGCCAAGGCCTACGACGACGCGTACTTCCGCGGGATCAGCAACCCCTCCTCGTACTTCTGGTGGCTGGACGTCGAAACGGAGAACAGCTGGTCCCGCACCGACAAGGATGCCAACCGGACCGTCCTCGAAGGCATGACCGACTTCTTCCACAGCATCGGAGCCGAGGTGGGGATCTACTCGACCGGCCAGCAGTGGGACCGGATTGTGGGAACAGTCAGCAGCTCGAGCAACCTCTATTCGCTTCCCAGCTGGCTGGCGGGGTCCCTCAACGCCTCTGGCGCGGCGAGCGCCTGCTCACAGGAGCCGCTGACCGGCGGTGGCAAGGTGGTGCTGGCCCAGTTCGTGTCCAGGGGCTTCGACTACAACTATTCCTGCCCCTAGGCCGGCCCAGGCGTCAGCTTCCCAGCCACACCATGTTCCAGGTCCCCAGGGACACTGCCGCAACCACCGCTGTTCCCGCCATCACGACGCCCCCGGCAAGCACCCAGGCATCCAGCGCGCTGAAGGTGGATTCGCGTGCCCACGTCCGGCGTCCGCCGCCGAAACCGCGCGCTTCCATGGTCACTGCCAGCCGTGACGCCCGGCGGATTGCCTGCACCAGGAGCCCGAAGCTCTGCCCCAGCGTCGCCTTCAACCGCTGGACGGCATTGCCACGCGAACCGACGCCCCGGGCCCGGCGCGCCATGCCGATTGTCTGCCACTCTTCCGCCATCAGGCCCACCAGCCTCATGGCCGCAAGGGTCCCCAGCACGAACCGGTGCGGCAGGCGGGCCTTCTGCGCCAGGGCGTCGGCCAGGTCCGTGGGGTCGGTGCAGCTCATCAGCAGCACCGCCGGAAGGGCGATGGCCAGCCCGCGCAGCATGAAGCCGATCCCAAGTTCCAGCGAGCCTTCGCTCATGGTCCAGATGCCGACGTCGATCAGCGTCCTTCCGCTGTCCGGAGCCAGGATTGAGGTACTCCAGCCCCCCACCGCCGCGGCGAGGATCAGCGGCCAGCCGCGCTGCCACAGCAGCGTCAGCGTGAGGCCTGCGAGCGGGAACAGGAGGAATTCGAAGGCCAGCGCCACTGATGCGGAAACCCAGTCGATCGAAAGCGCCAGCACTGCCGTGATGAGGAAGACGGCGGCGAACTTGCTCAGGGGGTTGGCGCGGGCCAGCAGGGCCTGGTTGCCCCGAAGGTTCAATTCCTGCCTCATGGCGCCACCGGTTCCGCGGCAGCCATCCGCAGCTCAGTGCCACCCAGCGCGGCGGTGAACTCGGCGTCGTGGGTCACGGACACCACCGCGGTGCCGGAGTCCAGCAGCTCGGACAGGAACGAGGCCAGCTCCGCCCAGGTGTTGGCGTCCTGGCCGAACGTCGGCTCGTCCAGGACGAGCACCCGGGGATGGGCCGCCAGGACCGTGGCCACGGAAAGCCGCCGCTTCTCGCCGCCGGACAGCGTATAGGGGTTCGCGTCCACGAGGTGGGTCAGCCGCAACCGCTCCAGCAGTTCGTCCACGCGCTCCTCGCCGTGGCCCAGGTGCCGCGGACCGAACAGGAGTTCGTCCAGCACCTTCCCGGTGACGAACTGGTGCTCCGGCTCCTGGAACACGGTGCCAATCCGCTCGATGAGCTGCTCGGCCTTCCACTTATAAGGGTCTATCCCGGCGCCACGGCTGAGGTCCAGGGTGGCCGACACCTTTCCTGCCACCGGTTCCAGGAGTCCCGCGAGGGTCAGCGCAAACGTTGACTTGCCCGCCCCGTTGGGGCCCGTGATGGCCAGCGCCTGCCCTGCCCGGACCTGGGCGGAAATATCGTGTTGGACGGGTACCGGGGGTACCTTCCGGAAGCCGCTGCGGCGCGGACGTTCCCGGGAAACCGCAAGGTTCTCGGCCGCCAGCAGAAGGCCGCCGGAGCCGGCTGCCGGATTGCCCGACCGTGCACGCGTGCCAGGAACATACCCGGGCACCCACACACCGGCCGCCGCCAGCATGGTCCGTGCGTCCGCGAGCACCTGGTCCGGAGGACCGTCAAGCAGCACGGCATCTTCAGTGGCGCTGCCCGGCTGCAGCACCACGATCCGGTCCACCAGGTCCTTCCACACGGACACCCGGTGCTCCACCACAACCAGCGTGGCGCCGGTCTTGTCCACGCAGCGGCCCACGGCGTCCCGGACTTCCAGCACACCGGCAGGGTCCAGGTTCGCCGTTGGCTCGTCGAGCAGGATCAGGCCGGGCCGCATTGCGAGGATTCCCGCAAGCGCGAGGCGCTGTTTTTGCCCGCCGGACAGGGCCGACGTCGGGTGGTCACGCGGCAGGCGGGAAAGGCCGACGTCGTCCAGCGCCTCGTGCACGCGGGCCCAGATGGCGTCGCGGGGCACGGCGAGGTTCTCGGCGCCAAAGGCGACGTCGTCGCCGACGCGGGAGAGGACCACCTGCGTCTCCGGATCCTGCTGCATCAGCCCGGCCCGGCCGCGCTGCTCGCGGGGCACGGCGCCGTCAACCAGCAGCGAGCCCGTCTCGTCGGACTCGCCGGCGTCGCCGCCGTCGTCGTCCATGTCCCCCAGCACCCCGGCCAGGGCATGCAGGAGCGTGGACTTGCCCGCACCGGAGGGCCCCAAAAGGAGCACCCGCTCCCCCGGGCGGATCTCCAGGTCGAGGCCACGGACAGCCGGCTTGGCGCGCCCCGCATGGCGCCATCCCCAGCCGCGGGCTGTGACGGCAGCCGGACGCACCGCAACTGATGCCTCGTGCCGCGAAGGGGCGCCCATCAGGAGAAGACGGGCTCCGTTGCCGCCTTGCGTGATGCAAAGGAGCTCAGGACCCCTGTCCTGGCCAGGCCGCGGGTGGCGATCCAGGACAGTGCGCCGGCGATGATGGCGCCGGAGATGGCAGTGAAGATGATGTACGCCAGCTTGTCGCCGGCGGCGTAGGCGATGTTCCAGCCCCACGGCGCGAAGGAGTCGTTCAGGCCGCAGAAAAGGCCGGCCGCGGCGCCGGCAAGCAGTGCCACGGGCAGGTTGAACTTCCGGTACACGAAGATGGCGAAGATGATCTCGGCACCCAGGCCTTGGACGAATCCGGAGAACAGTACCGACGCACCGTACTGGGAGCCCATGAGCAGTTCACCCGTGGCGGCCACCGTCTCGCAGAAGAGCGCGGCGCCTGGCTTGCGGATGATGAGCATGCCCAGGACGGCCGGGATCATCCAGCCGCCGGCAATCAGGCCGGTCAGGGGCGGGTAGACGGCGTTCATGGGTCCGGAGACTGCGGCCGCCCCCTGGGACCAGGCCCAGAAAATGACGCCGCCGGCAACGGCGATAAGGGCCGCCACCACGATGTCCACGACGCGCCAGGACTTGCCGGCGGGCTTCTTGATTGCTGTTGTTGCCATGTGGTCCTCCTGAGGAACAGGAGGGGAAAGTGGACGCGGTTGCCGGCACTGCTGCCGCTGCGCGCACTTCGAGAACTCGACTCCCTTGCGCCGGTACTAACCGGATCAGGTTCGAGGGTCTGCGGCTGTCCGCACTCTCAGCGCCCACCTGCGGTCCCTGGCCTGGCCAGTGATGCCGACGGCGGCGCTCCCCTGTCGTTGAATGATTCTATTGGTGAAATATCCGCCCTGTTGGGCGTGGTCCAGTTTACCGCAGGGAGGGGTAGATTGTGGGCCATGACAGCGAATCCACCAGATGTGACCGGGTATGATCCGGATTCCCGCGATGCCCAGCCGGAGGGATCCCTGGAGGCCTTGATCGCGCGGATTGAGGCGGAGATCCGGGGACTCCAGTTTCCCGGCTTCTCCCTGGACGACTCCCTGAACCTGGGGCTGCTCCTCGTGGAGCTGGGCAAGGAGCGCGGGCTTCCCATCGCCATCGACATCACCAAGGGCGAGCAGGTCCTCTTCCACGTGGCCCTGCCGGGGGCAACACCGGACAACGGGCACTGGATCCGGGCCAAGAAACGGACCGCAGCCCGGTACGAGGTTCCTTCCCTGCTGGTGGGGCTGCGCGCCCGGCTCAGCGGCGGACGTATCGAAGACAATGCCTGGTTCGACCAGGCCCTCTACGCTGCGCACGGCGGCTCCTTCCCCTTGTACGTCACTGGGGTGGGCGCCGTAGCAACCGTCACCGTGTCCGGATTGCCGCAACTGCAGGACCATGACCTGGTGGTCGAGGCCCTCCGCGACATCCTCCGTTCGGCCGGCGCGGAGTAACGCCCTGCAAGCCAGCGGAGTGGCGCCCCCGGCCGGCCGGCATGGCAGGTCTTCCTGGCATGGACACCCCAGTGAGGCCGGGAGTACATTCGAGCGCAGTGGCGGGTGATCAATCCAGGAGGGCGCCGTGACCGGTCCAGCAACCGAGAACCAGGTCCGGGCGGCGCTGGACAAAGCCTGGGACGAGATGATTTTCATCGGCCCGGACCACCCCTACTATTCCCTGCTGGCGGAACTGGTGTCCGCCGTCGGGAAGTCCTGGCAGCAAGGCTACGACCACGGCCGCCGCGGAGGTCCGCACACCAACCCCTACTTATGGGCCGGCCCGGGAGGCTAGCAGCCTGCGCGCGGAGTGCGGGCGCACAACGCCGGCACAATACAAAGGCTGCTTAGCAATTATTTAGTAATCATGCTTACTATGTTGTCTCCAGCGTTTGAGGAGTACAGCACATGGCAGCCAGCATCCGCCGGGCAGGCGCCCGCACAGGCCTGCAGAAGGCTGCCCTCGCAACGGGCGCCGTGTTCTGCCTGGCCGGCATCCTTGGATTCGTTCCCGGCATCACTTCCAACCATGACGCGCTCCGCCTGGCCGGACACGCCTCAGGAGCATTGCTGCTCGGGATCTTCCAGGTATCCGTCCTCCATAACGCCGTGCACCTGCTCTTCGGCGTCGCCGGCGTCCTGATGTCGCGCACCCACCCGCAGGCACGGAACTTCCTCATCCACGGCGGCGTCATCTACCTGGTCCTCTGGCTGTACGGCCTCCTGGTCGGTGACCCCACCCCTGCCAATTTCATCCCCGCAAACGATGCGGACAACTGGCTCCATCTGGTCCTTGGCCTGGCCATGATTGCCCTGGCCATCATGCTCGCCCGTGGACCCGCCCCCGCCGCAGGCGGCGCCGGCAGCGGCAGCACCGCCACATCCCCAGCGCCCGGCACCCGCGGCCGCTGACACATCCCCGGCCGGGCCCCAGTGCAGGGAGCACGGAACCGGCCCACGCCAGACCTGAAGGAGCACCATGAAAATCCCAGCAGCAAGGGGTCCAGTCAGCACCGCACTGTTCAGCGCCCTCACAGCGGCACCGGGCACAGATGAGGGCGCCCTTGACGCGTTGCACCGCTCGGTGGCCGGCCATCTCCCGGCAACCCGGGACATCATTGGCGACGACGACCTCCAGCTGGCGCTCTTCTGCCTCTACGAGCTCCACTACTCGGGCCTTGAGGGTGTGAGTGACGAGTGGGAGTGGGCGCCGGAACTGATCCGGGTGCGCCAGATGCTGGAAAAGCCGTTCGAAGCCGCGCTCCGGGACGCAGCCGCGGAGGCTGCCGGTGACCTGGAACTTCCCGCCGGACCCGGTGCCACCAGCGACGCTGTGGCGGACGTCCTGTTCGGCCTGGCCGCACGCGACACCGGCCCCAGCCTCTCCCGCTATGTGGCCCGGAAAGCCAGCCTGGGCCAGCTCAAGGAATTCCTGATCCACAAGTCCATCTACCAGCTGAAGGAAGCCGATCCGCACACCTTCGCCATCCCCCGGCTCTCCGGCCGGCCCAAAGCGGCACTGGTGGAAATCCAGGCGGACGAGTACGGCGGCGGACGGCCCGAGCGGATGCACAGCGCCCTTTTCGCCCGCACCATGCGGGGCCTGGGAATGGAGGACGGGTACGGGGCATACGTGGACGCCGTCCCTGCGGTCTCCCTCGCTGCCGTGAACCTGATGTCCCTTTTCGGCCTGAACCGCCGGCTCCGGGGGGCCATCACGGGACATCTGGCCATCTATGAGATGACGTCCTCCCAGCCCAACCGCCTGTACGGCAGGGGCTTCCGGCGCCACGGATTCACTACAGACGTCACCCACTACTTCGACGAGCATGTGGAGGCCGACGCCGTCCATGAACAGATTGCCGGCCGGGACCTTGCGGGCGGGCTGGTTGAAGCCGAGCCCCACCTGCTGGCGGACGTCCTGTTCGGAGCCACGGCCGTCATGGCCGTGGACGGCAGGCTGTCCGCGCACATCCTGCAGTCCTGGGAAAACGGCGGAACCTCGCTAAGGCAGGCACTGCCTGCTGCGGCCTGAGCACCAGGGCAGGAAACCCCACTGACCAGATCAAGCCCGGCTCCACGCAGGCATCAACCGAGACCTCCACCAGATTTCCCAGCACCCCAGAGCAGGAGCAGAGATGAACCAGGAACCCACCGAGAGCTCCATTGTGGTCTGCCCCGACGGGCCCCTTATTGTGCGCGGCGATTTCGAGCTGGTCACACCGTCCGGCGATCCGGTTCCCCGTGACCGCAAAACGGTGGCGCTGTGCCGGTGCGGCGCCTCAGCCATCAAGCCCTACTGCGACGGCACCCACAAGATGATCAAGTTCCGCACCGAATCCCCGTCAGCCTGAACAAGCGACGCGTCACGCTGGGCAGGGACCCGGCAAACGCCAGATAGGCTAGGGACAGCCCGTTTTCCGCCCGCAAGGAGTACTCAGGAATGAACCTTTTCATCAAGCTGCTCGGCACCGGCGTGAGCCTCGGCGCCGGCTTCGTCGGCACCAAGCTGGTCAACACCATCTGGGAAAAGTCCACCGGGCGCAAGCCGCCCACCGGCAAGGACGAGGACGTCCCCACGAGCCTGCAGTCCGCGCTGACGTTCGCGCTGATCTCGGCCTCTGTCAGCACCATCATCCAGGTCCTGGCCAACCGAGGCACCCAGCGGGCCATCACCCGGTTCGCCAAGAGCCAGGACATCGTCTAGCGGAGTCCAGCACCCGCAGCCCCGGCCAACAGGGAAGTTTTACTCAGCTCCCGGGGCACTCCAAACCAGCGCTCAGCCGTCGCCGGAACCGTCCTCACGGGCGGCTTTGGCGGCGGCTTTTTGCACCACGGCCTCAAGCTCATCCGAGGTGAGGAGTTCGCGGTGCAGGTGCTTGGTGCGGTAACCGGCGCGCCCCACCATGTGCGCAGAGACCGGCACGGTGAGCAGCTGGAAGATCCAGGCCACCAGCAGCACGGGCCACACCCACCAGGTCCGCATCTGCAGGCCGATGGATGCCAGGAGCAGGAACAGCCCCAAAACCTGGGGTTTGGTGGCGGCATGCATGCGGCTCAGGAGGTCGGGGAAGCGCAGCAGGCCGATGGCCGCCCCCAGGGACATGGTGGCCCCAACAATCATGAACACCGCGGACAGCACGTCCACCCAGGCATCCAGGCCAGTGGAATCAGGACTCATTGGGCTGCTCCCTACGGTCTGCCACAAACCTTGCCACCGTCACGGACCCGATGAAGCCGATGATCGAGATGGCCACCACCAGCATCAGGTTGTTCAGGTGCCGGTTGACGGCCATGTCCACGCACAGGGCACCGCCCAGGATAGCCAACAGGACATCCGTGGCCAGCACCCGGTCCAGCAGCGACGGGCCGCGGGAGATCCTGATGATTGCGCCGACTGCCGCGAGCGAGAAGATCACGGCGGTCACTGCCAGGACGATCTGCATCATGCGGTCGCCTCCGTTCGCAAAATCTCGAGCTCTTCCCTGGTACCCATGATCCTGATCAGCCCCGCTTCGATGGACAGCACCTCGTTCTTCAGGTTTTCGACGTCCTGCGGGGAGCTGATGTTCAGCGCGTGCAGGTAGAGGGTGGAGGTTGACCTGTCCACCTCGACCACCAGGGAACCGGGAATCAGGGAAATCACGTGGCCTGTGGCTGTGACCAGAAGGTCCTGGTGGCTGCGCAGGGTCACCGCCACCACGGCGTTCTTCACCCTGGGGCCCCGCGACACGGCAAGGTAGAGGAGCTGCATGCTGGCCATCACCACCTTGGCCAGGAACGTGAGCGCGAACGGAACGGCGTACAGGATGTTGAAGCGTCCGCTGAGCTCCACCGGCGGAAGGTAGAACAGGCGTGCCACGGCTACTGACAACAGGGCTCCGAAAAGGAGGTTGCCCGGGCTGAAATCCTGCCACAGGGCACCCCAGACAATGACCAGCCACACCAGGAGCGGAAGCTCCTGGCGCAGTGAGATGCGCCGGCGGCTCATTTTCCTCCCCCTGCGGTAAGGACCATGGGAACCTCGGTGTCCTCGCCCAGGACTGCCTGGATGTAGGAGGACCTGTCCAGCATGTCGTGCGCGGCCTGGTCCGAGACCATGAACAGCGGCCCCGCGAAGACAGTCAGCCCGATGCCCAGCACCACCAGCCCGATGGTGGAACCCACCATGGTGCGCGGCAGCAGGGTGACGGTGTTCGGCTTGGCTCCCGGCCCGGTAACGCGGGCGGCAGGCGTTGCCAGCAGCACGGGATCCGGGTGTTCGGCGTCGGAAGGCCTGCGCCAGAACGCGCGGTTCCATACCCTGGCCACCGCAAGCAGGGTCAGCAGGCTGGTCAGCACCCCGCCGATCACCAGCACGTATGCCAGCGGTGTTCCCAGTTCAACGCCGGCCTGCATGAGCCCCACCTTCCCCAGGAATCCGGAGAATGGCGGGATTCCGGCCAGGTTCATGGCGGGCACGAAGAAGAGCAGCGCCAGCAGCGGCGACAGCTTGGCGAGCCCGCCCAGCCGGTCCACGGAGGAACTGCCGCCCCGGCGTTCGATCAAACCTGTCACAAGGAAGAGGGAAGTCTGGATGGTGATGTGGTGCACCACGTAGAAGACGGCCGCGCCAAGCCCCGCCACGGAGGACATGGCCAGGCCGAAAACCATGTAGCCGATGTGGCTCACCAGGGTGAACGAGAGCAGACGTTTGATGTCGCTCTGCGCCAGGGCGCCCAAAATTCCCACCACCATGGTCAGTAACGCGGCAACCATCAGCGGGGTGTTCAGTGAGTCCCCGGGGAACAGGAGCGTCTCGGTGCGCACCATGGCGTAGACACCCACTTTGGTGAGCAGGCCCGCGAACACGGCAGTGACCGGCGCCGGCGCCGTGGGGTAGGAGTCCGGCAGCCAGAAGGACAGCGGAAAAACGGCGGCCTTGATGCCGAACGCCACCAGCAGCATCACGTGCAGCAGCGTCCTGGTGCCCTGGTCCAGCTCACCGAGCTTGATGGCCAGGTCCGCCATGGTGATGGTTCCGGTGGCGCCGTAGACCATGGCGATCGAGATGAGGAACAGCACCGAGGACACCACGGACACCACCACATAGGTGACGCCTGCCCGGATGCGGGGTCCGGTGCCGCCCAGCGTCATCAGCACGTAGCTTGCCGTCAACAGGATCTCGAACCCGACGTAAAGGTTGAAGAGGTCCCCGGAAAGGAACGCATTGGAGACGCCCGCCACCAGGATCAGGTAGGTGGGGTGGAAGATCGAGACGGGCGCATCCTGGTCGCCGTCGGCCATGCCCTGCCCGGTGGCGTACACCAGCACGGCAAGGCTCACCGCCGAGGAGACCACCAGCATCAGCGACGAGAACTGGTCCACCACCAGCACGATGCCCCACGGCGGCAGCCAGCCGCCCAGCGTTACGGCAAACGTGCCGCCGTCCCAGACGGAGGCCAGCAGGAGACATTCCAGCAGAAGCGTGAGGGACAGCAGGGCGATGCTCACCGCGCGCTGGGCCCGTGAATGGCGGATCAGCATGAAGGTCAGGGCGGCGCCCAGGATGGGAAGTACGACGGCGAGCGGGGCAAGGCTTGCGAGGTTCACTTTCCGCCTCCTTCCGGGCCAGGGGCCACATTGGTGGAGCCGGGTTTTTCTTCGGAGGCTGCCTGCTCGGCCGCCATCTCCCGGCCGCCGGCCAGCAGCGTTGTCCCGGCAGCGCCGTCATTGGACGCGCCGCCGTCGGAAAAACTGCCGTTGGAAACACTGTGATTGGAAACGCTGTGGCCGTCGGTGCCCAGCATGGTGAGCGGGAACTCTGAGGTCTCGGCGGGGACCTCGGCGTCGTCCTCTGCGTCGAAGCTTGGAGTCTCGGCAACGCGGAGGTCCTCCACGTCATCCTGGATCTCGTCACGGCGCGCCAGCACCCACGTGCGGTAGATGATGCCGAGCATAAAAGCGGTGACGGCAAAGGAAATGACGATGGAGGTCAGGATCAGGGCCTGCGGAAGGGGATCGTTGTAGTCCCCGGCGGCAATGTCCTTTGAGTACAGGGGCGCGAGCCCTGCGTACCCGCCAGTGGCCAGGATCAGGAGGTTGGTGGAATTGGCCAGGAGCATCAGTCCCAGCAGGACACGCGTGAGGCTGCGCTCCAGCACTAGGTAGATGCCGCAGGCGTACAGGGCCCCCATGACGATCAGGAGGGTCAGGTTGATGCTCATGCTTGGCCCTTTGCGGTGGTCTCGGAGGCGGCGCCTTCAGGCTCCTGCTCCGGTGCGGACGGTGTGGCGGAGTCGTCGCCCGCGAACTCCTGCTCCTCGCCGGGGGTTCGGCCGCCCACAGCGGAACGCTGTTCGAAGTGTTCGTCGATTTCGGCGCCCAGGCTCCGCAGGACGTCCAGCACCAGGCCCACCACCACGATGTACACGCCGATATCGAAAATGGTGGAGGTGACGAACTTGATGTCGCCGAACACCGGGAGCCACAGCTCGATGATGGCTGTCTGGAACACCTGGCCGCCGAGCAGCAGCGGCACTGCGCCGGAGGCTGCAGCCACGGCCAGCCCGATCCCCAGGAGCGCACCGGCGCTGACCGGGGTGGCCTCGCGGAGCTCAAACCGTCCTCCGGCCAGGTACCGGATGGTCAGGGCCAGGCCGGCTGTCAGGCCGCCGGCGAAGCCGCCGCCGGGAAGGTTGTGGCCGGCCAGCAGGAGGTACAGCGAGAACATGATCATGGAGTGGAAGATCAGCCGCGTGACCACCTCGAAGATGATGGACCGGCGTTCAGGGGCCAGTGTCCGGCCGGCCACGATCCACGCATCCCGGGCAGACGCCGCGAATTTCCGGCTGACGGCCAGCGCCGCCGCGTCCCTGCTGCCGGGGTCAACGCCGCGGTGGCGGCCTACGGTTCCCTCCGCTACGGTGGCGGAGTTCAGGATCCGGTCGCCGCGGCCGCGGACGAAGATGAGGCTCGCCACGCCGGTGGCTGCCAGCGCCAGGACGGTGATTTCACCGAAGGTGTCCCAGGCGCGGATGTCCACGAGCGTCACGTTGACGATGTTCAGTCCGCCGCCGCCCTCGTACGCGAGCCGCGGGAACTCAAGGGACACCGGCGTTGCTATCCGTGCTCCCATGGCGTAAATCGCGGCGAACACCATGGTGACGCCGAAGCCCAGGCCGATGATGACGCGAACCACACGGTATTTGCCGCCGGTCCGGTCGCGGAGCTCGGGCGGCAGGCTGCGCATCGCCAGCACGAAGGCCACCAGAATGATCGTTTCCACCAGCATCTGCGTCAGTGCCAGGTCCGGGGCGCCCTGGAGCGCGAACATCAGGGCGATGCCGTAACCGGTGACGGAAACCATCAGGACTGCCAGGAACCGTTTGTTGGCTTTGACGGCCGCCAGGGCGCCGATCACGATGCCCGCACCCACCACGAGCTGGAGCGGGGAGCCGGGGTCAACCAGGTAGATCCCGTCCGGAAGCGGCTTGCCCGTCACCAGGATCACTGACAGGGGCAGGACAAAGGCGACGCTGAGGATGACGGCCAGGTAGTAGTACAGCGAACCACGCTGGGTGCGTCCGGTGATCCACACCGCTGCGTCATCCAGGCCGCCGATGGTGTACTGGTAGGCCTTGTCCCCGTCCACCCATGGCGGGACCAGGGACTGTGCCCGCGAGACCGCGTTGCGGCCAAGGTACATCGCCAGGCCCAGCGCGAACGTGATGACCGTCAGGCCCAGCGCCGGCGTGAAGCCGTGCCACAGCGCAAGGTAACCGGCCTGTTCAGCGGCCGTTCCGGCGTCGGGAGCAGTGGAGGCAAACAGGGCGGCGTACGGCTGGATCCACGCGTCAACGGGTGCCGGCCACAGCCCGTAGATGATGGTCAACAGGCTGAGGATGGCCGGCGCGGCGAGGAAGGAGGGCCTGATGGCCTTGAAGGGCGTGGGCTCCACGCCGGGCTTGACGGCGAACGCGCCCCACATGAAGCGGGCGCTGTAGGCGAAGGTGAGGATGGATCCCAGGACCAGTCCGGCCAGGACCACCGTGCCCCACGGTCCGGCTGCTTCGTCTCCCGCGTGGTGCACGAAGGACTCCAGCACCGATTCCTTGGCCACGAACCCGGCCAGCGGGGGCACTCCGGCCATGGACGCGGCGCCGATGGCGGCAACCACTCCGAGCGCACGGGACGAGCGGAAGACGCCGGACAGCTTGCGGACGTCGCGCGTTCCTGACTGGTGGTCGATGATGCCCACCACCAGGAACAGGGTGGCCTTGAACAGCCCGTGGGCCAGGAGCATGGCGAGCCCTGCGAGCGCCGCGTCCGGTGTGCCCAGGCCCACCACCATGGTGAGGAAACCCAGCTGGCTGACGGTGCCGTAGGCGAGGATGAGCTTGATGTCGGTCTGGCGCAGCGCCCGGTAGCCGCCCACCAGCATGGTGGCCAGGCCCAGGCCCAGCACCACCGGCTGCCAGTACGCCGTTTCGGAGAACCCGGGCGCCAGCCTGGCCACCAGGTAGATGCCGGCTTTGACCATCGCAGCGGCGTGCAGGTAGGCGCTGACCGGCGTGGGTGCGGCCATGGCGCCGGGGAGCCAGAAGTGGAACGGGACCAGGGCGGACTTGGTAATGGCGCCCACCAGGATCAGTACGACGGCGGCGCCCACCATGGCGCCCGTGGCACCGCTTGTGAGGGCGGGCGCCTGCTCCAGGATGCTGGAGATGCGGTAGGTGCCGGCCGCGTGGCCCAGCATGATGAGTCCCACCAGCATGGCCAGCCCGCCGGCAGTGGTGACCATGAGCGCCTGCAAGGCGGACCGCCGCGCAGCCAGCCTGGTGCGGGCGAATCCGATCAGGAGGTAGGACAGGATGGTGGTCAGTTCCCAGAAAATGAACAGCAGCAGCAGGTCATCCGCCGCCACCAGGCCGAACATGGCGCCCGCAAAGGCCAGCAGCTGCGCACCGAAGGCGCCGAGGTCCTGGTCTTTTTTCTTGAAGTACCTGGCGCAATAGACCAGCACCAGCGACCCCACGCCCAATACCAGGAGGGACATGACCCAAGCCAGCGCGTCCATGCGGAACGCAAGTTCGAGTTGGAGCCCGGGAATCCAGGAGACGGTTTCGCTGATGGACCCCGTCCCGGCGTAGACCGGACCGTGCTGCAGCAGGAGCCAAACGAAGGATGCGGCCGGAACAGCTGCCAGTGCATAGAACGCGTTGCGGCCCCAGGCCCTGAAGAGGAACGGCGCCAGGACAGCCACCGAAAAGTGCACGGCAAGGACTGTTATCACTGGTATCTCCGCAACGTCAGGGATTCGATTGTCAAAGTTGGAGCAGGCGGTTCATTCGTTAGGTCCGGGAGGGTCCAGTTTATCAAGGCTTCGGCGCCCGCCCTGCCCCTCACGACGCCCCGCTGGTGCGGGGCCCGGTATCCCCGGGGGTTCGCTCCGCCTCCTGTTCGCCACGGGCGGATACGATGCATCCTATGAACAGCGCCAGCGCTCCAGGGGCAACGCAGCCGTCCTCGGAACTTGAGTCCGGGAACCAGCGCACAGGCAAAGGCCGCATCCTGGCATGGGCTTCATGGGACTGGGGATCCGCAGCCTTCAACGCCGTGATGACAACCTTTGTCTTCACCGTCTACCTCACCTCCAATGCTTTCGGCGGCGAAGACCAGGCCTCGGCGGTCCTGGGCGGTGCCCTGGCGGTCGCCGGCCTGGCGATTGCCCTGCTGGCTCCTGTCACCGGCCAGCGTTCGGATGCGGGCGGCCGGCGCAAGCTGTGGCTGGGAGTCAACACGGCCGCCGTCGCCATCCTTACTGCCCTGTGCTTCTTCGTCTTCCCGCGGCCGGAATTCCTGCTGCTCGGAGTGTCGCTGATAGCCCTGGGCAACGTGTTCTTCGAGTTCGCGGGCGTCAATTACAACGCCATGCTCGCCCAGATCTCCACGCCGCGGAACATCGGCAAGGTCAGCGGATTCGGCTGGGGGGCGGGCTACCTTGGCGGCATCGTTGCCCTGCTGATTGTCCTCCAGCTGTTCGTCCAGCCCAGCTTCGACTGGTTCGGCGCGTCCACCGAGGACAGCCTGAACATCCGGCTGGTAGCTGTTTTCTCGGCCCTCTGGTTCTTCATCTTCGCCCTCCCCGTGCTGTTCGCCGTGCCCGAGCTTCCCCGCGCCGCCCAAGCAAAGCGGCTGGGCCTGCCGGCCAGCTACGGGCTGCTTTTCCGCCGGATCAAGGCCATCTACGCCACCAGCCCCCACACCATCTACTTCCTGCTGGCCAGCGCAGTCTTCCGGGACGGACTGGCCGCCGTCTTTACCTTCGGCGGAATCATCGCTGCGGGTACCTTTGGCTTTGAGCTGTCCGAGGTCATTTTCTTCGCCATCTTCGGCAATGTCGTGGCCGCGGTGGGGGCAGTGCTGGGCGGCCTGCTGGATGACCGGATCGGCCCCAAGCGGGTGATCATCGGCTCGCTGGTGGGCCTCCTGGTTGCGGGCAGCGTCATCCTGGTGCTTGGCAACGGCGACTACACCTTCCTGGGCATGGCCTGGCCCGGCAGCACCACCTTCTGGGTATTCGGGCTTTTCCTGTGCCTGTTCGTGGGGCCCGCCCAGGCCTCGTCACGCGCGTACCTGGCCAGGCTGGCGCCGCACGGCGAGTCCGGCGAACTCTTCGGCCTCTATGCCACCACCGGCCGGGCCGTCAGTTTCCTGGCACCCACGCTCTTCACCCTCAGCATCACCCTTGCGGCTCCCCTGGTGGCGCCCGGCGAGGCACAGCGCTGGGGCATCCTGGGCATCATGGTGGTGCTGCTGGCCGGACTGCTCGTCCTGCTGCCCGTCAAGTCGCCGGACGAGGCGCCCATCGCGGTCGTGCCTGCCGCCTGACGCCCGCAGGTTGACGTGGGACTCCCTCGTGACCCCTTGACGCCTCATGTTATCGATCACATAATTGTGATCGATAACATGAATCCTTTCAATGACGAGGAGCACCATGACAAAGGCCCAACATCGTCCCCGCGTGGGGATCGTCGGCACGGGCGGCATTGCCCATGCCCATGCGGAAGCCCTGAAGCTGGCGGGCGCGGAGCTCGTCGCGGCGGTGGATATCGACCCGCGCAGGGCAACAGAATTTGCGGAAAAGGTGGGTGTCGCCCAGACCGCCCCCACCCTGGCCGCCGCAGCGGAAACGGAACTGGACCTGGTCGCCGTCTGCACGCCGCCGTCGTCGCACGCACCCCTGGCCCTGGAGGCCATGGCGCTGGGCATGGACGTGGTGCTGGAGAAGCCGCCCGCCCTGTCGCTCCGGCAGCTGCGTGAGCTGCAGGAAGCGGAACTCGCCACGGGCAGGCGGGTCAGCTGCATCTTCCAGCACCGCTTCGGCACGGGCGCCCGGAAGCTGGCGGACCTGCAGGAGTCCGGAGTCCTGGGCAGCCCGCTCACCGGGTTCTGCAACACCCTCTGGTTCCGGGACCAGGCGTACTTTGACGTTCCGTGGCGCGGCCAGTGGGACGTTGAGGGCGGCGGACCCACCATGGGGCACGGCATCCACCAGTTCGATCTCCTTCTGCACCTCTGGGGGCCCTGGCAGGAAGTGACGGCATTCGCCGGAAAGCTGGCCCGCCGTACGGAGACGGAGGACGTCTCCACCGCCATCGTGCGGTTCGAGTCAGGTGCGTTGACCACCGTCATCAACTCGGTGATCTCGCCGCGGGAAACCTCCCAGCTGCGGTTCGACTACGAACATGCCACGGTGGAACTGGAACACCTCTACGGCTACGACGACTCGAACTGGCGCTTCACGCCGGCACCCGGCCAGGAGCACCTCGCAGCTGCGTGGACGGACGGCCCGGCCAGCACACCCAGCGGCCATTCGGCACAGTATGCCCGGATCATCGAAGCCGTCAGCACCGGGACCGTTCCGCCGGTCACGCTCGCTGACGCCTGGCCCACCATGGAGCTCGCCGCCGCAACCTACGCATCCGCCATCACCGGCGAGACCGTCCGCCGCGGCGACATCACTGAAGGAAACCCGTTCTTCGACCGTGCCGACGGCCGGCTGGAACCCTGGAAACTGGAAAAGAGCCCCGCATGAGCACCGCCGCCGGAACAACTGCTGCCCCAGCAACCGCACACCAGCTCGGCTGGACGGACGATGGCGCCGCCGTCGAAATC
The DNA here is from genome assembly GCF_013314975.1 of Pseudarthrobacter oxydans. Taxonomy (GTDB): domain Bacteria; phylum Actinomycetota; class Actinomycetes; order Actinomycetales; family Micrococcaceae; genus Arthrobacter; species Arthrobacter oxydans. The sequence goes on along the minus strand of NZ_JABTYH010000005.1, from coordinate 57,362 downwards.
TCACTGGACGGCGTGCCCGTCCTTACCTACACCTATGCCGCAGAGGATCCCCAGGCGGAATCGCCCCGGCCGTACTTCCACCCGGTCCGCACCAGGGGAGGCGACCTGGTGAGCGCTTACCGCCCGCACGACCACGTGTGGCACAAAGGCATCGCCTGGTCCCTGCCGCACCTTGGTCCGGACAACTTCTGGGGCGGCCCCAGCTACCGGCGCGGCCAGGATTACCAGTGGCTGCCCAACAACGGTGCCATGCGGCACCTGGAAACCACCAGGGCAGCGGACGACGACGGCTCGTTCAGTTTTGCGCACCGGCTGCAGTGGATGACCCAGCAGGGCGCGCCCGTGGTCGAGGAGGAGAGATCCTTCCGGGTGGTGCCGGGGACGGACGCCAGCTACACCCTCGTCTTCGACACCGTCATGACCAACGTGTCCGGAGCGGACATCCACATCGGCTCCCCCACCACGGAGGGCCGTGACAACGCAGGATACGGCGGCCTGTTCTGGCGCGGCCCCCGCTCCTTCGCAGGCGGAACCATCATGGGACCCGGCGGTGCCACCGGCGAGGAACTCCGCGGCCAGCGGGCCCCCTGGCTTTCCTTCGTGGGGCAGCATGACGAAACCTGCCGCTATTCAACGCTGGTGATGGTTGACGATCCCGGCAGCGTGCATCCGGAGCCGGAATGGTTCGCCCGGTCCGAACCGTTTGCCTGCATGGGCCCTGCCCCGTTCTTCAGCCAGGAAGTCCTGTTCCAGGCAGGAGCCACCCTCCGTTTCCGGTACGGGGTTGTGGTTGCGGACGGCGCATCGGACCGGAACAGGGCGGAAGCGCTGGCAACGGCGGCCCGCGGTGTCCTGGCGGCTGCGCCGGCATCCCCGGCAGGGACGTGAACGGCGGAGAGGTGAACAGCGGACCGATGAACAGCGGGAAGGACCAGCCCCCTCCGCCGCCGGGATTTCCAGGCGGCACCGCAGTCAGCAGGCTCCGGGTATATGACTGGGAGTCCGCCGACGGCTTGTGCGGCGGCTCCCCGCACCTCCATACGGTGTCCTCCGAGGCCTACGTGGTCACGGCCGGCACTGGAGCGGTGCACACCATTTCGATGGCAGGCATCCAGCAGCACGGGCTGGCGGCCGGGTCGCTGGTGTGGTTCAGCCCCGGCACCGTCCACCGGCTGGTGAACACGGACGGGCTCACCCTCAACGTGATCATGTCCAACGCCGGCCTGCCTGAGGCCGGAGACGCCGTCCTGACTTTTCCACGCCGCATCCTCCAGGACCCGGACCTGTACGCGGCGCATGCCGCCCTCCCCCGGGATGCAAAAGAAAGCGAGGTTGCGGCGGCAGCACGGAGGCGGCGCGACCTCGCCCTGGAAGGATACGCCGAACTGCATACATCGGTGCTGCAGGACGGCACTCCCGCGCTTGCGGAGTTCCACCGCGCGGCCGCCCGCCTGGTCCGCCCGCGCGTCGGGCACTGGAAGGAACTCTGGTCCGCCAACGTCCAGAGCCAGGTAAAGGCAACGGAGCAGGCCCTCCGCGAGCTGGCAGACGGCTCGGCAGCGTCCCTGGCGGGCGCAGCGGTAGCCAGCGCCGAACAGCGCCCGGGCGAGGGATTTGGCATGTGCGGGCGCCTCACCACCTGGGAGGATTCCAGGCTGTGACACCATCCCCCGCCGCCGCCCGGCCGCCTGCCCGTGCAGCCACGATCTACGAGGTGGCACGGCTGGCCGGCGTCTCGCACCAGACTGTCTCCCGGTTCATGGCCGACCGTTCCAAGCTGAAGGCCTCCACGTCGGAAAAGGTGGAACGGGCCATGGCGGAACTGAACTACTCGCCCAACCTCACCGCCCGGTCGCTGCGGACCAAGGCCGCGTACCGGGTCCTGGCACTGGTGCCCGGATCCTCGCCGTACTTTCCGTCCCGGATGCTCAACGGCGCGGCCGCAGCCGCCCGGGAAGCCGGGTACCACCTGGACGTCGTCGCCCTGGAAGGGGCCGGCCCGGAGCGGACGGAGCGGCTCCGGGGGATCCTGGACGGCGGTCCCTTTGCTGGGGCCCTGTCTTTCGTGCCCATTTCCGGGACGGACCTCCTCCAGGCGCAGGAACGGATCCCCGTGGTGGTGGCCGGAGAGTACGACGACAAGATGCGTGGCCGGGGCCGGATTTCGGACGGCTCCGCGGCGCAGGCCATCGTGGAGCACCTTGCCGCCCTGGGCCACCGGCGGATCGCCCATATCGCTGGCCCGCAGGAATGGCCCGCAGCCCGCAACCGCCTGGCCGTTTACCGCAAGGCCGTGCACGACGCCGGGCTGGAGGATTGCGGGGTGGCCGAAGCGGAGTGGAGCGCCGCCTCCGGATACACCGCTGCGCAAACCCTCCTGGCCAACCCCTCCTTCACCGCCGTCTTCGCCGCAAACGACCACCTGGCCATCGGGGCCATCCGGGCGCTCCACGATCACGGTCTCCGGGTTCCCGCCGATATCAGCGTCGTCGGCTGGGACGACCACCCCGAATCCGCGTTCCTGGTCCCGTCCCTGACCACCGTCCACATGGACCTGGAGGCCCAGGGCAGCCGCGCCATGGAACAGCTGATCGCCGCGTTGAACCCGGGAAACACACCCCCTCCGGAGCCTGGTCCCACGGGCATGCGGCTGGTCCTGCGGGAATCCTCGGGGCCCGCCCCCAAGCATGGCCAGGCAGACTAGTCTGGAACCATGAACGTGGACGAAACCAACCTTCCCGGCCTGGGCCGGCGCAAGGATTTCATGACCGCCTCAGGCCGCCGGATCGGCGTGGTGGAGCGGCGCGAGGGCCAGACCGAGCTCATAGTCTCGGCCTGGGATGATCCGGACACCTGCCAGGCATCCATACCCCTCACCACCGAGGAAGCAGCCACCCTCGGCAATCTCCTGGGCGGGCAGCACCTGGCCATGAAACTGACAGAGGAACACAAGGACGTCCCGGGAATCGTCACCCGGCAGTTCTCCATCGCCCAGGATTCCCCCTTCCAGAACCAGCCCATGGGCAAGGCGTGCATCCGCACCCGGTGCGGCGTCTCCATCGTGGCGATCATGCGCGAAGGCGAGGTGCTCCCGTCGCCGGGACCCGACGTCGTGCTTCACCCCGGTGACCTGCTGGTGGCGGTGGGCACCCAGGAAGGCCTCGACGCGGCGGCCGATATCCTGCGTCACGGATAAGACGGCATGGACCCGCTGGCCCTGACCCTCATTGAACTGGGGGCCGTTGTATTCTGCCTTGGCCTGCTGGCCAGGCTGGCCGGACGGGTCGGAATGTCCCCCATCCCGCTCTACCTCCTCGGCGGACTCGCATTCGGCGCCGGCGGCATCGTCAAGCTCGACGGCATGAAAGAGTTCGCGCACGTCTCCGGCGAGATCGGCGTGATCCTGCTGCTGCTTATGCTCGGCCTGGAATATACGGCGACCGAACTCTTCACCGGCCTGCGCCGCTCCTGGCAGGGCGGCGTGCTGGACCTCGTCCTGAACTTCCTGCCCGGTGCTGCCCTTGCCTACCTGCTGGGCTGGGGCGGGGTGGGCGCCATGGTGCTGGGCGGCGTCACCTACATCTCCTCATCGGGAATTGCCGCCAAGGTCATCACCGACCTGGGCCGGATAGGCAACCGGGAAACACCGGTGGTGCTGTCCATCCTGGTGTTCGAGGACCTGGCCATGGCCGTCTACCTTCCCGTGCTGACCACCATCCTGGCCGGCGTCAGTTTCCTCGGCGGGCTCACCAGCGTGGGCATCGCGCTGGCGGTGGTGAGTGTGGTGCTGATGGTGGCGCTGCGGCACGGGCACCACGTGTCCAAGGCCGTTCACAGCGAGAACTCGGAAGTGTTCCTCCTGAACGTGCTGGGCGCGGCGCTGCTGGTGGCCGGGATAGCCTCGGCCATGCAGGTGTCCGCCGCGGTGGGGGCATTCCTGCTTGGCATCGCAATTTCAGGCGCAACGGCGCACAACGCCACCCGCATCCTCGAGCCGCTGCGGGACCTGTTTGCCGCCATCTTCTTTGTCGCCTTCGGACTCAATACAGATCCCACGTCCATCCCGCCGGTCCTTGGCTGGGCCCTGGTGCTGGCCGTCATCACGGCCGCCACCAAAATGGCGACGGGCATCTGGGCGGCCAAACGCGCCGGCATCGCGCGGCCCGGCCGCCTGCGCGCCGGAGCCACGCTGATCGCACGCGGCGAATTCTCCATCGTCATTGCGGGGCTGGCAGTTGCGTCCGGGGCAGTGCCCGGCGAGCTGGCGGCCCTTGCCACCGCGTATGTCCTGCTGATGGCGGTAGTGGGTCCGCTGGCGGCCCGGTTTGTGGGGCCCGTCAGGGCTGCCCAACCGCCCGCGGGCGTGGCTGCCAGGGCCTGAGGCCCCCTGCCCCGGTGCGGGCTTCAGTGCTGCCTGCTAAATCTCCGTGCGGTGGAAGTTCAGGTGGCTGCGGCTCGCGGTAGGACCGCGCTGGCCCTGGTACCGGTTGCCGTACTCGCCCGAGCCGTAGGGATGCTCCGCGGAGGACGTCAGCCTGAAGAAGCACAGCTGGCCGATCTTCATGCCCGGCCACAGCTTGATGGGCAGGGTGGCCATGTTGGACAGTTCCAGCGTTACGTGGCCTGAGAATCCGGGGTCGATAAACCCGGCCGTGGAGTGGGTCAGGAGGCCCAGCCGGCCCAGGGAGGACTTGCCTTCCAGGCGGGCCGCGATGTCGTCCGGCAGCGTGACGGTCTCGTACGTGGACCCCAGGACGAACTCGCCCGGGTGCAGGATGAACGGCTCGTTCGGCTCCACTTCCACAAGGCGCGTCAGCTCCGGCTGTTCCTCGGCCGGGTCGATGTGGGCGTACTTGTGGTTATCAAACAGGCGGAAGAATTTGTCGATCCGGACATCCACGGACGACGGCTGGACCATCGCCGGATCGTACGGCTCGAGCACGATCCGCTGGGAGTCTATTTCGGCACGAATATCGCGGTCAGAGATCAGCACCGTCCCAAATTACCGTATGGCCGCTCCCGGGCAGTTATCCACAGCAACATTTTTTCGTTGTTGCAGAGCGCTCGTGGGGCTACTGTTACAGCAGTGATTCAGGCGCCGGATGGTCTCCCGGATGGCCCAACAGAGCTGGGGATGTTGTGAATAGATTGGCCGCGCCCTCTTTTCTTGGCGTGCTCTTGGCTTTAGCGCTGCTCTCTTCATCGGCGGGCACGCCTCCGGTGCCGGCTGCGGGGCCGCCAGTGGGCGCAACGGGGCCCGGCAGCGTCAGCCTGGGTGCGTCGGCCATAACCGGCCGCACCGGGTCCCCCTCCGGCACGGACTCCGGCGGGCCCCTCCTCGCCCCCGCGGTTGAACCTGACATCCGGCCGGCATCACCTACGGAACCGCTGGCAGCGGAACCAGTACCTGCGGAGCCCCTGGCACCCGCCCCCGCACCCGGCCCGTTCGCCGTTTCGGTTCAGGATTCCCCCGAGCCCGCAGCACCGGCACCTGCTCCTGCTCCTGCTCCTGCTCCGGACTCCGAAGAGCCTGCACCCGGCATTCCGTCCATCCCTCCCCTCTGGGCACCGGACGAGGAACTTGCCTCTCCCCCGGTGTCCCGCCAGGCGGCTCCGGAATCCCTGGCGGCCGCCACTCCTGCACCGGAAGCCCTCATTCCTGACAGCAACGCAGCCGCCATCCTCACGGTTTTCAACCGGATCAACGAGTACCGGGCGTCCAAGGGCCTGAACCCCGTCAAGTACCACGCAACAGTGGCGGCCCTGGCACAGGAGTGGTCAGACAGCATCGCATCCCGCGAGGTCATCGAGCACCGCGCCAGCTTCTGGACGGACCAGCGCGCGCTGAGTCCCAACAACGGCGCCGGTGAGGTCATCGCCATCCGCACGGACCGGGACGCCGCGCTCCTGGTGGAATGGTGGAAAGGCTCCCCCGGCCACAACGCCATGCTGCTCGATCCGCGCTTCAACGTCATGGGTGCCGGGATCAGCTATACGGACCGCACGTACAAGATCTGGGGCGTGGTGAACTTCTTCGGCTACACCACCCTTCCCGCCGGCACCACCGATTCCCCCGGCGGAACCGGGTCGAGCACACCCTTCCCGGCGCCGCCGCCCACTATGTGCGACGCGCCGGTCCGGCATATGCCGCCCACGCTTGACCTCTCCGCCGCGGCCATCAAGGGGCCCGGAGACATGGTGACCGTCGACTCCTCCGGCCAGCTCCTGGCACGGGCAGCCACCGGCGCGCGCACCTTTGCCGCGGCCAAGGTCATCGGCTCAGGATTTGCCGGCGCCAAGGAAGTGTTCACCTCAGACTGGGACCGGGACGGCGCCTATGACCTCGTCACGCAGTGGAGCAACGGCACGCTGACCCTCCACCGCGGCATTGCCGCCGGCGGATTCCAGCCGCCCGCCACCCTGGGAAGCGGAGGGTGGGAAACCCTTACCCTCGCCGTCGGCGGATGGTGCGCCAACAACAGGCTCCCCCAGATTCTTGCCCTGGACGGGGCGGGGAACCTCTATCTGTATCCGAACAAGGGCATGGGCGACCTCTCCGCACGGACGTTCGTAGGCTCCATCGGCGCCGCCCGGAAACTGTCCATGGTGGATTACGATGCCGACGGGTTCCAGGACCTCCTGGCCCTCCGGGCTGACGGCTCCGTCCAGCTGCACCGAGGCTGGGGCACCACGGCACTGCGGACGGAAGCCAGGGCTACGGTCGCCACCGGCTGGGGAGATGTCACGGGCATCAGGCCACTGCGGGACGTTACAGGCCTGAACTCCACCGGGCTGGCCCTGCGACGGGCGTCCGACGTTGTGCAGTACTGGGACCTGACCTCCGGAAGCCTCGCGTCGCCGTCGAACATTCCCGGACCGTGGACCGGGCAACGGCTGGCGCAGTAGGCGCCCCGGCACCGTAGGAGGGCAGCCGCAGTAGGCGGACTACGCAGGCCTGCCGCTGCCGGAGGGAACGAGAGCACCCTCTACATAGCGGGCTGGAGCTCCAGGACGTCCTTGAGCCGTTCGAGCTGGGCCACCTCGGTGGAGAGGCTGCGTTGAAGCATCCTGTTCAGGAATCCGACCCGATTGAGGATCCCGAGCCTGTGCAGGATGCCGGCCGCCCCTTCTGCCCGGGCCTCAAGGGCAAACCTGACGCGCGTTCCTGCCGCCTCCGTGCTGAGGTAGTACCCGCCTGAACGGTGGGCCGGCCCGGACATGGCCTGGAACTGGATTTCGGCTCCGGGCCTGGAGTGGGTGATTTCCAGCTCCGCGGGGATGCTCAGCCCGGACCGTCCGGCCACCATCTTGCGGTACACCGCCCCCTTGGAAGCAGATGCGCCCTGCAGCAGCCTGACGCTGCGCACCGAGTCGTTCCACGCAGGCAGGTTGGTGGCATCAAGCAGGTACAGATACACGGCCATGGCGTCCCGCCGGATAAGGACCTCGTGTTCTGCGAATGCCATGGGGGATCTTCCTGTGGTTGAGGTTCAAGTGCCGCAGTAGCTGCACTCCCCCCGGCCCCGCAGCTACCCGGTTCAGGTTAGCCAGCGCTCCGCGGGCACACCTAGCCACGGCAGGCGACGTTATTGAAGAGTTACTGGATGACGTGCCCCTCACCGGGACACGGGCGGCGCGCAGCGTGTGTGGGCAAGGCAGGCAAAGTTCTGCGCTAAGCTATGTTCTGCCCCTCCACGGCGGGGCAGCGCGGCTGTAGCTCAATGGTAGAGCGCTAGCTTCCCAAGCTTGATACGCGGGTTCGATTCCCGTCAGCCGCTCCACTGCTTGCAGCGGGACAGAAGACAAGCCACCCCGGGGCCATTAGGTACCGGCGTGTATCGTCAGAAGCCAGGAACCTCTTCGGTTCCGCTACAGGAGCAATTCATGGCTGACAAGTCCCCGCGTCAAACAGCATCCAAAAAATCCGGCAAGTCCATCAAGGAAAAGCGGGCCGACAAGAAGGCCGCTTCCGCCCCCGCCAGCTCCCTGGACATCACCTCCAGCAAGGCCGCCAAAAAGAAGTGACCGGGCAGCAGAAAAGACTGACCCTCGGCGTCCTGGCCTCAACCAGGAAGCCCGATGAGCGCCGGCTCCCCATCCATCCGCTGCATTTCGAGCGCATTGCGCCCGACATCCGCGAGCACATCATCCTGGAAACCGGCTACGGCGAGCGGCTGGGCGTCTCGGACGAACACCTCTCGCCTTTGGTGGGCAGGATGGCCGGCCGGGAGGCGCTGCTGGCGGAGGCCGACGTCGTCCTCCTGCCCAAGCCCCAGCCGGAAGACCTCGCCGACATGCGGGACGGCCAGGTCCTCTGGGGCTGGCCGCACTGCGTCCAGGACCGCGCCATCACCCAGCTGGCCATCGACAAGAAGCTCACGCTGATTGCCTTCGAGGCCATGAACCACTGGGCCAGCGACGGCGGCTTTGGGCTGCACGTGTTCCATAAGAACAACGAACTCGCGGGGTACTGCTCCGTGCTGCACGCCCTGGCGCTGACCGGGTCCACCGGCGACTACGGCCGGAGGCTCAGTGCCACGGTCATCGGCTTCGGCGCAACGGCCCGGGGCGCCGTCACCGCGCTGAACGCGCACGGGATCCATGACGTCCAGGTGCTGACCAACCGGGGCGTGGCCGCCGTCGGGGCACCGATCCACTCGGTGAACATCGTCCAGTTCGACCACGGCGACGAAGCCCCGTTCCTGAGCCAGGTCATCAGCGAGCGCGGCAGGGTCCCGCTGGCACCGTTCCTGGCCGAGAGCGACATCGTGGTCAACTGCACCCTGCAGGACCCCAACAACCCGCTGACGTACCTGCGCACGGAGGACCTGGCGGCGTTCAGTCCCGGGAGCCTGATTGTGGATGTGTCGTGCGACGAGGGCATGGGTTTCAGCTGGGCCCGGTCCACCACCTTCGCCGACCCCATGTTCACGGTGGGCGACCACATCAACTACTACGCCGTGGACCACAGCCCGTCCTACCTCTGGAACTCCGCCAGCTGGGAAATCAGCCAGGCGCTGCTGCCTTTCCTGGAAACCGTCGTCAGTGGCCCCGGCGCGTGGGACGCCAACGAGACCATCGCCCGTGCCATCGAGATCCGCGACGGCGTCATCCGCAACAGGGATGTCCTGGAGTTCCAGAAGCGCGAAGAGGCGTACCCGCACCTGGCCTTATAGTGCGGGTTACGCGGCGGCCCGCCCGACAATCCGCACGGGCTGCCGCCGGTCCTTGAGGTTGACCCTCAGCGACAGCGAGCCCTTGCGCGCCAGGATGACCGCGACCGTCAGTGCCGCGAGGGCAGGCACGCCGCCGGACACCAGCAGCGCCACGTGCGGGTCGGCGTGCTCGGCGATCCAGCCCAGCATTGGCCCGCCGATTGCCTGGCCGCCGATCAGGACCATGATGTACAAGCTCATGACCCTGCCCCGGATGCCCATGTTGGAGCTGACCTGGACCAGCTGGTTGGACCCTGTCAGGAACATCAGGCACCAGAACCCCGAGAGCACCATGACCGCGCCGAACACCGGCATGGACGGCGCCAGCGCGGCAAGGCACAGCATGACCCCGTACATTCCCGCGCAGAACACCACGGAGCGCAGCCGGAGCCGGCGGCGCCGAGTGGATGCCACCGCGCCGGCCAGCGCGCCCAGCGCCACCAGGGCGTTCAGGAGGCCATAGCCCGCGGCACCGGCGTTGAACACGTGGTCCGCGAAGGCGGCGAGCACCACGGGCAGGCTCATGGCGAACACCGCGATGAATCCTGCCATCAGCCACGGCCAGTAAATGGTGGGCTTGCCCAGCGCATACCGCAGTCCCTCGCGCAGCATACCCTTGCTCTTCGGGGCGGGCTCGCTCACGAACAGCTGGTCCTTGCGCAAAAGAAGCAGCATGGCCACGGTGGAACAGCATGCCACGGCATTGCCGGCGAAAGCCCATCCGGCACCCACGGCAGTGAGCATCCACCCCGCCAGCGCGGGACCGATCAGGCCGCCCAGCTGGAAGGTGGTGGAGTTAACGCTGATGGCGTTGCGCAGGTAGGTGGGTCCCACGAGTTCATTGACGAAGACCTGCCGGGCCGGCTGGTCAAGGACCGTCACCAGGCCAAGCACCAGCGCGATGACGTAGACGTGCCACACCTCAACAGCCCCGCTCAGGGCGAGGGCCGCCAGCACAGCCGCCAGGACTGCCGCCATGCCCTGGCACAGAATCAGGATCTTCCGCTTGGCAAACCGGTCGGCCACCATCCCGCCCCACGGTCCCAGGAGCAGGGACGGCAGGAACTGCAGCGCCACGGTGATGCCCACGGCCGTGACGGATCCGGACAGCTCCAGCACCATCCAGTCCTGGGCGATCCGCTGCATCCAGATGGCGACGACGGCGATGAAGTGGCCTATCGCGAAGATGCGGAAGTTGGGGACCCGAAGGGAGATGAAGGTGTGTTTCCAGGGCAGGCGTTCAGTAACGACGGCGAGCGGCTGGGTCTGGTGGTCCGGCGGCGCGGAGCCGGCGGTATCGATGACGGTTTGGGTGACGGTTGCCGATGACGGCGGTGGGGGTGCCACAGGTGTGTCCTCAAGTGCGTGCGGTCCGGGATGCCCTTAACGCTAGGGTGGAACACGGGATTATGGAGACGTATCGTCCCTATAACTCCTATTGCAGACTGCAATACAGCCACGCCCGCACCGACGCCCCCCGGAGTCCATCGTGTTCGAACCAGCCCAGCTGCGCTCCTTCCTCGCCGTCGCAGAAACGCTGAGCTTTACCAAGGCGGCGGAGCGGCTGGGCCTGGCCCAGCCCACCGTCAGCCAGCATGTCCGCAAGCTGGAGGCGGCCGCCAAGAGGGTCCTGGTCAGCCGGGATACCCGCGATGTGCGGCTGACGGACAACGGGGACGCCATGGCGGGCTTCGCCCGGAACATCCTGGCAGCCCACGATTCCGCCTCCCGCTACTTCTCCGGTTCTGCGATGCGCGGACGGCTGCGGTTCGGCACGGCCGATGACCTGGCCATCACGGGCCTGCCGCGGATCCTGCGGGAGTTCCGGCAGATCTATCCGCAGATCAACCTGGAGCTGACGGTGGGCCAAAGCGACCAGCTGTACCGGAAGCTCAACGCGGGGCAGTTGGACCTTGTCTTCGTCAAGTGGGTGGCCGGAGCCAAGGACGGAACCGTGGTCCAGCATGATTCCTTTTCCTGGGTGGGGCTGGAGCAGACCACGCTGGACCCGGCGGCTCCCGTGCCGCTCATCGCCTACCCGTCACCCAGCCTGAGCCGGAAGCTCGCCATTGACGCCCTTGAGTCCCATGGCAGGACCTGGCGGATCACCTGCACCACGCGGCAAATCAGCGGTGTGCTGGCGGCCGTCCGGGCAGGAATCGGCGTGGCCGTCATGCCGTCGTCGCTCGTCCCGGAAGACCTCAAAATCATCACCCGGCGGTTCGACCTGCCGGCAGTGGGCGACGTGGACTTCACCCTGATCCGCAATCCACTGGCCAATGCGGAGGTCATTGATGCACTGACGCAGTCCATTGTGGGCAGGACAATTAACCGGCAAGCATAACGCCGGCGCCGCCCCGGCGGGCGCAGCCATTCCGCAGTTTCCATTGATTGCTGAAGGCAGCATCCCCTATGCTGACTTCCTAGGGTCAAGCAGCTGGCCGGTTCTCAAGCACGGGGGGCTCCTGCATGCCAGGATTTCCACCCGGGACAGGCAGCCAATGACGACAGCCAGGAACACCCATGCCAGCTCGGCCCATGCGCGCCCCATCAACACTGCGCGGCCGCCGGCCACCCGCCGCTCCAACCTCGGCGCCGGGATCGCAACAACCGATACCGGCTACGTAGGCAAACCCACCTGCGACACCTGCCGGACGGACGAATTCGTCTATCTGGAGTCCTACATCCCGCCCACGTACCGGCGTGACGGAACGGTCGCTTCCCTGGGCGAAGTAGCGTACACGTGCACGCGGTGCGAGGATTTCTCCGCTCACAGCGTTCCGGTGACCTGGACGCCGCCCGGGTGGTACCTCGGCTGACAGGCAAATAACACCAACACACTGCAGAAGGCCGGGCGGTCACCGTGAAAGGTGGCCGCCCGGCCTTCTGTATGTGCGGTAATCCTGCAGTGTGCGCGGAAACTCCGCGGGCCTGGGCTGCTAGATCAGGGCGTCCGAGAGGTGGTTCGGGGTGCCGAAGCGGTGCGCCGTGATGCTGACGGCCTGTTCGTGCACGAAGGGCAGCAGCTCAACGCGGCCCGCTTCGGTCACCGGGTGCGCGTAGATTGCCAGGTCGGGACGTCCCCCCGTGGCCTTCGCCAGGGCCGTCGCGGTGCCGCCAATCAGGCGGACGCGGCCATTGGACAGCTTGCCCGCCGCGGCGAGCCTGCCCGCGGAAGCCAGCCAGTCGGCGTCGGACTCCACCGTCACCTCGATGTCCAGGGCCAGCAGCACCGGGTGCAGCTGGGCGGGAAGCTCGACGGCGCTGGAAACGGTCAGCTCCGAGCCCGCCAGTACGCCGGCCGCCACGGTCCGGACCAGGTCCGCCAGCGGCGCACCCTCGGACAGGCGCACCGTCACGGGAAGGCTGCGGTAGCGGAAGATGTTGCGTTCCGCGCTGAGTCCGGAGACGTCCTTGGCGGTACCAAACTCCTCTGCCCAGGCCTGCGCATCGGAGGCCAGCGCACGCTGGACGGACTCGAAGCCGGCCGGGTCCAGGGCGGACCCGGCCGCGTCAAGGATGCGGCGCACGCCCGGGTGGGTGATGTCGGCATCCGCGGTGCTTGTGGCAGGGGCCCAGTCACCCAGGCCTGCCAGGTAGTTGGGTCCACCGGCCTTGGTGCCTGCACCCACTGCGGACTTCTTCCAGCCGCCGAACGGCTGGCGCTGCACAATCGCGCCCGTGATGCCGCGGTTCACGTAGAGGTTTCCGGCCTGGATGCTGTCCAGCCAGATTCCCAGTTCCTCGGAGTTCAGGGAGTGCAGCCCGGCGGTGAGGCCGTACTCGATCTGGTTCTGGAGGTCGATGGCCTCTTCCAGGGTCTCGGCGGTCATCACGCCCAGGACGGGGCCGAAGAATTCAGTGAGGTGGAAGTAGGAGCCGCGCTTGACGCCGTAGCGCACGCCCGGGCTCCAGAGCCGGCCGGTGCCGTCCAGCTTCCTGGGCTCAACGGCCCAGTTTTCTCCGTCGCCCAGGGTGGTGAGGGCGTTGAGGAGCTTGCCGTTGGCGGGCTCGATGATCGGGCCCATCTGGCTGGTGGGGTCCTCCGGGTAGCCCACCTTCAGGGAGGTGACGGCATCGATCAGCTGGTTGTGGAAGCGCCTGGACTTGGCCACCGAACCCACCAGGATCACCAGTGACGCGGCCGAGCACTTCTGGCCGGCGTGGCCGAACGCGGAGTACGCCACGTCCTTGGCTGCCAGGTCCAGGTCCGCGCTGGGGGTGACGATGATGGCGTTCTTGCCGCTGGTCTCGGCCAGCAGCGGCAGGTCCTGGCGGAAGGACCGGAACAGTTCGGCGGTCTCGTAGCCGCCGGTGAGGATCACGCGGTCGACGGCCGGGTGGGAGATCAGCTGCCTGCCGAGTTCCCGCTCGCCCAGCTGCACCATGGTCAGCACATCGCGCGGAACGCCGGCCTCCCACAGGGCTTCCACCATCACGGCACCGCTGCGGGCGGCCTGCTTGGCGGGCTTAATCACGACGGCGGAGCCGGCGGCGAGTGCCGCGAGGGTGGACCCTGCGGGGATGGCGACCGGGAAGTTCCACGGCGGTGTGACCACGGTGAGCTTGGCCGGGACGAACGTGGCGCCGTCGACCTTGTCCAGCTTCCGCGCGGACTCGGCGTAGTAGTGGGCAAAGTCCACCGCTTCGCTGACCTCCGGGTCGCCCTGGTCGATGGTCTTGCCGGTTTCGCTGGCCATGACCTCGAGCAGGTCGGCGCGGCGGGCTTCGAGGATGTCGCCGGCGCGGTGCAGGATCTCGGCGCGCTCGGCGCCTGAGAGCGCGCCCCAGGCCCTGCCCTTGTCGACGGCGGTGGTAATGGCGTCGTTCAGGGTTGCTTCGTCGTTGATGAAGGCGGCTTCCACGGCGGCGTTGCCGAGTGTGGAGGACGGGACGCGTTCCAGGATGGCACGGCCCCAGTCGCGGTTGGCCGGCAGCGAGGGATCGGTGTCCGGGGTGTCCTTGAACGAATCGTGCGGCAGGGGCTGCGGCGGAAGGTTGCGGTTCTGCTGCCGGTTGGCGGGCGGCACGCTGTTGTCCAGGGCTTCAAGGGAGGAGAGGAAGCGCTGCTTTTCCCGCTCGAACAGGGCTTCGTTCTTGTCCAGCTCGAACACGGCGGACATGAAGTTGTCCTGGCTTGCCCCTTCTTCGAGGCGGCGGATCAGGTAGGCGATGGCGACGTCGAACTCGGCCGGGTGCACCACCGGTGTGTAGAGCAGGAGCGAGCCGACGTCCTTCTTGACGGCTTCGGCCTGGCCCTGTGCCATGCCGAGCAGCATCTCAAACTCGATGCTCTGCCGTGCGGTGTCCGCGATGCCGCGCTTTTTGGCCAGCAGCCACGCGAACGCGATGTCGAACAGGTTGTGGCCGGCAACGCCGATCCGGATGTTCTTGATCCGCTCCGGGTGCAGCGAGTAGTTGATGACGCTCTTGTAGCTGGTGTCCGAGTCCTGCTTGGTTCCCCACGTTGCCAGCGGCCAGTCGTGCAGCGAGGCTTCCACCTGCTCCATGGGCAGGTTGGCGCCCTTCACCACGCGGACCTTGATGGCGGCGCCGCCGTTGGCGCGGCGCTCAGCGGCCCAGTCCTGCAGGCGGATCATGGCGGAAAGTGCGTCCGGGAGGTAGGCCTGGAGCACGATGCCGGCCTCGAGGCTCTTGAACTGGGGCTTGTCCAGGATCCTGGTGAAGACCGCGATGGTCATGTCCAGGTCCTTGTACTCCTCCATGTCCAGGTTGATGAACTTGGCCTTGGGAAATGACGCTGCGCGCTCGAACAGCGGGGTGAGCTTCTCGACGACGTGCGCAACGGCCTCGTCGAAGGCCCACGGCGAGTGCGGGGCCACCGTGGAGGAGACCTTGATGGAGACGTAGTCGACGTCGGGGCGCGCCAGCAGCGTGTGCGTGCCCTCGAGCCGGCGGGAGGCCTCGTGCTCGCCCAGGACGGCTTCGCCCAGGAGGTTGACGTTCAGCTTGATGCCGTCCTTGCGGATCTTCGCGATGGCGGGTCCCAGCTTGGCGTCGGTGGCGTCAACAATCAGGTGGCCCACCATTTCGCGCAGGACCTTGCGCGCGACGGGGATGACAACCTGCGGCAGGATCGGGGCCATGGTTCCGCCAAGTGCCACGGCGCTCCGCATGTACCAGGGCAGGAAGGCGGGGACTTTGGGGGCCAGCGCGGCGAGGTTGCGTGCGGCGACGTTGAGGTCCTCGGGGCGGACCACGCCGTCCACGAAGCCAACGGTGAATTCCAGGCCGTTGGGGTCCTTCAGGACGCCGGCGAGCTGCTGGGCGGAAGCATCCACGGGAACCTTGGCTGCCTCGGTCAGCCAGTGGCGGACCAGTGCCACTGCTTCGGTGGCCAATGCCTTGGCCTGGGGCACGTCGACGTCGACAGTCCGGGGCGCAGTTCCGGTGGCGGCTGCCGGTTCCATTGCAATGTGGGTCATGGCTGTTCTCGTTCTTTCCTGGGGTTCAAGGAGGTCTTATCCACCAGTATGAGCTTCCAGTCACATAAGATAAAGCGATCTTTTCTAAGCAATACAGGTTAGAAAAGATGAAGAATTAAGCCCCGCCCGAACTCCCCCTCCCCCAGCGACGCTCTCTCACTTGATGCAACAAATACGGCCACCCTCTCTCACTTAATGCGGGAAAAACGGAAACGCTCTATCACCCCCCACAGGAGGGTGATAGAGCGTCCGTGTTTAAGCGGCATTAAGTGAGAGAGCGTCCCCTGGGCGGGTCAGCCGACGGGGCGGTGCATCTCCACAATCTCCTGGTGCCGGGGGCTGTTGGGGTTCATGAGCGAGTGCTTCTTGCCGTAGAAGAAGTAGATCGCCAGGCCAACAAGGAGCCAGACGCCGAAACGAGCCCAGGTCTCCCAGTGCAGCTGGAACATCAGGAACGCGGAGGCCAGCACGCCGAAGGCCGGGATGAACGGCATGAACGGCAGGCGGAAGGTCCGGGGCGCGTCCGGCTTCTTGTAGCGGAACACGATCACCGAGAAGCAGACGACGACGAACGCGGCCAGGATGCCGATATTGGTCAGGTCGGCAACGGCCTTGATAGGGAACACGCCGGCCAGCAGTGCGGAGGCGACGCCGGCAATCCACGTGACGCGCTGCGGGGTGCCGTGGCGGTCTGTCTTGGAGAACCAGCCGGGCAGCAGGCCATCGCGGCTCATGGAGAACCAGACGCGGGTAACACCCAGGAGGAAGGTCAGCATCACGGTGAGGATGGACAGGACGGCGAACACCGAGATGATGGTGGCGATCACCGGCAGGCCAACACCCGTGAAGGCCGAGGCAAAACCGGCCGTGGGGTCAATGTCCTTGTAGTTCTGCATGCCGGTAAGCACCAGGGTGGCTGCCACGTAGAGCAGCATCGCAATGATCAGCGACAGGATGATGGCCTTGGGCATGTGCTTCTTGCCGTCCTTGGCCTCTTCCGCCGCGGTGCTCATGGCGTCGTAGCCGAAGACGGCGAAGAAGACCGTGGCCGCGCCGGCCAGGACGGGGCCGAAGCCGCTGGGCATGAACGGGTTGTAGTTGTTGGTGTCGATGTAGAAGACGCCCAGTCCGATGATGAAAAGGATCAGGATGACCTTGATGGCAACGGCCACGAGTTCAAACCGGCCGAAGGCCTTGGTGCCGCGGGACAGGATCCAGGTCACGATCAGGCAGACCACGATGGCCGGAATGTTGACGATGCCGCCGCGGCCCTCGTCAGCGGTGGAGGTCATCCAGATGGGCATGTTGATGCCGATTCCCGAGAGGAAGGCGTCGAAGTAGCCGGAGATGCCGATGGCAACCACCGCCACGATGGCGATGTACTCCAGCAGGAGGTCCCAGCCGATGAACCAGCCGATGATCTCGCCCAGCGCCACGTATCCGTAGGTGTAGGCGGACCCGGCGCGGGGGATCATGCCCGCGAATTCCGCGTAAGACAGAGCAGCGGCGGCAGACGCAAGGCCTGCCACCAGGAAGGAGATCAGCACCGCGGGCCCCACCCCGGGTGTGCTCTCGCTGCCGGCGGCCACCAGTCCCGCGAGGGAGAAGATGCCGACGCCGATGATGCCGCCTACGCCGATCGCCGTAAGCTGCCAAAGCCCGAGTGACTTAAAGAGGCCACTGTGTTTGTTCTCTTCTTCTATGTCGTCAATGGGCTTGCGCCGCATGATCGACTGGGTCATATCTCTAGTGCTCATCAGGAACTCCTGCTTGGGGTGCGACCCCGTCACGGCGCGAGAAGAATCGCTTGTGACGGGGGTAACTCGGTCCCAACAGTATGCAAGCGGGTTTGCGTTAGATAAAGTGACTACTTCTAACCTATATTCGTTAGTTTAGGTAAGGATTTCCCCATGCTTGATGTGCGCCGGCTCCGCCTGCTCCGGGAACTCAGCATCCGGGGGACCCTCGCGGAGGTGGCGGAGGCACTGCAGTACAGCCCGTCGTCGGTCTCGCAGCAGCTTGCCCTGCTGGAAAAGGAAGTAGGGGTCCAACTGCTCCGCAAGACGGGGCGACGGGTGCAGCTCACGCCCCAGGCCGAAGTCCTCGTGGCGCACACCGCGAGCCTGCTGGAAACCATGGAGCAGGCCGAGGCGGACCTGGCCGCATCGTTGACCACGGTCACCGGCACCGTCCGGATCGCCGTTTTCCAGTCGGCAGCCCTTGCCCTTATGCCGGAAACGCTCACGCGCATGTCCCGCACGTACCCCGAAGTCCGGATCGAGATGATCCAGCGCGAGCCCGAGACCGCCCTGCACGAAACCTGGGCCCGCGATTTTGACCTTGTCATTGCCGAGCAGTATCCGGGTCACGCCGCCCCCCGTTATCCCGAGCTGGACAGGGTCAGGCTGACCACCGATGCCATCCGGCTCGCCGTCCCGCCGGCGTCCGACGGCGGCCCCGCCATCTCCTCGATCGAGGACACCGCGGAACTCGCCTGGGTGATGGAGCCGCGGGGTGCCGCGTCGAGGCACTGGGCCGAGCAGGCCTGCCGGAGTGCGGGATTCGAACCCGACGTGCGCTATGAGACCGCTGACCTCCAGGCGCAGATCCGGCTGATCGAGTCGGGCAACGCCGTGGCGCTGATGCCGGACCTGGTGTGGACCGGCAGGGACACCACGGCCCGGCTCCTGGACCTGCCGGGGAAACCGCGGCGCACCGTCTTCACCTCGGTCCGCCGTTCCAGCGCCAAGCGCCCGGCCATCCTGGCAGCCCGGGAAACCCTTGCTGCCACGGCAGGAGCAGTGGCGGCTGACGTCGCCGGGTGACCGGCCGCCGTCGGACGCGTCACTGCGCCGGGACCGTCCCTGCGCAAGTGTTTCCTGCGTCACTGCGCGGCAGGGCCCCCGCCGCTAGACTGAAGCCGTTATGAATCGAACAATGTTCAAGTCCAAAATCCACCGGGCCACCGTCACGCACGCTGACCTGCACTACGTAGGTTCGGTCACTGTTGACCTGGACCTGCTTGAGGCCGCCGACATCCTGCCGGGTGAGCTGGTGTCCATCGTGGACGTGACCAACGGCTCCCGTCTGGAGACCTACACCATTGCCGGCGAGCGCGGCTCCGGCGTCATCGGCATCAACGGGGCGGCGGCCCACCTGATGCAGGAAAACGACATTGTCATCCTGATTACCTACGCGCAGATGACCACCGAGGAAGCGAAGAGCTATGAGCCCAGGGTGGTCCACGTGGACGAAAACAACCGCGTGATCCAACTGGGCAACGACCCCGCCGAGGGTCTGACCCCGGGCCTGCTGCGCCCCCCTTTCGCGCTTAACAACGCCGCACTGTAACCGGAGCGTGAGCCCCGGTCCCCTGCTCCGCCGCGACCTGCGGGCTGTCCCATGCTAGGCGTGCTGGCCGGCTTCTTCGTGGTGTGGTGCATCATCCTGGTGGGCTGGTTCGTGGGCCGGCAGAAAATCCTGGGTGACAACGCCCGGCAGGTGCTGAGCTCCCTCACGTTTTTCGTGGCCAGCCCTGCACTGCTCTTCGAAACCCTCAGCAAGGCGCGCCTCGCCGAAGTCTTCGCTGCTCCGCTGCTGGTGGCGGCGGTCTCTGCCGTGGCCACGGCCATGATCTTCTTCGCCATTGCCAGGTTCTGGCTCAAACGTTCGCTTCCCGAGTCGCTGATGTCCTCCATGGCGGCGTCGCTGGTCAACTCGGCAAACCTGGGCATTCCCATCGCGGTTTACGTGCTGGGTGACGCCAGCTATGTGGCGCCCCTCCTGATCTTCCAGCTTGCCTTCTTTACGCCGCTGTTCCTGATGCTCCTGGATTCGAGCACCAGCAGCCACCGCACCACGCCGCTGACCTTCCTCGTGATGATCGTGCGGAACCCCATGATCGTCGGCTCGGCACTGGGCCTGCTGGTGGCAGGCACCGGCTGGCAGGTCCCGGAACTGGTCATGGAGCCGATCCACCTGATCGGCGGCGCGGCGATTCCCGCCATGCTGATCGCGTTCGGCATGAGCCTGAACGGCACCCGCCCGCTGCAGGCGTCCGCGGGCCGCCGCGTGGACACGCTCCTTGCCAGCGCCTTCAAACTCGGCGTCCAGCCGGTGCTTGCCTATCTCTTTGCCCGCTTCCTGCTGGGCCTGGAGGGCCACCTCCTGTTCGCCGTCGTGGTGACCGCCGCGCTGCCAACCGCTCAGAATGTCTTCGTGGCCGCCAGCCGCTACAAGACCGGCCTCACCGTGGCCAAGGACACCGTTTTGATAACCACCGTGGTGGCAGTGCCGGCCATGATCGGCGTGGCGCTGCTGCTGACCTGACCCTGGAGGGCTGATGGAAACTGTTGTGGACACCGTGGTGATCGGCGGCGGGGCGATGGGCTCGGCGGCCGCGTGGGCGCTGTCGCGCCGCGGCCGGCAGGTGACGCTAGTGGAGCAGTTCGGGCCCGGGCACCGGATCGGGGCCTCCCACGGCACCACCCGCAACCTGAACCCGGGCTACCACCGGCCCGAGTACGTGGCCATGCTGGCCGAGGGGCTTGCCCTCTGGGACGAGCTCGAGGAGGAAAGCGGCGAACAGCTGCTGGCGCGCACGGGGGTGGTCAACCACGGGCCGGAGCCGCTGTTCGCCGACGTTGCAGCCGCCCTGGAGCAGGCCGGGATCCGCGCCGAATTCCTACACCCCGAAGAAGCGGCGGAACGCTGGCGCGGCATCCGCTTCGACCAGCAGGTGCTCCACCTGCCCGACGGCGGCCAGCTCAACCCTGACGCCGCCCTCCCCGCCATGCAGCGGCTCGCCGTGGCCCGTGGTGCCGAGATGCGGCACCACACCAAGGTGGTGGACTTCAAGGTCATGGACGACGGCGTCCGGCTGGTTGTGGAGTCCGCTGCGGGAACGGAGGTGCTCACCGCGGCGCAGGTGGTGGTGACTGCCGGCGGCTGGACGGAAAAACTCCTGGGCCGGGCGTTGGCCAACGGCTCCGGGCTGAGGATTCCGCAGCTGCGCGTCACCCAGGAGCAGCCGGCGCACTTCCGGGTTACGGACCCGGGAGCAGCGTGGCCTGGCTTCAACCACTACCCGGGCACCGGGACGGAGTACAGGAGCTGGTACTCCCCGGTGTACGGGATGCAGACCCCGGGTGAGGGAATCAAGGCCGGCTGGCACGGAGTGGGCCCTTTGGTGGATCCGGACCGGCGGTCCTTCCTTCCGGAGCCGGTGCAGCTCGCCGCCCTGCAGGAGTACGCGCGGACATGGCTGCCCGGGGTGGACGCGGACTCCTTCGAGGCGGTCAGCTGCACCTACACCACCACCCCGGACGAGGACTTCGTCCTGGACCGGATCGGCCCCGTGGTGATCGGCGCCGGCTTCTCGGGCCACGGGTTCAAATTCACCCCGGTCATCGGCCGGATCCTTGCGGACCTGGCCACCGGCACCCGGCCCGCTCCGGAGATCTTCCGGGCCGGCCGCTGATTGCCGGCTGCTAGTTGCCGGCCGCTGACTGTCGGGTACTGGCCGCTGGCTGTCGGCTACTGGCTGCTGGCTGCTGGCTGCTGGCTGCTGGCCGTAAGCCCAAGGCGGTTATCGGGAGCTGTCCTCCGCGTCGGTGAGGACCGGCTCCCCGCTGCCCCCATTTCCTTCACCGCCGGCGTCCTTGGTGGCCGCCCGGACGGCAGGCATCGCCAGGACTGCCGCCACCGTCAGGACCCCGGCTGCCAGGGCGGCCACGAAGACCGCACCGGAGGCGGCCACCACCGCAGGGCCGTTGCTGTCGCCTCCGGCCGTTCCCCCATAGATGGCGTTGGCCACGGCACCGAAGACGGCCACGCCCAGTGCGCTCCCGATGGACCGGGCGAACATGTTGGTGCTGGTGACCACGCCCCGCTCATTCCAGGAAACGCTGGACTGGGCGGCGATCAGCGTGGGGGTGGCCACCAGTCCCAGGCCGAGCCCGACGACGAAGCAGCTGGCGGCGACCAGCGCCACGCTGGGAGCAGCGGCGGTGAATGCAAGGACCGCGAGGCCTGCCACGGTGATGGAGATGCCGATGAGCGCTGTGGCCTTGAACCCGATCCGCAGGTAGAAGCGTCCTGCCTGCGAGGCGCTGATCGGCCAGCCCAGGGTGAGTGCCGCCAGGGCCAGCCCGGCGACCAGTGGCGAGCTGGCCAGCGCGCCTTCCAGGAACGTGGGCACGTAGGACGTCAGTCCGATCATCACGGCACCTACGCCGAAGGACACGAGGGCTGTGGTGCCAAGGAGCCTGCGCGAGACCACCCAAGACGGCAGCACCGGTTCCGCCGCGCGCCGTTCCACCACGAGGAACAGGGCCAGCAGGATCCCGCCCACGGCAAAGATGCCAAGACTCACCGGTGAATTCCAGGCCCAGCCGTGGCCGCCCTCAAGGGCTCCGAGGATGAGCAGGCCAAGCGAAGCAGCCAACAGGGCTGCCCCGGCGTAGTCCACGCGGTGTTTGGCCCTTTCCACGTTCTCGTGCAGGGTCCGGACGAGCATCCATCCCGCCAGCAGGCACAGCGGGATGTTGACCAGGAAGATTCCGCGCCAGAAGCCCACTGCGGCAAATATGCCGCCCAGGCTTGGTCCCACCACGGAGGAAACCGCCCACACGCTCGCAAGGTAGCCCTGGACCTTGGCCCGTTCCTCCAGCGAGTAGATGTCCCCTGCGATGGTGATGGAGACAGGCAGCACTGCGCCGGCTCCGAGTCCCTGCAGGGCACGGAAGGCGATCAGGGCGGGCATGCTCCAGGCGATGCCGCAGAGTACCGATCCGAGGAGGAACAGCCCGATGCCCGCAAGGATGATCGGTTTGCGGCCCACCATGTCCGAGAGTTTTCCGTAGATGGGCACGGAGACGGCTTGTGCCAGGAGGTACGCCGAAAAGAGCCAGGGAAACGACTCGAACCCGCCGATGTCCCGCACAATCGACGGAACGGCCGTGGCCACGATGGTGGAATCGATGGCCACCAACCCGGTGGCGAGCATCAGGGCAATGAGGATGGGCCCCCGTTCAGAACGGAAGCCCACTCCCTGGGCGCGGGTGGCGGACATGGGTCTCGTTTCCGTTTCGGGGTGGTGTCACCTCCACTCTAGGTACCCAGGAAGAGAGCCGGCTACCGTTTGTCCTGGTGTTCGTCCAGGATCCGGGCGCAGCGGATGAAGCCGAGGTGGGAGTAGGCCTGGGGGTGGTTCCCCAGGTGGGTTTCGGTGCCGGGATCGTACTCCTCCGGCAGCAGCCCGGTGGGCCCGAAAAGGTTCACCAGCTGGTCGAAGAGGTCCCAGGCTTCCTCGATCCGGCCCGTGGCAACGTACGCCTCGATCAGCCAGGTGGTGCAGATGTGGAAGCCGCCCTCCAGCCCCGGCAGGCCGTCGTCGTACCTGTACCTGAACACGGTGGGCCCCACCCGGAGTTCCCGCTCCACGGCGGTGACGGTATCCAGGAACCGTTGGTCCGTGACGTCCAGCAGGCCGGAGAGCCCGATGTGCAGGACGGCGGCATCCAGGTCCGGGCTGTCATAGGCCACCGTGTAGGACTTCGCGGACTCGTCCCAGCCCTCCCGCAGGACTTCGTCCCTGATGGTGGCGGCCACCGGCGCCCAGGATGGCTCGGGAACGCGGCCGTGGCGGGACGCCGTGCGGAGCGCGCGGTCAAGGGTCACCCAGCACATCACCTTCGTGTAGATGTGGTGGCGCGGTGCCCGGCGGGCCTCCCAGATTCCATGGTCGGGTTCGTGCCAGCGGGCCAGGACGGCTGACGCCATCTGGACCATCAGCTCCCAGTGTTCGTCGGCGAGCGTCCCCTCCCGTTCACTCAGGGCAAGGATCAGCTCGGCGATGGGGCCAAAGACATCCAGCTGGACCTGGTGGTCAGCGGCGTTGCCGATCCTCACGGGACGGGACCCGGCGTAACCGGGCAGGCTGTCGATGACGGCTTCCGTGGACAGGGGTGCGCCCGTCACGGAATACAGGGGGTGCAGCCACTCGGGCCCGGGGGCGTGCTCCAGGATCCGTCCCAGCCAGGACAGGAAGCCCGTGGCCTCCCGGGTGGAGCCCAGGTCCACCAGCGCGTTGACGGTCATGGAACCGTCCCGCAGCCAGCAGTACCGGTAATCCCAGTTCCTCGTCCCGCCGATCCCTTCGGGCAGGGAGGTTGTGGGTGCCGCCAGGACCGCGCCCGTGGGTTCATGCACCAGGGCACGCAGGACCAGGGCCGACCGCCGGACCAGGGATGGTTTGACGCCCGGCAGGACGAGCCCCTGCACCCACTGCCGGGCATGCAGCGCCACCGCGGAGCGCCGGTCCGCCTCACTTTCGGGTACCGCGGGCTGGTGCTCCGTGTCTCCGCAGCGCAGGTTCAGCACCACCGGGCCGTCCTGCAGGTTGACGGCGGCGGTGGCCGTGGCGTGGCGCCCGTCCGAGGTGATGCTGAAGGTCACGCCGGGCGCCAGCAGGATGAACGGCTCCGACGTCCCCACCACGTGCAGTTCCTCGCCGCGGGCCTCCATGCTGAACGGGGCGTTGGCGTAGTCCGGCCGGGGGGCGAAGGTGATCCTGGCGGCGCCATTGCCGGAGAGCACCCGCACCAGGCTGGTGATCCCCTCGGGGGCCGGCTCAAGGTAGTCCGTTACCGTAACGTCCGCCCAGCGGGTTTCAACGATCATGGTGCTGTCCACGTAGCGCTGCCCGAGCACCTGGGAGGCCTTGACCGGTTCCACCGAAAAATGGCCTGCGGCGTCTCCGCCCAGGATGTGCGCGAACAGCGATCCGGAGTCAGGCAGGGGGTGGCTCATCCAGCAGATTTTCGCGTCCGGTGTCACCAGGGCCGTTGAGGATCCGTTGCCGATCAGGCTGTGCCGTTCCAGGCCTACGGCATCCTCGCCGAACAGCCAGGCACGCCGCAGTTCGAACAGGATCGCCAGCACCCGGGCGAAGGATTCCGGGTCGCGGAGCCGGTAGGAGGCGGAGGTCTCCCCCGGTCCCACCCGCAATCCCATGTCCGGCCCGCGCAGGGTTGCCATGGCCAGTTCATCGCTCTCAGCGTCGCCCGCATACATGGCCGCGCTGGCTCCCAGCCGGGACCGCAGGCTCTCCAGGGCCTCCGCCTTGGACGGCTCCACCACGGACAGGTCCAGCACGGAGCCGTCCACAATAAAGTGCAGTCCGTGGGCGCGGGCCACCTCCCGCGCGGTGTCAGTTACCGCCGCCACGACGTCCGGAGCTGCCGGCCGGGTGTGCACCGAAACGGCCACGGGTTTGCGCTCTAGCCAGATGCCCTTCTGGAACCCCACGGCCTCGTTGAGGGCGGCGTGGACTTTCTGCAGGACGGACTCGGTGGCGAGGGTCTGCTGGTGCGCGAACCCCATGTCGAACTCGGCGCCGTGCGAGCCCACCAGGTGCACCTCCGCCGGCAGGCGCGATACTGCGGCGAGGTCACGCAGCGACCGCCCGGAAATGACGGCGGCGTGGGTGTTGGGGAGTGCTGCCAGGGCACGCAGCGCGATGGCGGCACTCCCCAACGGGAGCGTCTCGGTGGAGATGCCTTCGGCGTCGCACAGGGTTCCGCCGTAATTGCAGGCCACAATGAGCCCGGGCACCCGGGCCAGGACCTTCAGTTCCGCCAGCAGCGCAGGCGTGAGCCCTTCGTCGGCGGCGTCGGACTGGACGAACGTCCGGAGCATGCCCAGCGGCAGGGACCTGGTGAGCAGTGCGGAATCCGCGACGCTTTGGTTCAACGGCGTTGGCATCCATGTACCCCTTTGAGGCAGGACCGGGCCGGGACTACAGCCGCTGGATCTCCTGCGGGCTACCGGTTGGTGCCCCTCCCCAAGGTTCCCGGAACTCCGGAGGGGGCACTCCCATGGTCAGCCTCCGCCGTTACCCCCGAAAGTCCCTTGTATTGCGTATGTGTAAAAGTCTGCGGTCCCTGCGGCTGCACGCACGGCGGGCTTTAACTGCCGGCTCAGACCCGGGCCAGTCCGGCGGCTTCGGCAAGCAGCTCCACGGACCGCAGCCGGGCGTCCGTGCCGGTGCTCTGGTGCGCCACGATGAGCTCGTCGGCGTCGGCGTGCCTGCCGAAGCTGTCCAGGTAGTCCAGGACGACGTCGGGCGTCCCCACCGCGGAATACGTCATCATCTGGGAGACGTGCTGACCCTGCGGCGAATCGAGGATCATGTCCGCCTCGTCGTCCGTGAACTCGCGGCCGCCGCCGAAGAACAGCGACACCCGGGCACGCTTGGTGGCCTGCATCATGGCCTGCGCCTCGGAAGCCGAATCGGCGGCAATGACGTTCACACCGGCGATGACATGCGGGGCGTCCAGCTGCGCCGAGGGTTTGAACTCGCGGCGGTAGAGGGCCACCGCGTCCTGCAGGGCGTTCGGGGCAAAGTGCGAGGCGAACGCGTACGGCAGCCCCAGCTGGGCGGCGAGGCGCGCGCCGAACAGCGACGAGCCCAGGATGTACAGCGGCACGTTCGTGCCCTTGCCGGGAGTGGCTTCCACGCCCTGGATGCGGGTGGGGCCGGTGAGGTAGCCCTGGAGTTCCAGGACGTCCTGCGGGAAACTGTCGGCGGAC
Source organism: Pseudarthrobacter oxydans (assembly GCF_013314975.1). Classification (GTDB taxonomy): domain Bacteria; phylum Actinomycetota; class Actinomycetes; order Actinomycetales; family Micrococcaceae; genus Arthrobacter; species Arthrobacter oxydans. The sequence goes on along the minus strand of NZ_JABTYH010000005.1, from coordinate 31,108 downwards.
ATGGGATCCCGCCGCAGCGCGCGCATGGTGTTCTGGTCACTTCCCGGCGCGCGGCCCAGGCCAAGGTCGATGCGGCCCGGGTGCAGGGTCTCCAGCGTGCCGAACTGCTCGGCGATGGTCAGCGGTGAGTGGTTGGGCAGCATGACGCCGCCGGCGCCCAGGCGGATGCTTTCGGTGTGGGCGGCCACGTGGGCTATGAGGACGCTGGTGGCGGAGGAGGCGATGGAGGACATGTTGTGGTGCTCGGCGTACCAGACGCGGCGGTACCCAAGCTTTTCCGCGCTCTGTGCCATGGCCACGCTGCCCGCGAAGCTCTCCGCCGCCGTCTGGCCCTTCCCGATGGTTGCCAGGTCAAGGATGGAGAGGGGAAGAGTCACGTCGGGTGCCGGCCTTTCAAAGCTGTTCTGTGGGTTGGTACCCGCCGGATCGCGGCAGGCACTTGATGCATAACGACGGCGGGGGCCGGCTTATTTCAGCCCGCCCAGGAATACTCAGCAAACTTATGATGTTGCCGCCCCTATGAGCCTGAATACGTCGAACCAGCTGGAACTGTCCGCAACGATTGACCTGAAAGACCTGGGAACCGTGCACCGGCTTGGCTTTGGTGCCATGCGCATTGTCGGTGACGGTGTGTGGGGTGAGCCCGCCGACCGCAGCACCGCGATCCAGGTGGTGCGCCGCGCCGTCGAACTCGGGGTGGACTTCATCGACACCGCCGACTCCTACGGCCCCAACATCAGTGAGGAGATCCTGGCGGAGGCGCTGCACCCCTATAAGGACGGGCTGAAGATCGCCACGAAGGTGGGCTTTACACGCACCGGCCCCAACCAGTGGATTCCCGTAGGCCGGCCGGAGTACCTGCGCCAGCAGACGGAACTCAGCCTGCGGAAGCTCAAGGTGGACACCCTGGACCTGCTGCAGCTGCACCGGATTGACCCCAAGGTGGACGCCGAGGAGCAGTTCGGAGTGCTCCGCGAACTGCAGGACGAGGGCAAGGTCCGGGCGCTGGGCCTCTCGCAGGTCAGCGTTGCGGAACTCGAGGCCGCCGGGAAGCACTTCACCGTGTCCACGGTCCAGAACCGGTACAACCTCACGGACCGCAGCTCCGAGGATGTGCTGCGCTACTCGGAGGACAACGGCATCGGCTTCATCCCGTGGGCCCCGATCTCCGCGGGCGAGCTGGCCCAGCCGGGCGGGCCGCTGGATGAGGCCGCGAAGCGCCTTGGGGCCACCACCTCGCAGGTGGCGCTGGCGTGGCTGCTGCGCCGCGCCCCCGTGATGATGCCCATCCCTGGCACCGGGTCCGTGAAGCACCTGGAAGAAAACCTGGCCGCAGCCGGTGTCACGCTGGACGAGGACACCTACGCTGAACTTGAAGCAGCGGCCGGATAACCGCGGCGCAGTGGAGAAGCAGCACGGCAAAACAGTCCCCAACGACAGGAGCAACACCATGGCAAACATTCTGATGGTTGTATCCGCAGCCGATTCCCTCACCATGAAGGACGGCAGCGAACACCCCACCGGTTTCTGGGCCGAAGAGCTGGTGGTGGCGCACCAGACGCTGCTCGACGCCGGACACACGGTCCACATCGCCACCCCCGCCGGGGCGAAACCCACGGTGGACCAGGTCAGCCTGGCTGCGGAATCCGCAGGCGGCGAGGACCGCGCGAAAGGCTTCCGGGACTACCTGGCGTCCATCGACGGCGAGCTCTCGAACCCGCTGGTGCTTGCCGGCGTCGACCCCTCCGCCTATGACGCCATCATCATGCCTGGCGGGCACGGCCCCATGGCCGACCTGTACAAGGACGCCGACCTGGGCCGTCTGCTGGCGGCGGCGGACAAGGCCGGCAAGGTCATCGCCCCCTTCTGCCACGGTCCCGCCGGGCTGCTCAGCGCAACGGACGACGACGGCACGTTCGTTTTCGCCGGACGCCGCCTCACAGTCTTCACCAACGAGGAAGAGCTGGGCGGCGGCACGGGCGAGAACACGCCGTGGCTGGTGGAGGACGCGCTGAAGGAGAAGGGCGCGGTAATTGAGAACGGCGCTGCCTGGACCTCCAACGTGGTCCGCGACGGCAACCTCATCACCGGGCAGAACCCGCAGTCCAGCGAGGACGTCGCCAAGGAAGTCATCAAGGCACTGGGCTGATTCCGCTTCACGCTGCTGACACCCAGAAGGGCCAGGTCATGAATGACCTGGCCCTTCTGGGTGTCCCGTCAGACGGCGCAGCCTCCGAGCGCGATGGTCCCGTCGATGGCCTTTATCTGCAGCTGGACCTCGCCCAGTTTGGCTGTCAAGGCCGTGACCGTCGACTTCTGCGCAGTGATCACGTCCTTGTTCTGCTTCTTTTGGGCCTCCAGCGCCCGCAGCGTCTCCTGGGCCGCGGTCAACTTTCCGTCGAGGGCGGTCAGTTGGGACTGCAGGTCCTTGAGGGCTGCTTCGGTAGTGCTGATTTCATCATTCAGCTGGTTGAGCTGCTCCAGGAGAGGCGCCACCCTGGTCTGGAGGGAAACGATGTCAGCCTCCGTGGCCTTGATATCCGCGTTCAGCACGCCCAGCCGGGCGACGAAACCATCCATGATCAGGTGGAGGGCGACGATCTGGCTGGTCTTTCCCGCAACCGCCTCATTGGCTGCATCGACGTTGGCCTGCAGGGCGGGAAGCTGGCCCTGCAGGGTGGAAAGTTCAGCTTTCTTGTCCTCCACCGCGGCGGCGGCCAACACCTCCGCCGCCTGGGCGCTCTCCAGGGTCGACCTCTTCCGCTCCAGGTCGGCCCGCTGCTCTGTAACAGCCTGCTGCGCATCTTCGACACCCTGTGTAAGCCCGGGCAACTCCGCCTCAAGGCCGGCTACAAATGTCACCTGGGCAGCGACGTCGGCCGCAGCCCCGGCAGCTGCCTCCCGGGCTGCCGTCAGTTCCTGCTGCAGCCCATCCAGGACCGCCTGCTGGCCGGCCACGGCACTGTTGGCCTCGGTGAGGGCATCCCCAAGTGCCGGGAGTTCGGCCTTCAGGGCTGCAATCTCGGCCTCCTTCAAGGCAACCGCTGTATTCGCCGCGGTGAGTGTCGCCTGCAGGGGTGCCGCCTGCTGCTGCAGCGAGCTGCTTTCCTGTTGCTTCGCCAGCAGCTGGGTGTTCAAAGCCGAGACCTGGTTGTTCAGGGCCGCCAGGTCACCCTGGAGCGCCGAGATCACCACATTTTGGTCGGTAATCTGCGTATCGACGGCAGCGAGCAGTGCTTGCTTCTCATTCCGCTGGGTAATGAGGCCGTTGGCAGCGCCATTGTTCTTCTCAATCTTCGCTGTCAGCACCGCGATCTCCCCTTCGAGGGCCGTTTTGTTGGCTTGAAGAGTAGTCAGTTGGTTCCGTGCCGTGGTCAGCTCGCCCTGCTTGGCAGCGATGGCAGCGTTGGCGGCAGTGATCTGCCCTGTGATCGTCGTGATCTGCCCGGCGACAACGGCGGCGGCGTCGATGTTGGCCGTCACGGCCCCAGCTGCCATCAGCGCGTCGGCCCGGAGGCCTTCGAGGCTCTCCTCCGCAGATGCAATTTCAGCGTTCTTGGCGGAAAGTGCCGTGGCCGCTGTGCCGGCCGCCGTCTGGAGCACCTCCAGCTGGTCCTGGGCCGCGGCCACCTCAGTTGCCTTTGCCGTGGCAGCCTCTGCTGCCCCCGCGGAGATGTCTTGGAGCCCATCAAGGATAAGATTTTCAGCATCCACGAGGTCCTGCTGCTTCTGCAGGGCGTCCCCGGCTGTCACACCCGCCGCTTCGAGGCGGTCGAGCTCCACCTCCGCTGCTTCGACGGCTTCCCGGGCGGCATCCACGTCGTCTGCAGCTTCTGCGGCCGCCGTTTCGAGGGCGGTGAGCTGGTCTTGGGCAACTGCAATCCCGGCCTCTTTGTCCGCGAGCGCGGCGGCGGCCCCGGCTGCCGCCTGCTCCAGCGCAATGAGCTCGGTCTTCGCTGCGTCAATGCTGTCCTGGGTGGCAGCGATGTCTTGTGCAACGGCGGCGGCCTCGACCCTGAGGTCCTCGGCTGCCGCCTCTGCGGCAGCTTTTTCCTCCTGCAGCGGCGTGAGTTTGGCGACGAGGTTCGCCTTGTCTTCCTGCAGCTTGGCGAGGGTTGCTTCAGTCGCGGTTTCTGCCGCTGACGTGGCCTCATATGCGGCAGTGAGCCTTGTGATGTCCGACTCGGCCACCTTCACGGCCCCCTCGAGCGTAACTACCTCCGCCGCCAGCCTGGCAGACTCCCCCTCCAGGGCGGCGATCTCAGCGCTCAGCCTGTCCTTCTCCTCCTGGAGCGGTGCCCGCTCTGCCAGGAGCCTGGCGATGACGTCAGCATTCTTCTTCGCGGCTGCCTTCAGGAGGTTCTCCTGGACGGTGCCGCGGTGCGCCAACTGGTTTACCACCCCGTTGCAGATCCCGGCGTTGGCTCCGGTACCTGCGGCAGCCGGCGGGATGAGCACAAGGCTGCTGGTGAGCAGACCCGGCAGGACTACGGCCGCCGCGAGCCGGCGTGAGAGGACAGACGTGGACGGGGAAGTGCGCATGCGAGCTCCTGTTGAGACCTTCGGGCGGCCCACTCTGGCCGCTGCCTGGACTAACCGTAGGTGGAGGCAGGGGCGGAGCACACGCGTAGTCCCCCACCCGTCTTTCCGCTTAAGTACTCGTTTTCCCAAGCCGGCCAAAACCGCCACTACTTGGTGTACCTGGCCGGCCGGACTCCGGAATGTGACCGCTCCGGTCGCCCGGTTAACCGCCATTACTCCCTGTATCTCCCGGTGTCGCGGCCTTTGATTCCCTCGCCGCGGCTGCCGGATAGTGGCTGCAACGAGACTCTCCGTTGCATCCGCTACCAACTTCCAGGAGGAAAATTGGCCCCCACCAAGGCAACTGCGGCAGCCGCCATGGCCTTCACCATCACGGCACTCATGGGACTTTCTGCGTGCGCGGATCCCGGCGCGACGGCGGCGGCAGCACCGTCGTCGGAATCTTCCACAACGGCGGCCGGCAAGTCCTTCAACCTGTCCCCCGGGCAGGACCGGTTCAAGGTCTCCGAGGACCCGGCCGCGGCGGCGCTGGTCCCCGAATCCGTCAAGGCGGACGGCAAACTGACGGTGGTGACCACTGGCGGCACCGCCCCGCTCAGCCTTTTCGCCACCGACAACAAGACCCTGATCGGCAGCGAAGTGGACATCGCCTACGCTGTGGGCGGGACCCTGGGGCTGGAGGTGGAAGTCCTTCCGGTCGCGTTGGCCGACTGGCCGCTGGGCATCGAATCCGCAAAGTACGAGGCCGTCCTCTCCAACGTGACCGTCACCGAGGCACGGAAGGAAAAGTTCGACTTCGCCACCTACCGCAACGACCTGTTGGGCTTCTATGCCAAGAGCGATTCGGAGATCGGAGAGATCAAGGAGGCCAGGGACGTCGCAGGAAAGCGGATCATCGTGGGCTCCGGCACCAACCAGGAGGCCATCCTGGTGCGTTGGGACGAGGAGAACAGGAAGAACGGCCTGCAGCCGGTCGAGTTCCAGTATTACGACGACGATTCCGCCTCCACGCTGGCCCTGCAGTCCGGACGTGCGGACCTGACGTTCGGGCCCAACGCCGCCGCTGCCTACAAGGCCGCGAAAGACGGAAAGACCAAGGAGGTGGGCACCCTCAACGGCGGCTGGCCGCTGACCGCCGAAATCGCGTTCACCACCAAGAAGGGCAACGGCCTGGCCGTCGCCGCACAGGCCGCCCTGAACGGGCTGATCGAAGACGGCACGTACGCCAGGATCCTGGACCGCTGGGGGCTGTCATCCGAAGCCATCCCGAAGTCCGAACTGAACCCGGCGGGGCTGCCCAGCAAGTAGCTGCTCCTGCCGACGAAGGAATCCCCGCCCCGCTCCCGCAGGGCGGGGATTCTCCTGCGTAAAGTGCACTCCTCCGGCTTTGGCAATAGTGTGGCCGGATGGGGATAAATACCGTGAACTCCGGCGAACAGGTCGACAGGCAGTCGCGCATTCTCGAAGCGGCGCTGGACCTGCTCTCGCGCCACGGTATCTCGGGCGTCAGCATGCGGGCCGTGGCCCGTGAAGCCGGCGTCGCTCTGGGCCTCGTCAATTACTATTTCGACGACAAGATGAGCCTGATCCGGGCGGCACTGCACAGCGTGGACGAGCACGACCTGGGGCTGGTGGCACCGGACCCGTCGCTGACCCCGGAGGAGCAGCTCCGCAAAGCACTGCACCGGGTGGCCGGCGCGGATCTGCTGACCACCCGGTACCTGTCCCTCCGCCTGCACCTCTGGGCCCTCGCACAGGCCCACGAGGACTTTGCCCGGATCAACGCCGCAGCCTTCGACCGGTACCTCGACGGGCTGGCGGCGCTGGTGTCCACTGCCCACCCCGCGCTGCCCCTGAAGGAATGCAGGGACCGTGCGGCGGACATCGTCGTGGTCCAAAACGGCATGTGGCTGACAGCCCTTCTTGGGATAGACAAGGCCGCCATCCAACGGAGCATCGCCCGCACCGAGCAGATAGCCTTCGCCCCGCCGCGGGACAACTGACTTCAGGCCGGACCCCCAGCGCCAGGCACCACACGTCAGGGCCAGCCGGGCGCATCCGGCGCTTCACATTGAACACTTGTTCAAGAAATGTGTTGAACGTCCGTTCAACCTCGGTTACTCTCCTTCGTATGACATACGCCACACCACGCCACGGCGTCGCTCGCAGCCCTTGGGCTCCCGCTCCCCTCACCGGTCCCCGATAAAGCGTCCGGACAGTACGGCGGCCCCCCCGTGCCGCCTCTTCCTGCCCACACCAAGCGCTTTCCCCCGCGCCGCTGTGCGGCAGCACAACCTGCAGCACAGCGGCCGCAGCGGTCCCGGCCCTGCCCGAAGCCGCCACAGTCCTACACCCCAGGAGACAGCATGACCGAAACAGCCTCCACCCTTTTCATCAACGGCGCATGGGAGCCGGCGGCATCCGGCGCCGTACGCCACATCCGCAACCCGGCCGACGGCGAGCTGGCGGCCACAGTGTCCGAGGCCGGCCGTGAAGATGCCGGGCGGGCCATCGCCGCAGCCCGCGCGGCCTTCGACTCCGGCACCTGGTCCTCGGTCCCGGCGCCCGAACGGGGAACCTTCCTGCTCAAGGTCGCAGCGGAACTGCGCGAACGCCGCGAAAAGTTTGCCCGCGCCGAGTCGCTGGACACCGGAAAGCGCATGGTGGAAAGCCGCATCGACATGGACGACGTCGCCGCCTGCTTTGAATATTTCGGCAGGCTCGCCGGGCAGCAGTCCGGCCGCGTGGTGGACGCCGGGGACCCCGCCGTCGTGAGCAAAATCGTCTACGAGCCCGTGGGGGTCTGCGGCCTGATCACACCCTGGAACTATCCCCTGCTCCAGGCCGCGTGGAAGATCGCCCCGGCGCTGGCCGCCGGCTGCACCTTCGTCCTCAAGCCGTCCGAGCTGACGCCGTCCACCGCCATCCTGGCCATGCAGCTGCTCCAGGATCTCGGCCTGCCGGCGGGCGTGGCCAACCTGGTGACCGGACCGGGATCGGAGGCGGGTGCACCGCTCTCGGAACACCCCGCCGTCGACCTCGTCTCCTTCACCGGCGGGCTCGAAACCGGCAAGCGCATTGCCGCGGCCGCCGCAGGCACCGTCAAGAAGGTGGCGCTGGAACTGGGCGGCAAGAACCCCAACGTGGTGTTCGCCGACGCCGACTTCGATGCCGCGGTGGACAACGCCCTGAACGGCGCGTTCGTGCACTCCGGGCAGGTCTGCTCCGCCGGGGCGCGGCTGGTGGTGGAGGAATCGATCGCCGAACGATTCGTGGACGAGCTGGTCCGCCGTGCACAGGACATCCGCCTCGGCGGCCCCTTCGATGACGACGCCGAAACCGGGCCACTGATTTCAGCGGCCCACCGCGACAAGGTCCACGCCTACGTCCAGCGCGGCATCCAGGAGGGTGCCCGGCTGCGGACCGGCGGTGCGGCACCTTCCGGGGAGAAGTACGACGGCGGGTTCTACTACCAGCCCACCATCCTGGACCACGTCCAGCGGGGCATGTCCGTGGTGGTGGACGAAGCCTTCGGCCCGGTGGTCACCGTGGAAACCTTCACCACCGAAGACGAGGCCGTGGCCACGGCCAACGACACCGTCTACGGCCTGGCCGGCGCGGTCTGGACCCAGGACGCCGGCAAGGCGCAGCGTGTGGCCGGCCGGCTGCGGCACGGCACCATCTGGATCAACGACTACCACCCCTACCTCCCCCAGGCTGAATGGGGCGGCTTCGGCCAGTCCGGCGTGGGCCGTGAACTCGGCACCACCGGCCTGGCGGAGTACCAGGAAGCCAAGCACATCTACCAGAACACCAGCCCGCAGGTAACCGGCTGGTTCGCTGACCACAGCAAGGAGAACTAGATGCACGTCGACAACATCGAGGACCTCACCGGGCACGCATTCGACTACATCGTGATCGGCGGCGGATCCGCCGGCGCCGCGGTGGCCGCCCGCCTGAGCGAGGACCCGGACGTGACCGTGGCCCTGGTTGAAGCCGGCCCGGATGACCGGAACCTTCCCGAGATCCTGCAGCTGGACCGCTGGATGGAGCTGCTCGAATCCGGCTACGACTGGGACTACCCGGTGGAACCGCAGGAAAACGGCAACTCCTTCATGCGCCACGCCCGGGCCAGGGTCATGGGCGGCTGCTCCAGCCACAACTCCTGCATCGCCTTTTGGGCGCCGCGCGAGGACCTGGACGAGTGGGAATCCAAGTACGGCGCCACCGGCTGGAATGCCGATGCCGCCTGGCCGCTCTACCAGCGGCTGGAGACCAACGAGGACGCCGGTCCGGACGCGCCGCACCACGGGGACTCAGGCCCCGTGCACCTGATGAACGTTCCCCCGGCGGATCCTGCCGGCGTCGCACTCCTGGACGCCTGCGAACAGGCCGGCATCCCCCGTGCCAAGTTCAACAGCGGAACCACCGTGGTCAACGGTGCCAACTTCTTCCAGATCAACCGCCGCGCGGACGGCACCCGGTCCTCCAGCTCGGTCTCCTACATCCACCCGATCATCGACCGCCCCAACTTCACCCTGCTGACCGGGCTGCGCGCCCGCCAGCTGGTGTTCGACGCGGACAAGCGCTGCACCGGCGTGGACGTGGTGGACGGCGCGTTCGGCCGGACCCACCGGCTTTCCGCGCACCGCGAGGTGATCCTGTCCACCGGCGCCATCGACTCGCCCAAGCTGCTGATGCTCTCCGGCATCGGCCCGGCGGCGCACCTCGCCGCGCACGGCATCGAGGTGCTGGTGGACTCCCCCGGCGTGGGCGAGAACCTGCAGGACCACCCGGAAGGAGTGGTCCAGTTCGAGGCCAAACAGCCCATGGTGCAAACGTCCACCCAGTGGTGGGAAATCGGCATTTTCACCCCCACCGAGGACGGCCTGGACCGCCCTGACCTGATGATGCACTACGGCTCCGTCCCGTTCGACATGAACACCCTGCGGCACGGGTACCCCACCACGGAGAACGGCTTCAGCCTCACCCCGAACGTCACGCACGCACGCTCCCGCGGCACCGTCCGGCTGCGCAGCCGCGACTTCCGCGACAAGCCCATGGTGGACCCGCGCTACTTCACTGATCCTGAAGGCCACGACATGCGCGTTATGGTGGCCGGCATCCGCAAGGTCCGGGAAATCGCGGCCCAGCCGGCCCTGGCCGAATGGACCGGCCGCGAGCTATCACCCGGCGTCGAGGCGCAGACGGACGAGGAACTGCGGGAGTACATCCGCAAGACCCACAACACCGTGTACCACCCGGTGGGCACCGTCCGGATGGGGCCGGCCGACGACGTCATGTCGCCGCTGGATCCCCAGCTGCGGGTCAAGGGCGTCACCGGCCTGCGCGTCGCGGATGCGTCCGTGATGCCGGAACACGTCACCGTCAACCCCAACATCACCGTGATGATGATCGGCGAGCGCTGTGCTGATTTGGTCCGGGCGGACCTCATCCGCGCCGGCGGAAACAGCGAAACCCTGGCGGCGGACCTGGAGCTCAGCGCCTCCCTTGCCTGACTTTCAGGCAACCGACCTTCCGTGCGCCGCAGTGCGGACGGTCATCACTTTCGTGCTTTTTTGATTGAGGAGTCCACATGGCGGAACCCAGCAAGAGTATTGATTCAAGCGGCATGGACGAGTTTGGCTACGCGCAGACCCTGGACCGGAGCATCGGCAAGTTCGCCAGCTTCGCGGCAGGTGTCAGCTACATCTCCATCCTCACCGGTGTTTTCCAACTGTTCTACTTTGGTTTTTCCATGGCCGGCCCCGCCTACGCGTGGTCCTGGCCCCTTGTCTTCGCCGGCCAGCTGATGGTGGCCCTGTGCTTTGCCGAACTGGCGGGCCGCTACCCCGTGGCGGGATCGGTGTACAACTGGGCCAAACGGCTCGCGTCGGGCACCTCGGCCTGGCTGGCCGGATGGCTGCTGATGCTCTCCTCCATCGTGGCACTGGGCTCCGTGGCACTGGCCCTGCAGCTCACCCTGCCCCAGCTCTGGTCCGGCTTCCAGTTCGTCGGTGACGGCACCGGCCCCTACGATTTCGCCATGAACGGCGTGGTGCTGGCCAGCATCATGATCACCATCTCCACACTCATTAATGCGTTCGGCGTGAAGCTCATGACCCGGATCAACAGCATCGGCGTTTTCGTGGAGCTGAGCGCAGCCGTGCTCCTCATCCTCGCGCTGGGCTGGCACGTGGTGCGCGGGCCCGAGGTCCTCTTTGATACCGCCGGTTTCGGCGAAGGCCATGACCTCGGCTTCTTCGGCGTTTTCCTTATCGGCGCCATGGCATCGGGCTACGTCATGTACGGCTTTGACACCGCCAGCTCGCTCGGGGAGGAAACGAAAGACCCCAAGCGCACGGCACCCAAGGCCATCCTGCGGGCCATCACGGCTTCGTTCGTGCTGGGTGGGCTGATCCTGCTGTTCGGCATCCTGGCCGCACCGGACCTGGCGGACCCCAAGGTGGGATCGGCCGACGGCGGGCTGCAGTACATCGTGCTGTCCGTCCTGGGCGGACCGTTCGGCAAGGCCTTCCTTGCGTGCATCGTTGTGGCCGTGGTGGTCTGCACCCTGGCCGTCCATGCCGCCGCCATCCGCATGATGTTCGCCATGGCCCGGGACAACAACCTGCCGTTCAGCCGGCAGCTCAGCAAAGTGGACCCGGTCCGCAGGACCCCGACTGTTGCGGCGATCGTGATCGGCATCCTGGCCGTGATGCCACTGCTCATCAACGTTACGCAGCCCGCAATTTTCACGATCATGTCCAGCATCAGCATCGTCCTGATCTACCTCTCCTACCTCCTGGTCACCGTGCCCATGCTGCGCAACCGCCTCCTGAAGAAGTGGCCGCTAGCCGCAGACGGCTCCGAGCCCGGCTTTTCCCTGGGCAGGTGGGGGCTGCCGGTGAACATCCTGGCAGTCCTGTGGGGCGGTGCCATGACGCTGAACCTGGTGTGGCCGCGCCAGGAGATCTACAACTCGGTGCCGCCATTCGAGTGGTACCTGCAATGGGGCGGCGTGATCTTCGTTGCCGCCGTCACCGTTGGCGGGGCCCTGCTCTACCGGCTGAAGATCCGCCACCAGACGGGCGTGCTCGCCGAACATGCCGCGGCCGTCGCGGCCCATCCGTCCTCGGGCGGCGCCCCGCAGGCCGCCCCCGCTGAGCAGGACGTGGTGGACGCCAAGGTGTCCTAGGAACGCCCGCAAGAAGGGCCGACGACGGAAGTTTCCACGCCGTCGTCGGCCCTTCTGCGTTAACCGGCAGGTCCCTTGCGACTACGATGCCGGCTTGCCGGCTTCCGCCGGAGTCCAGCCCAGGGCGGGGCCAAGTTTGCCTGCGATGTCCGTAAGGATCTGGACGTAGTCCTCGTGGTCGAAGCTGAAGGGCAGTGCGAACGCCACCTCGTCCACCTCCTGGAACCCTGCGTGTGCGTACAGCTGCCCAGCGATCTGCTCGCTGCTGCCGATCAGGTCCCGGGCGAACATCATGCCCCTCGGCCCCTGCGGCGCCGTGGTGCGTGGCGTGCGTTCGTCGACGTACCGCTGGTATTTCTCCCGCTGGGCCGGCGTCGCCGAATCGGTGGGGATCACCACCAGGCCCTGCGAAACCCGCGCCCGGGAGTGTCCTGACGCTGCTGCCGCTTCGCGGAAGGCCCGGATCTGCGACTGCTGGACGAGGGCAAAATCCGGGTCCTGGTCCTCGCCAGGGAAGACCACGCTGCTGGAGAGCAGGTTGAACCCGTTGGCCCCCGCCCAGACAGCTGACGCCGTGCTGCCGGCCCCGTACCAAAGGCGCCCGCGCAACCCGGGAGAGTGCGGCTCGACGCGGTTGGAGAACTCCTCCACCACCCCTTGCCTGCCGGAAAATTCGCGCACCGGCTCCCCTGCAACCAAGTGCGCAAACCGCTCCACCCGGCCGTAGCTGAAGTCCTCCTGCTCCCCGGAATCCGGGTACAGCTCATGCTTCACAGTGTCGTAGTGCATCGGCTCGCCCACACTGACGCCGGGATTGATGCGTCCTCCGGCAAGCAGGTCCACGGTGGCCAGGTCCTCTGCCAGGCGCAGCGGGTTCTCCCAACCCAGCGGCGTCACGGCCGTCCCAAGCTCAATGCGCGAGGTGCGCTGGCTCGCGGCGGCCAGCACCGCCACCGGGGAAGAGATGCCGAACTGCAGATGCCGGTGGCGCAGCCAGGCGCTGTCGAATCCCAGCCGTTCGCCCAGTTCGATAATCCGCAAGGTGGATTCGTGTCCCGCGGCAGGATCCGCAGGATCAAACAGCCCAATGGTGAGGAATCCAAGTTTCCGCAGGGGACGGGTGGGGTGGGGCATCGGCTTCCTTAGATCGGGATGCGGTTACGTCCTACGAGTATGCGCCGGGGAGATGACGGTTCTCCTACAGCCACTGCTCCCACACCGTCAGTTGCAGCGTGACGGTCCCCAGCGAAGCAGCCCCGCCGGAATGGTCGACGACGGCACCCACCCCGCCGCCGTCGTCGGCCTTTCCAGCCATCTCAGCCGGGTGCATCAGGCCCGTACCGCCTGGGCGGCGTCATCCGCGGTCCGTACCGGCGTTGCCAGCCCAAGGTTCCCGCGGAGCGTGCTGCCGCGGTATCCGGTGGGGTACACCCCGCGTTCCTGGAGCTCCGGAACCAGGTGGTTCACAATGTCGTCCAGGCCGGTGGGAACCAGCCACGGCGAGATGTTGAACCCGTCCACGGCGCCCACCCGCGCATACTCAGCCAGCCGGTCCGCCACATCGGCGTACGAGCCGGTAAAGGTGGCGTCCACGCGTGCGGTGCGGGACGTGACGAACTGCCGGATGGACAGGCCCTTGTCCTTGGCCTCGGCCCGCCACTGGTCCGCCAACTGCCGGGCCTTCGCTCCGTGGAAGCCGCTGCCGCGGGTCTCCGAGGTCTCGTCCACGACCGGGTCGATTCCAGGCAGCGGCCCGTCAGGATCGTAAGCGGACAGCTCGCGGCCCCAGAACTGCTCCAGGTAGGCGATGGCCTGCTGCGGGCCGATCTGCAGGCTGCGCACCCACTCCTTCTTTTCAGCTGCTTCCGCGGCGGTGGGCGCAAGGATGAATTCGCTGGCCGGCATGATCTGCACCGCGTTCGCACCGCGGCCGGCGGCCACGGACCGCGCCACGAGGTCCTTGCGGAACTCCACGGCGGCATCGAACTTCGGGTGGGCGGAGAAGATTATGTCCGCCTGGCGGGCGGCAAAGTTGCGGCCCTCCGGGGAGTCGCCGGCCTGGAAGAGCACGGGCCGGTATTGGGCGCTGCGCGGCAGCCGCGGCGTGACATCCACCGTGTAGTGCTGGCCCTCGTGGAGCACCCGGCGTGCCGGCCCCTCAGGCGTTTCCCACGAATCCCAGATCCGCTTGGCCGTCTCCACGAACGCTTCCGCGTGCTTGTAGCGGTCCGCGTGGTCCAGGTAGCCGCCGCGCCGGAAATTCGCCCCGGTCCAGGCGTTGTCCGTGGTCACGATGTTCCACGCGGCCCGCCCGCCGGAGACCAGGTCCAGGGACGCGAGCCGGTGCGCCAGGTCCGCAGGATCGTTGTAGGTAGTGTTCTGGGTGGCCACCAGGCCGATGTTCTTGGTCACCGACGCCAGTGCGGCCAGCATGGTCTGCGCGTCGGGGCGGCCCACCACATCCAGGGCGTGCGGGCGGCCCAGGTGCTCCCGCAGGCGGAGTCCCTCGCCCAGGAAGAAGGCCGCGAACAGTCCCCGCTCGGCGGTCTGCGCAATGCGGCGGAAGGACTCGAAGTCAGTCTGGGAGCCGGATTCGGCGGCCTTCCAGATGGTGCCGGAGTTCACGCCCTGGAAGAAGACCCCGAACTGGATCTGTCCGGTGGGAGTGAACACGTCGGATTTAGCACGCGTGTGCTGCGTCATGGTTTTCCCTTACTTTCCTGCGCCGGCGGGAGCAACGGCGTTGGATGCGGCGGTGGCGTCGGATGCGGCGGCGTAGCGGCTCACCGGGCGTGAAAGCCCCAGCAGGTCGCGGAAGGTGCCATCCTGCACCACCGGGCGAAGGACTCCACGGCGGCGCAGTTCCGGCAGGACCAGGCGGCCCAGTTCCTCCAGGTCTACAAAGAGCGACGCCGGGTGCAGGCGCACGCCGTCGGCCTCCTTCAGGAGTTCCGCAAGGAAGTCCGTGAGACCGGCAGCGGAACAGGCGTAGGCAGCACGGCCGGAGTCAAAGCCAGCCACCCGCCCCGCCGCAGCCTGCCCGCGGGAGTCCAGGACGACGTCGAGCTCGGCGATCACCGCCACGGACGCACCCAGCCGGGCACGGACATCGCGCACCTCGGCGGCGAGCAGTTCGGGCGTGGGGGCAGACACCAGGACGGCGTCAACAGCGCCGGCCGGCACCTGCCCCTCGCCCACCAGGGACGCTGCGGCCAGCACCGGCAGCTGGCCCTGCAGCGGCCGCGGAATGATGGACGGGCCCTTGACCGAGTACCCGGGTCCGGCAAACCCGGCCGGAGTTTCGAAATCGGCATAGTGGAGCTTGTCCACGTCGATGTACCGGCCGGTGGCGACGTCACGGATCACGGCGTCGTCCTCCCACGAATCCCACAGGCGCCGGGACACCTCAACGGACGCGGCGGCTTCCTGGGCCAGGGCGGCGCCACTCACGGAGGAACGGCCGACGGCGGCTGCCGCCTCGGGCGCTTCGGCCGCCGTGGCGATCCATCCGGCCCGGCCGCCGCAGACGTAGTCGAGGCTCGCCAGCTGGGTGGAGACGTGGAACGGCTCGGTGTACACGGTGTCCACCTCAGGGACCAGGGCGATGGTGCGCGTCACCGGTCCCGCGAAGGCCGCGCGCTGCAGGGCATGGGCGCGGCCGGGCGCCGGCGCATCGGTGAACGTGGCCACATGGAACCCGGCGGATTCGGCGGCCAGCACGGCCCGGGAAAGGTCCACGCCGTCCCAGCCGGCGCCGTCGAGTTCGATGGCAAGGAATCCCGCCTGGGGCGTCTTAGAGGTGCTCACTGCTTGTCCTGACGTTCGTAGGGGATCTTCTCGCCGGCTTCAATAGCCACCGGCAGCCGGTTTTCGGCCGGCGGCAGCGGGCAGGTGGCAAGGTCTGTGTAGGCGCAGGGCAGGTTGACTGCCCGGTTGAAGTCGAGCTCCACGGCGCCATCCGGGGCAGGCACAACGGAGAGCGAGCGGTTGGCCGGGTAGGTTGTCCTGCCGGAGGTCTGGTCCGTGAACAGCACGGACAGCGATCCTGGCGCGTGGCCGTTGAACGCGGTCAGCGCCAGGTCCTCCCCCGCCAGGCGGAAGCGGATCTCGCCCGGCGCCTCGTAGACGTGCTGGATTCCTTCGACGGCGGCCCCCACCGTGGTGGGCCGCGGCGCCTCGAACGGGACGTAGGTCCCGCGGACGGCGTAGGCGGCGTCCGGTGAGTATGCCGGCGTGCCCTGGTAATTCCGCAGCAATCCGTTCTCCGGATTCCGGGGCCGCACAATGCACTCGCCGCCGCGCTTGGCCACCTCAATGACCGTGTTGCCGGAGAGCAGGTTGATGCCGCCGCGCTCCTCGATGGGGCCGAACGTAACAGTCGTGCCCGCTTCGGTGTTCAGTTCCCTGCCGTCCCGCTGCAGGCTTTCGCCCGGCTCTAAAACCACGCGGACGACGTCGGCCTCCACCCTCCAGATGCCCGGCGCACCTTCCAGCCGGGCAGCTTCGCTGCCCAGCCAGTGCAGGTGGGTCACGGCCAGGAAACCGTGCGGGTGCGCCCGCTGCTTTTCGTGTGCGGCGTGCCATTCCTGCCAGTCTGCGTCAAAGGACTCCAGGGCTGTTCCGGTGGACAGTGCGTTCATGATGCCTTCCCTGAAGGGGCCGCGCTGGCCGATGCCTGCGTGGCCGCGAAGTTCTCTTCCGTGATGGTCCTGGATTCGGGCAGGGCTTCCTCGGACAGGCCCCAGCGCTCCAGCACCTTGCCGTAGGACCCGTCGTCGATCGCGGAGTTGAGGGCCTCGGAAATGACCGGGGCCAGGCCGTTGCCGCGCAGCGTGGTGGCGGCCACCAGGGTTTCGGACGGCCAGCCGGCGTTGACCTTGCCCACCACCTTCAGGTCGTCCCGGGTGTTCTCCCGGTACACCGTGGACGGGTAGGGCGAGATGTTCAGGTCGGTGCGGCCGGAGGACAGCGCCAGGATGGTGTCTGCGTCGGAGGAGTAGTACTGGAGGGTGGCCGGCGCCTTGCCCTTGCTTTCGAGTTCCTTGTTCCACGCCAGCAGGATCTTTTCCTGGTTGGTTCCGGAGCCCACGGACACCTTAAGGCCGGAGATGTCGTCTGCGCCCTTGATGTCATAGCTGGCGGATTTCTTGGCTTCGAAGCCCATGAAGGCCGCGCGGTAGCTGGCGAAGTCGAACAGCTTCACCCGGTCCTTGTTGACTCCCACGTTGGAGAACACGGCCTCGAAGTCGCCGGACTGGGTTTTCAGCGGCCAGTTCTCCCAGGACGTCACCTGGACGTCCAGCTCCAGGCCCAGCTTGTCCGCCACGAGCTGCGCGATGTCCAGCTCGGAACCGATGGCCGTCTGGTCATCCGTGGCGTGGAAGGACAGCGGGATGGACCCGGCCGTGGTGGCGACGGTCAGCTTGCCGTCCCTGCCGATCAGTTCGGGGACCTTGGCGGCGAGCGCCGCCTCTTTCTCCGCACGGATGCGCTGCTGGTCCGGCGCGGTGTTGTACACGACGCCGTTGCGGGCCGCCGTTGTCTGCGCCCCGCCCGTGGAGGTGCCGGCAGCCGAGGCGCCGGGATCAGCGCAGCCGGCCAGGGCGGCAGTTCCAAGAAGTACGACGGCGGGCAGCGCAGCGAGTGCGCGGCTGCGGCGTGGGCCGCGGGAAAGGCCAGTGGGAGGTGTCATGGGGAAGTCCTTAGATGTTGAAAGCCGGTTCGAGCACCTTGGAGAAGAAGCTCCGGGTGCGCGGTTCCTGGGGGTTGGTGAAAATGTGTTCCGGGCTGCCTTGTTCCACGATCTGCCCCTGGTCCATGAACACCACGGTGTCAGCCACGTCGCGGGCGAAGCCCATCTCGTGGGTGACGATGAGCAGCGTGGTGCCGGATTTCGCGAGTTCGCGGATGACGTCCAGCACTTCGTTGACGAGTTCCGGGTCCAGTGCGGACGTGGGCTCGTCGAACAGCAGGATTTTGGGGTCCAGGGCCAGGGCGCGGGCGATGGCCACCCGCTGCTGCTGGCCGCCGGAGAGCTGGCGCGGGTAGGCGTCCGCACGGCCCTTCAGTCCCACCCGGTCCAGGAGTTCCAGGCCGCGGCGCCGCGCCTCGTCTTTGGAGCATCCCTGTGCGACGACGGGGGCTTCGCTCACATTTTCCAGGGCCGTGAGGTGCGGGAACAGGTTGAAGTTCTGGAACACCATTCCGATTTCGGTCCGCTGCTTGAGGATTTCCTTCCCGCGCAGCTCGTGCAGCCGGTTGCCCCGGACTTCATATCCCACCAGGTTGCCGTCAATGGAGATGAAGCCCCCGTCCACCTTTTCCAGGTGGTTGATGGTGCGCAGCAGTGTGGACTTGCCGGATCCGGAGGGGCCCACGATGACAGCCACCCCGCCCGGTTCCACCGTGAGGCTGACCCCTTTGAGGACCTCGGTGGCCCCGAAGGACTTGCGGACCTTGGTGATTTCCACCAGGCCGCGGGTGGATGGCGTGGTGACTGGGTCGGTGGCAGTTGCCGGGGCAGAGGTAGTTGCGGTGCTCATCGGGCGTTCCTTGCGGTGTTGGCCACAGCGTGGGTGGCGAAGAATTTGCGGGCCTTCTGCAGGGGCGTCAGCGGCAGGTTCCGCACCGCGCCTTTGGAGTAGTGCCGTTCGATGTAGTACTGGAAGACGCTGAGCACGGACGTGATCACCACGTACCAAAGAGTGGCCACCAGCAGCAGCGGCAGGACCTGCTGCGTGCGGTTGTAGATCACCTGAACTGTGTAGAACAGCTCGGAGTAGGCCAGGACGTACACAATGGACGTGCCCTTGACCAGGCCGATGATCTCGTTGAAGGCTGTGGGCAGGATGGCCCGCATGGCCTGCGGCAGGACAATCCGCGTGGACCTGCGCCAGGCCGGGATGCCCAGGGCGGCCGCGGCTTCGAGCTGGCCCTGGTCCACGGAGAGGATGCCGCCGCGGATGATCTCGGCCGAGTAGGCAGCCTGGTTGAGGGTCAGGCCCAGTACTGCTGCCGCGAACTGGCTGATCAGTGTGGTGGTCTGGACCTCGAAGAACCGGACGTCCGTGAAGGGGATGCCCAAGCTGATCTTTTCGTACAGGTAACCCAGGTTGTACCAGAGCAGCATCTGCACCAGGAGGGGTGTGGACCGGAAGATCCAGGAGAACGTCCAGGACACCGAGACCAGCAGCGGCGAGGCGGACAGCCGCATGAGCGCCAGGATAAAGCCCAGCACAAAGCCGAGGATGCCCGAGATGGCCGTCAGCTTAAGCGTCTCCAACAGGCCGTTGATGACGGACTGGGCGGTGAACCACTGGGCCACCACTCCCCACTCCCAGCGCGGGTTGGTGGCCAACGACCACGCAACAGCGAAGACCCCGAGGGCGACGACGGCTGTCCCCACCCAGCGCCAGGGGTGCCTGGCGGCCACCACCCGGTAGGAGGAGTAATCGGTGGCCACGCGGGCCGTCCCGACTTCCGGCGGGACACCGCCGGACCCGGAAGAAACCGCCCCGGCCGCAGTTGCCCGGCTATCCGCGGCAGCCGGCGCCCGGCCGGCAGTTGACTGTGCTGGCTGTGCTGACGTTGTTGACTGCGCCGCGGTAGTTGCTGCTGAACTCATGCGCCACCCCGCTTCTTTGTTAGGTCCGAAAGATCGGATTGTTGAGGCCGGAGCTGTTTGCCCCGGATGCTGGCTGCAAATCTAGGACCCGCCTGGAGGGGCCAGCAAGGCGCCGGGTTGCATAACTTCACCGGGGTTCGCACGGCGTCATGAGTCGGATTCTTGCGTTGCTTGACGCGGTGTGACGCGCAGTTAACGGCCGTGACAAAGCGCTCGACCGCCGTCGGAAACGCTGCCTAGCATGGGCACTCCCAGCCGCCCTTCCCCTCCATAGCCAGGAGCGCCATGCCAGCGAACATTCCCGCCGTCGTCTTCATCGGCGGCGGTCCCCGGACGGCCGGCGTGCTCGAACGGATCGCCGCCAACCGTTCGGAGCTCTTCACCGGGCCGCTGGACATCCACGTTGTGGAGCCGTACGTCCCTGGCTCTGGACGCATCTGGCGCTACGACCAGCATCCGGGCCTTCTGCTGAACTCCACTGCCGCTGACGTCACGATGTTCACGGACGGGTCCGTGGAATGCCTGGGTCCTGCGGTCCCGGGTCCGGGCCTCGCCGAATGGGCTGCCGGCGTAGTGGACGGTTCGATTACCGACGTGCCGGACTTTCCGCAGCTTCTGTGGGAGCAGCTCAGGCAGCTCAACCGCGCCAGCTTTCCCACCCGCCAGCTGCAAAGCCAGTACCTGGAGTGGTTCTTCCGCCGAACCGCGAAGTCCCTGGGGCGCAGCGTGACGGTGCACCGGACCATGGCTGTGGACGTCACCGCGCTTGAAGGCGGTGGCCATGCCGTAGAGCTTGCGAACGGGCGGACCCTGCGCGCGGACATCCTGGTGAACGCGCTTGGGCATACCGATTCGCGCCCGGATGCCGCCTCGGCCGCCTGGTCCGGTTTTGCCAGGCGTCACGGCGGTTTCCATGCGGCACCCGGCTACACCACCGACGTCGACTACTCCCCCATAGCCCCCGGACAGGACGTCATCGTGTCCGGCATGGGCCTCGCCTTTGTGGACCTGCTGGTCCTCCTGACGGAGGGACGCGGCGGCCGGTTTGAGGAAACATCCGACGGCGGCCTCGAGTATGTCGCGTCGGGCAGGGAACCCCGGCTTTGGGCTGGGTCCCGCCGGGGAGTGCCGTACCACTCGAAGATCTCCGCAACGCTCCGCGGCGAGGCTCCGGGACCGCTGCGTTTCTTCACCGCCGCGGCGGTGGAAGCCCTGCTGGAGCGGCACGGGGAACTGGACTTCCGCAGGGACCTGTGGCCGCTGATCGCCAAGGAGGCGGGCTACGGCTACTACCGGGAGCTGCTGACGGGCAGCCCCGCCCGGGCCGCCATGGACTGGGACGAGTTCGCGGCCCGCTACGCGGCGCTGGACTGGTACAGCGCCCGCCGGGAGGAACTCGTGGCCGCTGCCGTACCGGATAGCGCCCTGCATCTGGACCTGGAACGGCTGGACCGGCCCCTGGAAGGGCGCCGGTTCACGGACCGGCAGGACGTGCAGGACGCCGTGGCCGGTTACATCGAGCATGACCTGGCGCTCCGGGACAGCCCCGACCATCCCGAAACGCTCGCGCTGTTCCTCGCGCTGCTGCACGTCTACATGGAGGTGGGCCGCGTGGTCCCACTGGAGCGGCTCAACGCCCGCTCCCAGCAGGCCGTCCACGGCTGGTGGCACGGCTTCTTCAGCTTTGTGGATTCCGGGCCGCCGCCCCACAGGCTCCGGCAGATGCTCGCCCTGCACCGGGCCGGGCTGCTGCAGTTCCTCGGGCCCAACCTTGAGATCTCCACCGACGAGGCCGACGGCACCTTCCGGGCCAGTTCGCCGCAGTTCCCCGGCACCCTTGCAGCCACGGCCTTCATCGAAGCACGGCTCCCTGGCACCTCCGTGGCCCGCTCGCTCAACCCGGCTCTTGAGTCCCTGCACCGCAGCGGCTTGGGCACGGAGCAGCAGCTGCTCACGGCGGACGGCATCCATTCCACCGGGAAACTGCTGGTCACCTCCCGGCACCAGCTGGTGGATGCCCAGGGGCAGCCGCAGGCCACGGTGTTTGCCGTCGGGCCTGGGACCTCGGGCTGGGGAGCAGGAGCATTCGCCCGGCCGGGCACCAACGCCGCACCCTTCCGCGAGAACGATGCCCTGGCCCGGATCATCCTCTCCGTTGCCCGCGGCCTCACGGCGGAACCTTCCGCCGCCTTGTCCACCGCGCCCGCCGTCGTCGGAAAGAACTGAACCATGACCGCTGAACCTTCCCTCAGGCACCCGTCCCGCAGCGCCGGGTCCCTGGACGGTGCACGCCCGCTTGACCCGGCCGCGCTGGAAGTCCTCAACCTCCCCATGGACGATCTGCGGGTCCGGCCGCTCCTGGACGAACTCGCCGTCGAGTACGACACCCGGTACGGCGACCTCTTCGGCAGGAAAGCCGCCGCGGAGGAACTGAACCGCTACCCCGCCGCGGAGTTCGCGGCGCCGGGAGGGGCACTCCTGATGATCCTGGAGGATGCTAAAACCATTGCCGGCGGCGCCTTCCGCCGCTATGACGCCAGCACGGCGGAGCTGAAGCGAATCTGGACGCACTCGGGACACCGCCGCCGGGGCCTGGGAAGGCTGGTGCTGGCCGAGCTGGAAGCACTGGCGGCCCGGCGGGGCTACACGCGCATCTACCTCACCACCGGGCCCGCCAGCCCGAAGCCAGGAACCTGTACCTCAAGGCCGGCTACCGGCCGCAGTTCGACCTGGATGCCGACCCTGAAACACTCAAGTTCCTGGCGTTCACCAAGGAACTTCCCGAAGGCCCACGGAAGTGAGGGCATACCGGCCACGGAGGCGCAGCCGCCGCTAAGCTAGCGCCATGGCCAACAAAACCACAGCAGAAAAGCTCGCCACCCTCCAGAAGGGCTACACGCTGGAAGGCGCCACCATCGAATTGGGGGCCGCCATCATCGACGGCGAACTCCACAAGGACGCGCCGGTGCGGCTGCCGCTATCGATGATGAACCGGCACGGACTCGTCGCCGGCGCCACCGGCACGGGCAAAACCGTCACGCTGCACATGATGGCCGAGCAGCTTTCCACCGCCGGGGTGCCGGTCTTCCTGGCCGACATCAAGGGCGACCTGTCCGGCCTGGCCACTGCCGCCACCGGCAGTGAAAAGCTGACCGCACGTACCGAGGGCATCGGGCAGGCCTGGCAGGGCCGGACGTTCCCGGTGGAGTTCCTGGCCCTGGGCGGCGACGGCAACGGCGTCCCGGTACGCGCGACCGTATCCTCGTTCGGCCCCATCCTGCTCTCGCGGATCATGGAGCTGAACGACACGCAGGAATCGAGCCTGCAGCTGGTGTTCTACTTCGCGGACAAGAACGGCCTGGAGCTCATCGACCTCAAGGACCTCCGCGCAGTCATCCAGTTCCTCACCTCGGCCGAAGGCAAGGACCAGCTTGAGGAACTCGGCGGGCTGTCCAAGGCCACTGCCGGGGTTATCCTGCGGGAGCTGGTAAGCCTTGAGGCGCAGGGCCTGGAGAAGTTCTTCGGTGAGCCTGAGTTCGACACCGCGGAGCTGCTGCGGACCGCCCCGGACGGGCGCGGGGTGATCACCTGCCTGGAGCTGCCCACGCTGCAGACCAAGCCCATGCTGTTCTCCACCTTCCTCATGTGGCTGCTGGCGGACCTTTTCGAGGACCTGCCCGAGGCCGGCGACCTGGACAAGCCCAAGCTGGTGTTCTTCCTCGACGAAGCCCACCTCCTCTTCAACGACGCCTCCAAAGCCTTCCTGGAAGCCATCACCACCACGGTCCGGCTCATCCGGTCCAAGGGCGTGGGGATCTTCTTCGTCACCCAGACCCCCAAGGACGTCCCCGCCGAGGTCCTCGGCCAGCTGGCAAACCGTGTGCAGCACGCCCTCCGCGCGTTTACCCCCGAGGACGCCAAGGCCCTCAAAGCCACGGTGTCCACGTTCCCCATGAGCGACTACGACCTCGAAGAGACACTCACCTCTGCAGGCATCGGCGAGGCCGTCATCACCGTCATGAACGAGAAGGGCGCCCCGACACCGGTGGCGCTCACCAGGCTCCGCGCCCCCGAGTCCGTGATGGGCCCCAGCGACGAAGCCCTGGTCCGGAGCACCGTGGCAGGCTCGGCCCTGCTGGCAAAGTACGGGACAGCAGTGGACAACCACTCGGCCTTCGAAAAACTGTCAGGGAAGGCCGCCGCGCCCACCGGCCCCGCAGCCGGCGGATCTGTTCCGCGCGGACCGGTTCAGGGCGGACCGGTTCAGGGCGGGGCGGGCCAGGACGACGTCGACGCCGAGGCGCGCCGGATCGAGGAGGAGATCCTTGGGCGGCCGAGCAGCAGGCCCGCCCCGTCCGCCGAAACAAGGCGCCGCACGCCGGCCGAAAGCGCCCCGGCCCCGCGCCCGGGTGCGGGAGACTCGATGGCGGGGGACATCGGCGGAATGCTCGGCGGCGCCCTGGGCGGCGGGCTCAAGAGCATGGCCAGGTCCATCGGCACCCAGCTCGGACGGGAACTTCTGCGCGGGGTGTTCGGCACGTCGTCCCGGCGCCGCCGCCGCTAAAACGGACCGCATCCTGCTGACTCAACTGCCGCCGTCGGACGCATGGCAGGTAACGTATGGAACGTGCAGATGAGTCAAGCGTTGGTGAGGATCGCAGCCGGATGGCTGCTGGGACTCATGCTTGCCGTCGCCGGCGCCGTGGTGGCGGTGAACCTGGTCAACAACACCGTGGCCAGTCCCCAGCAGCCTGTGCGTGAATATCTGGACGCGCTGCAGAGCGGCGACGGCGGGAAGGCGCTGGGGCTGCTCCGCGCCACTGTCCCGCCCAGCAACGCCGCCATGCTGGACGGCACGGCCCTGCAGACCGCGACGTCCCGGTTGACGAACGTGGATATCGGAGACGCCGAGGAACGCCCGGACAACCAGGTCATGGTGCCCCTGGAGTACACCATTGACGGCAGCCGGCTGCGCACTGAATTCCTGCTGCGCAAGACCGGGACCGAGTGGATCTTCTTCAACACCTGGGCTTTCGTTCCGTCCCGGCTGCCCACGATGGACATCACGGTGGTCAATTCCAGTGAGGCCACCGTCAACGGCGTCCCCGTCAACATGCCCAACGGCCGGAACTCCTTTGCGGTCTTCTACCCCGGCGAGTACGAGGCCTCCGTGAACGGGGAGTATTTTTCCGCGGCCCCCTCCCGTGCCACGGTGACGGCACGGGACGCCCCGGTGGCGCCGCTCAACCTCCTCACCCAAGCCACGGACAACCTGAAGAAGGACGTGTCAGCGAAGGTCAGGGAATTCCTGGACAGCTGTGCCGCCGTCGCCGCCAAGGAACAGAAACTCCAGCCGGACTGCCCGTTCTATTACGCCAGCAACAACACAGTGCAGGACGGCAGCATCAAATGGACCGTGACGGAATACCCCAACGTGTCCATTGAACCCTTCGACGGGCGCTGGGTGGTGGCTCCGCTCGACGGCAAAGCGAAGGTGGAGGCCCTGCAGCAGAATCTGTTCACGGGGGCCTGGTACCCCCTCAACGAGGAAGTGGACTTCAGCTTCACCACCCGCCTGGACGTCACCGGGGACACGGTGAAGGTCACCCCGGTACTGAGCTTCTAGGGCCGGATTCCGGGGGTCGCGCGGCCTGCTTGCGTCACGCAGGGCACTTTTTTGCACTCCCCCGCCGTCCACGGCCTCGGAATCGCGCAGTTTCTGTCTCAGCGGGCATCCAAAACCATGCTCCCTGTGACGCCCGCACGGTTATCGCCGCCGTCCCAGCACCGCCAGGACCTGCGCCACCATGGCCTCAGGCTGGTAAACCACGTCGGAGTAGTAATACCGGAGTGCCGTGTAACCCTGAAGGACGGACTCATTGTTCCGCCGGTGGTCCTTCTTGACCTGGTTCCAGTCGGCGTGGTGCCGGCCGTCCAGCTCAACCACGAGCCACCCGTCCAGCAGCAGGTCTATGTATCCCACCCGTTCCAGGTAGACCTGGGTCTGCACGTCGATCCCAGCTTGGCGGAAGTAGGTTCGCGCCAGTGTCTCAAGGAGGGAATCGGCACCCCCATCAACCCACTGCAGGACTGCCCTGGCTTTGCCGTTGCGCCGGCCCTCGAGCCGGTCGCGCAGGAAGCCCACCGTCATGTCACCCCTTGTCACGGCGCTCTCCACCATGACGAGGGACTCCCTGAGGGGCAGGCAGCGTAGCGCGTGAATGAGCACATCGGCGAGGGCTGCTACCGGCCGTATCGATGCGGGCGGCAGGAGCAGCCCGGCGTGATGGACAGCCTCATCCCCTACTGCTGACTGCCTCCGGTGGTAGACGTGGCGGAGGCCCGGCGCCGGCAGGCACCATAGGTTGTAATGTCCCGCGGCGCTGGAACAGGTCAGCAACTCCCGGTTCCGAAGTACGGCAATCAGCCCGGCAGGCGCCGTCGGAAGCGCATACAGTCCGCGGTCCGGCTGCAGGACCCCGCCGCGGACGGCCCGCCGAAGGGCTGCATCATCCACGCCGAGCCGGGCGAGGGCGGGTCGGCGGGCAGCTCCCCCGCAACGTTCCAAGGCTCGTGACACTTCCATGGGGCCATGGTGGCTGGCCACGGATGTGCCCGGCAGCTGCGGACGGGGTTATGTGGACAAACCGTGCACGCATCGGCTGGCGGATGCCGTCACGCTGGACAGGGTTTTGGCGGCAGCGCATCGCAGCCACCCCGGGTTTCCACAGTTCTCCTGTCCACGCAGCGCAAAAGGCTGCTTCCCGTGACGCATGAGTCATGGGCAGCAGCCTTTTGCGGCATGTCGGCTGAGAATCAGGGACGACGGCGGGGCGTCAGTCCATGCCGCGCAGGTCCAGCACGAGCTCGGTGTCGCCGTCGCCCTGCAGGACCACGGGGATGCCCCAGTCCTGCTGGTAGAGGTGGCAGGCGGCGTGGTCCGGGATCTCGCCGTCCTCCGTCTCGGGGCCATCGCAGGCGGCGGCCCGTGCAGTGATGTGCAGGATTCCCTCCGGCACGTCCGGTGAAAGCTCCAGGGTGCGGAGCAGCCCCACCGAGGTTCCGCCGCCGGAGGCCAGCAGCTCCGGCGGTGTGGAGGAGATCTTCAGCTGGGTGGGATCGCCCCAGCGGTCATCCAGCTTCTGCCCGGTGGGGGCGGTGAAGCGGACCGTCAGTTCCAGGGGGCCCGGCGCCACGGGGCTCTTGGGCCGGTGCGTCTGGACCGCGCCCTCATCCACCTGCTGGGCTTCCTTGGGGATCGGAACGAACACCACCTGGTGCTTGTTCGCCTCCACCACCACCAGCAGCGGCTCCGACCCGGCCGAGTGCGTGTGGTCCACAATCACGTCGGACGGCTCCAGGAGGCCGCGCGCCAGGGTGGACACTGCGCCGGAGGCGGGGTCGTACCGCCGCACGGCGCCGTTGTAGGTGTCGGCCACCGCCACCGAGCCGTCCGGCAGGACGGTCACGCCCAAGGGGTGCTGGAGGCGTGCCTCGGCGGCCGCGCCGTCCCGGAAGCCGAAGTCGAACAGCCCCTTGCCGATGGCGGACTCCACGGTGACCGTGCCGTCGTCGTCAATTGCCAGCTTGCGGAGGGCGGACGTTTCGGAGTCGGCTACCCAGATGTTGCCCTCGGCGTCTTCGGCCAGGCCGGAGGGCTGGGCGAACCAGGCCTCGTGGGCCGGACCGTCCAGCAGGCCCTCCAGGCCGTTGCCGGCCACGATGGCCACCGCCCCGGTGAGGGGGTCGAAACTGAAGATCTGGTGCACACCCGCCATGGCGATGACCACGGCGTTGAGCTTGCGCGACCAGACAACATCCCACGGCGAGCTCAGTGCCACGTCCAGCGGGTGCCCGCCGAGCTGGCCGGTGAATCCGGCTGCGTCCTCGTCCACGCGTGCCGGTCCGGCCTCCAGCAGCCGCTGGACGCCGCTGCCGGCAAGGGTGGAGGCCTTGCCGTCCGCAAGGGACAGTCCACGGAGCCGGTGGTTGACGGAGTCGGCAATCACGACGTCGTACCCGGCCTTGGCTGCCACGTCTTCCGGCAGCAGGACCAGGCCTTGGGGCTCATTGAACTGTGCCACGGCGGAATCCCCGGCGGCGGGGCCGTCCGCGTGACCCCTCGCCCCGGAACCAAAGGTGCCCAGGACGGTATGGAAGTCCGTGCCGAGCTCCACCAGCCGGTGGTGTCCCGTGTCGGTGACCAGCCACGAACCCTTGCCGGCAGCACCGTTTCCTGCAGCACCTGCCGCTGCGCCGTCGTCGGACGTTCCATTCACGGCGGTGGAACCGCGGCCCGGCGGAAGGAACAGTGCCTTGCCCGGGAAGCGCAGGGTGCCGGAGGTGGGCTCCGGGGCCACGTACGGGCCGGAGCCGCGGTGCAGCGTCCCCTTGGCCTCATGTTGTGCGATGAGCTCGGGAATCAGCACCGCCAGGCCGTCCGCATGGCCTTCACCGGACAGGTGAGCCACGATGTAGCCCTCGGGGTCGATGACCACCAGGGTGGGCCAGGCGCGGGCAGTGTAGGCCTTCCAGGTCTCCAGCTCGGGATCGTCCAGGACCGGGTGGTGGATCTCGTAGCGCTCAACGGCGGCGGCCAGCGCCACCGGATCGGCCTCGTGCTCGAACTTGGGCGAGTGGACGCCCACCGTGACCAGGACGTCGGAGTACTGTTCCTCCAGCGGCCGGAGTTCGTCCAGGACATGCAGGCAATTGATGCAGCAGAAGGTCCAGAAATCCAGCAGCACGATCTTGCCGCGCAGGGCCTCAAGATCAAGGGTTTTGCCGCCGGTGTTCAACCAGTTGCGGCCCACCAGTTCGGAGGCCCGGACCCGGGCATGCGTGCGTACGGTTTCGCTCATCAGCGTCCTTCCAGCTTGTTGCGTTCAGCCAGCCTGGCGTCGCGTTCGGCCAATTTGGCAAACATATCGTTGTAAGCGGTGAGATCGGCGTCGTTATTCCTGTCCGCGGCCCTGTCCACGCGTTTGGTCTCCCGCTGGTCAGACCGGGACCACATGATGGCGACGCCGAGCGCCACCAGCAGCGTGGGGACCTCGCCGATGCCCCAGGCCACGGCGCCGCCCTTCTGCTGGTCCAGGAGGGCCGAGGGGCCCCACTCCCTGCCCAGGTTCCCGAAGTAGTCCGCGGCAAGGAGGTTGGTCCCGCCCATGATGGCGACGCCGAAGAAGGCGTGGAAGCCCATGGTGGCCAGGAGCAGCAGGAGCCGCATGGGGTACGGCGCCCGGCGCGGCAGCGGATCGGTGCCGATCATGGTCAGCACAAAGATGTACCCGGTGAGCAGGAAGTGGACAATCATCAGCTCGTGGCCCACGTGCTCCCGCATGGCGAAGCCGAACAGGTCCGAGTAGTAGAAAAGCACAATGGA
Organism: Pseudarthrobacter oxydans; assembly: GCF_013314975.1. Taxonomy (GTDB): domain Bacteria; phylum Actinomycetota; class Actinomycetes; order Actinomycetales; family Micrococcaceae; genus Arthrobacter; species Arthrobacter oxydans. The sequence goes on along the minus strand of NZ_JABTYH010000005.1, from coordinate 2,359 downwards.
GCCGGCAAAGTTGGCTGCCGCAAAGAGCGGGTGGGTGACCAGCTGGGAGAACTTCGAGTGGATGAACACCAGCAGCCATTCCCGGGCGCCCCTGGAGCCGTCACCCCGGGCCGGCAGGGCCCGCAGGGCGAGCGTCACCGGCGCACCCAGGACCAGGAAGATGGGCGCCACCATGGTCAGTGCCATATGGTCCACCATGTGTGCCGAGAACAGTATGCGGCCATAGACCGACGGCGGGCCGGACGTGATGTAGGTCAGGACCAGGAGGCCGATGACCCAGTTCACGGAACGGAACCACTGCCACGTGTCCCCGCGCCGGTGGACCTTGGCCACGCCCAGGAAATACGCCACAAGCCCGAACAGCGCCGCGGCGATCCAGAGCCAGTCCAGGCGCCACTCGGTGAGCCACCGCTCCGGTGTCAGTTCAGGGGGAAGTTCGTAGCCCGTGAGGATGAAGGCCGGCGAGGCGTCAGGGGCGAAGGTGGTGGGCTCCGGTGGGGCGGAACGGCCCAGGGCGACGGCGACGCCGGACGTTGCGCCCATCACCAGGAATTCCGCCAGGACCAGCTGCCAGAGCACGCGTCGTGAAGACATTGTGGAGCCCTTGCGGCCCAGCTGCGGGATCACCCACTGCCGGTGCATGAACCCGATTCCGCCCAGGACAAGGGTGGCCGCTGATTTGGCCAGGATCAGCTGGCCGTAAGGAGAACCAAAGAGGTCTGCCCAGTTGGTGATCCTGATGCTCGCGTTGATGATGCCCGAGGCGAGCACCAGCACGAACGCGAAGCCCGCGAGCGAGGAGAACCGGCGGAGCGTGGGTTCCGTGATGTCGGCGGACGCTGCGGCTTTGGGGCCCGTCAGGATTCCGGACAGCAGGGCCAGCATGATGATGCCGCCCACCCAGGTGCTGACACCCACCAGGTGCAGGCCCAGCGAGTTGATGGCGCCTTCATGGTCGGCGGAGCTCGAGGAATGGCCAATCAGGGCGGTGGGGACCAGCCCCACCAGGGCCAGGACCAGCGTCAGCGCAAGTCCTCCAAGGGACCTCACCCCGAACAGCGCCGTCGTCACAATGGCCGCGATGATGGTGACGGCCAGCCAGGCCCGCCCCGTCTCGATGTCCGTCATGAAGAAGACCAGTGCCTGCGTGAACTCCGGGTCACCGGAGAGTCCCTGCCCCGCCACGTCCGAGTAGGTCAGCACCAGGACGGCGATGGCGGACAGCGTCCACGCGGCACCTGCCGCCGACGCCACGGCCAGCGCGCGGCTGAAGGCGGGATGCTCCGGCGCTTCACCGCCGGCAGCCTCCTTGGCCCGGCTGCGGGGCCCGGCACTGTGGGGGAGGATGCCGACGGCGAAGATCAGGCCGCCGATGACAGTCGCCAACGAGACGTTGTGGATGGCCTTGCTGACAGGGAGGCCCCAGCGGACCAACGCTCCAGGGTCAGACACGGCCCGGGCGCCTGCCGCACCGGAGAAAAACAGCGCCGCTGCAAGGCCCAGGAAAAGGGCAGCCAGTCCGGCCAGCTGCCATCCGCGGGGGATCCCCAGGGACCTGCTGTCTTGGCCTGGCGCACCGTTGCCCCGCGCTCCCTTGACGGAAACGGACTGGGGGTGGGTGGAACGTGGTTTTGCGGCAGAAGACACCATTCCATTGTCCGCTACGCCTGCCCGGCCAGCGAATCGGCCTTAAAAGCAAAAGGAGCGGCAACCGGGTGGTTGCCGCTCCTTTTCCTGCGCCGGCTACGTGCCGGGAAGGAAGAAGCTTACTTCTTGTTGGAGACTGCAGCCTTCAGCTTGGAGCCGGCGGTCAGCTTGACGCTGTGGCCTGCCGCGATCTGGATGGTCTCGCCGGTCTGCGGGTTGCGGCCGGTACGTGCTGCACGGTCGGTGCGCTCGACGGCGAGCCAGCCCGGGATGGTGATCTTCTCGCCCGCGGCGACAGAAGTCTCGAAAACCTCGAACAGTGCGTCGAGGACGGAGTTGACGGCTGCCTGGCTGGTGCCGGCCTTGCCTGCTACCTCTGCAACAAGTTCACTACGGTTCTTAGCCATTTATGTCCTCCTGGACGGTCATGATTCTGGAGCCTGAACGCGGCATGCGCACAAGCCACTGTTCGAAAACTTACCAGCTTGGGCCCCCCGGTTCCGCAAATTCCGCGTGTTTCCGCCACTTTTTGAGGTTAATCACCGCGTTTTAGAGGTTTTCTGCCCCGGATTCAGCCACCAGCGGACGCCCTTGGACCTCTCCCCCGGCTTCTCCCTGGGACGCTCTCTCACCTGATGCGGGGTTTCCCGGGATGCTCTCTCACTTGATGCGGGGTGTCCCGGGACGCTCTCTCACTCGATGTGGGGTGTCC
>NZ_JABTYH010000049.1 GCF_013314975.1 Pseudarthrobacter oxydans | reverse complement strand
CGAGGTTCTGCGGGAGGCTTTTTACGAGTGACTTCCTAGGCTGCCATTAGATGCGGGATTCTGTCGTCTAACAACATCTCGACGAAACGCCGATAACAGTGATTCCGTAAAGCTGGAAGCGACTGTATGGGGGTACCATACATGTATGGATGATGTGATCACGCGGCTATCGGCAGAGGCCAGGGCTTTGGCTGAGGAGTCGGAGGTGGCCCGGCAGCGGATGCTGGTCCTGGCCCGGGGCCGGCAGGAGTGCATTCTGGGTCTTCACGCCTCGGGCCTGTCGGTGCGGGGAATCGCCGAGCGGTTGGGAAGCAGTGCTTCGGTGATCCAGGACGCGATCCGCACAGCCAAGGGACGGCATCCGCAAGCGCGGCGTGAGGAGCGGTTCCCGTTTGAACTGCATGTCATGCTGGGGATGAGGTTGCGGGAGAATCCGTCGCGGCTGCGGAGCCTCGCGCGGGAGAATCTTGAACGTCTGCGTCGCACTCCGCGGGCGGCTGTCGCTGAGCGGTGGCTGGACCGGTGGGAAGAACTTCTTCGCTTGCCTGATGACGAGCTGGAGAAGGCGATGCTGGCCGATGACGAGGAGGGAAGGGACCTGCGCCAGATCAGCCCCTTTGCCGGGGCACTAAGCCCCGAGGACAGGCTGGTTGCGATGAAGAAGGCGCAGTTACTTGCGAAGGGATGAACTCGAGCACGCAATCCGTGCCGCGACGCAGATCATCAAAGATGACCAGGTCATCATCATCGGCAGCCAGTCGATCCTCGGTTCCTACACTGAGGATCAGCTGCCCGCCGAGGCCACGATGTCCCCGGAGATTGACATCGCGCCGATGCGTGATGCGGACGCCGATGCCCTGAGTGATCAGCTCAGCTTCGACGTGGGGGAGTGGTCGGAGTTCCATGCAACCTACGGCTTCTACATCGAAGGGGTCGGCAAAAGAACCGCGATCCTGCCTCCCGACTGGGAATACCGTCTGGTCGGAGTGCGCAGCGAAGCCACAAACAACGCCGCAGGGCTCTGCCTGGACCCCCATGACCTATGCGTTGCGAAACTCATGGCACACCGCGAAAAGGACTTCGAGTTCGTTCGAGCACTGGTGGACGCCCGGCTGATTGACCCAGTAGTTCTGCAGCAGCGGCTGGCATCGATCGACTTGGCCCTTGTCCAGAGCGATCAGGACATCGATGTGCTGGACTACCGGCAACGGAACGCCATTGCCTGGGCAGCCGCCCTGACGAGCTGAAAATAAGGGCATATCTGACGCCTCAAGCGGTGCATTGCGTAAGAATAATGTCCAGAATCGATGTACTGACAGGTGCTGCGGATCATCTCAGATCTCAAGCTGACAGTCCGCAACCAACGCAAGCACGTCCATCGGCTCGAGAACGGTCGAAACAGGCCAAAGCATCAGGAAATGATGACACCCACTCGGGACGAACGGCGCGATGCCACCTGTTGCGGCTCTGCCGGCACAGGGCGTCAGACCCATCCACCGGGCACGGGGCGAGTCTTCCCATGTCGGACGGCTCCAACGTCAGGTTGGGGTGTAGTTCAGCCGGATATGAGAGTCCCTTGTACTACGCCTGGACCCTGGAGCTTCTGTTCCAGAATGCAGGTTTTTCACTGTTCCATTTGCTGTTTGGCTGATCCCGCTTCAGCATGGGTGTCGCGCAAGCACAGGGTTAGCGGGGCCGCTGCGGATAAGCTGCGAGTATGACTGACTTCGTGCGCTTGTTAGCTTCCCGACAGCTCACCGATTACCGGTCGGGGAATCCGGGCACGTTCTTCGCCGATCCCGAACGTCCGCAGCTCAGCCTCGACGAGGCCTACCGGGTGCAGGATGAGGTGGGTGCGCTGCGTGCGCCAGCGGAGCGGGTGGTCGGCTTCAAGGTGGGCTGCACCGGTCCGGGCACCCGCGCGCAGTTCGGGCTGGACGGACCGATCCGGGGGCTCCTTTATGAAAGCGAGCTACACACTCCGGCAGTGAGCTCTCCCACCAGGCCTATGACGGTCTTGCAATCGAGGGCGAACTGGCCGTGCGCTTGGGCGACGAGGGCCAGATCGCACAGGTCTTCCCGGTCATCGAACTCCATAACTACGTCTTCCGGGGAAAGCTGCCGACGCTGCAGGAACTCGTGGCCAACAACGGCATTAACGCCGGAGTGGTGCTTCCGCTAACGGCGGCGGAATTGCCTTGGCCCGGGGATGAGGCGTTGACTGGTCGCTTGAGCGTTCAGATCAACGGGATCTGCATCGACCAAGGGCCGATGGGTGGCGTTCCCGGAGGCCCGGCGGGGTCGCTGCGGTGGTTGGCGGGGCATTTGAACGACTACGGCCTACGTCTGAGCCCCGGACAACTGATCCTCACGGGCACGCCGTTGGGACTGATCCGGGTGCAGCCAGGGGACCACGTCCAGGTGACCGCTGAGGGCTTCGGTGACGTTGAGGCTACTATCCTCTCCTGAGGCCCCAACCGTTTTCCGCGCTGCTGCCCTTTACCGTTCCTGCAGTCGGCAGTGGTGTTGGTTCGTCCACAGCCGCGGCACTGACTACTGACCCGACAAAATGCCGCCGCGGCTGTGGTGGGTGGGATGAAGGTTCAGCCCTCGCAGGAGCAGCACGTTTTTCTAGACGAGCGGTTCAGCCGCCACCCTGAGCTCGCGAAGTTCGTCCTCCACCGCACGCGAGGGCCAGTGGTCACCAGCCAGCTCCTGAATCCGGTTCCGATCCGCTGCCGGAAATAGCTTCTCAAGCACTCCTGCCGCGTGCAGGAGCGCGATCAGTGCACGGGTCCTGGGATCGGTATCGGCATGGGCAGCCTCTGGAGTCACCGGCTTTGCGGCGGGGGATTTTGACGTCGAATCGGCCGGGGCACCGCTGAGTGTCGATTCGATCTTCTTGAGGAGCGCGGCCTCTGGAGCATGGTCCTTCTCGGGGTACCGCACACGCTTAAAAACGCCGAGGTGCTTTTCCCCGACTTGATCCAGGATGCCGCGTGAGGCCATGCTCTCGTAGACGCGCTGCACTTCTGCGCGGCCTTCCAGTATGGAGACCCACTTTTTGGGAGAGTGCGGACGGGATTTGTGGCGAATGATCTCCAGCTCGTGCCGGAGATGCGTTTGCGGCTCTGTACCCGTGGCCCGGAGATTCTTTCCCTGCAGTTCGATTGCCTCAAGCAAGTCTAGTTCAGCCAGGATTGCCCCGGCCACCGCGGTCCTGAGTATGTATGCCGGCAGCTCTGGTTCACCGTCGATATCGTTCGTTGCCAGGAGGAGGAATGCCTGTGGAAGGCTGAGCTCCCCGGCTTTAGGTGTTTGAGGATCCATAACGATCATGGTGCCCCCGTAAGGCATCCGTCACAACCAGTCGCGTTGATTCATTGAAGATGCGTGGGTGCTGGATGCGAAGGATTAGGCGTTTATCTGCCAAACCGATGGCAGTGTGCCTGCCATTGAGGGTGCCACGGCAGCGCTCGTGGGTTGCCCCATCTGTGCTGCCGTGGCTGCTGCTTCTGCCTTAGTTCCTCCGCCAGGTGGTTATTTCGCGGCGACGGTGGTGGACAGCCGGAGCCAGGTGTCCACCACGGTGTCCGGGTTCAGTGAAACGGACTCGATGCCCTGATCCACCAGCCACTCGGCGAGGTCCGGGTGGTCGCTGGGACCCTGCCCGCAGATCCCCACGTACTTGCCGCGCTCCCGGCAGGCCTTGATGGCCATACTGAGGAGCTTCTTGACCGCCGGATCCCGTTCGTCGAAACCGCCGGACACGATCGCCGAGTCCCGGTCCAGGCCGAGGGCCAGCTGGGTCATGTCGTTGGAGCCGATCGAGAAACCGTCAAAGTAGTCCAGGAACTCGTCGGCGAGCAGCGCGTTGGAGGGAAGCTCACACATCATGATCACCTCCAGGCCGTTCTCGCCGCGGACCAGTCCGTTCTCGGCAAGCAGCTCAATGACGCCGCGGGCCTCATCAAGGGTCCGCACGAACGGGATCATCAGCTTGACGTTGGTCAGGCCCATCTCGTTGCGGACGAAGGACAGGGCCTCGCACTCCAGATCAAAGCAGTCGCGGAAGGACGGCTCCAGGTAGCGTGAAGCGCCCCGGAATCCGAGCATTGGGTTTTCCTCGTGTGGCTCGTACGCCGGCCCGCCCAGGAGGTTGGCGTACTCGTTGGACTTGAAGTCGGACATGCGCACAATCACCGGTTCCGGCGCGAACGCCGCCGCGATGGTGGACACGCCCTCAGCCAGGCGCTTGATGTAGTACTCGCGCGGGTTGCTGTACGCCGCGATCCGTTCCCGGATCTCCGCGGCCACATCCTCCGGCTGGCTGTCCAGGTTCAGCAGGGCCTTGGGGTGGATGCCGATCTGGCGGTTGATGATGAACTCGAGCCGGGCCAGGCCCACACCGTGGTTGGGCAGCTGGGCGAAGGTGAACGCCTGTTCCGGGGTGCCCACGTTCATCATGACCTTCACCGGGGCGTCGGGCATCTTGGTGATCCCGGTTTCCTCCACGGTGAAGTCCAGCAGGCCCGCGTAGATGGTGCCGGTCTCGCCGTCGGCGCAGGAGACGGTGACCTCCAGCCCGTCGGACAGGGAGTCCGTGGCGGTGCCGGTTCCCACAACGGCGGGGATCCCCAGTTCCCGGGCGATGATGGCGGCGTGGCAGGTCCTTCCGCCGCGGTTTGTGACGATGGCGGAGGCGCGTTTCATGATCGGTTCCCAGTCGGGATCGGTCATGTCCGCCACGAGGACGTCGCCGGTCTGGAACGCGGCCATCTGGTCGATGGCGGTGAGGATGCGGACGCTGCCGGCGCCGATCCGCTGGCCGATCGCGCGGCCCTCGGCCAGCACGGGGCCGGTTTCGTTGAGGCGGAAACGGCTCTGGCTGCCGGGGGCGCGGCGGGACTGCACGGTTTCCGGGCGTGCCTGCAGGACGTACAGGCCGCCGTCGATCCCGTCCTTGCCCCACTCGATGTCCATGGGACGGCCGTAGTGGTTCTCGATGGCCACCGCGTGGCGGGCGAGCTGCTCCACGTCCTCATCGCTGAGGCTGAAGCGGTTCCGCAGGGACGCCTCCACCGGCACGAAGTCGATGGTGCGGCCGATCTCCTGACTGGCCGTGTAGGTCATCTGCAGGGCCTTCTCGCCCAGTCCCCGCTTGAGGATGGCGGGCCGGCCGGCCTGCAGTGCCGGCTTGTAGACGTAGAACTCGTCCGGGTTCACGGCGCCCTGGACCACGGCCTCGCCGAGCCCGTAGGAGGAGGTGACGAACACGGCGTCCTGGAAGCCCGACTCGGTGTCCATGGTGAACATGACGCCGGAGGCCCCGACGTCGGAGCGCACCATCCGCTGGATCCCCGCCGAGAGTGCCACGTCCGCGTGTTCGAACTTGTGGTGCACCCGGTAGGCGATGGCACGGTCGTTGTAGAGCGACGCGAAGACATCCTTGATGGCTGCCAAAATGTTCTCGATCCCGCGGACGTTCAGGAACGTCTCCTGCTGCCCGGCGAAGGACGCGTCGGGCAGGTCTTCCGCCGTCGCACTGGACCGCACGGCCCAGGAGAGGTCATCGGAGCCGCCGTGCTTTTCCACGAGTTCCCGGTAGGCGTTCCGAAGCTGCTCTTCGAAGTCCGGCAGGAAGGGCGTCTGGCGCACCAGGGTCCGGATCTCCTGCCCGGCAGCGGCCAGGGCCGTCACGTCATCGGTGTCCAGGCCCACCAGCCGGTCGGCGATCTGCTGGTCCAGTCCGGAATCGGCCAGAAAATGGCGGTAGGCATCGGCAGTGGTGGCGAAACCGTCCGGCACCTGGACGCCGGCAGAGGTCAGGTTCTGCACCATCTCCCCGAGGGAGGCGTTCTTGCCGCCCACCCGGTCCAGGTCCTTGAGTCCGAGTTCCGAGAACCACAGGATGTCCGTTGTCATTATGTACTGCTCCTTTGCAGAGGGTGGTGTGCAGGGGCGTGCCCGGTCGTTGAATGGTTGTCGGTAAGCGGGCAGGACCTGTTTACAGTGGCAGGTCGGCGGAGGCCTTGCCACATGATCTACGCCACATTCAGGGTGGGTCTTTCTAGTGTTTGAGGTTCATTTTTTGCAGGATGGTCGCGGCCATTTCCTCGATCGAGACGCTGGCCGAATTGAGGTACGGGATCCCGTAGGACTCGTATAACCGCTCTGCGCTGCGCAGTTCGAAGCCGCATTGGCGAAGTGATGCGTAGGGTGAACCGCGGCGCCGTTCGGTGCGGACCTGGCTCAGGCGCAGCGGGTTGGTGGTCAGGCCGAAACACTTCGACACGAAGGGCCTGAGCGGTTGGGGAAGTCCTTCGCGTTCAAAGTCCTCGTCCACCAAGGGAAAGTTGGCGGCGAAGATCCCGTGCTGCAGTGCCAGGTACATGGTGGTGGGTGTCTTGCCGCAGCGGGACGGGGCCACCAGGATCACCTGGGCCTTCTCCAGGGCCCGGAGGCTCTGGCCGTCGTCGTGTTCCATGGCGTACTCGACCGCGGCCATCCTGGACTGGTACCGGGCGGCGTTCCCGAGTCCGTGTGCCCGGCCGGGCTCCCCGCTGGCCAACGTGCCGAGCCCCTGCTCGAGAACTCCGATATGGGTTCCGATGAGGTCCACGACGATCCCCTTGCACGTGGCAAGAATCTGCCGGATTTCGCTGTTTACTGCGGTGGAAAACACGATGGGCTGCAGACCGGTAGCGGTGTGGCTGTCGATGGTTTCGACGACGGAGCGCGCCTGCCGTGCGGTGGTGATGAAGGGGATGGTGATGCGGTCAAAGTTATTGACGGGAAACTGGGTCAACAAAGTGTTGCCGAGGGTTTCCGCAGTGATGCCGGTGCTGTCGGAGAGGAAGTAGACAGGCCGGAGGTCCCCGCTGGTCATGCTCTTTCCGTTACTGCTGTGCGGATGCGGTACCGCATCCGTCCGTGGGTGGCGTCTTCACTCCGGTACCGGTCATGTCCGGTGTGGAGCGCGGACCAGGTCATACGGTAGGCGCGGGTACCTTTTAGTTGCTTTGGTTCCACCCACACCTCGTGTCCTTCCACGACTTCGATGAGTACGCGGCCTGTCAGCCCATCGGCGGCGATCCACAGGGCGGAGGAATCGGGCATGACGTCTTCGACGAGCCCTGTGCGGATAGTGGTCCCGTTTTTTCGGACTTCCACGACGGCGCCGCGGAGAGTGTTCCAGGTGTCATGGCGGTAGACGGGCATGGGTTGCCTTTCGTTCAGCGGCGGTGGGGAACGGGTGGGCGCCGGCACTGCGGGGGGCACGACCTGGATCGCGGCCATGCCCCCGTCGTCCGTGAGTCTTAGCGGGCGATGATGACGTCGAGTGTGCGGGGGCCGTGAACTCCCTCAACCCGTTCCAGTTCGATGTCGCTGGTGGCGCTGGGCCCACTGATCATGGTCAAAGGCCGGGTGCCGTCGATCCGGCGCAGGGCCTCGGGCAGGATCCCGGCGATGTCGGCGACTTCCACAACACAGATGTGGTGGTCCGGGACGAGGGTGATCGCGCGGCGGCCCTGGTTGGGGCTGCCGTCCAGGATGATGGTCCCGGTCTCGGCGACGGCCACGGCGCTTCCCGTCACGACGGCGTCGACCCCATCGAGCTCGGCGACGCTCAGTGGCGCGGTCACCGAGTCCAGGCGCCGCCGGCTGTCCTGTTCGAGTTCCAGTCCGGTAAGCCAGCCGGCGTCCAGCCCGGCTGGCACAACGTAGCTGCCGGCCCCGGCGAGGACCTCTGCAATCTTGGCAGGAACGTCCGCGGTGTCCACGATGGAGACCCGGGCTTTGTAGTCGATCAGGCGGTCCACCAGCAGCTCGATCAGTACGGCTTCGTCCAGCTGGCTCGAGGCCCGGTACCCACGGGGGATAACGGGAACCTCGGGGGCGTCTTTCAGGGCGGTGCGGATCCGGTCGAGGATCTCTTCGCGGGCGCTCATGGCTGGTCTTCCTGGTCGTGGGCTGCGGCGGGGGCGGTGTCCGGGGCGTGGTGTTCCTTCTTCCACCAGTCGCGGAAGGATTGCTTGGGCGGGGCCGGGATGTCGCGGCTTTGCGTCCAGCCGGCGGCTATGCCGGGCAGTTTGGTGATTTTCTTGTCGGGGCCGGCCGCCAGGCGTCCCAGTGGCAGTCCTTTTTCAAGCATGCCCAGCCGCTTGCCGGAGGACAACGCCCAGGAGGCAGCGTTCATGCCGATGTCCATTTGGGTGGGGATTTTCTTTTTCCCGCGTTTGCTGTCCACGTCCGCGCTGCGCAGATGCACCAGGATGTCCGGGATGTTGATCTTCACCGGGCAGGCGTCGTAGCAGGCCCCGCACAGTGAGGACGCGTAGGGCAGCGAGTTGTTCTCCTCGGCCTGGATGCCGGTCATCAGGGGTGAGAGGATCGCCCCGATCGGGCCTGGATAGGTTGACCCGTAGGCGTGGCCGCCGGTGCGTTCGTAGACGGGGCAGACGTTCATACAGGCGCTGCACCGGATGCAGTGCAGTGCGGAGCGGCCCATCTCATCGGCCAGGGCAGCGCTGCGGCCGTTATCCAGCAATACCAGGTGCACGTTCTGGGGCCCGTCTCCTTCGGTGACGCCGGTCCAGAGGGAGGTGTAGGGGTTCATCCGCTCACCGGTTGAGGACCGCGGGAGGAGCTGCATGAACACTTCCAGGTCCTGCCAGGTGGGCAGGAGCTTCTCCACGCCCATCACCGTGATCAGAGTCTCGGGCAGGGTCAGGCACATCCGGCCGTTGCCTTCGGATTCAACCACGGCGAGGGTACCGGAATCTGCCAGGGCGAAGTTGGCGCCGGAGACGGCGACCTTGGCAGTGAGGAATTTCCGGCGCAGGTGCGCCCTTGCCGCGCCGGCAAGGCGTGCCGGGTCGTTGGTCAAATCAGGGTCCACGCCCTCCATTTCGCGCAGGAATATGTCCCGGACCTGGGTGCGGTTTTTGTGGATCGCCGGGACCAGGATATGGCTGGGTTTGTCGTGGTCCAGCTGGACGATCAGCTCGGCGAGGTCGGTCTCATAGGCGGCGATGCCCTGTTCTTCGAGGTACTCGTTGAGGCCGATCTCCTGGGTGGCCATGGACTTGATCTTGACTGCTTCGGTTTCCCCGGTCGCCCGGATCAGCCCGGCCACGATCTCGTTCGCCTCATCGGCGTCCCTGGCCCAGTGGATCACGCCGCCGCGGGCGGTGAAGTTCGCCTCGAACTGTTCCAGGAGCTCGGGCAGGCGGGCCATCACAGATTCCTTGATGGCGGAGCCGGCGTCGCGCAGGTCTTCCCAGTCAGGCAGTTCAGAAACCACGTTGAGCCGTTTGTCCCTGATGGTGTGGGTGGCGTGGCCAAGGTTGGCCCGGAGCTGGGCGTTGCCAAGCTCCCGGTGGGCCGCCTTTGGGAAGGACTCGGAGGCGTGGAGGTTGCCTGTGCCGTAGACGGGCAGGGAGGGCATGCCAAGGAAGGTGCTCATCGTGTTGCCTTTCCGGTGGAAACGAGCACATCGCCGCTAACGGACGCGGGCTCCTCCACGGTGCTTGCAAGGATTTCGGCCAGGTGCAGGGTGGTGACGTCGCTGCCCTGCCGGGAGAGGCCGCCGCCGATGTGCATCAGGCAGGAGGCGTCCCCGCCGGCGCACAGGCTGGCGCCGGTGGAGGCGATGTTGGCCGTCTTGTCCTCCAGCATGGCCGAGGAGACATCGGCGTTCTTCATTGAGAACGTGCCGCCGAATCCGCAGCACTGGTCTGCTTCGGGCAGCTCGGCCATGTCGATTCCCTGTACGGTGGCCAGCAGCCGTGATTGCCGGTCACCCAGCCGCAGCAGGCGCATGCCGTGGCAGCTTGGGTGGTACGTGACCCGGTGCGGGAAGTAGGAGCCCAGCTGCGCGCCGGCATCGGTGACGCCCAAGACGTCCACCAGGAGCTCTGAAAGTTCGTAGGTTTTGGCGCCTACGGCGGTGGCACGGGCTTCCAGGTCCTTGTCGCCGCAGGCGCGCGCGACCATGGGGTGCTGGTGCTTCACGGACGCGACGCAGGACCCCGAGGGAGCGACGGCAACGTCGTAATCCTCCGTGTCGAAGGCATTCACGTGGTTGGCGATAACGGGGACGGCTTCTTTGATGTAGCCGCTGTTGACGTGCATCTGCCCGCAGCAGGCCTGGCCGGACGGGAACACGACCTCGTGGCCCAGCCGCTCCAGAATCTTTACGGTGGCCCGCGCCGTGGCGGGGTACATCGCATCCACGATGCACGTAGCGAACAAAGCGATTCGCATGGCAGCCTTTCGGGCTAAGGGGTTGTGGTCTGACCATAGTAGATCACGTGACCGGCGCCACTGGCAACCACCGTGGTGCGCGTGAAGGGGCTCACAAACAGGGGAGATGTACGCTACACTCTACTGGTCCGACCACAGTGGTCAGACCATACTCCCCCTGTCGTCCCCTCAATGTGGAGGAACTCCGTGGACCAGTTCACCCCCAGCACCGACCCGGTGCTCAACAGCGTCATGTGGTCGGCCATCGTCGCCCTGCTGCCGCTGCTGACGTTCTTCATCCTGCTCGCCGTCGTCAAGACCAGGGCCCATGTTGCCGGGGCCTTCGCCCTGCTAGCGGCCCTCCTCGTCGGCATCGTGGCGTTCCAGATGCCGGCCGGCCTTGCACTGCTGTCCGCGACCCAGGGCGGAGTCTTCGGCGCCTTCCCCGTGCTGTGGATCGTCATCATGGCCGTCTGGCTGTACCAGGTCACAGTTCTCAGCGGGCGCTTCGAGGACCTCCGCCGCGTCTTTGACGTGATCGGTAAAGGTGACGTGCGCCTGCAGGCGGTCCTGATCGCGTTCTGCTTCGGCGGGCTGCTGGAGGCCCTCGCAGGGTTCGGCGCACCGGTTGCGATCACCGCCACCATGCTGCTCGCTCTCGGGCTGCCGCCGCTGCGTGCCGCGGCCGCTGTGCTGGTGGCCAACACCGCCCCGGTGGCCTTCGGCGCCATGGCCATTCCGATTACGACCGCCGCCGGGCTTACCGGCCTTCAGGCCACGGACATTGCCTCCATCGTTGGCCGTCAGGCTCCACTGCTGGCCACCATCGTGCCGCTGATCCTGCTCTTTATCCTCGACGGCCGCAAGGGCCTGAAAGACTGCTGGCCCGCCGCACTCGTCGTCGGCTTCTCCTTCGCCGTTGCCCAGTTCCTCTGCTCGAACTACTTCTCGTACGAACTCACTGACATCGTCGCTTCTCTCGCCGGACTCGGCGCGGCAGTGCTGTTCTTCCGCGTCTGGACTCCCAAGGGCAGCATCGCGGCACGCGAACGCCTCGGCGTGCTCTCTGAGGCAGCCGAGAAGGCCTCCGCCACGGCAGGCGGCGGCTCACACCGGGCCTCTGCAGTCGCGACCGCTGACACCGGCGACGACCGCCTGACGCCCATGCGCACCTGGCTGGCCCTGTTCCCGTACTTCCTCGTGATCGTCGTCTTCGGCATCGCAAAGCTGTGGAAACTGGGCGTGAACGTCCCCGCATTCCTCGCCTCGACTGATATCAAGATCCCGTGGCCGATCCTGCACGACGCCCTTGTCAACGCCGAAGGCAAGCCCGTCTCCTCCACCATCTACTCATTCCAGTGGCTCTCCACCCCCGGCACCCTGCTGCTGCTCACCGGCCTGATCGTCGCCGCTGTGTATTCCAAGTACAACGACGGCGGCCGCTACCGCATCACAATTGGAGACGCGGTAAAGGAAATTTGGAACACCATTTACCGGATGCGCTGGGCAGGTTTGACGATCATCACCGTCCTCGCGCTTGCCTACGTCATGAACTTCTCCGGTCAGACGATCTCCATCGGCACCTGGCTGGCCGGCACCGGTACCTTCTTCGCGTTCCTTTCACCGGTACTCGGTTGGATCGGCACGGCCGTTACCGGATCCGATACCTCAGCCAACGCCCTGTTCGCCAAACTGCAGCAGACCGCAGGCCTCAAAGCGGGTATCGACCCCGCCCTGCTGGTGGCCGGTAATACCTCCGGCGGTGTCGTGGGCAAGCTGATCAGCCCGCAGAACCTCGCTATCGCGGCGTCCGCGGTCAACCTTGAAGGCAAGGAGTCAGTGATCCTGCGTAAAGTAGTGGGGTGGAGTGTAGCGTTGCTGCTCGTGCTCTGCACGCTCTCCTACCTCCAGTCCACCCCAATCCTTGGCTGGATGCTGCCCTAGGGTCCCGCCCAATCAGTACGGAGTGTGCGGGCCCTTAGGCCCGCACACTCCCCGCGCATTAAGGAACCGCCCGTGCCAACCGTTGAAGCAGGAGCAACCCCAAGACGTCGCACCCATGACGCGCTCCTCAAAGACATCGAAGCGGACCTGCGCTCGGGCAAAATCAAAGTCGGCGACCGCCTCCCCGGCGAACGAACACTCGCCGAAAACTACGGCATCTCCCGGGCCTCAGTGCGCGAAGCCATCCGCGTCCTCGACGCCATGGGAATACTGCGAAGCTCCGTCGGATCTGGACCCACCTCCGGTGCAATCGTCGTCTCCGACCCGTCCGCCGGACTATCGTCCGCATTGCGGCTGCACGTCGCCAGCAGCACACTTCCGGTCGCAGACATCGTGGAGACCCGCATCCTGCTCGAAACCTGGACAGCCCGGGCCGGAGCGAACAGAGCCGGTGGCGAGGAAGACCTGGAGCAGGCCGCTCAACTACTGAACGCCATGGACCATCCCGACATAGACCTTGAAACGTTCCATGAGCTGGACGCGAGGTTCCATGTGGCGCTGAGCTCCCTCGCCGGCAACGCCGTGGTGGCCACCATGATGGAATCCCTCAGCGGTGCCATCGTCGGCTACGTCAAAGGCGCGATGAACGCCATGGACACCTGGCCTGACGTCATTTTCACACTCCGGACCCAGCACCACGGCATCTTCGACGCAGTTCAGGCACGTAACGGAGAACTGGCGGCCCGGCTGCTGCAAGAGCACATCGAATGGTTCCACAAGAAGGCGCAGGAAGCCACTGCCACCTAGGTCAGGCTGGCTCAGTCAGGAGCGAAGCGCAGCTGCCCTGGGCGTTGCAAGAGCGGGCACGAACCGGCGGCAGCAGGTCGCCAATCCCGGTCATATGGGAAACCGTCACGCGGTGCGGCTCATGGATCCATCCACTTGACTGTCAACGACGGCGACACAACTGCTTCTCATGTGTGCCGTCACGTGCGGTTCGGCGCTCTTCCTGGTGTACCTCATGGAGCGGGATTTCTCGCAGCTACTCTTACTCCCGTGCCTTGTAAGCCGATAACGGATATTCCGTCAACCCGGCGAGGCTCGGACAAGCTGCGCTGATGACTTTGTTCCGTCCACAGTTGGGGTCAATTTGGGTTATCCACGGCTGAATTGAATATTGGGAGCCCCTGGATTAGCTCCCGGAGCAGCAGTAGCGGTGGAAACCCATGAGAATTGTCCCTGGGTGTGGGCGGCGGTGGAACCCAGCCTCTCAGTGGACTCGGATTGAATTCCCTTATTTCTGGGGCCCAACAAGGCCGTCTGTGTCAGGTTGGGGTGTACCTAAACCTAGTAATGCCGGGCGTCGAGATTCTCGGCCCTCGGCCATTTTTGGTCACGGTCCGCGATAGCCAGGGCGGCCGTCTAGGGATTGGTACACCCCGTTTCCTATTCCTATCGCACTTGCGCGAGGGCTTCTTCAACGATGTGTTCGGCGATGGCTAGGGAAGCCGTGGCCCCGGGGGAGGGTGCGTTGCGGACCTGAACGAGTCGCCCTGTGGACCGGATGACGAAGTCGTCTACCAGGCTTCCGTCCGCGTTGAGGGCCTGCGCGCGGATCCCACGCACGCCCTTGACCACGTCGGCTGATTCGATGGCGGGCACGAATTTGCGGGCTTCCTCCACGAAGGCTTTCTTACTGACCGCAGTGCGGACCTGCTGAAGCGTCGCGGGGATGTTTTCGGCAGCAAATTTCCAGAAGCCCGGGTAGGTGAGCGTGTCCGTGAGGTCGCGGAGGTTGGGTGCGTTGTTCCGGTAGTTTTCGCGTGCAAGGGACAGGAAGGCGTTGGGTCCGAGCATGACTGCGCCGTCCACGCGTTTGGTCAGGTGTACACCGAGGAAGGGGTACCGGGGGTCCGGGACAGGGTAGATGAGCCCGTTGACCAATGAGGAGCGCTCGGGCCGGAGCAGGAAGTAGTCGCCGTAGAACGGCACGATTTGCGGTCCGTTGTCCTTCTTCCCTGGGGTTCCTGTCTGGTCTGTGACGGCGTTGGCGAGCCTGTCAGACTGCAGGCCCGCGCACGTAATGACCAAGTCGAACGCCTCAGTGTCGAAGCCGGCGCCGGAGACCCTGACCTCGGATCCGGTCACGTCCAGCCCGGTGACTGAGGCGCCGAGACGGATCTGGCCTCCGTCGGCCTCGACGTCCTTGCCGAGTGACCGGGTCAGGCCGGGGTAGTCGATGATGGCAGTGTGAGGGGAGTGCAGGGCGGCGATGCCTCCGGTGCAGGCGGGTTCCAGCTCACGAAGCCGGTCACGGTCGATGAGGGCAACGTCCGGGACACCATTGGCCTTGGCCCGTTCGAAGATGCTGTGCAACCGGTCGAGCTCAAGGCTGTTGTGGGCTACGACAACCTTTCCGCATTCGTCGTAGGCGATGTTGTTCTCAGCGGCGTATTCGGCCAGCAGCTCAACCCCGCGGCGGCAGAGCCGGGCCTTGAGCGAGCCGGGTTCGTAGTAGAGGCCGGCGTGGACGACGCCGGAGTTGTGGCCCGTCTGGTGTCCGGCGAGGTCGGATTCTTTCTCAAAGAGGGTGATTTGGGCGCCGTCGACCATTCGGGATAGCTGCCGGGCCACCGCGGTGCCAATGATTCCGCCGCCGATCACTGCAATTCGATTCGTTGTCATTACTTTTCTTCCGTTGCTGAAATGATGGTGAAGTGAAAAAACTGAGCCGTAGTACGTCCCTTACCGATCAAGCCGTGGAGCTTTTTCGTGAAGCGATCACTTCCGGCGAGCTGGTTGCAGGCGAAACGTATTCAGCCAACAGCCTGGGTGAGCGCATCGGCGTCTCCAGAACCCCGGCCCGCGAGGCCCTGCTGCAGCTGGCACGGGCGGGAATGATCCGGATTGACAAGAACAAGGGAGCCACGATCCTTGCGACCACGCTCACCGATCTGGTGGAGGTCTTCCAGATCCGGCTGATGCTTGAAGTGCCCGCCGCGGCCAAGGTCGCCCGGACGGTTTCCGAGGCCGGAATGAGCCGCATCCTCGAGTGTTTCGCCCATATGCAGGCCGCAGCGGACGAGGATGACGCCGAGGCAACCCTCCGGGCCGACCGCGATTTCCACCTGCAGATTATGGAGAATGCAGGAAACACGAAACTGGTCGACGTCCTTGAAAACCTCCGCAATCTGGTGCTGACGAGGGGGGTGGGGACCGCTCCGGCCGCCCGATCCTGCCAGGACGTCGTTGATGACCACCTCGACATCGTCAAAGCGATCTCAGCGCATGACGGACCGGCCGCCGCAGCCGCCATGCGCCGCCACATCGTCAATACCGCAGAGCTGCTGATCGCACAGGAGGCCGGGGACAGCGGGGAGTTCGACGCCGACGCCGTCACCGAGGCCCTGCGCTGGCCCAACGACTATTCCTGCTGAGTCGCCTGCGAGGCTCAGGGCCTGAGCACTGCCTTGGTGCACTGTCCGGCGGCGACGGTGTCCATTGCCTCATTGACGTCTTCGAGGGCGAAGACGGTTAAGAGGGCGCCCAAGTCGTGCCGCTTGCGCAGCTGGGGCAGCGACTCCACATATTTCACGTAGTGGGCTTCGGCGAAGCCCCAGGAGCCGAAGATCTTGAGCTGCTTTTTCGTGATGTAATGCGGGTTGATGGGCGTGGCCCCGTGGTCGGTGTATTGTCCCAGAACCAGGACCTGTCCGTTGGGGCGGGCCAGGTCCAGGCTTTCGGCCACCGCCGCCGGCACCCCGGCGCATTCGATAACGACGTCCGCGCCCCGCTCCTGCGGGGTCATCTGCCGAAGCTTCTCCAGGCGCGCAGCGGGGTCCGTGTAGATGCCCATGTCTATGACCTCGTCGCAAGCGCCGATTTCAAGGGCGAGTTCAAGGCGGGACGCCGGTGCGCCGAGGAGGATGACCTGGTCCGCGCCCATTTGCTTGGCGTAGATCGCTGCGGCAAGTCCGACGGGGCCGCTGCCTTGCACTGCCACCGTGTCTCCCGGGTGGATCGTGAGGTTTTCCAGCATGCCGTGGAGAGCGGTGGGACCGGCGCAGCCCAGAGCGATCACTTCCTCGAAGGTCACGTCATCGGGAATCCGGATGATCGCTGTGCCGGCTTCTAGGGCGATCTGGCCTGCCATCCCGCCGCGCAAATGCGGGGCGTCGCTGCTGGTCCGATTGATGCCGTAGATTTTACGGGATTTACACAGAGTGCGTTCTTTCAGGACGAGGCACTCATGGCAACGGCCGCAAGGGATGTTGTTGGACCAGACAACTCTGTCGCCCACACGCAGCGGTGCACCATTGATGTCGGTGGACAGGGCCGGATCGAGAGCCGCGATGGTGCCGACGGCTTCGTGGCCCATGACGATGGGCATGGGAACAGGGAGATTCCCTGACTTTAGATGGATGTCGGTGCCGCAGATGCCCGCGTAGGCCACCGCGACCACGGCGCCTCCGGTGGACGGGACGGGTGCAGGGAATTCCTGCATTTCAAGAGGCTTGTTCACAGCCGTGAGGACAGCGGCCTTGATGAGCTCGGTCACGAGATTTTCCTTTTCAGATCTTTTAGGTGTGCGTGAGTTCTTCGACCTTGGGGGCGGTGGCGCCCTTGCGTTCCTTGCCGAGGGTGATCGCGAGCAGCCCGATGAGGGCAGCCCCGGCGATGTACAGCGCAATGCCCCAGGACGCGCCTGTTTCCGTGTAAAGCAGGGCGGCCAGGAAGGGGGCCGGTGCCGAGGTGATGATGCCGCCGATCTGGTAGGCCAGTGAGGCACCTGTGAAGCGGACTTCCGGCTCGAAAAGCTCGGGGATGAAGCTGGCAATGACGGAGTACGCCATGGCATGGGCCACGGGCAGGGCGAGAACCATGGCCAGGACGATCAGGAGGGTCTCACCCGTGTCGACCAGCAGGAATACCGGGTAGGCCAGAAGCGCGACGGCCAGGGCGCCGGCCTGGAGGATCTTCTTCTTGCCGAGCCTGTCCGCCACTGTAGCGACCAGGGGGATGGTGAAGACCTGGATAAAGGCGGCGAAGATAACGGAGAGGAAGATGACGTCCCGGCTGACCCCGACGACTCCGGGGCCGTAGCTGAGCATGTAGACCGAACAGATGTAGAAGATGATGTTCGGCGAGGCCATGGCCAGGGAGCCGAGGATGAGCGGCTTCTTGGCGCTCCGGAATACTTCGAGGAAAGGAACCCGGACGTCTTTCTCCTCCGACTTCATCTTGAGGAACTCCGGCGATTCGGAGACGCGCAGCCGGATGAAGAGTCCGACCACAATCAACAGTGCCGAGAGGAGGAACGGGATGCGCCAGCCCCAGGTGTTGAAGAACTCCGGCGGCGTCTTCTGCATGAGGAAGAAGATGCCGCTGGAGAGCACGAGGGCCGCGGGTACGCCGCACTGGGTCCACGAGGCGTAAAAGGCGCGGCGGTTTGCCGGAGCGTGCTCGAGTGCCATGAGCACCGCGCCGCCCCATTCACCGCCGACGGCAAGGCCCTGCAGGAAGCGCAGGGCAACGAGGATGATCGGCGCAGCAATGCCGATCGCGTCGTAGTTCGGCAGGAGGCCGACGATAAAGGTTGATGCACCCATCACCAGGAGGGACCACACGAGCATCTTCTTGCGACTGTACTTGTCGCCGAAATGCCCGAAGATGGCGCCGCCGAACGGGCGGGCAACGAAGGCTACAGCGAACGTGGCAAGGGACGCGAGGGTGGCCGCTGCCGGATCGAGCGTGGGAAAAAACTGGTTGTTCAGGACCAGTACGGCGGCTGTGCCGAAGATGTAGTAGTCGTACCACTCAATGGTGGTGCCGATCATCGAAGCCGCTGCCACTCTCCGGGGAATAGCGCTGGCTGAACTTGTCTTGGTACTCATGGAGGCCCCGTTGCCTTTCGGTGCTGGAAAGTTAATTACCTCACACAGAATGGCTGCATGTAACATGTAAGTCAACCGCAGCAGCATATTTCGTGGCTGTGCGCCTTCAATTTGCAGACTTGACACCTTCAACAGGAGCAGAGGAATCACATGGTTGAGATCCCAAGCACCACCAAGCTCACCGCCGATCACGGTACTTTCAGCATCCCCACAGGCCTCTTCCTCAATGGAGAGTGGCGGCCCGCGCAGGACGAGGCACACATCCCGGTGGTGAACCCGGCCACCGGCGAAGAGTTCGCAGCCGTCTCGGACGCCTCACTCAAAGACGCGGCAGAGGCCCTCGACGCCGCCTCCGCGGCGCAGGAGGCGTGGGGACTGACCAAGCCGCGCGTTCGGGCCGAGCTCCTGCGTAAGGCCTTTGACGCCGTCATCGCCCGCACGGAAGATTTCGCATGGACGATGGCGACCGAAATGGGCAAACCCTTGGCTGAGGCCAGAGGCGAAGTGGCGTACGCGGCAGAGTTTCTCCGCTGGTTTTCCGAACAGGTACCGTCCCAGACCGGCAATTACGGGCCCGCGCCTGATGGTGATTACCGGATAATAACGACTTACCAGCCAGTGGGTCCGTCGTTGCTGATCACGCCGTGGAATTTCCCTCTCGCCATGGGAACCCGGAAAGTCGGAGCGGCCCTGGCTGCCGGCTGCACTGTGATCATCAAGCCGGCATCCCAGACCCCGCTGACGATGCACCTCTTCGTGGAGGTCCTGCGTTCGGTCGGTATCCCTGATGGCGTCGTCAACCTCGTCACCACCAGCAAGTCAGGGGCACAGTCTGCGGCCTTGATGAGCGACCGGCGCCTGCGCAAGGTCAGCTTTACGGGCTCCACCGGAGTCGGTACGGCCCTGCTGAAGCAGGCGGCGGACAACGTCATGGCATCCTCCATGGAGCTGGGCGGCAACGGGCCATTCCTGGTCCTCTCGGACGCCGACGTCGAGGCAGCCGCGGAGGGGGCAGTCACCGCGAAGTTCCGCAATGCCGGCCAGGCCTGTGTCGCGGCCAACCGGATCATCGTTCACAAGGACGTACTGCCTGCCTTCCGGGAAAGCTTCCTGAAGCGTGTGGCCGAACTGCGTGTCGGCGCCGGCACGGCCGCCGGAACCACCGTGGGTCCGCTCGTCGACGGCAAGCAGCGGGACTCCGTGCTGGAACTCCTGGAAACGGCCAAGGGCGAGGGGGCAAATGTTCTCGCGGGCGGCCACGCGATCGAAGGGGAAGGCTTCTTTATGGAGCCCACCGTCATCGACGGGGTGGCTCCGGGCTCCACGATCGCGCGAGCGGAAATCTTTGGTCCCGTCGCTGTTCTCTATGCGGCCGATTCCGACGACGACGCCATCGACATGGCGAACGACACCGAGTACGGGCTTGTGGCCTACCTGTACACCCAGAATCTCAGCAAGGCGATGCGGGCGGCCGAACGCTTGGAGACAGGAATGGTGGGCATCAACCGCGCGATTATTTCCGAGGCGGCCTCACCGTTCGGCGGTATCAAGTCATCAGGTCTTGGCCGCGAAGGCGGACCTACAGGTATCGAGGAATACCAGGACATGAAATACATCGCCCTGACCCTCTAACACCAAGGAGACAAGCTACGTGAACGCTTCAGGACGCATCCCTGCATTGCCTCGGGCGCGGCGGGCCTCCTAGTGGATCTCGGCATTGAGGGGAAGACAGCCTTCGTGGCGGCGTCTACCGGGGGCCT
Organism: Pseudarthrobacter oxydans; assembly: GCF_013314975.1. Classification (GTDB taxonomy): domain Bacteria; phylum Actinomycetota; class Actinomycetes; order Actinomycetales; family Micrococcaceae; genus Arthrobacter; species Arthrobacter oxydans. The sequence goes on along the minus strand of NZ_JABTYH010000049.1, from coordinate 2,454 downwards.
GGGATTGGCCGTCGCCTCGGCATTGGCCTATGAAGGCGCGAACCTGGTTATCACGGGCCGACGGGGCGAGGAGGCCAGAAGGATCGCAGCAGAGTTGCCATCCGCAGCGATCGGCGTTGAAGCCGATCTGTGCACGCATGACGGCCTCACCGCGGCTGTGACCGCCGCCAACGCTCGCTTTGGGTCCGTGGACATCCTCGTGCTCAACGGACCCGGGCCCGCCCCGGGAACAGCGGCCGGCCTCACCAGTGCAGATATGTCCTCCGCGTTTGATCTCTTGCTTCGGCCCCCGCACGCACTCGTGAGCAGCCTTCTGCCAGGCATGAGAAATCGTCGTTGGGGCCGGATTCTGGCAATAGGCTCAAGCGGTGTGGCCGCCCCATTGCCGAATCTGGCGCTGTCCAACACCGGCCGGGCCGCCTTGGCCGGGTATCTGAAAACGCTCGCGGCGGAGGTGGCTTCGGACGATGTCACAGTCAACATGCTGCTTCCGGGGCGAATCGCGACAGAGCGGACCCGAGGCCTTGACCTTGCCGCAGCCCGACGACGCGGAGTCAGCGTTGACGTCATTGAGGCAGAATCACGTGCGTCCATCCCGGCGGGGCGTTACGGAAGCACCGAGGAATTCGGAGCGACGGCGGCTTTTCTGTGCAGCGGTTTTGCCTCCTATGTCACGGGCACAGCGCTTCGCTGCGACGGTGGGCTGGTTCGGAGCTTATGATCTCGTCCGGTTTCCTTAGTTTTCGCGGGTCAGGCACAGGCGCTCTCTCCCTTACCACCACACCGGGTGGGGGAGAGAGCGCCTGCGCCGACGATCGAGCCCGTCCACCGGCTTCAAAGAAGATCGCCTTGCCAACCGACCTTTACCGACCTTTCGGCCATGCCGAATGATCAGCGCCCTACGAATCGCTCGCTCCGCTCGTCTTAGGGTCAAACGCCATAGCCCCGGTCACACTGGGGGAACTAACCACCATCGCCCGCATCGACCCGGCCCACGGCGGCACGACCGCTTTTCCCGAAGTGGACGTTCCCGATGTGGATGCGTGGTGCGGCAGCATCGCGGAGGAGTTTGGCCTCCTTGTGGCGCCGGGGAACGCGTGCTTCGGCGTCCCCGGCCGCGTGCGGATCAATCTCGGTCTGCGTCCAAAACAAGGGCACAGCGTTTCCCTTGCTGGCACAGGCGTTCACGAAGCTTCATCGAGGGGCAGCCACCAGCAGGTTGGCAGGGCAATGATGAGCTTGCTACAGGTGCCATCGTGGGGCGGTCAGAGGCAGCGGCGGCCCGCGAGAGCGCCCTCACAATCGAGACCCGAGAAAGCCGGACCATGCAAAGAACCATTGACCTCCCAATCACCGTGATTGCAACCGACCGTGCCGGGATGGAAAGCGGACTCGACGAAGCCGTGGCTGTCGCGAGGACGCGGGCATTGCATGAAGGGCGCCAAGGAATCCTGGTAACGAGGCATGACTACTACGCGTTCACGGTCGGCCTTAGCGATGACGTGCCCTTCGGCCTGACCCGCGAATATCAGAACTGGTAAGGCAACCCGCAGGCCCGAGAGACGAATCGGCGAACAGATGGGGTCGGGCATCCGCCCCTTCGAGAGGTTGGGAAAGACGCTTCTCCCCTGTGATTCAGGGCTTTTCGAAGCGCCGATAATGGTGATTCCGTCAAGCCGGCGCCGCACAGGCTATTGCACATGGACGGCGCAGGCGGGGGAGGGCTTACGAGAGTTTGGCCTGGCGGAGGTACTGGTAGACCGTTTCCCGGCTGATCCCAAAATCACGGGCAAGGAGGGCCTTTGGAACACCGCTGCCGGCGCGCTCAACGAGTTCGGCCGCCCGTTCCGGGGTGAGCGTCTTTTTCCGTCCTTTGTAGGCACCGCGCTGCTTGGCCAGCGCGATCCCTTCCCGCTGGCGTTCCCTGATGAGGGAGCGTTCGAATTCAGAAAAGGCTCCCATAACGGAGAGCATGAGGTTTGCCATGGGGGGAGTCCTCGCCGGTGAAGACCAGGCTCTCTTTAACGAACTCCACCCGCACACCTTTGCGCGTGAGGTTTTGGACCAAGGCACGCAGGTCATCAAGGTTCCGGGCTAGCCGGTCCATGCTGTGAACCACTACGGTGTCCCCATCCCGGGCGAACCGCAGCAACTCCGTAAGCTCTGGCCTTGCGGTGTCCCTGCCGGAGGCCTTGTCCGTGAAGACCCGGTCCAGAACCTGGCCCTCGAGCTGGCGTTTCTCGTTCTGATCCAGCGTGCTCACCCGCACGTATCCGATCCGCTGTCCGGCCACTGATCGCCTCCAACCTTGAACCCGTCAGGTTGAGTTCTAGGCTTCTCTCAGAAAGAAGTCAAGACCAACCGCGAACTTGTCAGGTTGGGGTGTAGCTCATGGGACTGTCCGATAAACGGTGTGTCGAGTCCGGCCGGTTTTCATTGTTGAGTGGTTCTTTC
>NZ_JABTYH010000048.1 GCF_013314975.1 Pseudarthrobacter oxydans | reverse complement strand
AGGCCGTCAGCCGCGACCGGAACCGACAACAGGGAACGGGAGACGTCAGCGATCGAGGGCAGGTCCGCAGAAGTCATGGTGCCAGAGTCAAGGCGCCCGGAGGCCGCCGGCGAGGGACGAGCGACAGACACATCAGGCCGGCGCCCTGCCTGCCCCGCCCCCAAAACCCCAGCCGTTTCCATAACCCAACTCTGCCAAAGACCACCGACAATAACGCGTCCCCAATCCCCTATGTGGAAAACTTTGGCAGCGCTGCGTACCCCAGCACACCGCCGGCCAAAGCACATCTACCTAATGCCCCACTCCAGTAATCTGGACCTCCCCTCTTTAGCGCTGCTGCAGGATACGGCGCCCCTCAGAGACGTAAAATTGTCCTACTGGGAGGTGCGAACTGGCCTCAGCGTCGCCTGCCATTGGTGGCATGCACACCGCCATAAACTGGGAATCGGTGGCTTCATATTTGCAGCGTTTGCACTGAAAGAATCCCAATATCAGCAAGAATAATCAGCCGGATTCGGCCATCTCTTGAGTGGCGAGGACAGCACACCTTTGATGCTGCCGCCGCTCGCCCCATGTGAAAGGCGCAGCCCAAACCGAGTGCTGCGGCCGGGTGGTTTTGGGGAACTTTAGAAGTTTCCGAAGCACGCAGGACCGGTGAGTGCCGATCCGCCAATTCCTTTAATCGCTGCCTTTCGGCATGAGGCCAAAGGCATCTGCGGAAAGTATGAAAAATGAAGCTATCACTCCGCCGCGTCCTGGCTCTGTTCGCTGCACTACTCATCGCCGTCGCAACGGGCATGACAGCGGCACAGGCCGCAACAAACTTCGACAACGCTCCCCAGGGAGCCCACTACACGAAGGGCTCTGCCGAACCCGTCTGTACCCTCGATGAACTCACTGTAACCTGCACCGGCACGGAGATTGCGGGCGTCGGGAACACCAACGCGACGGTGACCCTGGCCGTCACCAGCACATTCACGGGCGAGTGCCAAAACCCAGGTTCGAAGGACAAAGTCGTCGACCCGTTCACGGAATCCGACACGAATACAACCAGCGAGGTGGTCACCTCAACAAAGAACGGCAGGCTGAAGGTCCCGGCGCAGTCCGAAACCGGAGAGAGCTCGGAGGAATTCCTGGCCGATTTCTCTTGCCCGAACCCGAACTGGACTCCCGTTGTCTCTGGCGTGGCCCTCAGCTACATCTATACGCTGACCTTCGAGGGGTTCACCGAGCCGGCCATTAGGATCACGGGTTAGTCGACACTTCAGTGAGGTAGGGGATAACCCCTGCCCAGCTGCCCCTGACAATTCGCAGCTTCTCAAATCTGCGGACGGCACGCCCCGGAGGATACATTCTGTGGCCTTCGGGGCTTACCCATGCCTGGCGACCTACCGAGTAGCCGACTCAGTCCTCCGCGATCACCGCAACGCTGCCTGCTTCCACGGTGCCGGTGAACCGCTCGCCGGAGAGCACGTCCGTGCCGGATGCCCGCACTGTTGCCGCTGCCCGGGTGTGGTTGATGGCGAACAGGAAGCTGCCGCCGTCGGCCGAGCGCCGGCGGGCCAGCTCGACTCCCGCGTCGGCCTCGGCGACGGGGGAGACCCCCGATTCCGCCAGCAGCCGGTCCACCAGGGACTCGATCCCGTCACGGTCGGGGAACGTGGCCAGGTACCACGCGGCGCCGGTTCCCACTGCCCGCCGGGTCAGGGAGGGAACGCCCTCCAGGGGGTACCCGGTGAACGTCTGGAGTGCCTCCGCGCCGTCAAGGTGCACGTGCTCGCTCCAGATGGAGGACACCGTGCCGTCGCTCAGCTTCAGCTGCGATCCGGCCAGCAGCGGGTGGAATTCCTCAACGCGTACGCCCAGGAGTTCCCGGAATGCCCCCGGGTAGCCGCCCAGCCGCACGTGGTCCCTCTCATCAGTAATCCCGCTGAAGTAGCTGACAAGGACGGTCGCCCCGCCGGCAGCGGCAGCGGCAATGTTGGCGGCAGCCTCATCCGTCACCGAATACAGCGTGCAGACGAGGACCAAGCCGTAGCCGTCCAGCGACGCCGACGGGTGCACCATGTCCACTGAAACGCCCCGCAGGTACAGTGACCGGTGGAAGGCCCGCAGCAGGTCCAGGTACCGCACGTCAATGCTCGGCTTGGAATCGATTTCGCTGGCCCACCAGGCCTCGTAGTCGAACACGATGGCCGCGCGGGACTCGACCCGCGAACCGCGGACCGGTGCCAGCAGCTGGAGTGCAGCGCCCAGGTCCACCACCTCGCGCCACACCCGGGTGTCCCGGCCGCCGTGGGGAACCATGGCCGAGTGGAACTTCTCCGAGCCCGCAAAGCTCTGCCGCCACTGGAAGAACATCACCGCGTCCGCGCCGCGAGCCACATGCGCCAGCGAGTTCCGCAGCATTTCGCCGGGCATCTTGGGCTGGTTGCGCGGCTGCCAGTTAACGGCCGACGTCGAATGCTCCATCAGGATCCACGGGTCACCTCCCGCAATGCCACGCGTGAGGTCCGCGCTGAACGCGAGTTCGATGTGCCGTTCGGGATCTTCCGCCACCAGGTAGTGGTCGTTGGCGATGACATCCAGGTCCTTGGCCCAGCCGAAGTAGTCCATGGATTTGGTGGCGCTCGAAGCCATCAGGTTGGTGGTGCAGGGGACTGCGGGGGTGACTTCCCGGAGGACGGCAACCAGGCTGCGGTAGTAGTCCATCAGCGCCCAGGAGTTGAAGCGCTGGAAGTCCAGCTGCTGGCCGGGGTTAAGCGTGGACGGTGCAGCACTGGGAGGAAGGATCTCCTCAAAGGAGCCGTAGTGCTGCGACCAGAACGCTGTTCCCCAGGCGGCGTTGAGTGCATCGATGGTCCCGTACCGCCGCTTGAGCCACAGGCGGAACGCGGCAGCATCTTCCTCGCCGTAGAACTCCGAAACGTGGCAGCCCAGCTCGTTGTCCACGTGCCACAGCGCCAGGGCGGGGTGGTCCTTGTACCGTTCCGCCAGCACGCGCGTGATACCGGCCGCGTACTTCCGGTACACGGCCGACGACGGCGTGTAGTGCCGCCGTGACCCCGGTCCCAGCGTGGTGCCGTCAGCCGTGACCGGCAAGATTTCCGGATGCCTCCGCACCAGCCATGCCGGGGGAGCAGCGGTGGCGGTGGCCAGCGCGACCTTGACGCCGATGCCGTGCAGGTTGTCCAGCACGTCGTCGAGCCAGCCGAAGTCGTACTGGCCCTCAGCCGGCTCAAGCAGGGCCCACGAGAAGATGCCGACGCTGAGGAAGTTCACTCCGGCCTCCTGCATCAGCTCCAGGTCCTCCAGCCTGACGCTGACCGGCCACTGCTCCGGGTTGTAGTCGCCACCGAAAGCAATGCCCTCGATGTTGTTCCAAACGCTGGCCGCGCCGGGGTTCGCCTGGTGGGTCATGGGACTCCTTTGTCTGCGGTGTGGATGATCACGCGGCGGAAACCAGCCGCTTGGAAAACGCTTGCCCATTTGCGGGAATAGGGATATTGTATCGTTTCAGAAGCCGTGTAAGCCAGCTCACTACTTTGGTTGTAGTTGAGGTCGGGGATTGCACACACTGAGCAAGGAGGCTCCCATGATCAACAGAAGGCATTTCCTCACCACCGTGGCCGTCGGCACCGCATCTGCCGCAGCTTTGGCCGCGTGTGGAACGGGATCCGGCACCAGCGCTGGAGAGACGGGCTCCGCGGAGAACCCGGTCACCATCAACTACACCTGGTGGGGCAACGATGACCGCGCCGAGCGCACCCGCAAGGCGATCGCCCTGTTCGAGGAGAAGAATCCGGACATCAAGGTCAACGGCAACTTCACGGACTTTGCCGGCTACTGGCAGAAGCGCGCCACCGAGGCCGCCGGCGGCGGCCTGCCCGACGTCATGCAGTGGGACCTCTCCTACCTGCGTGACTACGGCCAGCGCAACCAGCTCCTGGACCTGGGCACCGTGAACATCAACACGGACGCCTTCGAGAAGTCCCTCCTGCCCTCCGGTCAGATCCGCGGCAAGACCTACGGCATCCCCACCAGCACCAACGCGTTCGCTGTGTACTACGACCCCGCCAAGCTCGCTTCCCTGGGCATCGCCGAACCGGACGGCTCCTGGACCTACAAGGAATTCAATGAGTTCCTGGCCGAGGTGGGTGCCAAGAGCAACGGCGAGATCTTCGGCAGCACGGACTACACCGGCGTCTGGTGGATGTTCAACATCTGGCTCCGGCAGAACAACATCGAAGCCTTCACCGAGGACGGCAAGCTGGGCTTCACCAAGGACGACCTGAAGAAGTGGTGGAACCAGACCGCCGCCCTGCGCGGCACCCCGGCCATCGTCTCCGAAGAGCGTGTCACCCAGCTCGCGCCCAAGTCCCCGTTCGGCTCCAACGTCACCGCCACCGAAGTCACCTGGGACAACTTCATGGCCGGCTACCTGGCGGACAGCGGCGCGAAGGAACTCAAGCTTGCACCGGTCCCCTCGGACGACCCGGACAACCTGGGCCTGTTCCTGAAGCCGTCCATGCTGATGGTGGCCAGCGCCAAGACCAAGTTCAAGGATGCTGCTGCCCGCTTCATCGACTTCATGGTCAACGACCCCGAGGTGGGCCAGATCTTCAAGACCTCCCGCGGTGTTCCGGCCTCCAAGACCCAGCGCGACGGGACCACCTTCGAAGGTACGGACAAGCTCGTGGTGGATTACGAGAAGTCCATCGAGCAGTACCTCAAGGACGCTCCGGAGCCGCCGATCGTCGGTTTCGGCACGCTCGAGGCCTCCTTCAAGCGCGTTGCCTCGGACCTCAACTACGGCAAGCTCACCATCGACGGCGCCGCCGACGCGTGGTTCAAGGAAGCCGAAGACCTCATCAAGCAGAACGCCTGACCAGGCACCTTGCCTGCCAAAGCCTTCATGACTGACGGAATGAACTCGTGACCCAAAGCCCAACACTGAGCAGGCGCTCGTCGTCGTCCGCTTCCCCGCTGCCGCGCAAGTCGCGGCAGCGCGGGGCGGACGCCCGCGCCGGCTACACCTTCCTGCTGCCCTGGCTGCTGGGATTCATCGCCCTCACTGTTGGGCCCATGATTTCCTCGCTCTACCTCTCCTTCACCAACTACAACCTGTTCGAGCCGCCCAAGTGGATCGGCCTGGACAACTACACCACCCTCTTCCAGGACGAACGGTTCCTGCAGTCGGTGGGCGTGACGGTCTCCTACGTGGTCTTCGGCACCCCTCTTAAGCTTGCCGCGGCACTGGCAGTGGCCATGCTGCTGAACAGCAAGCGGCGCGGCCAGGGCTTCTACCGCTCCGCGTTCTACGCCCCGTCCCTGATCGGCGCATCAGTCTCCATCGCGATCGTCTGGAAAGCCATGTTCGGCGATGCCGGCCCGGTGGACCAGGGCCTCTCCTTCTTCGGGATCAACCTGGGCGGCTGGGTAGGCAACCCGGCCATGACCATGCCGATGTTCATCCTGCTGACCGTATGGCAGTTCGGCGCCCCGATGGTGATCTTCCTCGCCGGCCTGAAACAGATCCCGGCGGACCTCTACGAAGCGGCGTCCATGGACGGCGCCGGCCCGGTGCGGAAGTTCTTCAACATCACCTGGCCCATGCTCTCCCCGGTGATCTTCTTCAACCTGCTCATGGAAACCATCCACGCGTTCCAGATCTTCGCTTCGGCGTACATCATCTCCAACGGTGAAGGCGGCCCTGCCGGATCCACCCTTTTCTACACCCTCTACCTGTACCTGCGGGGCTTCAGCGACTTCCGGATGGGCTACGCCTCGGCCATGGCCTGGCTCCTGGTGATCGTCGTCGGCATCATCACCCTGATCTTCTTCCGCACGTCCAAGTCTTGGGTCCACTACAGCGGTGATGCAAAATGACAAGCACGGCAACCCCCACCCAGACCCTGCCGGACGCAGAACTGGCGCATTACAATCCCAAGTCCGAGTCGGCCGGGACCAAGCGCGCCAAGAGCACCGTCTTCCACCTGGTGGCCCTCGCCCTCACGGCGGTGGTCCTGTACCCGGGCCTGTGGATGATCGCCTCGGCCTTCAAGCCCAACGCCGAAATTGGCGGCTCCAACACCTCGCTGTGGTCCAACAACTTCAGCTTCGACAACTTCGTCACGGCCATGGACGGCATCGGCGGGGTATCCACCCTGCAGTTCTTCACCAACTCACTCATCCTGGCCATCGGTGCCGTGGTGGGAACCATCCTCTCGGCGTCCGTGTCGGCGTACGCGTTCGCCAGGATCAAGTTCCCCGGCCGCAGCATCTTCTTCGGCATGATGATCGCCACCCTGCTCCTGCCCTTCCACGTGGTGATCATCCCGCAGTACATCGTGTTCCAGCAGCTGGGCCTGGTGGACACCTACGTGCCGCTGCTGATCGGCAAGTTCCTCGCCGCCGACGCGTTCTTCGTGTTCCTCATGGTCCAGTTCATGCGCAACCTCCCGGCCGAACTGGACGAAGCAGCACGCATCGACGGCGCAGGCCACGTCCGGATCTTCACCTCCATCATGCTCCCGCTGATGAAGCCGGCCCTGATTTCGACGTCCATCTTCTCCTTCATCTGGAGCTGGAACGACTTCCTGGGCCCGCTGCTCTACCTCAACACCCCGGACAAGTACCCCCTGCCGCTGGCCCTGCGCCTCTTCGTGGACCAGACCCAGTCCTCGGACTACGGCGCCATGATCGCCATGTCCGTCCTGGCCCTGCTGCCGGTGCTGATCTTCTTCCTGGTGTTCCAGCGGTACATTGTTGAAGGCGTCTCCACCCAGGGCCTCAAGGGCTGACGGAAAACGAGACAGAAAATGAGCGTCATGGACAGCACCACACCCGCCCCCAACCACCACGAACCCGTCCCGGTCAACCGCTTCGCGCTGTTCTCCGAGACCCTGCTGGCAGGGGTGCTGGTGCTGGTGCTGTCCCTTCCGCTGGTGACGATCCCCGCCGCTTATGCGGCGGGGATCGCCCATCTGGAGCGCCACCTCTCGGGCCGGGACGATTCCGTCCGCGGCCTCTGGGGCACGTTCAAGGCTGCCTTGCCAGGCAGCTGGAAGCTGGGAATCACGACGGCGGCAGCCGCCGTCGTGATTGTCCTTAACCTTTTGCTCGCTTGGGTGGGGCAGCTCCCGGGCCGGGAAGTGGTGCTGCCGGCCACCCTGATCCTCGCGGCCGCCGGAGCAATCCTGCTCCTGCGCACCGCCGCCGCGTGGTCCGATGCCGCCGGCGCCCACACAGATTCCCGCACCTCCTGGCGCTCAGCGCTCGAGGCCGGCCAGGCGCTGTCCCTCAAGGACTGGAGCGGGTCCCTCCTGCTCGCTGCCGCGCTCTTCGGGGCCGTGGTGTTCGTCTGGATGCTGGCCGCCCTCTTCGTGGTGGTTCCCGGCACCCTGATCCTGGCGGCCGCCGCCGTCAAACTGCGCTCCACCCGCGCCTGAAGCAGTGCCTTTCAACCGCCAGCGTGCCCGGCAGTCCCGACGCGCCCGCACACACCAACCGGCCTGGTACCAGCCGCTGACGCAACGCAACTACCGCCTCTTCCTGGCCCTGGTGTTTACCGGCAGCGTGGGCGTGTGGATGCAACGGCTCGCCCAGGACTGGCTCGTGCTGCAGCTGACCGGCAGCCCCGCCGCGGTGGGGGTGGCCGTTGCCCTGCAGTTCCTCCCGATGCTGGTGGTGGGACCCCTGAGCGGCCTGCTGGTGGACATGTTTCCCAAGCGCCGGATCATGCTGTGGTGCCAGGCCGTTATCGCCGTCCTGGCCCTTGGCCTCGCGGCGTGGGCGGCGAGCGGAACCATCACCGTCTGGGCCGTTTATGCCAGCTGTGTGGCACTGGGCGTCACGTCGGCCATCAACCAGCCGGCCAGCCAGGTTTTTGTCAACGAGGTGGTGGGCGACGCCAACCTCCGGCCGGCCATCGGCCTCAACAACGCCCTCGGCCAGCTGGGCGCCATGGCAGGTCCCGCCGTGGGCGGTGTGGTGATCGCCCAGGCAGGATCGGCTGCTGCGTTTGCGGCGAACTCCGTGCTGTGCCTGCTGGTGCTCTGCCTCATCGCCGCCATCCGCCCCGCCGAGCTGCATCCCGGCACCCGGGCGGCGCGCGGACGCGGGCAGCTCCTGGCCGGGTTCCGGTACGTCCGGGAACGGCCGTCCCTGCTGTTGGTCATCGCCCTGGCCGGGCTCTTGGGAATGTTCGGCATGAACGGTCCGGTGGTGCTGGCCGCCTTCGCCGAACGGGTGTGGCACAACGGCGTTGAAGGCTTCAGCCTGTTCAACACCGTCAGCGCCATCGGGGCCCTGGCCGGTGCGCTGCTGGCCGCCCGGCTGCGGAGTTTGGAGCGGAAAGGCATCGTGGCGGCTGCGGGGCTGTTCGGCCTGTCCCAGCTGGTGGCGGCCCTGATGCCCACCCTTACCTTGTTCATCGTGATGCTAGTGGTGGTGGGGCTTATGACCCTCCTCTTCCTCACCAGCGCGGCCACCGCCGTCCAGCTCGAAGCCGGCCCGGAAATCCGCGGCCGCGTCATGGCCCTCTACCTTCCCCTCCTGCTGGGCGGGCACGCACTGGGAGGCCTCCTTGCGGGCTGGCTCACGGAGCAGTTCGGCGTGCGGACCGGACTGGTGGCCACTGGCGGGCTGGGCATGCTGTCCGCCCTTGTCATTGGTCTGTTGCTGTGGCTCCACGGGCGCAGGGCGGGTGCCAGGCAGGCCTGATTGCCGGCCGATAGAGAGTCATTGCCGTCTCCCGGCAGTGGCTCCTCTAGAAGCCTTGACGCGTGCGCCAGCTCACACCTAGGCTGTGGGAAACCGGTTTCTTCCAGGTTCCAGCAACCCGCGCCAAAGGACAAACGATGATGTTTCGCGCCCAGAAATCCCTGCTGCCCAAAGCCGCCGCCGCGGCGGCAGCCCTCTCCTTGGTCCTGACCGGCTGCGGCAGCTCTCCCCAAGCCGAGTCAGAGGGGCCGGTGACCCTGCGCTTCAGCTGGTGGGGCTCGGACACCCGGCACAAGATGACGGAGAAGCTGATTGAAGCCTTCGAGGCGGAGAATCCCAACATCGACGTCGAAGGCGAATACGGCGACTGGTCCGGCTACTGGGACAAGCTGGCCACCCAGGTGGCCTCACAGGACGCCCCGGACATCATCCAGATGGACGCGGCCTACCTGGGTGAATACTCCGCGCGCGGCGCGCTGCTCGAGCTCAAGGATGTGGACCTTTCGAAGTTCGACCAGCCCGTGGCGGACTCCGGCAAGGTGGACGGCAAGCAGTATGCCGTGACCAGTGGCGTGAACGCCATGGTCGTCCTGGCCAACCCCTCGCTGGTTTCGGCCAGCGGAGTGGCCCTCCCGGACGATGAGGCCTGGACCTGGGAGGACCTCAACGACACCGCAGCGGCCATCACGGCAGCCAGCCCGGACGGCGTGTACGGGACGGGCCAGGTGAACAGCGATGCCGCGGCCAACCTGTGGTTCCGGCAGCACGGCAAGTCGCTGTTCACCCCGGACGGGGAGCTGGGATTCGATGAGGCGGCCCTGGCCGAGTGGTACGGGTACCAGGCGAAGATGCGCGACTCCAAGGCAGTGCCCCCGGCCTCGGTGATCACCGAGGACGCCAGCGCTTCCATTGACCAGCAGGGCTTGTCCACCAACAGGTTTGCCATGAACATGTACTGGTCCAACCAGTTGGGCGCCCTGAGCAAAGCCTCCGGGCAGGACCTCGAGATCCGGCGCCCGCCGAGCCTGGGGGGCAAGGCGTCCGAAGCCCGGCAGTTCTACAAGTCGTCCATGTTCTGGTCCGCCAGCTCCCGGACAAAGCACCCGGTGGAAGCGCAAAAGTTCATCGACTTCGTCACCAACAACCCCGTAGCCGGCGAGATCGGCCTGGCGGACCGCGGCATCCCGGCCAACTCGGAAATCCGCGAGGCCATAGCCGCCAAGTTGAGCCCTGCGGACGCGAAGACGGCAGCGTTCATCGACGAGATCTCGGACGAACTGGGCGAGGGCGTGCCGGTGCCGCCCGCCGGTTCCGCCGCCGTTGTGGAGGTCCTGGGCCGCTACTCGCTGGAGGTCCACTTCAGCCGCCTTTCACCGCAGGACGCGGCTAAGAAGGCCATGGACGAGGCAAAGAGCGCCCTCCTCTGACCAGTGGTGGCTACGCCCGGGGCGTGAAGCTCCACGTCCCGGCGTGCACCCTGAAATCCCGCGTCGCGTGCTCGGCCGGCTGTGTCCCGGCGGCTTCCGCAGCGGAAGGAACGACGGCGGCCTCCGCCGTCGGGTGCGTATCCCCGGACGTGACCGTGTACTTGCCGGCTGGCAGCCGGACAACGGCCGCCGTCCCGGCAGGGACCGTGCATTCCAGCCGCATCTGTCCGCCGTCCCGGGTCCAGCCCGCTTCCACATAGCCGTTGTTCACGGGCACCGTGCCGCTGGCGTGGTTTAGCCGGCACAGCGGAGGCTCGATCAGCAGCTCCGAGCCTCCGGGGGAGCTGAACCGGACGCCGAGCAGGTGGTCCAGGATCTCCTTGACCACTGACGCGGACCAGGCGTGGGACTGGCTGTAGTCCGTTCCTTCCACCAGGTCCCAGGCTTCCCAGGTGAAGGTGGCGCCGCGCTCCAGCAGGTTGGCCCAGCCGGGCTGGTCCTTGTCCGTCAGGAGATCCAGCACCGCGTCCGTCATGCCCTGGGAGAGCAGCGCGCGGACCAGCCGGTGGACTGTCAGCGGCCCCTGCTTCATCCCCATCGAGGCGATCCGCAGCGCATCGGCGGCGGCGTACTCCGGAGCGGTGACGCCCAGGGAGAGCGGGAAGGACGCGGCATGCTGGGAGGCGTGCGGGCTGGGGGTGCCGTCGGCGTGCAGTCCGTCCACCATCACCCCGTCCACTCGCAGGCGGGTGCGGATTGCGTCGGCCAGCCGGCGGGCGGAGGAGGCATAGCGGACGGCGGCATCATGATCGCCTGCCACGCTGCAGAGCCGGGACGTGGAGACCAGGGCAGAGTAGGCCTGCGCGTTGACGGTGGTCTTCGCGGCGCACTCCATGTCGTAACCGAACCGCCCGGGTTCGGGCCAGTCAACGATGCCGTGCAGGTAGGGGCCGGAGCCGCCGCCCAGCCGGGTGACCAGTCCCGCCGTCGGCCCTTCTTCCGGAACGTACCGCAACGCGTAGTCGGCGGTGTTGCGCAGGTGCGGCAGCAGTTCCCGGACCAGGCCAAGGTCCCCGGTGCGCAGGTGGTACTCCTCGGCCCACTCCGGGACCATGAGGGAAAAATCAGGAATGTCGCGCTTGCCGTCGCCGTTGGGGTACACGGCGTTGTAGCGGCCGCGGTCCTGCCCCTCGGACCAGTAGCGGACGGCGGACCAGGCGAACTCCCGCAGCGCCTGCGCCGTGTAGGCGTGCTCCCCGAAGAGGGCCATGGTGGCATACGAAATGTTCACCGCATCCGCCAGGAACTGGCCCTTCTCCCGCGTGGGCGTGTCCACGAACTGTTCCTGGACGCCGTAGAGGGCCGAGTCGCGCAGCAGCCCGAAGACGCGGTCCAGCACAAGGTCCGAGCTGTTGAAACCGCCCTCCGCCGGATGGCTGCCGTGCGCCAGCACGGCACCGACCCGGGACACCTCGGCGGCCTCCACGCCGGGAAGCTCAAGATAGCGGAAACCCAGGTGCACCGTGGCGCTGAACTGCTGGGGCCCGGCCGCCTGGGTGTACGGAAAGGACATGTCCGTGTTCTGGCTTGCGGTCTTTCCCGCGTCCACCCGTCCGTCGGGCCGGAGGGCGTAGCCGGCCCGGATCATCACGGTGCGGCCGGGAACTCCGTCCAGGAAGTCCACCTCCGGGCACCCGGGAAGAACCTGGCCAAAGTCCGCCACCATGGTGCCGTCGTCGGCCGTCAGGAAAGCCTTGGGAGCAACAAACCCGCCGGCCAGGAAGGTTCGGCGCGGGTGCAGCCCGGGGGACTCCGCTGACGGGTGGCGGCCGCAGCTGATGGCGGGCGGCAGGTCCGGGAAAGATGGAGACGGGGAGGACGGCGCGGCGGCCAGGGCCCGTGCGGCCTGCCCGTCCAGGTGTTCCACGGGGTCGCCCTCGTCATTGCGGTACCCGGACTGCCGGTACGGCGCCTCGCCGGCTGACCACTCCGGCCCGGAACAGAAGGCCTCGCGGCGGCCGTCCGTGTACTGCACGCTGATGCGCACCAACAGGCCGGGGAGTCCGGCGGCACGCCCCTGGCCCGGGCCGTACCAGTGCAGCACTGCCGTCAGGGGTACAGCTGCGCCCGGAGGCTGGGCCGCAAGCAGTCCGGTCACGTCCGCGGCGTCGTAGTAGCCTTCGCCCGGATAGCCGAAAGAGGTTGTTGCCAGGCAGGGGACACCGGCCAGGGAGATTTGCGCGTGGTGCTGGGCCGCCATGAACAGCCGCGCCCGGCGCACCGGGCCCGTGAGCTGCAGGGTGCTGCGGAATATTGTCCATTCGTCCGGCTGGCGGTGCGCCGTGGAGGCGGCCCACTGCGCCAGGCAGGCGCGGGCGTGGTCCCCGCTGGCGTCGAAGCGGTGGTCCAGCAGGACGGCGCCGGCACTGCTGATACGCAGCGATGCATACTCGGCCTGGCTGCGGGGGCCCTGGTGCAGGGCCGGCCTCCCGGCGGACCCGGGAGCCGCGGGCTGGTGCACGTCAAGCAGTTCCACGCCGTCCAGGGAGACGGTGATGGTGTTGCCGTCGTCGGTGACCAGCAGGTCCTGCCAGGAGCCGGGCACCAGGTCCTTGCCGGGCAGCCGCGCCTGGCGGACATCCAGGTCCCGGTCCGCCCGGGCCCTGGCCAGCTCCGCGGTTTCGGGGACGGCCGGGGCTGGAATTTCCCACACCGGGGCGTGGCGGATGACCACCTCCCCGGCCGTGTTGAGTTCCAGCAGCAGGCCGGTGCCGGGGCCGTTGCTGCGAAGGATGAGTCCGGCCCAGCCCATGACCGGGCGGACGCGGGCTTCGAGGCGGATGGTGCGGGCAGGCGGGCAGGGAACCGGCAGGTGGGGTGAGCCGGCCACGCGGAGGGCGTTGTTGAGGATTTCCAGCGGGGCGCGGCCGCCGGGGGCGCGTCGGATCCAGTCGGCCTGCCAGGAATCGTCCGGGAGGCCTGTGCTGAACATCTTCGGAGTAGACCATTCCCCGGGCATTCCTGCGGCGTCGCGGACCCGCACCCGCCACGCGTAGTCCGTGTCGCCGTCGAGCGCAGGCCCGTCATAGGTGACCCCGCGCTGTGCGGGGGAGGGCACCGGACCGGAGCTCCAGAACTTGAGCCCCTGCGCGTCCTCCACTGTGACCTCGTAGCCGGTCTGCAGGGCCCGCGCCGGATCGGAGCCGTCCGGCTGGGCCAGCTGCCAGCTGAACGCGGGCCGGAGTGATGCGGTCAGGCACTCGGCGAGGCCTTCCGTCAGCAGGTTGACGGCGTGCAGCTGGCCCCGCGCTTTGGGTATGGCCGTGGCAAGTTCCGGGGTCGTGGCAGGCTGCGGGCGCATCAGGAAGCCGGCACGCTGAAGGTGCAGGGGGCGGATGTTGCCCACGGCAGGCGCAGCTCGCTGAAGGTAGCGTGCTCGCGGCCCGCGCGTTCCAGGGCAGCCTCAATATCAATGACGACGGCGTGCGCTGCGTCCCCGTCGCCCTCCCACCTGACGTGGGCCTCACCGATGACAGCAGGCAGCGGAGCGGTCCGGACCGCTTCCAGGACCAGCATGAAGGCGCCGCTGTCCGGGAGGGGGCTGATCAGCGGGGATCCGGAATTGCGGTGGGACAGCAGGTTCCCGGTGAGGTCCTCGCGTCCGTACGTCTCCTCGGTGGTGCCCGACGCCGTGGTGACGGTGAGGCGGTCCTCCGTGTAGTGGAACATGGCGGTTCCCGCGGAGCCCTGCAGCGTGACGTAGGGTTCCACGGATTCGGAAGCGCAGATGGTCAGGGCGCAGGTGATGGGCAGGCCCGAGGCTGTCCGGATGCGGATCACCGAGGTGTCATCCGACTCAATGTCGTTGGCGCGGTAAAGTTCGGTTTCCACGGAGGCGACGTCGGCCGTGGTCCTGGCCCCGGCAATCCTCAGTGCTGTTGCCACGGCATGGGCCAGCGGATTGGTGGCCACACCATCCACCACGTCCACACCGTTGATGCTGCGCTTCCCGGCCCACAGGGAGCGCTTGTAGTAGGCCCGGTCCCGGACCCAGCGGCCCGTGGCGGAAATGCCCTGGAGCGTGCCGAGGGTGCCGGCTGCCACCAGGTTTTCGATTTCCTGCAGGGCGTGGGAGCCGAGGCTCTGGAAGCCGATCTGCACGCTCCTGCCTGACGCCGCTGCGGCGTCACAGAGCCGGTTGAAATCGGCCAGGGACGCCACCGGGGGCTTCTCCAGGTACAGGTCCGCGTTGGTGCGCAAGGCAGCGAGCGCCAGCGGGGCGTGGGTCTGGATGGGGGTTGCCACGATGACCAGGTCCAGGGAGGTGGTGGCGGACAGCAGTTCGTCGAGGCCCGGGTACACCCGGGCCGAGGCCGGAACGGAGCCTGCTGCTGGCGGCTGCGGATCAGCCACGGCAACGAGTTCGACGGCGCCTGCCGCCTGGAGGCGTTGAAGGTTGCGGAGGTGGTGGGTGCCGAAGCCGTGCACGCCGACCAAAGCCACGCGGGCGGCCTTGGGGCCTGACGTTCCGGCGGCAGCGCCGCGGCCAGCCGTTGCTGCTGCCCCGGCGGGCGCACCCGGGCTCTGGGTGCCGGTTGGCGTTGCCATGATTCTCCATTTCCGCCCTGCAGGGCACAGTTGCGTGGGCGCACGCGACGGTCCAGCAAGCGCTTTCCACCCCTCAGTGTGCGTCATGGCACTCTGCGGAGTCCAGCTATGTAACGATTCAAAATTTCACTTGACCTTACTGCCGATGTGCGTCTAGATTTTCGAGAAACCGATTACCGGCGTGATGCGGAACACTTCCGCCTTCGCCTCTGCAACGATGGAGAACTGAAGGGAGCTGCGCCGTGCTGTCTGGATCGTTCAGTGCCCGGGCCTACTCATTCTTTGACACCCTCCTTTGGATCGCCTGCCTGAACCTGCTGTGGATCCTCTTCACGCTGCTGGGCCTGGGCGTCCTCGGCGCAGGCCCTGCCACCGCAGCCGCCCAGATCGCCGTGCGGAAGCGCGCACAGGGTGATGCGGCTCCGCTGCTCCGCAGCTTCGGCGCCAATTACTTCCGGAACTTCGGCCGGGCCAACGTACTCGCCCTCCCGGTGATGGCGGCGGCAGTTGCGCTGTCCATGAACTGGAACTACTTCTCGGCCTCGGAGGGCCTGTTTCCACAGCTGGTGGCGGCCGGCATTTTTGTGGCGGCCATCTTCCTGGCCGGCGCAGCCTGTTACCTTTTCCCGCTGTATGCGAGGTACGAGCTCCCGCTGGGGCAGTACCTGCTGACGTCTTCCCGCTTCGCGTTCCGGCATCTCGCCGGAACTGTCATCCTGCTGTTCATTTCCGCTGCCGCGTTCTATGCCAGCACCACCGTCCCGGGCCTGGTCCCGTTCTTCAGCATCGGGGCCTGGCTGTATGTGACCGGCTGGCTGTGCGACCGGTTCTTCACCGCCAACGATGAATCCGTGGCCGGGACTCCGGCGGCCGGCCCGGAGATCCCCGCGGGGAACGGCTCCCTCCCGTCAGCCTCCGTGGCCTGACAGCCGGGAGGCTGCCCGGCACCCGGGCCCGGGAGGCGCCGTCGGTCTTCCCCCTGAATGCTTCCCCATTGCTTGAAACGTATCAACAAAAACCCTCAACAACTTGACCAATCAAAACCCCAAAGAAGTGGAAAAGGACAACCATGATGCGCAGAAAACTCTCCCTGGCGGCCGCGGTGGTAACGGCCACGGCCATCTCCCTCACTGCCTGCAGCGGCGGCGAAGCCCCGGCCGCGGACCTCAGCACGGTGTCCATCATGGCGCCGTTCCTTGAGGCCCAGCCGCCCAGTGCCGACGGTGCCGTCCAGAAGAAGCTTGAAGAGCTCACCGGCAAGGACATCAACATCACGTGGACCCCCAACGCGTCCTACGAGGACAAGACCAACATCACGCTTGCCTCCTCCGAGATCCCGCACATCATGGTGATCCAGGGCAAGACCCCAGGCTTCGTCAAGAACGCGGAAGCCGGTGCCTTCTGGGACCTGACGGACAAACTCGATGACTACCCGAACCTCAAGACCACTTTCCCGGACATCCAGCAGAACGCCAGCATCAACGGCAAGGTATACGGCGTCTTCCGCGGCCGCGCCCCGATGCGCGCCGCCGTCATGTTCCGCCAGGACTGGCTGGACAAGCTTGGCCTCGAGGCGCCCAAGACCACCGAGGACCTGTACAAGGTGGCCAAGGCCTTCACCGAGCAGGACCCCGACGGCAACGGCCAGGACGACACCTGGGGCATCACCATCCCCAAGTGGGGCGCACTCGGCACCAACAGCCCCTACGACCTCATCGAGGAATGGTACGGCGCCGGAAACCGCTGGACCGAGAAGGACGGGAAACTGATCCCCAGCTTCGAAACGGAGGAGTTCCTCGAGGCCAACCGGTTCGTCAAGAAGATGGTGGACGAAAAGCTCATCAACCCGGACTTCGCCACCTTTGACGGCACCAAGTGGAACGAGCCGTTCTTCAACGGCAAGGGCGGCATCATTGTGGACGTCGACTCCCGCGTCAGCGTCCTGGTCAACCTGTTCAAGCAGGCAGATCCCAACAACTACGAGAACAAGGTGGGCTTCGTGGGCAACCTCGAAGGCCCCGACGGCGAACTCCACGCCCACCCCACCGACGGCTACTCCGGCTTCCTCGCCGTGCCGAAGGCCAGCGTCCGCACCGAGGCCGAGCTGGCGAAGGTGCTGGAGGTTTTGAACACCATGAACGGCAAGGACGTGGCCATCCTGCTCAACAACGGCATCGAGGGCGTGAACTTCACCCTCGAGGACGGCAAGGCCGCCACCATCAAGCCTGAAACCGAGGAATCGAAAGCCGTCTCCACCGATATCAAGAGCTACGCTCAGCTCGGCATGAACGTTGCCGGAAACACCTTCTACCCGGTGAAGCAGCCCACGGAGTACGAGCAGCAGGTCTTCGACAAGCGCACTGAAGTGATGGCAGGGGACCTCAAGAGCGCCGTCTACAACCCGGCCGCCCCGTACGTCTCCGCCACCTACGTCTCCAAGGGTGCGCAGCTGGACAACATCGTGGCCGATGCACGGATCAAGTACCTTGCCGGCCAGATCGATGAGCAGGGCCTCAAGGACGCCATCACGCTGTGGAACACCAGCGGCGGGGACAAGGTCAAGGAAGAGATCAACCAGCTCTGGCAGGACAACAAGTAAATGGCAGCACCTGTCATTGACACCCAGTCCGGGGAGCAGGCGCTCAACACGCCGCCTGCTCCCCGGAAGCGGGGCAGCTTCGCCGTCCATTTCGCGCACTACAAGTGGCTCTACCTGCTGCTGGTGCCGGGGGTGGTGTACTTCGCGGTGTTCCGCTATGCCCCCATGTACGGGGTGTCCATCGCGTTCAAGGACTATGTCCCCTTCCTGGGCGTGAACGGCAGCCCGTGGGTGGGCACCCAGCACTTCCAGGACTTCTTCTCCAACCCGGACTTCCCGCGGCTGCTTGGGAACACGCTGATCCTGGCGTTCCTGAACCTGGGCATCGCCTTTCCGCTGACCATCGTCCTGGCGCTGCTGCTGAACGAGGTCCGCCTTTCCATCCTCAAACGCACGGTCCAGACGCTCGTCTACATTCCGCACTTCCTGTCCTGGACCATCGTGGCGTCGCTGAGCTTCCTGCTGTTCGCCCTGGACTTCGGCCCGCTGTTCTTGTTCCTGAACAACGTGATGGGCACCAACATCGACTTCCTGTCCGATCCGAACTGGTTTCGGCCGCTGATCGTGCTGCAGGAGATCTGGAAGAACACCGGCTGGGGCACCATCATCTTCCTGGCTGCCCTGGCCACCGTGGACCAGGACCAGTACGAGGCCGCCATCATCGACGGCGCCGGCCGGTTCCGCAGGGTCTGGCACATTACCCTGCCCGGGATCCGCTCCACCATCATCGTCATGCTGATCCTTGCCATCGGCCAGATGCTCAACACCGGATTCGAACAGATCTACCTGATGACCAACGCCCTGAACCGCTCCGTGGCCGACGTATTCGACACCTACGTGTACTTCGTGGGCATCACCCAGGGCGCCTACAGCTACTCCACCGCGGTGGGGCTCTTCAAATCGCTGGTGGGCATCGTGCTGATCTTCGGCACCAACGCCCTGGCCAAACGCTTCAACCAGAGCGGACTGTTCTAATGAAGATTCACAACACCACCGGCGGGCGGATCTTCGACGCCGCGAACTACGTCTTCCTGTCCCTGATCGGCATCATCACCCTGCTGCCGTTCATCTACGTGATCGCAGGGTCCTTCGCCAACGAGGCAGAAATTACCCGGCGGGCGTTCTTCGTCTGGCCCGAGCAGTTCACCCTGGGCTCCTACGAATACATCTTCTCCACCCCCGCCTTCACCAGGGCGCTGGTGACCACCATCCTGGTCACCGCCGTCGGAACCCTGGTCCAGCTCGCCTTCACCGTGACCATGGCCTACCCGCTGGCCAAGAAGACGCTCCGCGGACGGCAGGTCATCCTGTCCCTGGTGGTGTTCGCCATGGTGTTCTCCGGCGGCATGATCCCCACCTTCCTGCTGGTCAAGGACCTGGGCCTGCTGAACTCCTACTGGGCCCTGATCCTGCCGGCGGCCATCAACCCGTTCAGCCTGATCATCATCAAGAACTTCTTCCAGGAGCTCCCCGCGGAGCTCGAGGAATCGGCCAAGATGGACGGCGCCACGGAGATCGGCATCCTGTGGCGGATCCTGCTGCCCCTGTCCAAGCCCGTCCTGGCCACCTTCGCCCTGTTCTACGCCGTGGGCATCTGGAACGACTTCATGTCACCCCTGCTCTACCTCTCCGACAACTCCAAGTGGACCCTGCAGATGTACCTGCGCCAGGTCACGGCGTCATCGGACCTGCTCGGCACCGGCAACGTGGACCCGAACTACATCCCGCCCGAGCAGGGCATCAAGTTCGCGGTGATTGTGGTGGCCACCCTGCCCATCCTCATCTTCTACCCGTTCCTGCAGAAGCACTTCGCCAAAGGCATGCTCATCGGCTCCGTCAAGGGCTGAGCCTGCACCACGAGAGAAAGCACAGCATGAAAATCCTGCTCGCCGGAGATTCCACGGTGGCCAACTGCCCCACGCACGAGTACCCCATGAGCGGCTGGGGAGCGCAGCTTGGGCCCCACGTCTACACCTTCGGGGCCGTGTACAACTTCGCCAAGGGCGGGGCCAGCACGGAGTCCTTCCGCGAGGAAGGGCTGTGGGGGCGCCTGCTGGCGGAGGCAGGGGACGGGGGCCTGGTCCTGATCCAGTTCGGCCACAACGACCAGAAGAAGCAGCACCTCGCGGCGAGGACGGGTTACGCCGCCAACCTGCGGACCATGGCGGGGGAGGTGCAGAACCTGGGGGCGCTGCCCGTACTCTGCACCCCGGTGGAGCGCCGGCACTTCCTGGACGGCCCGTCGTCGGACGCTGCTGTCCTGGAACAGAGCCTGGAGGATTATCCGGAGGTGGTGCGGGAGATCGGCCTGGAACTGGGACTGCCGGTTCTTGACCTGAACGCGTGGACCCGCGGGCTCTACCTGCAGTTGGGGCGGGAGGAATCGGAGCCGCTCTTCTGCCACTTCGAGCCGGGGTCCCATGCCTACTGGCCGGACGGCCTGGCGGATAACACCCACTTTTCCCGGCAGGGAGCAGCGCTGGTGGCGGGGCACGTTGCCGCCCAGCTCCAGGAGCTGGACCTGGTGCCCGACGGCCTGGTGCGTACGACGGCGGGACGCGGCTAGGTGGGCACGCCCGGCCCGGAGGCGAGGGTGCTGTACAACAACGCCCTCGCGTCCCCGGCGGATGTGGGGGACTGGGTGGTGGAAGGGCCACTGAACCTGGGGACCCACCAGGGCGCCCTGGAATTGTCAGGTTCACTGGACGACGCGGAATTCGGGGACCATGCGCACTGGACGTTCTGGTGCCCGGTGCAGTTCCCGGACGCCATCCGGATCACCTGGGAATTCCTGCCGCTCGAGGAACCAGGCCTTGCCATGCTGTTCTTCGCCGCCCGCGGGCACGGCGGGCATGACCTGTTTTCCCGTGCGCTGGCACAGCGGACTGGGTACTACCCGCAGTACCATTCCGGGGACATCGATGCCCTGCACGTCTCCTATTTCCGGAATAAATATGAGTCCGAGCGGGCTTTCCGGACCTGCAACCTGCGCAAGAGCGCCGGGTTTGACCTCGTGGCCCAGGGGGCCGATCCGCTGCCGCCGGCCGGGGACGCGGTGGACTTCTACCGGATGGAGCTTGTGAAGGACGGGCCGCGGGTGGCTTTCGCCATCAACGGTCTGCCGCTTTTTGAATGGCACGATCCATCCCCTGCCGCTGCCGTGCTGGGCGGCGGATACCTGGGCTTCCGGCAGATGGCCCCGCTCCGGGCGGCGTACCGGAACCTGGTGGTGGAGGAGCTTTAGCCCGGCTAGGGAGCGGGATCCGCTTTGTGCTTCGTCGGCCGGTAGCCGGCGAGTTCGGCGCGGACGTCACCTTCCTCGTGCTGGCCCTTCTCCTTGCCGAACGGCAGGGCCTTCAGCAGCGGGTGCAGGACAGCCATCACGGCGAGGCCCCAGGCGAGTCCCAGGACGGCTGAGCAGAGGGTGTTCACGAGCCAGGCGAGGAGGCCGCCAATACCTGCGATTCCGGCGACCGGGGCTTCGAGGGCATGGACCAGGTCATACGGCAGGTGCCAGCCGAGGTCGTAGGCGCCCTGCAGCATGATGTGCCCGCCTACCCACAGCATGGCGACGGTCCCGATCAGGGTGATGGCCGCCAGCACGGCGGGCATCCCCTTGACGAGCAGCTCGCCGAAACGCTGCGAGCCCGCAGAATCCTTGGCGGCAAGGTGCAGGCCAATATCGTCCATCTTCACGATCAGTGCCACCGCACCGTACACAAGCACCGTGATGGCAAGGGCCACGACCACCAGGATGGCGGCCCGGGCCCAGATGGATTCGGCGGCCACCTCGTTCATGGAGATGACCATGATCTCGCAGGACAGGATGAAGTCGGTGGTGATGGCGCCCTTGACCACCTTCGCCTCCGCCTCAGGACCCCGCTCGACCGCAGGCGCTTTTTCGTCCGAGTGGTCCCGCCGGATTTTGTGCCAGACCTTCTCGGCGCCCTCGAAGCACAGGTACGTGCCGCCCAGCATGAGGATGAAGGGGATGGCCCACGGGAGGAAGGCGCTGATGAGCAGCAGCGCCGGCAGGATGATCAGCAGCTTGTTCCGGAGCGAGCCCCAGAAGATCCGCTTGATCATCGGCAGTTCGCGGGACGGGTCAGCTCCGGAGACGTACTGCGGGGTGACAGCGGCGTCGTCGATGACCACACCGGCGGCTTTGGCCCCGGCCTTTGCGGCTCCGGCTGCGACGTCGTCCACCGAGGCGGCCGCGATGCGGGCCAGGGCTGCGACGTCGTCCAGCAGGGCGACCAGGCCGCCGCTCACAGACCGCTCCCGCGGTACTTGCGTTCGGACGGCTGGGCGTGGCTGCCTGGGAACAGGCGCGTGATCGGCATGCTGCGATTATACGGTGGCGGGCAGCCGTACCCGCCCTGTCCGCCGCGCGCTGCCGGTGTTCCTTCGAGGCCCGTCCGCTGCCCCGGCCGGTCAGGCCCCGGCGACCGGGAGCACCAGCAGGTAGCCCGCCGGCAGTTCGCTGCTCCAGCGCCGCGGCTCGCGGACCACGAACTGCGTGGCCAGCTGCTCGGGGGTGAGGAGGCTGTTGGGTTCGGGCGATGGGCCCCACTGCCCGCTGCCGTGCGGGTAGAGCGGATCCTGGACGCGGACGCCGGTGACAGAGAACTCCGGGAACCGGGCGGGGTCGCCGATCGACTCGAAACCGCTCATCACCCACGCATGCCGGCCGCTCCACATGACCAGCCCCACCGGCCTGCCCGTGTCAGCGATGGCGCGTGCCGCCGTCTGGAGGGCAGCGCCGTAGTCGGCGATGCTGACAACTGTGTACGGCCCCACGCCCACTTCCGTCAGTACCTGCGCCCACCCGAACGGGTTGGCGCCGTTGTACGAGTTGGACGACCGTGACCGGGCCATCTCCCATAGTTCGCCCTGCTGGGTGGAATCCGCCCACGTACCTCCACCGGTGTCGTCAATAAGGTTGTGCGCCATCTGGATGCTCGCCGCAACGCACCAGTCGAAGGTGTACT
>NZ_JABTYH010000047.1 GCF_013314975.1 Pseudarthrobacter oxydans | reverse complement strand
CAACCACCGGTCAAGGATGGCGAAGTGCCCCCCGAGTACCACAGCGCGGACATTGACCACCCGGGACGCCGATGCCACGGCAACCCCCAGCGCCCTCCCCGCCCGCTGGACGGCCGAAACCGCGGCGGGACTCCCGGCGGCCAGGTCGCCCAGCAGGTCCGCCATGCTTTCGGTCCTGGTCCGGCCCTTGACGGTGATTCCGGCAGCGGAAAAAATCGCGTCCTGGCCCGCGACCGTCTCAAGGCAGCCCGTTCCGCCGCAGGAGCAGGGTGCGCCCTCGGGGTCCACCACGATGTGGCCCACCTCCCCCGCGTTGCCTTCAGGGCCAGTGAAAAGCTCCGAATTCAGGACCAGCCCTCCGCCGACCCCCACTTCGCCCGAGATGAACAGGAAATCCCGCCTTCCGGGGCTGTGGGCCAGCTCTGCGAGGGCGGCGGCATTGGCCTCGTTGAAGAGGGAAACCCCCAGCGGCACACCGGGCAGCAGCCGCGCCACATCCAGCTTCGTGTCCACCCAGCCCAGGTTGGGGGCAACGGTGACAGTCGAACTGCCGGCCTCAACAAGGCCGGGAACGGCAAGTCCTCCACCCAGGACGTCGAGCCCCAGCGCAGACGCGGCTTGCCGCACCCCCGAGGCCAGCCCGGCGAGGGCGGACATCACGGCGTCGCTGGCGCTGTCACGGTTGTCCCTTTCCAGGACTTCCTTTACCACGAGCTCCCCGGAGAGTCTCGTCACGCCCGCGGCAATGTAATCGACGTTGATTTCCATACCCATGACGCCCCGTGACGGATTCAGCTCCAGCCCCACCCCCGGCCTGCCCCGCTCCCCGTGCCTGCTCAGGCCGACTTCGCGGAGGATCCCGGCGTCCAGGAGGTCCAGGACGATGCTCGACACGGATGCTTTTGTCAGTCCAGTAGCCGCGGCAAGCTGGGCCCGTGTCAGGTGGAATCCGGCGGGCGACTGCACCACCCTGCCCAGGACCAGGGCGAGGTTGTTCCGCCGCACATCCGCCATGTTGCCCGGCGTCCCGGCATCGGACGGTGCAATAGCAGGTGCGGAACTCGCCATGGCCGCTCTCCTTGGATTCGATCCGGGGCCGTTCCTTCGGCCCCTATTGACCCTAGCGTAGTCACGCTTATATAGTTCAAGCGATAAACTAACTTGCCCAACCGGCGGCAAACTGACTGCAAGGACGCATCATGACTCTCTCCCCGACTCCCGCTGACAAGTTCACCTTTGGCCTCTGGACCGTTGGCTGGACCGGTGCCGATCCGTTCGGAGTGGCCACCCGCGCGGACCTGGATCCTGTGGAGGCAGTGCACCGGCTGGCTGAACTGGGCGCTTATGGCATCACCTTCCATGACAATGACCTGGTGCCCTTCGATGCCACGGTCTCGGAGCGGGAACTGATCCTGAAGAACTTCAAGGCAGCCCTGGCCGAGACGGGCCTGAAGGTCCCGATGGTGACCACCAACCTGTTCAGCCACCCGGTGTTCAAGGACGGCGGCTTCACCTCCAACGACCGCTCCATCCGCCGCTTCGCCCTGTCCAAGGTGCTGCGCAACATCGACTCCGCCGCCGAGTTCGGCGCCGAGACCTTCGTGATGTGGGGCGGGCGTGAAGGCAGCGAATACGACGGCTCCAAGGACCTCTCCGCAGCCCTGGACCGGATGAAGGAAGGCGTGGACACCGCCGCCGCCTACATCAAGGACAAGGGCTACAACCTGCGCATCGCCCTCGAACCCAAGCCCAACGAACCCCGCGGGGACATCTTCCTGCCCACCGTCGGGCACGGCCTGGCGTTCATCGCCGAGCTCGAACACGGCGACATCGTGGGCCTGAACCCCGAAACCGGGCACGAGCAGATGGCCGGACTGAATTTCACCCACGGCATCGCCCAGGCACTGTGGGCCGGCAAGCTCTTCCACATCGACCTCAACGGCCAGCGCGGCATCAAGTACGACCAGGACCTCGTGTTCGGCCACGGTGACCTCACCAGCGCCTTCTTCACCGTGGACCTGCTCGAGAACGGCTTCCCGGGCGGCGGACCCCGCTACGACGGCCCCCGCCACTTCGACTACAAGCCTTCCCGCACCGACGGCTACGACGGCGTCTGGGAATCCGCGAAATCCAACATGTCCATGTACCTCCTGCTCAAGGAACGCGCCCTGGCCTTCCGCGCCGACCCCCAGGTCCAGGAAGCCCTCGCCACCTCCGGCGTCTTCGAGCTCGGCGAACCCACCCTCGCCGCCGGCGAAACCACCGCCGACCTGCTCGCCGACACCACCGCCTTCGAGGACTTCAACGCCGACAAAGCCGCCGAACGCTCCTTCGCGTTCGTCCGCCTCAACCAGCTCGCCATCGAACACCTCCTCAACGCACGCTAGGGATATGGCACTCGTAGCAGGCATCGACAGCTCCACCCAGTCCTGCAAAGTGGTGATCCGTGACGCGGACACCGGAGCACTTGTCCGCCAGGGCCGTGCCAGCCACCCCGAGGGCACCGAGGTCCACCCCGACCATTGGTGGACGGCCCTCCAGGAGGCAGTGGACGCGGCCGGTGGCTTTGAGGACGTGGCGGCAGTCTCCATTGGAGGCCAGCAGCACGGCATGGTCTGCCTGGACAGCGACGGCGGTGTGGTCAGGCCTGCGCTCCTGTGGAATGACACGCGGAGCGCCGGCGCGGCGCTGGAACTGATCAGTACCGCGGGCGGCGGCGACGCTGCCGCCGGCGCCCGCTACTGGGCCGGTGCCACGGGCACCGTCCCGGTAGCGTCACTGACGCTGACCAAGCTGCATTGGCTGGCCGTGAACGAGCCGGACAACGCGGCGAAGACAGCGGCCGTCTGCCTGCCCCACGACTGGTTGACCTGGCGGCTTCTGGGCCACGGCCCCGGCAGCGGTCCCGGGAACCTTGAGGCGCTGGCCACGGACCGGTCGGATGCCTCCGGGACGGGCTACTACTCGACGGCGGCGGGCGCGTACCTGCCGGAGGTCCTGAAAACGTCGCTGGGGCATGTTCCGCACCTTCCCGACGTCCTGGGTCCCCTGGACGTGGCGGGCAAGGCTTCCTCAGGCGTCCTCGTGGCCGCGGGTGCCGGGGATAATGCGGCAGCGGCACTGGGTGTGGGCGCCGGCGTGGGCGATGTGGTGATGTCGCTGGGTACGTCCGGCACGGTCTTTGCCGTGTCCGGCACGCCGGCCGCCGATCCGTCCGGGCTGGTGGCCGGGTTCGCCGACGCCGCAGGGCACTACCTGCCGCTGGTGTGCACGCTGAACGCCACCCGCGTTTTTGATGCCACGGCCGCACTGCTGGGCGTGGGCATCGGGGAGTTCAACGAGCTGGCGCTGTCAGCCGAAAGCGGCGCCGGCGGCCTGACCCTGGTGCCGTATTTCGACGGCGAACGCACCCCCAACCTGCCGGATGCCACCGGCTCGCTGCACGGCATTACCCGCGGGAACTATACTCCTGCCAACCTGGCGCGTGCCGCCGTCGAAGGCGTAGTTTGTTCCCTGGCGGATGGGCTGGCAGCCCTCCAGGACCAGGGCGTGGAGGCCCGGCGGATCATCCTGGTGGGCGGCGGCGCCCAGTCCACGGCCGTTCAGCAGGCGGCGGCACAGCTGCTGGGAATCAACATCACCGTACCGCGCCCCGGCGAGTACGTGGCCGACGGCGCCGCCCGGCAGGCCGCCGGGGCACTCACCGGACATTTCCCGCAGTGGGCGCTTGACGCCGTCGACCTTCCCGGGGGGAGGGACGACGGCGGCGTACTGGCCCGCTACCGCCGGTACGCCTCGATGCACGTCTAAGGACGCGCCGCAGGGAAAAGACCCGGACCGCATACGCGGTCCGGGTCTTTTTGGTGGGCGCAGGCTCCTGCCGTGACGTTAGCAGGAGCCCGCGGTCTGGATCAGGTCAGGCGTACGGGAGGACAAGCTCCGCGTAGCGTTCCTTCACTGTGGACAGGACAGTGTTGCCGTCCGTGTCCCAGATGTCCTGATTGAAAATTTCCACTTCGATGTCACCGGTGTACCCCGCGTCGCGCACCCAGGTGCCAATCGTGGCGAAGTCCACCACGCCGTCGCCCATGTATCCGCGGGACAGCAGCGGATCGGCGGCGATGGGCATGTTGAAGTCGCACACCTGGTAGGAAGCGATGCGGTTCTCCCGCCCGGCGCGTTCGATCTGTGCCTTGAGTTCCGGATCCCACCAGACGTGGAAAGTGTCGACGGCGACGCCTACCGTAGAGGCGTCGAACGGCGCCGCAAGATCCAGCGCCTGCCCCAGGGTGGAGATCAGGGCGCGGTCCGCGGCGTACATCGGGTGCAGCGGCTCCAGGACCAGGCGGACCCCGTTCTCCTTTGCGAAGGGAACCAGGTCTGCCAGCCGGTCCGCAACCCTCCGGCGTGCAGCCACCACGTCCTTCTCCCCCGGGGCCAGACCACCGACCACCAGGAACAGTTCGCGGGTGTCCAGCGCGACGGCTTCCAGGATGGCTGCACGGTTGTCAGCCAGGGCTGCGGCCTGCCCTTCGGCGTCGGGTGCGGTGAGGAACCCGCCGCGGCACAGGGATGAGACCCGCAGCCCCGCGTCCTTGATCAGGCGTGCGGCCTTGTCCAGCCCGGCCTCCTCCACGCGGTCCCGCCAGGGGCCGATGGCGGGGATGCCGGCGTTGACGCAGCCGTCAACCACCTGGGCGAGCGTCCACCTCTTGGTGGTGGCGCTGTTGATGGACAGGCGCACGAAGTCCGCCGTCACTGCATCGCTGGTCATACGCCCACCCCGTTGATCCGCAGGTAGTCGGACATCCGGAACGCGGCCAGTGCGGGGTCGCGCAGCAGGCCGGCCTGGTCGGCCAGTTCGAAGGTCCGGGCGAGGTGGCACACGGACCGGCCGGAGTGCAGGCCGCCCACCATCTGGAAGCCGGGCTGCCTGCCGTTGAGCCAGGACATAAAAGCGATACCGGTCTTGTAGTAGAACGTGGGGGCACTGAAGATGTGCTTTCCCAGTTCCCGCGTGGAGTCCAGGATCCCGCGTGCCCTGGCGGCGTTGCCGGCGTCGTAGTTTTGGAGGGCGACCGAGGCGGCCGGGTAGATCGCCGCGAAGATGCCCAGCAGGGCGTCCGAGTGGTGAGTGCCGTCGCCGTCGATCAGTTCCGGGTAGTTGAAGTCGTCGCCGGTGTAGAGGCGGACGCCTTCGGGGAGGGCCGCGCGGAGTGCAACCTCGTGGCCGGCATCCAGCAGGGAGACCTTGACGCCGTCCACCTTGTCCGCATGGTCCCTGATGAGGCCAAGGAACGTCGCGGTGGCGGTTGCGACATCGTCCGAACCCCAGTAGCCGGCCAGTGCGGGATCGAACATGGTGCCCAGCCAGTGCAGGATCACCGGCTGGTCCACTTCCTGCAGCAGGGTGGAGTAGACCTTCAGGTAGTCGTCAGGGCCGTTGGCAACCTTGGCCAGGGCACGCGACGCCATCAGGATGACCTTGGGGCCGGCTTCGGTGATCACGGCGATCTGTTCGCGGTAGGCCTCAAGCACGGCCTTGATGCCCGCTTCGCCGGCCGGCAGGGAGTCGATGTCCAGCTGGTCCGTGCCGGCGCCGCAGGAGACGAGGTCCCGGACGGTCTTGCCCGCTGTCGCAGCGTTTCCGGTTGCGACCACCGATGCGGCCTCGACGCCTGTCCGCTTGATGAGCTGCTGGGTGGCCGCCCAGTCGAGGCCCATGCCGCGCTGGGCAGTATCCATGGCGTCCGCCACACCGAGCCCGTAGGACCACAGCTCATGGCGGTAGGCCATGGTCGCCTCCCAGTCGAGCCGGGCCGGGGCGCCGGGGGTGTTGTCAGCGAGGACTTCGGGGATGACGTGCGCGGCAGCGTAGGCCCGCCGGGCAGTCAGCGGGGCGGTGGGGCGGGCCCAGGAGGTGCCGCCCTGCAGCCGGTATTCGCGGGTGCCGCCGTCGTGGGAGGGGAGGATGAGCGAGGTCATTAGAGGGTGATCTCCGGGATGTCGAGGGTGCGGCGTTCATCGTTGGACTTCAGGCCGAGCTCGGCCAGCTGGACGCCGCGGGCGGCGGACAGCAGCCCGAAGCGGTGCTCGCGGCCGGCCACGACGTCGCGGAGGAACTCTTCCCACTGCAGCTTGAACCCGTTGTCCAGCTCGGCATTGGCCGGGACTTCCTGCCACTGGTCGCGGAAGGACTCGGTGACGGGCAGGTCCGGGTTCCAGACCGGCTTGGGGGTGTGGGCGCGCTGCTGGGCGACGCACTTGTTCAGGCCTGCGACGGCGGAGCCGTGGGTCCCGTCAACCTGGAACTCCACCAGTTCATCGCGGTAGACACGCACTGCCCAGGACGAGTTGATCTGGCCGATGACTTCGTCGCCGCCCGGGGTCTCGAGCTCGAAGATGCCGTAGGAAGCATCATCCGCCGTGGCCTTGTATTCCTTGCCGGCTTCGTCCCAGCGCGCCGGGATGTGGGTGGCGGTCTTGGCGCTGACGCTCTTGACCTTGCCGATGATGCCCTCGAGGACGTAGTTCCAGTGGCAGAACATGTCCGTGGTCATTCCACCGCCGTCTTCCTTGCGGTAGTTCCAGGACGGGCGCTGGGCCGCCTGGATGTCGCCTTCGAAGACCCAGTAGCCAAACTCGCCGCGGATGGAGAGGATGCGGCCGAAGAAGCCCTCGTCCACCAGGCGGCGGAGCTTGACCAGGCCGGGCAGGTAGAGCTTGTCGTGCACGACGCCGGCCGTGACGCCGGCTTCCTTGCCGATGCGGGCAAGTTCGATGGCCTCTTCAAGGGTTTCCGCTGTGGGCTTCTCGGTGAAGATGTGCTTGCCGGCGAGCATGGCCTTCTTCAGGGTGGCTGCGCGGAGGCTGGTCATGGACGCGTCGAAGATGACGTCAACGGTGGGGTCGTTGATGACCGAGTCGAGGTCCGTGGTCCATTCAGCGACCTTGTGCTTTTCGGCGAGTTCGCGGATCTTGGCTTCGTTGCGGCCCACGAGGATGGGTTCGACCTGGACGCGGGTGCCGTCTTCCAGGGTGAATCCGCCCGCATCGCGGATGGGAAGGATGGACCGCAGCAGGTGCTGGCGGTAGCCCATCCGTCCGGTGATGCCGTTCATGGCGATGCGGATGGTTTTTGTTTCGAAGCCCATGTGTCCTCCACGGTGAGTGAGCAGTTGTACTCATGCTGATCTGGGAAAGCGCATTCCCACTCCCCCAATGATGCACCGCACGGGTAACAGTTGGCAAGCGCTTTCCGGAAGAACTTCAAACTGCCATAATGTGGTGACCCCTTATTGGCCCCCGTTATCCAGGAGATCCTGTGGCTGCAAGTACCCTTACCGAGGTGGCCCGGCTGGCCGGGGTCTCCCCCGCCACCGCGTCCCGGGTGTTGAACGGCTCGGCACGAAAGCCCGGCAAGGACATCGCGGACCGGGTGCGCCAGGCGGCCGAATCCCTGGGGTACATTCCCAATGCCCAGGCCCAGGGGCTCGCGAAATCAAGCTCGGGCCTCATCGGCCTGATCGTGCACGACATCGCCGACCCCTATTTCGCAGCCATAGCCAGGGGCGTCCAGGCGGCCGCCCGGGAGCAGCGCAAGATGGTGCTCCTGGCCACCACAGGCGGGGCCCCCGGCGAGGAGCGCGAAGCCGTTGCGGCTTTCGCTGCCCGGCGTGCCGACTCGATTGTCATTGCGGGATCCCGCTCGTGCCGGACCGAAGACCAGGACGACAACACTGAACTCGCGGCGGAGCTTGACCGGTATTGCCGCAACGGCGGCAGGGTGGCCGTCGTGGGCCACCCTGTGGTCGGCGCCACCGCGGCTGAGGGCTACCACGTCGTGGCTGTGCCCAACCAGGAGCTCGCGGGGGCCCTGGCAGTTGAACTCGCCGCCGGCCGGGACGGAGATTTTGTCATCATTGGCGGTCCGGAAGGCCTCCTCACGTCCGACGACCGGATCCGCGGCTTCCAGGAAGGCCTGGCCCGGGCAGGCCACGCACCCGCCGAGATCCTGCGCACGGCGTTCAACCGCGCGGGCGGCTATGAAGCCGGACTCCAGCTGGCAGCCAGGATCAAGGCCGGCGCGTCCGGGGGCGGGGAAGCCGCGGTACCCAAACTGTGCATCTTCGCCGTCAATGACGTGATGGCCATCGGCGCCTCGGCGGCACTGCGCGCCGAAGGTCTGCGGATACCCAGGGACGCCACCATTGCGGGCTTCGACGACATCGAGACGCTGCGTGACTTCCGCCCGGAACTGTCCACCGTACGGCTGCCGCTGGAGGACATCGGAAGGCTTGCAACCCGGGCTACAGCCCGCGTTTCCGGCGAAAGCGATGCGGACGGCGAGGAAGAGCAGCCCACCGTCAGCGGTGAAGTGACGCTCCGGCGCAGCACCGAGGCGGTGGGCTAGCAATGGTGTCCGCACTGACGAGCGTCCCGGCGCACCACCCGGCCGGCAGCCGGGGTGCGGGAGGGGCCAGTCCGGCCTTCCTGGTCCTGCCGGGCGGCGGCTATGCCCGCCAGGCGGACCACGAGGCCGAGCCTGTGGCCGAGTGGCTCGCCGCCCTGGGGATCCACGCGTTCGTGCTGCGGTACCGCGTGGCACCTGACCGGCACCCGGCACCCCTGGAGGACGCCAAGGAGGCCATGCTGCATATCCGCAATGGATCCCACGGCCTCGCAGTGGATCCGGGCCGCGTGGGCGTCCTCGGCTTTTCCGCCGGCGGGCACCTTGCCGCGACGCTGTCCACGTCCACGTCAACCGGAAGCGCCCGCCTGGACCTGCCGGAGGCTGTCCCGGACCTGACCGTGCTGTGCTACCCCGTGGTGTCCTATACGCAGTCCGCGCACCAGGGGTCGGTGGACAACCTCCTTGGCAGCGCGCCGTCGTCGGACCTTCTTGATGAACTCTCCGCAGAACGGAACGTGACCGCCGCAACCCCTCCGGCGTTCGTCTGGCACACGGCTGACGATGCGGCCGTTCCGGCCAGCCACAGCCTGGACTACGCGGGGGCACTCATGCGCGCCGGCGTTCCTGCTGAACTGCACGTCTTTCCCCGCGGGCGCCATGGCCTTGGCCTCGCGGTGGAGGAACCCGGGCCGGACCAGTGGACGCAGCTGTGCGCCGCCTGGCTGGACCGTGCGGGCTGGACCACACCACCTGCCGCCGCGGGCAGCCGGGACTAGCCGAAGGCCCGGATGATCCAGGACGCCGCGTGCGACTCACCGGGTTTGAGGTGGACCAGGTCAGTGCCGGAGTTGAAGGCATCCGGCGGGCAGGTCATGGGCTCGACGGCCAGTCCCAGGCGGTCCGGCCCCACGGGTTTGTCGGCGGTATGGATCTGCACCCATGGCCACTCGGCACCCCATTCCAGTTCCACGCCCGTTCCCGCCGGATCCTGTACCCGGACGCGGGCCAGCCCTTGTTCGTCGCGGGAGATCCCGGTGAAGGCATGGTCGATCTTCAAGGAACCCAGTTGTCGGGGGCTGCGGAAGTCGAATGCGTGCCCTTCGACGCTCTTCATGCCTGTCGGGAGGAGCCGGTCGGGCGTCACTTCCAGGAAATCGTGTGCCGCCAGTTCAAGGGTCCAGTCATCCAGTTTCCCTTGCCCTGCCACCAGATACGGATGGGGGCACACTCCGTAGGGGGCGGCGGCCTGTCCAACATTCACTGTGCTCACGGTGCTGCGAAGCCCGCCAGGACCCAGCGAATAGGTCACGGAGACCTCCAGGTCGGACGGGTAGTGCCGGCCGGCGCCGACCCTGCAGGCCAGCACCACCGAGTCCGCAGCTGCCTGCCGCAGCTCCCAGTTCATCCCGGTGGCGAGCCCGTGCAGTGCGGAGCCGCGCTCGGGCTCGTTGATTGCGGCTTCGAAGTCCTTGCCGGCGTAGGTGTACCTGCCGTCCGCCAGCCGGTTGGGCCACGGAACACACATGACTCCGCGGTAGTCGGGGATACGTCCCTCCGGGCCAAAACCCACCACGAGGTCCCGTCCCTGGTGCCGCAGCTCCCGCAGCGCGCCCCCGCGGGTTGTGACCAGCGCTGTGTAGGGGCCGCTCGCGATGCTGTGTTCCGTCGATGGCATGGAAATCCTTCGGGCAGGGACAATCTTGTTAGCGCTAACCAGCCTAGCGCACCTGGGCGGATCCCCCACCCGGAACACGGCACCTGCTGCGGCCGCTCCCCCGTGCTGGCTAAAGTTGCACCATGAACCACGGGGACGCCGTTAATGTCCGGGTGCTCGCGGCCATCCGCACAGCACTGCAGGAACGGGCCGATCCTGTGCGGGGAGCGGGTGCGAGGGCCTACATGAAGTCCACAATGCCCTGCCTCGGGGTGCGCGTGCCCGAGGTGCGCCGAATCGTGTCAGCGGCGGCCGCCGGGGCCCCCTTCGAGTCGCCGGACCAGCTCGGTGCCACGGCCCTGGAGCTGTGGCGCAGTGCGACTGCGCGGGAGGAACGGTATGCAGCAATCGACCTGACCGCCCACCGCCTGGTCGCCGGGGACATGGCCATGCTGCCCGTCTATGAGGAATTCATCCGCAGTGGCGCCTGGTGGGATTTTGTGGACGGCACAGCGGGACGGCTCTGCGGGCTTCTCCAGGCCAACCGGGCGGAAATGACGGGCGTGCTGCTCCGCTGGAGCACCGATCCGGACTTCTGGATCCGGCGCGCCGCCATCCTGTCGCAGCTCAAGGCAAAGGCCGGAACTGATTCCGTGCTGCTGGCGCGTGTAGTGGAGGCAAACCTGGCGGACCCTGAGTTCTTCATCCGGAAGGCCATTGGCTGGGCCCTGCGCGAGTACGCCAAAACGGCCCCCGGGTGGGTGGCCGCGTTTGTGGCCGGACACGCACCAGCCATGAGTCCCCTGAGCCGAAGGGAGGCGGTCCGCCACCTGGCGCCGGCTAAATGACGGGACGTTCGACGACGTTCCCGTGGGTCTTGCGGAACAGCCGGCGGGTGCGCGGATCCCAGAAAATCAGGTACAGGCCAAACAGCAGGCCGGTCACGGCCGCCGCCACCCGGGCCAGTGCGAGCGCAAATCCCAGATCCTCGGTCTGCAGGTAGGGGAAGACTTCGAGCTGGTCCGAAATGGCATAGATCATGAAGAAGGAGACAACAAAGTAGAGCGCTTTGACCTGCCAGTCGTTCCTGATGCCGGTCACGGCGAAGAGCGGTATCAGCCAGACGACGTACCAGGACTGGATCATGGGAGCCAGCAGGACCACGGCGGCAAAGGCAAGGGTGAGGCGGCGGATCAGCCGGTCATGGTCCCCGCGGAAGATCTGCCAGGCGATGACACCCACGGCAAGCAGCTTCCCGGCGTCGGACACAAAACCTGCCAGGGTGGCACCGTCGAGTCCGAACGAGTTGGCCAGCGAGGCGACCACCATGCCGATCAGCCCCACTGGCGCGTACCAGATGGAGATGCTCCCCGGGGCGGAGAGGCCGTTGATCCAGCCGAAGCCGAAACCGTTGACCAGGCTCATCAGGGCCAGGATGCCCAGGCTTAGCGCTGCCGTCAGGCCCCAGAACCCGAACTTCCGGAGCCAGCCCGCGTCCTTGCCCGCCCACAGGAGCCCAATGAAGGGCAGGAACACAATGGTGATGGGCTTTACCGCGATGGAGAGGGTCACCAGGACAACACCGCGGACAACCCTGTGCGTGGCGGAGTAGTAGAGGCCGGCCAGTGCCAGCCCGATCATCAGTGCGTCATTGTGGACGCTGGCGATGAAGTTCGTCAGGAACAGCGGGTTCGCGGCCGTGAGCCACAGGGCGCGGTGCGGGTTGACCCCGTGCAGCTCCGCGAGCTTGGGTACGTAGATCACGCACAGGACCACGCCCGCCAGCGCCACCAGCCGGAACAGCATCACGCTGGCCTCGGGCTGGACGTTGGTGGACCAGACGACGAACTGCTCAATCCACAGGAACAACTGGCCGTAGGGAACGGGGGCTTCGGTCCACATCTTGTCCGCGCCCAGCTGGAAGTAGTTGGACAGTGCCGAGATGCCGTTCTCGTAGGGGTTGAAGCCCTCCACCATGAGCCTGCCCTGCCCGATGTAGGCGTAGACGTCCCGGCTGAAGAGGGGCACGCTGAACATCATGGGCAGACCCCATGCCACGACAGCCATCAGGGTGGCTTTGCGTGCCTCGAGGCCCCACACCCGTACCCTCTGCCCGAGCCTGAGCCAGGCGCGCACCAGGAGCATGCCGCCGACAGCCAGCAGGATGATGGACAGCGCAACGCCGGGAGCTTCAGCACGCATCCAGATGAACAACGGCATCCGGCGGAGTTCCGAAACCGGAGCCAGCCAGCCCACGCCCAGCGATCCAATCAGCATGAACATGGAGCCCACGAATCCGGCAAGCAGCGGGGAACGGGGATTATCCACTTCCGCACCGCCCGCTGCGGCAGTAGCGGCGGCCGCCGTCTCCCTCGTCGCAGGCACAGGCGCCGTCATCTCAGGAACGTCCAATCTTTCTCGTTTGCGGTTCCGCCTGGCGGGATGGAACCGGCCGGGGCGCGTCACCACGGGCGCGGCACGACCCGCCGCGTCTCCGAAATCCTAGCACCGGCCGGTGGCCGGGAGGTGAAACGGTAGGCTGGTCCGGTGCCTATATCTAACGAACGAATCGTCTGGATCGACTGTGAAATGACCGGTCTGGACATCAAGAACGATGCCCTGATCGAGGTGGCGGCCCTGGTCACCGATTCGGAACTGAACATCCTTGGCGACGGCGTCGATGTGGTCATCAAACCCGATGATGCCGCAGTGGCCCAGATGAACGACTTTGTCCGGGACATGCACACGAAGTCCGGGCTCCTCAAGGAACTCCCCCACGGCAGGACAATGGCCGAGGCCGAAGCCGCCGTCATGGAATACATCTCCAAGTGGGTCCCGGACCCCCGCAAAGCACCGCTGGGCGGCAACTCCGTGGGGACCGACCGGGTGTTCCTGTCCCGCGACATGCCCGCAGTGGTGGAGCACCTGCACTACAGGGTGATCGACGTCAGCACCATCAAGGAGCTCTCGCGCCGCTGGTTCGCACGCGCCTACTTCCAGTCGCCGGCGAAGAAGGGCGGACACCGCGCCCTGGGGGACATCAAGGACTCCATTGATGAGCTCCGCTACTACCGCGAGGCTGTGTTCGTACCCTCCCCGGGACCGGACAGCGCCACAGCGCAGCGGATCGCCAAGCGCATCACGGCGGCCGGCGACGGGCAGGCGGAAACGTAATCTGCGCCACCTTTCGCGGATTTTTTCGTGAAAACGGCAAAAGTGGACAAAGCACCCCTGAAGAGCAGGTAAGCTATATGAGTTGCCTTTCCAGAGGCCCGGTCCGCCGGTAAATCTGCAGGCACATGGTGGGCTTAGCTCAGTTGGCAGAGCGCCTGGTTGTGGTCCAGGAGGTCGCGGGTTCAACCCCCGTAGCTCACCCTCACGGGACGGTATGTGCAGCCGTCCTCCAAGGAGGCCGCACCGGATATCCGGTGCGGCCTCCTTCTTTTTCACCGCTGTGCACACGATCTTTTGCACGAAACACCGCCGAAGGACCACCTGAAGATGACCGTTCTGCCAATCACCATCTGGGGAGAACCCGTACTGCACCGCCGGGCTTCCGAGGTGGAAGTATTCGACGACGAACTGCGCACCCTCATAGCGGACATGTTCGAGACAAATGACGCCGCCAACGGCGTGGGCCTGGCGGCGCCACAGGTAGGGGTCGGCAAAAGAATCTTCGTGTACAAGTACGCCAATGACGACGGCGCTCCCCCCACC
This sequence comes from Pseudarthrobacter oxydans, assembly GCF_013314975.1. Lineage (GTDB taxonomy): Bacteria > Actinomycetota > Actinomycetes > Actinomycetales > Micrococcaceae > Arthrobacter > Arthrobacter oxydans. Next base: position 13,519 of record NZ_JABTYH010000047.1, on the reverse strand, counting down.
GGAGTGGTGGTCAACCCCGTCCTGACCCTGTCAAAGATTTCCGGCGCTGTTCCGGATCCTGACGAGGAAGAGGAAGGGTGCCTGTCCTTTCCCAGCGGACAGTACCCGCTCAAGCGGGCCGAATGGGCGCGCGTTGAGGGGTTCGACGGGTTCGGGAAGCCGGTCAAATTCGAGGCCACGGGCTGGTTTGCCCGCGTGATCCAGCACGAATATGACCACCTGGACGGCAAGCTGTACGTCAACCGGCTGATGGATCGCTATGCGCGCAAAGCCATGAAGCTGGCCAAGAAGAACGGCTGGGGCGTTCCCGGCCTGACGTGGATGCCCGGCGTGGATCCGGACCCCTTCGGCCACTAGATGTAATGACCGGACACGTTTGCAGCGGCTGGCCTGCACGGTATCGCTCGACCCATCTCCTGACCGTGGGCCACGGGACCTGGAATCGGGCAGCAATGTGCAGTTCAGTTGCTTCGGGAAGCCGCTGACTGAATGGCCCTGGCCAGGTCGCGGGGACGGCTCCACATAGGCCAATGCCCCGTCGGGAGGTCAATAACGTCGAAGTGCTCTATGTTGGCGACTTCGGCAAACATGGCATGGCCGGCGCGGGCCAGCTCCAGCACCTGCGTGCTCGGGATCGAGCAGCACACGAGGGTGGTCCGGACCTTGCGGCGGGCATCGTTGGTGAGCTCGACGGGCTGACGAAGCACGGGTCCGGGCTCAGGGACGGCCCGGGCCCGAAAACGCTCCAGGACCGATGCGCTCAGGCCCTCGAGGCTCGCCTGCTGTGCGAGGACGTCAAGGGACGGCAGCGGAAGCTCCTCCAACTCCTCCGGGATGTCCGGGCCGAAGGCGCTTCCCGTCACCACAGGCCCGGAGTCGACCCAGACCACTCGATGGACCAGCTCAGGGCGCCGGTCAAGGACGAGGCTGACGGGCGCGTTCGCCCCGCTGTGAGCCACTAGGGTTGCGGGCTGATCCCCGGAGGCCCCGTTCTGAGTGATGACGTCCAGGACCGCTGCGGCTTGATCGTCGAGAGTCTTCGCCGCACGCTCGGGATCGTCCACGTCGAGACCGGGCAGTGTCATCGCGATTACACGAAAGTGGTCGGTTGTCAGGTGTTCAAGCACTTCGTCCCATGCCCAAGCGCCCAGCCAGTGGCCGGCGACGAGAATGATGAGCGGGCTGCTTGCAGTAATTGTCATGTCAATACCCTCGCAGGCACTACAGACAAGGGTATGTCACTATTTATGTCATGAATTTGACGGGGCTTGAACTGTGAAGCGAGTTGAACGGCTCCATGCGCTATCCGAGATGTTGCGCCGCAGCGGCACGAGGGGGGTTTCCGCCGAACGGTTGGCGGGAGTGTTTGAGGTATCCGTGCGCACAATCAAGAGGGACCTCGACGCGTTAGAGAACAGCGGTGCCCCTATATGGTCCCGTCCCGGTCCGGGCGGTGGCTACGGATTGGCTACAGGCGGGTCCCTGCCGCCTGTCAGCCTGTCCCCTGCGCAGGCCATGGCGCTCATGGCAGCCGTGGCCGCTGCACCCGATGCCCCCTACGCCGATCTGGCAGCAGCAGGTGTCCGAAAGATCCTGGACGTCCTCGATCCCAAAACCCGGGCACGGGCCGACGAGCTGGCCCACCGCGTCTGGGTCAACGCGCTTCCTTCCTCCTCGCGCGCAATCAAGTCGGCACTGGAAGAGGCGATGGCCGAGCAGCGGGTGATCCGCATTCGCTACACATCGAGAGACGGGACCTCGACCACCCGCGACGTTGAGCCGGTGCTGTTCGCCTCCACTAACGGCCGGTGGTACCTCGTTGGGTGGTGCCGATTGCGCAACGCAATGCGATGGTTCACCGTCTCGGGCATCGAGCGAGCCGGCGTCACCAGGACGGCTTGCGGCGGCCACGCCATCCACGAGGTCGGAGAACCCCCAGCGAACGCCAGACCGGTGCACGGCCTGGGCGAATGAGTCACCCAAACAGCCTCTCCGGTCAGTACAGCCAGGCCCGACGGCGGCCGCTGCCGGAGTGCCCCGTCCGGGCGGCAGCCACGGGCGACGTCGAACGCGGTACAGCAGCCGGGTTCCGGCTCAGCGGGCGGCAACCGTCTGCTGGCCGGGGCAGGAACCCAGGACGCGCTTCATGGCGTCCCTCTCCGCTTCGGTGACCCACAGGCCGTAGGCGGCCTTCACCGACACCTGGCGCGCCACGTAGTGGCAGCGGATCGACTTGTTTTTGGGAAGCCACGTGGCGGCGTCCCCTGCGCCCTTATCCTGGTTGGCAGGACCGTCGGCAGCAATGAGATTCAGCGGATCGTTGGCGAGGTTCTGGCGCTCCCCCGCCGTCAGCGACTGTGCGCCTTTCTGCCAGGCGTCGCCCAAGGCAACCACATGGTCTATCTGTACCGCCCGGCTGCTGTCGGAGCCGCGGCGGAAGTCCACGATCTGCCCGGTGTACGGCTCATGGAACGAGCCGGCTGCCACCCGGCATCCGGAGCCTTCCGTCAGCACCACGGCGGCGAGGTCGCGGCGCAGGATGTCGTTGCGGGTATCGCAGCCGTTCCGGTCCACGTCCTGCCAGGCCTGGCCAAAGGCGTCCCGGCTGTAGTCTGACGCCGCGGCGCGTCCCTTGACGGCCAGTCCGTCCAGTGCGGCGAGGGCAGAACCTGTGGGCACCGGGTGCACAGCCTCAACAGGCTTCATCCATGCGGGATCAAAAACGGGAGCTTCAGTGGGCCCGGAGACCGCAGGCTCCGCTGCGGCAAACTGTCCTGCGGTGAAGAACCAGGACAAGGCCGCCAGGGCCGCCATTGCAGCTGCCCCCAGGATTCCCCACGCCTGGCGTGAACGCCGGCGCGCCCGTCGGTAGGATGACCAGCTCACGGTCATGTGGTTCCTGGACTTCCGGTAGTCTCCTGCACCAGACGAGCCTAGGACACCTGTCCGGCCACCCCCGATGATATCCACAGTGTGGAGGGAGAGTGGAAGGCCTCACCGGCGGGGTTATTGCTCCCGCATCACCCTTCGTAGGTCTTCCTCGGCGATAGCCAGCAGCCCTTCGAGCTGGCGTACCCGGTCCTCTCCGACGTCGCCCGTTTTGTGTGCGGCGCGGGCGCCCTCAAGCAGCCGGACAGCCTCCTTGTGATTGGCTTTGGCCACGTCGAGGGCGTGCTCAAGGGTTGTTTCGTGCTGGAGCGTCGAATCATTTTCCATTCCACCAGTGTGGTCCCGTTTCCCGGCTGATTCCAGCACCATCAGCCGGGAAATCGGGAGACCCTGGGCGGAAGCCTAAACGGCGATCGCTGCGAGGGCTGCTGCAGATTCCTTTGCCGGGAATGACGGCGGGTTCACGCCGGCCATCTCCTCCATGACGCGGACCACCTGGCAGCTGTATCCGAACTCGTTGTCGTACCAGACGTAGAGCACGAGGTTCTTCTCGTTGGAGATCGTGGCAAGGCCGTCAACGATGCCCGCGCGGCGTGAACCGACGAAGTCGGTGGACACCACTTCGGGTGAGTCGATGTAGTCGATCTGCTTGCGCAGGTCAGAGTGCAGGGACATCTCCCGCAGGTAGTTGTTAACCTCGTCCTTGGTGGTCCCGTTCTCCAGGCTCAGGTTCAGGATGGCCAGGGACACGTCCGGGGTGGGAACGCGGATGGAGCTGCCGGTCAGTTTGCCAAGCAGTTCGGGGAGCGCCTTGGCCACGGCCTTGGCGGCGCCGGTCTCCGTGATCACCATGTTCAGTGCCGCCGACCGGCCGCGGCGGTCGCCCTTGTGGAAGTTGTCGATCAGGTTCTGGTCATTGGTGAAGGAGTGGACGGTCTCCACGTGCCCGTGGACCACGCCGAACTTGTCGTTGATGGCCTTGAGCACCGGCGTGATGGCGTTGGTGGTGCAGGACGCTGCGGACACAATCTTGTCCGTGTCCTCGATGGTGCCCTGGTTGATGCCGTGCACGATGTTCTTCAGGTCGCCCTTGCCGGGGGCAGTCAGGAGCACCCGTGCGACGCCCTTGCTCTGCAGGTGCTGGGAGAGCCCTTCCGCGTCACGCCACCGTCCCGTGTTGTCCACCACCAGGGCGTTGCTGATGCCGTAAGCGGTGTAGTCGATGGTGGCCGGGTTGTCCGAGTAGATGACCTGCACCTGGACGCCGTTGGCCGTGATGGTGTTGGCTTCCTCGTCAATCCGGATGGTGCCTTCGAAGGAACCATGCACGGAGTCGCGGCGCAGCAGGCTGGCGCGCTTGGAGAGGTCGTTGTCCGAGCCCTTGCGCACGACGATGGCGCGAAGCCGGAGGCCGTGTCCGCCGCCGGCCTTTTCGATCAGGAGGCGGGCCAGGAGCCGGCCGATCCGGCCGAAGCCGTAAAGCACCACATCGGTGCTGGTGCGGTCATCGCCGCCGCGTTTGCCTACGACGTCGGCCAGTTCAGCCCGGAGGAATTCTTCAAGGGTGGCGCCGTTGCCCTCTTCCTTGAACTTCTGGTTCAGCCTTGCGATGTCGATCGCTGCCGCGCCGAGCTCCAGGTTGGCCAGGGTGTTCAGGAGCGGGGCGGTCTCCTCCAGCAGCAGTTCGTCCTTGCTCATGCGGCGCGCAAAGCGGTGCGCTTTGAGGATGTTCATGGTGGACTTGTTGATCAAACTCCGGCCGTGGATGCTGGTGACCACGTTGTTTTCGCGGTACAGCCGGCCGATCACCGGAATCATGGCCTCAGCGAGGGCCTCGCGGCCCATCCACGTATCAAGACAAGAATCTGACGTCTGGCTCACAGAAATACCTTCCTCGGTTCAGCCGTGTACGTCCTCGTACACGGTTGTTGGCCACCACATGTCGTGCAGGGGACCCTGCGCCCGCGGGGGTCGGCCCCCGGGCGCCTGGATCACACGCAAAGAAAAACCGCCGGCTGCGAACGCAACTCCGGCGGAAGAACTCCTGCGTCCGGATCCATTCTAAAATGGCTGGCCTCCGTAAATCGGCCCTGATTGAGTGAAATCACTCACAGGGGAAGCCGTTGCGGCAGGAGATCAGTTGTGGATGGCCGAATACAGATTGAGGCTGGAGGAAAAAACCACCCAGGACAGGTAGGGAAGCATCAGCAGGCCCGCTGCGGCGCTGACCGGACCGAAGCGCAGGATAAGGAAGGTAACAGAAACTCCCAGGGCCGCAATCACCACGAAAGCCGCCCAAAGGGACGCACCGCCAAACACGGGAAAGAGGCCGAAAAAGGCCAGCGGCCATGCGGCGTTGAGCACCAACTGGCTGAGGTAGCCGGCCAGGGTGCCTCCGGTAAGGGCTCCCTTGCGCCAGACCAGCCAGGCGGCCACCGCAACCGCGGCGTACAGCAGCATCCACATGCTCCTGAACATCCAGCCGGGCGGCATCCAGGGGGCCTTGGCCGACTCCGCGAACCAGCCGCTGGAATGCAGGATGATGGGGACCGACGCCGCGGCCCACGCGGCCAGGGAAAGCGAAAAGAAGCCGGCCAAGGCAACAGCCTGTTGGCTGCGTCCGGGGACTTGCTGCCTAGCAGCAGCGCCGGGGCTGTCTTGCGGGTCATAATTTGCAGGCACGGTTCAGCATCCCCAACACATCGTCCAAGGTCAAACCAGTGTGGATGGATGGGTTGACCGATACGCCGGGTTCTGTGCTTCCGTTCCGTTACCGGCACGGGAGTAGCGGCCATCCATCTACGAACGCCGTTGCCGGCGCCCTCCAGCGGCCTACCCGGACACTCGGGCGGGCAGCCCTCAAACGTGTCCTGTCTGGCCTTGCTCCGGGTGGGGTTTACCTAGCCTTCCCGGTCACCCGGGAAGCTGGTGGTCTCTTACACCACCGTTTCACCCTTACCTGGTTCGTGCCGCTTTCAAACCGGCGCGACCCAGGCGGTCTGTTCTCTGTGGCACTGGCCTGCGGGTTACCCCGAGTGGGCGTTACCCACCACCCTGCCCTGCGGAGCCCGGACGTTCCTCGAGCCACTTGCGTGACGCGCGGCCGCCTGGTCAACCCATCCAACCCCCAGTCTACCGGTGGCCTTGCCTTTTCCCGCCGCCGGTAGGATCGGACGGTGCTGATTCTGCTTCCCCCTTCCGAAAGCAAGACACCCGCCGTCCGCGGATCCGCCGTCGACTGGCCTTCCCTGAGCTTCCCGGAGTTGAACGCCTGCCGCGCCAAAGTGCTGGATGCGCTGGGAACGGTGAGCGCGCACGAGGACGCCCTCGCGCTGCTGGGTGTGGGCGCATCGCTCAAGGACGACGTCGACCGCAACACGCGGCTTCATGCCGAACCGGCGGCGCCCGCCCACCGGATCTATTCGGGGGTGCTTTATGACGCCCTGGGCTACAAGACCCTCACGGCTGCGCAGCGCCGCAAGGCGGACGCGTCCGTGCTGGTGGTTTCCGCACTCTGGGGCGTGATCCGTTTTGGTGACAGCGTGCCCGCCTACCGCCTGTCCATGGGGACAGCACTGCCCGACGTCGGCCGCCTCGCCTCGTTCTGGAAGCCGCAGCTCACCGGGGCCCTCGCCGGAGCGGTGGAGGGGCAGTTGCTGGTGGACTGCCGCTCAAGCACCTACGCGGCGGCTTGGGCGCCGCCCGCTGCCCAGACCGTGGCCGTCAACGTCTTGACCGAGGTGAACGGGGTCCGCAAGGTGGTGAGCCACTTCGCCAAGCACACCCGTGGCGAACTTGCCCGGCACCTGCTGGTACGGCGCGGGAAGGTCCCGGCAACGCCGTCGGAACTCCTGAAGGCAACACGCGAAGTGTGGGCCGCGGAACTGGTTGAAGGCTCAGCACGGAAACCCCACGCCCTGAACATCGTCCTTCCGGGCTGAGGTTCAGGCCCACTCCTCCGAGCGGACCAGGATGGCGCCGGAGTCCGGGCAGAAGACGATGTCGTCGGCAGCTGCGGCCTTGATCTCGGCGAGGTCGCCGGGGCTCAGCTTCATGCCGGACGCCTCGGAGGTGCCATGGAAGAGCCTGGCGGCGCCCACTCCGCGCCTGGCCAGCGTCTTTTCGTAGACGGCCAGCAGACCGGCATCCAGGCCCGCAGCGAATTCGGAGCGCTGTGCGCGGAGGCCGCCCGCTTCCGCTTCCACGGCAGCCAGTTCCGCGTCCAGCTCGGCGCGGATGGTGCCAAACGATCCCTGGATGTCGTCCACAATCCCCTGCTGCCGGGCCTGGGTGGCCCGCAGGGAATCAAGGCGCTCCATCACCTCAAGTTCAATGTCCTCCAGGTCCGAGCGCCGCTTATTGAGCGATGCGATGTCCTTCTGGAGGGCCACCAGGTCCTTGGACAGGCCGGTGCCGCTGTTCAACCGTGCCTCGTCCCGCTGGATACGGGAGGCAACCTGCTCCACGTCCGCCTCGGCGCGCTTGAGTTCGGCTTCGGCGTCGTGGACAGCCACTTTCGCGGCGCCCAGCTCACCGTTGGCGACGGAAAGGGCGGCTTCGAGGTCCTTGATGCGCGGATCGGTTTCCAGCGAGCGGCGGCGGTTTGCAAGCGACTTCAGCTTGGCATCCAGCCCCTGCAGTCCAAGCAACTTCAACTGTTCCGCCGGTGCTGCCTTCGCCACTGTTACCTCCGCTTAATCCCTTCCGGCCGGAGCCGGGCGCCTGGACGGCGCTTCCTAGACTCTAGCGCCTGCCCCGCTCCCCAGCTCCCCTGCCCTGCTGTGTCCCCGCCGTCTCCGGGCCTAACCGGGAGTGAGGATGAAGTCCCAGGGATCACTGTTGGTGGTGCTGACCTGGATTTCGACGTCATGGCCCTGGTCGGCGAGGACATTGCCCAGGGCTGCGGCCGCGGCCGGGAGCCACAGCCACTCACTGGCGAAGTGGGAAACGTCGATCAGGTAGGGCCGGCCGTTGTGCGCAGCTTCCCTTGCTTCCGACGCCGGATGGTGGCGGAGGTCCGCCGTGACGTAGACGTCGGCGTTGCTGGCCCGGACCTCGTTGAAGAGCGAGTCACCCGCGCCGCCGCAGACGGCAATGCGCCGCACCAGGCCGTCCTTGTCGCCGGACACCCGCACTCCCCCGGCCACGGAGGGCAGGATGCCAAACACCCGGGCAGCGAAGTCTCCCAGGCTCATGGCCTCCGGCAGGTCCCCTACCCGCCCGATGCCCTCTTCCGGCAGTCCGTTTGCCGCCACGGTGAGCGGGGCCGCGTCCTGCAGGCCCAGGGCGTCGGCCAGGACATCGGAAACGCCCCCGACGGCGGAATCGCCGTTGGTGTGGACGGTCAGCAGGGCTGTGCCGGACTCGATCAACCGGTGGACGGCCCGGCCTTTGGGCGTGGTGGCAGCAACCGAGGTGACACCCTTCAGCAGCAGCGGATGGTGGGTGATCAGGAGTTCGGCACCCCACTCCACCGCTTCTTCGATGACTTCCAGGGTGGGGTCCACTGCGAACATGACCCTCGTGACAGGAGCCGAGGGGTGTCCCGCCACCAGCCCCACCTCGTCCCAGTTCTCCGCCAGGGACTCGGGCCACAGTTCCTCGACGGCCAGGAGCATCTCGCCCAAAGTGGGGACCTGCGCCTGCCCGGCCGCCGCGTTCTTGCCGGACGCATCCTTGCCGGAAGGGGCCTCGCCGCCGCGAGGCCCGCCGTCGTGATTCTCAGGGCCGGTAACGTCGGTGTCCACAGGTTCCATAGTCTTAGTTTTACCCCATCGCGTCCTCCGCGCCGCACGGTGACAGGCGGCGCCCGCGGCGCCCAGGGAATCATCCGGCGCCCCCAACCATTGAAGAGGTCATGAAAACTTTTGTTTTAGGCGGAGGCTGCTTCTGGTGCCTCGACGCTGTCTACCAGAAGACCAAGGGTGTCAGCGCTGTGGTGTCCGGCTACACGGGCGGCCATGATCCCAACCCCGACTACTACTCCGTGTGCAACGGCACCACCGGGCACGCCGAGGTGGTGGCTGTGACGTTCGACGAAGAGATCATCCCGGAAGAGGTGGTCCTTGACATGTTTTTCGCCCTTCACGATCCCACAACGCTGAACCGCCAGGGCTATGACGTGGGAACCCAGTACCGTTCCTCGATGTTCTATGAGACCACCGAGGAGAAGATCCTTTTCGAGGAAGCGATCGACCGCAACCAGCCGCTGTGGGCCCATCCGATCGTCACGGAGGTCAGCCGGCTACCGCGCTTCCACGTGGCGGAGGACTTCCACCAGAACTACTACGCCAAACACCCCGAGCAGGGCTACTGCCAGGTGATCATCAACCCCAAGCTCGCGAAGGCCCGGAAATATTACTCTGCATGGCTTAACGCTTAGCCACGGTTACGCGGCCTCGTTAGGCTGACCTCAGTATTCACCCCTCAGAGATAGGCGTATGTACATGGCACGGATCTATGACGATGTGACCCAGCTGGTCGGCGGCACCCCGCTGGTCAAGCTCAACCGGCTCAGCGAGGGGCTGGATGCCACCGTCGCCGTCAAGCTTGAGTTCTACAACCCGGCCAACAGCGTCAAGGACCGTATCGGTGTGGCAATCGTCGACGCCGCGGAGAAGTCCGGTGCACTGAAGCCGGGCGGGACCATTGTTGAAGGCACCTCCGGAAACACCGGCATCGCCCTGGCCATGGTTGGCGCGGCCCGCGGCTACAAGGTCATCCTGACCATGCCGGAGACCATGTCCACCGAGCGCCGCGTCATGCTGCGCGCCTTCGGCGCCGAAATCGTCCTGACCCCCGGTTCAGAGGGAATGCGCGGCGCCGTGGAGAAGGCCCAGGAAATTGTGGCCAACACGGAAAACTCCATCTGGGCCCAGCAGTTCGCCAACGAAGCCAACCCTGAAATCCACCGCAACACCACTGCGGAGGAAATCTGGGCTGACACCGACGGCGCCGTGGACATCTTCGTTGCCGGCGTCGGCACTGGCGGAACCGTCACCGGCGTCGGCCAGGTCCTGAAGGAGCGCAAGCCCGGAGTCCAGATCGTGGCGATCGAACCCAAGGACTCCGCGATCCTCAATGGCGGCGCCCCCGGCCCGCACAAGATCCAGGGCATCGGGGCCAACTTCGTGCCCGAAATCCTGGACACCAATGTCTACGACGAGGTCCTGGACGCCACGCTTGAGGACTCCGTCCGCGTGGCCCGCGAGCTCGGCGTCAAGGAAGGCATCCTCGGCGGCATCTCCTCCGGAGCGATCGTCTGGGGCGCACTGGAACTGGCGAAGCGCCCCGAGAACGCGGGCAAGCTGATCGTCGCCATTGTCTGCGACTTCGGTGAGCGTTACATCTCCACCGTGCTCTATGACGACATCCGCGGCTGATCAGGCCGCTCTTCGCCCGTTTCCTGTAGAAAGAACTCTGTGGGCTTTTTCGCAAGACTAAAGGAAGACCTCGACGCCGCCCGGTCCCACGACCCGGCGGCTCGAGGTTCTTTCGAGAACTTTTTCGCATACTCCGGGCTGCATGCCATCTGGATCCACAGGCTGACGCACCGGCTGTGGCAGAATCCGGCCCTGCGTTTCCCGGCGCGGCTGCTCTCGCAGCTGGGCCGTTTCCTGACCGGAATCGAGATCCATCCGGGGGCCACCATCGGCCGCCGCTTCTTCATTGATCACGGAATGGGCGTGGTCATCGGCGAGACGGCGGAAATCGGTGAGGACGTGATGATGTACCACGGGGTGACCCTGGGCGGCCGGTCACTCGCGCGGATCAAGCGCCACCCCACCATCGGCGACCGCGTGACCATCGGAGCGGGTGCAAAGATCCTGGGGCCGATCACCATCGGCAGGGACAGTGCCGTCGGCGCCAACGCCGTGGTGGTCAAGGACGCACCACCCGAATCGATCGTCACCGGCGTTCCTGCGAAGTGGCGCCACCGTGACGCCCAGCGCGAAACCACGCCGGCGGTTGACCCGGCGGAATACGACATCGAATACCGCATCTGACGGGGCCTGCCCTTGGGCTGTCCAGCAGGACCACAGCAAGAAGAAAAGGCGGGCATTTTCCGGATCACCGGAAACTGCCCGCCTTTTTGTTCTGGGCGGAACCTAGTGGGTGTCCACCGCTTCGATTTCAGACTTGTCCTCGCCCCACAGGGTGTGGAACGTGCCTTCCGCATCGACGCGGCCGTAGGTGTGGGCGCCGAACAGGTCGCGCTGGCCCTGGATGAGGGCGGCGGCGACGCGCTTGCGGCGCAGGCCGTCGTAGTAGGCCAGTGAGGAGGAGAAGACCGGAACCGGGATTCCCAGCTGGACAGCGGTGGCCACCACGCGGCGCCAGGCGGGAAGGGCGCCGGCGATGGCTTCCGTGAATGCCGGAGCGAACAGCAGGTTGGCCGGCTTGTCCTCAGCGGCGTAGGCCTTGGTGATGTCCTTGAGCAGTTCGGCGCGGATGATGCAGCCGGCCCGCCACAGCGAGGCAATCTCGTCCAGCTTCAGGTCCCAGTTGTATTCCTTGGCTGCCGAGGTGAGCATGTCCAGGCCCTGGGCGTAGGAAACCAGCTTGGAGGCGTAGAGCGCCTGGCGGACGTCCTCAACGAAGGTCTCCGGGATTTCGACGTCGGCCTCGTGGCCTGCCAGCAGTTCCTGGCCGAGCTTGCGCTGACCGGCCTGGGAGGACAGTGCACGGGCGAACACGGACTCGGCGATGCCGGAGACCGGGGAACCAAGTTCCAGGGCGGAGATAACCGTCCAGCGGCCGGTGCCCTTCTGGCCCGCGGCGTCCACCACGACATCCACGAACGGCTTGCCGGTCTTGGCATCCACGTGGCCCAGGACCTCGGCGGAGATTTCGATCAGGAAGGAGGATAGCTCGCCCTTGTTCCAGTCGGTGAAGATCTTGGCCTGCTCTGCGGGCTCGATGCCGGCACCGGAACGGAGCAGGTCGAAGGCTTCGCCGATGACCTGCATGTCGGCGTATTCGATGCCGTTGTGGACCATCTTGACGAAGTGGCCGGCGCCGTCGGTGCCCACCCAGGCGCAGCAGGGCTCGCCGTCGACCTTTGCCGAGATCTTCTCAAGCAGCGGGCCGAGGGCCTTGTAGGACTCCTTGGAACCGCCGGGCATGATGGAGGGTCCGTTGAGGGCACCTTCCTCGCCACCGGAAACGCCGACACCCACGAAGTGCAGGTCCTTCTTGGCGAGGGCGGCCTCACGGCGGCGGGTGTCCTCATAGTGGGAGTTTCCGGCGTCGATGATGATGTCGCCGGGTTCCAGCAGGGGCTCAAGCTGCTCAATCACGGAGTCAACCGGCTTGCCGGCCTTCACCATGATGAGTACACGGCGCGGCTTCTCGAGGGAGTCCACCAGCTCCTGCAGGGTTTCGGTGCGGATGAAGTCGCCATCCGTACCGTGCTTTGCCAGCAGGGCGTCCGTCTTTTCGACTGAGCGGTTGTGCAGGGCGACCGTAAAGCCGTTGCGGGCCAGGTTGCGGGCCAGGTTGGCGCCCATCACCGCGAGGCCGGTGACACCGATGTGTGCAGACATCAAAACTCCAATTCATACTGTGCGATGGATGTGCAGTGGCTCCCGGTGCTCGGAAGACCGTTGCAGACCAAGGGTCTGAATAAAGCATATATATTCATGAAGTCACAGGAAACTAACGCCCACGTAATGGAACAGTTTGTGTCGCTGCCAGTCAAGGACGGCTGCTTCCCGGTGCACACGTTCCCACTAGGCTTAGCTGCATGACCAGCAGCCTGCACCACCGTGCCATTGAGAACCTGGGCACACGCATCATCTCGGGCGAGCTTCCTGCCGGCCATATCATGCTTGCCGAAAACCTTGAGGATGAGCTCAAGGTGTCGCGCTCGGTGATCCGCGAGGCCGTCCGGGTGCTGCAATCCCTTGGACTGGTGGAAACCACCAAGCGGGTGGGCATCCGGGTCCTGCCTCCGAGCCGATGGAACCCCTTCGACCCGCAGGTCATCCGCTGGCGGCTCGCGAGCAAGGCGCGCGGCGCCCAGCTGCGGTCCCTGGCCGAGCTGAGGTCGGCCGTTGAGCCGGCCGCTGCCGAACTTGCCGCGCAGAACGCCCCCGCACCGCTGCGGCTGGAGCTTGTGGATGTTGCCCATGCAATGCGCGACTCCGGCCACCGGGGGGACGTCCCACGTTTCCTTGAGCTGGATATCCAGTTCCATTCACTGCTGCTCTCAGGATCAGGAAACGAGATGTTTGCGAACCTCATGGGGCAGGTGGCCGAGACCCTGACCGGCCGGACCGTGCATGGGCTGATGCCCGACCACCCGCACGAGGCCGCACTGCAGTGGCACGTGGACGTGGCGGAGGCAATTGCCCGGGGCGACGCCGGTGCTGCCCGCGAAGCCTCCGACAAGATCATGAGGCGGACCATGTCGCAGATGTCAGACACCTGGACGGAACAGCCCCGGGTTTTTATCCCCGTGCACCGCTGACCCCGGTCCCCTCTCCGCGGCCGGAGCATTGATCCGCTGGTGCGGGACACAGCAGGAAACAACTTTTTGTTTCCGTAAGTTCACGGTATATTCAATTCAGGCCCTCCACCGCGGCATCCCCCAATAGTCGCGGTGGAGGGTTTTCCATTGCCCGAAAGG
>NZ_JABTYH010000046.1 GCF_013314975.1 Pseudarthrobacter oxydans | reverse complement strand
CGATCCTCCAGTCCGAAGCAAATCCATGTTTCAGGATTCCGATCGGCAGGAAGTCGTTCCCAACCACTTCAGGAGCGCTCTAAAGCACTACCAGAATTGGTGTTGATTTTTGGGGGTTTGGCCGCCGTGGTTACCAGCTCTTCGCTGTCTCCCTCGCGGCGACTTAGAAAACAATACACCTGCTCCAGCGCCACTGCAAATCCCCCTCGCGGGGGGCCGCAATCCCCGCCATTCCGCGGCGAAACGGCCTGTTTCCATCCCTGGAGGGCCATCCGCCGTCGCACCTTCTTTCTGTGTGCTGCAGCACAGTCCCAACGCAGGTACTGGTGTCGCACGGGTACCTATGCACCACCACCCCAAACGGCGCCATCAAGGTCCGTTAAACGCAGAAGAGCCGGCAACCGAAAGGTTGCCGGCTCTTCTCAAGCAGCTGGTAGCAGCAGTGCTGGATTACCAGGAAGACTTGGTGATGCCCGGAAGTTCGCCCTTGTGGGCCATGTCGCGGAAACGGACACGGGAGATTCCGAACTTCTGGAAGGTGCCGCGGGGACGGCCGTCGATGATGTCGCGGTTACGCAGACGGATCGGGGACGCGTTGCGGGGCAGCTTCTGCAGGCCCAGGCGGGCTGCTTCGCGTGCTTCGTCGGTTGCGTTTTCGTCAACCAGGGTCTTCTTCAGCTCGAGGCGCTTTGCAGCGTAACGCTCAACGATGACCTTGCGCTGCTCGTTGCGAGCAATCTTGGACTTCTTAGCCATGTTTAGCGCTCCTCTCGGAATTCGACGTGCTGGCGGATCTTGGGGTCGTACTTCTTCAGGACCATGCGGTCCGGATCGTTACGACGGTTCTTGCGGGTTACGTAGGTGTAACCCGTGCCCGCAGTCGACTTGAGCTTGATGATCGGACGTACGTCCTTGTCCTTAGCCACTAGAGCTTCACCCCACGAGCCAGGATCTGGGCGACGACTACGTCGATGCCGCGTACGTCGATGGTCTTGATGCCACGTGCAGAGACCTGCAGCGTGACGTTACGGCGCAGGGACGGAACCCAGTAGCGCTTCTTCTGAATGTTCGGATCGAACCGGCGCTTGTTGCGGCGGTGCGAGTGCGAAATGCTGTGCCCAAAGCCCGGCTCGGCTCCGGTCACTTGGCAGTGTGCTGCCATGACTTCTCCTCAAGAATTGAAAGTAATGATCCGCATATCTGCTGCTGGACCATGCTGCTAAGGGCGACCCAAAAATGAAGAAGGGCAACGGTTAGTCACGCAACTTGAGCCCCTAACTACCGGCCACCCTGGAGAAATTACCGGGAAACCGGAGCAATTGCGCACGCTCCGCGCACTTAGCGCCTACCAAGTCTACGAGTTCACGCAATTAAAGACCAATCCGGCGCCGAAGAGTGTATAAGCAGGCGCGGGGTTAGAGGCGCGTGAGCTCGGGGTACTTCGGCTTCAAGCCGTCGCCGGAGGATTTGCCAGTGACCCTCCGGACAACCCACGGACCGGCATACTCGCGGAACCAGCGGGCGTTGGCGCGGAGGGCGTCCACCCCGCTGAGTTCGGGGACGGGGGTCATGGGCGGGATGTCGATCGAGTGGTCGTGTTCCAGGACGTCCAGCACGCGCCTGGCCATATTGGCGTGCCCTGCCGCGGACATGTGCATCCGGTCCTGCGCCCACATGCCCCAGTCGTAGTACTCGCTGAAGCGCCAGTAGTCCACCAGGAGGGCGCCGTGGTCTCCCGCAATGCCCCGGACCAGTTCGTTGTAGATGGCCGTGCGTCCCCGCATGGTGCTGAACACCTTTGAGCCGCGGGCGTCGAAACCCGTGAACATGACCACGGCGGCACCGGTGGCGCGCAGTTTGGCGATGGCGTCGTCGTACTCCACCAGGAGGTCGTCAATATCGATCCTGGGGCGGAGGATGTCATTGGCGCCGGCGTAGATGGTCACCAGGGTGGGGTTAAGTTCGACGGCGGCGTCCACCTGCTCAGCCAGGATGTGGCGGAGTTTCCTGCCGCGGATGGCGAGGTTGGCATAACCGAAGCCAGGGTCGGCGGCGCACAGCTGCTCGGCCACGCGGTCCGCCCAGCCGCGGACACCGTTGGGGCGGGTGGGATCGTCGTCGCCCACGCCTTCCGTAAAGGAGTCTCCGAGGGCGACAAACCGGGAAGTAAAGTCCATCCGGTTAGTTTGCCACCCGTTGCCGGGAGCAACCAACCAGCTGGCGGGTGGGCTAGTTTTCCCGGAGGATCCAGTGGTCCGCGTCCAACCGGCCGACCACCTTCTCGCCGATCCTCGCCAGGTCCAGGACGTCCTGCTCAGTGAGGGCATCCAGGAACAGGTCGCGAACGTCCTCGACGTGCCCGGGCGCCAGCTCCACGATGGTGGCCATCCCTTCTTCGGTCAGATGGGCGGTGGTGACGCGGGCATCATGGGGATGCGGGCGCCGCTCCACCCAGCCGCGCTTCTGCAGCTTGGTCACTACGTGCGACAGCCGGGACAGGGAAGCGCTGCTGCGGGCGGCGAGCTCGCTCATGGGAAGGAACCGGCCCTCAGCTTCGGAGAGCATCGCCAGCACGGTGTAGTCGAAGAGCGAGAGCTTTCCCGCGGTGTGGAGCTTCGTGTCCAGGGCTGCGGGCAAAAGGGTGTTGATGCTTACCAGGGCCAGCCAGGCACGGCGTTCGTCGGCGTTGAGCCAGCGCGGTTCGGTCATGTCCCTCATTCTACGAGAGCAGCGTGGTTGATTCTTCAACTAGGCCCCGCGGCGGCCGGTAGGCTGGGGCCATGTATGTTGTCTCCCTGAGCTACCGGGTTCCGCAGGACATCGTGGATTTCCACAACGCCGGCCACATCGCCTGGCTGCAGAAGGCTTTCGACGACGGCGTTTTCATTGCGGCCGGCCGAAAAGTGCCCAGGACCGGCGGCCTGCTGCTCTCCCAGGCCGACCGCACTGTCCTTGATGCCTGCCTGGAGCAGGACCCGTTCTATACGAACGGGGTGGCGGACTTCGAGGTCATGGAGTTCCACGCGGCCAGGGTGGCCCCGGGGTACGAGATCCTGCTGGACAGCTGAGCGTCCTGGCGCTTCAGGTAGGGTCAGCTAGGCCCGGGGTGCAGCGGCGGAAGCACCCGCTGCCAGCTTTTTCAGTCCGCCCTTCCGCGGCACCTTGACCGGCTCCGGCCAGCGCGGGCCCAGCTCGTCCCCCAGGGTGACGCCGCGCAGCTTGCGGCCGAAGAGTGGCAGGACCCAGTCGCGGATCCAGCGCCGCTGCTGCCGTTCCCATTCCCGCAGGCTGTGCCGGGCGGGCGGTTCCCAGTCCTTGGGCCGGATCTTGTGCGGCACGCCCAACTGGTCCAGCACCCGCCCCGCCAGGTACTTGTGCCCTGCCTTGGACATGTGGAGCCGGTCGGAGTCCCACATCCGCCGGTCATGGAAGGCATCCAGGCACCAGTAGTCCACCAGCTCCGCCCCGTACTTCGCGGCGATGGTCCGGACGTGCTGGTTGTAGTAGGTGTTGCGTTTCCGGAGCGGCTCCAGCAGTGCGGAGACCTTGACGTCGAACCCCGTGAAAAGCACCACCGTTGCCCCCGTTTCCGCCAGTGTTGCCACGAGCTTTTCGTAGTCCTCCATGAGCGCGGCCATGTCCGTTTTCACGTCCAGGATGTCGTTTCCGCCTGCATACAGCGTGACCAGCGAGGGCCTCATCCGCAGCGCCGGTTCCAGCTGCTCGTTGACGATATGCCGGAGCCGCTTGCTGCGGATGCCCAGGTTCGCATAGCGCCACCCGGGCTGGGCTTTGGCCAGTTTCTCCGCCACCCGGTCTGCCCAACCGCGGACACCGTTGGGCAACCGGTCGTCCCGGTCCCCGACCCCCTCCGTGAATGAGTCCCCCAGGGCGACGAACACCCGCCTCCCGGAATCAGGAAGCAACGGTTGAGCAGGCACCAGCCCAAGGTAGCCACCACAGAAGAAGGAAGAACGACGCCGGGGTGAACAGGAAGTGCAGAGCGTCCCCGGAAAACCGGCATCAAGTGCAAGAGCGTCGCCGGAAAACCGGCAGGATCTGAGAGAGCGTTGCCTGGGGCTGTAGCGCGACGAGCCCGGGCTACCCCTCGGCCTTGCCCTGCCGCCAGTACCCCATGAACGCCACCTGCTTCCGGTCGATCCCGACGTCCCGGACGAGGTACCGGCGCATGTCCTTGATCACGGCGGCCTCGCCGGCGATCCAGGCGTAGAAGGGCATGGCGCCGGCCGGAATGCCCGGGTTCTTGGTGGCCTGGATCTCGGACGTCTCCATCCGCGCCGGGGTCTCCCAGAGAATGTCCACGTCCACATTGACGTCCTCCGGCTCGGGGCCCGCGCCGCCGTCGGCCGCTTTGATCCCCACCCAGCCCGGCACGGGCACGGCCTTGCGCACGGCCTCCTGGAGCAGTTCGCCGTGCGGCCTGGACCGCCCGATGGACGCCCCGCGCGCCAGCCAGGTGATGTCGACGCCGGCGGGTGACGTGAGTTCCCTGAAGTCGCCGGCTTCAGGGACCTCCAGGAACGCGTGCCCGGTCATGTACTCCGGCAGGCTTTCCAGGATGGCGGAGATGGCGGGGACGGAGGTTTCGTCACCGGCCAGCAGGATGCGCTGCGCGAGGCCGGGCCGCCATTCGATGCCCGAGTAGGTTTCGGCCGTGACGCAGTGGGCTGCCCTGTTGTTGGGTCCGATGATGGTGATGGCGTCGCCGGGCCGGGCGTTGAGGGCCCAGTTCGCCGCCGGCCCGCCGTTGCCACGGTGGTCAAAGTGCATCACGAAATCGACATCGATTTCGGGGTACACCGCGTCCAGGCGTGCCTGGCGGACGGTGTAGGTACGCATGGAGCCGCGCACGGCAGGGTCCATGGCCAGCCATTCGCGGTACCAGCCGGACTGGCTCATTTCGAACACCGGGAGGGGCAGCGGGCTGCCGTCCGCCGCGAGGGACGGGATCATGAGCTTGATCCGGAGGTCCAGGGTGTCCCCGTGGACGCCGAAATCCCGCAGCGAGTATCCGCCGAACGTGATCCTGCGGAAATTGGGGCTGAGCTCCTGGACCGAAGTGACGGTCACTTCGAACGCCAGGGTCATGGGCTCCGTGGAGGCGATGTCGCGGGTTTTCATGAAACGAGCTCCAGTTCATTGGCGGGAACGTGGTGGCGGCCGATGGGAATGATCAGGGGGGTGCCGGAGACGGGATCCGGGATGACCCGCGATTCGAGGCCGAAAACGCTGCGGACCAGCCCTTCCGTGACCACCTCGAGCGGGGACCCGACTGCCACCACGGCGCCGTCCTTCATGGCGATCACGGTGTCCGCGTACCGGGCGGCCAGGTTCAGGTCATGCAGGACGATGGCCACGGTGGTGCCGCGCTGGCGGTTCAGGTCCGTCACGAGGTCCAGGACCTCCACCTGGTGCGCGAGGTCCAGGTAGGTGGTGGGTTCGTCCAGGAGGAGCACGTCGGTCTCCTGCGCAAGGGCCATGGCGATCCAGACGCGCTGCCGCTGCCCGCCGGAAAGTTCGTCGACGTTCCGTTCGGCGAGGGCAAGGGTCTCGGTAGCTTCGAGCGCGCGCTGCACGGCGGTTTCGTCCCGTTCGCTCCAGCTGCGGAAGAAGCCCTGGTGGGGGTAGCGGCCGCGGCCCACCAGGTCCCTGACCGTGATGCCGTCCGGGGCAGAGGGGTGCTGTGGAAGGAGGCCCAGGGTACGGGCCAGTTCACGCGCCGGAAGGGAGTGGATGTCCTTGCCGTCCAGGGTTACGGCACCGGCCGCCGGCTTGAGGAGCCGGGACAGCCCGCGCAGGAGGGTGGACTTCCCGCAGGCGTTGGCGCCCACGATCATGGTCACCTTCCCCTCCGGAATCTCGGCGCTGAGGCCGTCCACCACGCAGCGCTGGTCGTACTTCAGCGTCAGGTCCTTGGCGTTGAGAACTGCCACCTCAGGCATCCTTTCGGTTGGCCGTGACCAGGAGCCACAGCAGGAACGGGGCACCGAGCGCACCGGTGATAACGCCCACCGGCAGCACTGTGCCGTCCAGGAGCAGGGGTGCCAGGTTGGCGGCCACATAGTCGGCCGCCAGGACAATCACGGCGCCCACAAGGGCCGACGCCGGGAGGCTGGCCTTGCCGGTAAAGCGCCGGGCGATGGGCCCGGCAAGGAAGGCAACGAACGAAACCGGGCCGGCTGCCGCCGTCGCCACCGCTGCCAGCGCAACGGCGGTGACCACCAGCGCAAGCCGTGTGGCACCCACCCTGATCCCCAGTCCTGCGGCGGCATCGGGTCCGAGTTCCAGGATGCGCAGCGGGCCGGCGAGGGCAACCACGGCGGGGAGCAGGACGGCGAGGGCCAGGGCAAGGACGCCCGCGCGGTCCCAGCTGGCGGAGTTCAGGGAACCGTTGAGCCAGACCAGGGCGTCCGCCGCGGTCCGGATGTCCGCCCGGGTCATCAGGAAGTTGACCACTGCGTGCAGTGCTGCGGCGATGCCCACCCCGGCGAGGATGAGCCGGTTCCCCGCAGCATCGCCGCGGCCGGTTCCGCGCAGGGTACCGCCGCTGGAAATGGCGTAAATGATGGCTGCCACGCCCAGCGCACCGCCCAGGGCCGCCGCGGAAACCGCTGCGCCGGATGCGCCGAAGACCACGATGGCGGTCACGGCCGCGGCGCTGGCCCCGTAGCTGATGCCAATGACATCGGGACTGGCCAGCGGGTTGCGGAGCATGGTCTGGAACAGGGCGCCCGCCAGGCCGAACGCGGCCCCGATCATGGTGCCGATGACGGCCCGCGGCAGCTTGTTTTCCATCACGATGAAGCTGGCACCGGGGATCTTTTCACCGCCGGTCAGGTGGGCGATGAGGATCCTGAAGAAGTCCGGGATGGTCACCGTGTAGCTGCCCAGCAGGACGGACACGGCGAACAGGACCACGACGACGGCGGCCAGGAAGGCGGTCCGGTTCAGCAGCAGCCGGGTGCGGCGTGGTCTCCCGGACCCTGCATTGGGAGTTCCTGCCGAGGGGTTGACGCGGGATGTGGTGATGGTCACAGTCCGGCTCCCTTGCCGCGGCGGATCAGCCAGACGAAGACCGGTGCTCCGACGAGGGCGGTCATGATGCCGGCCGGGACTTCGCCAGGCAGGAGCACCACGCGGCCGATGATGTCCGCGCCGAGGAGCAGTGCCGGGGCCAGGACCAGGGAGAAGGGCAGGATCCAGCGGTAGTCCGGGCCGGTGAGGAAACGGACGGCGTGCGGGATGACCAGGCCCACGAAGGCGACGGGTCCGGCAAGGGCAGTGGCGGAGCCGCACAGCAGCACGATGCCGAGGGCCGTGACGGCCCTTGCCAGTCCCACGCGCTGGCCGAGCCCGCGGGCAATGTCGTCGCCGAGGGCCAGGCTGTTGAGGATGCGGCCGGTCAGCAGCACAATGAGCGCCCCCGCGGCAAGGAAGGGCAGTCCGGAGAGCACCACGGACCAGTCGCGCCCGGCGATGCCGCCCACCTGCCAGAAGCGGAACCGGTCCAAAGTGTCCTGGCTGGAGACCAGGATGACGTTCATCAGCGAGTACAGGCCGGCATTCAGTGCCGCGCCTGCCAGTGCGAGCTTCACCGGGGTGGCGCCGTCCCGGCCCAGGGAAGCAATGAGGTACACCACGACGGCGGCGGCTGCTGCCCCGACGAAGGCGAACCAGATGTAGCCGGAGAGGGATCCGACGCCGAAAACATAGATGCCGGTGACCACGGCCAGGGCCGCGCCGGCGTTAACACCCAAAATGCCCGGGTCCGCGAGCGGGTTGCGGGCCACGCCCTGCATGGCTGCGCCCGCAAGGCCCAGCGCACCGCCGGCCAGCAGGCCAAGGACGGTGCGGGGAATGCGGGCGTGGACCACGGCGTGGTCGCCGTTGGCGGGATCAAACGCGGTGAGCGCCTGCCACACGGTGGCGAGGGGAAGGCCCCGCGCGCCAATGGCCAGGGAGGCCCCGGCCAGCAGCGCCAGTACAACGACGGCGGCCAGCAGCCAGGCGGCGCGCGGCCCTCCAAACGTGCGGCCGGGGGCATGTACTGCAGGCCCCGTGCCCGGCACGAAGGTGCCGGGCGCCGGCTCCTGGCGGGCCGCCGTCGTCGTACTGTCCGTCATTTATCTGTTCCTACCTGAGCAGTGATTACTTCACGGCATCCGCTGCGGTGGCCAGCTGCGGCAGGAACGTATCCAGCGACCACGGCAGGCTCAGCGGGGAGGAAGCGGAGATGGACAGCGTCAGGGTGTTGTCCGAATCGGCAACCAGGGCGCCGTTCTTGATGGCGGGGATCTGGCCCAGCAGGGGGTCGGACTTGATGGAATCAGTGGTGGCGGCGTCCGGAACCCAGGTCACGAAGATATCGGACTCTAGCTCGTTGGCCTTCTCGGCTGACCAGGGGATGAAGAATTCCTTGGAGCCCTTGGAGTTTTCTTCAACCACGGGAGCCAGCTGCATGCCGATCTCGGAAAGGAAGCGGGGACGGTTGTCATTGGCGGTGTAGACATTAACGCCCTCGGCCGATGCCGGCTCCAGGTTGCCGTAGATGAAGCTCTTGCCGGTGATCTGCGGGTACTCGGCAACCTTTTCCTTGATGGTGGCCTCGGTGTCGGAGACCAGCTTGGCGGCTTCGGCATCCTTGCCGAGGGCCTTGCCGATGATGGAGGTGGAGTCCTGCCAGGAGGTTCCGTAGGCCAGTTCAGGGTGGGCCACCACCGGCGCGATCTCGGTGAGCTTCTTGTAGTCCTCCTCGGTGAGGCCCGAGTAGGCGGCCAGGATGACGTCCGGGGTGAGTTTGGCGATTTCGGTGAAGTTGATGCCGTCCGCCTCGGAGTACTGCACCGGGGCTTTGTCGGAGCCGAATCCGGCGCCGAGCTCCTCCAGAGCCGCGTCCTTCCACGGGGTGGAGCCCTGCTCGTTGCCGCCCCACTCGTTCTTGGGCACGCCCACCGGCACAACACCCAGGGCAATGGCGACGTCGTCATTGACCCAGGAGACAGTGGCCACCCGCGTGGGCTGTTCCTCGATGACGGTTTCGCCGTAGACATGCTCGATGGTGACGGGGAACTGCGAGCTGCTGGAGCTGGAGGCGCCGGCGTCGGTAGTGGAGGACGCAGGCCCGGTGGAGCAGGCGGACAGGGTGAGTGCCGCTGCGGCCAGGACGGCCGTGGCCTTGACTGCTGATTTGAACAGCGTGCGGCGCGTGGCACTGGGCCCGGAGAAGAGGGGGGAAGTCACGGAACTCCTTAAGTCATGAAGCGAACTTAAGTAAGGCTAGCCTACCCTCGGGCTCATTACGCAACGTTTCCATGTCTTATTCCCGTTCGTGACAAAGGACACAATTCCGCCGTGGTCGGTGGGCTTGGACAGGGAAGATGCGGTTTGACAGGATATTCCTGCCGGTATTAACCGGCTGGAATGCCGGCCGCAGCCGGCGACGGATGGGGAGACGAAGGACAAATGTGCAAGCAGAAGGCCGTCATGGCCGGCGCTGCCATGGTGAGCGGGGTGGCCGCTATGGCCTGCTCCGCGGGGAACAGCTGAGACCCACCTGCCATTACCCGCACGCCGGGGCCCATCCTTCGCGAAAGTCCAGCCATGCAATCCATCACGCCTCAGCAAATCCGCTCATCGTTTATCAATGCCAGCCGCTCCGAAGCGGCCAAACTCACCCTGCCCAAGGATTTCGAGTCTCTCGACTGGGACAACCTTGACTTCCTGGGCTGGCGGGACGAAAAGATGCCCCTCCGCGGCTACCTTGTGGTCCCAGGGCCGAAGGGGGTCACGGGCATTCTGCTGCGGGCGCCCGAAGGCGGGGCCCGGAAGAACCGCTTAGTCCTTTGCGAGCTGTGCCGCGACGTGTTCTCCAAGGAGGATGTGCTCCTCTGGGTGGCCAGGCGCGCCGGGCAGTCCGGCCGGAACGGCAACACCGTTGGCACTTTGATCTGCGCCGATTTTCTCTGCTGCGGCAACGTCCGCAAGGAACCACCGGCCAATGAGATCAACCCGGATCCCGCCGCCGTGGTCCTCCGCCAGATTGCAGGGCTGAAGGAGCGGGCTGCCCAGTTCCTGGCCCGGGTACAGGCCAAATAGCCGGAGCACATCGCACGGACAGCAAAGCGGGTCAGCGGTAGGAAAAGCTCATCAGCAGAGCCTTCAAGGCCTGGCCTTCCGTTCCCCAATACCAGGCTTTCGCCTCCTCGTCATTGGCGAACGGCTGACCGGTGAACACCACATCGGCGGTCAGAACGCGGTCACCCAGCATGACCAGCCCGTCCCTCACCTCCCCGTCCGGCGATACGGGCAGCCCCGGAGTGAGCCCCATCCGATAAGTGGCAGCGTCGCCGCTGCGGTCAACAAAGAACGACGAATGGGGCGTTGGAACAGACTGCCCCACCAATCCCGGCACCGGATCCGTCTCGAGGACGGTCCGGGCGGCAGAACTGGCTACGACGTCTGCAATTTGGCCTGTGTAGATGCTGATTTTCGCCTGGCTGGTGGGATCGAACACCGTTGCGGTGCCCACGTACGGCGATTCGGATGCATTGAAGAACTCCACGTGCCATCCCTTCGGGTGCTGAAACGACAGCTTGCCGTCCGGAAAGGTGACCGTTACCAGGCTGTCGGCGCGGAACGCAGCCGGAGCCGTTGCGCCTGGGGTCGAGGAGCCGGCGGTTTCCACCGGGGTACTGGCAGCACAACCCGCAAGGGACAGTGCGGCCGCAGCGATTGCCGCCGGGAAGAATGCCACGCGTTGTGATGGGCGCATGCCGGTGCCTTTCAAGAGGACGCCATCGTTCTCTTGGGGAACAGGGCGGAACCCAGCATTCCGCAGTACCTATGGGATTTACTCAGGCGGGGTGAGTTGCTAAAGCCCAGAGTGGCACGGCAGCAGCACCCGTCACCAGAGCTTCCGCAATAATTCCATCAATTTGTTATATGGGCGCGGTCAGGGCGCTCAGCGCAGGACGATGTCCACCGGGTTCGCTTCCGAACGCCATGCGCCCTCTTCGCCCGGCCGGGGTGTGATGACCGGCGCTGTGAGCACTCCGGAGCGGTTAGTGCGCTTGTCACGGAGGATTTCGGTGACGGAACCAAGGTGCCGGGAGAGGTCGATGACGTTCTCGGGGGCAGCCAGCAGCAGCTGGAACCCGAATTCGTGCAGCGCCTTGATCCCGGCGCCGGCGAACTCCTCGGAAGCCAGCACAAAGGCCTCGTCCATCATCACGGTGCCATACGTGGTGAAGCCCTGCTCCGCGATGCCCAGTTGGTAGCTCAGTGCGGCAGCCATGATGAAGGCCGTGAACCGCTGGCGCTCCCCGCCGGACATGGATCCGGTATCCGCGTGCATGAACACCTCGGACTTCTTCGCTCCACCCTTTTTGCCGGACGCCGGCTGTGCAACCTCGCGGTGCTCCTTGCACTGGATGAACAGGTGCCCGCGCACGTCCAGGACCTCGGCCCTCCACCGCCGGTCCTCGGGCGCCTGCGAGCCCAGCCGCTTCACCAGCGTCTCCAGCGACTTGTAGCGGGCGGTGAGCTCGGCTTCGTCGTCCCTTTCTCCGCCTGCTTCCCCTCCTGTTTCCAAGCCTGTGGCGACTTTCCTCGACGCTTCGGATTTGGCCGGGCGGGAATGCCGGGCCTTCAGGGCGTTCTGGATCGCGTCCTTGAACTGCTTGGCCGTGGGAGGCAACGTCTGCTTGATGTCCAGTTCGAGGAAGCTCCCCTCGTGGAAGTTGACCTGCGACAGGATGCCGTTCAGCGGCAGGATGCGGCTGGTGATGGAGCGCCGCTCCTCATCAAGCAGGTGCAGCAGCGTGCTGAAGGACTCGTGCGTGCGCTGGTTGAAGAACTGGCGGAACTCCGCTTCCTGGGCGGGGAGGCCGTCGCTCACGATCGCGTGGTAGCGCGTCTCAAACTCGCCGGCGGCACCGATCGTGGTGCCGTGGTCTGCCGAGACGGCGCTCCCCCAGTCACGCACGAACGCCTCGAAGATGCGTGTAAGCCGCTCGGCGGTGGCCTGCCCGCGGGACTCGGCGGTGTGGAGCTCCGCCAGCAGGGCGGTGCGCACCCGGTGGGCGAGGTTGTCCAGCTCGTGCATCTCCGTCACATCACCGAAATCGGCAAAGTACGGTTCCAGGGCAGTGACGGTGGCGTCCGACGGCGGCGCCTGGGCCAGGCGCTGGCGGGCACCTTCCAGCAGGGAATCGGCAGCGGTGAGCTGCCGGTCCAGTGCCTTGTACTCGCTCTGCAGCACGGCGGCGGCCTCGGTGCTGGCCTGGTGTTTCTGCCGCACCTCCTCGATGCTGGCCCGCAGCGGTTCCAGGTCTGCCTGTGCCGCGAGGGCGTCCTTCAGCCGCTGCTCGAGCCGGGCGAGCTCCTCGGCGGCCACTGCCGCCGACACCTGGTCCCAGCCACGGTGGTCCTCAGCGATGCGGCGCAGGGCCTCGAGCTGCCGGGCCATGCCCTGGTGCGAGTCTTCCCGGCTTTGCGCCAGCTCTGCTGCCTTGGCCACCTCCTGCCGCAGGTCCTCCGCCTGCCCGGCAACAAGTTCCAGCTTGGCGGCGTTGTCGAACCCGAGGACGTAATCCTGCCGGCTGGTGAACCTGTCGTCCTTTTCCACGGTGTGGCGGTTGCGCTTCACCACGCCGCCCAGGCTGAGGCCGCGGTCCAGTGAGGCCAGCTCATCCGGGTCCTCGACGCAAGGGTAGGCGAAGTCCAGTGCGATGCGCTCACGGATCCAGGACCCTGCCTCGGCCGCGACGCCCGTGGTGAGGATGTCCAGCTTGGTCAGCAGGTCGCCGTCGCGCACGTCCTCCAGCGCCAGCGCGCCGCCGGACAGTGGCTTGGACACGTCCACGGCCCGCAGCGCGCCGCGCACGGCGTGATCGTTGAGGTACCGGGTGACCGCCGCGAAGTGCTCGCCCGGCACCAGCAGCGTGGTGGCCAGGTTGCGGAGCGCCCGCTCGGCGGCCGGGCGCCACTTCTCCTGCCCCTCGGCGAGGTCCATCAGTTCGCCGGCGAACGGCATCCGGTCCTCCGGGATGCCGGTTGCGGCGGCGATCGCGGCCCGGTTTTCAATGCTCGACGGCGGCAGCAGCGACTTGCGCGTCTTCAGGGACACGAATTCCTGCTCAGCCGCGGCCAGCTCGCGCTTCTTGGTTGCGTGCGCGTCGAAGGCCTCGAAGCGGAGTTCCTGGAGGGCCTGGGAATCGTTGTTGAGCTCCGCGGACCTTGCTGCCGCCTGCCCGTGCGCCTGCTCCCAGCCCTCCTCGGTCCAGTCAAGCTGCAGGCCGGCGTCGGCCAGCGCCTGGCGCGCCGTCTCCTCCACCTGTTGGCGGAGCTTCAGCCCAACGCGGGCGTTTTCCAGGGACTGCTCGATTGCGGAGATGGCGTTGCCGCCCTGGTTGTTGTAATCCGCTTCCAGCTGGCGGAGGTCCTTGGCCAGCCCGTCCCGGACAGTCCGCTCGGCACCAAGCTCTTTCGCCTTCGCCTGGGCCAATCCCTTGAACCGTTCAAGCAATCCCTGGTGGACCGTGACGGCCAGCTTCTGCTTGTAGGCCTCGAACTCCTCGCCGGCGAGGTCCCGCAGCTTGTTGGCGTCCAGCAGCGCCTGAGCGTACTCCCGGTTCAGTCCGGGAACCGGTGCCAATTGGTCCCGCTGCTGGCGGACGTCCTCCAGCCGCTGCCGGATGGACATCAGGTTGCTGAATTCCTCCACCACGTCGTCCGCCGCCGCGAGGGTGGCCGGGGCGTCCAGGACCTGGTCGCGGAAGAACGTGTTGACGCTGCCGCCCAGGCCCTTGCCGGCCTGGATGACACGCAGGAGCGGAAGGGCCTGGTCCGAGTTGATGCCCAGCAGCCGGCGGAACCGCTCGGCGAAGGCCTTGTGGACATCGAAAACCTGCGCATCGGGAAAGATCGTCTCCAGCGCAGCCTTGGTGAACCGCTTGTCCGCGATGCCTTCGAGGGCTTCCAGGTCCAGCGGGTCGTGGTCGATGACATAGAAACGTCCGACGCTCGACTCCGTGCCGTTCTTGGGAAGGTCGAACAGGGCCGAGACGGTCACCCGCGTGCCGGCCGCGTTATCGAACGTCAGGGCGACGGCTGACCACGTGGCACCGGGCCGCTGGAAGGCGCTGGCCGAGCCCTCTCCCACAGCTTTGTCGCCCACCTTGCCCCGCATGTAGGTGAAGGTGGTCCGTTTGTCCTCCACGGCTCCGCCCGAACGCTGGGCCGCGGCCTCGTTGGACCTGGGCCGGGCATCGAAGACCCGCAGCATGGCGTCGAACAGCGTGGACTTGCCCACGCCCGAGTTGCCTGTCAGCAGCGTGCCGTTGCGGTCCACATGCATCGTGTGGGCTCCGTGGAACGTGCCCCAGTTGACCACCTGCACCAGGGCCAGGCGCATCTGTCCGGGGTTTGTCAGCTCACCCAACGGGAGCATGGAAGCGATGCTCACTGGGCGTCCTCCGTGTCAGTGTCGCTGTCCGCGGAACCGGCTGCTCCGTTGTCGAACTCCAGGAGCGCCTCCGTGCCCGCGGGGTCTGTGGTTGCTGCCACCAGGGCCTCTATGTGGGCGGGGATGTCGCCTATGTTGTCGAACGGGAGGGCCAGGGGCAGGGCGTTGGAGATGGTGTAGACGTCGTCCAGCCCTGTAGGGAGGAGGAGTTGGCGGGCCAGGAGCTTGGTGATGGCCCTGTTCACCACGTCCGAATCCCGCAGGGCGTCCTGCTGACCGGCGGGCTGGTAGTGCGCCACCAGGTCGGCGATTTCCTCGCGGGTGATGGTGGGGTCGGTCTGCGCGGTGACATGGCGGTCCAGGAGCAGCCGGAGCCGGAGCAGCACGATGGTCTCCACCCGGCTGAGGGCACGCTGCTGCCGAAGGATGCTGGAGCGGGTGCTGCCGCCGATGGCGTCGGGGTCCACCGGGCGCAGGACGGCGATCTTCCGTTCGTGGTCCAGCTCCATGGTGAGGAACAGCTCGGACAGCCGGCTTCGCAGGATCACCTGGTTGTCCAGCAGGACAGTCCACAGTTTTTCGTCCCGGCCGCCGTCCACGTAGGGGCCTTTGAGGAGTTTTACCAGTGCCTGCCGCACCTTCATGGACAGCACCCCGGTATCGCCCGGGAAGAGCGCGGCGCCGTCCACGAAAGTGTCGCGGGGCGTGACGGCGAAAGGCCGCTCCGCCGTCGTCGTGGTTGTCTCTTCAGTCATCAGGATCCTTTGGAAGCGTGACCAGCGGCAGGTAGGCCCTGCGCGTGGTGCCGTCTATCTGTTCGTAGTCCAGTGCCTCAAGGCCCTGCTTGTCGAAGCCAGCGCCGGCGTGGAGGGCGTGCGAGAGGAGCGCGCGGATGGTGTTGATGTGCTGTTCTCCGGGCGGCAGCTGCTGCCACGCCTCGGAAAGGGTGGAGGCGCCGGCCAGGGCAGCCCGCACCACCTCCGGCTTCGCCTTGCCGGTCCTCGGCGAGCGCACCCGGTCGGAGTCGCTGAAGGCGATGGGATCGGCCAGTTTGGGCGGGGCGGCGAACTCGTCGGGATCGAAGAGCTTCACCATGGACAGCGATTCGAACCCCGCGTTGAACAGGACCGGCCCGGGGACCAGGCCAGGGCGTTCCCGCTCATAGGGAAGGGACCTGATGGCCTGCTCGGCCTCCCGCAGGACCTGGCGGAGCCGGACGGACTGGCGGAAGTCGTCACTCTGGACGTAGGTATTGAGGCTCTCGCTGAGCTTGCCGTAGATCCGCTGGATCTGGCTGTGCTGGTGGCGAAGCTCCGCCACCAGGTTCTTCAGGGTTTCCCGGTCCTCCGGCGACAGGTCGTCGGCGAACTGCCGGCCCAGGACCTCCCCGATCGCGGACCGGAAGCGCAGTTGCTGCTGCGGATCCTCGAGGAAGGCGGTGAAGGACCGGAACGTCCTGCCCTCGGGACTTTGCCGGAGGCGTTTGTCCGCCTCCAGCACCTGGGCCATGGTGGCGCCCTTGGTCAGCGACTCCTCGATGATCTGGTTGCGCAGTTCGCCCACCAGTTCCTCGATCCGGTCACGCATCTTCTTGTAGTCGGCGGGCAGGCTTGCCGCCAGGTCCAGGATGTTTCCCGCGGCCTCTACCGCCTCGTCGTCATCCAGGAGGCCGTCGAATTCGCCGCTGCTGATGTCCTGGATCAGTTGCTGGCGTTCTTCGATCTCCTCTTCCAGGGACTCCAGCCGGGCGCTCTGGTCCGGGTTGGTCTCGTTGGCGAGCTTTTCGACGTCGCCCAGCAGCGTTCCCAGGCGGGACCCGTTGAGGGTGGACCGTTCGCTGGAGAGGCTGTCCAGGAAGGCGAGCACGCGCGCCGCGGGTTCCGTCACCTCGTAGACGATCTGGCCGGACTGGTTGCGCCGCGTCAGGAACTGGCGGCGCGTCCACTCGTCGCCAAAGGACTTCCCGTTCGCCCCTCCACCCAGCCCGGGGTCCTGGCGGCGGAGCTCCTCAAGGAAGGAGTCGACGTCGGCATGGAACTCCTCCAGCGGCAGCTGCGGCCGGGTGCGGGTAAAGGACGCCTGCAGCACCGCGATCACCCAGGGCGCTGAGCGCGTCAGCGCCCAGGCGGGTCCTTTGGTGAGGAGTTCGAGGTCCCGAAGCCGGGCGCTGATGGCATCAGCGGATGACCTGGCGGAGCGGGGCACACACTCTCCTTGGACTGTTTGCGGGGCGGGGCGGCGGACTGGATCGGAAAACCGCCAACTACAAGGTTAACGCAGGCGCCGCGACCACTCCGTGACCTACCGGGCGGTAGTGTTTCGATCCCATATCAACAGGGGTTTGCGCCCGTTGCGGCTCTGGCTGGAAAGGGAGGCTCCCCCTACGCTCGTGCTACTGGTCTCAACCAACTCCTAACAAACGCAACGACGCAGCAGGGGGACTCATGCCGTTCGATCTGACAGCAGTGGACAACGCCACTTTGGTGTTCGTGGGCACGCTGGTATTCGGGTTTATCCTGGCCGCTTTCGTCCTGGCCTCGGGACTGGTGGCACTGATCCTCCTGGGGGCCGGAAAGTTGGGCTGGACGCTGGCGTCCAAAACGCTCCTGGCTGTGGTGCACGGTATTAATACCGGCTGGGAAAGGCTGGTTCACCACGCCGCCACGGTGGACGTTGCAGGCGATTTCCAGGCCCAGGCTTCCCCTAGCACCGGAACCTACCCGCGGGTAATCTTGAGGGACAGCTGAAGGGTTCTCCAACCCGGCGGATCCATGGCTACACCGGCCAATCCGGCCAAGGAGATGACCCATGAGCTCCGCCACTGACAGCCCCGCAACAAGCCCTGCCACCGGCCTCCCCACCTCCACAGGACCGGCAACAGACTCCCCCGCAGAGGACACCCCCGTACCCGCCGGCAAAATCGGCGCCGGCGTCACGGCCGATGAGGCCCGCGCCGTGGCGGAAGCGGCACGGGAATCCGGCTGGGAGCGGCCCAGCTTCGCCAAAGGCCTCTACCTGGGCAGCTTCGACCTCAGCCTGGTCCACCCCTGGCCCACCCCGGACCCGGCTTCCGTGGAGCGGGGCGAGGCATTCATGGCCCGGCTGCTGGAGTTCGCGGGCACCATGGACGGCCGGGTGATCGAGCGCGATGCCATGATTCCCGACGACTACATCCGGGGCCTGGCGGACCTGGGTGTTTTCGGGATGAAGATCCCCCGGGAATACGGCGGCCTGGGCCTGTCCCTGGTGTACTACGGCCGGGCCCTGGCGCTGCTGGGCAGCGTGCACCCAAGCCTCGGTGCACTCCTCTCGGCCCACCAGTCAATCGGGGTGCCGGAACCGGTGAAGGTTTTTGGCACCCCGGAACAAAAGCGCGAGTACCTGCCACGCTGCGCGGCCGGCGCCATTACTGCCTTCCTGCTGACGGAACCGGATGTGGGCAGCGATCCCGCCCGGCTGGGCAGCACTGCAACGCCCACGGACGACGGCGAGGCGTACCTTTTGGACGGCGTCAAGCTGTGGACCACCAACGGGGTGATTGCGGAACTGGTGGTGGTGATGGCCGTGGTGCCGGCGCACACGGATGCTGACGGCACCCGCCACAAGGGCGGCATCAGCGCCTTCGTGGTGGAAATGGACTCGCCGGGCATCACGGTGGAAAACCGGAATGCGTTCATGGGCCTGCGGGGCATCGAAAACGGCGTGACCCGGTTCCACCAGGTCCGGGTGCCGGCCGCCAACCGGCTGGGGCGCGAGGGGCAGGGACTGAAGATTGCGCTCACCACCCTGAACACTGGACGGCTCTCCATTCCGGCGCTGTGCGTGGCGTCGGGCCGCTGGAGCCTGAAGATCGCCCGGGAATGGTCCAACGCCCGGACCCAGTGGGGCAGGCCGGTGGGCGAGCACGAGGCCGTGGGCAAAAAAATCGCATTCATCGCCGCCTCCGCCTTCGCCCTGGACGCGGTTTTTGAGCTCTCCGCCGAACTCGCCGACGCCGGCCAGAAGGACGTGCGGATCGAGGCTGCCCTGGCCAAGCTCTGGGCCACGGAAATCAGCTGCCGGATTGCCGATGAACTGGTCCAGATCCGGGGCGGCCGCGGCTTTGAGACCGCGGATTCGCTGGCGGCACGCGGCGAGCGCGCCGTTCCTGCGGAGCAGCAGCTGAGGGACCTGAGGATCAACCGGATCTTCGAGGGCTCGTCGGAAATCATGCGGCTGCTGATCGCCCGGGAGGCGGTGGATGCGCACCTGGCCGCCGCCGGTGACCTTGCGTCGCTGGACGCGAGCCTGTCCGACAAGGCGAGGGCCGCCGTCGGGGCTTCCGGCTTCTACGCGCGGTGGCTCCCCAGGCTGGTGGCCGGCGCCGGCATGGACCCGCGCTCCTACAGTGAGTTCGGGCGGCTGGCCAAGCAGCTGCGCTTCGTGGAGCGTTCGTCTCGGCGGCTGGCCCGCCAGACGTTCTACGGGATGGGCCGCTGGCAGGCGAAGCTCGAACGGAAGCAGGCGTTCCTGGGCAGGGTGGTGGACATCGGCGCCGAGCTGTTCGCCATGACCGCGTGCTGCGCCCGGGCGGAGAACCTGCTGCACACCGCACCGGAAAAGGCCGCCAGTGCCTACGAGCTGGCGGAGGCCTACTGCGAGCAGGCCCGGGTTCGTGTGGACGAGTACTTTGACCAGCTGTGGCGGAACACGGACGACGCCGACCACTCCCTCACGCGGAAGGTCCTGGCCGGGGACTACACCTGGCTTGAGGAGGGCATCCTGGACCAGTCCGAAGGGACCGGCCCGTGGATCGCTGATGCCTCCCCCGGAGCCACCCGGCGGGAAAACCTGCACCGCAGGTACCGGTGACGCCACAGGTCACGAAATAGTAAGCATCCTTGCTATGACTGGTGGGTGATGCTTGAGTGGAGCCATGAGTAGCTCAACAGACCCAGAGAACCTGCCTCCGAGGCGTGCCCGCGAGGATGTTGACCGAACCGGGACCCGCCGCGACGATGCCGTTGGCGGCGAGCCCACCCGCTCCTACCCGCAGGTGCCGGCAAGCGATGCCGCGCCGACCTCCACCTTTGACCGGGTGCCGGACCGCACAGGGCGGGCCGGTGCCTCCGCCGAGCGGGAGTACGTTCCCACAGCTTCCGCGCCGGCTGCCGATCCCAACCTGACCGACCGGCAGACCGCCGTGGCCCGGGAAAAGGAACAGTTCGGCGGCATCAAGGTGGGCTCCGCGTTCTTCGGCTGGCTGACTGCCACCGGCATGGCCGTGCTGCTCACCGCCTTTGTGGCGGCGGCGGGAACGGCTGTTGGCCTGGCCACCAATACCGATGTGAATGAAGCTGTCAGCCAGGCAGCCCAGAACCAGGGCACGGTGGGCCTGGTGGGCATCATTGTCCTGCTGGTGATCCTGTTCCTGTCCTATTACTCCGGCGGTTACGTGGCAGGCAGGATGGCGCGCTTCAATGGTGCCAAACAGGGCCTCATGGTGTGGATCTGGGCGCTGATCGTGGCGATCCTTGTGTCCATCCTGGGCCTGGTGGCGGGGCAGCAGTTCAACGTGCTGGCCAACCTCAACAGCTTCCCGCGGATCCCCATTAACGAAGGGCAGCTGACCACCACCAGCATCATCGCCGCCGTCGTGGTGGCCGCTGTTGCCCTGGTTGGCGCCGTCCTCGGCGGACTTGCCGGCATGCGGTTCCACCGCAAGGTGGACCGGGCCGGCTTCACGCCGGACAGTGCCTACGACAACGAGTAGTCAGGCGTGGACGTCCCCGTCCACGTAGAGCCAGCGGCGGTTTTCCCGCACGAACCGGCTGGTCTCGTGGAGGACGCCGCGGCCGCTGCCGTGCCGGTAGTACGCCTTGAACTCCACCACCCCCTCGGTATCCAGCGGTCCGCCGCCGGATGTGGAGAGGATGTCCAGGCGCCGCCACTCCATGCCCGGATTCAGTTCCAGCTCCGCCGGCGCTGTCCGGGGGTGCCAGGTGCGCATCAGGTAGTCCGCGTCCAGCAATGCGAACGCACTGTAGCGGGAGCGCATGAGTTGCTCAGCGGTGGCAGCATCCGCCACTCCCCGGTGGAAGCGTCCGCAGCACTGTCCGTACTGCTCCCCGGACAGGCACAGGCAGTTTTCCTGGTCCATGGATACCGTCATGCAAAAGATGCTGTCACACGCGGTAACAGCTTTGCTACAACCCGGGGCGCGCCCCAGCGTCCGGCGGCACGGCACCCCAAAAATCCGTAAGGTGGAGAAGGAGCGGGCGCCCTGGCGGAGTAGGGCCGGGGTGCGTCCTGCTGCCGGCAGAGAGGAGAGATGACGTGGAGAATCCGGATACGCTCATCCTCAACCTGACGTTCCTGGGAACCGTGGGCGTTGCACTCCTGATGTTCCTGGTCCTCTTCCTGCTGGGGGTCATCACCCTGGTCCTTGCCGGGCTTGGCCGCTTGGCAGCCGCGCTGCTGATGGCCCTGTTCGGCCGGCGCTCCCGAAAAGAATCCCTTCCCCTTGTACGCTTCGCCGGACCTGCCGGGGGCCAGCAGCAGGCGTCCGACGGCGGCGCTGGCGCGGCGTCCGCAGCCGGACCGGCACACGCCGGGCTGCTTGCGCGCGCGTTCCGCAAGCGGGCCGGGAAGCCTCCCCGCGACTGGCGCGCCGCGCTGCA
This sequence comes from Pseudarthrobacter oxydans, assembly GCF_013314975.1. Classification (GTDB taxonomy): domain Bacteria; phylum Actinomycetota; class Actinomycetes; order Actinomycetales; family Micrococcaceae; genus Arthrobacter; species Arthrobacter oxydans. Next base: position 6,296 of record NZ_JABTYH010000046.1, on the reverse strand, counting down.
GCCCGCCCACCTGAAAACGACGCTGCGCACCGCCGTCGAACACCACCCCGCGCTGGCCGCCGCCCGCCGCGAGCCGCCGGTCCTCGCGGAGGACTGGGCCGCTGCCGTTGCGGACGCGGACGCCCGGGCAAAGGCCAAGGCACGCGCGGCTTCGCCGGACATCAAGCTTTCAGTGCGGGATTTGCCCGATCCCCAGGTGCCGGCAGAAGAGGTTGCGGAAGTGGCCCCGCTGGTGGAGTCCGCACTGGATAACAGCCGTCCCTCGCGGGAGCTGCCCCGGTCCTTCAAGAAGCCGCAGGTCCCCCACGTCCTGGCTCCGCTGGACACCGGATCACTGGTGTCCCTGTCCGGCCCGGCGCAGATCAGCAGGGCCGCGGCGGAGGCAGCCAAGGAAACGGGTTCCACAGGGACTGCGTCGAAGGGCAGACAGCCCTTACCCTGAGCAACCATCTGGGTTAGCGTGAAACCCATGGAATTCAGATACCTCGGAAACAGCGGATTCAAAGTCTCGGAAATCACGTTCGGCAACTGGCTGACGCACGGCTCGCAGGTGGAGAACGACGTCGCCACCCAGTGCGTACGCGCAGCGCTCGACGCCGGCATCAGCACATTCGATACAGCCGACGTCTACGCCAACACGGCAGCGGAAACGGTGCTCGGTGCTGCGCTGAAGAACGAACGGCGCGAATCCCTGGAAATCTTCACCAAGGTCTATGGACCCACCGGCCCCAAGGGCAAGAACGATCTTGGCCTGTCCCGCAAGCACATCATGGAATCCATCAACGGCTCGCTGCGGCGCCTGCAGACGGACTACGTGGACCTCTACCAGGCCCACCGCTACGACTTCGAGACGCCGCTGGAAGAAACCATGCAGGCCTTCGCGGACATCGTCCGGCAGGGCAAGGCGCTGTACATCGGCGTCAGCGAGTGGACTGCAGAGCAGCTGCGTGAAGGACACGCACTGTCCAGGGAGCTCGGTTTCCAGCTGATTTCCAACCAGCCCCAGTACTCCATGCTGTGGCGGGTCATCGAGGCCGAGGTGGTGCCGGCGTCGGAGGAGCTGGGCGTGTCCCAGATTGTCTGGTCCCCCATGGCGCAGGGTGTGCTGAGCGGCAAGTACCTGCCCGGCCAGCCTGCCCCTGAAGGAAGCCGCGCCACGGATGAAAAGGGCGGCGCAAAGATGATCGAGCGCTGGATGCGCGACGACGTCCTGGCAGGCGTGCAGGAGCTCAAGCCCATTGCCGAGGAAGCGGGCCTGTCCATGCCGCAGCTGGCCGTGGCGTGGGTGCTGCAGAACCCGAACGTGGCCTCGGCCATCGTCGGTGCCTCGCGGCCGGAGCAGATCGCGGACAGCGTGGCGGCGGCAGGCGTGAAGCTTGAACCGGAGGTCCTGAAGAAGATCGACGACGCCATCGGACCGCTGGCTGAGCGGGACCCTGCCCAGACCAAGTCCCCCGCCGCGCGCGAAGCCTAGGGCGCCCGTGACCTCCGCAGCGGAACTGCCTGACTTCCCCGGCCTCGGCGTCACGGGGTCCACCGGCGGGCTGGGCGGCATGGTGGCGCGGGAACTCGCCGCGCTGGGTTCCACCCAGCGGCTGCTGGTCCGCGATCCTGCGCGCGCGCCTGAGCTGGATGGTGCCACGCCCGCCGTGTGCAGCTACACGGACACCGCGGCTGCCCGGCAGGCCCTGGACGGCGTGAAAGTGCTGTTTATGGTGTCCGCCGCGGAGACGCAGGACCGGGTGCAGCAGCACACCGCCTTCATCGACGCCGCGGCAGGCGCCGGGGTGCAGCATGTGGTGTACACGTCCTTCTACGGCGCGGCACCCGATGCCACCTTTACCCTGGCCCGGGACCATTACGCCACGGAGGAGCACATCCGGGCGTCCGGCATGGACTTCACGTTCCTGCGGGACAACCTGTACCTGGACTTCCTGCCGCTCCTGGCCGGGGAGGACGGCGTGATCCGCGGACCGGCCGGCGACGGCGCCTTCTCAGGGGTGGCCCGCGAGGACGTTGCCCGCTGCGCCGTGGCCGTCCTGCGCGACCCCGCCATCCATAAGGGCGCCACCTACAACCTCACGGGTCCCGAGGAACTCACCATGGCGCAGGCCGCGGACATCATCACGCAGAGTACGGGCCGCACCGTCACCTACCAGCCGGAGACGCTGGAGGAGGCCTACGCGTCGCGGGCCTCCTATGGCGCACCTCCGTGGCAGGTGGACGCGTGGGTCAGCACGTATACCGCCATCGCGGCCGGGGACATGGCGGGGATATCACCGGACGTCCACGGGCTCACCGGTGAAGACCCCATCAGCCTGCGGGAATTCCTGGCCAGGCCTGTCCTCTGACTCCAACGGGAAGGCCGTTGACGTGCCGGCAGGGCGGGCGTAGACCTGTGGACAGGGGACGTTCAAGCCGGCCGGCAGGAGTGGCACCACCATGAAACAGATCTTCACGCACCAGCAGTCCGCGGGCCCAGCCGCAGCGGCGGAAAGCCCCGCTGCGCACACGGCCGGGCCCACCACCGGCCCGATCACCCGGGAGGAACTCCAGCTGGGGGCCCGCAACCACTCCATGCCGCTGGAGGCCCTCCGCCGTGACATCACCCCACCGGGGCTGCACTACGTCCTGACCCACTTCGACATCCCGGACATTGACGAGTCCTCCTGGCACCTGCGGATCAGCGGTGCGGTGGACATGGCCATGGAACTGACCATGGCCGCCCTGCGCAGGGACCCCGTCATCACGGTGCCCGTCACCCTGGAGTGCGCCGGGAACGGACGGTCGCTCCTGGACCCGCGGCCGGTCAGCCAGCCGTGGATTTTGGAAGGCGTGGGCACCGCGCACTGGACGGGCGTACCCCTGGCCTACCTCCTGGGAAAGGCGGGCGTCCACCCGCACGCTGTCGAAGTGGTGTTCACCGGGGTGGACGAGGGCGTCCAGGGCGGCGTCCCCCACCGCTACGCACGCAGCCTGCCGATCCATGAAGCGCTGCGTCCCGACGTCGTCCTTGCCTATGCGATGAATGGCACTGAGCTGCCGCCCCAGCACGGCTACCCGCTGCGGCTGGTGGTGCCCGGCTGGTACGGCATGGCCAGCGTGAAATGGCTGCAATCTATCGAAGTGGTGACCACCCCGTTCAAGGGCTTCCAGCAGGAGGTCGCCTACCGCTACCAGGAATCAGCGGACGACGCCGGCACGCCGGTTTCGCGGATCAGGGTGCGTTCGCTGATGGTTCCGCCGGGCATCCCGGACTTCCTGACCCGCAACCGGATGCTGAAACCAGGGCCGGTGCTGCTGCAGGGCAGGGCGTGGTCCGGCGGGGGTGCCGTCACGTCGGTGGAGGTGGGCATCGACGGCGCGTGGCTGCCGGCCCAGCTCGACAAGCCTGCGGGCGGATACGCGTGGCGGAAGTGGACCATGCCGTGGGTGGCGGACCCGGGCGGGCACGTGCTGTCCTGCCGTGCCACGGACTCAACCGGAGCCACCCAGCCCCTGGAGCAGAACTGGAACTACCAGGGGATGGGCAACAACGTGGTGCAGCGCATCAGCGTAACGGTTGGGTAGCCTGGCGGCCCGGCTGGTGCTGGAGCCGCCGACAGGTCCGGCGCCGGGAAAGCGGGCCGGGCTATACTCGGTGCCAGCCATGACCAGCCTTCCTTCCTCCCCCGCCAGTGTCCGCATCGACGCGTGGCTGTGGGCCGTCCGCGCCTACAAGACCCGCTCCGCGGCTACGGCTGCCTGCCGGGCAGGCCACATCCGGCTCAACGGCAGCCCTGCCAAGGCATCCGCGACGCTGGTCACCGGCGACACAGTCACCGTTCGGATGTCCGGCTACGAACGCATCCTCGAGGTGCGCCGGCTGATCAACAAGCGCGTTGGGGCTGAACCGGCCTCGCACTGCTTCACCGACCACACACCGCCCCGCCCGGTCGCCCCCGCCCTCGGCCTGCCGCAGCGCGACCGGGGCGCCGGACGGCCCACCAAGAAGGACCGCCGCGAGATGGAACGGCTCCGCGGTTCGGCGTGACGGGCCTGGTCCTTGCAAACGTGCGGATACCCGGGTACGCCGCACTGTACAGCGTGCACATCAGCGACGGCCGGGTGGCCGGGTTTGGCGCAGATGCTGAGTCTCCGGTAGCCGCGCGCGTCATCGACGCCGGCGGGCGCTGCCTGCTACCTGGGCTCTGGGACGAGCACGTCCACATGACCCAGTGGGCGCTGCACGCCAACCGCATGGACCTCTCCGGTGCCGTCAACGCCCAGGATGCGGCCGCCGTCGTACGTTCTTCGATGCCCGGCGCCGATCCGGCGGTGACCGCCGTCGGCGTCGGCTTCCGTGACGCCCTGTGGCCGGACACGCCCTCCCTGGCGCTGCTGGATGAGGCAACCGGCAGCCAGCCCACCGCACTGGTCAGCCACGACCTGCACAGCGTGTGGCTCAATACCGCTGCGGCCAGGCGGTATGCGGTACAGGTGGACGCCTCCGGGCTGCTGCGCGAGGACCCGGCCTTTGCCCTGACACGGGAGCTGGGCCGCCTGCCCGACGCCGTGGTGGATGCCTGGGTGGCCGGAGCCGCCAGGGCGGCTGCTGCCCGTGGCGTGGTGGGCGTGGTGGATTTCGAGATGACCTGGAACCGGGACCCGTGGCTTCGGCGGATTGCCGGCGGCTTCGATGCCCTCCGGGTGGACGCCGGTGTCTACCCTGCCGACCTTGAGCGCGCTGCGGCCGAAGGCATGAGGACCGGGCAGGAGGTCGACGGCGGCAAGGGGCTGCTGCGGGTGGGGCCGCTCAAGGTGCTTATTGATGGGGCGTTGAACACCCGGACCGCCTATTGCGTGGATCCCTACCCCTTTGGCGGGCACGGGCTCCTGACGGTGGAGCCGGAGGAGCTCCTGGCGCTGCTGGAGCGGGCAAGGGCCACCGGATTCCTTCCCGCCGTCCACGCGATCGGGGATGCGGCCAACCAGGTGGCCCTCGACGCTTTCGAACGGGCCGGGATTGGCGGGCGGATCGAGCACGCGCAGTTTGTCCGCCGGGAGGACCTGGCGCGTTTCGGTTCGTTGGGCGTGCTGGCCAGTGTCCAGCCTGTCCATGCACTCGACGATCGCGATGCCGCGGAGACCAACTGGCCAGGGCGGACTGACCGCGCTTTCCCGCTGCGTTCCCTGCTCGACGCCGGGGCATCGCTGCTGCTGGGCTCGGATGCCCCGGTGGCCCCACTGGATCCTTGGGCTGCCATGGCGGCGGCCACGGCGCGGGCCCGCGATGACGGGCGCGGGCCGTGGCATCCCCAGGAAGCCATTACCCGCGGGCAGGCGCTCCTGGCTTCGAGCCGGGGGCGTTCGCAGGTGCGCGTGGGTGATCCCGCCGACCTGGTACTTCTTGATGCCGATCCGTTGGCTGCGCCGGACGCGGTGTTCGCGGCCATGCCGGTGGCCGCCACGCTCGTCGCCGGGCGTTTTACGTACGACGGCGGCCTGGCGTAGGTCAGGCTGCGGTCTCACCCCTTTGTGCGTGCCCTCACGAGGTTGGCAAACGGGAGCCTTCCGTGTTCCTCGACGAAGGCCGCGTGGTAGCCCGCTTCTGCCTTGGCGAGCTTTTCCGCCGGCAGTTCCTTCCAGGCGATCAGCAACTGGTCCGCATCCGCGAGCTGCCAGACCAGCCGGCCGTCCCAGTGCCCCGGCGGCTTGCCCTGGCCGAAATCCAGGAATTCCTGGACCTGCCGCCGGAGGCCGCGGTTGCCCTTGCTGCCCGGGCCTGCCTTCCCCAGGTACAGAACGACGGCGGCGTCCACCCATTCGGCGGCGAGGGCGGGCTCGGGCAGGGACGGGTCCTTCCTCTTGAAGACGCCTGCGGTGCTTTTTTTGAGGAATTGGGGCTGGAACCCTTCCGGTGCCAGGACGGCGAAGACGCCTGTACCCTGCGGGATCCGCATGGCCTCGAGCGAACCGATGGGACGGAAGCCCGCGAACCCCTCGGCTTTCAGGCCCTTTCTGGAGAACTGCATTCCCTCATTCAACAGCACGCCTCACGGCCACTTGGCTTATCCCGGTTTATCCACATACCGCCCTTAGCAGCCGGTTGTTGTCAGACCCTGCTGGAAGACTTTGTTTATGGAAGCGGTTCAGGTGCTGGGAGGGGCACTGCCACCAGCGCAGGTGGCGGGAAAACCCGCTGCGCCTGCGGACGCCACGCGCCTTGTCTCCTGGGTGGCGCCGGTTCCCGGGGTCCTGTCCGTTGCTGACATCTCGCGTTCCCTGTTGTCGGTTCCGGTCGCGGCTGACGGCCC
>NZ_JABTYH010000045.1 GCF_013314975.1 Pseudarthrobacter oxydans | reverse complement strand
AATTATCTAAGGGACTTAGGGAGGATCGGCTGTGGTTGCTCAAGGCACCCACAGCCGATGCTCATTGTTAGTAAGTTAGGTTCGCGCATCCAAGCGCTGAGTTCCCCAACGTAAACGGGGACGTGGCTATTGCATAAGTACAGATTTTGTAGGTGCCCCGCTGGGTGACAGCTTTCTTCGCCGTGTAGCCATGGTTACCGGTCACTCCCAATATCTGGTTAACATCAGGCCGCGGCTGGTCCGCCAGCACAGCAAAGTTACTGACGCTCCCGTCGGGCGCCGTGACGTATGTGTGAACGCTCAGTGAGTCACTTGGCATGTCCCGGTCTACGGTCCAGCCTCTGGCCACAATAGAGGTGATGCCGTTTACCGTTTCCGTACGCACTGAATCCAGGTAGCCCACTGGGCTGCCGCTGAAGCCGGTTTCAAGGTAGGTGCAGCCGAGAAGCGGATTGCCGGGAGCCACTGGACTTAGCGCGATGGCATAGGTGCAAACCTGGTGTCTGCCGGGACCGCTGATTGGCAAATCGGCCTCATAGCCATGGTCGGCAGGTACCCCGAGCACCGCGTTGACATCGGGACGGGGCTTGGAGGCTGTGAACTTGTGTAGGGTGCTGGTGCCGTCAGGCGCTAGCACATAGGCGTGCACCCCAATCTGGGCGGACGTGCTTCCGTAGTCAACTGCCCACCCTCGAACACTTATCGATGCCTGCGTCCTCGACTTTTTGACGGTCGCCGAATCCAAGGTGCCGACAGGAGTGGTGCCAGGAGCAATCCGAAGCGACCTGCAACCCAGTTCGGTATGAAGATACAGTCCGATCGCGTAGGCGCAGAGACGGTAGTCTCCGGCCTTCTTTATGTCGATGCTTGTTTCGAAGCCGTGATTGGAGCCGACGGCAAATATCCGGTCCACGTCAGGTCGTGATGTATTAGCCGGGAGCTTGTGAAGGGTTCTGCTGCCGTCCGGGCCATAAAGGTAGGCGTGGACTTCGGCCGTCACTGACGGCCGGCTCATGTCCACGGCCCAGCCTCGAATCTTCAAGGATTCCTTGTCGGGAGACCTCTGCTCTGTAACCTCGTCCAGGCTGCCAATGGGCAGCTCAACGCCGTCAGCCGAAAGCGTCTTGCATCCAATGCCTGGGTTGATGAACTTACCTATTGCAAAAATGCAGATGGTGTACTGGCCCGATGCGCTGATCTGAACCTGGCCGTCGTAGCCGTGGTATTCGCCTAATCCCAGCACCTGGTTGACGTCGGGCCTGTAGGCCGTCGCTGGGAATTTGTGCAATGTCTTGGTGCCGTTTGGTGCTGTGACGTAGGCGTGCACCTCCGTTGTGGCACCTGGGAGGGCGCGGTCGAGGGCCCAGCCCCGTACCTGTAGGGAGGTGGTTGTTCCGGCACGTTGCACCGTTGAAGTATCGAAGGAACCCATGGGGACGGAACCGGCAAAGAGGGCGAGTGAGGCATAGTCGCCATTCCAGACGTTGGAGTCACCCGCGAATGGCCCCGTGCTGCTGTACTGCCAAATACTGTAGGTGCTCCAGCTTGCTGAGGGCACCGGCCCGGCGTTGTTGGTGGGTGAACTTGGATAGGCGGCGACCCAAAGAGGATAGTCGCCAAAGCCGGCAGGATTACCCAGGCACTGGTTCCACCAACTCGTATTTGTATAGATGACAGGGAGCCTCCCTGTCATGGATAGCATTGTTTTGCCGAAGTCCCGTACCCAGGACTGCAGCTGTGCGGGAGACATGTTATAGCAGGTGTTCCCGAAGTAGAACCCGTTGATGGTTCGGCCCTCGTAAGGGTTGAACTCGAAGTCCAGCACCGGCGGCATGGTGTAACCGTCTGCGGACCAACTCCCGCCATTCTGCACGAAGTAGCGGGCCTGGTCGGCCCCCGACGACCAGTTGGGGATGGCGAAGTGATAGGCACCGCGGATCATCCCGACGCTGCGCGAGCCCTGGTACTGGGAATTGAACGACGGATTCTTGTAGTAGTTGCCTTCAGTGGCCTTGACGTAGGCAAATCGTGATCCCATGTTCCACTGCTGCTGCCAGTCCACGCTGGGTTGATGTCCACTGACATCCAGGCCCTGAACGCCGAAAGTAGGCATCCACGTACCTTCCGCCGACAGCGACTCAGTGCTGAGTTTCCTGAAGGATTCTGAAGGGGCCGACGCTGTCACCCGCCTGGATCGTTGTCCCATTTCAGCACCTCCCACACCAACGGCGTCTGCCATGGTTTCTGCTGCCTCGGCTGAGGTGGCAGCTGTCTCAGGGGCCACATATGCGGGCTCCGTTGTGGCTGGCGTTGGGGCCGCCGGAGGTGGTGCCACAGCTGGAGAAGTGTTCTCCGCGGGAGGAGTGTTCTCCGCCGAGGAAGTCGCACTGGGTGTGGGTGCGGGGTCGGCGGCAAAGGCAACGCTGGCGAGCCCTGGTCCGGCAGCCATGGAAGCGGTGATCAGCCCTATCAACACCGCGGTGATGGTTGGGCGACGGGACTGAGACGGGTTCCGCTTCATATTGGCTCCGGAGACAATGAGCGTTCACTCGAACGCTCATCTAGTTTGCTGCGCCGGCGATACCCCCCAGGGATTTTCCGGACGCGAGATGTTGACCATTAACGCGCTCACCCTAACACCGTGGTGCGTTCGTGACTAGTGGGTCATTTGGTTCGGGTGATGCTGATGTGACCAGGACTTTCCTTCAGGTGGACCGTGCCCAAGGAACCGCCGGTGGAAGCGCAGCGTCCGCTTCGCGCGAGGGCAGCCAGCGAACGGCGCCGGCCTGCACCTGCGACGCTCAGGCGAGTACCGCATTCTGATGCCCCTGAGGATCGGCACTGAAAAAGAAGACCTCCGGGGCATGGCTCGCGCTCGAGCCATGCCCCGGAGGTCTTCAAAGGTGCAGTGGGGCTAAAGTCGCTCCCACCTTGTACATCGATTCTCGGCCAGGGTTAACCTCCCAGGAAATATCCGTTCAGGTCACTGATCAGGTGCGAGCTTCCGCTCGACGAATTCAGCAGGGAGACCTTCCCGTCCGTCCCCACCGGGACGGTGACGGAGTTAGCCACGGTCTGGTTCTGGGAAAAATTAACGTTTGATGTGTTGGGCGCCGTGGTGGCGGATGGGTATGCCCGGATATGGCCGAAGCTCTGGGGCTGGGTCACCGTCAGGTTGAACACCACCGCCGAGACTTTGGCAGGAATCCCGCTGGTCCCAGTTACCTGGAAGCTTAGGACAGAGTTCGCCCCCACCGGAGAACTGCTGCGGGTGTCCACGAACCTGGACGGTTTCGTGGCGACGAAGGCCCCAACCGCAGTTGGCGTCCCTCCGATGTAGTAGCCACTGACGTCCGCGATTACATGGGTAGTTCCGCCGGAGGTGTTCATCAGCGTGACCTTTCCGTCTGAACCGATCGGAACTGTAACCAGGTTGGGCACAGTCTCGTCTTTCAAAAAGTTCACGCTCGACGTGCTTGGTGCAGTCGTACCCGAAGGGTAAGCGCGGATGTGTCCGAAGCTTGTCGGCTGCGTGGCTGTGAGGTTGAAGACTACAGCTGAGGCGTCCGCCGGAACCCCTGAGACTCCAGCCACTTGGAATGAACGAGTGGCGTTCGCAGCCAGCGGCGTGCTGGAACGGGTGTCCATAAAGCGGGACGGCCCCACAGGGACAAACGCCCCTGGCACAGCCGGGGTTCCGTCGAGGTAGTAGCCGCTCACATCAGCGATCAGATGGGTGCTTCCGGTGGAGGTGTTCAGCAGCGTGACACTACCGTCCGCGGTCACAGGGACAGTTACCGCATTAGCGACAGTCTGGTTTGCGGAGAAGTTAACGTTGGAGGTGCTTGGCGCAGACGTACCTGTGGGGTACGCACGGATGTGTCCGAAGCTGGTCGGCTGCGTGACGGTAAGGTTGAAGACTACCGCTGATACCCCGTTCGGAATCCCCGGAGCGCCGGCCACCTTGAACGACACGCTGGCGTTTGGACCTACGGGAGAGGCGGTGCGGGTATCTAGGAGCCGAGTGGGGCTTACGGGCACGAAGGTGCCCGGCGCCGTCGCGGTATTCGTGGCCTCAGCGCCAAAGTCAGAGAACCAGTAGCGCCCTTCGTCGTCGTCGCTGGCCAGAATCACCACGCCGCTTTCCCGCGTGACGGCCTGCTTGGTGGTGGTCACGTTGTTGACGCTGGGTGATGCGTCCTGGATGACCGGGGTGCCGCGGCCGGCGGGGAAGACCGGGTTATCCAGCGAAGCTGTCTTTTGATAGATAGCGCCGGACACTCCGCTGTACGGGCAGCCCGTCACGGTTGTTGCCGGACCGGACTGGAAGGCATGGATCTTGTTGTTTTCGGGATCAAGCACAATTTGCGGACGGGTGTGGCAATCTTTGATCGTCGAGATCGTGTACTTTTCGAATGCTGCCGTGGCTGGCTTGAAGACCAGCAGCTGTAGCTGGGGATCAGAGTTTTTCGCCGTGGAGTTCATATCGAAGCTCGTCTTGACCGCTGCGAACACGCGTCCGCTGTCGTCTGCCTGCAGTGATTTGATGTTGAGGTGGTCGTCAGCCTGGTTGGGTCCGCGGACGGCAGACTGTACCTTCCACGACGTGGCGGCCTGACCGTCAGTGCGCGTTGCCCACCAGACCGAGCCTGTCGTATGGTCGGACCACATAACCCCGATCTTATTCTTGCCGAAGGCCACGATCGACGAGATGTCATCGGGTGCGGCCGCGGCGCTCTCGCCTGAAAGGGATTGCGGCGTGCCCCAGGAAGTGCCACCCGCAGCAGAGTTGTTCACCATAACGGCGCTTGTATAGCCTCCGGTCGGGACACCGGACACCTGGGTCCAGGTGGCCCAGACTGCTCCCGTGCTGTCCTTGTCGATAGTCATCGACTCGCTGCTGTTCGTGGTGATAGTGGTAGGAAATCCACTGCTGCGCGTGTACTTTCCGTCGGCATACGTGTACCGGTACAGCCTTGCGGGGGAGTCCGGGCGGGACGCTTTGGGCCCGTCTTCAGTGGAGATGGTGACCACATGGTGGGCAATGTAGAGGTGCGTGCCATCCCAGAGGGTGTCTGCCGATGTGTTGGCACGGCTGTCCACTACCACCCCGGTGTCTACCCACTGCTTGGCGGCCCGGTTCAGCTTGTGGATCTTCCAGCCTCCTGCGGTCCACATATCCGCCCACCAGGAGCCATCGTTCCACCACAACTTGCTCTGCGGCTTATCAGCCGTGGGGGGATTTCCAACGCCTGTGTAATTGAAGCCGGCGGTGCCATAAATCGGCGCCGGCGGCGGCGGAGGAGGTGGCGGCACCGTGGCGCTCGCAGGTCCCCCCATGGCTGCTCCAAGCCCGGCGAGGACAAGGGCTGTTGCCAGCCCCTGACTCAGGGCTCGTTTGATCGATTTCTTCACGGTACTCCTTAAACGTTCCGCCCCAACGCTGTCGCGTCCAGGTCCCTGAGGAAGCTGGTGCCCCCGATGATTCATTTACCTCCTGTGCAACACACGCCGCCCGAGTACCCCTTACTCGCATTTGCCGGGTAGGGCACTGAGATCGTGATTCCGGTACTCATGTCAGAGCGCCGGAACGCCGTGGGATTTCCATAGCGGGGCGGGCATGTGGTTTTCGGCGGGCACGCCCGGCTGCGGGCACTCGGCACAACGTGCGCTGGCAACAAGCGCGCCGGCGTCGTCCTTGTGAAAGTGAGTCACGTGGTGGGTGGTCCTGCCGCATGCGGGGCAGAAGCTTTGGCTCTGTTTGGTCCACATGGAGGAATCCTATGGAGAGGAGCTCGCCGATAAAGACAAAACGGTGGAAGTATGTGGATGCCCGCAGGGTTTATGTGCCAATACCCACCCGAGGGCGAGCGCCGGCCCGGTAACAGCCGGGATCAGCTTCACCCAGCGAACTCGCCAGATCCGACGTTGAGCCCGTGCGTGGCGGCCGTTCATAGGCCCATGCCGGGCGGCCGCATCGATGGTTGTCCACAGCTTGGCCAATATGACTTGTTGCCGTGCTTGACCATCTTTAGGCTTTATCCCAGTTGCACTGCCTCCGCCGGGGGCGGCAGTTGTATTGGGGAACTTATGGACGCGCTGGGAATAGTCGAGGATGAAGTCCGCGAGCTCATCCGTCGCCGAGGGCTTGATCCCCTCCATCAGGCCGGTGAGGTCCGCCGCCTGGTGGAGGCAGCAGTAACGGATTATGACGAGCGGGCTCTGATGGGTCCGCTTCCTCCTCTTGGGCCCTTGGATGCGGCCCGCAAATTCCTCTTCGACGCCGTCGCCGGGTTCGGCGTTCTCCAGCCCCTCCTGGACGATCCAGCCATCGAAGAGATTTGGCTGAACGCTCCACATGAGATCTTTGTGGCGCGCAACGGCGAATCCGAGCTGACATCGCTGAGCCTCAGTGAGCAGCAGGTCCGCGATCTGGTGGAGCGGATGCTGAAAAGCTCCGGCCGCCGGCTGGACATGTCCTCTCCGTTCGTGGACGCTGCCTTACCCGACGGGTCAAGGCTCCACGTGGTTATCCCGGATGTGACGCGCAAGCACTGGGCAGTCAATATCAGGAAATTCGTGGTCAAGGCCAGCCGCCTGGAGCATCTCGTCGACCTGGGCACGCTGACGCCCCAGTCAGCCCGATTCCTTGGCGCAGCCGTCTCCAGCGGACTCAACATCCTGGTCTCGGGCGCCACCCAGGCAGGCAAGACCACCATGCTCAACTGCCTGGCGGCCAGCATTGGAAGCCGGGAGCGTGTTATCACCGTGGAGGAGATTTTTGAGCTTCAGTTTCCCCTGCGCGACGTCGTCGGCCTGCAGTGCCGCCAGCCAAACCTTGAGGGCGAAGGCGAAATACCGTTGCGCCGCCTCGTCAAGGAAGCGCTCCGCATGCGTCCGGACCGCCTGGTCGTGGGGGAGGTCCGTGAAGCGGAGAGCCTGGATATGCTCATCGCTTTGAACAGCGGCTTGCCAGGCATGTGCACCGTCCACGCGAATTCAGCACATGACGCAGTCACCAAGATCTGCACCCTGCCCCTGCTCGCGGGTGAGAACATCTCTTCAGCCTTTGTCGTCCCCACCGTCGCTTCCTGCATCGATCTCGTGGTCCATTGCAGCCGGCAGGCCAACGGCCGCAGGGAAGTAACCGAAATTCTCTCGCTGGGCCGACGCGTGGAGAACGGCATCATCGAGTCGTCTCCGGTCTTTGCGATGGTGGACGGTGCACTGCAGCCCCGGGCCAACTCGATGCCGGCCGCTGAAAAATTCAGCCGTGCAGGGTACGACGTCGCGGCGCTGCTGGATCCGCGATGACGGCGGCTTTGCTGGGGATCACCACGGGGACGGGCCTCTTCCTCATCTGGTGGTCCTTCTGGGAGACACCGCTCCAGGGGCCCAAGGAGCGGAAGGTCAGCCGCCTGGGTGACCTTCTCGCCTCCGCCGGCGTCGACAAGGTATCCCCGGGCAGCCTCGTCGGCACGTGCGCGGGGCTCGGTTTACTTGTGGCATTGGTGTTTTACGCGGGCAGCCGATCCTGGCCTATTGCCGGCTGCTTCGCGCTGTTTGCAGCGTGGCTCCCCATCAGCATCCTGCGCTGGAGGGCAAGAAAGCGAAGCGCATTGCTGCGCCAACTGTGGCCGGACGTCGTAGACCACCTCCGCTCGGCGATCCGTGCCGGCCTGCCGCTGCCGGAAGCCCTCATACAGCTGGGGGAGAAGGGACCTGAAGAGCTCCGGCACATGTTCCGGGAGTTCGGTGGGGACTACCGCGCCGGAGGGCAGTTCGATGCCTCCCTCAACAAGCTCAAACACCGGCTCGCGGACCCGGTTGCCGACCGTATTGTCGAAGCCCTCCGCCTGACCCGCGAAGTTGGCGGTTCAGACCTCGGGAAGTTGCTAGGAACGTTGGCTGAGTTCCTCCGCGAGAGCGCCCGCACCCGCAGCGAGCTCGAGGCCAGGCAGTCCTGGACCGTCAACGCGGCACGCCTTGCGGTGGCAGCACCATGGATCGTCCTGATCCTGATGGCAACAAGGCCGGAGGCCGTGCAGGCATACAACACCGCCGTGGGCGCTGCAGTCCTGCTCGGTGGCCTGGCAATTTCGCTGCTCTGCTACTCGATCATGCTGAGGATCGGGGCACTGCCCCGGGATGAGCGGGTGCTCAGATGATCGATACAGCTCCTGCCGCCGTCGTCTGCGGGCTTGTCCTGGGGACGGGTCTGTGGCTCGTCATCTTCAGGTCACCGCCTATGCGTGCGACCACCCTGACGGAACGCATCGAGCCGCAGTTGAAGTCCCAGAACCTGGAATCACGGCTCTTGGTCCCGGCGGAAGCCAACCCGACGCCTTTCGGCCCGCTCGGACGGATACTGCGTCCGGTGTTCCGGGACGGCATGGCGGCATTGGGAAGGCTGAACCCGTCGCCGGGGGCCACGACGCGACGACTGGCGCAGGCGGGGATCAACAAGACTTCCCTAGACTTCCGGGCGGAGCAGCTTTTGTGGGCGGCTGCCGGCTTTGTGGCTGCCCTTGGCATTACCGCGACGGGAGCTGCCGCCGGCAGGTTCAATCCACTGCTCGCCGTTGTCGCCATCCTGGGCAGTGCCGTGGGCGGCTTCATGCTGCGGGACTACTGGCTCGGTGTGCAGGTCAAACGGCGTGAATCGAGGATGATGGCGGAATTCCCGAGCCTCGCTGAACTGATGGCACTCGCGGTCAGCGCAGGGGAGAGTGCCACCGGAGCCCTGGACAGGGTTTGCCGCAGTGCCAAAGGAGAGCTCACCAAGGAGTTCGCGGACATTCTTGCCGAGACCCGGGCGGGCAAGCCTCTGGTGCAGGCACTGCAGGAATTTTCCGCACGTACGGACCTGGCGCCGCTGGTGAGGTTCGTGGACGGCATCATCGTCGCTGTCCAAAGAGGCACGCCGCTGGCAGATGTTCTGCGTGCCCAGGCCCAGGACGTGCGGGATACCGCAAAACGCGACCTGATGGAGGCCGCAGGCAAGAAAGAAATCGCCATGATGGTGCCGCTCGTTTTCGGCGTGCTCCCGCTGACGGTCGTGTTCGCCGTCTTCCCGGGCCTCGCGGCCATCAACTTGGGCCTGTGAACGAAGACACCCATGGCCGGCGCCGCAATGCAGAACAATCGAAGAACCAACCAGGAATAGGACGGGAAATGAAAATGATGGGAATTCGCTGGGCATCCCTGCTCTTTGTTGTGAACACCGCCCTGGGCGCGGCCCTTCGCCCGGCAGCCCGTCGCGGCGGCGTCCGTAGTGAAAGCTGCGACCACAAGGAAAGGGGAGACGTGCCGGGCTGGGTCATGATCACCCTGATGTCGGCTGTGCTGGTGGCTGCGCTTCTGGCCCTTGCCGGACCGGCACTGGAGTCAATGTTCAACCAGGCGATGGATACGGTCGGAAGCTAGCCGGTGCCCAGGTCCTCCCACCCGCCAGGCCCGGTCCGCGGAGTCCGCCGTCCGGCGGGGACGCGGGAGCAGGGCTCAGCAGTAGTGGATTTTGTCCTGGTGGGAGGACTCCTCACAATGTTCTTCCTGGCCATCATCCAGCTGACGTTGATCCTGCACGTCCGCAACACGTTGATCGATGCCGCGGCATCAGGGGCCAGGTACGGCACCCTCGCGGACCGGGGAGCGGCCGATGCTGAGGAGCGGACCCGCAGCCTGATCGGCTCGGCCTTGACTGCCGGATTTGCCGAACAGGTGAGTACCAGCGAGGTGACTGTCCAAGGCCTCCGCAGCCTGGAAGTGACGGTGCGGGCGCCGATGCCGGTCATCGGGCTCATTGGCCCCCGCGGGATGCTGGAGGTGAAGGGACATGCCGCAGTGCAGCCATAGGCTGGGGGCACGACTCCTCAAACGCAGGATGGTCCAGGCTCTGTGCCTGCGACCGCCATCAACAGCTCAAGGACAGGAAGGCAGGGGAGGGCGCGAGCGGGGGAGCGCCGTTGTCGAGTTCACCTTCCTTGGACTCCTCCTCATGGTGCCGCTGGTGTACTTCGTCATTACCGTGGGTCAAATCCAAGGCGGCTCGTTTGCCGTCGTGGGCGCAGCGGACCAGGCAGCCAAGGTCTACGTTGCCCAGCCTGACGAACCGACGGCGCAGACGGCCGCAGAACAAGCGGTGTCCATCGCCCTGGCCGACTTCGGGCACCAGCCGGACGAGGCAAGCATCTCCACGACATGCGACCCCGCCGACTGCCAGGCTCCGGGCACCGCCGTGACCATTACGGTGAGCCTGTCGGTGCCCCTGCCGTTTGTGCCCTTCAACAGTGGCTTCCGGCTGGCCGCAAGCGAGGTTGAAGCCTCCGCAACACAACTGGTGGGCAGATTCAGATGACCGCCAGGGCAAACAACGAGGACGGCCAGATGACGGTCATGATCCTCGGGTACGTGACCTTGGCTCTGCTGGTCGCCAGCGTGGTCATTGGCATTTCCTCTGTGTACCTCGAACATAAGCGGCTGCTTTCCCTTGCGGATGGCGCCTCCCTTGCGGCAGCAGACAGCTATACCCTCGGGGACGTTGACACACAGGGCGGCAGTCCTTCAGCAACACTGAACCCGGCCCGGGTCAGGAACGTCGCCGCGGACTTCGTCTCAAGGAGCCCGGCTGCCCAACGCTTCAGCGGACTCGCCGTCGCGGGGTCAACGGGCAGCCCCGACGGCTCCACCGCCGTCGTTGTGCTGACAGCTGCTGTCCATCCTCCGGTGGTTAACTTCCTGGTGCCGGACGGCATAAGGATCGAAGCGACGTCGACGGCGCGTTCGCGCCTGACGCGCTGACCGGACAGAGAGGGACCGGCAGCGGCCGAGGTGGCGCAAGGCAGAAAAAGGCCGTGCATGCCGAAGCTTGTGCCGGATAGCGTAGGCTTAAACAACCATGGCCAATATTGATTTTTCCGCTGAAATCCGCGCCCTTCGCGCCACCTACGACTCCATTGAGCGGGTCTCTGATGTAGACGCGCTCAAGGAAGACATCGCCGAACTGAGCGAGCGGGCAGGCGAGCCGGACCTGTGGGACGACCCCTCAGCGGCGCAGAAAATCACCTCAAAACTTTCGCACAAGCAGTCCGAACTTGAGCGCCTCAACAAGCTCGCCTCACGGATCGATGACCTCGAAGTCCTGGTGGAGCTGGGCCAGGACGAGGACGACGCCGATTCCATGGGAGAGGCGGCCGCAGAACTCGAGTCCATCAAAAAGGCCCTGAAGGAACTCGAAGTGGTCACCCTGCTCTCCGGAGAGTACGACGAGCGCGAAGCTGTCGTCTCCATCCGTGCAGGGGCCGGCGGCGTGGACGCTGCAGACTTCGCGGAGATGCTGATGCGGATGTATCTCCGGTGGGCGGAGCGCCACGGCTACCCCACCACGGTCATGGACACCTCCTACGCCGAAGAAGCCGGCCTGAAGTCAGCAACTTTCGAGGTAAAGGCGCCCTACGCCTTCGGCACCCTCAGCGTCGAGGCGGGCACCCACCGGCTCGTCAGGATCAGCCCCTTCGACAACCAGGGAAGGCGCCAGACGTCCTTCGCCGCAGTGGAGGTCATCCCGCTGATCGAGCAGACCGACTCCATCGAAATCCCGGACAACGAGATCCGCGTCGATGTCTTCCGCTCATCAGGCCCCGGCGGCCAGTCGGTCAACACCACCGACTCTGCCGTCCGCCTCACCCACATCCCCACCGGCACCGTCGTCTCCATGCAGAACGAGAAATCGCAGTTGCAGAACCGCGCCGCTGCCATGCGGGTGCTGCAGTCCAGGCTCCTGCTGCTCAAGAAGGAGCAGGAGGACGCCGAGAAAAAGGCACTGGCCGGCGACGTCAAGGCCTCGTGGGGGGACCAGATGCGGTCCTACGTCCTCAACCCGTACCAGATGGTGAAGGACCTTCGGACAGAGCATGAGGTCGGCAACACCTCCGCCGTGTTCGACGGAGAAATTGACGACTTCATCGACGCAGGCATCCGGTGGCGCACGGATAACCGCAACGCCGAAAAATAGGCCCCACAGCGGGGCCAGGCCTGCGGATCCGGCGACACGCCCCCTGAAACCAGTGTGATACGCGGGAACTCCTGCGTATAGTCGAGGGGCCGGGGCCCTACTTCCCCCACACGAAACCCGCGCACCGGCTGCAGAACTGGGCTGCATCAGAATCAGCCATGCCCTGCAGGGTACTTAGGGCCATGATCCGATTCGAAAATGTCACCAAGGTCTACGACCAGAAAGCCCGGCCTGCGCTGGACTCTGTCAACCTTGAGATTGACCGCGGCGAATTCGCCTTCCTGGTGGGCGCATCCGGCTCCGGCAAATCCACCTTCCTCAGGCTTGTCCTCAAGGAAGACCGGGCCACGTCAGGTGCCGTATATGTTGCCGGCCAGAACGTCGCCAAAATTTCCAGCTGGCGCGTGCCCAGGCTCCGCCGCGGAATCGGCGTCGTCTTCCAGGACTTCCGGCTCCTGCCCCAGAAGAACGTCTTCGCAAACGTCGCATTCGCCATGCAGGTCATCGGCAAGAGCCGCAGCGTCATCCGCGATACCGTCCCCGAGGTCCTGAAAACTGTGGGCCTCGAGGGCAAGGAACACCGCATGCCGCACGAACTCTCCGGCGGTGAGCAGCAGCGCGTGGCAATTGCCCGCGCCGTCGTCAACCGTCCAGGGATCCTGCTCGCCGACGAGCCCACCGGAAACCTCGACCCCACCACCTCGATGGGCATCATGGGCATCCTGGACAAGATCAACCAAAACGGAACCACCGTCGTCATGGCAACCCACGACGACGACATCGTCAATGAAATGCGGAAACGCGTGGTGGAACTCAAGAACGGCGTCGTCATCCGTGACGAGGCCAGGGCGCTCTACACCTCGATGATTCCGGTTGTAGGCCAGTCGCGCAGGCTCAAGGACGCCAGCGGGCGGGACGCCACCGAAACCGGGCTTCCCGGCGAAGGCGAGGGGCAGCGATGAGGCTCGCGTTTATCCTCGGTGAGATTGGAAGCGGGCTCCGCCGCAACCTGTCCATGGTGGTTTCGGTCATCCTGGTCACGTTCGTCTCGCTCACCTTCGTGGGCGCAGCCGGCATGCTGCAGATGCAGATCAACCAGATGAAGGGCTACTGGTACGACAAAGTCCAGGTGGCCATTTTCCTGTGCAGTGAAGGCTCGACGGCGGCAGGTTGCGCCAGCGGGCCGGTCACCGCCGAACAGCAGGCCAGCCTCAACTCACTGCTGGAGTCTCCCGCCGTGGCGCAGTACGTCAACGACTTCCAGTTCGAGTCCAAGGAGGAGGCATACAACCACTTCAAAGACCAGTTCTCCAATTCGCCCATCGTGGACTCGGTGACCCCCGACCAGCTGCCGGCGTCCTTCCGGATCAACATGAAGGATCCGGAAAAGTACCAGATCATCAGTGAGACCTTTTCCTCCCAGCCCGGGGTTGAGACGGTCATCGACCAGCGCCAGCTGCTTGAGCGCCTGTTCTCGGTGATGAACGGAGCCTCCCTGGTGGCAGTCAGTATCGCCGGCGTCATGATCGTCTGTGCAATCCTGCTGATCGCCACAACTATTAGGCTCTCTGCCTTCAGCCGCCGCCGCGAAACGGGAATCATGAGGCTGGTGGGTGCGTCCAAGACAGTGATCCAGCTGCCGTTTATCCTCGAGGGCGTCATCGCCGCGGTGATCGGTGCCGCCCTCGCGTCGGCAACGCTTTGGGCCGTGGCACACTTCTTCCTCGGCGAATTCATGTCCCAGCAGTATCCGGACACTGCCTTCATATCCTCCGGCCAGACGCTGATCCTGGTTCCCGCACTGCTAATCCTTGGTGCATCCTTGGCTGGAATTTCGTCTCTCTTGACCTTGCGCAGATACCTTCGCGTCTAGGTATGCAAACCAAACAAGGAATGCCCATGAATGCACCGGACAAAAACACTCCCCGCACCCGGCGAAACGGCGCGCGCAGTGCGGCGCCACGCACCAGCGTCCTCAGCGGTGTGCTGGCTGTTGTCCTCGCCGCCGGTCTGGCATCCTCCAGCCCGGCGGCCTTCGCGGACGAGCTCGAAGACCGGCAGAAGGCGCTTGAGGCCGAGGCCTCACGGGTCCAGCAATCCCTGGAATTCGTCGATTCGCGCATCGCCAAGGCGGCCGGCGACCTGGTGATTTACCAGGGCCAACTTCCAGGCGCACAGCAGGCGCTCCTTGAAGCGCAGGGCCGCGTGGCCGGTGCCGTCAAGGAGGTTGAGGCGCTCTCCGCCCGCGTGGACATGGCACAGCAGAACAAGGCCAAAATTACGCAGCAGCTCGAGTCTGACAAGCAGAAGATCGCCGACACCAAAAAGCTGATCGGCCAGATTGCCACGCAGGCCTACAAGTCCGGCGGCGTCCCCTCCAACCTGTCCCTCTTCTTTGGGTCCAACAACGGCGGCAGCCTGACCGAAACGATGGACCTGGCGGACCAGGCCATGCGGAGCCAGAACGCTGCCATGGACAAACTGTCGCAGCAGAGCGCCACCAACGTGAACTCTGAAGCGCGCCTCCAGGCGGTCGAGGCAGAGATCAAGGACCTGAAAGCCAAGGCGGATGCAGCCCTGGAGCGGGAAAAAGCCGCCCGCGATGAAGCGGCCGCCAAGAAGGAACAGGTCGACAAACTGATCGCGGACACCACCCGCCTGGACGCGGAGCTGCAGGCTGCCAAGCCTGGCATCCAGTCCCAGCTGGCCGGCGTCCAGGCGAGCCAGAATGCGGTGGCAGCCGAGATCCAGGAGCGCGACCGCAGGCTGCGGGAAGCCTGGGAAGCAGAGCAGCGCAGGAAGGCTGAAGCAGCGGCGGCGGCCGCGGCGGCAGCTGCCGCAGCCGAGGCCGCAGCGAGGAACCAGCCGCCGCCGCCAGCGCCCCCGGCACAGTCGTTCATGCCGCCGGTCGGGTCGCCGTCGGCATTTGGCCTCCGACATCCTTTTGACGGCAGCGTTCCCATCACGTCCGGTTTCGGATGGCGGGCCACCCCTCCGGGGACCATCGACTTCTACGGCCAGGGCGGGTACATGCACACCGGGCTGGACTTTGGCGCGGCGTGTGGCACACCCGTCTATGCGGCGGCAGCAGGGGAAGTCTTCAGCTCCGGCTGGAACTCTGGTGACGGAGGCGGCTGGCGGGTGAAGATCTCCCACGGCCTCATCGAAGGCAATACCCTGAACACCATCTACTACCACAACGCCAGCATCGTGGTCTCCAACGGCCAGCGGGTATCGCAGGGACAGCTGATCGCCTACTCCGGCAACACGGGCAACTCCACCGGCTGCCACGCCCACTTCGAAACCTGGCTGAACGGCAGCCCGGTGGACCCGATGAGGCTGCTGTAGCACCGTCTGCACCCTGCCGTACACTGGTATGACTCCGCGCCGGTTGGCCCGGGGGACAACCGAACTGACCTGAGGAGCTTTCCCTTGCCTAAAGAAAGTGGCCGTAAAGTGGTGGCCACCAACCGCAAGGCCCGGCACGACTACCACGTGCTGGATACCTACGAGGCTGGAATCGCGCTCATGGGCACCGAAGTGAAATCCCTGCGCGAGGGCCACGCCTCCATGGTGGACGGCTTTTGCACCTTCTATAACGACGAGCTGTGGATGGAAGCCATCCACATCCCTGAATACAACCAGGGAAGCTGGACCAACCACGCGGCCCGCCGGCGCAGGAAGCTCCTGCTCCACCGTGAGGAACTCATCAAGATCTCCCACAAGGTGCGCGAGTCGGGCTACACCATCGTCCCGCTGCAGCTCTACTTTGTGGACGGCCGCGCAAAGGTGGAAATCGGTGTGGCCCGCGGCAAGCGCGAGTACGACAAGCGGCAGACCCTGCGCGAACAGCAGGACAACCGCGAGGCGCAGCGTGAGATGCGGGAGCGCAACCGTCGCCGCTAGGAATGTTTTGGCCCGGGCGTGCGTTATGATGAATAGTCCGGTGGGCCAGCCTGCCGGTTTGATAAAAGAATATGGGGATGATCGGTTTCGACGATGTTAGTCGCGACAGGTGAAGCGGGCCGAGGATGCAGAATTATCTCGTAAACGCTGTCTGCAAACCAATAAGTGCCGAATCTAAGCGCACTGACTTCGCTCTTGCTGCCTAAGCAGTAAGACAGTCCGTCAGCCCGAGGTTGCTATCGCCCCGGATCCTGGCGTCATTTAGATAGCCACTGCTGTCCACCTCCGTCATCGGGGTGAACGGGACTCTTAGATGACTGGGCCCGGATCAGCCAGCTGTTTGCAGCATGGCTGGGGCCGAGAAAATCCGACGCAAACTGCGCCCGGAGAAGCCCTGACAACACGACATCGGACGGGGGTTCAATTCCCCCCATCTCCACATTTTGAAAATGCCGCAAGGCAGACTGAAAGACCCGGACATTGCGTCCGGGTCTTTCGGTGTTTAAGCGCGGCTTGCCTGTTCACCGACGGCGTAGCGGGGCCTGGGACTAGCGGCCGGCATCCATGGGTTGTCCTCTATAAGATCCGGCGTCGCGGCCCAGGCCGGGCCGGAAGTGGCCGGAACCAGCGGCGGAGCAGCCAGGAGGTGCCCCATGAACCAGATGCGTGAGCCCAGTCCCGAAGAGTACGACGACGGCGCGCTGGACTCCTATTCGGAGACGGTCATGCGGGTGGCTGAGACCGTTACGCCGCACGTCGCGGCCATAGAAATGACCAGCACCCGCCGGAACGGCAGGTTCCGCGTGGGGGCAGGTTCTGCGGTCCTCTTTACCGAGGACGGCTACCTGCTGACGAATTCCCACGTGGTGGCCGGTACCAACAAGGGGCACGCCGCATTTGCCGACGGCAGCCGGACCGATCTCGAGCTCGTGGGCGTGGATCCGTTGTCGGATCTCGCTGTGGTCCGCGGCAAGGCACCAAGGGTGGCCCCCGCGCGCTTCGGCGACGCCGAGACCTTGCGTGTGGGACAACTGGTGATCGCAGTCGGGAATCCGCTCGGGCTGGCGGGTTCGGTCACGGCCGGAGTCGTCAGCGGCCTGGGCCGTTCCATCCCGGTCTGGGCCGGTGGCAACCGGAGGATGATCGAGGACGTCATCCAGACCGACGCCGCCCTCAACCCAGGCAGCTCCGGCGGCGCGCTGGCGGACGCGCATGGCAGGATCGTGGGCATCAACACCGCCGTGGCAGGGGCCGGTCTGGGACTCGCTGTTCCCATCAATACGACAACATGGCGCATCATCGCGGCCCTGCTGAACGATGGGCGGGTCAGGAGGGCATACCTGGGTGTGGTCAGCACGCCGATCAGGCTGAACGCCAGCGCAGTGATCAGGACGGGCCAGCGGGACGGGCTCAGGGTGGTGGAGGTCCTGGCCGGATCACCCGCAAACCGCGCGGGCCTGGAAGCCGGTGACATCATCCTCACAGCCGGAAGCCGCGCCGTCAGCACCGCCGAGAGCCTGCAGAAGCTGCTGTTCGCCGATGCGATCGGACAGCCACTGCCGATCAGGGTGCTGCGGCACGGCAGGGCAGAAGACCTCGTCGCCGTGCCCGAAGAAATGCAGGCAGACGGGCAGTAGGCCTACCGGCGCTTCTTCAAATGCGCCACGGGGTCCTGGGCAGCCTCAGGGTGCTTGGCCTTCTTCTCGGCGCGTTTTTCCTTGATGGTCTTGACCGGCTTCTTTGCGAGGTTCTGGTGCGGTGTTTTGTCCGGCATGGCGTGCTCCTTACAGCAGGGGACGGGCTGCGTCCCTCTTCGTAAGTTACGCCTATTCAGTCCCGAATGTAATGGCCTGGAATGGCATGGAATCAGTCCGGAACAGGCACGTCTGCGATGCCCACAAAACGTGTCCCAACGCCGTCAAATTCGCTCCGGACGAACCCCGTGCGGACCGCCGGCACCTCGTCCGGCCGGTGGTGGCCGCAGATCACGTAGGTGAAGTCGGGCCACCACTTCTTGGGGCGGGCCGCCTCCTCGTAGCCGCAGACCGCGCATTCGAGGTGGACCCAGACCGGGCGCTTGCCCGTGCGGTTGGCACGGGACTGGACCAGCCAGGGCGGAGGGTTGTCCAGGATCTCGCCCAGCTGGGCCTCGGTCAGCCATTTTGGAAGGCCGTGGCGCTGTGCCATCTCCATCGGTACGTCAAGGGCAATGGCCGCGTCGCGTCTGCTAATCATCACCATCCACGATACGGGAGCCCACCAAATCAAGGCCCCCGGGGCCGCGCCTTCTATACCGCAGACACCAGGGCGATCCCCGCCGCGGCCGCAGCCAGGCCCAGGACCAGGTTGGCGGCAACGTTCACCGCAGCCGACCCGAGGCGTTCCTCGCTCAGGAGCCGCACCGTGGCCGTGGTCCAGGAACTGAAGGTGGTGAGTCCGCCGGCCAGGCCTGTCGCCAGCGCCGCCTGCCACTCCGCACCCAGTCCCAGTCCCACAGTGAGACCGTGCGCAGCGCCGATTATGAAGCACCCCGCCACGTTCACCAGCAATGTGGCCCAGGGCCAGTGCAGCCTCACGGGGGTCCCGGCCCCATGGTTGCCGGCACGCACAGTCTGCCGGGAGCTGTGATGGGCGAACCAGCTGTCAATGCCGAAGCGGAGGAGCGCGCCTGCCACCCCGAAAATCCCCACCAGGGCCGCGGCGATCACTGACGGCTCCCGGTCGGGCGGCCAACAAGCTTTCCGGTCCGCCATCCGAGGCCCGCCGCAGCCAGCCCCAGCACCACGGACAGGCCGAGGTACGCAGTCCACACTCCGTGCTCCCCCTCCCGCACCAGCTGGTCCAGGGAAAAGACCACGGCGGAGAACGTGGTGAAGGACCCCAGGAGACCTGGCCCCAGCCCAGCCCGCAACCAGAAGGGCGTGCGCGGGCGGGCCATCCAGACGGTGGTCAGGGCGGCCAGGATAAAGCTGCCCGCCACATTGATGCTAAGGGTGGTCCAGGGAATGGATCCTGGGAGCTCCGGAAAGACTAGCCCCAGGACGTACCGGAGTTCTGTCCCCGCCAGGCCCCCTGCGGCAACGGCCAGCCAGGCGCCTGCCCTGGGCATCCACGATGTCTTCGGCCCGCTCATGCCCCGGGCAAGGTTACGGGAGATTCGGCGTCCCCCAGAAGGCAGCCCGGATGGGGTCGGTCGCTGTGCACCCACAGCGCCGACGTGATCTCATCGGCGAGGTCGTAGTCGCGCGTACGGCCTGAGTCCCGGACACGCACCACCAGCGCGCCTCCGAACGGCCTGCGGCCCACCACCTCCACTTCGGCGTCGAGGTCTATCTCCTCGGCCGCAAGGTAGCGGAGCAGGTCCGGATTGTCGTCGCTGATCCGGGTGATGCGGCCCGTGTGGCCCTGGTCCAGCTCTCCCATGAGGTGCGCGCGGGGCATGAAGACCTGGCCGTCCGCCGTGGGAATCGGATCGCCGTGCGGATCCCGCTGCGGGTTGCCCAGCTTCGCCGCCACGCGTTCTATGAACGTGTCCGAGACAGCGTGCTCCAGAAGTTCGGCTTCGTCGTGGACCTCGTCCCAGCTGTACCCCAGCTGCTGGACGAGGTAGGTCTCGATCAGTCGGTGGCGCCGCACCATGGCGAGCGCAAGTTGCAGGCCGGACTCCGTGAGCCTGATGGCACTGTACGGTTTGTGGTCCACCAGGCCCTGGTCCTTCAGCTTCCGGACCATCTCTGAAACGGAGGAATTGGCCACCCCCAGGCGTTGTGCCAGCTGGGAGGAGGTGATGGGTTTGTCCTGCCACTCAGTGAAGGAGTAGATGACCTTGACGTAGTCCTCGATGGAGGAGGAGGGAGCGCTGGTCTTCACAGGATCCAGCCTACCGGCTGCCCCTGGCCGCACGTGGACTGGCGTGCGCTCAAGCCCGGACCGCCCGCCATGCGAGCGTCAGGTATGGAAGTTCCAGTTCCTCGTCCGGTCCGTGGCCCAGGTGCTCGTGAAGGTACCAGTCCAAATTGGCCAGGACTTTTGCCCGGGTGGCCTCTCCGGCGCGGAGGTAATAGCTCCGCGATTTTGTCAGTTCCATCAGGTCTGCTGTGGTCACGGAGTCCTGCCAGTGCGTGAGGTGGTCCTCCAGCGCACCGAACTCGGGCCCTATGAGCGGGCGGTGGCCGGGTTTGTAGACGTCCCCGGCATGCATGATCCTGGAGAGCCGGTGGACCCAGGGGACGGATGTGTCCAGCTGGTTCCAGACGAGTCCCAGCGTTCCGTGGGGACGGAGGACGCGGGCAAGTTCCGTACTGGCCCTCAGGGCATCGCACCAGTGCCAGGCCTGCGCCACGGTGACGACGTCGAAAGCCGCGTCGGGCAGGCCGGTCGCCTCTGCGGTTCCAAGGACAGCCGTGGCGGCGGGGACGTGCTCAGCCAGCTGTGCGAGCATGTCCGCTGACGGGTCCACCGCCGTGACGGAGAGTCCCAGGTCCAGCAGCAGTTCAGTGAACTTCCCGGTGCCGGCGCCCACGTCGAGCGCATCGCGTGCTCCCGAAGGCACCAGCCAGCGCGCTGATTCGGCAGGGTAGCCGGGCCGCACCTGCTGGTAGTGCCTGCCGCCGTCCTGGAAGCTCTGGCCGAGCTCCCGGCGCCGGCCGTGATCCAGCCGTGGGCCACCCCGTGCCACGCGCGGCCTCCTTCATCCGGTTCCTTTGGTGTCCTCCGAATTTACCGCATCAGCCGCAACGGCAGGGCGCCGGCCGGCAGGCCAGCCGCAGGTCAGTCGTCGATGCAGGGCGCGGCGCCGGCCGTTCCCGGGGTGTTGGGCGCCCAGTGGGGGTACGTGCGGTTGTCATTGGCGGGAACCCAGCGGCCGGCGTCCACCACATAGTCCCAGCCAAGGCCCTTGGTCCGCAGGTCCCGGATGCCTGCCAGCAGACGTTCGGCATCCTCCAGCCTTGAGCCGACGCCGAAGCTGGCCCGCAGGGAACCGGAGGGAAGGCCCAGCCGCTTCAGCAGCGGGTGCGCGCAGAAGCGGCCGTCGCGCAGGCCCACTCCATGTTCTGCCGAGAGGTAGGCGGCCACCAGGCCGGCGTCGTAGCCTTCCACGGAGAAGTTGACCACGCCGATGGTGTCGGTGTCCGGGTTGGTGTCCTTGAAGATCTGGTGGACGGTGACGCCGTCGATTTCCTGCAGGCCTTCCACCAGGAAAGAGCGGATGGCTGCTTCATGGGCATGCCAGCGGTCCTGGTCCAGTTCCGCGATGACCTGCGTGGCGCGGGCCAGGGTCGCCGCACCCAGCACGTTCGGCGATCCGCCCTCGTGGCGGGCCGGCCCGGTTGCCCAGCTGACGCCGTCGAGCCTGGCTTCCTTGACGGCGCCGCCGCCCGCAAGGTGCGGTGTTCCGGCGTCGAGCCAGTCCGGCCGGCCCACCAGCACGCCGGCACCAAAAGGTGCGTAGAGCTTGTGGCCCGAGAAGGCGAGGTAGTCGACGTCGTCCGCAGTGATGTCGACCCGCCGGTGCGGCGCCAGCTGGGCCGCGTCCACTGCGATCCGTGCGCCGTGCTCGTGCGCCAGCGCGGCGAGGGCGCGGATGGGAAGGATTTCGCCCGTGACGTTGGAAGCCCCGGTCACGGCGAGCAGGCTGACGCCGCCCTGCTGCAGTTCCGCGCGGACCGCGTCAATGGTAGCCGCAATGGTGTCCTCTGCCACGATGCTGCGGTGGGGGACACCCTGCCACGGAAGGAGGTTGGCGTGGTGCTCAATGTCGAGGTACAGGACGTCGCCGTCGGGCCGCCCGTCGGTGACGGGCAGGCAGCCCGCCAGCAGGTTGAGGGAGTCAGTGGTGTTCCGGGTAAAAATCACCGAATCGTCCGGGCGCCCGCCTACGAAGTCGCGGACGATGGCGCGGGCATTCTCATAGACCGAGGTGCTGATCTGGGAGGCATAGCCCGCACCGCGGTGGACGCTGGCGTAGAAGGGCAGGATCTCGTTGAGGTAAGCCGACACCACGGAGAGGGCGGGGGCGGATGCGCCATAGTCCAGGTTGGCGTACCGGGCGTGGCCGCCATGGATCAGCGGGGCCTGGATCTCGGCGCCGCTGACTGCTGCGAGCGGACGGCCGGCGGCGGCGCGGCGCTGGTCGGAAAACGCCGGCGATCCCGGCAGGGCGGCTGCCTGACGCTGGACGGTGGCTTGGGGCGAGACTGCTTCGGGGGAGACGGTGGCAGTTGTCACAGAGACCTCACTTCAGAACAGGACTCCGTGCAGGAATCCGCGCTTGCCGCATCCCTTCCGGACCGGCCTGGTCGTCACCCGGGGCACCCCACCGCGAATGGAGGGTTGCCGGCCAGCAAACCGGGGTTTTGCGCTGGCACTCGTGACCTGGTTAAGAGCGTAGAACATGGGCAGTGAAGGTTAAAAGCCCGCGGAAATGTTAAGGGGTTTGTTACGCGCGCTTGAAAAGGGCCGCCTGCGCCGAAGATCACGACGGCGGACGCCTCTTTTCGGGGGCGCCCGCCGTCGAATATTCGTCCTGCCGGGACTAAAGGAGGTCGTCCAGGTTCGGGTTCAGCCGGCGCAGCACCTCGGAGTGCAGGATGGAATTCGTGGCCAGGGCGTTGCCGCCGAACGGACCGTCCTCGCCCTCCAGCGAGGTGAAGCGGCCACCCGCCTCCACCACGATGGGCACCAGTGCGGCCATGTCGTAGAGGTTCAGTTCAGGCTCGCAGGCGATGTCCACCGAACCTTCGGCCACCATGCAGTAGGACCAGAAGTCACCGAACGCCCGGGTCCGCCACACGTCCTCGGTAAGGCCCAGGAATTCATTGAGGTTTCCGCGCTCCTTCCAGCCGCCAAGGCTCGAATAGGAAAGGGAAGCATCGGACAGATTGGACACATTGGATACCCGGAGGCGGGTGGCAGCGGCAAGTGAACGCCCCATGTAGGCTCCCATGCCCTTGGCGGCCCACCAGCGCTTGCCCAGGGCGGGAGCGCTGACCACGCCCACCACCGGCTCGCCCTCATCCACCAGCGCGATCAGGGTGGCCCAGACCGGAACGCCCCGGACGAAGTTCTTGGTGCCGTCAATGGGGTCGATAATCCACCGCCGCGAGCCGTGGCCTGTGCTGCCAAACTCCTCGCCGAGTACGGCATCGCGTGGACGGGAGCGGGAGAGCTGGCCACGGATGGCTTCCTCGGCTGCCTTGTCCGCATCGGTGACGGGCGTCAGGTCCGGCTTGGTCTCAATGTGGAGGTCCTGGGCCTTGAAGCGGCTCATGGTCTGGTCATCCACGGAATCGGCCAGGACGTGGGCCAGGCGCAGGTCATCGTTGTAGCTCGAAGCGGGTTGGATCATGGTTCCAAACTACCGTCTGCGCGCCGTTCTGCCGGGAAGCGGGCCCGTCAGGTCACGCTGCCCAGTTCCTTTGCCTCCTGGGCTTCCATTCGCGGGTCCGTGCCGAGGAGGCGCCGCAGGGAGCCCAGCCGTGCTGCTCCGGTGGGGCCGGCATGTCCCCCGCCCACCCATGCGTCCAGCCCGCAGTTCACGGCGGTGGCGGTGTGCTTGCACCCGCGCTCACAGTCGTCAATGCCGGGAGAGAGGTCCGGGAAGGAGCGGAGGATGCGGTCCGGGTCCACGTGTGCCAGGCCGAACGAGCGGATGCCGGGGGTGTCGATGATCCAGCTTCCGGACGGCGCATCCGCCAGCTTCAGGGCAAGGGCCGACGACGACGTGTGCCGGCCGCGGCCCGTGACGGCGTTCACTCCGCCGGTGGCCCGTTCCGCGCCGGTCAGCGCATTGACCATCGTGGACTTTCCAACGCCTGAGTGCCCCAGCATCACGGTGACCTTGCCGTCGAGGTGGCCCCGCATCTCGGCGACGGCCGAGCTGTCCAGCCGTGCGGACAGGCCGTCGTCGGAACGGGCGTCAATGCCCGAGGCGGCGGAATCGGCTGTCCGGCTGATGATCACGGGAAAGTCCAGATGGGTGTAGTTGGACAGCAGTTCCGCGGGATCCTTGACGTCCGCCTTGGTGACCAGCAGGATCGGCTCGATGCCTGCGTCATAGGCGGCCACCAGGGCACGGTCGATGAAGCCGGTCCGCGGCTCGGGGTTGGCGGCTGCCACCACGATCACCAGCTGGTCGGCGTTGGCCACCACTGCCCGTTCCACCGGATCCGTGTCGTCGGCGCTGCGCCGCAGGAGGGTCTTGCGGTCCTGGATCTTTACCAGCCGGGCCAGGGTGTCCGGCTCCCCGGAGACGTCCCCGACCAGCGAGACAAAGTCTCCTGCGACCACCGGGTTCCGGCGGAGTTCCCTGGCCCGGGCGGCAATGACTACCCTCTCGTTCCCCGAGTCCTCTCCCACAACTGCGGTGTACCGGCCCCGGTCAACAGTGATGATGCGCCCCGTGACGGCATCATCGTGGCTGGGCCTGTCCTTGGTGCGGGGCCGGGAGCCCTTCTTGCTGGGACGGATCCGGACGTCCGATTCATCCCAGGAATCAGTGCTCCGCGCCACCGCTGGAACCTTCCGACGCCGTTTCGGCGGGGCCATTCTGCGCCAGCATGTCTGCCCACAGCCGGGGGAAATCCGGCATGGTCTTGGAGGTAGTGCCGATGTCCTCCACCTGGACGCCCTCCACGGCGAGGCCAAGGATGGCGCCCGCAGTGGCCATGCGGTGGTCCGCATAGCTGTGGACGACGCCGGCGTGCAGCTGTGCGGGGCGGATCACCAGGCCGTCGCTGGTTTCCTCTGCGTCACCGCCAAGGCGGTTGATCTCGGTGACGAGGGCGGCGAGCCGGTCCGTCTCGTGGCCCCGCAGGTGCGCGATGCCGGTGAGCCGGGAGGGGCCGGTGGCCAACGCACACAGGGCGGCCACGGTGGGGGCGAGTTCGCTGGTGTCGGCGAAGTCTCCGCCCTTGATGTGGGGTCCGCCCGTGACCGTGAGGACGCCCTCGTCCAGCGTTACCTCCGCACCCATCGTGGCCAGGATGCTGCGCCAGAGGTCACCGACCTGCTGCGTTTCGTCCGGCCAGCCGGGGATCCGCACCGTTCCGCGGGAGGCCAGCGCGGCGGCGAGGAAGGGGCCGGCGTTGGACAGGTCCTGCTCGATCCGCTGGTCGAAGGCGCGGATGGGGCCGGGGCTGACCACCCAGTGGTTGGGCACCGAGTCATCAACGGCAACCCCGGCGCCGCGAAGGACCGCCACGGTCATGTTGATGTGGTCGAGGCTCGGCACCGGCTTGCCCACGTGCTCGAGGTGCAGGCCCTCGGTAAACCTTGCGCCCACCAGGAGCAGCGCCGAAACGAACTGGGAGGACGCGCTGGCATCGATGACCAGGTGGCCGCCGCGGACCTCGCCCGTGCCCTCCACAACGAACGGCAGTGACGACGGCGTCCCGCCCCCTTCCGCCGATACGGCCACCCCCAGCGCAGTGAGCGCCTCGATGATCGTTCCCATCGGCCGTTTGCGGGCATGGGGGTCGCCGTCGAACACGCTTCCGCCGTTCCGCAGGGCGGCAAGGGGTGGAACGAACCGCATGACCGTACCCGCGAGCCCGCAATCGATCCTTGTCCGGGGTGACGCGGCATCCGGGTCCAGCGGAACCACTTCCAGGTCGGGCCCAAAGGCACCGTCCCCGGGGACCTCCGTGATGGTGGCACCCAACTGGCGGAGTGCCTCGATCATGAGCGCTGAGTCCCTCGAATGGAGGGGGGCCCGCAGGCGGGACGGCCCGTCTGCCAAGGCGGCAAGAACGAGGTACCTGTTGGTCAGGGACTTCGATCCGGGCACGGTGACGGTGGCATCGACGGGCCGGGACGCGAAGGGCGCGGGCCAATGGGGAAGGGGCATTCCGGAGTCATCCCGGACGGCGGCTGCTGCGGTCATGCGGTGTTATGCCCCCGTGGCCTGTTCCACGGCGCGCCGCACAACCTTGTCCGCCTTGTGGAGCTTCTTGTTGGTGGTCTTCCGGGCGTCGGCCGCCAGGTGCGAGGCGTTCCTGCGTGCATCCGCTGCCAGGTGTTCAGCCCGCCAGGCCAGGCCCGGCTTGCCGGCGGTGTCAACGGATGCCAGCAGGGCGCCGCCGCTCAGGGACAGGTTCTTGAGGAGCTGGTTACGGCGGTTTTCCCGCCCTTCCTTGCTGCTGATGTCCGCACTGCGCCACTCAACAAAGGTGTTCAGCAGGGAGATCACCGTGAGCAGCGTGGCCGAGAGCCTGGAGAATTTGCCCAGTCCGAAAAGCACGCCGGCTCCCACCTGCGTTCCGCCGATGACGCGGGCAAGGGTTTTCTCGTCCGACTTGAAGGGCAGGGACGCGGCAGCCTTGCGAAGCAGCGGCGAAAGCTGCTGCGCTGTGTCATCGGCGTTTTTGAGCTTATCCACTCCGGCAATGACGAAACTGGAGGCCAGCATGGGGCGGGCAAGCGTGCGGAAAAAGGACATGGATTTCCTCCTGGATGGACGAACCGCATCGAAAGCGGCGGAGTCCGTTCTAGTCTTGCACTTTTGGGGAATATTTGCCGAAGGCGTGGGGTTATTCATGACGCATCCGGGAATGCTGCGCCGCAGGGGAAGCCATGGCTGCAGCATGGAACTGCCGGCAGGCGCAGATCGCCGGATGCAGATATCCAGATTCAGATACAGGGATGGACAAGCAGAGCGGAGTTGTGCCCTTGGCGCGGGTGTTGGACGGAATTGAAACAGCAGGCCCGGTGGCAATGGACTCATTCGAGGCTGAACCGCCAGGCTATGGCTCGCCGCGTGCGCGCAGCCTGCCAGTAGACTTGAAGGCAATGAGCACCCTGGATCCGGCCGTCGCGGCCATGTATGAGGCTTCCGACAGTGAAGCGAAGAGCAGCGCAGCAGCAGGGCCTGAGGCTGCGGAGTCAGCCGTGGTCCCGGCGCCTGCCGAAACCGGCGGGGATCTGGTGGATGTATCCACTGAATCGGTGGAACAGCGCCGCCTGAGGTTCGAACGCGATGCGATGCAGTACGTGGACCAGCTGTACTCGGCTGCCATGCGCATGGCGAGGAACCCGTCTGACGCCGAGGACCTCGTTCAGGAGGCCTACACCAAGGCCTTCTCTGCTTTCCACCAGTACCGGCCGGGGACCAACCTCAAGGCCTGGCTGTACCGCATCCTGACGAACACGTACATCAATCTGTACCGGAAGCGGCAGCGCGAGCCGCTCCAGTCCAACTCGGACACGATCGAGGACTGGCAGTTGGCGCGGGCAGAGTCGCACACCTCCAGCGGACTGCGCTCCGCCGAGGCAGAGGCGTTGGACCACCTTCCGGATTCCGACGTCAAAAGGGCGCTCCAGGACATCCCCGAGGAATTCCGCCTTGCGGTCTACTTCGCGGACGTGGAGGGGTTCGCCTACAAGGAAATTTCAGACATCATGAACACGCCCATCGGCACGGTGATGTCCCGGCTCCACCGTGGCCGGAGGATGCTGCGGGACATGTTGGGGGAGTACGCCGCAGAGCGCGGGTTCAAGACGGCCGCTACTTCACAGGACGCGGCGGGAAGCACACAACAGGAGAACAGGAAATGAGCGACTGCCAGGGATTGGGCGACTGCGACGACACCCGGATGCAACGCATTTACGAGTACCTCGACGGTGCCCTGACCCGCGAGGACATCACGGAGATCAAGAACCACCTTGATGACTGCCCGGAATGCACGGAGCAGTACGACCTTGAGTGCGTGATCCGCAACATGGTTAAACGCTCCTGCACCGAAGCTGCTCCGGAAAACCTGAAGAACGCCATTCTTGACCGGATCCACACCATCCGGCCGGTGGACGC
>NZ_JABTYH010000044.1 GCF_013314975.1 Pseudarthrobacter oxydans | reverse complement strand
GCTAGGGGCCCCAACCAGCCGAGGCCTTGGCTGAATCGGATCAGCGGCGATGAATAATAACCGCTCAGAGATCGCCGAGCAGTTGCCAAATCTACAACGAGTGGTAAGTGGTAAGTCCAAAAAAGGGGCTCTTCGAGGTTCCCGGGGAATGGTCTGCTGAGATGATTGCTCGTGCTGGCGGACTAGAGGCCTGGCTATTTCTTACGGGCCTTGTATATGATTTCCGCTGCCTTACGATAGGCCTCTTTGGCTTCCGGGCTGATTGCTATCCGGTATACCTTTTTGCCGTCTTCAAGAAGTTTCCCTGCTTTGGCCTGCACCTCGGGGTCCTGAGCGAGGGCATATAGTTTGGTGGCGGCAGCCTTTGCCTTCTGCCCGCCGTCCTTCAGTGCACCTACCGCTTTGTCTGTTCTTCCAGACATGTCTGCTCCCTATCATCGGTAAATTCGTTGGCCTTGCTAGCCCCGCAGACGTCACCCAATCGGCTCGCCGAGGCTGGCCAAGTTAGGCGGCGACCGCAGGGAAAACCACGAGGGACCCGTCACGCTTCCGCTCAATCTCAATTGCGACGTCATCCCGTTGGCCATTTACCTGTAGGCCGTCGCCCAAAGCACGAAGTCGGTACGAGGCTTGTAGCAGTTGGTCTACCTCGCCGGGCGTAAACGCGGGAAGGCGGAACCCACCGTCGCGCTTCACTTGGAGAGCGGACAACCGGATTAGAACCTGGTTGATGCCTGACTCCAACTCGTCGGTGCTGCGCCCATCGTCGTGGAGCGTCCCGATGAAACTCTTGAAGGAATTGCCGGTGTCCTGCTGGGCATGCTCGACTGCCTGCAGAACGAGCACCCGCCGTTTGAGAGCAATGGCCAAACGTGCAATCTCCAGGTGCGCCCGGAAGGTCCCGCCTTCCTCGGTGATGCCGGGAAACGGCTTTTTCAATTCGCTTACTTCGACTACGCCGTCGGACAGCGCCTCCAGCGCCGCTTCCCACTTCTTCAGCCGCCGCCGGGTGGCAGCGATGGCGGTGTTGATGCCGTGAACGGAGGAATCCAGACCGAGCGAGAAGCCGATCCGCCCCTGGTCCAAGAGGATCGAGGTCGCCTTGTCGATCGCTTCACGGCAACCGTCAAGCTCGTTTCGTTCCCTATCGAGACTGTCCTCGTGCAACTGCTCCAAGAGGTCAGTGATCCGCTCAATTGCTTCCTGACGCTGGTGCTCCGCATACGCGCTGACGCTGACGGCTACGGCCATCAGCACGAGTGGCGCCGCCACCGTCAAAGCTCCAGCGCTAGCAGCTGCGACGCCTGCTGTAGCTGCCGAACCAGTTGCAGCACCGGCAGTGCCTGCAGCTGCGGCTTTACCAGCAACAGGCACAAACGTAGCCTTAGCCACTATGCCGGTGGAGCCGAGCAGCCCGTCGTAGACGCCTCCGGCAACTGCCGTTGATGGCATGGGCCGAACAAGTCCTTTGCCCACCTGCGCAGCAACCTTGGCGGGTACCACCATCCGGTACAGCACCTCGCCCGCATCGGCCACGTTCAGCTGCGGGGGAGCGGATTTCGCTGTTTGGGTTGCCAGCTGCGCCAATTGCTTTGCCAGCGGGCTTGCAACGTCAAGTGGGATCCCGCCCTTACGGTCACGAGTCGGTGGCATGGAATGCATCTCGAGTGTGGCGATCGGGGAATCGGCAAGTGCCGCCAGAACCGTTCTAAGTTCTGCAAGACGAACTGGTGTGAGGCCTTCGTTGCCCAACACATCAGAAACGCTTACCGCCTCCGTGGCCAGGGTCCAGACCGGCACGAGTGCCTTGCTGTCAATGGTCACCTTTTGTCCCCCTCATGAAAGTGAATCCCGCCTTGGGCGGTGATGCGGCGCCGCATGAGGACTCGAGGACGCAGTCCTTGCTCAATTGCCACCGGTCGTTATCGTCCCACATTGAAGTCAGGATTTATGAAAGTGTCGCCAGCATGCCGTTGGACGAGTCCCGCTACACTAATCCTGAATCAGCCGGACAGCAGTTTCTGGAAGGCAACCAACAGGAACGGAACCCAAGCCGTTTCAACGCAAAAGGGGTCCAGTGTCCGAAGCTAAATCATTCAAGCCCGTCGCGCTCATTGCATCTGCGGTGGCGGTGCTACTGGCTGCACTGCTCGCAGCGTCCATGCTGGGGTTCGGCCCGTTTTCGAGCAAAAGCGAGCGAAGCCAAACCGTTCTTCTCAAGTCCGTCAGGGACGTAAGCCAGTACCACGCTGCGGTCGGTAATTTTGAGCTTTTGTTGGACGAGAAAGAAGACACCGGGGGGCTTCCCGATTTCATAGCAGGACGACGGACCCTCTTTGTGGCAGCAGGCACCGTTAATGCCTATGTCGACCTTTCCGGCCTCGCCGAAGAGGACCTTGCTCTGTCAGCGGACGGAAAATCGGTGACGCTGCGGCTGCCCGAACCGCAGCTCGACAAGCCCAATATCGACCATGACCGATCATATGTTTACAGCCAGGATCGTGGCATCGCTGACCGAGTCGTAGATGCGTTCACTGCGCCCCAGCAAGCGGAACTCTATCTCCTCGCCGAAGCGGATATGGCTGACGCTGCCGAGGATTCCGAGCTGCGGCAGCGAGCAGGGGAAAATACCAAGAGCATGCTGACTGGTCTGTTCGGGTCGCTCGGCTACAAGGTCACCTTTGAGAGCGCTACATCTGGATAGATTGTGCCGTTGGGGATCTCCGGGCGCGGCACACCGGCAATGATCAGCTCGTGCGTGCGCGTACTTTGCAGTGAAGCCCGCCGGTTGTGCCTTACCAGGGCTGGGTCAGCCGACGCCGCACCCGACCCCGGCAGGCCGCCGTCGTCCCTTCAGACGATCTCCCACTTCCGCCCGTCCCGTCAGCTGGTGCTTGGGGCACGAGGGGCAGCCAGCCTGCTGCCGCCGCCTGACACCATGAAGTAGCCCGCCGTCATCATGGCGAGCCCAAAGGGTATGGCCAGCAGGACGGCGGGGGTTTGCTCATTGGCGGCCAGCAAGGCGACGGTGCTGA
The DNA here is from genome assembly GCF_013314975.1 of Pseudarthrobacter oxydans. Taxonomy (GTDB): domain Bacteria; phylum Actinomycetota; class Actinomycetes; order Actinomycetales; family Micrococcaceae; genus Arthrobacter; species Arthrobacter oxydans. The sequence continues at coordinate 29,161 of NZ_JABTYH010000044.1, read as the reverse complement.
CCAGGAAGAGGATCCCGAGCCAGCGAGGAAAAATGCCTGAACGAAGAATAAGGACCCCGATCATCACGAAGCCTGCGATGACGGCCAGCAGTCCGGGGATGACGAAGAAGGGCATCCCGGGGAAGTCGCCGGCGAAGAATGCGCTTTGGACGATCTCGCCGGCAAACAACAGGACGAAGCCGGCCGCCGCTGTGATCAGGCCGGTGGTCGCGAGCTTCCGGCGCTGGCCGGACCGTCTTGCCAGCAGCGTCATTCCGGCGATGCCCACCAGTATGAGGAGGCACGCGGCAGAGCCGGCCACAGACACGATGCCCGTGGCTGAACGCAGCGCCCCTGTGGGGCAGTCCATGCCGACACAGCCAATGGGCTGCAGGTTATGAAGGAAGGCTGCCAGGGCAGCAAGCGCTCCGCCGAGCATGGCTGCCGCGCCGGCCCACGTGGGGAACTGCCCTGTCCAGAAGGTGTCGTCGAATCTTCCCTGGGCCACCACGGACTCCTAACTCTCTGGAGACCGGAAGTAAGTCCTCTCATGCTGGACCGGGTCCGCGCGGCGGTCAAGGGTTGCGGCTGCCAGGCCCTCAACTTGAACATGCCGGTGCATCCGTAGGACGCCTGCCGTTCCCCGGCAGAGAAGGAACGACGACGGCGGGACGCACGTGCCGCCGTCGGCCTGCCTCTTCCTTCGCTGCGGAGCGCCGTTGTAGGGTCGGGGCGTGATCGTCCCCGATATCTCCCAGAACGCCGCGGCGGTGGCGGACCACTACGACGAGCTCGATCCCATTTACCGCCGGGTGTGGGGAGAGCATGTCCACCACGGGCTCTGGGCGACGGGCCGCGAGACACCCGGCGAGGCCGTCGAGGCGCTGGTGGACACAGTCGGCGACCGGCTGGGACTCATACCGGGACAGGCGTGCGTCGACATCGGCTGCGGCTACGGCTCCACCGCAAGGCGGCTTGCGGTGACCCGCGAGGTCCGCGTCACCGGCTTCACGCTGTCCGCCGAGCAGGCCCGCTACGCCGCCGCGCATCCCGTGCCCGGCGTTGACATCCAGGTCCGGGACTGGCTCGCCAACGGGCTGGCCGACGCCTCGGCCGATGCGGCCTGGGCGATCGAGTCGAGCGAGCACATGGTGGACAAGCCCAGGTTCTTCGCCGAGGCGCACCGCGTGCTCTCGCCTGGCGGCCGCCTCGTCGTCTGCGCGTGGCTCGCCGGGACCGATGCCAGCGGCTGGAAGGTCCGCCACCTGCTCGAGCCGATCTGCCGCGAGGGGCGCCTGCCCTCGATGGGCACGCGCGAGGAGTATGAGGCGATGGCAACGGCGGCGGGCTTTGCGGTAACCGGCTATGAGGATGTCAGCCGCCGGGTCGCCCGCACCTGGCCGATCTGCGCCGGCCGGCTCATGAAGGCCTTGCTCACCGACCGCGAGACCCGCCGCCTGGCCCTGGGCGCGCGCAACCGCAACGCGTTTCTGGGCATTCCCCGCCTGATCCTTGCATACCGCACCGGTGCGATGAGGTATGGCATTTTCACGCTGTCGAAGGCTGGAGACGGCGAGCGGTAAGCCGGCCATTCAACGCAGCGGAAGCCGACTGACCGCACATTTCAGTTCAAGGCACTGCCTCAGGGCACGGGCTGCCGTTCGCCCACGCTGAGGGAGGCCGACGGCGGCAGGTACTCCCGCCGTCGTCGTTCCATCCGTTGCTGCTGGCCCGGCGACGGGATTCTGGCACGCTTGGCGCGGTTGCATCTGGCACAGGCTGCAACGAAGTTCTGCAGGCTGGTGGAGCCGCCCTTGGACCACGGGTAAAAGTGGTCGCCGTGCTCGGCCGGTCGGCCGCAACGGCGCCCGAAGCCGACTTCCAGTTCACACACACCGCCAGCCCGGGCCATCCCTTCACGGCGCTGCTGGCGAGTGAAACGGCGCACCGGATCCCGGCGCCGGACGTCCCTGCGGGTGATGACCGCAGCGGCAATACCCAGGACGACGGCGGCCACACCGGGGAGTGCAACTGCGGCGACGACGTTCTCCACCATGCCGCGCAGAACCCCCGCGGCGGCGGACGGCCCCGCTCCGGTGGCCGGTGCTGTCTTCGACATGAGCGCCGACATCACCGCGACAGCGAGCCAAACCATCACCGCTGAGTACGCCAGGCGAAGCCCCTGCCGGGTCCAGTAGATACGGCCGAGTTCCGGCATTGATTACCCCCAATTTTCAGTTCGCCGGAGGCCCGTGGCCCCGGATGACTAGGGAATCCTATAGGCCGGACGCCGGGCGGTGTCCCAGGTTTAGCTCAGTTTTTGCCGAGGTTCCGCGTCCACTCTTGGCGGGAGGAGACGAACGTGGCTCCCGGCCCCGGCCTCCAGTGCGTCTCGCCCGGGAAGGTCAGCACCCCGGTGGAGGAACCGTGACCAGGGGCTTGCGGGGTTTTGCTCGGCCGCGCACAAAAGGACGTCCCGTGTCGAATAGACGCAGGTCACACACCGGTGCAAGGGTGGACGCGTGGATGCCGACATCAACTTCTATTTCGACCCGGTCTGCCCTTTCGCCTGGATGACAAGCAAGTGGGTGCGGCAGGTGCAGGCGCAGCGCGAGTACACCGTGGACTGGCGGTTCATTTCGTTGCGCGTGATCAACGCCCACGTTGACTATGACGCGCACTTCCCGCCGGAGTACGAGGCCGGACACACGGCCGGGCTCCGGCTCCTGAGGGTGGCGGCCCGGGCACGTGCGGAGCATGGCCGCGAGTCGATAGCCCGGTTGTACGAGGCGTTCGGGACCCACATCTTCGAAGCTGCCCCGGACACGGCCAGCCAGCGCAGCGAGGCCGCGGTGCGTGAGGGACGGGGGACGCGGGAGTTCGTGGAGCCGGTCCTGGCCCATGCCGGCCTGCCCCTGCAGCTTGCGGAGGCCCTCGACGACGACTCCTGGGACAGCGAGATCCGGCAGGAGACGGATGAGGCGCTGGCGCTGACGGGCAAGGATGTGGGCACGCCCATCATCCACTTTGAACCGCCCGCCGGCGTGGCCTTCTTCGGGCCGGTGATCAGCCGGCTGCCGGACGACCAGTCGGCCGCCGAGCTGTGGGACCACGTGGTGGGGCTGGCACGGTTCCCTGGTTTCGCGGAGCTCAAGCGGAGCCTGCGCGAGCAGCCGCAGCTCCCGGCCTTCGGGGTCAGCCCCGGTACGGCCGGCCAGCAGGAGGACTGGCACGGCGGCAGCCGGCGGCAGAAGAAGTGACCGTCTGTAAGGATGGACCCATGATACAGAACAGCATCCGCCACCACCAGGAGTCGGTCACCGTCAGGGCATCAGCAGAGGCGCTGTACGACCTGGTCTCCGACATCACCCGCACCGGTGAGTGGAGCCCGGTCTGCACGTCCTGCTGGTGGGACGACCAGGACAGCGCCGGCCAGCCCAGGGCCTGGTTCACCGGCCGCAACGAGCTCCCGCACCGGTCCTGGGAGACCCGGTCCCAGGTGGTGGCTGCCGAGCGCGGCCGCGAGTTCGCCTGGGTCGTGGGCGGCAGGTTTGTCCGCTGGGGCTTCGCCCTCACCGCGGCAGACACCGGAACCGTCCTGACCGAGTCCTGGGAATTCCTGCCCGAAGGAATAACCATGTTCGGGGAGAAGTACGGTGCTGACGCTGACGCCCAGATCGCCGACCGCACCCGGCGGGCGCTGGACGGCATTCCGAAAACGCTCGCAGCAATCAAGCGGATCGCCGAATCCACCGCTGCACATGAAGACGCCAGGTCCTAGGACTGGAACTGCTCCACCACAGAGGGTAGCCCGGCGCCGGCCATAAGACCTTGGCGAGGGACGCAGGCAGGGCGATGCCGCCGTCGTCCGCTATCTCCAGAGGGTGCCGCCACGCCCACGGGTGAGCTGTCCTGGACGGCCACCGGCCAGGACAGGAGCCGCCGTGCCCCGGGCTACGCCTGTCCGTTGCCGGTACGGGAACGCCATGCCTCGAGCTGCTCGATGGTTTCCGGATGCTGGTACGCAATCTTCTGCCCGCTGTCCAGCGAGATGGTGTTGCTGTGGGTCCTGATGCCCTCCGGGATCTGCCGCCCGGTGCCGCTGGAGCGCACGAAGTTGTCCTTGGCGCCCACAAAACTGTTCCGGGCAATCTCGATGTCGCAGGGCAGCTCCACGTCGTAGGTCAGCAGGTGCGTACCCATCCCTGCCTGGTCCGGCCGGATGTTGGCAGCCCAGGAGAATCCGGCATCGCGGCAGTCGTTGTCCGTAAACGAGCACCGGATGTGTCCCGTACCTGCAGCCGGTGTTCCCCGGGACCAGACCTCCAGGCTCTGGTTGCAGTTCTCAATGGTGTTGCCCACGAACCTGCAGTCCGTCCACCCAACGTTGGATCCCTCGGCACTGCCCTGCATGGTGGTGCCCGTGTCATACGTCTGCCGGATCGTGTTGCCCTGGACCAGCACGTTCGCGCAGCCGATCCAGATTTCCACGCCGTTCCCGAACCGGGTGGTCTTTGATACCCGCGAACCGCCGATTTCCTCAATCAGGAAGTCCGTGATCTGCGCGTTCTGGGTCCCGTAAATTCCTACGCCGTGGGCGCCGTGGCCAAGGATGTGCAGGTCCGAGGCGTTGGTGTTGGAGGCGGGACGGAAACCCTGCTGCTTCACGGCTATCTCCACCCCGGCACCCGGGGAGACGCCCAGCTTCACGTACACGTGGGTGTCGTCGCTGTAAAAGTCCCAGTCCTGCGCCAGGTCGGCCAGGTTCCACCGCTTCCAGCCGTGGATGGTGCCGCCGGCCTTCAGGAATCCGACGTCCGTTGAGGTTCCGGCCGTGTTGCCGGTGAACTCCCCGGATCCGGCCGTCAGGTTCAGCTTCCAGACGTTGGGGCTGTGCAGCGCCCACGCGTCCGTGCTCACCTTGTAGCCGTTGATCTGTGGCAGCGCGCCACTGCCGTAGGAACCAAGGGTAAAAGCTCCCGATGTCCCTTTCAGCACAGGAACCTTGAGAGACCCCCAAAACACGTCACCGCGCCGCAGCAGGACCGCGTCGCCGCGCCCCACTTCGCCGGTGTCAAGCGCCGCCCTGACCCGCGCAAGCGTCTGCCAAGGCGCTGCCTTGGTGCCCGGGTTGGCATCGTTCCCGCCGCTGCTGACGAAGCGGGCGTTCGCGTAGGCAGGGGAAGGAACAGTTGCCGCGGGCGGGGCAGTAAGTGCGCTGGGCACCCCGGCCGTTACCGCCGCAGCCCCGATCCACTCCAAGAATCGCCGGCGTCCCAGCATCATCGCGTCTCACCGGTCAGGGACTCGGTGCGGAGGCAGCTTAACGGGCGGAGGAGGGGTTTAGAAAAAGGCATCAGAAGATTTTACAGGTCCTGGACTGGACGGGCTGCATCGGCCGCTTCCTGCGCGTTAACGGAGGGTCATGCGACCTTGCCATGTGGCACACGTATATAGGGCTACGTTCGACGAGCGGGTTCAGGCCAGTTGTCATGCTCAAAGGTCGCCCGAGACTCTGCTGCTCAACATTCGAAATTATTGATCTCAGAGTCGACGCAGCAGTTCAGCCTTCTTTGCATCAAACTCTTCCTGGGTCAAAATACCAGACTTAAGGAGCTCACCAAGCTTGCTGATTTGCTCGATTATGTCGGGCTTTTTCTCCTCGGCTGGTTGAGGAGTTGCCCCCCGAGGCGCATCCGGCGCATGGCCACCCAGATAAGTGTGTGTAGTCGCTTCCCGCATCAGCTCCGACTTTCTTGCTCGTACGGCCTGGTTGAGAACGTCCTGAACAGCCTTGCCGTCTGAGAGGTTTTCCATGATGACGACCTCAGCTCCACCGTTGGGGCGCTGCAGGTGAACGACGACATTGCTCACCCCGCGTGCTTTTTGAATTATCGTCTGCGATACATCAATGTCGGCGATGTGCTCAACTGGGATTTGCTGCGAATCTGTCCGGAGCACGCCGGACTCGAAGTACAAATGATGCCGTGTCAGGCGGTACCGCCCGCCGCCGATACCGCCTAGCTGTGATGACGCGCCTTCCCAGAGCACTTCAGCTGCCCTTGTACCCGGTGCATCTGGACGCGCATTCTCTGTGACGTGAGATTGTCCTCGTGCAGTCCGGGCTTTGTCTATAAGGCCGCCCACGGTGCCCTTGCCAGGCTGTTCAACAGGAACCCGAAAATTCCATCCTTCCGGAGCCTCTGGCCAGTCAGCGGGAGGGGTCCAGCCTTTAGGCGGCTCCCATCCGTCGGGTGGTGTCGGCCAGCCGGGCGGGGGGTTAAATCGTGTTTGCACCATTGCAGATGTCCCTTCATCAGGGCTGAAACTTCTACGTGTCTAGACTAATTTTCTCAAAGGGCGAGGTCTACGTTTTTACTAACTTTGGTCCGAATGCGGGTACTAAACAAATGGCGGATTCGACTTTCGTGTTTGCCCGACCTCAGCGACCTCAACGCGTACCCCGGCGTCCTGGAACTTCTGCACCTGCTCCGGGTCGGCGCCGTCGTCCGTTACCAAAGTCCACGGCAAAGCCAGCCGCGTCCACGCGTGGAACGGCCGGAGCCCGAGCTTGGACGAGTCCGCGAGCACGTACACTTCCCGGCCGCGGCGGGCCATGAGTTCTTTGAGTCTGGTCTGGGCGTGGTCGGCTTCGCAGATGCCGTCCTCGGCGGTGACGGCGTCGGCGCCGAGGAACACGCGGTCGAAGCTCATCCGCTCCAGGGCCGCCTCGGCCAGCGGTCCCACAAAACTCTGCGAAAGGCTCCGTAGCCGGCCGCCCAGGCAGTCCACCTCGATGCCCTCGGAGTCTGCGAGTTCCTGCATGGTGTTGATGCCCGGGGTGGTCACGGACAGCTTCTCGAACCCGCGCAGTTCGTGGGCCAGGGCACCCACGGTGGAGCCGGCGTCGAGCAGGATGTTCTCCCCGGGCCGGATCACGGACGCCGCCCAGCGGGCGATCGCGTGTTTCTGCTCGAATGCCTCGCCGGTGCGCTGCCGCAGGGACGCCTCCGGGTGCGCGCCCAGCGCCATGGCCCCGCCGTAGGTGCGGGCCAGCCGGCCCTGCCCGTTCAGCAGCGCCAGGTCGCGGCGGATGGTGGACGCGGTCACCTCGAACCGGGCGGAGAGTTCTTCCACGGAGGCCAGCCCGGTGGTCACGGCAAGGTGGTAGATCTCCTCGCGCCGCGCGTTTGCGCTCAGCATTCCCGGTCTCCTTCCCGTGGCAGTGGTACCCATGCTAGTTCCGGCCCCCGCCCAGTCCCCGCAGCAACGCCTACACGGCGACGGCGGGCCGGGTGGCCATCTCCGCCGCCTGGTGCAGCGCCTCCACCATGGACCGGGAGTCCGCGATCGCCTTGCCGGCGATGTCGAACGCGGTGCCGTGGTCCACGGACGTGCGGATCACCGGCAGGCCCACCGTAATGTTCACCCCGGCCTCGATGCCCAGCACCTTCACCGGCCCGTGCCCCTGGTCGTGGTACATGGCCACCACCAGGTCGTAATCGCCCCGGCCGGCCAGGAAGAACAGTGTGTCCGCGGGCAGCGGGCCCACCGCGTTGATTCCGGCAGCCTGCGCGGCCTTTACACCCGGTTCGATCTTCTCCGCTTCCTCGCCCTGGCCGAACAGGCCGTTTTCGCCGGCGTGCGGGTTGATGGCGCACACGCCGATCTTCGGGTTCGGGATGCCCGCGCGGACCAGCGCCTCGTGGCCGCGGCGGATGGTGCGCTCCACCAGGTCCGGGTTGATCTTGCGGATGGCGTCCATCAGCCCGATGTGCGTGGTCACGTGGATCACCCGGATCTTGGGGGTGGAGAGCATCATGGACACTTCCTCCGTGCCGGTCAGGTGCGCCAGGAGCTCGGTGTGCCCGGGGAAGATGTGCCCGGCGGCATGCAGCGCCTCTTTGTTCAGCGGCGCGGTGCAGATGGCCTGCACCTTCCCGGCCATCGCCAGCTCACTGGCCACCCGGATGTACTCGTACGCGGCGTGCCCGGCCACGGGGGAGAGCTGCCCCCACGGCAGGTCCTCCGGCAGCAGCGCCAGGTCGATCACGTTCACCCGGCCCGGCGTGAACACCGCATCCTCCACGTCTTCGATGCTCTGGATGTCCGCCTCGATGCCCAGAACGTCCGCGGCCTGGCGCAGGCGCAGCGCGTCGCCGATCACCACGGGCCGGCACTCGGCGTTGCTCTGCGGATCCAGCACGGCGGCCACCACCACCTCCGGCCCCACCCCGGCGCCGTCGCCCATGGTGACGGCGACGTAGGGGAGGGTGTTCTGCTCGGTCTTGCTTGCTTCGGTTGTCATGGGTGCTCCAGAGGGTTGGTCTTGAGGGGAGAGGTTGGTGGCGGGAGCCTGCGCGGTCAGGCCGCGGCGCTCCCGGATTTTGTCGTAAAGCTGTAGGAGGGCCAGGTCGTCTCCGAAGCTGCCGGGCTTGGTGCCCACCAGCGTCCCGTCATCGGCGCGGCTGAGCACGGCCCCGTGCTGCACGGCCGCAAGCGGTACCAGCCGGTGGAGGCCGACGGCGTCCAGGACTTCCCGGGCCGTCTCACCGCCGGTGAGGATCAGGTCTGCTGGTGTTGCCTTCGCTGCCTCGGCGGCAAACCCGGACAGAGCCTGCACGATGCGGGCTGACCCAGACGGGTCCACTTTTGACGCGGCCAGTGTGACGGCTACGCGGTGGCCTGTCCGCAAATCCGCTGAAACCTGGGCCAGTTGGGGAGCGTAGGCCCCGGTGGCACCGGCGTACTGCGGGTGCAGCCGGACCACCGTGAAGCCCTGGGCTTCGAGTGTGGCCAGTTGCGCCTGAGCGGTTTCAGAAGCGGAGCCGACGACGGCGAGCACCGGCTTGGCAGCTCCCGGCGCTTCTGCGGTGGTTGCGTCCGTTTGTGCCCCAGCTTGCGCATTTCGCGCAACCTGGGTTGAGAGGCGCTCTGCAAGAACGTCAGCCGTTCCGCCGGTACCCACCAGCACAATGCGCCGGCCGCCGGCCTGGAAGTCCAGGTCCAGCAGGGCGTCCACCACGTGCTCCAGGTCCTGGACGGTTTCGCTGTCGGCCACCACCAGCGCGGGCTGGCCCGGGTCCAACAGCATGGCCAGTGTTGCGGCCAGCGAACCGGACCGCACCTCGGCAAGGTTCACGGTCTGCACTGAGGACGGATCCTCGGGGCGCAGCAGCGACGGAATGTCGGCCGGCGGGGCCGACTGTTCGGCGTGCCACAGGCCCGTCTCCACCAAGGGAGTCCCGGCAACCAAGGGCCTGCCGTCAACTACGGACCGCTGCAGCTGGGGGAGTGCGCCCGCAACAACGGCATGGAAACCAAGCCCCGCCAGCCCGGAAACTTCGGCACGGACGTTGCCACGCCACAGCGAGTCGATCTTCTTGAACAACACCTGCGCAGTGTCGGCGTCGGGGCCGGTGAATGCTTCCTTGACCAGCGCCTCGGCAGCAGATTCAGCAAGCCCGCGGGAGTGCGTATCGGTGACCACAACGTCGGCGGCGGGCTCCGCAAAGGAGGTGCCGGCGTCGTGCGCTTCCGGAACGGTGGAAGTACCCAGCAGGACCTGCGCACTCAGCCCGTGCTGCACAAAGCAGGAGCCAACCTCGGCGGCGCCGGAGAAATCGTCGGCCTGCACAAATACGGAAGCCACGTTGCTCCTCTCGTCGTCGGCTGGGGCCCGCGCAGTGGCGGGATGCATTCATCATGACATGCTTGCGCGAATCACGCTAGAGGGGTTGCGCAATTTGCGCAGGAGTGGCAAAGTGATGGACACAACATTCGGCGCAGCCACTCCGGCCGGCAGCCGTCCCCCCGATCTACCGAGAGGTCAACGATGACCGTTCTTCCTCAAGGAAGTGAGATTTCCCGCCGCCGCCTGCTGCAGTTCGGCGCGGCAGCAGGGTTTCTGCTGGGCACCGGCAGCCTCGCCGGCTGTGCCGGCCCCACCGGACTCCCGGGCCCCAGCACCCTGACCCTGGCCCTCAACCGCTCGCTGGTCAGCCTGGACAACAAGCTCAACCAGTTCGACGCCGCCGTCACCGTGCAGCGCGCCGTCCGCCAGGGCCTCACCGCCATCGGCCCCGAAACTAAACCCGTGCTGGTCCTGGCCGAGCGCTTCGAGATGACCGGACCCACGGAATGGACCGTCACCCTCCGCGAAGGCATCCGCTACTCGGACAACAGCCCCGTGCAGGTGGAGGACGTAGCCACGGCCCTGAAGATGTACCAGCAGGTGCAGGGCTCCTTTGTGGCCGGCTTCTTCCCCGAATTCCCCGACGTTGTCCCCGTGGATGACCGCACCTTCAGGATGGTCTCCAAGAAGCCCATCCCCATCCTGGACTCGCTCATGAGCATGATCCTGATAACCCCCGCCGCGCAGAACAAGCCGGAGGAACTGCAGGAGGGCGTGGGCACCGGCCCGTACGTGGTCACCAGGTTCAACCGCGGCGCCGGCACCTACAGCCTGGAACGCAACAAGAACTACTGGGGCCCGGCACCGCAGGTGGACAACGTGGAAGTCCGGTTCCTCCCCGAGGAATCCAGCCGCGTCATCGCCCTGCGCAGCGGCGAGGTGGACGTCATCGACTCCATCACCCCGGACTCCCGCGAACAGCTCGCCGGACTTCCCGGCGTGGAACTCCAGGAAGCCTCCAGCCTCCGCCTCAACCAGATCTTCTTCAACTTCCGCAAGCCCGCCGGCCACCCGCTGGCCGATCCCCGCGTCCGCCAGGCCCTCAGCATGGCGATCGACGGCGAGGCGCTGGTCCGCGACGTGCTGGTGGACTCCGTCACCCAGGCCGAAGGCGTCACGCCCTCCAGCCTCACCGGCTACCACAAGACCGGCGAATACGTTTACGATCCCGAGAAGGCCAAGGCCACCCTCGAGGAACTAGGCGTCAAGGACCTCACCCTGAAGATCATCTGGGAAACCGGCGAGTTCGCCTCCGACACCTCCGTGATGGAGGCCCTGGTGGAGATGTTCGGCAAGATCGGCGTCAAGGCCGAGCTGCAGCAGTTCGAACCCGGCGGCAACATCCTGGCCTGGCGCCAGGGCAAGCAGGGCGACTGGGACCTGCTGGGCAACGGCTACCCCAGCCCCACCGGCCTGGCCATCACCATGCTCCAGGGCATGTACTCCGGCACCCCCGAAAAGGAAGCCACCCGCGACACCTACCAGGGCTACGTGATCCCCGAGGTCACCGCCAAGATCCAGGCCGCCTCCGCCGAAGCGGACCCCGCCCGCAGGACCGAACTGCTGAACGACGCACAGCAGGCCGTCTGGGACACCTGGCCCTGCGCCTGGGCGTTCGTCCCCAAATCCGTCCTCGCCCACCGGGAGCGGGTGTCCGGGATCAACCTGGCACCCACCAACTCCTACCCCCTTGTCGATGTCCGGCTGGAGGCCTAAGCCATGACGAACTACATCCTGAAACGCCTGGGACAGGGCCTGCTGACCGTGTTCCTCACGGTGTCCACCGTGTTCATCCTCATCCGCATGGCCCCGGGCGACCCCGCCGTGTCCTACGCCGGCCCGCTGGCCAGCAACGAACAGCTCGCCGCCGTGCGGGAACAGTTCGGCCTGGACAAGCCGGTGCTGGAACAGTACTGGATCTTCCTGCAGCAGCTGTTCACCGGCAACCTGGGCCAGTCCTACTCCTTCCAGGCCCCGGCCATGCAGGTGGTGGCCGAGCGCATGCCGTACACCCTGACCCTCGCCACCGCCGCGATCCTGCTCACCGCCGTCGTCGCCATCCCGCTGGGTGTGTGGATGTCCCGCCGCCCGGACACCGGCAAGGAACTCGGCGTCAACGTGCTCACCATCGCCGGGCAGTCCATGCCCGACTTCTGGACCGGCATCATGCTCCTCACCGGCTTCGCCGTGCTGATCCCCATCTTCCCGGCCTCCGGCTTCGCCACCTGGGGCGGGCTGGTGCTCCCCACCATCACCATCGCCATCCTGCAGATCGCCCTGATCTCCCGGATGGTCCGGCGGGAAATGACCACCAACCTGGCAGCCCCGTTCCTCACGGTGGCCCGTTCCCGCGGCGTCCGCAGCTCCGCGCTCACCTGGCGCTACGCCATGGGCAACTCCGCCATCCCCGTCTTCACCGCCCTGGGCACCCGCTTCGCCGCGATGCTCAACGGCGTGGTGGTGGTGGAAGTGGTGTTCGCCTGGCCCGGCGTCGGCTCCCTGATTGTGCGGGCCCTCGAAACCCGCGACTACCCCCTCATCCAGGCCACGGTCCTCCTCACCGCGCTGCTGGCGGTGGGCGTGCAGCTCCTTATCGACCTCGCCTACCCGCTCCTTGATCCCCGCGTTCGTCTTGGAAAGGCGGCAACAGCATGAGCCTCGACACCGCAACCCCCGCTCCCGGCGGAGCCGGAGAGACAGTCCGGCAGCCCAGCCCCAGTGCCGTCACCAAGGCGGACATCGCCAGGGCAGGCGCCACCCGTCGTCGTAATGCCGCAAAGTGGAAGCTCATTGTTGGCACCATCTGCACCCTGCTGGTGATCATCCCCATCATCCTGGCCCAGGTGCTTCCGCTGCCGGACGCGAACTTCCAGGACCTCGGGGCGCGGCGCCTGCCGCCGCTCACGGACGGCCACCTGTTCGGCACCGACCAGCTGGGCCGCGACCTCCTGTCCCGCGTGCTGCACGGCGGCCAGGTCTCGCTGACCATCGGCCTGCTGGCCGTGCTGGTGTCCGGCGCCATCGGCATCATCCTGGGCGCGGCCGCCGGCTACTACGGCGGCTGGGTGGACACCATCGTCTCCCGTGTCCTCGAAGCCCAGATGTCCCTGCCGCTACTCATGATGCTGCTGCTGGTGGTGGCCCTGTTCGGCCCCTCCATCCCCGTGATCACCTTCGTGATCGCCATCGCCCAGTGGCCAGAAGTCGCCCGCCTCACCCGCTCCATGGTGCTGGTGGAACGCGAAAAGCCGTACGTATCCGCAGCCCGGATCCTGGGCCTGCACAAGATCCAGATCCTCATCCAGCACATCATCCCCAACGTCATCAAGCAGGCAACCCTGGTGGTCCTGCTCCTGCTGGCCCAGGCCGTGCTGCTCGAATCCGCTTTGTCCTTCCTGGGTGCCGGACCGCAGCGGCCCTTCGCCACCTGGGGCCGCATTATCTCCGACGGCCAGGACTACATCACCACCTCATGGTGGATGGTCACCCTGCCCGGCCTGGTGATCGTGCTCATGGTGGTGGGCGTCAACCTGCTGGGCGACGGCCTCCGCGACCGTCCCCGCCGCAAGAAGAAGGGTGCCTGACATGGCTGCCTCACCTGAGACCCAGAAGTTCACCGAGCAGCCGCTCCTGGAGGTCCGCGACTTCCAGGTGGAACTGATCACCGACGCCGGCATCATCCGCGCCGTGGACTCCGTCAGCTTCAGCATCCACCGGGGCGAGACGGTCACCATCATCGGCGAGTCCGGCTCCGGAAAATCGACGACGGCGATGGGCATCCTCCGCCTGCTGCCCGAGGACCTGGCGGTACTGTCCGGCATCGTGCTGATTGACGGCGTCGACATCACCGCCGATCCCAAGGCCATCGACAAGGTGCGCGGCAAGACCCTCGCGCTGATCCCGCAGGACCCCATGACGGCGCTGAGCCCGGTGCACTCGATCGGCAGCCAGCTGTTCGAGGCGATCCGGATTGCCGGCGCCGCCTCCGCCAAGGATAAGGGCGCGCTGCAGGCCCGGGCCGTCCGGCTCCTGGAACAGGTCCACATCCCTACGCCTGAGAAGCAGCTGAAGAAGTACCCGCACCAGCTCTCCGGCGGCATGCTGCAGCGCGTGCTGATCGCCATCGCCCTGGCCAGCGAGCCGCAGCTGCTGGTGGCGGACGAGCCGACGTCAGCCCTGGACGTCACCGTGCAGGGCGGCATCCTGGACCTGCTGCTGGAACTGCAGGAGCAGCGCGGCATCGGCATCCTGATGATCACCCACGACCTCGGCGTGGCCCGGCTGATCTCCGACCGCATCCACGTGATGAAGGACGGCTCCTTTGTGGAGTCCGGCGAGGTCCAGCAGATCGTGGACCACCCTGCCACCCAGTACACGCGTGACCTGCTGGCCGCCGTGCCGGTGCTGGGGCCATGGGACGAGACCCCCGCCGCCGCCCCCGGACGCCGCGCTGCGCACGCCGCCGGATCCTCAGCCACCCCTGACCCAGCCCTCACCCAGACCGGAGCAAAGCCATGACGAAGCCGTTCCTCGCCGTCGAAAACCTCGTGGTGGACTACCACGTGCCGGGCGGCACCTTCCGCGCTGTGGACGACGTCTCCTTCTCCGTGGACAAAGGCAGGACCATCGCCGTGGTGGGTGAATCCGGCTGCGGCAAGTCCACCATCGCCAAGGCGCTGATGCGGCTGGTGACCCCCACCAGCGGGCGGATCGAGCTGGACGGCACGGACATCGCGTCCATGAGCGAGGCCAAGCTGCGGCCCATGCGCTCCAAGTTCCAGATGGTGTTCCAGGACCCGTACGGCTCGCTGGACCCGCACATGACCGCGCAGGAGATCGTGGCCGAGCCGCTGAAGCTGCAGGGCGTCCGCTCCAAGGCGGAGCGGCACAAGGCTGCCGCGACGCTGATCGACCAGGTGGGCCTGCCCGTCCGGTCCCTGGACAAGCACCCGTCCGAGTTCTCCGGCGGCCAGCGTCAGCGCATCGGGATCGCCCGGGCGCTCGCGTCCAAGCCCGAACTTCTGGTCTGCGATGAGGCCACCAGCGCTTTGGACGTGTCCGTGCAGGCGCAGGTGCTGCGGCTGCTGAAGTCCATCCAGGACGAAACCGGCATTACCTACGTGTTCATCTCGCACAACCTTGGCGTGGTGCAGGAGATCAGCGATAGCGTCATGGTGATGCAGAAGGGCAGGCTGGTTGAGCACGGCTCCACCGTGTCCGTCCTGACCGCCCCCAAGGAGGACTACACCCGCAAGCTCCGCCGCGCGGCCCTGGACCCCTCCACCATGACGGGCCTCAAGCCGCGGCACCTGGTCCGCTCCCTGGCCCTCTCGAACCAAACGAACTAGCCCAACCAGGCCTGACCTCTACTCATTGAAGAACGCAACCACGAGGAATCAACGCATGAGCAAGCAGCCCGAAGGCGCCCAGGTGGACGGCCTGAAACTCCCCATCTTCCGGTTGGTCCTGGGGACCATGACGTTCGGCGACACCGCTGACGAGGCCACCGCCGGGCGGATGGTGGAGGAAGCGCTCGACGCCGGCATCACCACCATCGACACCGCCAACGCCTACGTGGGCGGCGTGACCGAGGAGATGCTCGCACGGCTTTTGAAGGGAAAGCGCGACGGCGTCATCCTGGCGTCCAAGGCCGGCATGCCCCACGCGGACCACGGCTCCCATTCGCCGCTCTCGCCCGCTGGTCTGCGCGCCAGCGTGGAGGGCAGCCTGCGACGGCTGGGCACAGACAGCATCGACCTGTTCTACCTGCACCAGCCGGACCGGGCCACGCCTCTCTCTGAGACGCTGTCGACGGTGGCGGAACTGGTTGCCGAGGGGAAGATCGGCGCGCTGGGCGTGTCCAACTTCGCCGCCTGGCAAATCGCCGACGTGATCCATACGGCCCGTGAAGTGGGGGCGCCGCAGCCCGTCGTCGCGCAGCAGCTCTACAACCTGGTGGCCCGCCGGCTCGAGGAGGAATATCTCGAGTTTGCGTCCACCCACAATGTGCACACTATGGTCTACAACCCGCTCGGCGGCGGGCTGCTCACCGGCAAGCACAGCTTCGACGCCAAGCCCACCGAGGGCCGGTACGGCGACTCCAAGCTGGCCGCCATGTACACGCAGCGGTACTGGGACAAGCAGCTGTTCGATGCCATCGGGGAGCTGTCCCGGATCGCTGGCGGCGCCGGGGTTTCCCTCGCAGAGCTGTCCCTCCGCTGGCTGGCCTACCGCGACGGCGTGGGCTCCATGCTCCTGGGCGGGTCCAAGGTGGAACAGCTCCGTGCCAACATCGCCGCCGTGGCCAACGGGCCGCTGCCGGCCGACGTCGTGGAAGCCTGCGACGCCGTGGGCACCTCGCTCCGCGGACCGATGCCCGCCTACAACCGCTGACGCTTTCCCTAGCCGCCCCTGAACCTGAACCGAACTGACTGAAGGACTCTGATGACCTCCGAACTGGCCCTCGAATTCGCCCGCAAGATCCGCGCCCGTGAACAGGCCGTGGGCTACTGGGCGGTGCTGGACGCGCCCGTGGCCACCGAACGCATCGGCCGGCTGGGCTACGACTACGTGGCCCTGGATGCGCAGCACGGCCTGCTCGGCTACTCGGGAGTGCTGAACGGGCTGATGGCCATCGACGCCGGGCACACCGCCGTCGGCATGGTCCGCGTGGAGGCCAACGACTTCACCGCGATCGGCAAGGCGCTCGACGCCGGCGCCGTGGGCGTCATCGTCCCGCTCATCAACAACGCCGAGGACGCCGCTGCCGCCGTGGCGGCCGCCAAGTACCCGCCGCTGGGCGGCCGCTCCTACGGGCCCATGCGCTCTGCCCTGCGGATCGGGCCCAAGCCGGCTGACGCCAACGCCACCACCCTGGTGTTCGCCATGATCGAAACCCCCGAGGGCCTGGCCAACGTCAAGGAAATCTGCGCCACCCCGGGCCTGGACGGCATCTACGTGGGCCCGTCGGACCTGGCCATCGCCGTGGGCGGCGCCTTCCCCGGGGACCCCGCCGTCGACGCCGAATTCAACGCCGCCCTGGAGACCATCGCCGAGGCCGCCGCCTCCGCGGGGATCGCCGCCGGCATCCACACCCCTGCCGGCACCGTGGCCAACCAGCGGCTGGCGCAGGGCTACACCTTCGCCACCATTGCCTCGGACCTGACGCACCTGGAACAGATCGCCAAGTCCCACCTCGACGCCGCCCGCGCCGCTGCCGGAACCACAAAGGACTGAACCATGACAAACACCACCACGGACAGCTACAGCACCATCACCCCGGACGGGGCCGTGAAGCGGGCCGACGGCGCCGACTTCGCCTACCTGCCCGCCCCCACCGTGCAGAGCCACGCCGCCAACCTGCTCACCCTGCCGGACGGCCGGCTGGGATGCGTCTGGTTCGGCGGCACCCAGGAGGGCGTGCCGGACATCTCCATCTGGTTCTCCGCGCTGGAGTCCGGCAGCAGCCAGTGGTCTTCGCCGGAACAGCTGTCCAATGACTCCACCCGCTCCGAGCAGAACCCCATCCTGTTCACCGCGCCGGACAAGTCCCTCTGGCTGCTGTACACCGCGCAGAAGGCGGGCAACCAGGACACCGCCGAGGTCCGCCGTCGTATTTCCACGGACAGCGGCCGCACCTGGGGTGAGGTGGAAACGCTGTTCCCCGCGAACGAAACCGGCGGCGTGTTCGTCCGCCAGCTCCCGGTGGTGCTGCCGTCCGGCCGCCTGATCGTGCCGATCTTCCGCTGCATCACCACGCCGGGGGAGAAATGGGTGGGCAACAGCGACGACAGCGCCGTGATGATTTCCGACGACGCCGGCGCCACCTGGACCGAGCATGTCCTGCCGGGGAGCCTGGGTTGCGTCCATATGAACATCCAGCCCGTGGCGGACGGCTCGCTGCTGGCCCTGTTCCGCAGCCGCTGGGCCGACTCCATCTACGAATCCCGCTCCACCGACGATGGCTCCACCTGGAGCGAGCCGGTCCCCACCGAGCTGCCCAACAACAACTCCTCCATCCAGTTCACCGCGCTCGCCGACGGCCGCCTGGCCCTGGTGTACAACCACAGCCGGGCGGGGGAGGGCACCGAGCGGCGCCTGTCCCTCTACGACGAGATTGACGACGACGGCCTGGCGGACGAGCAGGGGCAGGTCGCCGAACCGGACGCTGCAGCTTTCTCCGAGGACGACGGCGTCAAGCGCGCCTTCTGGGGCACGCCGCGCTCACCGATGACGCTGGCCATCTCCGAGGATTCGGGCCGTACGTGGCCCATCCGCCGGAACCTGGACGTGGGGGACGGGTACTGCCTGTCCAACAACTCCCGCGACGGGCTCAACCGTGAGTACTCCTACCCGTCCATCCACCAGGGCCCGGACGGTGCGCTGAACATCGCGTACACGTACTTCCGGCAAGCCATCAAGTTCGTCCGCGTGGACCCGCAGTGGGCGTATGACGGCACCACCACGCCGGGCGGGGACGCATGACCAGGCACGCGGTGGTCACCGGGACCAGCTCGGGGATCGGCAAGGCCATAGCCCAGCGGCTGCTGGCCGACGGGTGGAGGGTGACCGGCCTGAGCCGCAGCGAGTCGTCCCTGGGGGAGGGCTTCCAGTGGGTGCAGGCTGATCTGTCGGAGCCCGAGTCCCTGGAGCCCGTGGTCTCTTCGCTGGAACCGGCGGATGCCCTGGTGCACGCCGCCGGGTTCCAGCGGACGGCCCACCTGGGTTCCCTTGATCCGTCCGCCCTGGCCGGGATGTTCACGGTCCACGTGGCGGCGGCATCCGTGCTGGCCAACGCCCTGGTGCCGTCCATGCCCGACGGCGGCCGGATCGTCCTGCTGGGCAGCCGCACCTCCACGGGCATGCCGGGCAAGAGTCACTACGCCGCCACGAAGGCTGCCCTGATGGGCCTGGGGCGGACGTGGGCGCAGGAGCTCGCGCCGCGGGGTATCACGGTGAATGTGTTGTCCCCGGGCCCCACCGACACTCCGATGCTGAACGACCCCGGCCGCGCTGCCACCCCGGTGAAGATGCCCGCGCTGGGAGCCCTGGTGGACCCGGAGGACGTGGCTGCCCTGGCCGCGTTCCTGCTGGGCCCGCACGGCAAGTCCATCACCGGCCAAAACTACGTCATCTGCGGGGGAGCCTCCCTCTAAGGATCCCGACGCCCGCAACCCAACCTCACCCCCCAACCCCAACATCCTCAACCCCCTGCGACGCTCTCTCACTTAATACAGGTTTTTGGGCACCCTCTCTCACTTACCGCAGGTTTTCCAGCAACGCTCTCGCACTGCGGGTGGGATGACATTCGTTGCGGGCCTACGGAAGCGGCTGCCTCTCGCCGACGGCCACGGCAGCGTCCAGCGGAACGTAGGTCCGCCGTCGCCGTTCCAGCCGCATTTGTTGTTCCGGAGACGGGATTCGTGCGCCTTTGGCGCGGTTGCACCGGCTGCAGGCGGCCACAAAATTTCGCAGGCTGGTGGACCCGCCCTTCGACCAGGGATAGAAATGGTCGCCATGCTCGGCCGCGCGGGAGCACCGGCGGCCAAAACCCGTCTCCATCTCGCACACGCCGCCGGCCCGCGCACTGGATCCCGCCGTCGAACGTCCCGTGCGTTGATCACGGCCGCCGCAATGATGAGGACGACGGCGATGGCGCCTGGGAGCATCACAAAGGCAAGTACATCGGCCGCCATCCCGCGGAAGACCTCCGCAGACCGTGAGGCTGCCGTCCCGGGTCTAAGGGGATCGTATACTCGCGATCTCCCGGACGGACTTATCCGCGGTAGTCCAGGGCGTCGAACTGCTCCTGCCAGTGCGACTTCTCGCCCTCCACATACAGCCGGTGCGACGAGTTCCATTTGGGCCATATCTCAGCCGCGGCCCTGCCGCCGGACTCCCCGGGGCCTGCGACCCGCGGTGCCTGCCGTGGGGGTGGCGCCCGGTGTACGTTCCGGTTGGGGCCAGCGGCGGTTTTCCTCTGAACGCTCGGCCGGCTTTTTCCTCCGATGAGCAGGTGCGCGAGGTTCGCGAGCCCTACAACCAGGCCGAACGCCGCCCAGAGAATACCTACCAGGACCATTGCACCCAAAAGGACGCCAATCCACAGCAGCAGCCCGATCGCAGGAACCACGAAGACCATGGCCGGCCGGCCTTTAAAGCGTCTCGGGGATCGGGCGTCCTGGGAAGAGCATCGAGTACTGTTTCCGGTACATCCTGCGCCCGATGAGTCGGTAGCCCAGGCGGACCGGCGGTGGGATCTCCTTGAACAGTTCCCTCCGGTCTGCGGGCGGGTTCGTGGCCAGCACCATCCCCAGATAGGTGACCAGGAATTTCTTGTCGAACTGCTCAATGCTGTGCTGCCCCAGTCCGTTCATTTCCTTCTCGGTCATCACCCTGTCCGCCACGGGCATCATCTCCGTGACTTCCCGGCGCAGGTGCACTTTGAGGATTGCCGACAGGTCCTCGTAGCGCCCGGCCAGTTCCGCAGCGGACTCTGCATCGGGCGTCGCTATCCAGCGCCGGCGGACGGGCTCGATGCCTTCGAGCCGCTGGGTGACCTGCCGGTGCTGCTCCAGCATTTGTGCCACATGCAGCGCGCACGCAGGTGCCCGTTGGCCCAGCTGCGGGTACATCAGCAGGTCCTCGCCCTCGTGGTGGATGTGGAGTACCTTGTCGAAGTTCCCGAGGACTTCCCCCACGTAGGCGGAGCGGGCAGTGTCGCCAGGTTCAACGGAGCGCACCAAGCCCGGCCTCGTCGTATGCCCACAGGAAAAAGCGGTGTATGCGCCGCATGCCCGCGGTCCCGGTGCAGAGGACGGGTCCGGGCGGCAGTGGAGGTGCGGTCTCGCCAGGATGCATTGTGAAGAATTCGTTCATTGGAGGGGCCCCTAACGGCGGTCAAGCGAAACCAGGACCTCTCCCCGGGAGCATAATATCGCTTGCGCCAAAGCCGAACAATGGTTCGAACCAGCCGCAAAGCGGCCAACCGGACAGGCTCCCTCTCATCCAGAGGCCTCAGCACAAGACCCCGTCAGCCGACGCACCCCGGCAGGCGTATCCGGGCGGACGGGGTGCCCTTGACACCCCGTCCATGCCTGGGAATTATCAAAAGTGCCGGCGCATCTGGTTGTCCCTCGCAGGACGGCCTGCGGGCCGGCTTCATGGAGGGTTACCGAATGCAGCCAGCACTCCCGCGACGCAGGTCCTTGCGGAGCGTGGCCGCAGCCGCTGCAACCCTTGTGGCCGCCTCCGTTGCGGCGTGCACCGCCACTCCGCTCCCGCCGAGCCAGCCGTCCCCGGCTGTTTCGTCCCCGGCCGCGACCCCCAAGGCAGCCCTGCCACCGATTCATGGCCAGCCTGCCTTTCCCCTGCGTGATGTCCGCATTGCCGCGGTGGGTGACATGAACGGCGTCAGGACTTATGCGCCGGACAGCCCGTCCGGCAGGAACGCTGCGGCGATCACGCGGCTCGTGCAAAACCACGAGGTTGACGCGTTCCTGGGGATCGGGGACTTCCAGTACGACGCCGCGTACTGCGACGACTACGTGAAGTACTGGTCGAGGCTCTGGAGCGGCACACTGCCCAAGCTGTACTGGGTCTCCGCCCCCAACCACGACTGGAAACCCGGCCGCAATGAAGACCTCGACAATTTCATGAATGGCCAGTGCCCGGGGTCCTCTGCCAAGTCTGCGATCAACCATGAGCGCGGATTCATCGAAAACGGGCAACCATACTCAAAGGATTTTGGGAACTGGCACTTCGCGTTCCTGTCCTCCGCGCACTGGCGGTACAACCCGGCGCGGGCCCAGGCGCTGACAACGTGGCTGGACCGGGACCTTGCTGCCGCCAAGGCTGCGGGCAGGCACCTGGCAGTGGTGCACCACGAGCCGTACTTCACGTCCAGCACGGAAACGCATGAGCGCAACCTGGACCATAAGCCGTGGATCGATGTGATGTGGAAGCACCGGGTCCGCCTGATCCTGTCCGGGTCGCAGCACAACTATGAACGCTCATGCCCGGTGGACAACGCAGACCAGTGCGTGAGCGACGGGATGACATCGTTCCAGGTTTCCACGGGAGGCGTCGGACTCCGTCCTTTCACCAGCAGCCCGCCCTTCATCGTGAAGCGGTTCAGCGACACCCACGGGTTCCTTCGGCTGACACTGAAGGTCGACGGGTCCTTCGACTGGGAGTTCGTTCCAACGTCGGGACCGAGTACGGACGCGGGGACGCGTTCCGCACCGCAGTCACAGCCGGCGCCGGAGTAACGAGCCGCGCAGCCCTGACCACAAGGGGCTGCATCCCGCCCTACCGGTCTTCCTGGCGGCCCGGAGCCTGTTGCTGGCTGCTGGTCCACTTGGCGTGCTCCTGGGAGATCAGGCCCTCGATCCGCTCGGCCAGCTGCTGGTGCCGGTCCGCGCGGAGATACGGCCCTGCCTTGGCCAGGTACAGGTAGCGCTCGTGCTTGAGCGCCTCGGCGGTGGAGCGGTAGGTGATCCAGCGTTCCTGGAACTGGTACAGGTGCTGGGCACCCTCCAGGACGACGATGACGGCGGCCAGGGTGCCGGTCACCAGGACCGGGCTCCCAATGCCGGCCACCACCGGCAGGGTGGCGGCGACCGCGAGTTCCAGCAGCTTGAGCCACTTGTAGCGGCGCTGGTTGTCGCTGCTCTTGGTGTCATACCAGGTGATCTGGTCCTCCAGCCGGTCCCACGTGGGATCGTCGGCGGCGGGCCGGAGTACGGCCGCGATGGGCCGTGCCGGTCCTGGTTCGTCCCCGCGGCGCACCATCGGCTTCCCTTTCCTCTAGAGCTGGCTACTCGGCCAGGACAAAGAACACCTGCCACCTATCCGGGCAGAAGCGATCCCCTGACAGCACATAGCAGGGCCACATTGCCCATCCGCCGGCGGCGTTGAGCAGCACCCTGCCCTGCGCGGTGACGGTTTCTCCGGGTGCCAGGGCCCTTCCTTCATTCATGTCCTCGGCATCCTTGTTGTCACCCGCTGGATCCCGCACGCCAACAAACGTGTACTCCAGCTGCAGGCGCTGGTCCGTGGTGTTCGTCAACGCGTAGCTCACCGTGACCGTATCCCCGACCCGGGGAGACTCCGGATCGCGCCGGCTCGTGGCCTGCAGTCCGCTCAGCTGGAGCCCGTCTTCGCTCGTGACCGTGGACCCGTCCACGTCAATACCGCCGCCCCCGCCGCCGGCCTGGACGGGCGCCTGCCCGCCGGCAGTGTTGGCGCTGGGCGACGATCTGTTCTGGAGGTTGGCGAGGAGCAGCACGGCCAGCAGGATCACGACGGCGACGGCGGCCGCCCCTCCCAGGATCAGCGTCCGCGGGGCGAAGTGCCCGCGCTGCCGCGGCAGCGGCTTCGGGTCCCCTCCTGTGGTGGCACCCGGCTCGGCGGCAACCGCCGGGGCCGGCACGCCGTCGTCGTCCTCCTGCGTTTTCCGCATCTCCGCAAGGGTCCCGTCCAGCACCTTGAACAGCCGGCTGGTGTCGAACTCGAAGCGGGCGGGGCTGAATTCCAGGGCCTGCCGGCGGACCAGCTTTGCCAGGCTCTCGGGCAGTTCATCGGCACGCGGCATCCTGGCCCCGTCCACCAGGATCGGGATGACGCGGACGTTGCGCGTCAATGCGGCCTGGATTTCCAGGCGCACAAAATCGTCAGCGTCGTCGAGGCGGCGTTTGCCGTGCTCATCGGCGATGGTGACCCACTTGTCGCCGATCAGCACCAGTACCACGTCGCAGGAACCCACTGCCCTGGTGATCGCCTCGACGAAGTCATCGCCCAGCTGGATTGAATCGACGTCCTTGAAAACCTGGCCGCCGCCGTAGCGGTCCGCCAGCCGGTCGTATAGCCAGCCGGCCGGGTAAGCGGTCTCTTCCCGCCGGTAACTGATGAAGATCCGACCCGAGGCGGTCGGGAGCGAACCAGCCATTGTTCACGCCTTCTAACCAAGCCATGCCCCGGGGCAATTATACCGGGGCAGGGCCCGCCAGCGGGAGGTCACGGCGGCGGACCGGCGGTCCAAACAGCGGGATTTTCTAAGAGGAGCCCGGAGCGGGCATGCAACAATGACGCCATGACCCACGAGCAGCATTCCTCCACCGCGCAGCTGGACAGTACCGACCACCCCGCATTCGAGGCCGCCTACCGGGCCGCCCAAAAGAGCCTGGCCGGTGGCGGCATTCCCATCGGGGCCGCGCTCGCCCGGGACGGCGAGGTGGCCGCCAGCGGGCACAACGAACGGGTCCAAAGCGCCGATCCGATCGCGCATGGGGAAATGTCCGCGCTCCGCGCAGCCGGCCGGCAAAAGACCTACCGGGACACCACGCTGTACACCACCCTGGCACCGTGCGCCATGTGCGCCGGAACCATTATCCAGTTCAAGATCCCCCGTGTGGTGGTGGGGGAGGCACGCACGTTCGACGGCGAGCTGGAGCTCCTCCGGTCGCGCGGAGTTGAGGTGGTGGTGCTGGATGACCAGCGCTGCGTGGACATGATGCGCAGCTTCCAGGCAGACAACCCGGAGCTGTGGGCGGAAGATATCGCGGAGTAGGGGAGTTTTCCAGGGGCACTGCTGCGGTCAGTCAAGGGTGCGTGACGTACTCCTGCCAGCGTGGGACACTTCGGCCATGAGCATCGACCAGTGGTGGACGAAACTGCAACCAGCGACGCGGACGTGGCTGATCAACAACAACGGGGATGAGGTGCCGGCGGCAGTCGCAGCAGAAATTGCCGGCGCGGGCGGACCGGCCACCGACGATCCGTGGTGGTCCGGCCAGGGCGAAACCCCGGGGCACTACTTCCCGGACGACGCCATCGACTGGGTTGAAGCGGCCGCGAACGAGGAGTAGCCCGCCTAGGATACGGCCCCAGTCTCGGGACCAACGGCACATCCCGGCCGCAGCCGTCTCCATCAGACTGGAGGCGGCACGATTCGGAGGTTCAGCCATGACTGTTTTAGTTGCCTATGCCAGTGCGCTGGGATCAACCCGGGACATCGCCCACCACATAGCGGACCGTTTGGCAGCTGGATTGGACGGCGTCGAGTGCCGTTCCGTGGAGGAGGTCGAGTCGGTCTCCGCTTACGACGCTGTTGTGGTGGGCAGCGCCGTGCACAACCAGTCGTGGCTGCCCGCGGCCGGTCAGTTCTTCGCCCGCCATGCCCCTGAGCTGGCCAAACGGCCCGTCTGGGCCTTCAACGTGGGGATGGCTGATGCACTGCCGAAGCCGTTCCGCAAACGGGGCGCGGGACTGCAGCAAGCGCGCCTGGCAGGAGCACTGCCCCAGGACGTATCTCTTCGCGGCCACAGGATGTTCTCCGGTGTCTACAACGCGGACCAGATGTCGCCAGCGCTGCGCTTCCTGTTCCGGCTCGCCGGCGGCCGCTTCGGAGACTTCCGGGACTGGGCCGCCATCGACGCCTGGGCCGACGACATCGCAGCCCAGCTCGCCAAGCCTGCGTCACCCACATCATCAGGGAATACCGCCACCTAACAACACCGCACAACGACGGCGGGCGGCGGCTCACCGGCTACGGCCAACCACCGTGCGGGCTGCCCAACGTGCGGGGTCCCCAGCGAGGGGGTTCGCGTACCCGCGATGTGTCAGAAGGGTCTTCCCTTCCGAATTTGGCCATGCTTAGTATGGGAGAGGGTCAGGCAACGGCCATTCTTCCGTCAAAGGAGCCGTCCATGACCCCCACCACCACCGCCGAGCTTTCCAGCGACGCGCCCGCCTGCACCCCGAAACGATCCTTTCCCCGCTGAGGTACCAGCAATGAGCGGACGCGCGATTTCGGGGATTGGGAGCCAGCCGAGGCTGACGCTCGGCAGATGGCCATTCACACCTACCGACGACCTCATGAAGCTGCGGGAGACCCTTCAGAGGTCCTTGGATATAGCCAGGCTGGAGGCCACTGAGAAGCTTCTGGAACAGATCGACCAGGAACTGCGCCAGCGGGCACGGAACCCGTTGTACAAACAGGTCAACGGCACGGAACGGCCCCTATAGCCGGCGGGGTGTGGCCCATGGAACGCGGGGAATCCGTTCGGGGGTGGGCCACACCCCGCCTTACCACCTTGTCCGGGGAGGGGCACCTGTGTGCCCCTCCAAGGTAAAAGCAGCACCTGCCGCCACCTACCGGCTCCGGGCCGGACTTAAGGCCCTTCTACGGCGGGCTGCCCGGACGTATCTTGAAGGCGGGGCCACCACCTGCGGCCCGGATCAAGAGGGGGCATCATGGGCCGGATCAAGCACTCTGTATTCGGCGCTCTAATGTTAAGCGCGGTGTTCGCGCTCTCCGCCTGTTTCGGCCCGCCGGCGCCGGCGCCCCCCAGCACTTCCGCCGCCCCGGGCACTGTCCCGACGCCAACCGGCAGCTCCGCTGCCCCCACATCCACGGCGAGTCCGGCGCCGCCGGCCACCCCGGGTGTGACCATGGGGCCCACAACGTCCGTGCCGCCCTCGTCAATGCCCGTCAGTCCAACGACAACGGCGGAACCGGCGTCTCCGGGGCTTCCGGAGCAGGTCGCCCCGCTGACCATTTACTACATCGCCATTGACGACGGCGGGATTTCCGGGCCGCTGATCGGCTGCGGCGACAGCCTGGTGGCGACCACCACGGCCCCGGTCCGTTTTACGGACCAGGTGGGCCCCAGCATCGGGGCCCTGCTCGCGAACAAGAACCGCGATGTGGGGCTGTCCGGCCTGGTGAATGCCCTGTACCAGTCGAATCTCACCTACACGGGAGGCCAGCTGGACGGGAGCACTATCACCATCCACCTCGAAGGGCAGTTCATGCTGGGAGGCGTGTGCGACGTTCCGCGCGTCAAGGCCCAGCTCGAGTACACGGCCATGACCGCAGCCGGGGCCACAAGCGCCCGGGTGCTCGTCAACGGCCGTCCCATCGACGAGGTGCTCAGCCTCAAATAATTTGCGTCCCGGGTGCAAGGAGGTCGCCGTGGTGCGTTGGGATCTGGGGCTTGCCGGCGTGGGACTGCTGGCCGTCATGTCGGTGGCGTTCGGACTGATCGCCCACCTGATCGTCGGACACCGCGTCATGAAGTGGTTATGGCTCGTCTCGGCAGCCCTCTACTTCGCCGCGGGGATCCTGGTCAGTGAAGTCTGGTTTGGGTGGGCCACCGCGGAGGAGTTGCAGCCTAATATCGACGGTCTTTCCTACGACGAGGTGCACCTGGTGACGCTCGCTGGCCTGATAGGTGCTGTTGTCGCGAGAATCATGGTCAGAAGGAGGCCGCACGCCACGGGAGAGCCGCAGACGCGACCCGAACCGTAGAGCCAGCCACGGCTGGCTCAACAACCGCGGCGGGGCGGCCGGCTGATGTGCCGGCCGCGCCGCCGTCGTACTTTTCCGGACAGGTTGCGAAGGTCCCCGCCTGGAACCGCTCTAGGAAACCTGCAGGCCGCCGTTGATGTCATAGGTGGCCGCGGTGATGAAGCCGGCGTCCTCGCCCATGAGGAAGGCCATCAAAGCCGCCATGTCATCTACGGTTCCCACGCGGCCCACCAGGATGTCCCTGGACATCTCCTTCTTCCGCTCATCGGTCAGGGTGCCGCCCATTATGTCCGTGTCCACGGGCCCCGGGGCGATGCAGTTGACGGTGATCCCGTGCTCGCCCATCTCGCGGGCCAGGGCGCGGGTGAAGCCGATGATGCCGGCCTTGGCGGAGCTGTACGCGACCTTTGAGTAGGTGCCGCCGCCGCGCTGGGCGGAGATGGACGAGATGCTCACCACCCGGCCAAGTTTCCGGTCAATCATTCCGCCAAGCACGCGCTGGGTCACCAGGAAGGTCCCGGTCATGTTGATCGCGAAGACCCGCTCCCAGCCTTCCTTGGTTTCCTCCATGAAGGGCCGCGGAGAGCTGATGCCGGCGATGTTGGCCAGCGCCACGATGGGAGGCAGCTCCGCCTCGACGCGGCTGATGGCAGCATCGATGGACGCCTCGTCCGACACATCGGTCTGCAGTCCCAGCGCCTGCACGCCGTGCTTTTCCCCGATCTCCTTGGCAGCCAGGGCCGCTGCCTCGCCGTCGATGTCCAGGATGGCGATGTTCCAGCCCTCGCCGGCCAGCCTGTCTGCAGTCGCGCGGCCAATGCCGCGCTCCGAGGCGGCGCCGGTCAGGACGGCCGTGCGTGCAGCGGGAAAAGTGGTGGTGTGGGTCATGCTGGTTCAACTCCTGTGTTGGATTCCTTGGCCTTGATGAAGCGCGCGTAGTCGTCATAGGTCTGGTTGATGTGCTCGTCCATGGCCTTGCGGGCTGTTTCCGGCTCTCCCGTGGCAATCGCCGCCAGGACCAGCCGGTGGTGCTCCAGGGCATGGCGCTGGACCTCGGGAAACGCAGAGGTTTCCCGGCGCGTGGTGTAGAGCAGGTGGCCCAGCTGCCCCAGCAGCGCAGGGAGGAACGGGTTCGCCGAAGCCCTGAACACCACGTTGTGGAAGGCAAGGTCCGCCAGGGTCACGGCGTCCAGGTCGCCGGCCTCGTGCGCCGTTTCCAGGTTTGCAATTGCCTTCTCCATGGCGGCAAAATGCTCGGCAGTGGCGTGCCGGGCTGCGAGCTCGGCGGCCCCGGTTTCCATGATGCGGCGGACCTCGAGCAGCTTCAGCGCTGCCTCGTCAATCCCGGTGCCGCGGGCGGCTGCCCGGAGGATGGCCTCCAGCCCCGTCCATTCCTCGGGCGGATTGACGTAGGTCCCCAGGCCGCGCCGCACCGTCACGATGTTCTGGGCCTGCAGCGTCTTCAGCGCCTCGCGGACCGTCAGCCTGCTGACGTCGGCGGCCTTGGCGATCTCCGCCTCCGCCGGCAGCGATGACTGTGGCGGGAGGTCACCGGAGAGGACGCGTTCCAGGAGATCGGCGAACACTGAGTCTGCGAGTGTCTGGCGGCTCACCGGCATCCCTCCTCCATTGGCTTGTCAGATGTCTTATGTCCGGATAGTGTGGCACCCGTCACTCAACGGAGTCAATTCCAACCGGTAATGCGTCTTTCGAGGAGGGCCGGGCAGCGCGCCCGGGCTCTTGTCCCCAAGGAGTACATCAACGTGGATATACAACTGCTACTTGCGCTGGTACTGGGCATCGCGACCATCGTCGTGCTCGTACTTCGCACCCGGCTCGACGCCTTCGTCGCGCTGCTCATCGCTGCCCTTGTGACCGGCCTCGTGGCCGGCCAAAGCCCCCTCGACATCGTCAAGGCCATCACCACCGGCTTCGGCAACACCCTCGCCTCGATCGGCATCGTGATCGGCCTGGGTGTGGCCATCGGCAAGATCCTCGAAGTTTCCGGCGCCGCCAACGCGCTGGCCCTGGCCTTCCTGCGGCTGTTCGGCAAGGGCCGGGAGCCCTGGGCCATGGGCACCGTCGGCGCCCTGGTGTCCATTCCGGTCTTCTGCGACTCCGGCTACGTGATCATGAACCCGCTGGCCCGCTCCATCGCGAGGGTCAAGCGCGCCGGC